>NZ_CP085036.1:0-1447776 GCF_020535405.1 Antiquaquibacter oligotrophicus | reverse complement strand
CGCGCGACGAGTGTCTTGGCGGTCGGTTTATCCCACGCCAGCCGCGCGGCGTCGGCGCGCGAACCCACGTACGGAATACCGATGAAATCCAGGAGCCCTCGGAGCGCGCCATCCTCACCGCTGGCACCGTGCAGAGCGGGCCACACGACGTCGGGTCGCGTCTCGCGCAAGTAGTGGAGAAGGGTGGCATCGGGATCGCGGAGCTCAACGCTCAGGCCGTGTTCGGCGAGGCTGTCAGCTACGCGGCGCCCGGAGCGAAGCGAAACGTCCCTTTCGTGGGAGATACCGCCGGCGAGAACAAGAATGCGTGGGGACATGGGACCTTAGCCGAGGTTGGCGGGCGGACTGATGATGGTGTCGTCGGGCAGGCTCACGCTGAGCGGCGCGGTCTGCGAAAACGTCGTGAGCAGCTCGAGTTCGCCGTTGATGACGGTGGAGAGCCGGCGGATGCCCTCCCTGATGAACTCCGGGGTGGGGTAGCAGAACGACAACCGGATGTTCGTGCGCCCGTTTCCGTCGGCGTAAAAAGCCGTACCCGGGGTGTAAGCGACAAGTTCTTTGACCGCGCGGGGGAGCATCGACTTGGAGTCCAGGTTGTCGGGCAACGTCACCCAGACGTAGAAACCGCCGTCCGGGTGGGTCCAGGACAGATCGGGCAGGTAGTCGTCGAGAGCGAGGAGCATGGCATCCCGTCGCTCGCGGTAGACGCCGCGGAAGGTGTCGATCTGGCCCTTCCAGTCGGCCTCGTCGAGGTATTCGCTCACGACGTGCTGCGTGAAGGAACTGGGGGAGAGCACCGCCGCCTCGTTCGCAAGAATGAGCTTTTCTCGAATAGCGTGGGGCGCGAGCACCCATCCGAGGCGGAACCCGGGTGCCAGGGTCTTGGAGAAGGTGCCGAGGTAGATCACCCCGTCTTCTTCCACCGACCGCATGGCGTGCGGGGCAGGCGCACCAAAGTACAGGAGCCCGTAGGGATTGTCCTCGAGAACCAGGATGTTGTTGGCCCGGCAGATCTCGAGCACCCGGAGGCGGCGCTCCCACGACATCGTGACACCGGACGGGTTGCCGAAGGTGGGAACCGTGTACAGGAACTTGATGGTGCGACCCTCGGCGCGAAGCGCGGCGATGGCCTCCTCAAGTGCCTCGGGGATGAGTCCGTGCTCGTCGGTCACCACATGATTCACGTGCGCCTGGAACGATTTAAAGACCGTCAGCGCCGTCACATAACTCGGCGCTTCGGCGATGACGACATCACCCGGGTTGATGAAAAGTTTGGTGACCAGCTCGAGCGCGTGCTGCGAGCCGGTGGTCACAACGACGTCGTCGACGCCACCGCGGATGCCTTCGAGTGCCATGACCTCGAGGATGTGCTCGCGGAGGGCGGGCATCCCCTGGCCTGATCCGTACTGGAGTGCAGTTGGGCCATAGTCGCGCATCGTGCGCTCGAACGCGCCGGCGATGAGCTCTTGTGGAAGTGCCGAGACGAACGGCATACCTCCCGCGAGGGAGACGACCTCGGGGCGCGAGGCGACGGCAAACAGTGCACGGACCTCGGAGGCGGCGAGGCCGGCTGTGCGGTCCGCGTAGTGGGTGTACCACGGGTCGAGGTTGTTGCCCTGAGTGCTCATGCGCTGTCCTTCAGTCGCGAAGATTCAAGGATATCCAGGGAAAACACAAAACCCCGCCTCTCCGGGGAGAGACGGGGCCAGTGCTTGAAGATTGGCTCGCGAGAAACGGAGGCTTACGCCAGGAACTCCGCGAGGTCGGCCTCGAGGGCCGGCTTCGGCTTTGCGCCGATGACGGTCTTGACGACCTCTCCACCGCGGAAGACCTTCATCGCGGGAATCGAGGTGATCTGGTACTTCATCGCCATCTGCGGGTTGTCGTCGACGTTGAGCTTGACGATCTTGAGCTTGTCGGGGTTCTCCGCGGCGATCTGGTCGAGGATCGGCGAGACGGCGCGACACGGGCCACACCACTCAGCCCAGAAGTCGACCATGATCGTGTCGGATGAGTTGAGCACCTCGTCCGCGAAAGTCGCGTCGGTGACATCCTTGGCGTTGGACATTGTGTTCTTCCTTTTCTTGAGAGGTTTCTGGCTCGGCCTAGACGGCAGCGAGGGCGAGCTTGTCGGTGGGCAGAGCGGCGATGTAGTGCTCGGCATCGAGGGCGGCGACCGTTCCGGATGCCGCGGCGGTGACCGCCTGGCGGTACGTCGGGTCGATCACATCCCCCGCAGCGAAGACGCCCGGGATGTTCGTGCGCGACGAGCGCCCGTGCACCGCGATCGTTCCGTCCGGGTTGAGATCGAGCTGGCCGTGCACGAGGTGCGTGCGCGGGTCGGCGCCGATGGCGACGAACAGTCCGCTCAGGTCGATGGTGGTCTCCGAGCCATCCTGCGTGTCGACGAGGCCAACACCGGTGACGAGCTGGTCACCGTAGATGTGCTTGACCTCCTTGTTCCAGAGGAACTCGATCTTCGGGTTGGCGAAGGCACGGTCCTGCATCGTCTTGGAGGCGCGCAGGGTGTCCTTACGGTGGACGACGTAGACCTTGTCGGCGAACTTGGTGAGGAAGGTCGCCTCCTCCATCGCCGAGTCACCGCCGCCGACGACCGCGATCGTCTTCTGGCGGAAGAAGAATCCGTCACACGTGGCGCACCACGAGACTCCGAGGCCGCTCAGTCGCGCTTCGTCCTCGATTCCGAGCTTGCGGTAGGCCGAGCCGGTCGCGAAGATCACGGCCAACGCCTCGACCACGTCGCCGTTGCCGAGGTGAACACGCTTGACCTCGCCATCCAGCTCGAGCTTCACCACGTCGTCGTAGATGACGTCTGTGCCGAACTTCTCGGCCTGAGCAAGCATCTTGGACATGAGCTCGGGGCCCTGGATACCCTCGGGGAAGCCGGGGAAGTTCTCGACCTCGGTCGTCTTCATCAGTTCGCCGCCGGCCTCGACCGAGCTCGCGATGACGAGCGGGTTCATGTTTGCGCGGGCAGCGTAGATCGCCGCGGTGTACCCGGCGGGGCCCGATCCGATGATGATCAGTTGGCGCATGACGTGCGACTCCTCAGTTGGTTCGACCGGTACAACACATCGTAGTGACTGGCTATTCCTGGGATTCGCGACCGAAACGGGAACGGATGGGTTGCACGAGAGACCTCAGCTCGGGATTGCGGATCACCCACAGGATGCCGAGGTACACCAACGCCATCGCGGCGCCGGCGCCGGCCATGGTGAGGATGCCACCGAGCCGACTCGACGATCCGAACCCACCCTCCGTGTAGCCGCCGAGCGCGAGTACCAGGAGGGCGCCGATTCCGCCGGACACGAGGGCGGCGACGAGGTACTGGAGCCCACGCAGGATGATGCGACGACCGTCGAGGCCTCCGAGTCGCTTGCGCAGCAGCATCCATGCGACGACGGTCTGAATCGCGTTCGCGCCGCTCATGACGAGGGCGATACCGATGGCGATGAGCGAGGTCGGTGCGGCGGCAACGGCCAGCACGCCAACAACAAACAGAGCGGACTGCAGCACCTGGAGGAAAAACACGGTGCGGGTGTCGTCGAGCGAGTAATAGACGCGCTGGAGGAGGAAAAGCACGGTGAAGGGGATCAGCCCAACGAGGTAGGCCACGATGACGAGGCCGAGAGCGCTGACATCCTCGAAGTCTCCGCCGAAGACGGCCGCGAACGGCACCGAGACGGCGGCCAGTGCCACGGCCGCGAACACCATGATGAGCAGGATGACGCGCAGCGCAGAGGACAGGTCGCTGCGGACCTCGTCGATCCGCCCGTCGCGCGCGTGACCGCTCATGCGTGTGAAGTAGGCGGTGGCGATGGAGACGGTCACGATCGAATGCGGGAGCATAAAGATCAGCCACGCGTATTTGAGCGCGCCGAGGGATGCGCTGCCGGTGGCAAGCGTGGCCACTCGGGTTTCGACGATCGCCGCGAGCTGTGTGATGAGGATCATGCCGAAGACCCACGCCGCGGCCGCGCCCGTGCGACCCAGCCCCACCCCCCGCCAACGGAAGTTGGGGCGGTAGCGTAGGCCGGCCCTGCGCCAGAACAGGGTCAACACGAGCGCTTGGGCTGCGATGCCGAGGGTCGCCGTACCACCGAGCACCGCGATCATTGTCGGTGTCCACACGGAGGCGTCGCGATGGGCTGGGTCCGGTCCGAACAGCACGATGAACAGTGCGATGCCCGCGATCGCGATGACGTTGTTGAGGGCGGGCGCCCACGTGAACGGCCCGAAGATTCCCCGAGCGTTGAGTACCTGCCCGAGCAGGCTGTAGAGCGAATAGAAGAAGATCTGCGGCAGACACCAGTACGCGAGAGCGATGGCCAACTGCATCCCGGCGCCGCTGAATCCGCGTTCGCCGGACTGCGCGTACAGGCTCACGAGGAGCGGCGCTGACAGGGTTGCCGCGATGGTGACCAGGAGAAAAACGACAACACCGAGGGTGACGAGTCGGTTGATGAAGAGTTGCCCGCCATCTTCGTGGGTCGCCGCGCGCACCACTTGCGGCACGAGCACAGCACTCAGGAGACCACCGGCGATGAGGGCGTAGATGCTGTTGGGGATTTGGGTGGCCAGCGTGAAGCCGTCGGCTGCTGCGCCGATGTACCCGATCGCCCCCGCGAGCACGATGGCGTTGACGAAGCCGAGGATCCTGGAGACGATCGTGCCCGACGCGAGTAGAGCACTCGCCCTACCGATGCCTCCGCGCCCAGCCTCAGTCATCGGTAGCGGTTTCGTCCGTCGAGGTGTGACCGCGACGCCGGCGCACGATGTTGCGCACAATGCCGCCGGCGAACACGAGCACAACGATGACCGCGATGACAATCACGATCGGGGTCTCCCAACCCGCCTGAACGTTGATCTCCGTGGTCGCGGGCTGGCCGATCTGTGCGCCGGATGCACTGCTCAGCGTCATGACGACCTGCACGCTCCCGTTCGAGATCGCCTGGACGGGCACCCGCGCGAGGCCCTGGGCATTGGGCTCGATGACCACCTCGACGAGAGACTCCGAGACGGCGAGCTGCGCCGTGAGTGGCCTGACGGTGAGAAACACACGAACGGGCACGCTCAGCGAATTGCTCACGGGGATGGGGAGCGCCCCGTTATCGGCGACGAGCGTGAACGGACTCGTCGTGACGATCCCGACGGCGGCGCGAAGATCCTCCGAGCTCGACAGGTAGTTCAGTACGGCATCCGACCACTCCGGGGTGTTCGTGATCCACGCGTTCGACATGAGCGCGAGCACACGGAGCCGCCGGGGTGCGGTGACCGACGTCGAGTCCTCGACGATGGTCGCGAAGCGCGCCTCCGCACCCTCGGCGAGCAACAGTCGCTCTCCCTCGGCGAGACGCTCGGCATCCTGAGCTCCCTCGATGAGATCGGCCTGCCGGGGCTCGCCCTCGAGAGCGACACTGAGCGGAACAAGCCGCACGGATGCCGCCGACTGGAGTGCCGCGAGGGTGCTCGACGTGTTCGTCCCCGCTCTCGGCACACTCCGCTCGAACGAGGCGACAACACTCACGGGGCCCGTGCTGGGGCTTCCCGCCGCGGCGATGGCCGCGTCGAGGCTGGATATCGCGGGCTGCAGTCCCGCCGGGGTGGACGTGTTGGCGGCGGTGGCCAGTGCCGCGCTCACGGCGTCGTCGGTGACGATCGCGGGGAGGTCCCCGACGAGGACCGAGGGCCCCGTCGCCTCGGGCCGGGCGACCTGACCCGACGACAGCATTGCGGTGTTGTATCCGCTCGCGGTGAAGGCAGCGAGGTCTGAGGCGGCGACCGTTCCGGCGCGTGGCCAGATCAGACCGGGGAAGTCGCTGTCCCACGCGAGCAGTTCGGCGGTGGTGGGCAGCGCGGGAGTCGGCGCGTCCGTGGGTTCGGGTGTCGGTGTGCCGGTCGGCGATGGATTCGCCGGGCCGAACAGCGCGGAGTCGATGGCGAAGTCGAAGTTCTGCGGCTCGAGCACAACGGGGCTGCCGGACTGGGTGCCGAGTGTCACGTCGGAGTCCGCGTAGGTGAGGAGGAAGCTCTCGTTGACGGCACCTCGGAGACGGTCGAGCCATTGGGTGGCCGACGCCGGTGCCGATGTTCCGAGCACGCGGATCGACACGAGAACACGCGGGTCGATCGCCAAGGTCACCGGGCGGCCAATCGCCGCATCGAGCTGACGGGAAAGCTCACCGCCGACGCTCGTGTACTCCTCGAGGCGTTCGGCATCGATGAGTCCGGTTTCGCTCGCGGGTGCCACGATCGGAACGATGACCGCGAGCGGAACCGGATCACCTTCCGCTGCGTGCGCCGTCGTCGCGGGCAGGCCCACGGCACTGACCCCGAGGGCGAGGAGAAGAACCGCGGCACCCCGGATGATCCGCGCGCCCACCATGGCGGAAAGTCTATTCGTTCCATTCTGAGAGGCCCGGGATCACCGTTCGCCCGCGCAGCGTGTGTGCCAAGCTTGAGCATCATGCAGAGTGTCGCCGCCGCGATCCAGCGCCTCGACGCGATCGCCGACTCGACCCCGGTAGCGCGTCTGGCCGAGGCGTTCTCCGCCGCAGGTCACGAGCTCGCTCTCGTGGGCGGTTCGGTGCGCGACGCGTTCCTCGGCCGAAGCTCCGGGGATCTCGACTTCACAACGGATGCCCGCCCCGACGACATCCTCGCGATCGTCGCCCCGCTCGCCGACGCCGTATGGGACGTCGGCCGCGACTTCGGCACCATCGCGGCGCGTGTGCACGGTCAGTCCGTCGAGATCACCACTTACCGGGCGGACTCCTACGACGGAACAACCCGCAAACCCAGTGTCGAGTTCGGCGACAGCCTCGAGGCCGACCTCGAACGACGCGACTTCACCGTCAACGCGATGGCTCTGGCCCTCCCGGCGCGCAAACTCGTTGACCCGTGGGGTGGAGTCGAGCACCTACTCGAGGGCACCATCGCCACACCCGGAGCACCCGAGATCTCCTTCGGCGATGACCCGCTGCGCATGATGCGCGCAGCCCGATTCACGTCGCAGCTCGGTTTCACGGTAGCCCCGGACACGCAGCGTGCGATGGCGGAGCTCGCTCCGCGCATCGAGATCGTGAGTGTGGAGCGTGTGAGCGATGAGCTGTCGAAGCTCATGCTCACCGATGACCCGGTGCCGGGCATCCGGTTGCTTGTCGACACGGGGCTCGCCCAGCTCGTGCTGCCCGAAGTTCCTGCCCTGCGGCTCGAACGCGACGAGCATGCACACCACAAAGACGTCTACGAGCACACCCTCACCGTGGTGCGTCAGGCGATCGAGCTCGAGAAAGCTCGGCCGGGCATCGAGTCCCCCGACCTCGTGCTGCGGTGGGCGGCGCTCCTGCACGACATCGGGAAGCCCGCAACCCGGCGCATCGAATCCGGCGGCGTCGTGACCTTCCACCACCACGACGTCGTTGGCGCCAAACTCGCATCGAAGCGACTCAAGGCACTCAGGATGCCGAGCGACACGATCTCCTCGGTCGCTCGCCTCGTCGAACTCCACCTGCGATTCTTCGGGTACACCGACGGCGCATGGACCGACTCTGCCGTGCGTCGCTACGTCCGCGACGCCGGCGACCAGCTCGAACGACTCCACATCCTCACGCGCGCCGACGTCACCACACGCAACGTGCGCAAGGCCGACCGGCTCTCCTTCGCCTACGACGACCTCGAAGAGCGCATCGCCGCCATTCAGGAGGCCGAAGGTATCGCCGCCGTGCGGCCAGATCTCAACGGTGACGAGATCATGCGCATCCTGGGGCTCACGCCCGGGCGCGAGGTGGGGGAGGCGTACAAGTTCCTTCTCGACCTGCGGCTCGACGAGGGGCCGCTCGGGCCGGACGAAGCCGAACGACGCCTCGTGGAGTGGTACCGAACCCGCGGAAACTAGCGCCAAGTCGACGGGGTGCGTACACTAGACAGGTTGTCCGCCGTCACATGCGTGCGGGCATCCGTCTACACCCTCCTGCTACAGACCGTCTGTAGCCGTTCTAGTCCGAAGGAGGTGGGTTTGTGACGCACCAGTATGAACTCATGGTGATCCTCGATCCCGAGATCGATGAGCGCACCGTGGCCCCGAGCCTCGACAAGTTCCTCAATGTCATTCGTACCGATGGGGGATCCATCGACAACGTCGACATCTGGGGCCGTCGTCGCCTGGCCTACGAGATCAACAAGAAGAGCGAAGGCATCTACGCCGTCGTCAACTACACGTCGACGTCGGCTGCATCGGTCGAGCTCGACCGTCAGCTGAAGCTGTCCGAGGCCGTCATGCGCACCAAGGTGCTGCGCGCCGAGGAGGGCTTCGCCCAGGTCGCCGCCGCCAAGAAGCTCGCCGACGAGAAGGCTGCGCGCAAGAGCGCCAAGCCTGCCGCCGAGCCACCCGCCAAGGCCGAGGCACCCGCCAAGGTCGAGGCTCCCAAGGCCGAGTCGACGGATGCCGCGGAGCCCGCGGCCGCTGCGGACGCCGAGTAACCCATGGCCGGCGAGACCATCATCACCGTTGTGGGTAACCTCACGGCTGACCCCGAGCTGCGGTACACGCAGTCCGGGCTTGCGGTCGCCAACTTCACCATCGCCTCGACCCCGCGCACGTTCGATCGCGCGAGCAACGACTGGAAGGACGGCGAGGCACTGTTCCTCCGCGCGTCCTGCTGGCGTGAGTTCGCCGAGCACGTCGCCGGATCGCTCACGAAGGGCAGCCGCGTCATCGCGACCGGTCGCCTGAAGCAGCGCTCCTACGAGACGAAGGAAGGCGAGAAGCGTACGAGCATCGAGCTCGAGGTCGACGAAATCGGCCCGAGCCTGCGCTACGCGACCGCACAGGTCACTCGCGCCGCGTCATCTCGTGACGGTGGTGCTCCGCGCGGTGGTGGCCAGGTCGCCGAAGAGCCGTGGGCAGCCAGTGCCCCCGGATCGTCGAGCGATTCGTGGAACACCCCGGGCAACTACCCCGACGAGACTCCGTTCTAATACTTCTCGGCCCCCGGGCCGACAACTTCTAAAGGAAACGCACAACTCATGGCAGGAAAGAGCAGCGGCGACCGCCGCAAGCCCATCCGCAAGGGCAAGGACGGCAAGAACGCCGCCCCGGCCAAGGCGATCAAGGTCGGCGTCATCGACTACAAGGATGTCGCGACACTTCGTAAGTTCATCTCCGAGCGTGGAAAGATCCGCGCTCGCCGCATCACCGGTGTCTCCGTGCAGGAGCAGCGCCTCATCGCGACGGCCGTCAAGAACGCCCGCGAGATGGCCCTTCTCCCGTACGCCGGCTCGGGCCGTTAAGGAGTACCGATATGTCTAAGTTGATCCTCACGCACGAGGTCACCGGCCTCGGTGCCCCCGGCGACGTCGTCGACGTCAAGAACGGCTACGCACGCAACTACCTCATCCCGCAGGGCTTCGCCGTGGCGTGGACCCGTGGTGGCGAGAAGCAGATCGAGCAGATCAAGTCGGCTCGTGCCGCTCGCGAGCACGCAACGCTCGAAGAGGCCCAGGACCTCAAGGCGCGCATCCAGGCTGCCGCCATCACCCTCCCCGTTCGCGTGGGAACCGGTGGCCGCCTGTTCGGTTCGGTCAAGCCCGTCGACGTGGCAGAGGCCGTTGCCGCTGCCGGTCTCGGCGAGATCGACAAGCGCAAGATCGAGATCACGAGCGCGATCAAGTCGGTCGGTGAGCACGAGGCGACCGTTCGTCTCCGTGACGACATCGTCGCAACGATCACCCTCCAGGTGGTCGCTGCCAAGTAGCAGCATTTCGCCGACAGGGCGGTGGGCCAGATGGCCTGCCGCCCTGTCGCAGTTAAGGGGTCGTGTCAAGACACGTAGACGGGTTGGTGTACCCCATTCGAGAGGCAGTTTTCCCCCGAACTATGCACAGGACGAATGTTTTTAGAGCAACCCTCAACCGGCAGTCTAAACATGTTTCTACACACATCCCGTGGATAAGAAAAGTGCTGGTTAGACGATGAATCTGGTGCAGAAAACGTAGCTTATCCCCACCAGTTTCCACATCTTCCCCACACCGCGCGCGGCGTTTCTCGCACTTTCTCCACAGCGTCGTCCACAGGGGCTGTTGTTGGCCCAGCGCGCCCTCCCTATCGTGGTGCAGTCGCTCCCACCGGAAGTCAGAACCTCATCGTTCGACGGGTCCGGAGTGTCAGCGGCCGGGGCTACAACTGACGGGTACCGTCGAGAACAGAAAGGGGCGACATTGTCGATCGCGCACTTGGGTCTGGCGGGGGATCAGCGTCCTGCGCAGGATGCTCCCGGCGCTCGCACCGACCGTGTTCCACCCCACGATCTCCTTGCCGAACAGAGCACCATCGGCGGAATGCTTCTCAGCAAGGATGCCGTGGCCGACGCCGTCGAGTCCGTGCGCGGAGCAGACTTCTACCTTCCCAAGCACGAGACGATCTTCGACGCGATCCTCACCCTGTACTCGCACGGTGAACCGACCGACGTCATCGCGGTCACCGACGAACTCACCAAGACCGGTCTCCTCGGTCGTGCGGGCGGCGCTGAGTACCTTCACACCCTCACCGCCCTCGTCCCTACGGCGGCCAACGCCGGCTTCTACGCGTCGATCGTTGCCGAGAAGGCCGTGCTGCGCCGACTCGTCGAGGCGGGCACCCGCATCGTGCAGATGGGCTACGCGAGCGAAGGCGAGGTCGTCGACCTCGTCAACAATGCCCAAGCCGAAATCTACGGCGTCACCGGCGGGGTCGAGAGCGAAGACTACGTTCCGCTTACCGACGCCGTCACGAGCGCCATCGACGAGATCGAGGCTGCGCGCGGTCGCGACGGCCAGATGATCGGTGTGCCGACCGGATTCAGTGAACTCGACGAGCTCACCAACGGACTCCACCCCGGGCAGATGATCATCATCGCGGCACGTCCCGCCATCGGTAAGTCGACCCTCGGCCTCGACATTGCCCGCGCCGCCGCGATCAAGCACAACATGCCGACGATCGTGTTCTCCCTCGAGATGGGTCGCAGTGAGATCGCCATGCGACTGCTGTCGGCCGAGGCATCCGTTCCCCTGCAGCACATGCGTAAAGGAACCGTGCACCAGAACGACTGGACGACCATCGCCCAGACGCGTGGGCGCATCAACGACGCGCCCCTGTACATCGACGACAGCCCCAACATGACCCTCGTCGAGATCCGCGCGAAGTGCCGCCGCCTCAAGCAGCGCATCGGGCTCAAGATGGTCATCATCGACTACCTGCAGCTCATGACGAGCGGCAAGAAAGTCGAATCGCGCCAGCAAGAGGTGTCCGAGTTCTCGCGTGCGCTCAAGCTGCTCGCGAAGGAGCTCGAGGTGCCCGTCATCGCGATCTCGCAGCTGAATCGTGGACCGGAACAGCGAGCCGACAAGAAGCCCGCACTCTCCGACCTCCGCGAGTCCGGCTCGATCGAGCAGGACGCCGACATGGTGATCCTGCTCCACCGTGAGAGCGCGTACGAGGCCGACAATGCGCGCGCCGGAGAAGCGGACCTCATCGTCGCCAAGCACCGCAACGGACCGACCCGCACCATTACCGTGGCGTTCACGGGACACTTCTCGCGGTTCGGGGACATGGCTCCGAGCTAGAAGTTACTGGCTGCCGGATCAAAAGCGCTCCGAGCTAGAGTGACGAGCTGCCGGATCAGAAGCGCTCCGAGCTGGATCCCAAATGCAGGAGATTTCGGATTCTGTTGAGTTCCCAGGCCGAAGCAGCGCGGGATTCGACGCTGACTCCTGCATTTCGGTTAGGCGAGGTAGCGTGACGCCATGACCCTCACCACACCGCCACGTCAGCTGCGACTCATCATCGAAGCGAGTGACTTCGCCGCCGCCGTCCACTACTTCCGCGATGTGCTCGGCATGCCGGAACAGGCGGCCTTCGCCACCGAGGGTGACGACCGGGTTGCCATCCTTCGAGTCGACTCGGCGAGCATCGAGATCGCCTCGCCCACCCACGCGCGCAACATCGACACCATCGAAGGCGCACCGGCTTCGACGGGTCCAACCCTTCGCATCGCCCTCGAAGTCGACGACACGGCAGCGGCGGTCGAGGCCAGCACGGATGCCGGCGCTGAGCTCATCGCGCCACCCGTCGAAACCCCGTTCCGCACCATCAACGCGCGCGTTCAGGGACCTGCCGGATGGCAGGTCACCTTCTTCCAGGAGCTCGAGACTCTCGAGCAACGGCAAGCTCGCGACGGTTTCACCACGGACGACCAGCGCGCACCGTAACCCCGCGCCGGGCATCCCAAATACAGGAGATTCACCCCGGGATGCCCGGTTCATGCGTGACCCGAGCTCTCCCAAGCAGCATCTCCTGCATTTGGGATGGGGCGCGCGGTCAGCGGCGGAGCGCGCTCCACAGCGCCGACCACTGTTCGGGGCGGATGTCGCGGGCGCGAGCATCCCGGGCGATGCCAACCTCACGCAGTGCCCGAGCCGCCGCACCCGTGTCGCGGCGCGCGCCACTACCGACGGCGTGCGCGAGGGAACGGCCACCGACGAAGACCTCCCGCGCGAACGCCTCGTAGGAGGCACGTTGGGCGACTGGCACGAGCGGCTTCGCGCGGCGGCTGATGCTCAGGATGCCGCCATCCACGCTCGGCGCGGGTGCGAAGTGTCGCGACGGCACCCGACCATGCAGCTCGAACTCGTACCAGGGCGCGCTTTGCGCGGACAGGAGGGTTCCGCCGCCAACACTCGCGCGTTTGCGCGCCACCTCCCACTGGGTGAGCAGCACGCAGCGCGACCATCCTCGTGAGGTGAGGACCCTCCGCAGCAAGGGAGTCGTGAGGTGGAAGGGCACGTTGCTCACGAGGGTGGCCGCGTGGAGGGGGTGTCGCATCGCGTCCGCATGGAGCACCGTCACCGACGGCAGGGCGTGACGCAGGGCGCGGGCACGATGCTCGTCGAGTTCGAGGGCGGTGACGGGCGGGCCGAGGGTGGCGAGCATCCGGGTGATCGCGCCGGAGCCGGCGCCGATCTCGAGGATCGGCCCGAGTGCCGGGTCGACGAGGGAGACGAGGTGCCGAATGGTCGGCTGGTGGTGCAGGAAGTTCTGGCCGAGCTCGTGACGGCCCCCGTGGGAGGAACGAGGCATGTGGGATGAACGAGGCATGGGTGCGCTCCGATGAGAGAAGGGAGCACCCCGGGCGCGACGAAGGCTCGCGAAAAGGGAAGGTACCCGCCCGAGGTGCCGAGGACATCTCGAGGACGGCGCGCTACGCGCTAGAGCGATCGCGCCGTCAGGAGCGGCGGTCGCGGAAGAAGAAGCACCCCGTCATGGGTGCGGCGCACAAAGTTCCCATGCGTTCAGGGTAACGGATGCTCGCGCCGGCGCCGCGGAAACGATACGTTCTCCCGATGCAGCACCTTGCGGGCCCCCAGGCTCGGCGCCTCCGGCGGCAGTCTCAGCTCCTCGACGGGTCCACGCTCACACCGACCGAGGTGGTCGATCGCGCCGTTGCTTTCCAGGGTCAGGACCTCCGCGCGGTTCTGCGAGCGATCGCGATCCGGTCGGCGCCGGGCACCACGGTCGCCGATGTTGTCGCCGCCTTCGACGAGGGACGTCTCGTGCGTTCCTGGCCGCTGCGCGGCACACTCTTCGCCACAACCCCCGAGCACCTGGCGTTCCTCCTCTCCCACACGGGCGAACGGATGCACCGATCGATGATCAAGCGGCGAGGCGACCTCGGTCTCGACGATGCCGTGATCGAGCGTGCTCGAGGCTTGCTCCTCGCCGCCCTCGCCGAACGCCCGCAGAGCAGGGCAGACGCCATGACGGTGTGGCAGGCGGCGGGTATCGACACGAGCGCCGGTCGCGGGTACCACCTCATCGTTCACCTTGCCCTCGCGGGGCTCATCCACTGGGGTCCGTTCGACGGCGAGGAGCAGTTGCTCGTCGCGACCAATGCTCGGCAGCCGGTGACGGATGCCCTCCCCGAGGTCGTGCGGTCGGTCATCCTCGCGCGTGCCCCGATGAGCGAAGCCGATCTCGCCTGGTGGACGAAGCTGCCGCTCGGGGTGCTGCGTCCCGCGCTCGCGGAGGTGCCAGATCTCGAGCGGGTGGTGGTCGAGGGTGCGGAGATGCTGATGATCGGGCATCCCGCTGAGGAATCCGGGCCGGCCGGCGTCGATCTGTTGCCCGGTTTCGACGAGTGGATTCTCGGCTACGCCGACAGGTCGCTTGTCGCCGACGAAGCCGCGATGACCACCATGATTCCGGGTGGCAACGGCATCTTCCGACCCGTGGTTCTTGCCGACGGGGTTGTTGTGGGAACGTGGCGTGTGCCGATCGTGCGCGGTAAGCCAACAGAACCCGTGCTGGATCTCGTGCGCGATCTGTCGCCCCGCGACCGGCGCGCGGTTGCCGCAGCGATCGACGCTTGGCCGCACGGCTGAATCTGCACTTGACCTTGACACGGTGTGAAGGTCTTGGGTGGATAGTCGGAGGAACATCATGACGACCAACACCACCGCCCTCGCCGCCGCGCTCGAGCGCGAGTCATCGTCCGACCGCCTGCAGGCTGCATTGACCGCCGGCACAGCCCCGCGGCCCGAGTACCTCACCGTGCTGGTGGCCCGGAGCGCCGTCGAGCCGGACTTCTTTGTGCGCGACATGCTCACGTGGGCGATCGTGCGGCACGACGCATCCGTCTCGGTGCCGCTCCTTTTGCGCGAAGTAGCCGAGGGCGGCGATCAGGCACGGAGCCAGTCGCTCCACACACTCTCCAAGATCGGTGACGAGCGCGGCTGGCGGGCGATCACCTCCGAACTTCTGCGCGACAAAAACGACGAAGTGGCGCGGAGCGCGTGGCGGGCAGCGGCCATTCTCGTGCCGCCAGGGGAGGAGGCTGTGCTCGCCGAGTCGCTCGCCTCCCAGCTCGGGCGCGGTGATGCGACCATGCGTTTGAGCCTCAGTCGTGCCTTCGCCGCCCTCGGCGACGCATCACTTCCCACCCTCGAGCGACACGCGAAGCACGGAACGGCGGATGCTCGCGCCCACGCCATCGCCTCCGCGAGGCTTGTGCTTGACCCCGACGCCACGTTCGACGACCTCATCCGCGAGGCGGTTCGTGCCGTCTCGCTGCAGGCTGCACCGGCCCTGCCACCGGACGACGATGCGCATCGGTGAAGTCGCGCGCCTCTCTGGCGTGAGCGCCCGGATGCTGCGGCACTACAACGACATCGGACTCCTCACGCCGAGCGGCCGAACGTCGTCGGGGTACCGGCACTACGACGACGCGGACCTTCGGCGCCTCCTCGAGATCGAGTCGCTGCGGTCGCTCGGGCTCTCGCTCGCCGAGGTGCGTTCGGCAATCGACGATCCGGGCGCGCTCTCGCCGCAGCAGATCGTCGACGAGGTGATCGCGCGCACACGCGAGCGCATCGAACTGGACCGGGAGCTCGTGCGGCGGCTGGAGGCCGTGCGGTCCACTCGGCCGGAGGAGTGGACGGAGGTGCCGCGGCTTGTTGCACTCTTGCGGGGGTTGGGGTCGTCGCATCCGTCGTCCCGTCAGCGAGCCGCACTTTCGCACGGTGGGGCGACCGTCGCGCCCCTCGTCGATGCGGCGCTCGCCGAGGAGGATCCGAATGTCGCCGGCGCTCTCACGTGGGCGATGGCTCGATCGAAGGGCGACCCGGTGCCGGCGCTCGAGGAGGCGCTGGGGAGCCCGTTGGATTCCGTGCGCCGACGTGCCGTTGAGTCACTCGTCAAACTCGGGGCGATCGATGCCCTGCAACGCGCGCTCACCCACGTCGACTCCGTCGTGCGCGACAAGAGCGCGCTCGCCGTCGGTGGGAGCGGAGGGTTTGACGCGCTGCCCGCTCTCGTCGAGATGATCGTCGCCGGCCGTGACGATGTGCCAGCCGCTGAGATGCTGGGGCTGCTCGCGAACGACGAAGAGCGGGGCGCCGAGGTTGTGGCCGCGGTGTCCGCCGCCCTCGAGACACCGGATGCCTCCTCCCGAACGCGTCTCACCCAGGCGCTTGCTGAGCTACCCCCGGAGACGGCGCGCTCGCTCGCGGTGGCGCTCGCCGGTGACCCGGACGAGCGCGTCGCGATCACCGCGCGCTACATCCTGCGCGTAACCCAGCCCCCCGAGACGACGCAGCCTCGCTAGACCCCGAGCTGTTCGCGGCAGCGCGCGAGGTAGGCGGCGCCCGCCTCGTCGTGGATGAGGTCGTCGACGGTGACCACGGAGTAGGGGCGGTCGAGCATCCCGTCGGAGGGCCGCACATCGACATGGGTGGCCTCGTAGCCTTCGGAGTGCACGTAGTCGGCCATGAGGTAGTCGCTGCGCGAGTCGCCCATACTCACCCAGCGGCGGGGGAGTGGGCCGAGCGAGGCGAAGCGCTCGAGCGCACGGCGGGCTCCCCGGTCCTTGTCGAGGAGTACGGACTCGATGTCGGTCGAGATGATGGTGGGGTCGATGCGGAACGGGAGCTCGCCGTCACGGTCGGGAGCCTCGCGGTCGCGGTAGCGGAGCCCGTAACCCAGGCCTGAGACGAGGTCGAACGCCGCGCGCTCGAAGTGCGGCTGCACCTCGAGGTAGTCGGCGTTCTCAACATCCGTGCGCTGTTCGATCGAGATCATGGCGCGTTTGGTCTCATCGAAGAACATCGAGTCGGAGTACTCGTGCTCCACGAGTTCGCGCACACCGCCGATGGCGTCGGGGCCGAACGCGAGCGCGCTATCGACCTCGACCTCGCCCATGCCGTGCGCGTCGATCGTCGCCCACGAGCCACCCTTCTCGAAGACGCCGTACATGCGGGCGCCGGGAGTCGAGAGGGCATCGGCCAGTCCGCGCTCGAGGAGGGGCGCGACAACGTTGTCGCGGATGAAGGCATCCGAGCGGCCGGTGATGAACGCGACGGGCACACCCGCGGCCGTGAGCGCGACGAGATCGTCGAGGATCGACGGGATCGCGATGCTCCGTGAGACGGGGCTCGCGATGGGCCCGTCGACATCGAGGAGAAGGCCGAGATCGGGCAGATCGGACGGGTAGGCGGAGGCGTCGAACGGCATCACGACAGCCTAGGCGCTCGCGGGCGGTGCCCAGCCGCACGGAACCTAGACTGGAGGGGTGAAGTCCTGGATCGCTCCGCTTGCCAGGGCGGTCCCGGCGATCGCCCTCGGTATCGCCATCACCTTCTCGGCCGACCACTCCGCAACACTCGGACTCATCGTGTTCGGCATCTTCGGAGTCGTCACCGGAATCGCGATCGGCGCCTTCGCACTGCGCGACGAGACCGGATCAACGCGCAGCCTGAGCCTCGTGCAGGCAGCCCTCGGAGTGCTGCTCGGAGCAGCGGCGCTCATCGTGCCGGGTGGCGGTCTCCCGTATCTCGTGTTCCTCGTGAGCGCGTGGGCGGTCACGACCGGATTCCTCGAGATTTACCTCGGCATCCGGTCGCGGGGGAGCGCGGTATCCCGGGACCGCCTGTTTCTCGGAGCGCTCACCGTTGTGCTCGCCATCGTGGTGCTCGTGGTGCCCCCGGACTTTGTGCAGGAATACACGGTCGACGACAACGGGTATCAGCTCACGGCATCCGTCATCATCGTGGGATTGTTGGGGGCCTACGGTGCGATCGTCGGTGTGTTCCTCGTGATTGCGGGGCTCTCCCTCAAGTTCGCCACCACCCCAGAACCCGTTGAAACGAGCGCATGATGTCCGCCCCTTCCCGCCGTGATCGCACGCGACCCGCTGAGCTCGTTGGGCTCTCCGCCGTTCTTGGCATCTTCGCGGGACTCGTGGTGCTCATGTCGACGCGCGACGTGAGCCTCTCGCTCGTTTTTCTCGGCATCGCGTTCATCGTGGCCCTCGTCGGGTTGGCGATGCTGTCGCTCGCCGTGCAGCCGACGGGTGACGAGAAGCTCGACATCCGCGAGCAAGACAACGAGCAGGGCGGCCGCCGCGGTCACTAGCCGCGCTGACTGGCCCCGCCGCGGTCACTAGCCGCTGAGGTTACGGGCCGCGTGAACCAAACCTCAGCGAGCGGGACGACGCTGAGCGACGTCCACCGAGATCAGTGCTCGATGTAGGTGACGAGGGATGACGCGAGGCCCGCGTAGGTCGCGGGGGTCAGGCCGCGCAGCCGCGCCTTGGCCTCGTCCCCGATGTCGAGACCGTCGATGAACTCCACGAGCTCGGGTTGCCCGACCCGACGGCCGCGCGTGAGCTCCTTGAGCACCGCGTAGGGGTCGGCGATCGAGCTGCGCCCCGCCGTTACCTCCGCGCGGATGACCGTCTGGATGGCCTCGGCGAGCACCTCCCAGTTCGAGTCGAGGTCGGCATCCAGAGCCGCCTGGTCGAGGCTGATCTCCCCAAGCCCTCGCGCGATGTTGTCAAGGGCGAGGAGCGAGTGGCCGAGCGCGACACCGACATTGCGTTGGGTCGTCGAGTCGGTGAGGTCGCGCTGCAGGCGGCTTGTGACGAGTGTCGCTCCGAGCGAGTCGAGGAGCGCACTCGAGAGTTCGAGGTTGGCCTCGGCGTTCTCGAAACGGATCGGGTTGATCTTGTGCGGCATCGTGGAGGAACCCGTGGCGCCAGCCTGCGGGATCTGCCGGAAGTATCCGAGAGAGATGTAGGTCCACACATCCGTGCACAGATTGTGCAGCACACGATTGGCGTGGGAGATGCGCGCGTAGAGCTCGGCCTGCCAGTCGTGTGACTCGATCTGCGTGGTGAGCGGGTTCCAGGTGAGGCCGAGGGATGTCACGAACTCCTGTGAGATCGCGGGCCAGTCCAACTCGGGCCCCGCCGACAGGTGCGCCGAGAACGTGCCGCTCGCTCCGCTGAACTTGCCGAGATACTCGGTCGCCTCGACTTGCGCGAGGATGCGCTCCAAGCGGTAGACGACAACCGCGAGTTCCTTGCCCATCGTCGTGGGGGTCGCGGGCTGCCCGTGGGTGCGCGAGAGCATGGGGGCGTCACGGTGCTCGACGGCGAGACCGCGAAGGGTGTCGATGACGGTTCGGTACGCGGGCAGCCAGACCTCCCGAACGGCCGCACCGATGGTGAGCGCGTAGGACAGGTTGTTGATGTCTTCGCTCGTCGCGGCGAAGTGGGTGAGCTCGGCCACCGAGTTGAGCCCCAGCTCGGCGAGCTTCTCGCGAACGAGGTACTCGACGGCCTTCACGTCGTGGCGGGTCGTTGCCTCGAGTTCGGCGAGGCGATCGATCTCCCGCTGTCCGAACTCGGCGGCGAACTCGCGAAGCACACGAGCCTGCTCGTGGTCGAGACGCTGACTACCGAAGAGCTCATGGTCGGTGAGGTAGAGCAACCACTCGACCTCGACACGGACTCGTGCCCGGTTCAGCCCGGCCTCCGACAGGTGATCCCCGAGGGTGGCGACCGCGGCGCGGTAGCGTCCGTCGAGAGGACTCAAGGGCTGGGGGGGCAGGCTCATGTAACTCCCTGTCGGATTGCCGGCGTGATCTGCCGGAAGAGTGCTGTACAGGCTCGCACGGTCATCCCGAGGACCCTGTCGAACATCGCGGCGTCGGAGTAGTACGGGTCGGGCACATCACCCAACTCGGCCTGCTCGCCGTCGAAGCTCAGCAACAACTGTACTTTCGACCGGTCCTGCTCGTTGCCCGCCCAGGCTTTGAGGATGCGCTCCTGGCTTCGATCGAAGACCACCACGAGGTCGAGATCGGCGAACCAGGCCGGGTCGAACTGGCGGGCACGGTGGCCTGAGCCGTTGTAACCCTGCGCCGCGAGGGCCGTCAGCGTGCGGTCATCCGAGGGTTCGCCAACATGCCAATCGCCCGTTCCTGCGGACATCACGGCGATGCTGCGTTCGAGGCCCGCCCTGCGCACGAGGTCGGTGAAGACGGTTTCAGCCATCGGAGACCGGCAGATATTGCCGGTGCAGACGAAGCAGATACGAAAAAGCGCGGGCTGACTCAGTGCGCGCTCAAACGACATCCCCCCATTGTCCCCGCGACCTCCCCTCCCCACCAGGGTCGATTTCCCCTCGTTGTCCCCCGAATGTCGGCGTACAACCCGGCGTCCGCGGCACGGTGGGGATGCTCAACGGATGACAAACGAACGGGATGCCCTCCTCCTCGCTTCCCTCGAGCTCCAGCTCGGCGCGATCGGCCCGCTCCGGGCCCGAGTCGAGCGACTCACCGCCGATCTCGTTGCTGCACCGCCGCTGGACTGGATCGGGCCGGCGCGGGGCGCGTACAACTCCGCGTCGCTCGCGTTGCACTCGAGTGCGAGCACCGCGTGTGACGCCATGAACTCGGCGGTGGGCCTCATCGCGAGCGCCTCACGAATCGTGGCCGCTCGTGAGTGACGTCGTGCACGTGTCGGGTGGCACCGCCGCGGTCGAAACCGAAAGTCTTGTCGCGCTCGCCGACCGACTGTGGGTGCTCGCCGATGAGGCCGTGGCGATCCGGGTCGATCTGGATTTCGCGACCACCGTGATCGACACCTCGCCCAGTGGAGCGCCAGCAGCGGCGATGCGCGCCGCGCAGGAGCTCGAGCGCGCAAGAATCGCGCTGCACCTCGTTGAGGCCGAGGCGCGGTTTCTCTCCCTCGGGCTTTCGGCCGCGGCCCGCGGCTACACGGTGGCCGAAGACGCGGCGCGGTGGACCGTCGGTGCCGCCGTCGACGGGTGGGCCTACTCGTTGGGGCTCCTCGCACCCCTCATCGCCGGGCCGTTTCTCGTCGCGGGTGGAGCCCTGCTGCTCGCGAGCCCCGAGCAGCGCAATGCCGTCCTGAGCAATCCCACGGTCATCCGTGCGATCCGCGCGATCACGATGGGGGCCGACGACGCGATCCTGGCGCGACTCGGTGTGCCACCCGGGCTTGTCGCGCTCCTCGGTGATCAGGGTCTCGGCATCACGGGTGTTCCGTTCGCCGCGTCCGCCGTCGCCGCGTTCGGCAGACCGCTCGGGTTGCTCCAGGAGAGTCCGGTACGGGTGACGGATGCCCGACCCTCCCCGCGCGTCCCCCTCGCGACCCCCGCCACGTTCTCCGATCGCTTCTCGCGCATCCCCATCTCCAGCGAGGACGACGGTGCACAGGTGCGCATCGAAACCTACGAGATGCCCGACGGCACGAGGCGCTACGAGGTATACGTCGGTGCCACCGTCGACTTCGATCCGGCCGCGGTCGGGGAGCCGTTCGACATGGCGAGCAACATCAGCAACGCGATGGGCGCGGGGAGTGGCTCGTACGACGCCGTGCTCGCGGCGATGGCGGAGGCGGGCATCCGGCCCGACGATGAGGTGCAGTTCACCGGGTACTCGCAGGGCGCTGCAACGGCCGCGCATCTCGCGACCTCTGGTGGGTTCAACACCCAAGGTCTCGTGACCTTCGGCGGTGCAACGGGGCAGATCCCCATTCCCGACACGGTCAACGCGGTGATCGTCGAGCACACCGACGATCCCGTGGCGGCGCTCGGCGGAGCCCAGGAGAACACGCACGCCGTCATTGTGGAGCGCTGGGCATCCGCGGAGACGGACTTCTCAGACGCGCCGATCCTGCCAGGGCATCAGCGACCCGGATACGTGGAGACGGCGGGGCTCATGGACGGCAGCACGCAGACGCGACTCACGGATGCAGCGGCATCCCTTACGGCGTTCAGCGCTGGGGGCCGACTCGTCTCGTCGGTCGACTATGTGACGGCTCGGGTCGATGCACCCGAACTCAAGCAGAAGGTCAGCGGTCCTTCGTGAGCGGACGGAGCAGGATGCCGATGAGCCAGCTGATGAGACCGAGCACGAGTGCTCCGAGCACACCCCACCAGAAGCCATCAACGACCAGACCGAAGCCGAGGAGGGAGGAGATCCACGCGACAAGGAGGAGGAGTAGACCGTTGACGATGAAGGAGATGAGGCCGAGCGTGAGGATGTAAATCGGGAAGGCGACGATACGGATGAAGTTGCCGACGACGCCATTGACGATGCCGAAGATGAGGGCGACGAGCAGGTACGTGAGCACAGTCGCGAGAGTGTCGTTGGGAGCGTAGGGCAGCACCGCGACCCCCGCGACAAGGAGGGTTGTGAGCCACAGGGCGATGGCGTTGATGAGGATGCGCACCAGGAAGGTCATGGCCACCACTATGCCCGTGTGAGCACCCGGTGGCAACGGGCTGGTGGGTGCGCCGCGAATAGGCTGGTCGGATGACGAGCCACCGCGTGCGACTGAGGCCCGAGATCGAATCGATCGTGCCGTACCGCCAGGGCAGAACGGCCGCTGAGGATGCCTTCAAGCTCTCCTCCAACGAGAACCCCTACCCGCCCCTCCCGGCGGTCACGGCTGCACTCTCCCAGAGCAGCATCAATCGCTATCCCGAGGCCTCGGCTGCGGGTGTTCGCGGGATGATCGGCGCCAAGTTCGGGATCTCACCCGAGCAGGTTCAGGTGGGCGCGGGGTCGGTCGCCGTGCTGGCACAACTCATCTCGGCCGCGAGCGCGCCGGGGGACGAGGTGCTCTACGCGTGGCGCAGCTTCGAGGCCTACCCGCTGCTCGTGGCGACCGCGGGCTCCACGAGTGTGCAGGTGCCGCTCACGAGCGACGGCCGTCACGACCTCGACGCCATGGCTGCGGCCGTGACGGATCGCACCCGAGTTGCGATCGTGTGCAGCCCCAACAACCCGACGGGCACGGCGGTCACGCGTGACGAGTTCGAACGATTCATGGCTGCGGTCCCGTCCACGGTCCTCGTTCTCCTCGACGAGGCGTACGCGGAGTTCGTGACCGATCCGGATGCGGTTCGGGGTGAGGAGCTTCTCGACCGCTACCCGAATCTCGTTGTTCTGCGCACCTTCTCCAAGGCGTACGGCCTCGCGGGACTCCGCATCGGCTACGCGATCGGCGCGGAGTACATCATGGATGCCGCGCGCGCCGTCGCGATTCCCCTCTCGGTCACCGAGCCCGCCCAGCGTGCCGCCATGGTGTCCCTCGAGAACGAACCGGATCTGCTCGATCGTGTGGCGCGGCTGGCTGCTCTTCGCGACGAAGTGGTTGCAGGTCTCACCGCTCAGGGGTGGAGCATCCCGGCCCCGCAAGGCAACTTCGTGTGGCTCGAGACGGGGGAGCACACCATGGACGCGGTCGGCGCTTTTGAGCGGCACGGTATCATTGTGCGTCCCCTGGGTGGGGGGGTCCGCGTCACGATCGGGGAGGACGAGGCTGTGGCGAATCTCCTAAAGGCTGCCGAAGAGGTTGTCTCTATGCAACGAACTGACGGTTCCGGCAGCGGGTTAGGTTAGAGCAATGGCCTACACCCCGGCGACGATCCAACTCCTGTCCGCGGAAGGCACCATCGTCAAGAACGATGTGACCGAGCAGTACCTTCCCCTCATCGAGCAGCTGAGCGATGAACAGCTGCAGAATTTCTATCGCCAGATGGCGGTCATCCGTCGCTTCGATGTCGAGGCCGGCAACCTGCAGCGGCAGGGTCAACTCGCCCTCTGGATCCCGAGCATCGGCCAGGAGGGTGCTCAGGTGGGTTCCGGCTACGCTGCCCGCGCCCAGGACCACATCTTTCCGGCCTACCGCGAGCACGTTGTCGCGCGCATCCGGGGTGTCGACCCCATGCGCATCATCGAGCTTCTCCGCGGACTCAGCCACGGCGGCTGGGATCCGAAGGATCACGGCAACTTCCACCTCTACACACTGGTCATCGGCTCGCAGTCGCTGCACGCCACGGGCTACGCGATGGGCATCCAGTTCGACGGCGCGACCGCTACGGGCGACCCGGAGAAGGATGAAGCGGTCGTCGTCTACTTTGGTGATGGCGCGTCGAGTCAGGGTGACGTGAGCGAGGCGCTCGTGTTCGCGGCGAGCTACCAGACGCCGCAGGTGTTTTTCCTGCAGAACAACCGCTGGGCCATTTCGGTGCCCGTCGAGCGCCAGTCGCGCTCGCCGCTGTACCTGCGCTCCTCGGGGTTCGGTATCCCCGGCTACCAGGTCGACGGCAACGATGTGCTCGCGAGCTACGCGGTGACCCGGGCATCCCTCGACGCCGCTCGAGCGGGAGAGGGGCCGCGCTTCATCGAGGCGCTCACCTACCGCATCGGTGCGCACACGACGAGCGACGACCCGACGAAGTACCGGGACGAGAAGGAACTCGAGTTCTGGGTGGCCAACGACCCGATCTCGCGGTACGAGCTCTACCTGCGCTCGCGCGGCGAGGGTGAGGCGTTCTTCGCCGATGTCGCCCAGGAGGGCGAGGACCTCGCCGCCGACGCGCGCCGCCGCACGACCGAGCTCGGCACACCCGGGAACGCCAAGATCTTCGAGAACGTGTACAGCGACCCGCACCCCGTCATGGACGCCCAGTCGCGCTGGTTGGAACAGTACGAAGCATCCTTCGAGGAGGGCGGCGAGTGAGCGTCGAAACTCTGACCATGGCCAAGGCCCTGAACCTCGGGCTCGAGAAGGCCATGGCCGACGACCCCCACGTCATCCTCATGGGGGAGGACATCGGTGAGCTCGGCGGCGTGTTCCGTGTGACCGAGGGCCTCAAAGCGAAGTTCGGTGACAAGCGCGTGCTCGACACCCCTCTCGCGGAGTCGGGCATCGTCGGTACGGCCATCGGCATGGCCATGCGCGGCTACCGCCCGGTGTGCGAGATCCAGTTCGACGGGTTCATCTTCCCCGGCTTCGACCAGATCACCTCCCAGCTCGCGAAGCTCACCTACCGTCACGAGGGCAGCCAGAGCTTCCCCGTCGTGATCCGGGTTCCCTACGGCGGGCACATCGGTGCCGTCGAGCACCACCAGGAAAGCCCGGAGGCGTACTTCGCACACACCCCCGGCCTTCGGGTGGTGAGCCCCGGCAGCCCGCACGACGCGTACTGGATGATCCAGGAGGCCATCGCCTCCAACGATCCCGTGCTGTTCTTCGAGCCGAAGAGCCGCTACTGGCCGAAGGGTGAAGTGGACCTCGGGTCCGCCGGCATCCCCCTCCATTCGAGCCGAGTTGTGCGCGAAGGCAGCGAGGTCACCGTCGTCGGGTACGGCCCGACAGTCTCGCTCCTCCTTCAGGCGGCGGATGTCGCGGCAGAAGAAGGCACGAGTGTCGAGGTCGT
Organism: Antiquaquibacter oligotrophicus; assembly: GCF_020535405.1. Classification (NCBI taxonomy): domain Bacteria; kingdom Bacillati; phylum Actinomycetota; class Actinomycetes; order Micrococcales; family Microbacteriaceae; genus Antiquaquibacter; species Antiquaquibacter oligotrophicus. Next base: position 1,422,687 of record NZ_CP085036.1, on the reverse strand, counting down.
CGACCTCCGCTCCATCTCGCCCATCGACTACGCGCCGCTCATCGCATCCGTGCAGAAGACCGGGCGGCTCGTCGTCGCGCAGGAGGCACCCGGCTTCGTCTCGGTCGGTTCCGAGATCGCGGCCACCATCGCCGAACGCTGCTTCTACAACCTCGAGGCGCCCGTGCTGCGTGTGGCCGGCTTCGATACGCCCTTCCCGCCCGCCAAGCTCGAAACGGTCTACCTGCCCGACGTCGACCGTGTGCTCGAAGCCGTCGACCGGGCCATGGCCTACTAAAGGAGCGAACCGAATGTCAGAGTTCTTGCTGCCCGATGTCGGGGAAGGCCTTACAGAGGCGGAGATCGTCGCGTGGAAGGTCAAGGCCGGCGACGAGGTGACCGTCAACCAGGTGCTCGTCGAAATCGAGACCGCCAAGTCGCTCGTCGAATTGCCGTCACCCTTCGCGGGAACGGTCTCCGCACTGCTCGTCGAAGAGGGCCAGACCGTCGAGGTCGGAACCCCCATCATCACCGTGTCCGGGGATGCCTCGCCGCCCGTTCCGCGCGAACCGTCCGCCACCACCGAGGTCGCCCAGGCGGCGGCCGCGCACGCAGCACCACCCGCACCGGCTGAGGACGCACCCGCGGAGAAGACCGCGGTGCTTGTCGGCTACGGTTCCGGTGGCCACGGTGCCTCGAGGAGAAAACGAGGTGGCGGAGGCCAGACGGCCCCGGTGCCACCAGCAGCGCTGCCCGCGAGTGTGCCAGCGGCCGCGGCATCCGCCGTCATCGCCAAGCCTCCGATTCGTAAGCTCGCCAAGGATCTCGGTGTCGACCTCACGACGATCACGGGCACGGGACTCGTCGGCGAGATCACCCGCGACGACGTGATTCGTCACGCGTCGCAGGCGAGTGTGTTCCGCAACATCGAGACGCCCGAGTGGGGTGCCGAGCGCGAAGAGGTCATCCCGGTCAAGGGTGTGCGTAAGGCGATCGCCACCGCGATGGCCAAGAGTGCGTTCACCGCACCGCACGTGAGTGTCTTCGTCGATGTGGATGCCACGCGCACGATGGAATTCGTGAAGCGCTTGAAGTCCTCACCCGACTTCGCTGGCATCCGCGTGTCCCCGCTGCTCATCGCCGCGAAGGCCGCGATCTGGGCCATCCGCCGCAACCCGTCCGTGAACTCGACGTTCACCGACAAGGAGATCACGGTCCATCACTACGTGAACCTCGGTATCGCCGCGGCGACCCCGCGCGGACTCGTTGTGCCAAACATCAAGGACGCGCACCAGCTCTCCCTCAAGGAACTCGCTCAGTCGCTCGAGCAGCTCACCATCACCGCACGCGACGGCAAGTCGTCGCCCGCGGATATGGCCGGCGGAACGTTCACGATCACGAACCTTGGTTCGTTTGGCATGGATACGGGTACCCCGATCCTGAACCCGGGCGAGGTGGGCATCCTCGTGCTCGGCACGATCAAACAGAAGCCGTGGGTTGTCGACGGCGAGGTGCGGCCGCGGTTCGTCACAACCCTCGGTGGCAGCTTCGACCACCGTGTGGTGGACGGCGACGTCGTGAGCCGTTTTGTCGCCGACGTTGCCTCGGTGCTCGAAGAGCCCGCCCTCCTCCTGGACTGAGCTGACGGCGCGCCGCCCCTGCGGCAGCGACAGATCTGGCGCGCCGCCGCCCCCTGCGGCGCGCGGTCGCCCCCCGGAGGTCGCCGGCGTGAATGAGCTGTGTTACGGTGTTGATAACGAATCTCATTACCGTTCGCGCTAGAAAGCCATCATGAAGAGACTTCCCCTCGGCGTCATCGCCGTTACCGCCCTCGCGCTCGCCGGATGCGCGGCAAGCCCGACCCCCGACGCCGCGCCCGAGTCTGACGGACCCGCGGTTGTGGCCTCCACCAACGTGTACGGCAACATCGCTTCCGCCGTCGGTGGCGACCTCATCGAGGTGTCGAACATCATCTCCCGCGATGACCAGGACCCCCACAGCTTCGAGGCGTCCGCGCGAGACCAACTCCTCGTCTCCGAGGCAGACCTCGTGATTCTCAACGGAGGAGGCTACGACCCCTTCATGGAGCAGCTCATCTCCGGCTCCGACACCACCGCACCCGTGCTCAATGCCGTTGAGCTGTCCGGCCTGCTCGGCGACGATCACGCGGATGACGACCACACCGAGGATGATCACGCGGAGGAGGAGCACGCCGAGGACGACGGCCACGACCACATCGAGGGGTTCAACGAGCACGTCTGGTACTCGTTCCCCGCCATGGTGAACCTCACGACCGAGATCGCGCACGAACTCGGGGAAATCGACCCGGACAACGCAGCCACGTACACGAGTAACGCGGACACGTTCATCGGCAAGCTCAACGAACTCCAGGCTGAGGCGGACGTCCTCGCCGAGAGCCTCGCCGGCAAGGGTGCCGCGATGACCGAACCCGTGCCCGGCTACCTCCTCGACGCGGTCGGTCTCGTCAACCTCACGCCGCCGGACTTCACCGAGGCGATCGAGGAGGGGGCGGATGTTCCACCCCTCGCACTCCAGGAGACCCTCGACCTCATTTCCTCGGGCTCGGTGGTGATGCTCGGCTACAACGAGCAGACCGAGAGCCCCGAGACCGAGCGCGTGGAAGAGGCCGCGGATGCCGCCGACATCCCGGTCATCTCGTTCACCGAGACCTTGCCGAGCGGCCTCGACTACATCACGTGGATGCAGCGCTACAACCTCGGTGAGATCAGGACCCAGCTGACCTAGTGACCGTCCTCACCATCCGTCAGGGTGCGCTCAGCTTCGGCGAGCGCACCCTCTGGCGTTCCCTCGATCTCGACGTACAGCCGGGTGAGTTCGTCGCCGTGCTCGGTGCGAACGGCTCCGGCAAGACGAGTCTCCTTCGCGCGATCCTCGGGCAGCAGAAGCTCGACTCGGGCACCATCGAGCTCGGCGGCCAGCCCGTGCACCGCGGTGATCGTCGCATCGGGTACATCCCGCAGCAGCGGCTCATCGCACCCGGCACGCCACTACGCGGGCGAGACCTCGTGACGCTCGGCATCAACGGGCACCGGTTCGGGCTGCCCTTCACGTCGTCGACCGACCGCCGTCGAGCGGATGCCGCGATCGCCGCCGTAGGGGCAACCGCCTACGCCGACCAGCCGATGGGGGCACTCTCGGGCGGAGAGCAGCAGCGCCTGCGGGTTGCTCAGGCCACGGCATCCGACCCACTCTTGTTGCTCGCGGACGAGCCGCTTACGAGCCTCGACCTCGCTCACCAGCGCGGGGTCGCAGAACTTCTCGATCAGCAGCGCACACAGACCTCGACCGCGGTGATTTTCGTCACCCACGACATCAATCCCGTGCTCAGCATGGTGGACCGGGTGTTGTACCTCGCGCAGGGGCGCTTCACCGTCGGTACACCAGACGAGGTGTTGCGCTCCGAGGTGCTGAGCTCGCTGTACGGCACCGACGTCGAGGTGTTTCGTCGGGGCGGGCGTGTGTTCGTCGCGGGCGCGGCAGAGGCGGGGCACCACTGATGTACTTCGACTTCAGCAACTACGGCGACATCCTCGCGCTCGTTCAAGCATCCGTCTTCGCGGGAGCCGTGCTCGGTATCGTCGGTGGACTCATCGGCGTCTTCGTGATGCAGCGTGACATGGCGTTCGCCGTTCACGGCATCAGCGAGCTCTCGTTCGCGGGCGCGGCCGGGGCGCTGCTCATCGGCGCCAACGTTGTGCTCGGCTCCGTCGTCGGTTCGCTCATCGCTGCGGCGATCATCGGTGTGCTCGGCGCGCGAGCCCGTGACCGCAACTCCATCATCGGTGTGCTCATGCCCTTCGGGCTGGGACTCGGCATCCTGTTCCTGGCTCTCTACCCGGGTAGGAGCGGCAACAAGTTCGGGCTGCTCACGGGCCAGATCATCTCGGTCAACTTCGATCAGTTGGGCGCCCTCGTCGGTATCTCCGTCGCCGTGCTCATCGTTTTGCTCCTCGTGTGGCGTCCGCTCTCGTTCGACAGTCTCGACCCGGAGGTCGCGGCTGCTCGCGGTGTTCCGTCGCGTTGGTTGAGCCTCGTGTTCATGCTGCTCCTCGGGCTGACGATCGCAGTGTCCGTTCAGGTGATCGGTGCACTGCTCGTCTTGGCGCTGCTCGTCACCCCGGCCGCGGCAGCCCTGCGAGTGTCGGCGTCGCCGATCATGGTTCCCGTGTTGAGCATGCTCTTCGGGCTCGTCTCGGCCGTCGGCGGCATCCTCATCGCGATCGGAAGCTCCCTGCCGATCAGCCCCTTCATCACAACGATCTCGTTTGTGATCTACCTCGTGTGCCGCCTCATCGGCTGGCGGCGGGGCAAAGCCCTCACGCGGGTGCCGTCTACAGTGGAAGCCGTCGGATAGGAGGGTTCATGGTCGTCAAGCGCAACACCTGGCAGCGCGAAGCCGTGCGCGAGGCCCTCGGGGAGTCCGAAGCGTTCGTGAGCGCGCAGGCGCTGCACTCCACCCTCCGGGAACGCGGATCATCCATCGGCCTCGCGACCGTCTACCGCGCGCTCTCCGACCTTGCCGGTGAGGGAGAGGCCGACTCGCTGCAGCAGGAGGGCGAGAGCCTGTACCGGGCGTGCACCCCCGGCACCCATCACCATCACCTCATTTGCCGCAACTGTGGTCTGACGGTTGAGATCGAAGCGGATGCCGTCGAGGAGTGGGCACGTCAGGTTGCCGCCGAGCACGGCTTCACCGAGCCGAATCACGTCGTCGACGTGTTCGGGCTGTGCGCGTCCTGCTCGAAAAAGGCGTAACGCTCGAGCTAGTTCTCCTGCTTGCGCATGCGCCAGGCGCGAATGGCGAGCTGCGTCGCGGCGAACAGCACCAGCACGGCGAAAAGGATGTGCGAAACCAACGTCGGCATGAGGTGCGCGACCACGACACCGGGGTAGGCGGCGAGGGCCGCGGCGACACCCAGGATGAAGCCGTCGAGTGGACTCACGAGTCGTGCGCGCGCGTTCGAGATCGTTCCCGTAACCGACGTGGGGATCATCGCGAGCAGCGACGTGCCCTTGGCGATCAGTTCGCTCACCCCGAAGAGGCCGACGAGTGCCGGAACGATGATCACGCCACCGCCGATACCGAACAGACCCGAGGCGATCCCGACTAGAAGGCCGAGACCGATGAGGGCGATGACCGACCAGACGGTGATGTCGATGGATGCATCCGTCTCCGGTACGACGATGAGCATGCGCACCGCCACGAGAACCAGCAGCACCACAAACATCCAGCGCAGCCAACCCAGGGGGAGTCTGCGCAGCAGGCGTGTTCCGATGAGCGCGCCGACGATACCGCCCGCCGCGACGAGTGCGCCCGCGATGTAGTCGACGTGGAGCTCGAAACCGTAGGTGACAGCCCCGACGATCGCCGCCGGCAGCACCGCCGCGAGGGAGAGGGCTGCGGCGTGACGCTGGTCGAGCTTGATGAGCCAGATGAGCAACGGCACCATGAGGATGCCCCCGCCGATGCCGAACGTGCCCGAGAGGAAACCACCCAGCACGCCGACTCCGATAAGGGCGAGGATGCGGCGGGTCACCCAGCCAGCCTAACCCTCGGTGTGCTCGTCGAATCGCGCAAAGAAGTCGCGAACCTCCGCAGCGTAAAGCTCCGGCACCTCATAGGGTGCGAAGTGTCCACCCCGATCGATCTCGCGATGACTGACGACGTCTGCAACCCGGTCCAGCCACGCTCGCGGGGGTTTGATGATCTCGCCCGCGAAGACCGAGAACCCCGACGGCACGTCGATGTGACGCACGAGATACTCGGGGTCGATGGCGCCGTTGGTTCGATACATCCGGATGCTCGAGTCGATCGTGTTGGTGAACCAGTACGTGCTCAGCAGGTCGAGGATCTCGCTCTTCGTGTAGACCGATTCGAGATCGCCGCCGCAGTCGCTCCACGCACGGAGCTTCTCTACGAGCCACGACGCGAGGCCAGCGGGTGAATCGCTCAGCCCAACCGCGAGGGTCTGCGGTTTTGTGCGGTGGAGCTGCGCGTAGACACCCTCCGACACGATCCACGCCTGCGCCTCCTGGATCAGCGCGAGCTCGTCCCCGGTCAACTGCGACGGGTCGGGATGCCGCGGGATGCCGGCATCCATGCGGTGGATGGCGATGAGTCTCTCCGGATGCTCGAGCCCCAGGTCACGACTGACGTGGCTGCCGATATCGCCGCCGGCGACCGTGAACCTTTCGTACCCGAACGCGGCCATGAGTCGCACCCACAGGGCGGCCACATCTCGCGAATCGAGCACGTCGCGCGGCTTGTCGGAATACCCGAACCCCGGCATATCCGGGATGACGACGTCGAACGCCGGCCCCTCGTCGGGGTTGGTGAGCAGGTCGATGACTTTCTCGTAGCGCCACGTGCCATCCGGCCAGCCGTGGCACAACAGCAGCGGGATGCCGTTGCCGCGCGCCGCGGGAACGTGGATCGCGTGGATGCCGAGGCCGTCGAGCTCCACGCGGTACCTCGGTGTCGTGGCAAGGCGCGCCTCGCGCGCCGCGAAGTCGTAGCCGTCGGCCCAGAACTCGACGAGCTCGCGGAGGTAACCGACATCCGTTCCCCACTCCCAGCCGAAACCGTCATCGGGCCAGCGGGTGTTGCGCAGCCGCGCGCGCAGATCGTCGATCGCGGCCGGATCGTGGTGGATGACGAAAGGTATCGGTTGCGTCATGACCGCGACGCTACCCCCGCCCGCCGACGCGGCCCACGGCCACTCGCGGGACGCTGGACTCAGCGCTTGTAGGCGAGGGCGAGCGCCGCGAGCTTCGCGCGGCTGATCGAACCACCCTGCACAACGTCGCGAATGGTGCGCAGCGCGAACGACGGACCCTGCACGAGGAACGTCGTCACGACACTCTCCTCCCACACGGCCAACTCGTCGCGGATCTTCTCCGGCGGCCCGACGAGGGCGAGCTCCTCGACAAGTTTCGTGGGAACCGCCGCGATCGCCTCACGCTTCTTGCCGGCCAGATACAACTCCTGGATGACGTCGCTCTCCGCCGAGTACCCGAGCCGGTCGATCACGTCGCGGTGGAAGTTCGCACCCTTCGCCCCCATACCGCCGATGTACAGAGCGAGCATCGGGCGCACCATGTCGGCCGCGGCCTCCACGTCGGGGTGCGGCACCACCGGCATCGGGAGGATCACCTCGAAGTCCTCCCGCGGACTGCGCTCGGCAGCGCGCACCGCGAACCCGGCCTCCAGGTTGGTGCGAGCCTCGTCGAGGGCGTTGCGCGACAGCAGGAACGGGATCCACCCGTCCGCGATCTCACCCGCCAGTGCGACGTTCTTTGGTCCCTCCGCCGCGAGGTAGATCGGCAGGTTGGCACGGAGCGGGTGAACGGTGGATTTGAGAGGTTTGCCCAGGTTCGTGGCATCCGGTCCCGTGTAGGGGAGCGGGTAGTGCGGTCCGGCGGAGGTCACCGGATGCTCGCGCGCGAGAACGTCGCGCACGATGCCGATGTACTCGCGGGTTCTCGCCAGCGGCTTCGGGTACGGCTGGCCGTACCAGCCCTCCACGACCTGCGGACCGGAAGCCCCGAGACCCAGGATGAAACGGCCACCCGACAGGTGGTCGAGGGTGATCGCCGCCATCGCCGCCGCTGCCGGGGGCCGCGCCGAGAGTTGCGCGATCGCGGTGCCGAGCTTGATGGTGCTCGTACGCGAACCCCACCACGCGAGCGGGGTGAACGCGTCGGAACCGTAGGCCTCGCTCGTCCAGACCGACTCGTAGCCGAGACGTTCGGCAGTGCGGATTGCTTTGAGCGCGTCCTTCGGCGGACCCGCACTCCAGTAGCCGGTCGAGTAGGCGATGCGCATGCGTCCAGGGTACGCGGGGGTGTGCGCCGCGCGTTGGCGTGGTTTCGAGACGCCGGGCTGCGCCGCGGCTCCTCAACCAGCAGGTACTGCCGCCGCCGCGCTACGCCTGGCGCATGCCGCCGTCGGTCATCTCGCCATCGGTGGTGGGCATGTCCTGGCTGTCGAGCTGGCCGTCCGGCGTCGCCGGGTCGGCGGTTTTGCCCTCCTCGCCGGGCACACCCATCTCGAGCGGCTCGCCCTGGTCCTCATGACCCTGACGCAGGAGGCTCTCGGGGTGCTCGTCGTCCGGCTGCTCATTGTGGATCGTCACGAGGTACTCCCAAAGTCGTGGTCGGTGAACGGGCGGTGGTCATCCGACGGCGGTTCGGGGTGCTCCTCGTCGCCGAAGTCTGGCAGGTTGGCCTCGGCCGCGGGCACCGGAGCTTTCAGCTCGTCGGCTGGGGTCGTTGCATCCGTAGGCATGTGCTTCTCCTTCTCACTAGCTGCGGCTACAGCTCGTTGCGGTAGTCATCGTTGATGTCGACGTCGCGCTGCTGTTCGAGCACGTCGGCCTCGTTCGCTTCCGACGTGTCGATGTCGCCCTGCGGCTCGGTGTCGGCCGGCGCTTCGGGGTCGAGGTCCTGCTCCACCTCGGGGCGGGATTGCTCGATGAAGTCGGCCTCGGGCAGCTCCTCAACACCTTCGCGGGCGGGACGGTCGTCGGGGATTCCGTTGGGGATAGACATTTCTGCTCCTTCGTTAGTGGATTTAGAGGTCTTCGGGCGCGAGGTCGCCTTGGCCGTCCTCGCCGAGTTCGGCTTCGAGCGGATCCTCGCCTTGCGTGTCGGGCTGCGCCTCCTCGGGGATGCCCAGCTCGTCGGCCTCAAAGGCGCTCTGCTCTTCGGCGGCGAGGTCGTCATCGATGCCCTGGTCGCCGCTCACGATGCCCGCGAGGGCTCCGTCATCGAGTTCGTCACGTCTCATGTGGTTCTCCTCAGGTTGTGAGTCGGGGTCGGAGGGTGCTGGCATAGAAGTCGAAGAACGCGTCGGGGTCGGGGCCGGAGTTGTGTAACACGAGGTGGTCGAAACCTGCGTCGCTGAACTCGGCGATCGCGGCGAGGTGCTTCTCGGGGTCCGGCCCCACGGCGAATGCTTCGCGCAGGTCGTCCTCGCGCACGGTCGCCGACGCCGCATCGAAGTTGACGGGGTTCGGCAGCTCGGACATCACCTTCCAGCCGCCGACCGCCCAGCGCTCCTTCTCCATGAGCACCTCGAGCGCGGCCTCCTCCGTCTCGGCGTAGGCGAGTGCCACCTCGCCGTAGAGGGGCCCGCTGCTCTTTTCGCCGCGGAAGGATTGCACGAGCTCCGCGTCGGGTTCGACCGCGAAGAGGCCGTCGCCGAGTTCCGCCGCGAGGGCGACGGAGGGGGCGCCGCTCGCAGCGACCGCGATGGCGGGAAGCTCGTCGGGCAGGTCGAAGACGCGGGCATCCTCGAGCTGAAGGTATGTTCCCGTGTAGCTCTGGTAGCCGCCCTGCCACAGCAAGCGGATGATCTCGAGGGCTTCGCGCAGCATCGCGTGGCGACGGCTGACGACAGGCCAGCCTTGGCCGATGATGTGCTCGTTGAGGTTTTCGCCCGAGCCGACACCGAGCGTGAAGCGCCCGTCGGAGATGATCGCCATGGTGGCTGCGGCCTGAGCAATGATCGCAGGGTGGTAGCGCATGGTCGGGCAGGTCACGCCGGTGACGAGCCCGAGGTTCTGCGTGCTCGCGGCGATAGCGCCGAACAGTGACCACGTGAACCCGCTGTGCCCTTGGGTGTCGAGCCACGGGTGGTAGTGGTCGCTCATCTCGACGAAGTCGAAGCCCGCCTCCTCGGCCTTCAGCGCCTGCCGGATGATCTCTTTCGGCTCGAAGCCTTCGGTCGCCAACTTGTACCCGATCTGCATGCGCGGTCCTCTCGCTTGTGGTCTCCTTCCACGATCCGCCGATCGGATGCCCGTGCCTAGGGGTTGTCGTGAGCGCCCGGTCGCGCTACAGGGCCCTATCCTGTAGCTCGTCACACGAGGGGGCAGGATGCGGTGGAATCCGCTGCGCATCACGCAGAGGCGTTGGAAAGCGGCCTACGTTGTTGCCGGTGTGATCGTTATGTTCGTGCTGGTGAGATCGCTCGTCGGTCTTCCAGTGTGGACTTCCACATTCCTCATTGCCGCCATCGAGTTCGCCATCATCTACGGCGCCACCCGAGTGTTCCGAGGTCGCGACGAGGTGATCGAGCCGCCCCGCGACTGGTGGCGGCTGACGGCGCGCCCACGCGCGGGTTTCGCGCTCGCGGTGCTGTTCTTCATTCCGCGTGTGGTCGTGAACGTTGTGCTCGTGATTGTCGAGCACGAGTGGTCACTGATCGTCTACGTGATCGAGGATGCCGCCCTCGCTGCGTTGTACTTGGGGTCGTCGACGCGGCTCCTGCGCGAAAATCTCCGGCGGCGCAACGCCCTCCCGCCCCGCGCCGCCGCCGAGTAGGCTCCCCGCATGCCGATCAAGCTCGAGAACGTCGCCATCGCCGTGCGCGATCTGGAGGAGACCGTTGCCTTCTTCACGGACCTCGGCCTGACGGTGATCGGCCGTGACGAAGTCAGTGGCGAGTGGACGGACACTGCGGTCGGGCTCGACGGCAACCACGCCAAGATCGCGATGCTGCAGACACCGGACGGGCACGGGCGTCTCGAGCTTTTCGAGTACATCCACCCCGACGCGATCGAGACGGATCCGACCCTTCCGAACGAGATCGGCATGCACCGGGTCGCCTTCTCCGTCGACGACATCGACGAAGCGTTAGCGATCGCCGCCAAGCACGGGTGCTTTCCGCTGCGAGGTGTGGCCACGTACGAGGACGTGTACAAGCTCACGTACGTGCGCGGTCCGAGCGGCATCATCGTGATGCTCGCGCAGGAGCTGCACTAGCGCGTACGCCGCCTGGCGATCGCGGCGGCGCTCACACCGAGCAGAAGCAGCGCGACGGCAAGCCCGAGCGCAACGAATGCGTCGGAGCCGGTGGCCGCGAGTGCACCGACGTGCGTGACACTCAACGTCGAACTGAACGAGCGCCCGGACTCGGCACCTACACCGTGGAGCGCGTGTGTGCCGATGGCAGCGCTCGCCGGGATCGTGACAGTCGCAGTGAAGCTCCCGGATGCATCGGCCACGGCACTGCCGACGACGAGGGTTACGCCACCGAGCCGCAGCTCCAAGCGCACCGTCTCACCCGGGTGGAAACCGCCTCCCGTCACGGTCACCGTATCCCCACGCTTCGCTTCGCTCACCGACGGGGTGACGTGGAACGCGGAGTGGATCGCCGCCGACGCGATCGACGTGAGGTTGGCGACACCCTCCTCGTTGGGGTGCAGGGCCCCGAGCTTGACGCACACGTAACCGTCCGCCTGCGGCAGGTAGCCGTCGTCGCACGACGACTCGAAGTTGACGTACGCGGTGAGCCCCGCAATCCAGGGGTCCGAGGAGCAGAGGGTGTTATCGGTGGTGGAGCTCCAGGTGGAGACGAAGTGGAACCCGTGAGCCTCCGCCTGCGTTTGGAGCGTGTCATCCAGCGCACTCTCGACGGTGTGGATGAACTCGAGGTCCACGCCGGAGAAGGGCACGGCGTTGTCGTTGCTCATGGAGCTGAAGCACGCGTCGGTCGCGTTGGCGGGCGCGATCTGCGGGTAGCCGACCACAAACACCTGCGCGTTGGGCGCGAGCTGTTTGATCGCGTCGAAGGTTGCTGCGAGCCGTGGTTCGACGTCGCCGGAGAGACGGGCGAAGAGGTCAGCGCCTAGGTAGCTGCTGCCGGAGCCGAAGTACTGCGCACAGTTCTCCACGTCGGCACCCACGTCGTAGTAGAGGTACAGCGGGTGGGTGTCTGCTCCGACCTCGTCGCGGATGCACGCCGTGGCGATGTTCGCGAAGCCGAGGTCGTTGCCGCCGATCGCGAACGTGACGATGTCGGTGTCGGCGCTCAGCGCGGCGTTCTGCAACTCGGGAGCGGTGAGGCCCGACAGGGTGACCTGCACTTGGTCGGTCGCGGGCAGCTCGGGCAGCGGGTCGGCGCTCACCGGGATCGGAAAGCTCGTGCCGCTCGGGTAGCCGAGGTTGGCGCTGATCGCGCCGCTGCAGGTCTGGTCGGTGAGGTCAAGCGAGAGCGCGGATGCCACGTTGTGCGGGTAGTTCGCGTCCGCCTGGTAGCACCCGTTCGGGTCGCCGGCGAAGGGACTCGTCGAGGAGTAGGGCGTCAGGCCGAAGCCGGCCGAGTACGAGTCGCCGAGCGCCACATACTCGAGGCCGTCGAGCTCACCGGGTGATGCTGCGCTCGCCGCCGTCACTCCGGCCCCCAGGGCGACAACGATGGCCAGAGAGGCTGCGGCGATTCTCATGGTGCGAGGCTATCGGTGGCGGCCGCCGTCACACCAGGGTCACTTCTCGGTGAGGCGAGGGTCATCCCCGTCCCCGACGATGGGCGGCGCCCACCCTTCGGAGTCGTCGTCCTTCTCTTTGGCTTTCTCCGCTTCGACGTCGGGGTCGGGCCGTTCGGCCACGAGCCAGTATTCCGGCCCTGCGTTCATGATGGTGGTGCTCATTGCGATCCTCCTCGATCCTGTCTCACCTTCCTCTACCGCGGCCCGCGCGACCAGGGGTTGACACGGCGCCGAGAGCGCAGTTGCGACTAGTCGAGGCGACGGATGCCGCGCACAAGTGCACTCTCGAAGCGCCCTGTGATCTCCAGGGGCGCATAGTCGCCGCGTACGCTCGACGTATGGGTGCGAACATCCGCGTGGAGCAGGGTGATATCACCGAGCAGCGGGTGGATGCGATCGTCAACGCCGCGAGCCCGGCGATGCGTGGCGGCGGGGGAGTGGACGGTGCAATCCACCGCGCGGCCGGCCCGGGGCTGCTGCGCGAAAACATCGAGCGCTTCCCGAACGGGTTGCCCGTGGGTGGCGCAGGGTGGACGACCGGGCACAACCTTCCGGCACGCAACGTGATCCACGCGGTCGGACCCATCTACGGCACGGGCACACGCGATCAGCTCGTTGCCGCGTACGCGAACGTGTTGCGGGTCGCCGATGAGCTCGGCGCGGAGGCGGTCCCGTTCCCCCTGATCAGCGCGGGCGTCTACGGGTGGCCGCGCGCAGACGCGATCCAGGCGGCGTTCGATGGCGTCGCGGCATCCGGCACCCGGGTGCGTGACATCGTGTTCGTCACACCGCACGACGACATCGCGCGCGACATCGAGTCGGCGCTGTGGAAGGCCACGCCCCTGCGGATCCTGCAGGCAGTGCGTGTGCTGCACGAGCGCGGGTACGAGACTGTGCGCATTCACCCGGGTATGAGTCCGTCAGGGATGTACTGGCGCGGAATGCTCGTGGCGGGCGACACCGAGCTGCTCGGTTACACGACCGGCAACGGCGCCGATGTCGCGGGGATGGATGTCACGGCCGCGACCACCCCGGATGCCCTTGCCGACCACCTCCTCACGCTAGCCCCGGGGCTCACGCCCGAACCGAACCCGCGCTACACAGAGTGGTACCGCGGGCTCCTCGAGCGTGTGGAGGAGGAGTACGCCCTGCCGATCGCGTTCGCGGACTACTTCGATGCGTCCGAGGGCTGGGAGATCGGCTGGGGCAGCGGGGTCCGCGTGCCGCACCCGCCGGAGTGAGCGCCGGTTCGCGCGCACAAGTAGTCGCACCTGCGCTCTCGACTCGCTAGCCCTCGAGGTCGAACTCGGCGGCGGGGGAGAGGATGCCGTTGGCCTGCACGGTCACGACGTGGCGGCCCGGGTAATAGGTACGGGTTGTGATCGGCCGGAACGAGTGCCGCTTGCCCACGACCGCAGCCTCGCCGGGCGCGAGCTGGCGTGACGCAAGCTTGAAGGTCTTGTGGCTGAGCATCCCGTTCGCCCGCACGAAGCCGATCGAGTAGTCGATCGCCACCGTGGCATCGGTCTCGCCGTTGTTGGTCACCACACTCGAGAACTCGATGGTGCCGCCCGCGGGAACCGACACGCTCGAGAGGGTGGGACGGGCGACGTGCAGGCCGTCGCCGGTGTAGCCGAGCAGCGCCAGTGCGTCGAGATCGGCCTTCTTCACGAGGGTGCGAAGGCCGTGCCGCAGCACCCACGGAGTGTTCGCGTCCGAGTTGTCGCGCCACGTGCGCGCGATCTCGGTCACCAGTGCGGGATTGCTCCGGCTGAGGTCGTTGAGGTGGTTGGCCGTCGAGCGGCGCACGTACTCCTCGGGGTCGCGGTACGTCGCATCGATGATCGATCGCGTGGCATCCGGATGCTCGATCAGCCACGGCACGCGCCGAGCCCAGGGCAGATACGACCGCGAGCCTTCGGTGGCAAGTCTGCGCACGTGTTCGTTGTCGTGAGCGGTCCACGTCCGCATGATGTCGAGCGCACGTTGCGGGCGCTCGATGAGCAGATCGCGAATGGCGAACTCGCTGCTGAGGCCGATCGTGAGCTGGGCCAACAGGTCCATTCCGGCATCGAAGTCGGCCTCCGAGCCGCTCTCCCGTGCTCGCGTCGACACGAACTCCGTCACCGGCCAGATCATCCACCCCGCGAAGCGCGGCTCGGCGAGCACGTCGGTGACGACCCTTTCCGCGGTCGGGAACCCTCCAGGGATGTCTCGAAGAAGCGCATCACGAACCAGGTCGACACGGTCTCGCAGGCGCTTCGCCTCGAGGTTGCGCGCGACATCCTCGAGAGAGGGCAGCTCGAGCTGCGGTGCCACCGACACCAGGGAATCCCGGAGCCGCGCGACAACGCCCGGGTTGATCAGCTCGTCCATCGTTCCCACGGGGCTATCCTCTCGTTCACCTACGACGTCCATGTGCCAGACGCCCGCCCGCGGTCGGAGCAGCGGTACCAACTGCTCCGGTCGATCGGGTCGTCACGCCAGCGAGATCTTCAGATCGCTGATGCGGTCATCCGTCGTCACGAAGTCGAACGCGAACACCCAGGGGCCGCCCGGGAGATCGGCCTCGGAACCGGCGACCAGTCGTCCGTTCTCGTAGGACTGCGGGGTCAGCACAACCTTCGGCGTGATGATGTCGTGATCGACCCACGCGCGGATGGCGTCCGGGCTGGTGTGGGTGTGGCCGTCGTCGCCGACGCTCGCCTGATCGGCGAAGGTGGCGACCACCCCGTCGAGGTCGTGGGCGTTCGTGGCGTTGACGAAGTCCTCGATGGGCTTCGGGAGGGTGATGGAACTCATGACTCTTCTCCTTCTTCGGCCGCGATCCGCGGCTTTCAGTGACAGCCGTTTACTGTCTTCCAGGACAATAACACAGATGCTGTCCTGCACGACAGTAATTCGATAGACTTCCCCCATGGACGATCCCCGCACTAGCGAGCCGCTCCGGCGACTGCAAGCCAGCGACTTCCCGTACCGCTCCGACCTGCTCGCCAACCTGAGCGCGCTCATCCTGCTCTGGGATTCGCCAGCCATCCAGGGCGACATCCTCGCCAAGAGCGGCGAGTCCATCGACCAGCAGTCTCATGCGACGCTGAGGCACCTCCTTGCGTGGGGGCCGATGCGGCCAACCGCACTCTCCGAGGTGCTGGCGACCGGTGCATCCCACGTGAGCAAGATCGTCGGACGCCTCGAGGCCGACGGGCTGGTTGTGCGCGCACCTGATCCGAGTGACCGCCGCGCGACGCTCATCAGCCTGACCAGCGCTGGCGAAGAAGCGGCGCGCGGTGTTTATGCGCTCGGTGATCGCATGATCGCGGAGGTGCTCGAGGACTGGTCGGATGCCGACATCCGCGAGTACACCGCTCTGACCGAGCGATTTGTGGGGGATGCCATCGCCTCCGCCGCGCGCATGCTCGAGCGCGGGCTGCTGCCGCCGAAGGGCTGAGCCGCCCGCGACGCTACCCCTCGCGCCTACCCGTTGTGGCCGGGCCCCGACTTGAACGCTTCGGAGACGACGGCGCCGACCTGCACACCGATAACGAGGCCGAGCACGGTGGCGACGGTGGTGCTGAGGAGGTCCTCGGTGCCGTCGGCGTGGGTCGCGAGCCCGCTCACCGCGATGAGCCCGAGCGACCCGGGCACGAGCAGCCAGAACACGGGTCGGAACGTGACGATCGCCGGCAGGCTCGGCCACCCGCGCTCGACGAGTCGCAACCCCGCGAGCAGGATCGCCGCGGTGAGCCCCGCCGCGAAACCCGCGCCGAGCACGGGCGTGAGCAGCACCGACCCCGCGTAGGCGAGCAGCAGCGTCGCGGTGATGACGAGGGTGACGGGAACCGTCGCGGCCAGGAACAAGCCGACCCCGACGCCGATGAGGGCGACGGCCGGCCATCCGAAGATCGCGTCGACGGATGCCGCGGCCTCCCCGCTCCCGCCTCCGATCACCACCGCGGTCTCCTGGAGTCGGCCCCCGAGTATCCCGACACCCGCGACCGACCCCGCGGCGAGCAAACCCCACACCGTGAGCCCCGCAACCAGTCGCCCACCTCCGGACACCACGTCGCCTGCGCTCACCTCAATGAGCGCATTCGTGACCGCGGCACCGGGAATGAGGATGACGAGGGGCGCTGCGATGGCGAAGAACGGGATCTCCGCGATGCCGAAGACGACGGCGGTGAGGCCGACGAGCAGCGAGATCGCGAGCGCCAAGAAGAAGGGGAGCACGGCGGCGATGCGCGGGTAGCGACCGGCGTAGGTGAGCACGCCGCCCACGAGAATGCCGAGCACGGCGTCGAGTGCGACCGCCCACCACGGGGCGCCGAGCACCACCGCGATGCCGCCCGAGACAAAACCGCTTCCGATGAGCGACAGCCACAGCGGATAGCGGGGGCGCATCGCGTAGACGCGGTCGATGCCGGACTGCAGCTCGTGCCACGGCATCCCGCGCTCGGCTTCGGCCGCGAGTTTGCCGACTATCCCCACCTGCTCGAACGTGAACGAGGTGCCGGTGGAGGCGAGCACACGCGCGCGGTCCCCGTCGTCCACGAACACGCCGCTCGGCAGCGCGCCGACGGTGAAGTCAGCCTCATTACTGCCGGCCACCGCGCGGGCGATGCGGCTGACATCCGTGACCGCGTACCCCGCATCGAGGAGCGCCACCCCGAGCCGCCCGATCGCCTCAACCTGTTCGTCGGGTGCGGGTTCGGCCATGGCGTCACTCTACTTTGGGGTGCGGGTGGGTGCGGTCGCGGCGCGAGAGTGCAGTTGTGTGCGGTCCTCGCGCGACAACTAGTCGCAACTGCATTTTCAGGACATCGCTCTGACCCATCATCCATTGGCGCGCGAATTCATTCACGCAGTCGCTGCAGTTACGATGAGCGTGTGTCAACTTCCCCCGTGCTCGACGTGCTGGGATCCGGGTTGACCCTCCGCATAACCACCCTCGGGTGGAAGGTCGCTTACATCGGCGTCGGGTGGCTCGCCTTCATCGCCGCGAGGCTCGCGTTCGAGTTCCTAGGCGTCGACGCGATCCCGGTGGTAGACCAGGCGTTCGTTATTCACTTCGCGCTGCTGAGGTTCCTCTGGGTGTACTACGGCACGCGTATATTCCGGGGCGCGGACGAGCGGGTTGAACCTCCCCGACCCTGGTGGCGGATGACCGCTGGACACCGCGCCGGATTCTGGCTCGCCGCATACTTTGGAGGCAACCTGATCTTCACGGCGGCTGCTGCGGTCGCGGATCCTATGTACGTCGCGGGATGGGTCTCTGCGCTCGTGCTGCTGGCGTTAACGGCGTTGTACCTCGTGAGTAGCGCGCGGCTCCTGTGGCAGAAGGTGTGAGCGCGCCCGACTTGGCGTGAACCGTGGCGAACCTGCCAGAATCTGTCACAACCCGGGGGCCTACGTTGTCGTAGCTCAGGGAGGACTCTGTGACGAATTCACTGGCTCACGATCAGTTCATGGCGGTGCGCCCGCGCCTGTTCGGCATCGCGTATCGGATGCTGGGCAGCGCGACGGAGGCGGACGACATCTTGCAGGATGTCTGGCTCACCTGGCAGCGCATCGACCCGGGCACTGTCGGCAACCCGCAGGCGTACCTCGCGACGGCGACGACACGTGCATCCATCAACGCGGCGACGACCGCGCGTGTGCGCCGCGAGACGTACATCGGCCCGTGGTTGCCCGAGCCGGTGGATACGAGTGCCGACCCCGCACTGGGTGCCGAACGCGCGGAGGCGCTGGAGATCGCGGTGCTGCTCCTGCTCGAGCGGCTCTCGCCGGTCGAGCGGGCGGCGTACGTACTGCGTGAGGCGTTCGCCTACCCCTATGAGACGATCGCCGAGATCGTGCAACTGAACCAGCCGGCGGTGCGGCAACTCGTGAGTCGCGCGCGCAAACACCTCGCGGCCGAACGACGTGCGCCTGTGGAGAGTGGCCAGAGGAGGCGACTTCTGGAGGCCTTCTTGCTAGCGGCCCAACGCGGCGACCTGCAGCAACTCGAGCAGCTCTTCGCCGAGGACGTCGTCAGCGCATCCGACGGCGGTGGCCGCGCCAAGCTCGCGGCGCGCATCCCAATCGTCGGTCGCACGAAGGTGGCGAAGTTCATCACCGCGTTCTCGTCGCACTTCTGGAACGGCGTGAGCATGCGGTGGGCGACCGTGAACGGGGAGGAGTCGGTGGTGTTGTCGTGGGGCGGTGTCGAGTCCGCGGTGCTGACGGCCACGGCATCCGGTGACGGCATCACGCGCCTGATGTGGCTCATGAACCCCGACAAGCTCGGCGCCGTCGTCACCGCATGAACGCCGACCCGTCACGGGAGGCGATCGTGCACCGGCTGCGCCTGGCGTGCGAGCTGACGGATGCCGCCTCCCTCACCTCACTCCTCGCGCCCGACGTTGCAGCGCTCGTCGACAGCGGCGGAGACATTCCCGCCCCGACGCGGCCCCTGCACGGAACGGATGCCGTGACCGCTGCACTCCTCGAGCTGTGTGGCGGGGCATCCGTCACCGAACAGTGGGTGAACGCCGCGCCCGCGGTGGTGGTGCGACGCGGCGTGCGTGTGGTCGCCGTGGTGAGCGTCGAGGTGCGCGAGAGTCTCGTGCGGCGGGTGTGGGTGACGCGCAGCCCCCAGAAGCTGCAGCGCTGGAACGGGTAGCCAATAAACGTTCGCCCTTCTCAGTTCGGGCCATAGAGCAGCGCTACTCCAACTCTTGCGACCCCGCATGCGCAAATGCCTCTTGCACTGACAGGACGCCGCGTCCATCGGTTTGCGCTGGTCGCCCAGACCATCCGAGCTGGTTGCGCTTTGCACCAGCGGGCGACGAAGACCAGTCGCGAAAGACACGACCTGCGATCAATGGCTCCGGAACCTCGTCAGGATCCAGCGTGGCCCGGAGCAGGTGCGCCTCGTCCAGCTCGCCATCCGTGTGCTGCCACAGTGAGAGACCCAGCAATCTGAGGGGCCGGCCGAGGAGAGCGACGCTTGGTTCCCAATCGGCGAATGGGTTGACCACATCGACCTGGGCGAACACCATCTGGATCGATCCAGCATCGGCAAAGAGGGATGGGAGCTCGCGAATATGGAACACTGAACCTGGTGCGCGCCACGCTTCGGCGTGCCTCTTCGCGCCGCGCAATGTCGAGGCCAGAGCTTGCTCGGTGGCCTTGGCCGCGAAATGGTCTGAGCTGCGGAAATTGAGGCTTTCCGCACCGTGCCAAGAGTTGCGCCACCGCCAGGTGTGATAGATGACGCACGCGCGGAGGGCAGTCAGAGGCTCATCGTGGTCATCGTGATACGAAAGCGTCTTCATCGCCGTTCCCAAAAAGTCGTCGCCATGATTCTCGCGGGTCGGGACCCGTGATCTCTAGGCCGGGGTCCAGAGCCTCCTGACAGCACTATGACCTTGTCACAAACCACCCCCGCGCATTGTTTGAGCTTGTGAGCGCCGCACCTGGCGGTGCCGCAAACGAAGGGCAGTGCCATGAAGGTTGTCGTCATAGGTGGAACGGGTCTGATCGGGTCGCGCGTCGTCTCCCTCCTGGGGGAGCACGGGCATGAGGCGGTGGCGGCGTCGCCGAGTTCGGGCGTGAACGCGTACACGGGGGAGGGGCTCGACGTTGCGCTCGCCGGCGCGGACGTGGTGGTGGATGTCACCAACTCCCCGTCGTTCGCCGACGACGACGTGATGGACTTCTTCACCACCTCCACCACCCACTTGCTGGCGGCCGAGAAGGCCGCGGGGGTGGGGCATCATGTGGCCCTGTCGATCGTGGGCGCCGAGCGCCTGCCCGACAGCGGCTACCTGCGCGCCAAGGTTGCGCAGGAGAAGCTCATCCGCGAGTCGGGTGTGCCGTTTTCGATCGTCAAGGCGACCCAGTTTTTCGAGTTCGTGAAGGGCATCGCCGACTCGGTGACCGTCGACGGTGTGGTGCGGTTGCCGCACGAGCTGATTCAGCCGGTGGCGTCTTCCGAGGTGGCAGCGGCCGTGGCGCGCACCGCGGCGGGAGCTCCGCTGAACGGGGTGATCGAGGTGGGTGGGCCCGACGCGCTGCCGATGGATGATTTCATCCGCGCCGGTCTCGCCACCCAGGGTGACCCGCGCCAGGTCGTCGCCGACTCGGATGCCACCTACTTCGGCACCAAGCTGGAGGAGCGTTCGCTCGTCACCGGTGACGGCGCGCAGCTGTCGCCGCTGACATTCGCGGAGTGGTCGGCGCGATGAGGGTCGTGGTTGCCGGTGGCACGGGGCTGATCGGGTCGCGCGTGGCGGCGCGGCTGCGGTCGCAGGGTCACGAGGTGGTGGAGGCGTCCCGTGCGACGGGGGTGAACACGTACACGGCGGAGGGCCTGGAGCAGGCGCTCGCCGGGGCGGAGGTGCTCATCGACGTCACCAACTCCGGATAC
The DNA here is from genome assembly GCF_020535405.1 of Antiquaquibacter oligotrophicus. Taxonomy (NCBI): domain Bacteria; kingdom Bacillati; phylum Actinomycetota; class Actinomycetes; order Micrococcales; family Microbacteriaceae; genus Antiquaquibacter; species Antiquaquibacter oligotrophicus. Next base: position 1,401,987 of record NZ_CP085036.1, on the reverse strand, counting down.
TTCGACGAGCGGGCGGCCACCGATTTCTTCTACGCCTCCACCCTCAATCTGCTTACCTACGGCAGGGCGGCGGGTGTGACCCACCACGTGGCGCTCTCCGTCGTCGGAACCGACCGTCTCGCCGCCTCCGAGGGCGGCTACTTCGCGGCGAAGGCCGCGCAGGAGCAGCTGATTCGCGACTCCGGCCGGCAGTACACGATCGTGCACTCGACCCAGTTCTTCGAGTTCGTGAAGAGCATCGCGGATGCCGCGACCGTCGGTCACAACGTGCGCCTCTCCCGCGCCCTCATCCAACCCATCGCCGCCGACGATGTGGCAGCGTTCATCGCTCGCGTCGCCGTGGAACCACCCCGCAACGCGACCATCGAGATCGCGGGCCCGGAACGCTTCCGGCTGGAGGAACTCGTGCGGCAGGAGCTGGGCATCCGGAACGACCCGCGCCAAGTGGTCGCGGACCCGCTGGCGCGCTACTTCGGTGCGCGGTTGGAGGAGGACGAGTTGCTGCCGGGGGATGGGGCGGAGGTGGCGGCGACGCGGTTCGGAGAGTGGGCGCAGGCGCGGACCAGGACGACTGGGAGGGTTGGTGCGGTAGTACCTGCTTGAGGAGGTCACGGGGAAGTGGCGCGTTGCGCCCTAGGATCACGAAACTCCCCAAGGACATACACGTCCTTGGGGAGTTTCGGCGAGTCGTTGCTGCCGAGATCCGCGAGGGGGGGTGGGAGCTAGTACCGGCCTGCCGCGAGCGGCTTGGCTACGGCAGTCCTCAAAGCACGCTCGAGAGCAGCCGCCCGATGGCTGCGCCGAGGGGTATAGGCACAGCGTTGCCAATCTGCCGCGCGATATCTGTTCTTGAGCCCACGAATCGATGGTTCGATGGAAAGCCTTGCAGGAGCGCCGCCTCGTAGTGCGTGATCGCGCGATGCTCCTCTGGGTGGAGGTACCGGCCTTTCTCCGGCTTGAAGAACTCCGTACGGATCGTCACCGATGGACGATTCCAGTGAAGGCGCCCCATGACGTCGCCCGAGCCCGTCTTGTGCTTGGTCCAGCACGGAGGCATCAGCTCGGGGAAGGGTTCGAGATTGCGGCGATTACCACCTGCGGGGATGACTGCGAAGCGCTTGAGTGAGAGCTCAGTGTAGTTGCGGCTCCAATGAAGTTCGCGCGGGCGGAAGGAGCCAGCGAACTCCCTCGCCCCGAAGCGCGTCCGCTTCGCCTCGAAGAGATGATCGCGATCAGGCCTGCGCGGCACCCCTCGAAGCGCGTCGGCGACCGTTGCATGGGGCCGCAGGCCGGTGCCCTCGGAATTCGACGAATGTGTAGGTCTCGGAAAACCGGGGAATCCGAGATCGCGGTGGTATCCAATTATCACGGTGCGGCGCCGCGCCTGCGGGGCGCCGAAGTCCGCGGCATTGAGGATCGCCGACTCGAAGCCGTACTCCTGCAGCATGCCCCCTTTCGAGGTCGCATCCTTAAAGATCGAGTATTGCGGAGACTTCTTGAATTCGGCCACGTTTTCGAGCACGAAGTACTTGGGCATCGCCTTCTGGATAGTGTGTGCGTACTCCATCCAGAGGAAATTGCGTTCGTCTTCCACGTCCCGCTTACCGAGACTGGAGAATCCTTGGCACGGAGGCCCGCCAATGATCAGGTCCGAGCCCGGTACGTATTCCTTCTCGAGCCAGCCCTTTATGTCGCCCGCGTAGACGATTCCTGCGCCGTAAGTCGCCTCGTACGATGCCGCGGCCGCCAGGTCCCATTCGACGGCCCGGACGACCTGGAAGCGATCCGACGCCTGGTGCAGGCCAGCCGTTAGTCCGCCTGCACCGGAGAACAGGTCGAGGACGGCGATCTTGCGATTCGTCACGCCTTCATTCTATTTTCCAGGCCCTTCCGAATGCGGCTGGCGCGCCAGCACCGCATCAACGCTCACCCGCATCCTCCCGGACCGCGCGAAGCAACGACTCCAGAAGACCTGGAACCTCGCTGCCGCCGAGGACAAGCTGGCGGTCTAGGAGGCGATTGCCGGTCTCGCAGGACGTCTCGCTGATCAGCCCGCACCCGTGGCAGGCGGAAAGGTTGAGCTGCGACGATCCCTGCCTGTCGCTCTCGATGCATACGGGATCGTTGGAGCACACATCGGCGTCGTCGAGAGCCGCAATGAGGAGCGGGAACAGATGACGGGGCTCGCCCAGTCGCACCAGCCCTCCCAACGTGCCCTGCGCGTCCCCGGCGGCGGTGTAGACGAGGATGCCAGCCGTCTTGTCGGCACGGTCGGAGTTCGCGTAGATGCGCTCCTGGAGCGAGGCGGAGGAATAGCCGCTCGCGAAGGCCAGCCGCCGGATGAGCAGATGCGCGATGGTATGGAGAGCAATGAATCGCGGCTCCGGAGCATCGAGCCGGTGCGCCCAGGGCGACTGGGCGCGGCGTTCGATAAGGATGTTCGCCCGTGCCCGTACCGCCGGATCGCTCTCCCACTCGGAGAGAGTCCGCTCGTCGAATCGTAGGAAGATCCCTTCGCCGAACATCTCGATAGCCGGATAGACCGAGCGGTGCCGCGGATCCCGGTCGAGGTCGGCCGGGACGAAGTCGGCTTGCGGGCTGTGACGGCGGAATCCCTTCAGCGCCCGGACCTCGCGCACACGCCGGACCTGCCCGATGCCGGCGAGCACTCGCCGCAGTTCAGCGGGTTCCTCCGCAAGACCGTCGCCCGCCCAGCCGTCCACGACGAAGTCGCCGCCCACACGGTCATGTCCAGCCTCGATCTTGTTCACGAACGCGGCCCACTCGCCGTCCTTGAGATCTAGAAGGGGCGAGTCCACATCCTCGCTGGCGGACAGAGCGACCGCGAGTACGGCTTCGGGAGTCGCCCCCAGTTCCTCCGCGATCCATCCGGCGATTTGCTCCGACCTGGGTCCGCCGTTATCGGCCACGAGCCGTTCGTACAGGTCGTGGGCTCGGATCTTGTCCGCGGTCTCCAGAGACCTCGGCGTCCCCTCAGGGATGTCGAGGGCGGAGACGCGTTCCGCGATGTAGTTGCCGGTGGCTCCGCGCTGGACCGCCACCAGATGCGATTCGCAGACGACCGCGGCAGCGCCCTCGCGTTCCCACGGCTGTCTACCGTCGCAGCGGATCCCGTCGCGGAGCAGAGCGTCTTTTCCGACGAGCTCTGCCAACGAGCGCGATCTCTTGCATCCGCCGCAGCTGACGCGCAACGAAGCGAGACCCTCCCCATGCCGGGTGGAGCGCTCGAAACGGAGCTTCTTGTACGCCCGGCAGTGCCTGACCTCTTCGGTCACACCCGCGTCACTTCCCCGATGCGCCCACTTGAACCAAGGGACGTCCTGCGCGTGGCTTCCCGTCTCGCACACGGCCACGTACCGCATCGGGACGAGAGAGCCGCCGCAGTCGCAGGAGTTCCTCCAACGGCCCTTGTCGGACCGCGTTAGCTGCGACAACTTCCCGCAGCGCTCGCAGAACCGCCACGCGGGGAATCGCCAGTACAAGAGGCTGGCTGTATCGGAACCGGGGCGATCCGCATGAGTGGGCGGCTGTCGCAGTACTCCCCCGCCGATACTGGCGACGAGTCGTTCGCAGGTGATCTCGGGCGCGATCCGCCGATCCCACCATGAGGTATCGGGCGCGATCAGCGACTCGCCGCGGATGTCGACGATCGCGCCGACCCCGAAGGGCGAGATGGTCTCCGATAGACGGAGGTCATGCCTGATCTTCTGCACGCTGCACCTCCTGCAAGGGCTCCTGGACCTCGACCGCGACATTCGGCTCGACGGATCGCATGGAGTCTCCGACAAGCCAGCCCTCGCCAGTCTGGCCGAATCTCATCAGCAGGGCGGTGGCCGACGGGGGACGCCGCTCGTATCGAAGCTGCTGCCCTTCCGCCCGTGACTTCCCGGCACGACGATCCCACTCCCTCAAGAGCTCCCAGATCTGGTCGGAGACGCCCTCCGCCTCGCGGTCGTCCGCGCGCGCTACGAGCGAGACGAGCCGATCCACCAGCGGATCGAGTGCGGTACGGAATCCTGCGTCGTCGAGGTCGAAGTCGCCCGCCGATGCGTCTGATGCCAGGCGCGGGAAGGACTGGCGGACCAGGGCGACCAGGGCGCCCGCGAGGGAACGGTCCCTCGACGACAGCGACCAGGGCGTGACGCTCGTGGGCTCGACGCTGCGGTACAGAGCCTCGTGGTAGCTCCTGAAGGTCTCGAAGTGGGATCTGTCCCGCGCACGATTGGACCGGAAGAGTGTGACGACTATGCCGTCGACCGAGCCGCGTCCCACCCGGCTCGTGGCCTGGATGTATTCCGCAGTCGTCTTGGGCTGACCCACCATGAGCATCAGAGCGAGCCGTTGGACGTCGATGCCGACCGAGAGCATGTTCGATGACAGCACGACGTCCACCGCGGAGGCGGACTCGTCCGCACTGATCCGGAGCTGGCGCAGGTCGTTGGGGAGCTCCTCCGGACCGCGACGACTCGTCAGCTCCAGCACGGACGCAGCACGCACTCGACGCAATTCGTGAGAGAGCCGCTCTGCCCGCGTCTCCAGACGTCCGTTGATGTCATCCAGCAGCAGTGCACTGCTGCGACCGAGCTCGCGGAGGCTGTTGTGGTACATCACGAGCGTCCAATAGGGGTCGAGGCGACCGTCTATGCGTTCGACGCCGCGCAGCGCTCCGGGCAGCTCTACCAGGGGAGCCGTAGCGCCGACGAGAGCCGTGGCCTGCGACACGCTCTGCGGCATCAGGCCTACGTAGAGCCGGCCTTCTCCGTTCTCAACGGGTTGCGCGAAGAAGGTGCTGTCGCCGTCGAGCCCGGCGGGCGGATAGAGCGCCACGGATCGGCCGTACAACCCTCGGACCTGGTCGTCCGACGCCCGGATCGTCGCTGTCGAGGCGATGATCTTCGGCTGGGAGCCGGAGCGGGCGAGGAGGAGTTGGACCACCGCATCGAAGACGGCCACCGTGGTCCCGAGCGGGCCCGAGAGAAGGTGCAGCTCGTCCTGGATGATCAGGGAGGGCTGTCGGAACGGTGTCCCTATCCCGAGCAGGGCACCGGCTCGCTCGTTGAACTGGAGCCGCGCGAACTTGTCGACCGTCGCGAGCAGGATCGTAGGAGGTTCGTCGTAGAGAACTTCGTCCACCACGGCCATCGGAAGCTCTCGTGCCGAGAACCGGCAAGCGCTGTTGACGCAGTGGAAGACGACGTCGTTTCCCGCCTGCCTCGCGCCATATCCGCGGCGAGTGTCGTCCTTGTCCTCTGGCACGAGCTCGGTGAGACACCACGGGCACTCCGTGATCTGGAACTGATTGGCCTCTCGCGGGCTCCGAGCCTTGTACAGGCGTTCGAGTGCATACTTCGCCTCGCTCCGCCTGCCAGGGGTAGCCTCATTCCCGACCCATAGTCCGATAGAGAAGGGTGCCATTCCGCGAGCACGGGAGTCCTGTTCCCGGAGCAGCTCCATCGCACAGACCAGTGACGCCGCCCTCTGGAACTGCTGCGCCGTCAGCAGACGCAACGTGTACCGCGTGATGACAGCGGTGCCCGCCCCGGCTGCTCCGTGAACGAGTCTGCGCAGGAAGATCGAGATCGCGGCCAGTCCGAGGTACGCCTCAGTCTTGCCGCCGCCCGTCGGGAACCATATGAGGTCGACGAGCTCGCGCTCCGCGTCCTGCTCGTCGATCGTGGATGCGAGGGCGACCAGGATGAAGCCGAGCTGGAAAGGCCGCCACGCGGGCCTGGGGTCGATCTCCCCGCGGCTGAGAGCCGCCTGTCTCATCTGCAATCTCATGGCCGCCATTCCGAGCGCGAACGCTGTTCGGAGGTCGTCTCGAGCCGGGTCTATAAGGCGGGCCGCACCCGCGCGCATCCGCGCCTCGGCTGCGGCCGATCTCGCCGCGATCTCGCGAGCGTCATGTCCCAGCGCCTCGGCATCGCTTTGCTGGGCCGCGACCCAGTGGGCGAACTCGTCGATGAACGCCCCCAACGACGCGACGACCGCGTCCGGCTGCTGATCTACCGTCTCGAGGAACTCGAGATCCAGTGCCCGCGCAGCCAGACCTTCTGGATCCTTCAAGCTCGTCTGAGCGATGGCGGGAACGACGAACGCGGGGACCGGGTCGAGGAAAACGCGCGTGCAGTTCCCCGCTTCTCCAACATCCCATCCGGCGGCCATGCCGTGTCCGACGGCAAAGACCTTCCGGTCTCTGTAGCGGAGGCGCAGCTCGCGGGACTCCCGGTCGACATCGATCGCACGCGACACGTCGTACTCCAGGATCCGTCCGTCTTCTGCCGGACGGACTGCGAGACCGACTTGGAAGAGCATGAGCGGGATGTCCTGACGATCATCGCCCGTCGAACGCGTAAAAAGCCTGACGTGCACTGTCACCAAGTGCCCCTCGCCGTATTCGCGCCACCGGGATCCGATCTGCACGGGGAGACCGCCCACATCCAGCTGCCGATGCGTTGCGGCGCGAGTCAGCTCAAGCCCGGCGAAATCGTGCGCTCGACGCCCCCAGCGAGCAGGTCCGTCGTCTTCGACAGGCGCGTAGACGGCAGCGCCGAAATCGCAGAGGACAGAATCGGAACCGGTCACGAATGAGATCGCGGCCGACGACGGCCGCCAATCCTCGGCAAGGGGGGCAGAGGCGTCGCCTTCCTCGACATCCCCCTCCTCGACATCGGCCTCGAGGAACTCCTCGGGGTCGGGTGCCTCCGCCGAGGAGCTGCTGGCAGGCGGGATGCGATCCTCGGCGGGGAAGAGCATGCCGACCGAGTACTGGAGCGACGGCCTGTTGAAGACGACCTCGTCATCGCCGTGCTCCGGACCGACATAGGCTCTGCGGAGGTGGCTCAAGGTTTCGGTTTGCGCAGGGGTCAACGACATCACCGGTACGCCTGCTTCCTGGCCAGCGACTGGAGTCGCTTCTTGTCGGTCTCGTTCGCGACGACGTGAAGCGAGACGCGGGCTCGCGTCAGGGCCACGTAGAAGTTGGCCAACCGTTGATCGTCGAACTCATCGGGAAGGCTGCAGACGATCACGTGCTCGGCTTCGAGTCCCTTCGCCGCGCGGGGACTCAATACCCGCATTCCATCGCGGACGACGTCCAGGTCGACATCGGCCTCAACCGGGATGATCCAGATGTCGTCGGCGCGAACGCCTTCCGTCTTCAATCTCGCTGCCAGCGCGAGCGCTTCGTCTACAGGGTACGTGCCACCGCCCCAGTGCCACTGGATCCTTTCCCCGTTCACGATGCCCGGGTCGCCGACATCGGCGCCCAGATACTCCTGCACGACATGGACGATCGCCTTCGTATTGCGCACGTTGAGGCTGAGATCGTAGGAGATGGCCTCGCCGACAACTATCTCGAAGACCTCGGGATCGAATCTACCGTCGACCTGCGCCTGATTGTTCGGGTCGAGGAACATCCGCCAGCGGCCCGCTCCACGCCCCCCGACGACCACGAGATCGAGAAGATCCATTGCCTCGGGGGACATCAGGTCCTGAGCCTCGTCTACGAACAAGATGTCGTACCGCCGTAGCGCCGTCAGCTCCTCGAACGGGACCACGTCGACGTCGCGGCCGATGACGTGAGGCTCGAAGAAGCCGCGCAACCCCGGTGATCTGAAGGTGATCAGGACTGAATGACCGGACGCCGCCTCCTGCTTCGCGGCCTCGGCGAGGACGAGCGATTTGCCGGTTCCCGCACCGCCGAGGACGATCATCCTCGGGTTCCTGGCCAAGCCGGCGAGGACGCGCGCCTGGCCATCGGTGGCGCGGTTTTGCTCGTCGATCACGGCACCTCGTTGCGCATCGACGACGGGCATCCGCGAGAACTCTCCGAAGAGCCGCGAGCGCAGGTCATCCGCGCGGGCGATCCGCTCCCTGCTCGGTTGAGCCCGCGCTCCGTCCGCCACGACGTCCAGAGCCGACGACAGCGCAGCGGCCGTCATCACATCCCGCGCCAGCCAATGGCTAGATCGCCATTCGGGCGAGGACGGCGGAGCGTCGATGTCGGGCGTGACCGTGAGCGCCTCGCTCGCGAACCATCCGACACCGTCCTCGCGGAAAATGTCCCTGAGCGCGAACATCGCGGAACGCGCCTGCTCCATCGGAGAGGAGCTCAGCCTGTGCGAATCCCCATTTCGATCGACCGAATACCAGACTCCCTCGAATTTCTTGATGCCGCCGCCCTTGACTTCGACGACGATCACCACGCCTTTCCAGAGGATGACGAAGTCGGCCTCCGCCATCTGCTTGTAGGCGTGCGAGCGGAGCTTGACCGAGTGGAAGGCCACGCCGTCGGGGCTCGATATCTCTGCAAGAAGCCGGGCGAGACGGCGCTCGGCGTCGCTCTGAGCCGCGCGCTCGATGTCCCTGAAATCCGGAACTAGAATCACGACCGCTGCTCCTGCCAGAGCTCTTCATACTCTCGGAATCCGAGCAGGTTGTTGATATCGGAACTGCCGAAGTTGTCCGCCATGTCGACAATTAGGCATTCATCTTTGCCTCCGTTCTTCGGCCCCCGCAGGCCGCGACCGGCCATCTGGATGTAGGCGTTCGGACTGAAGGTCGGCCGGGCGATGTAGAGCGCGGAGACCCCCGGAGCGTCGAAACCTTGCGTCAGAAGATCGCAGTTCGCGAGTACCTGGATCTCCCCGCGCTTGAACCGCTCGATGACGTCGCGCCGCTCCTGCCTGCCGGTCTGACCGCTTACCGATGCCGCCTTCACCTCCCTGAACCTGAGAGTGGCAGCGAGGACTTGGGCGGAGAGGACATTCGGAGTGAATACGAGTACCGACTTCGACCACTCGGAGTCGAGATTCATGATGCTCTCGACCAGGATCCCCATGCGTGCATTGTCGGCCGCGATCTTGTCCAGGATCTTTTGGTTGATCAGCTTTCGCCTCGCTTCGTCCGCTTCCGCAGCGGTCAGCGTCAGATCGGCCCCTTGCAGGACCTCGTGCTTGACTCGCGCGAGCACTCCTAGCTCGACGAGTTCGCTATACGGATCGGTGCTAAATGCCTGCAGCGGATTGTTGCCGAATCGAGCCGCGAGCGCCTTGGTCGCCTCGACCGAAGTTCCTTTAAACGGTGTGGCCGACAAGCCGACGAGTGGGCGCTCCCAGGAGCGCCCGTCGACGCCAAGCCAGGAGAACAGCTGCGTGTACCTGGTGGAGTTTCCGGCGACGTGTCCTTCATCGACGAATACCGCGGAAGCTTCGCGGAGCCAATCGTACTCCGCGTGACTCGGACGACCGAGGATCGCTTCTAGCTTCGCGTCAGTAGCGACGATGACGCTGAACTGAGTATCAGGCTGATGGACCTCCCGATTGGTATCCCAAAGCCGCCCGATGGTGACGGGCCGCTCGTCGCCGAGGCCCCTCCACACCGTGCTGAACGTTTGAACTGCTTGCTCGCAAAGCTCCTGAGATTGCGCTATCCACAGCACCGGGCCCACCATGGATCCATCGATGAACAGCTCCAGGATGGTTTGGGTAGCCACCCGCGTCTTGCCCGCACCTGTCGGCAAGACCACCATGGCCTTGGACCGACGTCCGTCCGAGTTTTCTAGTAGCACCTTGCGGAGCTTGACACTGATTTCGCGCTGATAGCCGTGCAGATCGTTGAGGACTGTGGCACCAGGAACGATGAATTCCGCATCCAGATGCTGAGTCCGCTGTCCTGCGAACTCGGCACCGAACCCCATTCTTCGGAGCCATGAAACGGTTGCGCCTCCACCGGCCCACTGGGCGGGAACGTCGGGGAACCCAGCCACCCGGAAGAGGTCAGCGAGCTCCTTGATCGTGTCTTTTCCGTATACCGACAAGCACAACTCAGACACGGAGGTACTCGGCGACAAGAGTCCTTGGGCCTCGAGACCCTGCCAAAGGCCTCGCGGCAGCTTCTCTCGCAGATCGTCCTCGCCGAAGTAGGCGTCGAGGCGCTCTGCGTCCGTCGCTGCTGACAGAGCCTCCTGACGAAGGAGCTCCAGATGATGGTCGAGTCCGACCTTGAGCACGCGCTCAATGTCGGCGTTCGTTAGTCCCAGCTCGAACGCCTCGCTGACCACGGCAAGAGTCCGCCGCTCGTCCAACGTGTCGCCCACGGTCAGAACAAGTCCCTCCCGATGCCACTCGAGCGATTGCGTCTCTACGCCGTCTTCGGTCGTGACCCACTTGGCAATCGCGGCCGCACGCACCAGCGTGGCGTTCGTCAGCTCGTCGCCGACCACGATGCCCCGCAGCCCGGTAAACACGTCGAGGAGGTGCTCCGGCCCCTGTTGTCCATCTATGCGGACCGAGAAGGCGAAGCTGTCCTCGAATCGGAGGCATCCGACGATCTGTACGAGCGCTTCGGCCTGCTCCTGCGTGGCCTTCAGATATGGCCGCTGATGCTGAGCGAGGTAGTCCCGCTGTTCGTCGGATACTGCGACGTAGACGGTCCTCGTAGGACGCGATTCGATGATCCGGCCCACGCGAGCTGGAATTCGCGCGGGCTGGCCGCCCGCGTAGGCCAGGCGAGTCGCCGTGATGACGAAGTCGACGAGGAGGGCATCGCTGAATGCAGACGGCAATAGCTCGACATCGAGCGCATCCTTGAGGATGCCTGCGGGAATGCGATCCAGCTCATCCGGGAGCCCTAGAGCCTCGACGACGCCCCGCGATCCTTCGAACAGCGGCAGCAGATCGCGATATTGGACGAGCGAGGGGGCGACGATTTCCGTCGGAGGACGGAACCCGCGAGAGGTCCGGAGCAGACCGGCCTGTTCCACCGCCCACCTGACCGGGGACTTCACGCGATAGCTCAGACCGCTCGCGGTGTCTTCGCAATCCCACGGCGCATCCCCGAACTCCAGGAGTCCACGAGTCCACGCTTCGCGCGTCTGCTCCGCAGCTCCCGCGTCTCTGAGAAGGAGCAGAACAGAGAACGGTCCTTGCGAGGATCCTCGACTCGGATACATCGAGATCCGCTCCACTGCGCGATCCCCGGGGGTCAATCGCGAATTGATCTCCGCTAGAGCCCAGTCCTGATAGCGGTCGAAGGCGAACTCGTCGTCCAATGAGAACTCCTGCTTCGGACCATCCACGACGCCCAGTGCGTGAGCCACGTTGGGCAAGCATCGCTGACGATCCAGAAGCACCGCTCCGTCGGCGTCCGGCAGCGTCTCGTCGAGGTCGACTACCTGCTGAGGCCACGCCCATCCGCCGTTCCGAGTAGGCACCAGGACTGCGGCCCCGGGGTGCGCCTTGATCGCTTCCACTGCGTCCTTCTGGCTGACGCCGAGAACCGCGTCCCAGAACTTTGCCTGAAGCTCGGAATCCGAGGAAGACGTGAGCCTAGCTATGCGGGCGTGGAGAATGGCGACGGGGTCGAGATCTCGGAAGCCGGCGTCGCGGAGGATCTTCTGTATACCCGGATAGGCGAGGAACTCCGGTGCAACGAAGACAGCTCCCTCGATCTCGAGGTCTTCGGCCTGCTCCAGGAACACCAGGCTCCGGTCGTTGAGCGCGCGGAACCCGTCGTTGGTCGGGATGACCCTCGCCTGCGCGACTTCGGGCTTGCCGCGATGGCCGATGACGAACTTGAGCGCATTCGCTGCCGATTCGACGTCGTCGCCCTCCGCCCATTCCCGAAGCCATGAGAGGATCCCGCGCTTGGGGACCATCTCGAGGGCTCGCTTCAAGTCGCGCCCTTCGTCGTCGAACCGATCGGGGTCGACGCTCACGGCGAAGAGCTGTCGAAGTCGAGCGAATCGCTGCGACGAGCCGTAGCAGCGCCAATGCGGAACGTCATCGGCCGTGTTCGGGGAAGCGATCCATGCCTCATGGGCGATCTCCGGCGCCTCCCACTCGAAGTCGAGGGGACGCAAGTCCGGTGCGATCCGAAGCCGCCCTAGGGCGTCCGGTATGAGTGCGGTGTTGACCGCGAGCCGCGGGACGAGTGCGCACAACACCTCGTCCCCGAAGTAGATCGCCTCGCGCCCTCGCGCCGGCAGGTAGTCGAGCAGCGCCGCCGGATCTGCGGTCGTGCTCACCCGGGGCAGCATCTCGACGAAGATCTCGGCGAGGGTCGTCAGTATCTCGCGGTTGTAGTCGTTCCGAAGCAGCGTCGTCCGATCGTCGTTCACGCTCCAGGGTGCGTTGAACAATCCCGAGGCGGACGTCTCGTCATGCAGAGGGAAGTAGGACCAGAACCTGCCGACCCTCTGCTGCGAATATCGGGCGGGAATGGCGACGCTGACCTTGATCTCATCCCGCGAGACGGCTTCACCGACCTCGCGCCGCGCCGCTTGGGACGGCGAATGCATTCGCTCGCCGACGAACCATTCGTCCCCTCCGCCATCCGGGCGCTCGATCTTGAAACGGCCTTCGCCCATGTCCCGAGAGACATGACTCGTCTTTATGCCCTGTTCGCCGAGCACGCGCAACCGCACCTCCCGAACTGCCCCTACGAAGAGCAGAAACTCCGAGGAGAAGTTCTCCATCTCCGCGCGCAGCCGATTGAGACCCGTCACCTCCGGCAGCCGGATGATGGTGGTCGCCCATTCGGACAGTTCCCGAACAATCGGGTCGACGGCGATGAGTGCGCTGGCATCGAGAAGAGTCGCGGTCCTGAGTACTGGCAGGCGGCGGGCCGCCGATCCGATCCCCATGATCGCCTCCTTGGCGACCCGCGAGTTGAACTCGAACGAGACGGAGCGGCTCACAACCTGGGGCGAATCTGTAACCGCGAGCACCGACTTGAAGCCGAGGCCGAACCTTCCGATTTCATCGCCGCGCTTGCCGCTGAGATGCGCATGAGTGATCGCGATAAGGCCGTTCTTGGAGAACGGCCTGCCCGAGTTGGCGCAGTAGAGCGTGCGCGAGTCCGGATCGAGGACGATCTCAACCCGTCCGAGATTCACATCGCCAAGGTCGGTGCCTGCCATCGCATCCGCGGCATTTTGGACGAGCTCCAGCAGCGTGCGGTTCGCGTACCCGCCGACTCGGATCGACTCCTCGTGATTCGCGTGCTCGCCGACCAGATTGGGATTCGCCTTGTACGAGGCGATTGCCCGTTCGAACTGCTCCTCCACTTCCCGGACCAGACCGGGATCCGGAGTCCAGGTCTGAGATGACTCCGCCATGAATCGCTCCCCAGTCAAGTTACTAAGAGAAACAATATCGACTTTCGCCGAGGCGGAAGTAGCCCGCCAATGAGCTGGGATCGACGTATCGTGCCTCGAACGGCGGTTGTACCGCCCTCCGTTTCAGGCGGCGGAGAAGGGCGCCATCGACTGGGAGACGGTTCGCCTCCTTGCCCAACCCCCACACTTCGCGTACCCTAGACAGGTTGCGCATCCGCGCACACACGTGTGCCTCCCACTGCAAGTCCGGGACACAGGCACGCCGACAAGTGATCTTGGGTGAAACATCCGCCTGCGAAGCGGTGTTTCACGGTAACCAGAACAGGAGTACCACCATGGCCGCAGTGTGCCAGGTGACCGGAGCCGTTCCCGGCTTTGGTAACACCATCTCGCACTCGCACCGACGCAACAGCCGTCGGTTCGACCCGAACATCCAGAAGAAGAAGTACTACGTGCCTTCGCTTCGTCGTAACGTCACGCTGACGCTGTCCGCCAAGGGCATCAAGGTGATCGACGCTCGCGGCATCGAGGCTGTCGTCAAGGACCTTCTTGCACGTGGGGAGAAGATCTAATGGCTAAGCAGCAGGACGTTCGCCCCATCATCAAGCTCCGCTCCACCGCGGGCACGGGCTACACCTATGTGACGCGCAAGAACCGTCGCAACAACCCCGACCGCATCGTGCTCAAGAAGTACGACCCCGTGGTCCGCAAGCACGTCGAATTCCGCGAGGAGCGCTAAGACATGGCAAAGAAGAGCAAGATCGCAAAGAACGAGCAGCGCAAGGTGATCGTCGAGCGCTACGCCGCCCGCCGCGCCGAGCTGAAGAAGGCGCTCGTTGACCCCAACGGCACCGACGAGTCGCGTGAAGCGGCTCGCGTCGGTCTCCAGAAGCTTCCCCGCGACGCATCGCCCATCCGCGTGCGTGGCCGTGACTCGATTGACGGACGCCCCCGCGGCTTCCTCAGCCAGTTCGGTATTTCGCGTGTTCGCTTCCGCGACATGGCACACCGGGGCGAATTGCCCGGTATTACCAAGTCAAGCTGGTAGATTTCAGGCGCAAAATGCGCTCCACCCAATGCATGAAGTCCGAGGAGGACACACATGGCTGACAAGTCACTAAACCGTACCGAGTTCGTCGCCGCAGTCGCCGCCGAGTCTGGCCAGAGCCAGGCCGCCGTCAACACGGTTCTCGACTCGATCTTCTCCGTGCTCTCCAGCTCGGTGGCAGACGGCACCAAGGTTTCCATCCCCGGATGGATCTCCGTCGAGCGCACCGCCCGTGCCGCCCGCGCCGGCCGCAACCCGCAGACGGGTGAGGCCATCCAGATCGCGGCGAGCAACGGCGTGAAGATCAGCGCCGGAAGCAAGCTCAAGGCAGCCGTCAAGTAAGACAGCTACCTGCCGAAAGGGCGACGACCGACAAGGTCGCCGCCCTTTCGCGTTTAAGCTTGACCAGTGCCCAGAACCGTGAAGATCGCAGCGCCCGCGATCCTCGTACTCGCAGCCCTCGGCACACTCCTCGCAGGTCTCGCCTACGGGGGCGGAGCGGATGCCCCCCTCCTCCTAGACCCGGGAGCCGTCACCCGCTACGGCCTCCCCATCTCCAAACTCCTCGTAAACCTCGCGGCAGCGGGAACCGTCGGAGCCCTAGTGCTCGCATGCTTCGCGTTGAACTCCGCGAAACCCGAGTACGACCGGGCGCTCGATGTGGCCGCAGCATCCGCCGCCGTGTGGACCGTCGCATCCGGCGCCACCGGGCTGTACACGTTCCTCAGCGTGTTCAGCCTCCCGTTCCGGTTCGACTCCGAATTCGGTGAGCAACTCGCCAACTTCCTCACCGCCACCGAACTCGGCCAAGCCTGGCTCACCAGCACCCTTGTGGCGGCCGCCGTCACCGCCCTCGCCTTCGCCGTGCGCAACCAGACCGTGCTCGCCTTCGTCGCAGCCCTCGCCCTCTACGGCCTCCTGCCGCCCACGCTCCAAGGCCACCGCGGAGGAACCGCCGACCACGACGCCGCCTCCACCTCCCTCTACCTGCACGTCGTCTTCGCCGCCGTGTGGCTCGGCGGACTCCTGACACTCGTCATCATCCGCAGCACCCTCGACCGCGGCCGCCTCGTCACCGTGCTGCTGCGCTACTCGAGCCTCGCGCTGCTCGCGTTCATCGTGGTCGCCGTCTCCGGGTACGTGAGCGCCCTCATCCGAGTGCAGACCATCGACAACCTGTGGACCCCCTACGGCGTGCTCGTCATCGCCAAGGTCGTGGCACTCGTTGCCCTCGGCCTCTTCGGCGCGATGCAGCGGCGATGGATGATCGGCCGCCTGCAGCGCACCCCCGGCAGCGACAAGCCCTGGTTCACGGCTCTCGTGCTCGCCGAACTTGCGTTCATGGGCATCGCCTCCGGTGTGGCCGCCGCCCTCGCGCGCACCGCCACCCCCGTTGCCGAAGTCACCGCGGAAGACCTCGCCGACCCCACCCCCGCCGAAATCCTCACCGGTCGCGAACTGCCGCCACCGCCCGACTTCGTGAACTACTTCACCCTCTTCAACGTCGACCTGCTGTGGTTGCTCGCCGCCGCGTTCGGCATCATCTTCTACGTGTGGGGTGTGCTGCGCCTGCGCGCCCGCGGCGACAAGTGGCCGATCTACCGCACGGTTCTGTGGGTGGTCGGCATGCTCGTGCTGTTCTGGGCCACCAACGGCGGCGTCAACCTGTACAGCAAGTTCCTGTTCAGCTCGCACATGATCTCGCACATGACGATCGGCATGATCGTGCCCGTGTTCCTGGTGGCCGGAGCCCCCATCACGTTGGCTCTGCGAGCGATTCACAAACGGGATGACGGCAGCCGGGGCATCCGGGAATGGCTCATGCTCCTCGTGCACTCGCGCTTCTTCGCCGTGCTCGCCAACCCGATTGTTGCCGCCGCGCTGTTCACGTTCTCGCTGTGGATCTTCTACTACACACCGCTGTTCAGCTTCGCGACCACCAACCACGTCGGTCACGAGCTCATGGTTGTGCACTTCTTGCTGGTCGGGTACCTCTTCGTGTCGTCGCTCATCGGCATCGACCCGGCACCGTCGCGGTTGCCGTACCCGATCCGCCTCGTGGTGCTGCTCGCGACGATGGCGCTGCACGCGTTCTTCGGTCTCGCCATCATGAGCGGCACCGGGCTGCTGCTCGCCAACTGGTACGGCGCGATGGGCTGGGATACCGGGGTGTCCGCGATCGCCGACCAGCAGGCCGGCGGCGGCATCGCGTGGAGTGTCGGCGAAATCCCCAACCTGATCATCGCGCTCGTGATCGTGTACCAGTGGTCGCGCAGCGACAAACGCGAAACCAAACGGCGCGACCGCCAGGCTGACCGCGACGGGGATGCCGAGCTCAAGGCCTACAACGAGATGCTCGCCGAGCGCGCGAAGCGGGGGTAGCGCTACTCGTAGCGGGCGGTGATGAGGAGGTCGTCGCCCGGGAGCAGCGAGACCGCGTAGCTCACCTCGAACGGAACGTCCTCGTCGAAGGTGCTCACGTCGCCGTCGAAGAGGCTCTTCACGTCCACGGTCAGGTGCGCGGCGCCGGCGGTCGGCGGCACGATCCACTCGCCCGTGCGGGTGCTGATCCGGATGCTCACCTCGGGGTACTGCGAGATGCTCCACGTCGGCGGGCTCACGATGCGGTCCACGATGGCCTGGCCGAACGGGCATCCGGTGGGCTGCAGAATCTGCTGGTCGGTGCACGCGTCGAGGCCCTCGTTGACGTCCTCCTGCACCACCTGGATCATGTGCTCGTTCGGCTGCGTGATGACTGCCGTCGGAACGGATGCCCCCGCCTCCCGCAACGCGACCGTCTCCGGTGCGGCCTCCAGGAACGTGGTCTCGTGCGACAACTCGAAGTTGCCGGGCACGAACGCGAGGTACCCGGTCGGCTCGTCGGGGGCCGCGGTGGCGAGGTCCTGTCCGTTGACCGAGAAGCGGGCATCCCCGACCACGGTCACGTACAGCCGCGACAGCGGTCCGCTCGTGAACTCCCACATCGGGAAGATGCCGAACGAGACACCCGTCGACTCCACCTCGAAGCTCGTGCGCCCCTCCGTGTCACCGATCTTGTACTGCACGGTGACACGGTGGATGCCCTCCACCTCGGTATCGCTCACGACCGAGACATCCGTGACATCCGTCATCGCTTCACGCCGCAGCAGCGTGTCGGAAAACTCGTTGTCCTCCGGCAGCCCGCCCATGATCTCGAGGGCACCAGCCGCGTCCTTGCGCATGATGGCGTCCATGTAGCTGGAGACGAAACCACTCGCCGAATACACGGTTGTGTTGAGCACGGCGACGGTGATTCCGAAGGCGCCGAGCAGGATCGCGGCCACGACAGACCAGGTGACGATCTCTCGACGCATGCTCACAGTCTACTTTTCCGCACTGAACGCCACCTCAGCGCGGTGAGCAACCGCCGAACACGTACAGTGAAACGGTGATCGACGTGCCCCTTTCCGCTGAGCAGCAGGCGGTGTTCGATCGCATCGAGACGACGATGGAGCACATTTTCGTCACGGGCCGGGCTGGCACGGGAAAGTCGACACTGCTGAACTACCTGTCCGAGAACACGTCGAAGCAGCTTGTGGTGTGTGCGCCCACCGGTGTCGCCGCGCTCAACGTGGGCGGGCAGACCATTCATTCGCTGTTCCGGCTGCCGATCGGGGTCATCGCCGACCACGAGTTGCAGCAGACCGACGAGCTCCGGCGGCTGCTGAACACGATCGAGACGCTCGTCATCGACGAGGTGTCCATGGTCAACGCGGACCTGCTCGACGCGATCGATCGGTCGCTGCGTCAGGCACGCGGTCGCAAAGACGAAGCGTTCGGGGGAGTGCAGGTCATCCTGTTCGGCGACCCCTACCAACTCGCCCCCGTACCCGGCGAGGGCGACGAGCGCGCCTACTTCGAGGACCACTACCGCTCGCTCTGGTTCTTCGACGCCCACGTGTGGGAGGAGGTCGACCTCACCATCTACGAGCTCGGCCAGATCCACCGCCAGCGCGACCGCGAGTTCACGTGGATGCTCAACGCCGTGCGCCATGGCCAGGTCACCGCCGAGATTGCCGGTCGCCTCAACGACATGGGGGCGCGCCCGCATCCGACGGATGACGCGATCACTCTCGCCACCACGAACGGCACCGTCACCCGCATCAACGCCACCCAACTCTCGCGACTCCCCGGCCGGGCCCTCACCGCCCGAGCCGAGGTGAACGGAGAATTCGGCGGGAGGGCATACCCCGCCGATGAGTCGCTCGAGCTGAAGGTCGGGGCGCGGGTGATGTTTCTGCGCAACGACACCCCGTGGGACGGCAGCGCGCCACGCTGGGTCAACGGAACCGTCGGCACCGTCGTGAAGATCGCCGACACCGTGTTCGTGGACATCGACGGTGTGCGCCAGGAGGTGAAGCCGGCGATCTGGGAGAAGTTCCGCTACAGCTACTCGCCGCTCACGAAGGCACTGCGCAAGGACGTGGTGGCGGAGTTCACGCAGTTTCCGTTGCGACTCGCGTGGGCGGTGACGATCCACAAGTCGCAGGGCAAAACCTACGACAGGGCGATCGTGGACCTCGGGCCGCGCTCGTTCGCGCCGGGCCAGACGTATGTTGCGCTGAGTCGCCTCACCGAGTTGGAGGGGTTGTACCTGACGCGGCCGCTGCGCCCGAGCGACATCATCGTCGACGAGAACGTCGTGCGGTTCATGGGTCGCGTGACCGCGATCCCCGCGATCCGCGCGTAACGCGGGGGGCTGGTTTCGAGACGCCGCCTGCGGCGGCTCCTCAACCAGCAGTAAAGAGGAGAACCGGGTGGTTGAGGAGGCGCGCAGCGCCGTCTCGAAACCACCCCTACGAGTTACCTACGCAGCAGCCTTCGCGGCGGTGAGGTCGATGAACACCTCAGTGTTGAAGCGGTACGCCACGATGACCTCGTCGATCACACGCTCGCGCTCCTCGTCGCTCCACTCGACGGCGTCGAGCTGGTCGCGGTAGGTCTCCTTGAACTGCTTCGGGCTCGCAATCTGGTCGAACAGGTAGAACCCGACGCCGTTCGTCTCGAAGCCGAAGTGACGCTGCATCAGACGACCGATGGCCTGGCCGCCCGACAGGTCGCCCATGTACCGCGTGTAGTGGTGGGCGATGAAGCCGCCCGCCCAGTTCTGCGCTGCGACCTCGTTGATGCGGTCGACGTAACGCTGGGTGGAGGGGAGTGCGCTGATCTTGGTGCGCCAGTCCGGGCCGAGCAGAAACTCGAGGTCGGCGACGAGGGCGGGCATCCGGGTCAGCTGGGGCGAGATGAAGGCTGCGGCAACCGGGTCGCTCGCGAACTTTCCTGCGGCGCTCTCGAGCGCCTCGTACATAAAGAAATGCTGCGCGACGAGGGCGATGTAGTCCTCGCGCGTGCCCTCACCAGACATGAGGTCCTTCATGAAGCTGGCGCCTTCGCTGTCGCCGTGCGACGTCCACGTACGCTCGCGGAGTGCTTGAGAAAACGGGATGACGGCCAACGGATGCTCCAGACCTTAGGTTTTAGGCAACCCTTAGTTTAGCGGGCGCATTTGGGCGCGCCGAACGGCCTCAGTGTTCGCGGAACTCGATGCCGAGCTTCTCGCACGCCGCACGGTAGGTGAACACGATCTCGCGACGGATCTCGGGGCGCTCCGCGATCTCCTTCGACCACGGCACGGTGACCGTGCGCTGCTCGTCGCCGACGCGGTAGGTCCAGGTGCCCCCGTGCTCGTCGAGAGTGGTCATCTCGGCATCCGTCGCGTCCGCGTCTCCGAAGGCACGCGCGATGGTGAGACTGTCGTCGTTGTGGTCGTCGTTCATGTGGTGCAGTACGGCGGCAACGACGTCGGTGGAGAAGGTGGGCATCCCTCCACGGTACCCGCCTGATACCCTCGTGACCCATGAAGACCTCTCGCATCGCCGCTGTCGCTGGCCTCGCCGCCGCGCTCGCGTTCGCCCCCGCACTTTCCGCGGGCGCTGCGCCCGTCTCGAGTGATGTCACGCCCGACCACTGGATCGACCTCACGACCGAGAACTTCTTCTCCGATTTCGCTCCCATCACCGAGGCCGGACCTGCCACCTTCCCGCTCACCATCCCGTCCAGCGGGGTTCTGTTCCGCGCGAGCGGCCTCGCCGTCTCGACGCCGGAGAACTGTGAGCGTGTGGTCGACGAGATCACGATCACCTTCGGTACCGATGGACCCGTCGTGAACCAGACCGGTGTTGGTTCCAGCGCGACCCTCGCTCTTGTCCCCGACTTCGACTACACGTACGAGGGCGACGGTGTTGCCACGCTCGAGGCGGACTTCCTTGAGATCACCTTCGAACCGGAAGCCGAGCAGACGGGCACGCTCCGCATCACCCTCGGTGAGCCGGTGCCCGCAGATGAGGCGTTCCTCGTGGTCGGCTTCTACAGCTCGCCCGAGGTTGACTTCGTCATCGAGTCCGCATCGTTCGCGGTGACGGATGACTGCACCGCAGCCGCGCCGGTGGCCCCCGCCGCCCCGACGCTCGCCGCCACGGGTACGGATGTCGCGCCCATCGTCGGCGCGGGTGCAGCCCTGCTCGTGCTGGGCGCGGCCGCCACGGTGATCGCCGCGCGTCGCCCCCAGCTCTAGACCGGCGGCTACTCCCCGAGGTGTTTCTCGAGGAACACCGCGGTGCGCGCATACGCGAGGGCAGCGGCCCGGGCATCCACTGTCTCCGTCACACTCGCGTTCGCGAACGAGTGCACGGTGCCGGCGTAGGTGTGCTCGGTGACCGGGGTTCCGTGATCGCGTAGCCGGGCAACAAACGAGGCCGGGTCGTCGCCGGAGTCCCACTCGTCCGTCTCGGCCCAGTGCAGCAGTACCGGACACGGGATGATGCCGTGGTCGGCCGCGGACAGGCTCGCGTAGTACGACACCACGGCATCCGCCGCTCCGGCCTGGGCGTGCACGAGTGCGAGCCAGCCGCCGATGTCGAACCCGACGAGGCCGACACGTTCGTCGCCCGTGAGCTGGGCTCCCGCCATGCTGTCGTCGATCTCGGCGAGGGCGACGCCGATATCGAGGGCTCCCATGAGTTCGTCGGCGGTCGCCGGATCGACCGTGCAGACCCCGCCGAACAGGTCGGGAACGGAAACCCTAAACCCTCGGGAGGCGAGCGCCTCCGAGTAGTTGACGAGCCCGGGCACTCGACCGAAGCGGTCGTGCAGCACAACAACTGCCGGGTTGCCGGGCGTTCCGAACAGCAGGGGAACACCGGGCGAGGGGATCGGCACGAGCTCGCTCATCCCTTCGATGCTAGTAAGGCCGCATCTGGCGTACCCCGAAGACGGGTCAATTTAGTACCGTAGGAGCAATGAACGACCCCGGGAGACTGACGTGAGCGAGATCCTCGATGCGCTGGCCGCGGCCGTAAAGGCCGCACCGGATTCGGCATCCCTGCGTGTGCACTACGGGAGACTGCTCCTCGAAGCGCAGCGAGCGTCGGATGCCCTCGAGCAGGCCAGCGCGGCCCTCAGCCTCGACCCCGCCAACGCCGAAGCGCTCGCGCTCATGCGGGATGCCACACGAGTCGACGCCGCAGCCATCCACCCGGCTCCCACCGCGTCCTCGACGGACGATCCGCCAGGGGATGACACGAGCATCAACTGGAAGCAGCTCGAAGAGGACATCGGCTCCGACCTGCCGGCGCCCTTCGCCGAGGCGCGCATCTCGGCAGACAAGAACTCCTACGACGCACTCGGTGAAGTCACCAAGGAGTCGATCACCCTCGACGACGTGGGTGGCCTGGACCAGGTGAAGGAGCGCATCCGCATCGCGTTCCTCGAGCCGATGCGCAACCCTGAGATCGCGAAGGCGTTCGGCAAGAGTCTGCGCGGCGGACTCCTGCTGTACGGCCCTCCCGGAACGGGTAAGACGTTCATCGCTCGCGCCATCGCCGGCGAGCTCGGCGCCAACTTCTTGAGTGTCACCCTCGCCGATGTTCTTGCCGGCGTCATCGGCGAGAGCGAGCACAACGTGCACAAGCTCTTCGTGCGCGCTCGCGGCCTCGCACCGTGTGTCGTCTTCATCGACGAGCTGGATGCCCTCGGTGGCAAGCGCTCGCAGTACATGAACGTCGGGTGGATGCGGAACGTCGTCAACCAGATGTTGCAGGAGATGGACGGCATCGGCTCGGACAACGACGGGGTGTTCCTGCTCGGTGCGACGAATCATCCGTGGGATGTCGACACCGCACTCATGCGCCCCGGGCGCTTCGACCGCACCGTGCTCGTGCTGCCGCCGGATGCCCCCGCTAGGGCCGCGATCCTCAAACACCACTTCTCGGGTAGGCCCATCGCCGGCATCGACATCGACGCGATCGTCGCGAAGACCGACGGATTCTCCGGAGCCGACCTCGCGCACATCGTCGCCACCGCCGCCGAGCGTGCCATGTCGGAGTCGATCGCCCAGGGCGAGGTGCGCCCCATCTCCATGGCGGACGTGAAGAAAGCGCTCACCGAGGTGAAGCCGAGCATCATGCCGTGGCTGCAGTCGGCGCGCAACGTCGTCAACTTCGCCAACGAAGACGGACGGTACGACGACCTGGAGGACTACCTGCGGTCGAAGAAGCTGCTGTGACCTCAGCGGACGGCGGCGCACCGGATCCGGTCGAACTCGCTCTCCAGCGGGCTCGGCTCCTCGCCGACGTCGGACGGTTCGACGACGCGCTGGGTGTGATCGGCGAGGTGCTGGGCAGCGCTCCCGACCACGAGGAACTCATCGCCACGCGCGGGTGGCTTCTGCTCAAGCTCGGTCGTGCGGCGGAAGCACGCGAGGCCCTCGGCGCGCTCGTGGCGGCCCAGCCGAACACGGCGTGGACGCTGTACCTGTTGTCCGCTGCCGAGCTGTCGCTCGAGAACATCCCGGCGGCTCGGAAGGCGGCGGACCGCGCGCTCGAACTGGAGCCCCAGCATCCGCGGTACCACCTGCAGGTCGGTTACGCCGCGGTCGCCGGGTCGATCAGCGGAGCCGACCGGCGGGTGGCCGAAG
Source organism: Antiquaquibacter oligotrophicus (assembly GCF_020535405.1). NCBI lineage: Bacteria > Bacillati > Actinomycetota > Actinomycetes > Micrococcales > Microbacteriaceae > Antiquaquibacter > Antiquaquibacter oligotrophicus. The sequence continues at coordinate 1,378,785 of NZ_CP085036.1, read as the reverse complement.
AGCGGGTGGCCTCCGCGCTCGAGCTCGGGCCGGACATCCCGCGCACGTATGAGGCGTCGGCCGAGATCTACCGAGCACTCGGCGAAACCGAGAAGGCGAAGGAGTTCGTCGCGCGCGGACTCGCGCTCGCCCCGGACGACCAGTCGCTGCACTTCCTGCGTGCGGTGCTGGCCGGCGACTACACGCCCACCAGCTCAAAGGACTACGGGGGCTACGCGTTCGCCGCCAACCAGGTCGCAGCGATGGGCGAAGTGCTCGGTATGTCGCCCGGCAACGTCGAGGCGTCCCAGGTGGTGTTCGGTCGGGTGTGGGCTCAACTGCTGCGCCTCATCGACGCGCCGCTCATCATGCTCGGGGTTGTCACCATCGGCATCGGCGCCGGAATGGGCAACGGGCCCGGCCTGCAGAACCTGTACTGGGCGGCGATCTTCGCCGTAGTGTGGCCGCTGTTCCGGCTCGTGCTGGCTCGGCTCGTCATCAGCCGTGCGCCCAAAGGCTACGTACGCCGGATGATCCGGCCCATCGGATCCGGAGTGTGGCGGGTCGTCGGTAGCCTCACCGCCACCGCGATCGGGTTGCTCGGGGTCGCCGCGTTGCTCTGGTTGCGGGACGCGGCCCTGGTGCGCGTACTGCTGCTGCTCATCGTTGCAGGCGCGGTTGCGGGGGGCGTCGCATCCGTGTTCTGGCAGGCCCGCTACTTCACGGCGGCCCGCGAGTCCGGAATCTTCCAGCCGGGGGAGCTCGGCTACCGCAGCGTGCGTATCGCCCGCAAAGGACTCAACGCGCAACTGGTGCGTCGATGTGTGATGCTGGCGCTCGTCTCCATCGTCGCGTTGCTGATCTCACGGATGACGCGGGCCGACGCCGCGCCCGTGCTCCTCATCATCACCGCGGCGTGGGTGGCGCCCTCGATCGCCGCGGTGCTCATGGTGCGCCGGATCTCGCGGGAACTCGGCGACACCGAGTACGCGCCGGAAGGTGTCAAGCCGTCCGTCGTGGCGGGAGCCTTCGTGGGGATCACCGCGCTGGCCCTCGGTGCCGTGGTCGTTGCGGCGGGCATCCAGCTGCCATGGGCGCCGTCCGACCGCGACAGCGCTGGCGTCTACACCCCGCACGACGAGCGCAGCGACGTCTTCGACGAGTGCACGGGAAGGCCGGCGAACCGCTTCGCCTGTGTCATAGACAAACAGCAGGAGCGCATCGACCAGATCACGGAAGACATGGAGGAGATCGAGATCCCCGACTTCGACTTCCCCGACCTGCCCGAACTCGACCCCGACGGAACGCTGCCGGATGTCACGGTGCCGGAGGTCACCCCGGCACCCGAAGTTGTGGTGCCGTAGCTACAGCGCCAGGTACTGGTGCGCGAAGGCCACCGCCATGCCGCCCTCGCCCACACCCGCGGCAACACGTTTGACGGAACCGGAGCGCACATCGCCCGCGGCGAAAATCCCGGGGACCGTGGTCTCCAGCGCGAAGGGCTCCCGTTCGGCTGTCCACTCTGAGCTCGTCTTCGCTGCCGCGCCGGTGAGCACGAAGCCGTTAGCGTCGCGGGCGATCGGACCCGGCAACCAGGATGTCTCGGCGTCAGCGCCGATCATGACGAACAGCACCTCGGCATCGCGTCGAGTCGACGCACCCGATCGCCGGTCGGTGACATCGATCGCCGTCAGGTCGTCGTCGCCGTGCAGCGCCGTAACCTCCGAGCGAGTCTCCACAGTGATGTGCGGGTTCGCGGCGATCTGATCGATCAAGTACTGCGACATGCTCGCCGCGAGCGACTCGCCTCTCACAATGAGGTGCACCGACTTCGAGTGGCGCGAGAAGAAGATCGCAGCCTGACCCGCCGAGTTGCCGGCACCGACGATGTAGACGTTCTTGCCGTGGGCGTTCGCCGCATCGCTGCGTGCCGCACCGTAGTAGACGCCGTTGCCGACGAAGTGCTCGATGCGTTCCAGGGGGAGACGGCGCCACTCGACGCCGGTCGCGAGGAGGATCACCTTCGCCGCGATCGTTGCGCCGCCGTCGAGCGTGATCGTTCGGGCATCCGGGTTGATGGATTGCACGGTGCGCGTGACGACGAGTTCGCTGCCGAGTCGCTTGGCCTGTCGCAATGCTCGAGACGCAAGGTCGTCGCCGGATACACCGAAGGGGAAGCCCGTGTAGTTCTCGATGCGGGACGAGGTGCCAGCCTGACCTCCGGGAGCGAAGCGTTCAACGATGAGGGTCCGCAGTCCTTCAGCCGCGCCGTTGACGGCGGCGGTCAGTCCGGTGGGTCCGCCTCCGATGATCACGAGGTCGTAGCTGTCGTGCAGCGGGTCAACGGGCAAGCCGCTCGCCCTCGCCACCTCGCGTAGGTCGGGTTCGACCATCCGAGTGCCGTCCGCGCGGTCGAGCACGGGGAACGCGGATGCCCCCGCCAGCCGTTCGGCGTTGGCCGGGTCATCCGAGTTGACCGACTCGAACTGCACCTCGTTGCGGACGAGGAACGTGCACACGAGGTGCACGCGAGGGTCGACCATCGGACCCATGACGGTCAGCTCGGGCCGCGCCGCCTCGGTGGCGAGCACCCGCAGATCCCGCATGCGACCGACGGCGAGCTCGCTCAGCGCGTCGTTGATGTGCGGTGCCAGGGCGATCAACGTGACGAGCGAAGCGGCATCCAGTTTGACCACTCGGCTCGGCTCGGCGGCGCTCATACTCGCGGGGAGCTTCGTGCTGAGCAGTACCGGGACCTCGCCAAATACCTGACCCGGATGACGCTTGCCGACGACACGCTCGATGCCACCGACCTCCTTCGACAGCTCAGCGCGCCCCTCGATAACGACAAAGAGCGCACGCTCATCGCCTTCGCGCGCCACGAACTCGCCCGGGATCAGGCGGATGTCTTCGGCAGACCGCGCAACGAACCGCAGCTGGTCGTCGGTGAGGTCTGAGAACAGGGGAACGGCGCGCAGCTCGTCGGGTGAGATCACGGGAGTGAGCCTAGGGGCATGAAGCGCCTTCAGTTGGAGCGGATGACGGGAATCGAACCCGCGCTATCAGCTTGGGAAGCTGAAGTTCTGCCATTGAACTACATCCGCGTGTGCGCACGAGTCTAGTTGAAAGGTCACTCGCAGCCCACGCCGTCGCCGTCTCGGTCTAGGTGTCGACCGTAACCAGGATCTCCGACACGGACGGGCGCTGCTCCGGCCGCTCTTGCCGCGGTGCAGTTCTCGTAGTACGCGGTCGAGGGGCCCGCAAGTGCGAGCCGAGAGCCGGTGCCCTGAGATGCGAGCGACCGCGCTCCGCCCGTCGGTCTAGTTCAAGTGAACTTCAGCCGTGATTCCAGGATGGTCTCGATGGCGGTGATCGAGTAGTCGAGGCGTTCCTGGTGTGAGCCTCGAACGAGCATCCACGGGAGTCCCGTCTCGTGAACAGCATCGATCATCCACCGGGTCATGTCCGCTCGGATGTGCTCGCCGTCGCGCCATCCGTCCTGCTCGAACGGGACACCCACATGGTCGGTCACGATGTAGAGGTCGCGACGAGCGAGGGTCTCTAGCGCAAAGGCCGAAGCCCGGCTCGACGCCCCAACGTAGCGGCGCTCCCACACCGTGGTTGCGAGCGCGTCGGTGTCCGCGATGACCAGGGGGGAGGCGAGCGCCGCCGAGTTCTCCCGTCGGGTCTGCTCCAACGCGATCTCTGCGAAGTGTTCCGACAACCACACGAGGTCCTCGACGCTCGGATCCTTCGTGCCGAGTGCCCGAGCCTCGGCCCGGGCGCGCTCGTGGAGGACGTACGTGAACTCGCGACCATACTCCTCGACGGCCTCGATGCCCGGGTAGCCAGTTGAGGAGAAATGGTCCGCCAGCGCCCGGCTCAGTGTGGTGGTGCCGGTTGACTCAGCGCCCAGCACGATTACACGAACCGCGAGACCCAGGCGGGTGGGCTCGGGGAGCAAATGCCACATTCCGACCGGGTCGTCGCGTACCGCAGTCCCGCTTACGCTCACCGCGTTACGTGACGGATCGTGTGACACGTGGCGCGCGCCAAGGCGCTTTGCTAACTCAGCACCATAGGGCTCGGAACTGACGACGACATCAACCGACTCCACACCGTGGTGGCGGAGTGCGACTCTCATCATCTCGCTGTGAGCAACCCACGCGATCTCGCTCTCATAGTCGACGGGGGCATCGTCAGGCACACCGATTACTCGCACCGAGTCAAGGTGGGCGAGGGAGGCTGAGAGCCATTCGACGCGATCATGAAGGGGGATGGATTCGGTGATGCTTGCCATGACGATTCCGACAACCTCGTCTGCCTCGCGGGATGCTCTCTCCAGCAACCCGACGTGACCCAGATGTGGCGGATAGAACTTGCCGATGACGAGGGCGCGGGTCATGCGCTCACGGGGAGCTCAGCAGCATCCTTAGCCAGCTCTCGACGCCATTGCCGAAGGCCGTACACGCATAACGCCAGGAAGCCGCAGTACAGGATCGCGGTCAGGATCAGGCCTTTGGAGACGTAGAGCGGGATCGAAACAATGTCGACGATGATCCAAAGCCACCACTGCTCGATGATCTTGCGCGCTTGCCCCCAGGTGGCGCCGAGGGAAGCGGCGGTGATGAAGGCGTCGGGCCAGGGCACGACCGAGTTCGTCTGGGTCGTGAGAAGAACGGCGATGAGGACGGTCCCGAGCGCGACCAACCCCACAACGGTGAGGACCTCCCCGCGGGTTGCCCTGCGCACGGGAATCGTGGTCGCGATGGTCGACCCCGCGCGGCGTCGTCGGATCCACGAGTACCAGCCGTAGACGCCCAGTACGAAGAATGCGACCTGCAGCCCCGAATCGGCGTAGAGGCCCGCCGACAGGAAGAGCGCGAAAAACGCGACGTTGTTGACGAGGCCGACCGGCCAGTTCCACGTCCACTGGCGGCTCACGGCCCACACGCAGAGAGCTCCCGTGACGAATGCGAAGGTCTCGAGGACGGACACCTGTTGGCCGAACAAATGGAAAAGCGGATGCGAGAACCAGGCCAACGGATCCATGAGTTCACGCTACTGGAGTGCCGCTCCCTTCGGATCGCTCTCCACAGGCGGTCTGCGCGGCAGTTTGCGCATCATGCGGCACATCGGAAGTGCCGCGGTCTGCGCAAAGTACCGCGCTAGAGCCGGGAGCCCCTCGAGATACCCAGGTCGTCATCCGGCGCGGGTGCCTCGACGACGAGGCGCTGCTCCGCGTCGATGATGTCCCGGGCTTCGGATGCTTGGGGCTGCCACACCTGGTCGAACCCCGCGCTCATGAGGCCCGCCCCGGGGGCGCTCGCGCCGCGCAGTCGCGGCCGCCGCATGACGAAGCGCGCACCCCAGAACAGGGCGGCGACAGCGGCAAAGGCGGCGATGACGAGCACGATCTCCATCCCCACAGCGTAGGCGCGGTACTTTGCGCATGCTGCGGCAGATCGGAACGACCGCAGGATGCGCGAACTACCGCGCTACGGCGCGGGTGCCCCTACTGGAACGAGGACGCGACCCGGTTGCGGTGGTAGTCGAACACGATGCTCGTGCGGGTCGAGGCGACGCTCGGTTGGCCGGACAGGTGCTGCACGACGAACGTGCGGAGGGCCGAGCTGTCGGGTACGGCGACATGCACGATGAAGTCATCCGCGCCCCCGACGAAGAAGATCTGGATCACATCGGGCAGACCGCGGATGGCGTTGGCGAACGCGACGATGTTCTCCTGGCGCGCGCCGGGCCGAAGGGTGACGCCCACGAGCGCTTGCAGTTGCAGTCCGAGGTCGCGCTGATCGATGGCCGCGTGGAATCCGGTGATGGTGCCTTCGGAGATCAGTCGTCGGAGTCGGGCGTGGGCGGTGGATGCCGCGATCCCGGCGCGACTCGCGATGTCGGCGACGGTCGCGCGTCCGTCGTTAGCCACGACCTCCAGGATGCTGCGGTCGATGTCGTCCAGCGTGGGGCGGCGTGCATTCTGCGCCGCAGCCCCCTCACCCTCTGTCGTCATGGAGAAATAATCGCACAAGAGGCCTCCTGCCGAAGAATAATCGGAATGTGCGCAGAAACGCGGTGTGAAGTGCGAAACTGGCGCAACAAACAGACGAAAGGGCGTTCGATGCGTGTCGGTATCCCCACCGAGATCAAGAACAACGAAAACCGGGTGGCGATCACGCCGTCCGGTGTGGACTCGTTGGTGCGCGCGGGCCACGACGTGCTCATCCAGGAGGGCGCGGGCATCCATTCGTCCATCACGGATGACGCGTACCGTGCGGTCGGCGCCACCATCGTCGATGACGCCGACGCGGTGTGGGGCTCCGCTGACCTGCTCGTGAAGGTGAAGGAACCGATCGCGGCGGAGTACCGCCACCTCCGGCCCGACCTCACCCTATTCACCTACCTGCACCTCGCCGCCGACCGGCCGCTCACTCAGGCCCTCATCGATTCCGGATGCACGGCCATCGCGTACGAGACGGTGCAACTTCCGGACCGCTCGCTGCCCCTGCTCTCGCCCATGAGCGAGGTCGCCGGCCGGCTCTCGGTGGTTGTGGGTGCGCACGAGCTCATGCGCAGCCAGGGCGGCCGCGGGACGCTCCTGGGCGGAGTCGCGGGCACTCCCAAAGCGAAGGTCGTTGTCATCGGGGGTGGTGTCGCGGGGGAGCACGCCTCCGCAAACGCTCTCGGCCTCGGTGCCGACGTGACCATCATCGACGTGTCGCTCCCGCGGTTGCGAGCGCTGCAGACCCGATTCGGCGAGCGCATCCACACCCGTCCCTCGACGCCGTACGACATCGCGGAGGCCGTGAGTGACGCCGACCTCGTGATCGGGTCGGTGCTCATCCCGGGTGCGAGTGCCCCAAAGCTTGTCACCCTCGACATGGTGGAGCGCATGAAGGCCGGCTCGGTGCTGGTGGACATCGCGATCGACCAGGGCGGATGCTTCGAGGGTTCGCACCCGACAACCCACGACGATCCCACCTTCGCCGTGGCTAACTCGCTGTACTACTGCGTGGCCAACATGCCGGGCGCGGTGCCGGAGACCTCGACGCGAGCGCTCACCAACGCCACCACCCCGTACATCGAACGCATCGCCTCCCTCGGCTGGGACGCGGCGGCGGCCGCGGACCCCGCCCTCGCCCTCGGCCTGAATGTGCGCGGCGGCGAGATCACCAACGCGGGTGTCGCCGCGGCCTACGCCGGCTAAGAGGCCGCGGCGAGGGAGCCGAGCGCGAGTTCGACGAGCGCGTTCGCGTGATCGGCGAGCCCGCTGTCGTCGAACAGCACGCGTGACGAGTGCGGTTGTTCCGGCTCGCTGTCCCCGGGCGGGCGGGCCCCGAGGAGAATGAAGGCGCCGGGGGAGCGCTGCAGCACAAACGCGAAGTCCTCGGAGGCCATGAGCGGGGAGTCGAGTGGTTGGAGCCGCTCCTCGCCAAAACGCTGCGCGAGAAGTTGCGTCGCGTGGTCCGTGGCCCGGGCGTCATTGACGGTGACGGGGTAGTCCTCCCCGAAGTGAACGTCGGCCGTGCATCCGTGCGCCTCGGCGATCCGCTGAACGAACGTGGGCAGCTCGGCCGCGAGCTGGGCCACCGACTCCAGCGAGAGTGTGCGGATGGATGCGGCGAGGCTCGAGCGGTCGGGGATGACGTTGATCGCCGCGGAGTCGGCGGCGAGCTGCGTCACCGTCAGCACGATCGGGTCGCTCACGTCGAATCGTCGGGTGACGTACGTCTGCAGGGCGAGAACGATCTCGGCGACGACGGGCACGGTGTCGCGAACCCGATGGGGGCTGGAGGCGTGACCCCCGGTGCCGTGGACGGTCACCCGCAGATGGTTCATGCCCGCCATGATCGCGCCGGGACGAGTCGCGAACACCCCGGAGTCGAGCGTTGGCCACACGTGAAGGGCATAACTCGCGATGGGCGCTGGGCCGGCCGCATCGAGGAGTCCCTCGCCGAGCATGAGGGGTGCGCCCCCGTGACCTTCTTCTCCCGGTTGGAAGGCGAGGATGACACTGCCCGCGAAATCATGCCGGCGCTGGGTCAGGATCTGAGCCGCGCCCACGAGTCCCGCCATGTGTAGGTCGTGGCCGCACGCGTGCATGGCACCGTTCGTCGACGCCCAGGGCAGACCGGTCAGCTCGGCGACGGGGAGGGCATCCATGTCGGAGCGCAGCAGCACGGTGGGACCGGGCTTGTGCCCGCGAATCACGCCCACGACGGAAGAGAGAGCAGAACCGGTGGTCAGTGAGTCGAGCCCGAGCGGCTCGAGCTGCCGGATGATGGCGCTCTGAGTCTGGGGCAGGTGCAGCCCGACTTCGGGGATCCCGTGCAGTTCACGCCGCAAGGTCACAAGGTCGTGCGCGAACGTGCCGGTGGACTGCGTCGTCGCACTCGGTGTGGTGAAGCCGCTCATGCAGCCCCGCGAATCGCGTCGATTCGCCTCTGTACTTCGAGGGCGGTGTCGGAGGGTGGTTCGTAGAACGTTCCGTGGTGGGTGAGACACACCCACTCGTCGCCCTCGAGAACCCAGGTGCCGGTAAAGCGTGTGTGGGCCGTGAGGTCTGCGCCGTCGGCCGTGATGGAGTGGGTGAAGTACTCGCCGTCGAGTTCGGCCACGTTTCCCAGCCGCCGAGCGCTCGTGCGGTGGATGATGTAGAACGCGCCGTCCCGGAGGCTTCCCGCGAGGTCCAGGTAGCTCTGCTTGTTGTAGCGGTGCCCGAACACGCTCACGTAGAGAAAGTCGGGGTGAAGGTATCCCGACAGGGATTGCATATCGCCCGTCCCGTTGCAGTCGGTCCATCCGCGGAATCGTTCCGCGAGATGGGACGCCAACTCGTCGTCCCATGTCCAAGCAGTCACAGTGTTTCCTTCGTTCTCGAGCGGGGTTGGGTCGGAAGCGGGGCGGGTCGTCGACGCCGCCCCGCTTGCCGACTCAGGAACGCACGCCGGTGTCGGTGACGCGCAGCGGCGTGATGCCGGGGCCTGCGCCGAGGCCGCGCTCGCGACCGGTGTCGCCGAAGCCGGGGCGCGGCTCGTCCTGGTCAGGCAGGGGCGAGCAGTGGAAGTGCCACATCTTCCACACCGGGTTGCCGTCTCCGTCGTCGCGTTGGTAGATCTCGGTGGCGCGCAAGCGGTTCTCGAAGGCATCACCCTTCATGTCCCAGGTATCGGAACCGGTGCCCTGGTCGCCGATGGCGCGCATCGGGAAGACACCCTCGCACGCGATCCACGCCATGTCGCCCGAGATGGTCAGGCGCATGATCTCGATGTCGGGGAACTCGACGATGTCGAGCTGGCCCTGGTACCACTCCCACAGCTTCGACTTCTCCTCAATGCCGAAGTACGGGTGACCGTTCGCGTTGAACATGAGGTACGAATCACCCGACGGGTAGACCGACTGCATCAGCGGGATAACGAGCTGGTGGTTGGCCTCCCACCAGTCCTTGTGCAGCTTCAGGATCGCTTCGCGGTCCTCTTCAATCGTGGGCATGCCACGCTCCTTTCGTGAGGGTGTTGTCGACCGGATGTTTCCGCGACGGGGCCGCGGTGTGACCCGTCCTGCGACGGGACGTTTCTGGTGTTCTCACGACGGACGCTCCGTCGCGAGGGCCACGAGATCTTCGGGGTCGCCGGTCCACATCCCGGCTGCCGCGAGCGACCTGAGAAGGGGAGCGGGGTCGATACCGGATGACGCAGCGCGACGAAACCGGCTCGCTGCGGCATCGGGCCGCCCGAGCCTCGCGAGAAGCAACCCGGCCCAGATCGATGGCTCACCGTTGGCCGGTCCCAGGGTTGTCTGCGCGGTTTCGAGTTCCTGCAGGGCGGTGACGACAGCGCCGGGCGCTGCCGTCATGGGCCCGCTGAGAAGCCCCGGTTCTTCGAGCATCCGCACGAGCCCGGCGAGCGCGCCCGACGCAACGGACAGCCTGCGCAGTTCGCGCAACGGGTCCTCGTGGTCGTCGACCCGGATGTCGAGAATCGTGTCGGTGGCGAGGTCCCCGGTCGCGATCGTGGAGACGATGCGCACGGCTGCCGCCTGCATTCCGCGAAGGTCGCCGCCAGCGGACTGGGCCGCATCGAGGGAGGCCAGAAGGCGGTGCGCCAGATCACCCGACGTGGTGGTGAAGGCTTCGGCCATCGAGAGCCAGACCGCGCTGCCGGTAACCAAGTTGGCCTGAGCGGAGAAACCCTCGCCGACGATGTGACCGGCGGCAGCGATGCATCCGTCGCCCGTGTGGGCGGCCGCGTCACCGGAGGCGCTGAGCACCGCGACCTGTCGGATGCCCTGCCCCGGGTCCGCGGCAACTGCCTCCGCTAGGGCGTCGGCGGCCGTCGCGCCGCCCTCGACCAGGTCGAGCAGGATGGGTCCGTACGCCGCGCGCACAACAGACTGTGTCGCGACAACTCCGACCCCGGGTCGCGCCCACGGCACGAGAGACCCCACCCCGAAGTAGTGGGACTGGACGGCAACACCCATCTGGCCTGCGTCCGCATCAACGGCGACGATCGAATACGTCACGCGCCCACCTCCTCGTGTGTCTCCTCGGATGCCCGTCCGTCGGCCTTGTCGCGCCGTCGACCTCGTCCGATCCCTCGCACCCACTCGACGAACCCGGCAGCGGAGATCTCCCTGCCGCCGGTGAGACCCGTGCGCCGTAGCGCGAGGATGAGCAGAAGCGCGACGGCAAGGCCAACCTCGCTGATTCCCGGAAGTGTGGGTGTCGTGAATCCGCCGAGCTCCACACCCGGTTCGATGAGCTGCAGCCCGTAACGCAGCGCGCTGATCACGAGAGTGCCGATGATCGCTCCCGACAGCGTCGAGATACCGCCGACCACGAGCATCGCGATGAGAATGAAGGTCGGGCCGATGTAGAACGCGTCGGGGGACAGGCTTCCCTGCAGGTGCGCGTACAAGCCGCCGGCAATGCCGACGACAAACGCGCTGACCACAAAGGCGACACCGCGGTGGAACCCAATCGAGATGCCGATCGCCCGGGCGGCGACCGAGTCCTCACGCGTGGCCCGGATCTTCAGACCGAGCGCCGACTCCTGGAAGAACCAGACACCCGCGATGACCACGGCAAGCACGATGAGCACAACCGGAAGGGTCGTATCGGTGGGGATCGCCGTGATGCCCTTCGAACCGTTGGTGACGGCGCTCCAGTTGCCGACGACGACGTAGACGGCGACGAGGATGGCGAGGGTGCCAAGGCTGATCGTCAGGTCACCCATGCGAGCCATCGGCACACTCAGGGCCAGCGCCACCAGGGCGGCGAGCAGCGCGCCCACCACGATCGCGATGAACGTGGGGAGGTTGAGGTCGACCAGCCATTCGGGCATCCCGTCGAAGAGCACACTCTTGGAGATGACCGGAACGGTGAGGACAGCCGTCGTGTAGGCGCCGATGGCCATGAAGGCCAGTTGACCGAACGAGAACACTCCGGTCAGGCCGATGTAGACGTACAAGCCGACAACCGCGATCGCGTTGACACCGGCGGCCACAACGATCCGCCGCATCGATCCGTCGCCGCCCGCGAAGAAGGCGGTCGCCACCACGGTCGCGAGGATGATGAGAACGAGGGGGGTGTCTGCGAAGCCCCGAACTGCCTGCTTCATCTCAGACCCTCCCTTGCGCCGAGCGCACCGTGATCAGCCCGTTGGGCCGGAACACCAGCACCACAAAAACCGCCCCGAAGAGGAAGGCGTCACGGAAGGGTCGCATCTCCAGCGGCAGGAGCAGTTGGAGGGCAACCGAGACCGCACCGAGCGCATAGGCGCCCGCCACAGCTCCGGTGAGTGAGCCCATGCCGCCGAGGATGGTGGCAACGAACGCCATGAGCACGACCTGCACGCCGATCGTGTTCGTCACCACACCGGTTTGGGCGGTGAGGAGGAACGCCGCAACCGCGGCGAGGAGGCCGCTGATCGCGAACGCCGCCGCAATGACCACGTTCGCGCGAACACCCACCAGGCGGGCCGTCGTGAAGTCCTCGGCAGCAGCGCGCATCTGGATGCCGAGCGGCGCGAACCTCAGGAAGAGCGCGAGCCCGACGAGCAGCACGATCGTGAGACTCACGGTCACCACATCGAGAGTGAGCACACGCACCGGTCCGACAGGGAACGAGACATTCAACCAGCTCCACACCACACCCGAACGCAGGTCCGGTCCGAAAACGAGGATGGCGAGGTTCTGGAGCAGGTAACTCACCGCGAACGACGTGATGAGCATGGTCACGGGCCCGGAGCCGCGAACCGGCCGGAAGGCAACCCGCTCCATGAGTACCGCCACCGCGACGACGGTGACAACGAGCACGAGGATGCGCAGCGCGAGCGGCGCGGTGCTCATGAGGATGAGCACGTAGGCGCCGATGGTGACGAGCTCGCTGTGCGCGAAGTTGATCATCTTCAGCACGCCGTAGATGAGCGCGATACCGAGCGCAAAGATCGCATAGAGGCTGCCGAGCGCTATCGCATCGACAATTCCCTGGAGGAAGATCACGCGGCACCCCCGAAGTAGCTGTCGATGACCTCGGTCGAGGAGAGGATCTCGCTCGCCGCACCGTGAATCACGACGGAGCCCGACTGCAAGACGTAGGCGCGGTCGGCGAGGGCGACGGCCTTCGCCGCGTTCTGCTCGACAAGGAGCACGGTGGTTCCCTCGGCGCGCAGCTCCCGGATGATGTCGAAGATCTGCTCGACGATGAGGGGGGCAAGCCCGAGCGACGGTTCGTCGAGCATGAGCATCCTCGGCCTCGCGATGAGCGCGCGAGCGATAGCGAGCTGTTGCTGCTCGCCGCCCGAGAGCTTTCCGGCTGGGCTCGATACCCGTCGCTGCAACGCGGGGAAGCGTTCGAGCATGTCCGCGATGTCCTGCCGTGCGGCACGACGGTCGCGGCGGGCGGTTGCACCGATGCGAAGGTTCTCGGCCACCGTGAGCGACGTGAAGATGTGGCGGCCCTCCGGCACGAGCGAGAGTCCTTGTCGTAGGAGCGCTTCCGTTCGCAGCCCGACCACCGAGCGCCCGGCGAAGTCGATCCGACCACTCGCGGGCGCGACGAGACCGACGATCGACTTGAGAGCGGTCGACTTGCCGGCGCCGTTCGGGCCAATGATGGTGACGATCTCACCCTCGTTGACGGTGAAGCTGACACCGCGCAGGGCGGGTGATCGTCCGTACCGAACGACAAGGTCTTCGACGACGAGCATCACTGCGCCTCCATCCCGAGGTAGGCCTCGAGTACGGCGGGGTCGCGACGAATCTCCTCCGGTGTTCCCACCGCGATGGTGCGCCCGAAGTCCAACACCTGGATGCGTTGGCAGATGCCCATGATGAGTCGCATGTCGTGCTCGATGATGACGAGGGCGCACTCGAACCTCGCTTTGATCGCGCGCAGCGATTCGACGAGTTCGTCGCTCTCGGATTCGTTGGTTCCCGCGGCAGGCTCGTCGAGGAGCAGCACGCTCGGTGCACTCGCGAGAGCCCGGGCGATTCCGAGTCGGCGCTCCTCGCCATGGGGGAGGGCTCCTGCCGCAGCATCCCTCCTGTGCCCGAGCGACAGGGCATCGAGGATCTCGTCGGTGCGTTCGCGCGCCACCTTTCGGCGTGCGCCCGTGCCGAGCGCTCCGAGTTCGATGTTCTGCTCGACGGTGAGTGTGGGGAACGGGCGGACGGCCTGGAACGTGCGACCGATTCCCACACGCGCGATGCGTTCCGGCGACCACGAGGTGACGTCGCGGTCGGCCACGTGCACGGCACCCGTCGTGGGCCGCTGGAATCCGCTCAGCACATTCATGAACGTCGTTTTGCCCGCACCATTGGGGCCGATGAGTCCGAGGATTTCGTGGGCCGACACCGAGAACGACACACCATCGAGTGCGCGCACGCCATCGAAGTCGACGGTCACACCCCGAGCCGCGAGCACGGGGTTGTCGACGAGAGTGTCGAATGTCGGCGTCGCGGTCATCATTGTCCGATGAGCGGGATGACGCGGTCGCCGGCGAACTCGACGAGTTCGCGACCGCGCTCGAACGGGGCGGGGAACAGGATCACGGAATCCGAACCGGCATCCAGGAAGTTCTGGATCTTCGCGGCACACTCCTCCGCGTTGCCCGCGATGGCGAGATCTTCGAGCCAGGCATCCGGCATCTCCGCGGCAACCCGCTCGACCCCGCCCTTCGCGAGCTCGGCGAGCTCGTCGTCGATGCCGTAAACGGAGATGAGATCGGTGCCCTGCATGATCGTGAGGTAGAACGCGAGCGAGTGCCGCAGGGCGTCGCGGGCGGCTCGCGGGTCCTCGTCACCGCAGAAGAGCGCGAACGTCGCGATGCGGCGGTGACCACCGTCGGATGCCGCTGCACCCTCGTCGAGAAGCGTGCGAGCCCAGCGGATGTAGTCGACCCCACTCGTCGTCGACGCAACGAGACCGTCGGCGATGCGTCCGGTCTGCACGATCGACTTGGGGCCGACCGCCCCGATGTAAATGGGCGGAACCTCGGGAGTCGGGTAGGCGAGAGTGATCTCTTTGAGCTGCTGGATGCCGTCGAGCGACACGGTCTCGCCCGCGAGCAGTGCCTTGACCGTTTCAACGGATTCGCGAACCGCTCGCATGGGCGCGGGCGGCATGAGCCCCATTTGGTCAAGCCAGGCTGGCAGCCCGAGCCCGATGCCCGGCCAGAAGCGACCGGGGAACATGGCGGCGATCGTGGCGAAGTCGAGCGCTTGGATCGACGAGTGGCGCGTGACCGCCGATTGGATGCCGAGACCCACGGGAATCGTCGAGGTGGCAGCGAGTGCGGCCGTGGCGGCAATGACACCGCTGGTGTACCAGAGGTCTTCGGTCAGCCAGACCTCGCCGAATCCTTTCTCCTCGGCGAGAGCTGCGAGGCCGGGGATGTCGGCCGGGGGAATGTGGCTGCCGATGAGCAGTCCGACGGGTGCGTTCATGTCATCTCTCCTAGGGTTCGCGGTGCAGGCGGTCGAATGTGGCGAAGTGTCGCTCGAGGAGCACACCGACGCGGTCGGGTGCTTCGAGCATCGGCATGTGTCCGAGGCCCGGCATGAGGGTGAGTTCGGTCCGGAGGTGGTGTGCCATGTGCATGCCAAGCGCAGGGGTGCAGGTCGCGTCGAACTGTCCGGTCAGGACGAGCGATTCGCAGCGGACCGAGGGGGTTCGAGGGGTCGAGTCGGAGGTGACCGTCGCCTCCCACACACGCTTGACGATCTCGACCGGATTCGGGTTGGCGAGGCTGATACCCAGACGGATCACGGCCGGGTCGACGTCGGGGCCGAAGGTGATCTCAGGGAAGACCTTCTCGAACGTTCCGGGCACGCCGTACTCATCGAAGACGTCGAGCACGTCCTTGGCATCGGCGCCGGCAAAGTTGAGGGAGCTGCCGATGGCAGCGATCGACCGCACCTGCTTGGGGCGGGCGGCAGCGAGGCAGACGGCGAGAGAACCACCGAGGGAACCGCCGACCACGTGAAGGTCGGAGTCCAGGTTCTGGTCGTCGAGTACCGCGAGGATGTCGTCCAGCCACGCGTCGAGACCGAACTCTCCTTCTGCTGACGAGCCGCCGTGGGCGCGCAGGTCGGGCATGACGAGGGTGCGCTCCGGGCCGAGTCGCTCGGCGACGTCGAACCAAATGCGGCCCTGCATGTTGATGGGGTGGATGAAGAGAACCGGTGTTGCGCTCGGGTCGGTGCCGCGCCGGATCCAGCCCGCGAGCGTGCCGGCCGGGCCAGCAATGCGCAGCGGTGTCGTGTCCATGTTCTCGGTTCCCTTCTGTCGGATCAGGTGCCGGCGCCCCGCGGTGATCGGGGCGCCGGCACGAGTGGATCAGCCTTCGCAGCCCTCGGGGATGATGGCGTCCGCGGGCGGTGCGACGGTCTCGACGAACGCGCCGGTTCCGCCGTTGTAGCCGATGATCTGCATCGACCGGCCGATGGCGACGTGGCACGCTTCCGTGTACGTGGTCGCTCCGAGGATCGTCTCGATGTCGGAGAGCGAGGTCAGCGCTGCAGCGACCTCGGCACCGTCGGTCGAGCCGGCCTCTTCCATGCCGGCGACGATGGCCTGCACGATCGCGTATCCGTAGACCAGGTACGAGGTTGCCGGAGCACCGTACTCCTCGGTGTAGGCGGTGACAAGGTCGTTCATCTCGTCCGACGGGTCGTCGCCGTAGATGGATGCACTCGCCACGGCGTACACGTCGCTGACATCCGGAACGGCCTCGAGCCAGCCGGGTCCGTCGAACCCGGAGGTGGTCACGATGGGCGCGGTCACGCCAGCCGAGCGCAACTGCGCAACAGCCGTCGAGCCGGTGGGCGGGTAGCCGCACAGCGCGACGACGTCGGGCTGTGCGCCGGAGGCGACGAGGGCGCTGACCTGCGGCTGGACCGTGGTGTCGCCGTTGACGAAGACATCCTCGCCCACGACCGAACCGCCGAGGTTCTCGAAGGTGGTGGAGAAGGCCTCACACCATGACTTCGTGAAGTCCTCGCCGGTGTCGCCCAGCATGTAGGCGCTCTTCCAGCCCTGCTCGATGGCGAAGGATGCCGCGATGCTGGCCTGCGTCGTGGAGCTCTCGTTGATCGAGAACGCGAGCGGACCGATGCCGACGGGCCCGAAGAGGGCGCTGCCCGCACACGAGTAGGCGAGCTTGCCCGCCGCGAGGGCCTCTTGCGCCGCGGGTGCGCCGAGGTTGTAGTCGCACATCGTCACGACGACGTCCGCGCCCTTGTCGAGCACGTCGATGGCCGCGGTGGCGGAGAGCTCGACGTCGGATTTGGTGTCGGACACGACGACCTCGAGCTGGCGGCCGAGAACACCGCCTGCCGCGTTCTGGTCGGCAACCGCGAGTTCGATCGCGTTCTTGACGGGACCGTCGAAACCGCTGAAGAAGCCGGTCTGGGCACTGGCGACGCCGATGACGATCGGGTCGGACTCTTCCGATGGCGCATCGCTCGCGGCACACGCGCTGAGCGCCATGACAGCGATGACGCCGATCGCCGGGATGGCGATCTTGGTTCTGTGGTTCACGGATCTCTCCTTGGCTTGGGTGGTGCGTGGAGTGTCAGTTGTCTTGGTGGTGCTTTCCGTCGGGCCCGGCGGAGCTCGGAGCGAGGGTTGCTGCCTCGCCCAGAATGAAGTCGACGAGTGCGTCGAAGGCGTCCTTCACACGCACGTCGTCGTGTGTTGTGAAGAGGTCCAGTTGGAGCCCACGCAGAGTCGCGAGCACGAGGGTGGCGCGGATGCGGGCGGTGTCGGGGTCGTACCCGGCGGTGACGAAGACCTCGGTGAGGGAGTCGACCCAGCCGAACACGATGCCGTCGAGAAACTGCTCCCACTTCTCGGGCTGCGCTTGCGCGATGCCCCACACCTGGTAGAGGAGACGGAAGTAGGCGCGCATACCCTGCGAGAGGTTGTGGTCGAAGAACAGGGTGAGGGATGCCCGCAGGTCTGGTGCCCCGGTCGAGACGGTCTGAACCTCGAACTGCTGGCGCTCGCGTCGACGAACCTCCTGCACCGCGAGATTGATCAGGTTCTCCTTCGAACCGAAGTGGTAGATGAGAACGCGGTGGCTCGTCCCGAGATGGGTGGCGATGTCACGCAGGCTCAGGTCGTTCAGCCCGGTGGCCATGAGTTGGTCGATGGCGAGGTCAAGGAACTCGTCCTTTCTCGACCGGCGGCGATCCTGCGGAACCATCGTTATCTCTCTTGATCGGTGACGAAAACTTGTGTACCACTTGGTACATATTGAGATCATCATCATCACGACCGGTGGTCGGCTCAAGAGGGAAGAGGCAGTTGGAGCGTGGTTTTTACGACCTCGTTACATCGACGAAACACAGCGCGGCGAACCTCACCGATGCCCACCACCGACGGGATACCACCCCGCAGCGACCGCTGCTCAGGCGAAGGAGAACCGCATGACACCCCCGCTCCGACTCGGATACAAAGCCTCAGCCGAGCAGTTCGATCCCGCTCGACTGCTGGACTTCTCGGTGCTCGCCGAGGACGTCGGCTTCGACTCCGTTTTTGTCTCCGATCACCTCCAACCGTGGATGCACGACGGAGGTCACGCTCCCGCTGCGATCCCTTGGCTGGGAGCGCTTGCCGCACGCACCGAGCGTGTTGTCATCGGTACCTCGGTGCTCACTCCCACCTACCGGTATCACCCCGGTGTGGTGGCCCAAGCCTTCGGAACACTCGGGCTTCTCGCGCCGGGGCGAGTCGTGCTGGGAGTGGGCACGGGCGAAGCCCTCAACGAGGTCACCCTTGGCATCGAGTGGCCTGAGGTGAAGGAGCGTTTCGCCCGCATGAAGGAGGCCATCGAGCTTATATACCTGCTGTGGAATGAAGACCGCGTGACGTACGACGGTCGCTTCTACTCCACACGCAACGCGACCATCTACGACAGGCCGAGCGAGGAGGTTCCCCTCTACATCGGAGCCTCCGGCCCTGCTGCCACACGCCTGGCGGGACGCATCGCGAGCGGGTGGATCACCACATCCGGCAAGGCTCGTGAGCTCTACACCGAGAACCTTCTTCCTGCGTTCGACGAGGGCCTGTCCCGTCGGGCGGAGGACGGGGTCTACGGTCCGGGCGACGATGTCGACCGTCTCATCGAGGTCAAGGTGTCGTTCGACCACGACTACGACCGTGCGCTCGAGGACACCCGGTTCTGGGCGCCCCTCGCACTGAGTCCCGAGGAGAAGATGGGTGTCGAGGACCCGCTGGAGATGCAGAGACTCGCCGGCGCCCTGCCCACCGAGAGGGCGGCCTCACGATTCATCGTCTCGACAGATCCAGACGAGCATGTCGCCCGCATCCGCGAGTACCTCGACCTCGGCTTCAACCACCTGGTCTTCCATGCGCCCGGTCATGACCAGGAGCGGTTCCTGCGACTGTACGGCGAGGAGATCCTCCCCAGGCTCCGCGCGCTGGAGTGACACACGGGCTGGCGGCGGCGTGCCACTCAATAGACTGGGCCGCATGCTGCTGTCTGACCGCGATATCCGGGCCGAGCTGAACGCGGGCCGCATCGGCCTCGAACCCCTCGAACTCGACATGGTGCAGCCGTCGAGTATCGACGTTCGGCTGGATCGGTTCTTCCGGTTGTTCGACAACCACAAGTACCCGTTCATCGACCCGGCGGAGGATCAGCCGGAGCTCACGCGGCTCATCGAGACGAAACCGGATGAGCCGTTCATCCTGCACCCCGGAGAGTTCGTGCTCGGCTCCACCTTTGAACTCGTCACGCTGCCGGATGACATCGCCGCCCGCCTCGAGGGCAAGAGTTCGCTCGGCCGCCTCGGCTTGCTCACCCACTCGACGGCGGGATTCGTCGACCCGGGGTTCTCGGGCCACGTCACGCTCGAACTGTCGAACGTCGCGACGCTGCCGATCAAGCTGTGGCCCGGCATGAAGATCGGGCAGTTGTGCTTCATCCGCACGAGTTCGCCGGTCGACAACCCCTACGGCTCCGGCGCGTATCTCAACCGCTACCAGGGTCAGCGTGGGCCGACGGCATCCCGCAGCTTCTTGAACTTCCACCGCACCGACGTCACGTCGACGGATGCGGGCTCCGCCGGCAACTAGCCATATTCGCTGTACTCGCGCTACAGTGAATTAGCGCGCACACGCGCGGACCGCTACGCCGCTGCTGCCCTCACACGGGTGTGACAGCACGCCCCGAGGAGTGACCATGATCGCGCGCCTACTGAAAGCCTCCGGAGTGGCGCTAGCCTGCGCCGCACTAGCGGCGCTGAGCTGCTCGCCAGCCGCTGCGGCAGAACTGCCCGAACACCAGCGGCTCTCCACCATCGACGCGAACACGGGGATCCTCTACGACATCGATCCCGCGACCGGCGGCGCTACGGCACTCTGGGACACCGGACTTGAGGGTGCGCAGGCACTCTCCCTCGACGCATCCGGTCGTGGTTTCGCGACAACCAACACCGGGCCGGCCTGGCAATCGTCGCTCTGGGCTGTGGATGTCACGAACCAGTCCGTCACGGAGATTGCGCCCATCACGCGCGCGGGCCACCCCGAGACGTCGGGCACCTGCCACAGCCTTCAACAGTCCGGTGGTGCTCTCTATGCTTACTGCGGCTTCTACGAGTACCCCGGCGGTACAAACACCTATTCCGTCATCGACCAGGCGACGGGCGAGTTCACCCCGCTCTTCGTATTCAGCACGGGCGGCACGGAAGATGTCATACCGGCCATCGATCCCGCTGACGGCACCCTCTTTTTCGCTGCGAGTTCCCACCTCTACCTGTTCGATCTGGAAACCTTCGACCCAACCGCTCCCGAAGGAGTCGCTCAGTTCAGGGTCGCCGAATTTCCCTCCTTCATGGGGAGTGGAAACTTCTCCGAGGGCAGCGTGCTGTGGGTTCCCCTGCCCGACTACCTGACCCAGACCACGCGACTGGCGACATGGGATCGAACGACCGGTGAAGTCCAGGTCGTGGGCAACATCGCGGCGTCGGTTCCGGTCTACAGCTACGTTGTCGCGGTGTGGGGAGCTGCGCCGGACATGCCCGCCCCAGCACCCGCGCCCGCCGCGGCACCCGAACTGGCCGCGACCGGATTCTCGCCAGCGCCTCTCGTCTTAGTGGGTGCCGGAATCCTCGTGCTCGTGGGCGCGGTGCTCGCGGTGCGCCGTCGCGCGGCCTAGCGCTGCGCGGAGGTTGGGGGAGGCCGCGCCCGCTTGAACAGCCGCGCGCGCGTCAAACCTCAGCGGGCGACGCGACGCTGAGCGACGTCTTAACCCAGCTGGGTTAGCTGCCAGCCGAGCCACGGGCTGAACGCGTAAGGGGCAGCCTGCGCGGCGGTTGCCAGGGCATCCGGGTCCACCCAGGCGAACTCGGCCACCTCAGACGGGTTCGGGTTGACGACCGACGTCGTCACCGCGCGGTAGACGGGACACACCTCGTTCTCGACGATGCCGGATGCATCGACCGCCCGATACCGGAAGTCAGGAAGTATCAACTCCACCCCCGAGACGGTGATCCCCAACTCGTCGGCGGCCCGGCGCGCAATCGCGCTCTCGAACGACTCGCCTGGCGCCGGATGCCCGCAAAACGAGTTCGTCCACACCCCGGGCCACGTGAGCTTCGACAGTGCCCTGCGCGTGACGAGCACCTGCCCCGCCTCGTTGTACACGTGACAGGAGAATGCGAGGTGAAGCGCGGTGTCCGTTGTGTGCACGGCGATCTTGTCCGCGACGCCGATGGCTTCGCCGGATTCGTCGAGGAGGACGACCTGCTCTGGCTGGCTCATCGCGGTACTCTGCCTAAGTGGACGGATCAGGGCTGCTCGCGCTCTCACAAGAGAGGCAATCGCAGGTCGACGCCGTGCTGGCGCGCTTCTTCACCCTAGCTCAGAGCCGTGCGGCCACCATGGGCCCGCAATACGTCCGCCTCTGGAAGGCGCTGGAGGAGAGTACGCGCGGCGGAAAGCGCTTCCGACCGGGAATGGTGATGGCCGCGTACCAGTCACTAGGGGGCACGGACTCGGAGGCGGCGGCGTACGTCGGTGCCGCGTTCGAGTTGCTGCACACCGCCCTCATCGTGCATGACGACGTCATAGACCACGACTTTGTGCGACGAGGTGTACCCAACCTCTCCGGCAGCTACCGCGAGCAGGCCATCGCCGAGGGCCACTCGGAGCGGGCAGCGGAGCACAGCGGGATCTCCGCCGCGGTGATCGCCGGCGACCTCGCACTCTTCAACTCGTACCGACTCATCGACCGCAGCGGTGTGAGCGGGGCGGTGCGTGCGCGCCTTCTCGACGTGATGGATGAGGCGCTCTTTGCCTCCGCCGCGGGCGAGATGATCGACGTGGATTTCGCCTCGGCGACCGAGGTTCCTCGGGTCGACGACATCCTCACCATGGAACGTCTCAAGACCGCCGTCTACTCGTTCGAATGCCCGCTGCAGGCTGGCGCGATTCTTGCGGGGGCCAGCGACGAGGTTGTGGCAACACTCGGTGACTTCGGGCGCGAGATCGGTATCGCGTACCAGATCGTGGACGACCTTCTCGGCGTCTTCGGTGCGGAAGAAGAGACGGGCAAATCCACGACGGGCGACCTGCGCGAGGGCAAGCGCACTGTCCTCATCGCGTACGCCGCGAGCACACGCGAGTGGGCGGAGGTCGAGCACCTCTTCGGCGACGAGAACCTGACGGCGACGGATGCCGAGCGCCTCCGCACCGCGTTGAGTGACTGCGGCGCCCGCTCCTTCACCGAGGGGCTCGCGCGTTACTACGCCAACCGCGCGCTCGCGCGGCTCGCGGAACCCCACATCCTTCCGGCACTCCGCGCCGAGCTGCACCCCGTTGCCGATGTTGTCCTCGGGCGCGTGAAGTGAGCTCGCGGCTGGCCCTCTACGACCGGGTTGCTGAGGAGGTCGCGAGTGTCGTCATCCGCAAGTATTCGACGTCGTTCGGGTTGGCCTCGCGTCTGCTCGGGCCCGATGTCCGCCAGCACGTGGAAAACATCTATGCCCTCGTGCGGGTCGCGGACGAGATCGTGGACGGTCCGGCCACGGAGGCCGGCCTCGACACGGTGCTCGCCGGTCGTTCGCTGAACGAGTTGGAGCGCGAAACCGAGCACGCCATGGAGACGGGTTTCAGCGCGAATCTTGTGGTGCACGCCTTCGCCCTGACGGCCCGCGAGGTCGGCTTCGGGAGTGAGCTGACCGCTCCCTTCTTCGACTCGATGCGGGCCGACCTCACCGAGACGGTGCACGACCAGGCGAGTTTCGACACCTACGTATATGGCTCGGCCGAGGTTGTGGGGCTCATGTGTCTCGCGGCGTTCCTGAAGGGCGAGCAGCTCGACGAGCAGCAGCACGCGGAGTTCACGCGTGGCGCTCGCGCCCTCGGGGCCGCCTTCCAGAAGGTCAACTTTCTGCGGGACCTCGCGGCGGATTTCGAGACGCTCGGCCGAAGCTATTTTCCGGGCATCCGTGTCGACTCGTTCACGGAGCAGGAGAAGCATCGGCTGCTCGATGACATCGACCACGACCTGGCCGTGTCGGCGGCGGTCGTGCCGAAGCTACCGGCGTCGAGCCGCCGTGCGGTGGCGTTGGCGCAGTCGCTGTTTGCCGAGCTCTCGGTGCGTCTCCGGGCGACACCCGCCAGCGATCTCGTGCGGGCTCGTGTGCGTGTACCGAATCCGGTGAAGGCGCGATTGGCGCTCGTGGCAAGCCTTGGAGGGATGCCGAAAGCATGAAGAAGGATGCCGGCCCCCGCCGTATCGTCGTGATCGGAGGCGGAATCGCGGGCCTCGCCAGCGCGGCGCTGCTCGCGCGGGAGGGCCACACCGTCACGCTCCTCGAGGGGCGACCAGAGGTGGGCGGGCGCGCCGGCAGCTGGGAGCACGACGGCTTCCGCTTCGACACGGGGCCGTCGTGGTATCTCATGCCTGAGGTCTTCGACCACTTCTACCGCCTGCTCAACACGACCGCCGAGGAGCAGCTCGAGCTGGTAACCCTCGACCCCGGTTACCGCGTCTACTTCGAGGGGATCGACGAACCGCTCGACGTTTCGACCGAGGTCGACGACAACGTTGCACTCTTCGAGAGCATCGAGAAGGGTGCCGGAGCGCGACTGACCCGATACCTCGAGTCGGCGCGCGAGACGTACGAGCTGGCTAAAAAGCGCTTCCTGTACACGACCTTCGCCGACCTGCGTCCGCTCATGCGCGAAGACGTGGTTTCGCGCACCGGCCGATTCCTGCGACTGCTCACTCAGCCGCTGTCGTCGTTCGTCGGCTCCAAGTTCAAGGACCGCAGGCTTCGTCAGCTCCTCGGCTACCCTGCCGTGTTCCTCGGTTCGTCGCCGTACCTCACCCCGAGCATGTACCACCTCATGAGTCACCTCGACCTGCAGGACGGCGTGCTCTATCCCATGGGCGGCTTCACGCGGGTGATCGAGAGCATCGCCGACCTCGCCGAGGGGGAGGGGGTCGAGATCGTCACGAGCGCGTCCGTCACGAGCATCCGGGTCGAGGGCGGTCGTGCGACCGGTGTCGAGTACACGGATGCCGCGGGCAAGACTCACACGCTGGATGCCGATCTCGTGGTTTCTGCGGCGGACCTCCACCACACCGAAACCCAGCTCCTCGCCCCCGAACATCGCACCTACCCCCAGGAGTACTGGGATGCCCGCACCGCGGGCCCCGGCGCGCTCCTCCTCTACCTCGGTGTCGAGGGTTCCCTGCCCGAGCTCGAGCACCACACCCTCCTCTTCACTCGCGAGTGGGAGAAGGGTTTCGAGGCGATCTTCGGTGACAGCCCGAGCGTGCCGCAGCCGGCGTCGCTGTACATCTGCAAGCCGAGCGGCGTCGACCCGGATGTCGCGCCCGACGGTTTCGAGAACGTGTTCGTGCTGGTGCCCGTGCCGGCGGACCCCGCGATCGGCGTCGGCGGCGTGGACCGCGAGGGTGACCCCGACCTCGAGGCGATGGCCGATCGGGTGGTCGAGCAGATCGCGGAGTGGACGGGCATCCCGAATCTCGCTGACCGCATCACGGTGCGCCGAACGGCGGGCCCCGGCAACTTCGAGCAGGAGCTCAACGCGTGGAAGGGCACGGCGCTCGGGCCGGCTCACACGCTCAAGCAGAGCGCGTTCTTCCGCGCGGGGAACGTGTCGAAGAAGGTGCGCGGCCTCTACTACGCGGGCGGTTCCACGATCCCGGGTATCGGTCTTCCGATGTGCCTCATCAGTGCGGAGATCCTCGTGAAGCGCCTGCGCGGCGACACGTCGACGGAGCCGCTGCCCGAGCCGCTCGAGCCGACGGTGAAACCCTGAGATGGGCATCCTCTATCTCGTCGCTCTCGGCATCGCCCTGACGGGGATGGTGATGCTCGACCGGCGATTCCGTTTGTTCTTCTGGGCCGACGGCCGTCGTGCCGCGATCGTGCTCGTCGTTGGGGTGCTGTTCTTCCTCGCGTGGGATCTGGCGGGTGTCGGGCTCGGCGTCTTCTTCCGCGGCGAGACGTCGTTCATGACGGGATTGCAGGTGGCACCCGAGGTACCGCTCGAGGAGGTCTTTTTCCTCACCCTCCTGTGTTACCTCACCATGAACGTGTACCGCGCGGTGGAGCTCAGAGCGAAGGACATTTCTGGCCGCCGCGACGCCAGCGCCGAGGCTCGTCCCGGGCCGGGTTCCGACGGGAGCTCGCCGTGACGTACTGGCTCCTCAACGCGGTGTTCCTTGCCCCGGTCGTCGTTGTGCTCGTGCTGGCCGCGCGCCGGGTGCGCTGGGCGGCGATCGGTCTCACCGCCGCCGTGCTCCTGGTGATGACGGCGGTCTTCGACAACATCATGATCGGCGTGGGCTTGGTCGATTACGACCCCCGCTACATCAGCGGCGCGTTTATCGGTATCGCCCCGCTCGAGGACTTCGCGTACGCGATTGCGGCGATCCTCGGTCTTCCGTCGCTGTGGCATCTGCTCGCGCGTGGGTCACCAAGGGCCGGCGAGGAGAAGGCGCGTGCTTAGGGCTCTTTTCATCTCGTCGCGTCCGCTGAGCTGGGTCAACACGGCGTTCCCCTTCGCGGCCGCCTATTTTCTGGCGACGGGCCGAATCGATGTGACGTTGATCGTCGGCACGATCTTTTTCCTGATTCCCTACAACCTCGCGATGTACGGAATCAACGACGTCTTCGACTACGAGTCAGATCTGCGCAACCCGCGCAAGGGGGGAGTGGAGGGCGCACTCCTTGACCCGCGGATGCATCGGCCAACGATCATCGCCGCGGTGGTGTCATCCGTTCCCTTCGTGGTCTACCTCGTCATCGTGGGCTCGCCGCTGTCCTGGCTGGTCCTCGCCATCAGCCTCTTCGCGGTCGTCGCGTATTCGGCAAAGGGGCTGCGCTTCAAGGAGCGCCCGTTCCTCGATTCGGTAACCTCGAGCACCCACTTCGTTTCGCCGGCGGTATACGCGCTCGTGCTCGCGGGTGCCGTGTTCACGCCGCAATTGTGGGCCGTGCTCGTCGCCTACTTCTTGTGGGGCATGGCATCCCACGCGTTTGGCGCCGTGCAGGACATCCTCGCCGACCGCGAAGCGGGCATCTCCTCGATCGCGACCGTGATCGGCGGTCGCGCGACGGTGCGCTTCGCGATCGTCGCCTACGCGCTCGGCGGGGTGCTCCTGCTGTTCTCGGAATGGCCCGGCCCGCTCGCTGGTGTTCTCGTCGTGCCGTACATCCTCATGTGCGCGCCATTCTGGAACGTGACGGATGCCGCTGCCGAGACCGCCAATCGCGGGTGGCGGCGATTCCTGCTGCTGAACTTCGTCACCGGGTTCCTCGTGACGATGCTGCTCATCTGGTGGGCGCTGCTCCCCTAGGTGCGCGCACCCCAGCCCCCCTCTGAATTGATCTCTTTTCCGGAGGTTTCGCGCCAGACTCCGCTCAGTTGTGTAACCACTGTGACTGAGGCCCACATCCTCCGGAGAAATGGATGAAACGCTAGTCGCGCCAGCCGAGGTTGCGGGCGATGCGCTCGAGCACGGAGACCGTCTGCTCGTACTCGGCGGGAGTGACCCCTTCGGTCGCGAGTGTGCGTTGCGCGGCGACAAGCGCCTCGAGTTTCTCAAAGGCAATGCGACCTCGCCCGGTGAGCTCGTAGCCGTCGGGCGTCGCGTCCACCCACCCGCTGTCAATGAGCTCCGTGAGGTGTTCGGCGGATGTCTCGTGCCCGCCGCTCGCGCTGGAAACGAGAAACGGCGCGACCGCAGCATCCAGTTGCTCAACCGTGGACGGCTCGAGAGCGAGCACGTTCATCAGTTGCCACTGGCGCCGGGTCACGCCGTGTTCCTCGAGTGTCGAGGCGAACTGCTCGTCGATCATGCGATCGACGAGCTTCAGCCAGAATCCGATCGGTTTCGAGTCGGTCATGACCTGAGATTACGCCTTCGTGTCCTCCGCGGGGAGGTCCTTGGTCATGCGTCGGGGCCACAGGGGTGGTCACCGTGGTGCGGGTGTCCGCCGAATCCGCGACGACCGCGCGGGCCGGGACCAAACGGGGCGAAGCCACGTCGCGGCACGTCCTCCCCGTCCCAGCCGAGGTTGCGCGCCATCTTCTCGAGGGTGGCCATGGTTGTGGCGTAGTCCTCGTCGCTGATGCCGTCGCGGGACTTCTCGGCGAAGCGGTCACGCAGTGCGCGACGCTCTTCGCGAGCGAGCTGGTACTTGCGATACTCGATGGCCCTCAGCCAGAAGCCGGGGCGCTGTGTTGTGTTGTTGTGAGTCATTTATCTCCTTGAATATTTACATGTCATATGACAATGAATGTAAGATTACATACATGTCCACGCCGAGTCAAGCGGAATCCCTGCAGGCCATCGAGCAAGCGCTCCTCACCCTGCGCGCCGGTGCCAGAGGAGGGCCCCGTCCGCCCTGGGCCGGAGGAGGCGCCCCCTGGGGGGACGGCCCGCCGCCGTGGGCTCGCGGAGGCCCCAACCACGGAGGGCCAGGGCACCGACGGGGAGGGCCCGACGGGCCGCACGCTCACGGAATGCACGCGGGAGCGCGCATCCGTCTCCTCGAGGCGCTCGCCGGGGCGGAGGCCAGATGGGGGATCTCCGAGATCGCGGACGCCATCGGGGTGGATCAGCCCCGGGCATCCCGGCTCGTCGCCGATGCCGCGAGCCGCGGGTTAGTCACGCGGGACGTTGACCCGAAGGACGCGCGAAAAAGCGTCGTGGCGATCACGGATGCCGGCCGCGAGCTCCTCACGCAGGTGCACGCCGGTCGGCGCTCTGCCGTCGAACAGGCTCTCGCCGACTTCACCGCCGAGGATGCCGCGACCCTCGCCGCGCTCCTGAGCCGCTTCGCCGCCGCCTGGCCCCGCTGACCGCGCCCCCGTCGGCGCCCCGGCCCGCTCCCGGCCCCCGCGTCCGCCCGCGCATCCCGGCCCGCGCATCCCAAATACAGGACTTTCGAGCATCCCGACGCCAACTCCGCCCCGAACAGAGCCCACGCAGGTGCAACTCCTGCATTCGGGATCACGAGTGCGCGGGGGATGCCCGCCCGCGCGTTACCGGAACTTCGGCACTCGCACGAACACCATGAGGATCGCCCCAACGAGGAGCACGAGAGCGATGCCGAGAACACCGAAGATGGTCGCCCCGAAGATGGTGATGAAGGCTGCCCACAGTGCCGGCGAGAGGAAGCTCGCCACCCGCCCGGTCGTCGCGTAGAGGCCGAAGATCTCGCCCTGACGTCCTGTGGGTGTCACGCGAGCGAGGAGTGACCGGCTCGCAGCCTGAGCCGGTCCGACGAAACCGGAGAGGATGAGTCCGCCGATCCAGAACACGAGGGTTCCCGTGTCGTGCAGCGCGAACACGAGGACGGCCATGATCACGAGACCGAACAGGGCGAAAAGGATGACTGCCTTGGGCCCGACGCGGTCGTCGACGCGACCGGCGAAGATCGTGGAGACCCCGGCTACGAGGTTCGCGGCGATCCCGAAGAGGATGACCTCGTTGTCCGTGAAACCGAATGCCACCGCGGCGAGAATTCCGCCGAACGCAAATACGCCGGCGAGGCCGTCGCGGTAGATCGCACTCGCGAGCAGAAACCAGAACGTGGGGCGCGTCGTGGGCTCGCGGTAGAGCGCGATGACGTCCTTCACGAGCACGACGTAGCTGCGGAAGAATCCGATTCCCCGCTGATGCACTCCCGCGGGTGGCGCCTCCGGCACGTTGAAGAAGAGCGGCAGCGAGAACACGATCGTCCAGACCGCGGCTCCGACGGCGATGAGGCGGTAGGCGAGCCCGTTGGAGGTGTCGAGGCCGAACCATTCGAACTGGTTCAGGAGCACAACGATCACGAGCGCGACGATTCCGCCGATGTAGCCGAGTCCCCAGCCGAGCCCGCTGACCTTGCCGACGGTGCTCCGGTTGGAGACCTGCACAAGCATCGCGTTGTAGTTGACACCCGCGATCTCGTTGACGACCGCGCCGAGGGCGAGCACGATCGCCCCGTACCAGAAGTAGGCGGGGTCGGCGTAGGCGAAGAAGAGTGCGAACTGCACGACGGCGAGAAGTGCGGTGAACAGGAGCAGGAAGCGCTTCTTGCGGCCGCTGGCATCCGCTCGCTGCCCGAGTACCGGCGCGAGCAGCAGGATCAGGATGCCCGCCGCCGTTGTCGCCCATCCGTAGCCGGCCGACAGCTGACCGAGCGCCGCTTCTCGTGTCGCGTTGCCCTCGGGCAGCGCCGCGATATCGGCTGGCAGGAACGAGTCGGAGACGAGGTACAGCGAGGCGAAAACGAAGGTGAGGATGACCGAGTTGAACGGTTGTGTCGCCCAATCCCACAGTGCCCACGAGACCACCTGCTTGCGCGGCACGTCTTTGTCGTCGAGATCGAGGCCCACAACACCCACGGCGAGGGTGTTGGCTGCGACGGGGATCTTCTTGTCGGGTTGGCTGTCCGTCATGGTCACACGCTAGTCCTCGAGGGTGTCCCGCTGGTGAACTTTCACCTTGAGCCACATCGACTCAACTTCGACTTGACACGGTTATCCACAGGGGCCAAACTTGATACATCGCCGCTCAGGTTTTCGCGAGCGTGCGAGACAGACCTCAGCAACAACAACAAGGAGATATGAGCACATGGCTCGAGCAGTAGGTATCGACCTCGGAACCACCAACTCGGTGGTGGCCGTTCTCGAAGGTGGGGAGCCCACCGTCATCGCGAACGCCGAGGGATTCCGCACGACCCCGTCGGTCGTGGCCTTCACCAAAGACGGAGAGGTGCTCGTCGGTGAGACCGCGAAGCGCCAGGCCGTCACCAACGTCGACCGCACCATCGCCTCCGTCAAGCGCCACATGGGCACCGACTGGAAGGTCGACGTAGACGGCAAGAAGTACACCGCGCAGGAGATCTCCGCGCGCATCCTGGCGAAGCTCAAGCGCGACGCAGAGCAGTACCTGGGTGAGCCGGTGACGGATGCCGTCATCACCGTTCCCGCGTACTTCAACGACTCCGAGCGCCAGGCCACGAAGGAGGCCGGCGAGATCGCGGGCCTGAACGTGCTGCGCATCATCAACGAGCCCACCGCAGCCGCACTCGCGTACGGCCTCGACAAGGGCAAGGAAGACGAGCTCATCCTCGTCTTCGACCTCGGTGGTGGAACCTTCGACGTCTCCCTCCTCGAGGTGGGCAAGGACGACGACTTCTCCACGATCCAGGTGCGCGCGACCGCCGGCGATAACCGCCTCGGTGGTGACGACTGGGACCAGCGCATCGTTGACTGGCTCATCAAGCAGTTCAAGGCGACGACCGGTGTCGACGTTTCCGGCGACAAGATCGCCAAGCAGCGCCTCAAGGAGGCCGCGGAGCAGGCGAAGAAGGAGCTCTCGTCGCAGACGAGCACGACCATCCAGCTGCCGTACCTCAGCCTCACCGAGAACGGCCCGGCCAACCTCGACGAGACCCTCAGCCGCGCGCAGTTTGAGTCGATGACCAGCGACCTTCTCGACCGCACCAAGAAGCCGTTCGAGGATGTCATCAAGGAGGCGGGTATCAAGGTCGGCGACATCGACCACGTTGTGCTCGTCGGTGGATCGACGCGTATGCCTGCCGTGACCGAGCTCGTCAAGAAGCTCACGGGTGGCAAGGAGCCTAACAAGGGCGTCAACCCTGACGAAGTCGTCGCCGTCGGCGCGGCCCTCCAGGCCGGTGTTCTCAAGGGTGAGCGTAAGGACGTTCTGCTCATCGACGTCACCCCGCTGAGTCTCGGAATCGAGACCAAGGGCGGCATCATGACCAAGCTCATCGAGCGCAACACGGCCATCCCGACCAAGCGCAGTGAGACCTTCACGACCGCGGACGACAACCAGCCGTCGGTGGCCATCCAGGTGTTCCAGGGCGAGCGCGACTTCACACGCGACAACAAGAACCTGGGCACCTTCGAGCTCACGGGTATCGCCCCCGCACCGCGCGGCATCCCGCAGATCGAGGTCACTTTCGACATCGACGCGAACGGCATCGTGCACGTGTCCGCCAAGGACAAGGGCACCGGCAAGGAGCAGTCGATGACGATCACCGGTGGCTCGGCCCTCTCCAAGGAGGACATCGAGCGGATGGTGCGCGAGGGCGAAGAGCACGCTGCCGAGGACAAGGCGCGCCGCGAGGCGGCCGAGACCCGCAACACGGCGGAGCAGCTCGCGTACTCGACCGAGAAGCTCATCAAGGACAACGAGGACAAGCTGCCAGACGACGTCAAGACCGAGGTTCAGGCTGACGTCGACGCGCTCAAGACGGCGCTCGCCGGTGACGACGACGCCGCGGTCAAGACCGCGTTCGACAAGCTGACCGAGAGCCAGACCAAGCTCGGCGAGGCGATCTACTCCGCACAGGGCGAGCAGCCCGCCGCGGAGACCGAGGAGCCCGCCGCCGCTGCAGGCAACGACGAGGACATCGTCGACGCCGAGGTCGTGGACGACGAGGACGACAAGAAGTAACGATGGCCGACAACGAGAACAACGACGACCAGCGGGACGAGCCCATCATCCGCGACAAGCGGAGGATCGACCCGGAGACCGGCGATGTTCGCGAGCCTGCCGAGGACACGGATGCCGCGGCATCCGACCCGTCCGACGCTCCCGTCGAGGAGGGCCTGAGCCCTGAGGACCAGGCCCTCCTCGACGAGGCGGAACGCGACCTCGTTGCCGAGATGCGCAACGACATGTTGCGTGCTCAGGCGGAGCTCGTGAACTTTCGCACTCGTGTCGAGCGGGATCGCGCGGCCAACCGCGAAGCGGTGATCGCCGAGGTGTTCCGGTCCCTCCTGCCAACCATCGACGACTTGGCGCGAGCCGAAGCGCACGGTGACCTGGTGGAGGGCGCACCCGTGACCCTCATCGCTCAGAAACTGCGGGCGGCCTTCGACAAGTACGGCATCAAGGCCGTCGGCGAGAAGGGCGAGGCTTTTGACCCCGCGTTCCACGAGGCCGTCGTCCAGCTGCCGACTCCTGGCGTGACCGAGAACCAGATCGCGGACGTGATCGAGGTCGGGTACATCCTGGGCGACCGTCTCCTGCGGCCGGCGAAAGTGGCCGTCGCGGTACCCGCAGAGTAGGACACATCAGTGGCAAGTCAAGACTGGTTCGATAAGGACTTCTATGCCGTGCTCGGCGTCTCCAAAGACGTCAGCGAAGCGGAGCTGAAGAAGACCTACCGCAAGCTCGCGCGGCAGTACCACCCGGACTCCAACCCGGGAAATGCGGCCGCCGAGGCGAAGTTCAAGGAGATCAGCGAGGCCAACTCGGTGCTCTCCGACCCGGAGCTTCGTCGCGAGTACGACCAGATCCGCGCCATGGGTTCTGGCGCCCGCTTCACGGCGGGCGGCCAGCCCGGCAACTTCGAGGACGTCTTCGGAGGCATGTTCGGGCAGCAACAGCGTGGCGGGTTCCAGGGCGCGAGCTTTGAGGACCTCCTGGGGGGCATGTTCGGCGGTGGCCAGGGCTTCCGTCAGGGCCCGACTCCCGGGCGGGACATCACGGCGGCGACCACACTCGACTTCGTTACCGCCATCAAGGGCGAGACGATCAAGCTGCAGGCGGCTGGCGGAAACCCGATCACGGTGAAAATTCCCGCCGGTGTCGCGGACGGCCAGAAGATCAAGCTCAAGGGCAAAGGCGAGCCGAGCCCCAACGGCGGGCCGGCCGGCGACCTGGTGCTCACGGTTGCGGTGCGCGAGCATCCGGTGTTCCAGCGTGACGGCCTCAACCTGCGGGTCACCGTTCCGGTGACCTTCGTCGAGGCGGCTCTCGGTGCGACCATCGAGGTGCCGACCCTCGGCGGCGACCCCGTCAAGCTCAAGGTCGCTCCCGGTACCCCCAATGGCCGGATTCTTCGCGTCAAGGGGCGCGGAGTGACCTCCGCCAAGGGCACCGGTGACCTCCTCGCCGAGGTCGAGATCGCGGTTCCTTCCAGGCTTACGGATGAGGCGGCCGAACTCCTCCGTAAGTTCGACGAGTCGATGCCGAAGGAGAACCCGCGCGGCGACCTGCTCCAGAAGGCGAAGACCTGATGGATCTGGACACTCCGGTCTTCGCGATCGCGGCAGCTGCAGAGTTGGCGGGCATGCACCCGCAGACTCTGCGGCAGTACGACCGGCTTGGGCTCGTGAGCCCCACGCGCACGGCGGGGCAGTCTCGCCGGTACTCGATGCGGGATGTCGCGCAGCTTCGGGAGATCGCGGCGCTCTCCGCCGAGGGGTTGAACCTGGAGGGCATCCGCCGCATCCTCGAACTCGAGGACCAGGTGCGAACCCTGTCGGAGCGGGTGCGGGAGCTCGAGCACGCGCTAGCAGAGGAATTGCTGAACCGCCCGGGTCGGCGCGTCTTTGCTGCGGGTTCCGCGGGTGATGTTGTGTCACTGCGAGCGGGCGCCCGCACCGAGAAGCCCAACCAGGTCGTCGTGTGGCGGCCCCTCAGCCGCGGGTGACGTGCGCCCCGCCGTCATCCCAAATACAGGAGACCCCGTCGCGATGGGCCTGGGATTCGCATGACCGAGGCTGATCGGCCCGAATCTCCTGCATTTGGGATAGCGCTCGAGGGGTTACGTCGGTGGCCCGACGTCGAGGCACCGAACTTGTTCGCGGTGGATGCCTCGGACCGCCTCATCCTCGACACCGCTGCCGAGGCGATCGCGGCCAACCCCAACGGTGTGCTGGTCGTCGACGACAACTACGGCGCCCTTACGCTCGGCGCCATCGCGCTCGGAGCACACGACGTGCGGGTGCTCCAGGATTCGGTCGTGGCCGAGCGTGCGCTTGCCGCCAACGCGGGTGACTGGCGTTCCGACCACCGCAATGTCTCGTTGGCCGACGACCTGAGCGCATCTGTTGTGCTCTGGCAGCTGCCGCGTTCGCTCGACCGCGTCGACGATGTTGCGTGGCGCCTCGCGAACGCGGGGGTCGACACGGTGTTCGCCGGCGGTCGCATCAAACACATGACGCCCCGCATGAACGAGGTGCTCGGCAGGCATTTCGGCCGGCTGGATGTGACCCACGCGCGCCAGAAGTCACGTGTGCTCGTGGCGTCAGACCCGATCTACTCGACCTGTCGCGGGTCGGTGGGTGGCCCGGCCGACACAACCGACTCCGGCATTCACTTGGCTGAGGCGCCCGGGGTTTTCGCCCAGGGCCGCCTCGACATCGGTACCCGCGCGATGCTCGCGGTGCTGAATGACGCGATGCCGCGCGCGGTGGATGTGCTCGATCTGGGCTCCGGCTCGGGCATCCTGGCACTCACGATCGCCCGTGACCGACCCCACACTCGCGTGCTGGCGACGGATGTCTCGGCAGCAGCGATCGACGCGGTGCGCGACAACGCATCCCTCAACGGCCTCACCAACGTCACCGCGCTGCGGGACGACGCGGCCTCGACCGTGGACGCGAACAGCATCGATCTCGTGCTCCTCAACCCGCCGTTCCACTCCGCGGGTGCCGTGCACACCGGTATCGCCTCGAAGCTCTTCGAGGCTGCGGCCCGCGTCCTGCGCCCCGGTGGCGAGTTGTGGACGGTGTACAACTCGCACCTCAGTTACCGAGCGGAGCTCGAGCGCGTGGTGGGGGCGACTCGTCAGGTGTCGCGCACTCCGAAGTTCACGGTGACGGCTTCGCTCGTCCCGCACCCCTAGCACTCTCACGCCTAAAGCGCTAAACTTGAGTCGAACCCACTCAAGTTTTGGAAAGGCACGCCCCATGGCCAACATGCAAGGTGCCCCCGGCACCGATGAGGAGCAGAAGTCTGCCCTCGAGCAGTACGGCGTGAACCTCACCGACATCGCCCGCAGCGGCAAGCTCGACCCGGTCATCGGCCGGGACTCGGAAATTCGCCGGGTCAGTCAGGTGCTCACGCGCCGCACCAAAAACAACCCCGTCCTCATCGGAGAGCCAGGCGTCGGTAAGACCGCCGTCGTCGAGGGACTCGCCCAGCGCATCGTCGCGGGCGATGTCGCCGACTCCCTCAAG
Organism: Antiquaquibacter oligotrophicus; assembly: GCF_020535405.1. NCBI lineage: Bacteria > Bacillati > Actinomycetota > Actinomycetes > Micrococcales > Microbacteriaceae > Antiquaquibacter > Antiquaquibacter oligotrophicus. The sequence continues at coordinate 1,343,786 of NZ_CP085036.1, read as the reverse complement.
GACAAGACCCTCATCGCCCTCGACCTTGCGGCTCTCGTCGCAGGCGCCAAGTACCGCGGTGAGTTCGAGGAGCGGCTGAAGGCCGTTCTCAAGGAGATCAACGACTCCGACGGTCAGATCATCACGTTCATCGACGAGCTACACACCCTCATGGGTGCCGGTGGTGGTGAAGGATCCGTGGCCGCGGCGAACATGCTCAAGCCCATGCTCGCTCGCGGTGAACTGCGTCTCATCGGTGCGACCACTCTCGACGAGTACCGGCAGTACATCGAGAAGGACGCAGCCCTCGAGCGCCGCTTCCAGCAGGTTTTTGTCGGCGAGCCCTCGGTCGAGGACACCGTCGCGATCCTGCGTGGCCTGAAGGAGCGCTACGAGGCACACCACAAGGTCTCGATTGCGGACTCCGCACTCGTCGCGGCGGCGACCCTGAGCAATCGCTACATCTCCGGACGCAAACTCCCCGACAAGGCCATCGACCTCATCGACGAGGCAGCATCCCGACTGAAGATGGAGATCGACTCCAGCCCCGTCGAGATCGACCAGCTGAAGCGTGCGGTGGACCGACTCCGGATCGAGGAGCTCGCACTCAAGAAGGAAAAGGACGAGGCATCCAAGGCCCGCCTCGAAAAGCTGCGCGAGGATCTCGCCGCTCGCGGCAAGGAGCTCGAGGAACTCGAGTCGCGCTGGCGCGCCGAGAAGGCGTCGCTCACGGGAGTGGGCGACCTCAAAACGCAGCTCAACGACGCTCGCATCGAGCTCGACCGCGCCATGCGCGAGGGCGACTACCAGAAGGCGTCGAAGCTCAACTACGAGACGATCCCGCGCATCGAGAAGGCGCTCGCGGAGGCCGAGCAGGCGGAGCCGATCGGGGAGCGTATGGTCAACGACCAGGTGACCGAGGAGGACATCGCCGCGGTTGTCGCTGCGTGGACCGGAGTTCCCGTTGACAAGCTCACGCAGGGCGAGACCGAGAAGCTGCTGCACCTCGAGGCCGAGCTCGGCAAGCGACTCATCGGACAGAAGGATGCCGTCGCCGCCGTCTCCGAGGCCGTGCGTCGCACTCGTGCCGGGATCTCCGACCCCGATCGTCCGACGGGCTCGTTCCTGTTTCTCGGCCCGACCGGTGTGGGCAAAACCGAACTCGCGAAGGCGCTCGCGGAGTACCTGTTCGACGACGAGAAGGCCCTCGTGCGTATCGACATGAGCGAGTACGGCGAGAAGTTCTCGGTGTCGCGACTCGTCGGTGCCCCTCCCGGGTACATCGGCTACGAGCAGGGCGGACAGTTGACGGAGGCTGTGCGGCGTCGGCCGTACTCGGTGATCCTCCTGGACGAGGTCGAGAAGGCGCATCCGGAAGTCTTCGACGTTTTGCTGCAGGTTCTGGATGATGGCCGCCTCACCGACGGGCAGGGGCGTACGGTCGACTTCCGCAACGTCATCCTCATCCTCACGTCGAACCTCGGAAGCCAGTTCATCACCGACCAGTCGCTGCCGTGGGAGCAGCGAGAGCAGGCCGTGAACGACCTGGTGCGCCAGGCGTTCAAGCCCGAGTTCGTGAATCGTCTCGACGACATCGTGGTGTTCGCGCCCCTGTCGACCGACGACCTGTCGCAAATCGTCGAGTTGTACATTGACCGGCTCACGCGTCGCCTCGCCGACCGCAGGCTCGAACTCGCGGTAACCCCCGATGCCCGTTACTGGCTGGCGGAGCGTGGGTACGACCCCGTGTACGGTGCGCGACCGCTGCGACGCCTCATGCAGCGCGAGATCGACGACAAGCTTGCGCGTGCGCTGCTCTCGGGCGAGATCCGCGACGGCGAAACGGTCTACGTGACGGTGGCCAACGACGGCGACGGCCTCTCGGTAACGCGCCTCGGCGAGTAGGACGTCGCTGAGCGACGCATCGCGCGCGGAGGTTTGCGCGTGGCGCGGGTGTTCAAACAGCCGCGAGTACGGCGAACCTTAGCGAGAGTGATCCGCTGCCCGGGACGGGCAGCGGCGCTGGCGTCGCGGCGAAGGCCAGAAATGGCCTTCGCTCTATGCTCCAGCGCGCGCGGATGCCGCCACCACCGCCGCGATACGCTCCGGGCCCGTCGGGTCCTGCAGTGACGTCGTATCGCCGAGCGGTCGCCCATCCACGATGTCGCGGAGCAGGCGGCGCATGATCTTGCCGGAGCGGGTTTTCGGCAGGTCCTGCACGACGTGGATCTCGCGCGGTTTGGCGATCGGCCCGATGGCGGATGCCACGTGGTTGCGGAGCTCCTGTGCGAGGGTCTCGGCCGGGGCATCCGTTGCCGGAAGCACAAACGCGACGATCGCCTCACCCGTCGTTGCATCGTCGGCTCCCGTGACCCCCGCTTCGCCGACGAGGGGGTGCGCAACGAGCGCGGACTCGATCTCGATGGTCGACAGTCGGTGTCCGGAGACGTTGATGACGTCATCGACGCGACCGAGCAACCAGATGTCACCGTCGGCGTCGGCCTTGGCGCCGTCGCCGGAGAAGAAGTAGCCGCGATCGGCGAAGCGCGCCCAGTACGAGTCGAGGTAGCGCTGCGGGTTGCCCCACACGGTGCGCGCCATTGAGGGCCAGGTTCCTTCGATTACGAGGTAGCCGCCGGCGCCCGGGGGCACGGGCTCGCCCTCGTCGTCAACGACGAGGGTCTTCAACCCGGGCAGGGCCCGAGTGGCCGAACCGGGCTTGATGGTCGTCCACGCGGGGATGGGCGCCATCATCGCGGCGCCGGTCTCGGACTGCCACCATGTATCGATCACGGGTCCGGTGCCTGCACCGAACTGCTCGCGGAACCAGATCCACGCGGCCGGATTGATCGACTCACCAACAGAACCGAGCAACCGGATGCTCGACAGATCGAACCCGTCCGGCAGCCCCTCCGGGAACCACGTCATGAACGTGCGCACGAGGGTCGGGGCCGTGTAATACGTGGTGACGCCGTAGCGCTCGATGATCTCGAGGTGCCGCGTGCGGTTCGGGGTGTCGGGGGTGCCCTCGTAGATGACCTGGGTCGTCGCATTCGAGAGCGGTCCGTACAACTCGTACGTGTGGGCGGTGACCCACGCGAGGTCGGCCGTGCACCAGTGCACGTCGTCGTCCTTCGCGTCAAAGGCCGCCCAGTGGGTCCAGCTCGCCTGCGTGAGGTAACCGCCCGAGGTGTGCACGAGGCCCTTCGGTTTACCCGTGGTGCCGGAGGTGTAGATGATGAACAGCGGGGTCTCGGCGGGGAAGGCCTGCGCCTCGTGTGTCTCGGGCTGCGTGTCGACGATGTCGTGCCACCACACGTCGCGTCCCTCGGTGAGCGTGACGTCGTCGCCGGTGCGACGAACCACGAGAACGTGCTCGACATGGTCGAGGCCTTCGACCGCGGCATCCGCGTTCTGCTTGACCGGCACAGCCTTGCCGCGACGGAACTGCCCGTCACTCGTGACGACGAGCTTGGCGCCCGTGTCTTCGACACGGAACCGCAGGGCCTCGGCCGAAAAACCCCCGAAGACGAGCGAGTGGATGGCCCCGATGCGCGCGACCGCGAGTGTGATGATCACCGTCTCGGGAATGACCGGAAGGTAGATGACCACGCGGTCGCCCTTGGTCACGCCGAGCGCCTCCAGTGCGTTGGCGGCCTTGCTCACCTCGCGCTGCAGGTCCGCGAAGGTGAGGGCGCGGCGGTCGCCGCCCTCGCCCTCGAAGTAGTACGCGACCTTGTCACCGAGTCCGGCGTCAACGTGGCGATCGACGCAGTTGACGGCGACGTTGAGTGTGCCATCCGAAAACCACTCCGCCGCGGGCGGTCGAAGGCCGTCGGGCCCCGCCGCTGGCTGCCACGTGTGCGCAGTCGTCCACGGGGTCGCCCACGTGAGACGGGATGCCGCCTCCTCCCAGAACGCGACGGGGTCGGCGGCCGCACGCTCCCACACATCCGCCGGCACATTCGCGTTCTCTGCAAAATGCGCGGGCGGCGGGAAGCTGCGGGTCTCGACGAGCAGTTCGTTGAAGGGGGCGGATGTCACGACTCAACGCTATGCGAATGCCCCTCCGAGATCGGCTCGCGCCGTCATCCGCTGAAACACACCAGGCATCCTACGGATACCATTCGCTCAGAACTGAGAGGAAATCTGCAATGAAGATGCCGTGGCGAAAGAAAACGCAACGCGAAGGCGAGTCGGGGACCTCGGGTCTTCCCCTTTCGGACGACGAAGCTGAGGTGCTTCGCAATCTCTTCATCGCCGCGTGGCCCTCGAGTCGAGGACCGCTCGCCGTGTTCGCCGATTACGTCCGCGATGAGCGGGGTGCCGAGTTCGGGCTGTACAACATTGCAGCGCGACTTCGGCAGTTGCCGCGGGAGGATTGGGACGCAACCGTACGTCACCATGTGGGAACGATGGTTGCTTCCCTGACACAGATGACCGACGTGCCCGGGGACGATCAACTGTTGTCGATGATGCGTTCTAGGCTCATGCCCGCAGAGTTTGCTCCACCGGAAGCCTTGAGAAACTACTCATACGCTCGACGCGTCGCTGACGATCTTGTCGAAGTCATCATGCTCGACTATCCCGACACGTACGCATCCTTGACGGACGAACAGGCCCAGCGATTCTCACCCGACAGCATGTGGGGGGCGGCCCGCGCGGGGCTGTCGCGTGAGCCTTGGGGTGAAATCCAGACCGTGGAGACTCCGGGCGGATCCTTCAGCGTCCTCATGGGCGATTCACCTTTCACAGCCAGTCGAGTCCTCGACCTTGACGAGTTCATGGAGAGACTCGGTGAGCTTGCCCCGCTGGGCGTGGTGATTGGAGTCCCACACCGACACCAACTCGTCTTCCACGTTCTCAAGAACGTAGCTTCAATCGGATCCGTCAATGACGTGCTGAGGTTCACCAATCTGGGATTCTCTGACGGGATTGGACCAATCTCGCCACACATTTACTTCTGGAAGGATGGCGCGCTCGACCGGATCAGTTCGGTGAATACGGAAGGTGGTCTAGCCATCAACGTCAGTGGGCGCTTTAGTGAGGCAGTCGAGGCGCTTACGGACCAGGCGTAGCCTGAACCCATGCGCGCTACCGTCATCCACGCCCCGCACGACATCCGCAGCGAAGAGGTGCCCGACCCGACACTCGTGAAGCCCACCGACGCGATCGTGCGTGTGAGCGCCGCGTGCGTGTGCGGCTCCGACCTGTGGCCCTACCGCGGGGTGACCCCGACAACGAAACCGCGGCGCATCGGGCACGAGTTTGTCGGCATCGTCGAGCAGGTCGGCGACGAGGTTACGGCCGTGAAGCCGGGGGACTTCGTGATCGCCCCCTTCTACTGGTGCGACATGACGTGCATCAACTGCCGCCACGGCGTGAGCACGAGCTGCCTGCACGGCGGTTGGTGGGGCGCACCCGACCGCAACGGCGACTTTGTCGACGGCGCGCAGGGTGAGATCGTTCGGGTTCCGCTCGCCGATGGCACGCTCGTGGCGACCCCCGGGATGCCCGCACCCGACCTCATTCCGAGCCTCCTGACACTCGCGGATGTCATGGGCACGGGTCACCACGCGGCGGTGTCCGCCGGCGTGGGCGCGGGCAGCACCGTGGTTGTCGTCGGCGACGGGGCCGTCGGGCTGTGCGCGGTGCTTGCCGCGAAGCGGCTCGGGGCATCCCGCATCGTCGCCATGTCGCGGCACGCCGACCGCCAGGCGATCGCTCGTGAGTTCGGTGCAACCGACATCGTGGAGGAGCGGGGCGCCGAGGGCATCAAGCAAATCAAGGAGCTGTTCGACGGTGTCGGGCCGGACTGTGTGCTCGAGTGCGTCGGGACCGCAGAGTCCATGGACCAGGCGCTGCGCTCGGCGCGGCCCGGCGGCATGGTCGGGTACGTCGGCGTTCCGAACGGCGGTGCTGAACTGCCGATCCAGACGATGTTCGGCACCAATGTGGGCGCGAACGGCGGCGTCGCCCCCGTGCGCAACTACATCGAGGAGCTGCTGCCCGAGGTGCTCGACGGCACGCTCAACCCGGGTCGCGTCTTCGACCTGGAGCTTCCGCTGTCGGAGGCCGCCGAGGCCTACGCTGCGATGGATGAGCGCCGCGCCACCAAGGTGCTCCTGCGTCCGTAGCGTCGAGCTGACGCATTCCGTTCGATAATCGGCCTGGGTAGGTCGGATCGCGTCAGCTCGCGGACCCTAGGCCCGCAGCTCCGCCGTAACCGCGGCCACGAACGCATCGATGTCTGCCTCCGCGGTGTCCCACGCGGTCATCCAGCGCACCTCGCCGCGTGCCGGGTCCCAGTCGTAGAAACGGAACTTCTCGCGCAACCGGTCGGCGGCCCCCGGAGGGAGTGTCGCGAACACGGCGTTGGCCTGCGTCGCTTGCGTGAACTCCAGGCCCGGCAGCGCAGCATCCTCCAACGCCGACCGCAGTCGCGCCGCCATCGCGTTCGCGTGCGACGCCGACCGCAGCCACAGGTCGCCCTCGAGCAACGCGATGAGCTGCGCCGAGACGAACCGCATCTTCGACGCGAGCTGCATGTTGAGCTTGCGCAAGTACACGAGGCCGTCGGATGCCGCGGCACTAAGCACCACGATGGCTTCCCCGAACACGAGCCCGTTCTTGGTCCCCCCGAAGCTGAGGATATCCACGCCAACCTCGGACGTGAACTCACCGAACCCCGTTCCCAACGCGGCCGCTGCGTTTGAGATCCGTGCTCCGTCCATGTGCAGCACCATGCCGCGCTCGTGCGCGTAGTCGGCGATCGCGCGCACCTCGTCCGGTGTGTACAGGGTGCCGAGTTCGGTGGTCTGCGTGATGCTCACAGCGAGCGGCTGGGCACGATGCTCGTCGCCCCAGCCCCACGCCTCGGAGGCGATGAGTTCGGGGGTGAGCTTGCCGTCGGGGGTGTCCACCGTGAGCAGCTTGAGCCCAGACACCCGCTCGGGTGCCGCGTTCTCGTCGGTGTGGATGTGGGCGGTCGACGTCGCGATGACCGCGCCCCACCGCGGCAGCACGCTCGTGAGCGCCGTGACGTTCGCGCCCGTGCCGTTGAACACGGGCCACGCCTCCGCGGTGGGCCCGAAGTGCCCACGCATGACTTCCTGGAGTCGCGCGGTGTACACGTCTTCGCCGTAGGCGATCTGGTGCCCGCCGTTGGCCTCGACGAGGGCGTCGAGAACGGCCGGGTGGGCACTAGCGTAATTGTCACTCGCGAACCCGCGATAATTCGGATCGTGCAGTCGCGTCATGGCCTCAGTCTTGCAGCATGGCCGGCGTGATCCCCTTGGTCGACTCGATCACGTCGGCCATCTTCTTGGACAGCGCCTCGTAGAACATCGACAGGGGGAACTCGTCGTCGAGCACGGCATCCGTGTAGCCCTTGGGGAGACCCGCGAGCACATCATCCGGAAGCCCCCGCGCCCACCGAGATGCAGGGTGCGGTGTGAGCGTGCCGGCGACGAGATCGTAGGCGGCAAGCCAGTGCGCGACCTTGGGTCGGTCGATCGACTCCCAGTACAGCTCGTCGATCGCGTCGGAGAGCGCCACCACAACGTCGGGCACCTGGTCCCAGTCGATCGCGAGCGCCGTATCGGTCCAGTGCAGCACGTGGTGCTGGTGCAGCCACGCGAACAGCAGCTGACCGCCGAGCCCGTCGTAATTGCGCACACGGGTTCCCGTGATCGCGAAGCGGAAGATGCGGTCGAAGATCACGGCGTACTGCACAAGGCGGGCCCGGTCGCGGGTCAGCTCGTCCGTGCTCTCATCCCGCACGAGTCGCACGGCCTCGCGGAAGGCGGTGAGATCGCAGCGCAGCTCTTCGAGCGAGTACAAGAAGTACGGCATCCGCTGCTTGATCATGAACGGGTCGAACGGCAGGTCGCCGCGCATGTGGGTGCGATCGTGGATGAGATCCCACATCACGAACGTCTCCTCGGCGACGCGCTGGTCGTCGAGCAGGCGCTTGGCGTCCTCTGGCAGCTCGAGTTTGGTGATCTCGGATGCCCCCCTCACCACCCGACGGAACCGTGCGGCTTCGCGATCGGCAAAGATCGCTCCCCAGGTGAAGGTCGGGATCGACCTCATCGCTACCGTCTCCGGGAAGAGCACCGCAGAGTTGGTGTCGTACCCCTCGGTGAAATCGATGAACCGAATCGGCACGAACAGCGCGTTCGAGTACGGCCCGGCTTCCAGCTCGGCGACGAACTCCGGCCAGATCACCTCGACGAACACGGCCTCGACGAGGCGATCGGATGACCCGTTCTGGGTGTACATCGGAAACACCACGAGGTGGCGCAGACCGTTGACGCGGTGCTGCTGCGGCTGGAACGCCACGAGCGAATCGAGGAAGTCGGGAACGCCGAAGCCTTCATCCGACCAGCGCGCGAAGTCGGTATCGAGCGCGGCCAGGTAGTCCGCGTCGTGGGGGAGCGCAGCCGAGAACGTCGGCAGGGCGGCGCGGATGCGGGCGACGAGGGCCGCCGCGCGGGGGTGGGCTGTTGCATCCTCGATGCTGCCGTCATGCGACTGCAGCGTGCGGAGCTCGGATGCTGCCCTCTTGATGTCGAGCCACGCGCCGGTGACCTCGTCCTCGAGTACCTCGGGTTCTCCTAGTACGGCCTGCTGGTTGCGCGACATGGGTCACCTCCGATCCTCGAATAGGTCATTGATTCGAGGCTAGGCGCGCGATCCCGGCGTTTGGTTGCACTTTGCGGTGCAAAGTTGCGTCTCGTGCGCGAATGGCGCAGCTTCTCGCTAGGAGCGGGGAACTTGGATGGACGCCAGCACGTCCATGGCCTCCCGCGCCCGACCCACGTCATTGCGGCGGGCGGCGTCGATGAGGAGTTCCTGCGCCTCTCCGAGACTGCCGAGATCGAGCGGGCTGGGTAGGTAAAGGCTCCCCAGGCGCACGATGTGCACAACCGACACCAGTGATCGAACGAGTACCGCATTCGTCGAGACCGAATGCAGACGAGTGACGAACTGAAAGTTCGCCGTCGCTAGGCGTTGCCCATCCACCGTGGGTAGCGCAGCAACGAATTCGTCCCGGTCGCGCACCATGAGCGCGACCGTCTCCTCCCCGACAACGGGAATGGTTTCCTCGAGCAGAACCGCGTAGAGGGCCTTCCACACCGTGTAAGCCTGGTCAGTGAGGTCCGGTGAAACTTCGGCGACTCGAGTGAAGCGGCTCGCGGATGCCTCAACCAAGCCGACATCGCGAAGCCTCTGCAGCGCCTCCCGTACGGGAGTGCGCGACACCCCGAAGCGCGCCGCGAGTTCCGTATCGCTGATGTGCTGACCGGGGGCGAGCTCTCCGCTCATCATCTCGGCGAGGAGCTGGTCCACCACACGGGTGACCACCGGACTCGACGAGATTTTGGGCTGAGTGGTGCTCATTCCACCAGTGTAAATCGGGGGTGCTCCGGCTCAGAGGAACATCGGCCGGTCGTCGTCATCCTCGGTCTCGAGGTCGAGGTCGACAACGACGGGAACATGATCGCTCGGCGCGTCGCCCTTACGCTCGTCGCGGTCGATGCGGGCCGCCGTCACGAGGTCATCGAAGGCGGGGGAGCCCAGGATGAAATCGATCCTCATGCCCTCATTGCGCGGGAAACGAAGCTGCTGGTAGTCCCAGTACGTGTAGCCCTCAATGCCGCGGGAGCGCACGGCATCCGTGAGCCCCGCCGCCTCGAGCGCGGCGAAGGCATCACGCTCGGGCTGGCTCACGTGGGTCTTTCCGGCGAAGACCCGGATGTCCCACACGTCGTGGTCGAAGGGTGCGATGTTGAAGTCCCCCATGAGAGCGAGCGGCTGCTCGGGGTTGGCGGCGATCCACGCACGCGTGTCTGCGGCGAGCGCCGCGAGCCACTCGAGCTTGTACGGATAGTGCGGGTTGTCGAGCTCGCGGCCATTGGGGACGTACAGGCTCCAGAGGCGAACACCGTTGACCGTCGCACCGAGGGCGCGAGCCTCGAGGGGCAGCGTGCCATCGTCGAGCGGCTTGCCGAATCCCGGTGCACCCTCGAAGCCGACGGCGACATCCTCGATCGGCAGCCGGCTCGCGATCGCGACACCGTTCCACTGGTTGAGACCGTGCAGTTCGACCTCGTACCCGGCCTCTTCGAATGCGGCGAACGGGAATTGCGCCTCCGTGCACTTGATCTCCTGCATGGCCAGCACGTCGACGTCTTCGCGCACGAGCCAATCCACCACCCGGCCGACGCGACTGCGGATCGAGTTGACGTTCCAGGTGGCTACACGCATGGCCTCCACGGTACTGCGTCGTACCGACGGTTCCGGCCCGAGCTCCTGCGTCCCCAGAGACACTCAGTAGGCTTTCTGCCGTGACCGACGCCAAGCAGCAGCTCATCGACTTCATCTCCGCCGACGCCGTCTTCCACGGCGACTTCACGCTCACGAGCGGAAAAAAGGCGACCTACTACGTCGATTTGCGCAAGGTCAGCCTCGATCACCGCGTCGCACCGCTCATCGGCCAGGTCATGCTCGACCTCATCAAGGATGTTCCGGATGTCTCGGCCGTCGGTGGCATGACGATGGGTGCCGATCCCATCGCGTCCGCGATCCTCCACCAGGGTGCCGCGCGCGGATTCTCGTACGACGCCTTTGTGGTGCGCAAGGAGCCCAAGGACCACGGCCGCGGCAAGCAGGTAGAAGGCCCCGACCTTGCCGGCAAGCGTGTCATCGTGCTCGAGGACACCTCGACGACTGGCGGCTCGCCGCTGGCCGCTATCGAGGCGCTCAAGAAGGTGGGGGCGGAGATCGCCGCCGTCGCGGTTGTCGTCGATCGCAGCACCGGCGCGCGCGAGCGCATCGAAGCCGAAGGCTACCCGTACTTCGCCGCGATAGGACTCGACGACCTCGGGCTGCCTCGATGACGAGCGACAAAGACAAACCAGAGGGGGAGGAGCCGGTCGACGGCAGTGACTGGCTCGCGAGCCAGTTCGAGACGACGAGCATCCCGGTTTCGGACGCTTCGCCCCCTGCTCCGGAATCAACAAGTGAGCCCGCTCCGCCTCCGCCGCTCATTCCTCCGGCGGTCGTGTCATCGCCGCCGACCACCCCGATCGTGCCGCCGACAACGGAGTCCCTCGGAGTTCCGACGAGCCAGTTCTCGTGGGGTCTCACCCCGCCCCAGGAGCCACCCCCCGAGGTTCCGGATGCACCGGCACCCGAGCAACCCGCTGCGCCCGAGCCAGCCGTGCCCCCCGCATCCGCACCTCCGCCCCCGGATGCCACCCTCCCCGGCACTCCGAACCCTCCGGCCGAGCCGCCGCCAACCGAAGCCATGCCCGTCTACGACGTGCCGACCCAGGCGATGCCGAGCCAGGAACTCGAACCGCGCCCGTGGGAACCGTGGCAGGCCAGGCCGATCGACCCCGCCCTCGAAGGCATCACCGAGGTCATCGAGGCGGAGCTCATCGGGCTGGACGGCCCCGAGGGGGAATCGAACCCTCAAACCCCCATCGACGACCTGTTCGGCGACGGGCAGTTTCAGGAGTACACCGAGGTTCGCGGTACTCCGCCCACCGCGCCGCCACCGCCCGCGCGTCCGAGCCAGTGGGCTCCTCTCGAGAAACACCAGATGACCCTCCTCTGGGTCGCGGGCGGTCTCGTTGCGGTGCTCGCGCTGGTGGCACTGTTCCTTCTCGGACAGCGCCTCGGCGGAACCCCGACAGCCGAGCCCACGCCGACCCCGACCCCAACGTCCACCCCCACCCCCACCGCCCCTCCCATCGGTCCTCTCCCGCCCGGAACATACGCGTGGGACGAACTGCTCGGCGGCGAGTGCCTCGCGCCGTTCGAATCGGCGTGGCAGGAGAACTACACGGTCGTCGATTGCGGCACCGCACATCCAGCCCAGCTGGTGCTGCGCGGCCAGTTCGAGGACTCCACCGGAACCGCGTACCCGGGGTTCGAGGCGCTCGCCACGCGCGTCGGCACGCTGTGCGCCGATCCCACGGTCATCAACTACGGCGTCGCCGGCAGTGCGCAGGACATCCAGATCTCCGCGAGTTTTGCCGTGGACTCCGCAGAGTGGGACAGCGGCAATCGCACTTTCTTCTGCTTCGTCAATCGCTCGACGGGGGCTGACCTCCCGGGTTCGATCGCGCAGCCGCAGCCGACGTCCTAGAGGTGCTCGGGCCCGGCCGTTGCTTAGGCTTCTGACTCGATCGGTTCGGCCGAGACGAGTTCAGCAACCGACGTGAGGATCTCGTCCGGTCGGAACGGATAGCGGTTGATCTCCGCCTGGTCGCTGATACCCGTGAGCACGAGAATCGTGTGGAGACCGGCCTCGATGCCAGCGACGATGTCGGTGTCCATCCGATCGCCGATCATGCCGGTGTTCTCCGAGTGGGCACCGATCTTATTCATCGCAGAACGGAACATCATCGGGTTCGGCTTGCCAACAACGTACGGCTCTTTGCCCGTGGCCTTGGTGATGAGGGCGGCGACGGCGCCGGTGGCGGGGAGCGGTCCGTCGGCGCTCGGGCCCGTGGCATCCGGGTTCGTGACAATAAAACGGGAGCCGTCGCCGATCAGGCGGATGGCCTTGGTGATCGCCTCGAATGAGTAATTGCGGGTCTCGCCGATCACCACGTAGTCCGGATCGGTCTCGGTCATGATGAAGCCAGCCTCGTGGAGGGCCGTCGTGATACCGGCTTCTCCGATGACAAAAGCGCTACCGCCCGGTTTCTGCGACTTCAAGAAGTCGGCGGTCGCGAGCGCTGAAGTCCAGATGGATTCCTCGGGCACAACAAGTCCCGACGCCTTCAGTCGGGCACTCAGATCGCGCGGTGTGAAGATCGAGTTGTTGGTGAGCACGAGGTAGGGCTTGCCCTCATCGCGCCACTGCTGAAGCAGTTCTGCGGCCCCGGGGATGGGGTTGTTCTCGTGGACGAGAACGCCGTCCATGTCGGTCAGCCAGCACTCGATCTCGCTGCGGTTAGCCATGCGGCCCATGGTAGCGGGGCTAGCCACCGATGAACTGGGTCTGCGCGGGTAGCCGACCGCGCATGATCGCAATCGCGTCGGGATTGGCGTCCACGAGCACAAACCGTCGCTCGAGGGCGGATGCCACGGCTCCCGTCGTCCCACTGCCCGCGAAGAAGTCCAGAACCCAATCGCCCGGAGCACTTGAGGCCTGCACGATACGCCGAAGGATTCCCTCCGGTTTCTGGGTGGCGTATCCCGTCTTCTCGCGCCCCATGGGCGACACGATCGTGTGCCACCACACGTCGGTCGGCAGTTTGCCGCGCGCGGCCTTCTCAGCGGTGACGAGACCGGGGGCCATGTACGGTTCGCGGTCGACGCTCTCGTTGTCGAAGTAGTACAATGTGGGGTTCTTCACGTAGACGAGGATCGTGTCGTGTTTGGCCGGCCACTTACGAGTTGCGCGGGCCCCGTAGTCGTAGGCCCAGATGATCTCGTTGAGAAAGCACTCCCTCCCGAACAGCGCGTCGAGAGCAACCTTTGCGTAGTGCGCTTCCCGGAAGTCGAGGTGCAGGTAGAGGGTGCCTTTCTCGTCGAGTAGTCGCCACGCCTCCGCCAGGCGCGGCTCGAGAAACTCCCAATAGTCTGCGAAGCGATCGTCGTAGCCGTACAGCGTGCCCTTCACGGTGTCGTACTGAAGACCCTTGAAGCCCGTCCGCCCTCCGTTCGGGTTTCGTGTTGTCGTGATGCTCTGGCGCGATTGGGTTCTGCCCGTATTGAACGGAGGGTCCAGGTAGATGAGGCGGAAGCTGGCATCCGGCAGCTCGCGCACGACCTCGAGGTTGTCGCCCAGGATGACACGACTCTGGCCATCGGGCGACCACGGTTCGAGCATCCCCCGAGATTAACAGCGCGGGGCATACCGCGTGCGTAAGCTCGACGCGTGGCCGACGACAACCCGACCCCCGAGCTCAGCACCCACGGGGTGGGGCCATGGCAGGGCGAGTGGCCGGATGACCCCCGCTACGATCCGGAACTGCTCCGGCGCGGCGACACACGCAACGTGGTCGACCAGTACCGCTACTGGACCATGGAGGCGATCGTCGCCGATCTGGACACGCGTCGTCACACTTTCCACGTCGCGATCGAGAACTGGCAGCACGATCTCAACATCGGGTCGATCGTGCGTACCGCAAACGCATTCCTCGCCGATACGGTGCACATCATCGGCCGCCGACGCTGGAACAGGCGTGGTGCGATGGTCACCGATCGTTACCAGCACGTGCTGCACCACCCCGAGATTGCCGACTTCGTCGCATGGGCGAAAGAGCGAGACCTGCCCATCGTCGCCGTCGATAACCTCAAGGGCAGCGTGCCGATCGAACGGACCGAGCTGCCGGAGGCGTGTGTGCTCCTCTTCGGTCAGGAGGGTCCCGGTCTCACCCCCGAGGCGCTCGCCGCGTCCGATCTCGCGGTTGAGATCACCCAGTACGGGTCGACACGCAGCATCAACGCATCCGCGGCCGCTGCGATCGTCATGCACGCCTGGGTCCGCCAGCACGCCCTTCCCGTAGACTGAGGTGTAATCCCCCCGCGCGACCCGGTGCGTCGTGCCATCACCTAGCAGGGAGAAAACCCATGCCCGCCATCGTCATCATCGGCGCCCAATGGGGCGACGAGGGTAAGGGAAAGGCGACGGACCTCCTCGCCGACCGAATCGACTACGTCGTCAAGTTCAACGGCGGCAACAACGCAGGCCACACCGTCGTCATCGGCGACCAGAAGTACGCGCTGCATCTCCTGCCGTCCGGAATTCTCACCGACGGTGTGGTGCCGGTGATCGGCAACGGCGTCGTCGTCGACATCGAAGTGCTCTTCGACGAGCTGAGTGCTCTCACCAGCCGGGGGCTGGATGTCTCGAAGCTCGTCGTCAGCGCGAACGCACACGTCATCACGCAGTACCACCGCACCCTCGACAAGGTCACGGAGCGGTTCCTCGGCAAGCGCCAGATCGGAACGACGGGGCGAGGCATTGGCCCGGCCTACGCAGACAAGATCAACCGTGTGGGCATCCGTATCCAGGATCTGTTCGACGAGAACATCCTGCGCCAGAAGGTGGAAGGTGCTCTGCACCAGAAGAACCACCTCCTCGTGAAGATCTACAACCGCCGCGCGATCGCGGTCGACGAGGTCGTGGACGACCTGCTCTCGTACGCCGACCGTCTTCGACCGATGGTCGCCGACACAGGACTGCTGCTCAATCAGGCGCTGGATGCCGGCAAGACAGTGGTCTTCGAGGGTGGACAGGCAACCATGCTCGACGTCGACCACGGCACGTACCCGTTCGTCACGTCGTCGAACTCGACGAGCGGCGGAGCTGCGACCGGATCGGGAGTCGCACCGAATCGCATCGATCGTGTCATCGGCATCGCGAAGGCGTACGTCACGCGTGTCGGTGCTGGTCCCTTCCCCACAGAGCTCCACGACGAGTGGGGCGAGTGGCTTCGCACGCGCGGTTTCGAATTCGGAACGACCACGGGTCGACCTCGGCGCACCGGTTGGTACGACGCACCGATCGCCCGTTACTCGGCCCGAATCAATGGCGTCACCGATTACGTGCTCACCAAGCTCGACATTCTCACCGGGCTCGAACGTATTCCCGTGTGTGTCGCCTACGACGTCGGCGGAGTTCGCTTCGACGAGGTGCCGGTCAACCAGACCGACTTCCACCACGCCGTCCCCATCTACGAGGAGTTCCCGGGGTGGGCGGAGGACATCTCCGGTGCGCGCAGCTTTGACGACCTGCCGAAGAACGCGCAGGACTACGTGCTCGCACTCGAAGCGATGAGCGGCGCCCGCATCTCTGCGATCGGTGTCGGGCCGCAGCGCGACGCCATCGTCGTGCGCCACGACCTGCTCGGCTGAGTTAGGCCGCGCGGAACCACGCGATCGCGACGAACACACCGAGTGCGCCCGAAACGAGTGGCACGCCAACACCCGCGAGCACGTGCCCGAGGCCCGGCGTGACGGTACCGTCGGCCGGCGCGCTCATCGACATGATGCTGCGGCGATCGCCGTGACGAAATGCGAATGCATCCCCGCCAGCCGTCCGAGTGCCGATGAACACGCGTGGCGCGTTGGCGCGGAGTTCGAGTACGAGTGGGGCCAGGCCCATGACGGCGAAGAGAACGCAGATGAACCAGTTGCTCACCCCGCCGCCGAACGCGAACGGGATGCTCAGCCCCACGAACAGGATTGCCCACGCCCACGCGGAGAGCTGCGCCCCGAATCCGCGGGAGACGAAAAGGTTCACCCCGACGGCGATGAGGCCACCGAAGATGCTCGTCGGGGCGAAGAGCACAACGTTCTCTGGGCACTCCACCTCGATCGAGTAGGGCCCGCCACTGGCGCAATACCCTCCGAGCGCGATGACAGCGAGTGCCACCTGGTAGAGCAGGCCAAATGCGAGTGTGAAACCAAACCACGACAGAGCCGCACCGAGCACTCGGGTCACGGGCAACGAAAGCCAAGAGTTCTTCACGGTGCGAGGATAGCGGGATGGTAGCCGTGCGCCCCCAACCCCGCGTTATCGACGGTCGTTTCATCCGTCTAGAACCGTTGACGCGGCAACTCTATCCGGAGCTATTCGCCGCGATCAGCACCCCGGAGGTCTTTGCTGGCGGCTACGGGGGAGGCCCGGCGGGCTATCGACCAACGCTCGACGGCTTCACCGAGTTCGCCGACAGCTACTACGCGCTGGACCGCAACAACGTCTATGCAGTTCGCCTCGTCGACGGGCGTCTCGTGGGCACGTCCACCCTCGGCGATTTCGACGAAGTGCGGGAGAGCGCCCACCTCGGCTGGACCGCGTGGGCTCCGGATGTCTGGGGCACGGCCGTCAACCCCGAGGCCAAGCTCCTCATCCTCTCCGAGGCCTTCGACAACGGATTCGGGCGGGTGAAGCTCCAGGCGGATGCCCTCAACACGCGGTCGCGCGGAGCGATCACCAAACTCGGCGCGCAATTCGAGGGGATCGTTCGACGCGATCAGGTGCGCGCCGATGGAACCTGGCGAGACGCAGCGGTGTACTCGATCCTCAACGACGAGTGGCCGGACGTGCGGCGTGGGCTCATCGCGCGCCTCGATGCGATCGAGGCGTCAGCGACGAAAGGTAGATTGGCCCCATGAGCCAGACGCCGCCCCCGGAACTCGCCTCCCTGCGCCAGAGCATCGACAACATCGACGCCGCTCTCGTGCATCTGCTCGCCGAACGATTCAAGTTCACTCAGCAGGTTGGCGTTTTGAAGGCCGCGACGGGCCTGCCCGCATCCGATCCGGACCGTGAAGCCGTGCAAGTCGCTCGACTGCGTGCGCTCGCCGAGCAGTCCCATCTGGACCCGGCTTTCGCGGAGAAGTTCCTGAACTTCATCGTGGCCGAGGTCATCCATCATCACGAGTCCATCGCCACCGGTTCTGTCGCGACGCGCGCGTCAGAGGTCGACGAGAGCTAGAACAGCGGACTCGTAGTCATCGGGGAGTTCGCGAAGTTCGACCGTGACCTCCTCGGCGTCATCGACAACGAGCAGGCGATGGCGAATACGGATGGAGTGCTCGAGCGCACTCGCGGCGCCCACGATGCTGACGATCGTGCCCGACCGCAGGATCACGTTCGTCTCGCCCGATGACAGAACCTCCGACACAATGCGGGCGATCGCGCAGCTGCGGAGCACTCGCTTCCAGCCGGTCAACCGGTCGCCCGAGACAACGATCATTGTGTGCGATTCGGATGCCGGGATGCCGGTAGCCCGCTGGGCCGAGTAGACCTCGACCAAGCGCGCCTCGAGGTAATCCGACGTCCTCAACCCCGTGAGTGAATCGGTCGCGCCCCGAGCGAGGATGGCGGCTGTGGAGACATCCACCCAGGCTTCTGAGAACGCCTTTACGATGTGAAACGGAGGGGCTGGTCGAGACGCGACGCTGAAGAGGGCAGCGAGGTCGTCGAGACCTTCCGTGAGACCGACACCACGGGAGGCGCGCTCGGCGCCAAGTTCGGCCGAGGCCTCCGCGAGACCTTCGTCGTCGATGACGGCGCGGACCATGGCGCTCACCGCAGCACCGTGCCAATCGTCCGGGTGCAGCCAACCACCCGACATCGCTCGAGCTCGCCATTGTTCGGCGAGAAACGGAGCGCTGCCGGGTGCGGCTGCTGGCTCGGAAATACTCATCACAAAGAAGAGGGCAAAACCGCGTCATCATGACGCGGTTTCTCCCTCTCATTGGGGAAGAGAGGTACGCGAGAGCGTCACCGACAAGAAATTTCGCCGGAATCCGAGTAAGAATGAGCGGGTTTCGACAATTTGGGCCCGCCTGGCGCAACGGTCGGGGCCGGAGATGGGACATGCACCTACCGCAGGGCGATAGCCGAAGTGACGCTGAGCTCATCAGCTCGGTGCGATCCGGCGACCCCTCGGCGTTCGGCGAGCTCTATGCTCGGCATGCCGGAGCCGCAACCGCCATGGCGCGGTACTACGCACAAGATTCTTTCTCAGCCGACGATCTCGTGAGCGACGCGTTCGAGAAGACGTACGCGGTGCTCCGCGGTGGAGGCGGGCCGGACGTGTCCTTCCGCGCCTACGTCTACACGACCATCCGTCGACTCGCGTACGAAGCAACCGAGAAGTCACGCCGCACGCAGGTCACCGACGACTTCACACCGTACGACGAGCCGGACGAGTTGGGCGACCCCGCTGTCGGAACGTTCGAGAACCGCATGGTCACCACAGCATTTGCCGGGCTACCCGAGCGTTGGCAGGCGGTGCTGTGGTACCTCGAGGTCGAAGGCTTGCGCCCGCCCGAAGTGGCAGTGCTCCTCGGGCTCACGGCAAACGGTGTCTCCGCGCTCGCCTATCGAGCGCGCGAGGGCCTGCGTGAGGCGTATCTGCAGGCGCACGTATCCTCGGATGCTCGGGGCGCTGAGTGCACGGCCCTTCGGGGAAAACTCGGGGCGTACGCCAACGGCACACTGGCCGCGCGCGAGTCGGCGAAGGTCGAGCGACACGTTGAGGAATGCGAGGAGTGCGCGGCCATTCTCCGGGAACTGCGCGACGTGGGTCACGGCCTTCGCGCCATCATCGCGCCGCTCATCCTGGGTGGGGGAGCGGCCGCCGCCCTCGCGGCAGGATCTCAGCCGGGGCAGGCTTCGGCCACGGGCATCCCAGGGCCGGCGCCTGCCGGGCGCGCGGCGCGAATCGGTGTCGCGGTCGCGGTTGTCGCAGGTACCGCGGCTCTCGCAACGACGGCCGCGATCATCGTCGTCGGGCTGTCGCCCCAATCGCCGCAGGACACGTCGAGTACACGCGACCTTCCCATCACGACGTCCGCTCCGGTCAGGCCAGACCCAACACCCAGTGCGACCCCTACTCCTATGCCGACGCCAACCCCCGCGCCGACCCGCATTCCAAATCCTCGCGAGCCCGAGGTTGTTGCACCGGTACCGTCGGACCCTCCGACTCCGAAACCGACGCCCACGCCCACGCCCACTCCTACGGGAAACCCGCATCTCGCGGTCGTGATGGAGGACCTCGGCGCTCTCGTGCTCGGTCGCGACGGGATGCTCGGAGCGACGATCAGCAACGGCGGGACCGCCGCGGCACGCGCAGTATCGGTCCAGTTCGGTTTACCCGACGGAGTGAACCTCGACGAATCGCGATCCGGATGGTCCAGTGACGGCACGTGGTCGTGCACCGCTGGCGTCGGCGAGGTCACCTGCACTGTGCCTCTCGTGTCCGCTGGATCATCCGTGAGCCTCTACGTGCCCGTCAGCATCGCCACCGGTGCCGACGTCGAGCAGCTCCCCGGTGTCGCGGTCGCGGCGAAGGGCTCACCGGCTGCGCAGGCCACTGCGGAGTACCCCGTCCTCACTCGCGGACTCGGCACGCGCTTCGTCGCCAACGGAACCGTGGCGACCACATCCGCGGGGGGCTCCTTCCTCAGTTGCGATCCAGCGCTCGACGGTTGTGTCGACGCACGAGCACGTCAAGGGGCACCTGCCCTGTGGAACAACCAGTCCTGGCAACTCGTGGCACAGGATGAGGCGGGCATCGGGGCCATCTCGTCGGTCACGAACCTCTCGATCCCCGATGGCTCCGATGTCGTTTTCGCGGGTCTCTATTGGTCGGCGCCGATTCCCCTGGGCGCGTCCGATGGTGTGCTGGGCTCGATCGACCTGCTCACCCCGGACGGGCAGCTCACCGCGGTCGCCGCGTCCCGCGTAGACCGAGCCGAGTTCTCGCTCGGCGAGAACTACCAGTCCTTCGCGGATGTCACCGCCATCGTGTCTGGTGGGGGAAGTGGAACCTGGGCTGCGGCGAATGCCGCAGTCGGCCCGCTCGCGAGCGTTGCGGCGGGAGAGGTCGCGGGAACGAACATCCACGCAGGCTGGGCGCTGGTCGTTGTCTACGACGACGACACGGTGCCCAGTGCGCGAGTCGCTGTCTTCGATGGGTTCGAGCCGGTCATTGATTCGGACGTGTCGTTCACCGTCTCCGGCAAAAATGACTCGATGGTGACCGCGGGTGTTGTGGCATGGGAAGGAGACGCCGGCACCGCTGGTGACACGATCACCATGGACGGGATCGGTCTGACGCGAGACGGTGCAGCCCCGGACAACCACTTCTACTCGCTGGCCGCGGGGGCATCACACACGAACTCGTTTGGCGTAGATGTTGGGAGCTTCGCGCCGAGCCCTCTGGTGCATGCGCGCGCCACGGTTTCGGCGTCAACGAACGGCGATCAGTACGCCATCGGCGTTATCACCCTCACGACGCACTGAATTCTCGAAATTTCTCCGAAATTCGCGTAAGCGATCTCGCCCCTGGCCCTCTCTTATCTGGAGGCAGGGATGAAGGAGCGGCGACTCTCGTCGCAACATCCCTGGTGCACATGACGATCACCGAGACGCTGCTCATCATTGCAGCACTCGTGTCGTTGGGTGCCACCGCCTTGCTTGCAACCGTGCTGTGGCTGCAGCGTCCCCGACATCGTCGGTTCGCTCGCTCCTGGTCGGTTGCCCACAAGCCCTCCGCGCCGCGCGCACTTCCTGGTCGTCCAGACGAGGGTTCTTCGCGGTCGGTTCGTCCCCCCAGAATCTGGACCGACACACACGAAGTTCCCGTTGCGGACGTGGAAGACGACCTTCGGTCGCGCGGCGCGGAGGTTCTCCGCGGAAGCTAGCGCCTAGGCTCGCGCTCCCACGACCGGGCCGAAGGCGGCGGGCAGCGTGTCCGAGTTCGTGGCGAGCAGGTCGCTCACCCGAAGCGTGAAGTGATCCTGCACCTCGAGCTGACCCGAGTTCTCCGTCACGCCAATGCGCAGCACGGGGTAGCCGCGCCCCTCGCACAGTCCGCGGAACTTCACGTCATCTTCGCGCGGCACCGAAACGATCATCCGCCCCGTCGACTCGCTGAAGAGGGCCGCGGTCGCGTCGACCCCGTCGCGTTCCATGATTTCCGAGATCCAGACACGCGCGCCAACGCCGAAGCGAAGCACGCTGTCGACGAGTGCCGTGCCGAGTCCGCCATCGGCGAGGTCGTGTGCCGACGCGATGAGGCTCTCCTGCGCGCCACCCGCGATGAGGCCGGCCAGCGTCTGCTCGGCGGCCAGGTCGACCACGGGAGGAAGCCCACCGAGGTGGTCATGGATGACACCCGCCCAGGCCGAACCGTCCAGCTCGTCACGTGTGGTGCCGAGCAGGTAGATGTTGTTGCCCTCGTCCTGCCAACCGGAGGGGATGCGGCGTGCGACGTCGTCGATCGTGCCGAGAACGGCAACGACGGGAGTTGGGTGGATGGGCACGTCGCCGGTCTGGTTGTAGAAGGAGACGTTGCCGCCGGTGACGGGGATCTCGAGCTCGAGACATCCATCGGCGAGGCCCTCAACAGCCTTCGAGAACTGCCACATGACCTCGGGGTTCTCGGGTGAACCGAAGTTGAGGCAATCGGAGACCGCGACCGGCGTTGCACCCGTCGCGGCGACGTTGCGGTACGCCTCGGCCAGCGCAAGCTGTGCGCCGCGGTAGGGGTCGAGCTGGCAGTAGCGGCCGTTGGCATCCGTGGCCACGGCGAAACCCAGACCCGATTCCTCGTCCACGCGCACCATGCCGCCGTCGTCGGGGAACGAGAGGGCGGTATTGCCCATGACGTAGCGGTCGTACTGGTTGGTGATCCAGGTCTTGTCGGCGAGGTTGGGACTGCCGATCAGCTGCATCAGGTCGGCACGAAGGTCGGTGGAGCGCGGCAGGCGCGAGGCCGAGTCGGCCTGGAGCGCGTCGATCCATGTGGGGTACTCGACGGGACGGTCGTACACGGGGCCGTCGACGGCGACCGTGCGCGGGTCGACATTGACGATCTCCTCGCCGTGCCAGTTGATGACCAGGCGACCCGTATCGGTGACCTCGCCCAGCACACTCGTCTCGACATCCCACTTGGCGGTGACCGCGAGGAAGCCCTCGAGCTTCTCGGGCGTCACGATCGCCATCATGCGCTCCTGGCTCTCCGACATGAGGATCTCCTCGGCCGTGAGCGACGGATCACGCAGCAGCACCTTCTCGAGGTCGATGACCATGCCGCCGTCGCCATTCGAGGCAAGCTCGGACGTCGCGCACGAGATACCGGCGGCACCCAGATCCTGGATGCCCTCCACGAGGTCACCGGCAAAGAGCTCGAGGCAGCACTCGATGAGCACTTTCTCGGCGAACGGGTCGCCGACCTGCACGGCGGGGCGCTTCGTCGGCCCGCCCTCGGAGAAGCTGTCCGACGCGAGAATGGATGCCCCGCCGATGCCGTCGCCACCGGTGCGCGCACCGAACAACACGACCTTGTTGCCTACGCCGCGCGCGTTGGCGAGGTGCAGGTCCTCGTGGCGGAGCACACCCACGGCGAGCGCGTTGACGAGGGGGTTTGCCTGGTACACCGGGTCGAACCAGGTCTCGCCGCCGATGTTCGGCAGCCCGAGGCAGTTTCCGTAGAAGGAGATACCCGACACAACACCGTGCACGACGCGCGCGGTGTCGGGGTCGTCGATCTTGCCGAAGCGGAGGGCATCCATCACAGCTACGGGGCGAGCGCCCATGGAGATGATGTCGCGCACGATGCCGCCGACACCGGTCGCGGCACCCTGGAACGGCTCGATGTACGACGGATGGTTGTGTGACTCGATTTTGAAGGTCACGGCCCAGCCCTCGCCGACGTCGATGACACCCGCGTTCTCGCCCATGCCGACCATGAGGTTCTTCTTCATGTTGTCGGAGACCTTCTGGCCGAACTGGCGCAGATACTTTTTGGAGCTCTTGTAGGAGCAGTGCTCGCTCCACATCACCGAGTACATGGCAAGCTCGCCGCTCGTGGGGCGGCGGCCGAGAATCTCGCGGATCTGCGCGTATTCGTTGTCCTTGAGACCGAGCGCGCCGTAGGGCTGCTCCTTCTCCGGGGTCGCGGCGGCATTCGAAACGGTGTCAGCACCGGAGGTGGGGGTCACGAGGCTCCAAGGAACGGGGGCGTGAGAACTACCCGATTCTACCGGGGGTGACGGTGACCTCTGCGAGTTGTCACGAACCGATGCTGGCGAGGGCGGTTTGGTCGATTAGCGTCAACTCGGGTTCCAGCCGTGGTCACGCAGGGCGCGGACGACCCGCGCTACGGTGTCCCCCCGGGCGATCGAGAGGCCGCGCTTGCGCACGCGCACGACATTCCAGCCCGCCGCGTGGAATGCGTCGATGCGCGTGATGTCCCGGTCGTACTGAATGTCGTCGGTTCGATGGTGATCCCCGTCGTACTCCACCACGGTCGACCAGCGCCGGTAGACGAGGTCACCTCGACCGAGCCAGCGCCCCGCGGCATCCGTCACGGGGACGTTCACCTCCGGTTCGGGTAAACCTGCCCCGACGAGGAGAAGTCGCAACCGCGTCTCTGGCCGAGACTCTGCGCCCGGTCTGATCATGCGGAGCGCGGATGCCGCGGCTCTCGACCCGCGGCCTGCATGGAGCGATGCGCGCTGCTCAAGTTCCTCCACCGTCACGTACGGGCGAGGATCGTGCGGGTCGAGCACGTGCGGGCTCAGCACGAGATGGTCGCCACACACCACGAGCTCCTCGATCGACAGCGCGGTCGCAAGCGCGAGCCACGTGCTCGCCGCATCGCTGATCGGGAAGCCGAATCGTGCAGAGGTGCGAGGGTCGCGCACCTGATGGCCGTGAATACCCGGGCGGCGAGGCGCGCGCCCCGGATATGGGGTCGAGACGTGGAGCGGCTCATGCCGGTTGAAGGAGGTGGGGAGAGGGCATCCCCACAGTCGTGCGGCGGTGAGATGGCTGAAGTGGTGGTTTCCGAGGAGTGGGGTATAGGCGGCGCACGCGTGGAGGAGATCGTCGGGGTCCAGGATGGCCGGTGCCCGAGCGCCCCGGTGAATGTCCGTGAGATCGGGACCGCGCAAGCGCCCCTCGCGCATGCCCAATGAACGGGCATCGGCGACCCGGAACGCTCGACCGTGAAGTTCGGGAGGGAGTGGGACGCGGCGAGGCATGCCCCGAGCTTGCCGGTCCGGCCCGTTTCTCGCCCTGTCCGCTCCACAGGGCGGTCGAGTTGTCGCGAATCGATGCTCGCGAGGGCGGTTTGGTCGTCTGGCGCCAACTCGCGCGCGACTCGGGGCACGTAGGGTGGAGGAGTGCCCGCCGACGTGATGGATGCTCCGAAGCCCGCACTCTCGTGGGCGCTCCTGCCGGGCATCCTGCTGTCGACCTCGGCGCTGTTCCTGTTCGCGTGGCGTCACGCTTCCGTCGGTGTGATCATCGCCGGATACGGGATGCTCGTGGCATCCCTCGTCATCGCCTACCTGCTCGACCGCCGCGCTCTCACCAGCGGACTGGCGAAGGACCTCTCGCTCATCGCCTTGGGCATGGTCATCGTCTCCACCGTGTCGGTGGAGGCGGACATCTCGTGGGGCAACTTCTTCCTTCTGGGTCTTGTGCTCGCCCTCGCCGTTGCGGTGCCCTACCTAGTGTCGCGCTTCGTCTATCGCGACTACACGATCCGTTTCCGCTGGAGAGGCGGCTGGCCGTGGTCACGAGTGCAGTGGGGCTACCTGGTGCTCGTGCTCATTCTCGGCTGGGCGATACTGCCGTTCTACTTCATCACCTCGGGTGTGTACCTCAACTGGCCTGCGGTCTACGAGTGGCACGAGATCTTGCGCCTGTTCGTCGGGGTGAACGCTGTCGGCACGTGGGACGAACTCTTCTTCATCCTCACGGTGTTTGTGCTGTTCAAACGGCACTTCCCAATCTGGCAGGCGAACATCCTGCAGACGATCATCTTCGTCTCGTTCCTGTGGGAACTCGGGTACCAGGCCTGGGGGCCGCTGCTCACCATCCCGTTCGCGCTTCTCCAAGGCTGGATCTACTTCCAGACCCGTTCCCTCCCGTACGTTCTCACCGTGCACCTCCTCTTCGACGCGATCGTGTTCCTCGTGATTGTGCACGCGCGCAACCCCGGGTCGATCCCGATCTTCCTCGTATGACCGTGTTCGATTGGACAGCTGCGCTCGGCGTCGGAATCACGGTCGCCGCGGCCATCGCGGGAGCGTGGATCTTTGGCCTGATCGCCTCGGGTGTCGTGAGGCTTCTCGGCAAGGATCGATCCTGGCGGCACCTTCTCATCACGTACACCCGGCTACCGTTCCGGGTGTTCGTCGGGGTGGTTCTGCTCTGGATCGGGCTTACCGTGGTGTTCGCGGATGCGTCGTTCCGACCAACAATCTCGGGTGCTGCGCTCGTCGTCTTCATCCTCGCTCTCACCTGGCTTGCGACCGGATTCGTGCGCTTCGGGTTCACCCTCGCCGATTCTCGGTACGACCTCGGCGTCGCCGACAATCGCGTCGCGCGAAGGGTCCACACCCAGTTGCGGGTGTTGCGTCAGGTCGCCGTCGTGGTCGTCTGGCTTATTGGGGTGGGGGCGGCGCTGCTCACGTTCCCCGCGGTTCAGGCTTTCGGCGCGAGCATCCTGGCCTCTGCCGGCATCGTGTCCCTCGTCGCCGGTATCGCCGCTCAATCGTTGCTCTCGAACGTGTTCGCGGGTGTGCAGCTGGCCCTCAGCGATGCGATTCGTGTCGACGACGTGGTAATCGCAGGGGGCGAGTGGGGCCGCATCGAGGACATCACCCTCACCTACGTGGTGGTGCACATCTGGGACGATCGGCGCCTTGTTTTGCCTTCCACCTACTTCACGACAACTCCGTTCGAGAACTGGACCCGGCGGGACAGCGCGCTGCTCGGCTCCGTCATGCTCGACGTCGATTGGACGATCTCCACGACGGGACTTCGCGAGGAACTTCACCGCGTGCTGGCCGAGACGGAGCAATGGGATGGCCGCGTCGGCAACGTTCAGGTGACCAGCGCGGAGGGCGGCATGATCCAGGTTCGGGTGCTCGTGAGCGCACCCGACGCCGGAACCCTGTGGGACCTGCGCGTCGCCGTGCGCGAGCGGTTGGTCGAGTGGGTCCAGCGGCAACGTGGCGGGATGCCGCGAACGAGGGTCGAGCTCGTCGAGCCGGTCACGCAGAAGCGCCGTGGGGCGGGGGCCGGGGCATCCGGCGACGCCCTGTTCAGTGGGACACCCGACGCGGAAGCCCGCGGGGACAGATTTCGCTCGCACGACGACGAGCCAAAGCAGTAGTCTCCCGACATGACGATTGCGACGCGGCCAACAGACGCGGATGTGACCGCGTTTCTCGAGGGAGTTCCCGAGGCACGACGACGGGCAGAAGGTCACAGCCTGCGCGCGCTCATGGAAAGGGTGACGGGGGAACCTGCCGTGATGTGGGGTCCCACCATGGTGGGGTTCGGCTCGAAGCCCTATACGAATACGACGGGCACCAACGACATGTTCATCGTGGGGTTCTCCCCGAGGAAGGCCGCGATCTCGGTCTACGGCGTTCAGAATCACTACGGACCCGCGGATCCCCTGCTCGACAAGCTCGGACCACACACCACCGGCAAGGGATGTCTCTACATTAAGCGGCTCGACGCCGTGGACGAGGATGTGCTCGAGGCGCTCATTCGCCAGGCGTGGGAGAAGGCCTAGTCCGACCCGGGCAGCTTCGGAGGCCCGAGCGAGAGCAGCACCACAAAGAGCACCACAACCGCGGCCGCAATCGTGACCAGCAGCACGAGCGGGTGGCGGATGAACCAGCGTGCAAGCCTGTCGATCCACACGCGGTCACGAGGGTCATCGGTTTGCTCGCGACGCCAGCCTCCGTCGAGGCGACCCGAACGCGCGAGCCACATTTCAACGGGGATCGTGGCGTACGGGATGACCGCGCTCACGATCGCCGTCGCGGCGACCCCCGGGTGCCAGTGCTGGTTCACGGCGAGGAGCACAGCGGTGGCACCGTACGCGAGGAACACGAAACCGTGGATGCCCCCGGCGATCGTCACACCCAGCGCGAAGTCCGTCGTCGCCCTGACAACGAGCGCTGCGATGAGGAGAGTCCACGTGATCGCCTCGGCGATCGCCGCGGCACGGAAGACAAACTTCGGGGTCACGCTGAGGCCACGAGCGCGGTGACGGCGCTCGTGAAGAAAGCGAGACCATCGATACCCGACCGCATGGCCGCGGGAGTGTCCGGGCCGAAGCCGGGTTCGGTGGCGTGCTCGGGGTGGGGCATAAGGCCGACGACGTTGCCGCGATCGTTGGTGATACCTGCGATGTCGTTGATCGAGCCGTTGGGGTTCACGTCGAGGTACCGGAAGACCACGCGGCCCTCGCCCTCGAGGCGTGCAATGGTCTCGGCATCCGCGATGAATCCGCCCTCGCCGTTCTTGAGGGGAATGGTGATCTCCTGCCCCTCCACGAAGTCGTTCGTCCAGTCGGTCGACGCGTTCTCGACGCGCAGGCGCTGGTCGCGGCAGATGAAGTCGCCGTGATCGTTGCGGATGAGGCCGCCGGGGAGGAGATGCGATTCCACGAGGATCTGGAAGCCATTGCAGATGCCGAGGACGGGCATCCCGCCGTTCGCGGCATCGATGACCTCACTCATGATGGGGGAGCGTGCCGCGATCGCGCCGCAGCGAAGGTAATCGCCGTAGCTGAACCCGCCGGGGAGCACGATTGCGTCGACGCCGTGAAGGTCATGTTCGCCGTGCCACAGGGCCACGGGCTCTGCACCAGCGAGGCGGACCGCGCGCTGGGCGTCCCGGTCATCCAGTGAGCCGGGGAAGGTGATGACACCGATGCGGGTAGCCATGTCAGTGGGTCTCGCCCGCCGCGACCGTCTCGGTCGCCGCGGCGTGCACGCTCACGACGTCCTCGATGACCGTGTTGGCCAGCATGTCCTCGGCGATCGCGCGCACCTCGGCGAGCACTGACTCGTCGACCGGGCCGTCGACGGTGAGCTCAAAACGCTTGCCGACGCGAACGCCCGTGAACTCGCTCTTGCCGAGACGGTGGAGGGCACCGGCGACAGCCTTGCCCTGAGGGTCGAGAAGTTCGGCCTTGGGCATGACTTCGACGACGATGGTGGGCACGATGAGCTCCCGAGAGTTGCCGGTGGGGTGACGTGCTCCAGTCTACCGGTGCCGGGGATAGACGATCGCGAGCAGACTAGGTACGTGAGTACACGAGCCGCCCAGTCCCGAATCGTCGGGGTGCTGGTTGCCGGACAGGTGCTCCAGGGGCTCGGACAGGGCGCGACCCTCGCGATGGGTGCGGTCATCGCCAACGAGATAGCGGGGGAGAGCCTGTCGGGGGCCGCGGCCACGGCATCCACACTGGGTGCGGCCGTGGCATCCATTCCCCTCGCGAGGCTTGCGCAACGGCTGGGGCGTCGACCGGCGCTGGCCCTCGGGGCGCTCCTGGGAGCTGTCGGGTCCGTGTTGACGGTCCTCGCAACCGGACTGCAGTTCTTCCCTTTGCTGCTCGTGGGCTTCGCGCTGCTCGGAGTGGGTACGGCGGTGGGACTTCAGGCGCGCTTCGCCGCGACGGACATTGCGGAACCCGAGCGCCGCGGCCGCGATCTGTCGTTGGTCGTCTGGTCGACGACCATCGGCGCCGTCGCCGGACCGAACCTCATCGGGCCGGGTGTGGTCATCCAGGACGCGTTAGGGCTTCCGCCGCTCACCGGATCGTTCGTGATCGCGCTCGTGGCGCAAATTGGGGCGACGCTGCTGTACCTGGTTGCGCTTCGACCCGATCCCCTCTCGCTCGCCGCGGGGCGTCCGGTCGAACTTTCCCCCGCGGATGACGGAGTGGTGCGGGGTCGGGGAGCCCTCATCTTTGCGGTCTCGGCCATAGCCGCCAGCCACGCCGTGATGGTGGCGATCATGTCCATGACACCGGTGCATTTGACCACGCATGGCGCCACCCTCGTGATCGTCGGATTCACCATCAGCCTCCACGTTGCGGGAATGTTTGCCCTGTCGCCGCTCTTCGGTTGGCTCAGCGACCGCTGGGGCAGACTGACCGTCATCCTCGGCGGACAGGCTCTTCTTGCCGGAGCGGTTGTGCTCATCGGGGTGGGCGCTGAGGACCACACGGCCGTTGTCGTCGCGCTCGTGCTACTCGGACTGGGGTGGAGCGCGTCCACCGTGTCCGGTTCGGCACTCGTCTCCGACCTCGTGACGGGAGAGGCCCGGCTGCGTGTGCAGGGCCGCACCGACACGATCATGAGTCTCGCCGGCGCGCTCGGCGGAGGGCTCGCAGGGCCCGTGCTGGCGCTGGTCGGCTACTCCGGACTCGCGTGGATCGCGGGGGTTCTCGTTGTTGTCGTCGCCGGTTGGGCGGCGGCGGTCAGTCGAGGTCGAGCACTCCAGCGCTGACCGCGTCATCGACGGCGAACCGCGCCCAATCGCGATACCCCTGGGCGGAGGGGTGAAAAAGATCGGTCGCGAAGAAGCCCTCCGTGTAGGGCGGTGGAGGCGGCGCCATGTGGGCGCCGTCGACCGTCGCGACGACGGCTCGCGCGCCGGCCTCGAGGTTTCGGGCGTGAAGGGAGAGGTTCCAGCGCAGTGGGTTGGGGAGGAGCTCAAAGCGCGCGAAGGCGGGCAGGCTCGAGACCAGGATGCGGGCATCCGGTGACGTGGACCTGATGCGGTCGAGGATGACGCGGATGTCGCGGCTGAAGGCACGACGCGAGCGCAAGCCCAGCGCATCGTTGGCGCCGAGACTCACGAGCACCACATCCCACGGTTGTGTCGTTGCCTCATCCAGATAGCGCTCGATGAACTCGCGAGCATCCACTCCGTTCTCCCCGATCGCCCGCCACCGGATGCCTCGCCCCGTGAAGTTGCGGAGTGCACGTGCGAGGTGGCCGGGGAGGGCCTCGTCCTGCGTCGGCGCGCCGACTCCCGCCGCGGTGGAGTCGCCGAGGACGAGCAGGCGGAGGGGGCGCGGGCCGGATATTTCGCCGAACCAGGGCGCCGCCGCATCCGGCAGTCGCGGAGTGTCGCGCCGCAGCCGACGCCCCTGCACAAAAACAACCGCGCCCGCCGGGATGACCGCCAGACGGCTGAGGCGCTGCAGCCCATTCACGGTGCCATGTTAGTTACGCTCAGGTGCATGGACACGACGGGGCTCGATGACGTGCTGGCGGAGAACGAATTCAGCGGAGTGGTCGTGATCCGTCGAGACTCGGGGACGCTGTACGAAGCCGCCGCCGGGCTTGCCACCCGCCGTTGGGACGTGCCGAACACCCTCGACACACGCTTCGATTGCGCGGGTATCACCAAACTCTTCACGAGTGTGGCCGTCTTGCAGCAGGTCGCGAAAGGCAACCTCGACCTCGAAACGTCGATCCACTACTACGTCGACCTCGAGGGCAGCGCGATCGACCCCGAGGTCACCCTTCTGCACCTGCTCACCCACACGAGCGGCATCGCGGACGATGTCGACGAGGAGGCGGGGGAGAGTTACACGGCGCTCTACGCGTCGACGCCGAGCTACACGCTCATCGAAACCATCGACCTGCTGCCGATCTTCGCCGACAAACCCGCCCTCGCTCCCGCGGGGGTCGAGGCGGCCTACAGCAACGCCGGATACGTGCTGGCGGGGCTCGCGGTGGAACGAGTGACCGGGGTGCCCTACCGGCAGTACGTGTTCGACGAGGTACTCACGCGCGCGGCGATGCGCGACTCCGGTTTCTACGATCGGCGTGAGGCGGCTCCCCGCATCGCGGAGGGGTGGGAGCTCGTCGAGGGAGTGTGGCGTTCGACCCTGTTCGACGCTCCGCCGATCGGCTCGCCCGATACGGGTGCTCAGGTCACGGCATCCGATCTCGTGCTCTTTCTCGAGGCGGTGCGCGACGGATCGTTGCTCGACAAGGAGTTCACGGACGAGTTCCTCACACCCCAGGTCGAGGTCGGGCCGGGTGTCGCCTACGGGTTCGGTCTCGAGTTCGACCTCAACGACGATGGCAGCATTCGTTCCTACTTTCAGGACGGCATCGGGGCAGGTGCCTCCGGCATCGTGCGGCACTATGTCGAAGAGCGACTGGATGTCGCGGTGCTCTCCAACTCCGAGGACGTCGCGTGGCCCATCATCCGCGAGATCGACGAACGCCTCGGCGGCTGACCTCGCGATGGGCGTACCGACCTGACACGGAACGCCGTAACACAGCCGCCACGACGACCTTCTGCGTCAGGTCGCCGCGCTAGTCTCGCGCGACCACGCGGATGAGGTTGGCCCACGGGTCGTCGAACGACACGGTTTGCCCGTCGTCGCGTGTGTCGACGCCGTAGTGGCGCATGCGCTCGACAAGTGCGCCAACGTCGTCTGACGAGGGCACCTCGATGTCGACCTGCGCGAGCCCGAGCCCGAGGCCCCGCCTGCCGGCGCCGAGGCTGTTCCACGTGTTCATCGCCATGTGGTGGTGATATCCGCCCGCGCTGACAAAGAGGGCGCTCGGTCCATAGGTCGCGGTCTGCTCGAACCCGAGTCGGTCGACGTAGAACTCACGAGCCGAGGCGATGTCGCCCACCTGCAGGTGTACGTGCCCGACCTGTGCGTCGCCGATTACGGGCGTCTCAACTGCCCGCTCGGTGAGGTGCTCCTGGAGGAACGCGTTTGGATCCAGGTACAGCGTGCTCATCTCGATCGCGCCGTGGGTCCAGCTCCACTCGCTTCGGTCGCGGTCCCAGTAGAGCTCGACGCCGTTGCCCTCGGGGTCGCTGAAGTAGAAGGCCTTGCTCACGAGGTGGTCTGAGCTGCCCGTGAAGGTGCCCGGGTGCTTGCGGGCGACCGAGTAGACGGCGGCCGCGAGCGCCTCCTGAGTGTCGAACAGGATGGCCGTGTGAAAGAGTCCGGCATCCCGCGGGCTTGCGTGCTTGAGCTCTGGCGCGTGCTCGAGGATGACAACCGGGGTCCTGCCGCGCCCGAGCGTCACGGAGGCCGGTGTCTCGCTCAGGACCGTGAGCGTCACTGCATCGCGGTAGTACGCCGTCATGACGTCGAGATTGCCGACGCTGAGGGTGACGGGTCCCATGGCGGTCTCGGGTGCGAGCAGTTGTGATTCGGTCATGACGAGCCCAACTTAGTTGAAGTTTCAAATATTCCCTAGACTGACCACGTGCTCACGGATGCCCAGACCACCGCTTGGCGCGCGCTCGTGCTCGCCGCCCACTCCCTCGAGGAGGCTCTCGATCGCCAATCGCGGCGGGACGGCGGCATCCCTCATTCGCACTACAAGCTGCTTGCCCTGCTCTACGAGGCGGGGGATAAAGGGCTGCCCATGTCTGCGCTCGCCGAGCAACTGCAGTACTCCCCCAGTCGTCTCACGCACGCGGTGTCGAGCCTCCAGCGCTCGGGCTGGGCTGCGCGTCGGCGTGATCCCCGTGACGGGCGAGTGCAGCGCGCGGTGATCACATCGAGCGGCCGCGCCATCGTGCGTGCCGTCACACCCGGGCAGGTGCGTGAGGTGCGAGAGCCGGTGTTAACGGGATGGTCCCAAGAGGAACTCGAGGTGATCGTGCGTGTCTCCGACCGACTCCGTGCGCTCGCTCTCCGGGGCTTCTAGTCCAGCTCGGGACTCGTGAAGACCGCCGTGCCGTCGGGGAACGTGATCACGCCGGTCTGGAACACGTTGACGGTTCCTGACCCGGTGTACTCGTAGCTGGCGTCCGAACCACTTGCCGAAAGTGTCGCGCTTCCGTCGTCGCCCGGCACCACGGGCCAACCCGCGGAGAGCGACGAGCCACTGTTGCCCGTGTACGCCTCAAAGGTCACCGTGGGGCGCGCGTTGAGCGTCCAGGTGATCGTCGTGTACGGGTAGCCGCTCGTGTTCGAGATCGCGAAGTTGCAGGCAGGGCCGGGGGTGAAAGTGGCCTGGGCGAGACATCCATCGAGGTGAGCGTTGACCGCTGCTTGGGCGGATGCTGCGCCCGCCTCCGTGAGCGTCACCGGAAGTTCCGCATCAAGATCGCCCGCGCTACCGAACCGCGGGGAGACGGTGACCGATTCCGCGCCGTAGTTCTCGGTGCCGCCGACCGCGTCGAGTGTGTACGTACCGGGCAGGGCCGGTACGCCGAGAACCGTGCCCGTGGTGAAGGAAGGAATCTCCACGCCATTGACCGCCAGGCTCATGTCCGCCGGGCGCGGATAGTCGATCCGGACGGTGGGCAGTGACTCGGGGGCGACCCTCCACGAGTCGAAGAACACGAGCTCGCGTCCCGTGTTCTCGGTCTGGAGGTCGGCGGTGTAGGTGTCGCCGTCCTGGGTGATCTCGACGCGGACGATGGCGGTGTCGAAGTTACGGTCACTGCCGATGATGCGGTAGTCGGTGATCCCGCCCGATGACGCCTCGTAGACCCCATCGGCAAGCAAAAAGTCCGGGCCGTTCGGCGCTCCGGCGAGCTCCCCGAGTGCGGCGGCCGAATCGCCGTCGATGACGGACTGCAGAAGGCGAGCGACCGACGCCTCGGGCGTTCGCTGACCGGCCAGCACGCCGCTCACGATCACCCCCGCGAGAATCAGAAGGAGGAGCGCGGCGCCACCGACGATGAGACCGATGAAGAGTCCGCGGCGGCTGCGCGGCTGCGGGGGTGCCGGCGGTCCCGCGGGAGCCACAACCGGCTGGGGCACGAGGCTTCCGGGTGCCGCATCGACGGAAGGGACGGGTTCAACGGGCGGCACGACGGGGGGCTGAGAATCGCTCACGCACCCCATCATGGCGCATCACGCGGGTGCCCGCGGTCACCTGTTAGCGCGTGAGGCGATCGATGAGCTCGCGATAGCGCGCGGCCGTCTGCTCCACGATCTCGGAAGGAAGCGTGGGGGGAGTGCCGGAGCGATCCCAGTTGGCGGCCAGCCAGTTGCGCACGATCTGCTTGTCGAAGCTGTCGAGCCTGTCCGGTCCGCCCTCGGCGTAGCGAACGGCATCCCAATAACGCGAACTGTCCGACGTGAGAACTTCGTCGCCGAGCGTCAACTCGCCGGTCTCCGGGTCCGCGCCGAACTCGAACTTGGTGTCGGCGAGGATGATTCCCCGCTCCTCCGCGATCGCCGACGCCGCGGCGAACACTGCCAGCGAGGTGTCGCGCAACGCGGTAGCCACCTCCTCGCCTACAAGCTCCACCGTGCGCTCGAACGTGATGTTCTCGTCGTGCTCGCCGAGCGGTGCCTTCCACGCGGGTGTGTAGATCGGCTCCGGCAGTCGGTCGCCTTCCCCGAGGCCGCCGGGCAGCGGGATGCCACACACCGTGCCGACCTCGCGGTACTCAGCCCACCCGCTCCCCACGAGATAGTCGCGCACGACACACTCGATCGGGTACATATCGAGTTTCTTGACAAGCATCGCGCTGGCCGGGATCTCCTCGGGGATGCCGTCTCCGTCCACCACCAGGTGGTTCGGAACGTCGAGGTGCGCGAACCACCACAGGCTCAGTTGCGTGAGCAGTTCGCCCTTACCCGGGATGCCCGGCTCGAGCACGTGATCGAATGCACTCACACGATCACTGGCGATGACAAGCATCCGCCCCGGCTCCGCCGGGTTCTCGTAGAGGTCGCGGACCTTGCCGGAATAGACGTGGTTCCAGCCGGCCAGGGTCACTGCGCGACCCTGGCTGCGATGTCGGTTCGGTAGTGCCCACCCTCGAGGTGAATCGTCTCCAGCGCCGCGTAGGCCTTGCTGCGGGCATCCGCGAAGTCCGAACCGAGGGCGACGACACTGAGCACTCGACCACCGGTCGCGACGAACTGGCCGTCGACCTTGGCCGTGGCCGCGTGTGCGATAGTGACATCGCGAACCGCATCGAGGCCCGTGATGACGCGACCGGTGATGGGCTCCTCCGGGTATCCCTCGCTTGCGAGCACAACGGTCACGGCGGCGTCGTCGCTGAACTCCGGCCACGGGTGGGAGCTGAGCTCGCCGGTAGCGGCCGCCATGAGCAGTTCGCTCAGGGGCGTCACCAGCCGTGGGAGCACAACCTGCGTCTCGGGGTCACCGAAACGCGCGTTGAACTCGATGACCCGGATTCCCTTCGAGGTCACGATGAGCCCGCAATAGAGGAGGCCGATGAACGGCGTGCGCTCGCTCGCGAGCTGGCGGATCGTCGGCACGGCGATGGTCTCGATGACCTCGGAGACGAAGTTGTCGGGCAGCCACGTGAGAGGGCTGTAGGCACCCATTCCTCCCGTGTTA
The DNA here is from genome assembly GCF_020535405.1 of Antiquaquibacter oligotrophicus. Taxonomy (NCBI): domain Bacteria; kingdom Bacillati; phylum Actinomycetota; class Actinomycetes; order Micrococcales; family Microbacteriaceae; genus Antiquaquibacter; species Antiquaquibacter oligotrophicus. The sequence goes on along the minus strand of NZ_CP085036.1, from coordinate 1,308,173 downwards.
GGCCCGGCGTCACCGTCGAGCGCGCGCTTGTAGTCTTGCGCGGGGGAGAGGGGCAGCACGGTGTGGCCGTCACTCAGGAGGAAGAGCGAGACCTCCTGGCCGTCGAGGAACTCCTCGACCAGCACCGGGCCCTGCTGGAGGTAGTGGTCGGCGTGGGCGATGGCCGCCTCGCGGTCGGGGGTGACGAGTACACCCTTGCCTGCCGCGAGTCCGTCGGCCTTGATCACGTAGGGGGCGCCGAACTCGTCGATGGCCTGCACGGCCTCCTCGATGGTGCCGGCGCGAGTGGCGCGTCCGGTAGGGACACCCGCGGCATCCATCACTCGCTTGGCGAACGTCTTGCTGCCCTCGAGGGCTGCGGCAGCCTTACCGGGGCCGAAGACCGCGATGCCGCGCTGACGCAGGGCATCCGCGACACCGGAGACGAGGGGCGCCTCCGGGCCGATGACAACGAGTTCGATGTCGTTGTCGATCGCGTACTCGGTGACGACGTCGCCGCGAGTGGGGTCGAGTGCCACGACGGCGACATCGGCGGCGATGCCGGCGTTGCCGGGGGCAGCGGTGATCTCGTGACCCGCGTCTTCGCGGAGCAGAGCAGTGATGATGGCGTGCTCACGCGCGCCGGAGCCGAGAACGAGGATTCGCACCCGACAACCCTACCGATCAAGGCTCGGCCAGTGCAGCGAAGTACCGTAGGGGGATGCCAGCCAAGCGCATCGCCACGGGTCCGGGAGTGGCCGCCGTTCGTGCCGCCCTCGACGGGTCGGCGGCGGATGTCCCGACCGCCGTCCGCTACCTCCTGCAAGTGCTCGCGACCACCGCGGAGGGCAACACGGTCGAGGTGCGGATTCCGCCGTACGGTGCGGTGCAAGCCATCGAGGGCCCTCGGCACACACGCGGTACCCCGCCGAACGTGATCGAGACGACCGCGGACGTGTGGCTGGGACTCGCGACGGGAAGCCTTGCGTGGGCGGATGCCGTGGCATCCGGTGTCGTGTCGGCGTCGGGTCAGCGCGCCGACCTCTCGGCGTACCTCCCGCTGCGGTGGGAGACAATAGAGGGGTGAGCAACGACAGACAGGTGGACGTGAAGGTGCGCCGCGCACCCAAGTTCGGTGCGTTCATCGTGGTCGGTGCCGGTATCGCGTTCATCGCGACACTCATCGTGACGGCCCAGTTCCCGGCCGATCCGAACGTGGGGTTCGGCGCGCTTGTGGCCTATTTCAGCCTGTTCACGATTCCGGCGGGCATTCTCATCGCCGCGGTCATCGCCCTCCTCGTGGACCGTCGGTCCTCCCGACGAGCCCGCACGGTCGCGGCCGAGGAGGAGACGGTGCAGAGCGTGGAGCTGTCGGAGCTGGAGCAGCCGGGCGACACTCAGTCCGAGTAGCTCGACGTGATGCCGAAGTACTCCTCGAGCGTCTGACCGCTCGAGTACAGGGCGTTCGCGAGGTCGGTTCCGACGTAGCGGATGTGCCACGGCTCCCACTCGTACCCGGTGATGTGCTCCTTACCCTGCGGGTACCGGATGATGAGGCCGAACCGGTGGGCGTTATCGCGGACGTAGCGGCCCTCCGCCGTGTCGGCGAAGGCGTGATCGATGGTGTTGAGGTCGAACGCGAGGCCGCTCTGGTGTTCGCTGTGACCCGGTCGCGCCGACGTGCGGTCGGCTGCGGCCTGACCGAGAGTCGCGACGTAGTTGCCGTAGACGGAGACCTGGGTGTCGTAGGAACGGAAGCCGCTCGAAATGTAGAGGCCCAGGCCGTACTGTGCTGCCTCCGCCGCCATCGCGTTGAACGCCGCCTGTGTTTCCGCGGTGAGACCGTCGCCGAACCACGACGGCAGCGGGTAGGTCTTGTTCACGATGAGGACACCCTGGATGTAGGTGGGCTGGAGGCCGGACGCATCCGGCGCGCTGCCTCCGTTGGCCTCGTTGTGGGACGCGACGGTAGCGCCCCACGCACCCTGGTACGCAGTCACGAGAGCTGCGAGGTCGGCGTTCTTCGCGGGCTTCTCGAGTGCAGCGACGGCCGCGGCGTAGGCGTCCTTCGTCTCCTGGGACGCGAGCTCGGGGGGCGCGGTCGCAGCGCCCTTCTCATGGGCGGATGCGACGACAGCAGCACCACTGCGTGCTAGTGCGGTGCGGGCATCCTCGATCGCCTTCGCCTCCCTGTCGGCCGCCGTCGTCTCCTCCGCGAGTTGTTCGATGAGCGAGCCGATCCCGGTCACGGCATCGGGAATCTCCGCGGTATCGGCGGGGACATTAGGAGGGGACACAGCGGACGGGGAAGTCGCTTTTTTCAGCGTCGCACTGCCGTCGGCCGCGACGGTCATGCCCGCGGCCTTTTCGAGAGTGCCGATCGCCTTCGACAGTGCGTCTCGCGCCCCGGCGTCGGCGAGCAACGCTGGATCGATCGCGGCCTCGAGCGCCTTCGCCTTCGCGCGATCGTCGAGCGCCTTCGTCGAGGCGGTCTCGCGTGCGGCCACCGCGGCATCGCGCGCCTGTTCGGCGTCGCTCAGGTCGTCCTCGGCTGTCTGGAACGACGCGAGCGCTGCCTGCTCCGCAGCTTGGCCCGAGACCACCTGCGCTACGACAACGCCGCCGGCCGCGAGAAGCAGAACGAGTGCGCCACCACCGAGGATGAGCCAGAGCCGCGCCCGACGGGATAGTCGCGTCGATCGAAGCCGGTCGGCAACAGTATGGGCCTCGACGTCAGGGGTCCGGGGTGCGTCACTCATCTCACGCCCATCGTCGCACGGGCAGCTCGTGGGTGGGTGCACACGCGTCGCGCGCCACGCCGGGTCGCGCGGGGCTCCCGTCGGCGCGTCGCTCCGTTCGTGTGCATCACGCCGCGCCCGGCGCGCGTCAGCTCAGCTGGTTCGCCTCGACCCACGCGAGGTACTCGGGTGTGACCGTGCCGGTGACGTACTCACCCGTGAAGCAGCTCATCTCGAGGGCCGTGACATCCGAGCCCTCGATGATGGCGGCCTCCATGTCGGCGACCTCCTGGTAGATCATGTAGTCCGCGCCGAGTTCGGTCGCGATCTCGGGGATCTTGCGACCGTGTGCGACGAGCTCTTGGCGCGTCGGCATGTTGATGCCGTACACGTGCGGGAATCGCACGGGGGGCGCCGCCGAGGTGAAGGTGACCTTGTTGGCGCCGGCCTCGCGGGCCATCTGCACGATCTCCTTCGAGGTGGTGCCGCGCACGATCGAGTCGTCGACGATGAGCACGTTTTTGCCCTTGAACTCGGTCGACATGGCGTTGAGCTTCTGCTTGACCGACTTCTTGCGCTGCTCCTGGCCGGGCATGATGAACGTTCGGCCGACGTAACGGTTCTTGTAGAAGCCCTCGCGGTACTCGACGCCGAGCTTCTGCGCGACCTGCATCGCCGCCGGTCGCGACGAGTCGGGGATGGGCATAACGACGTCGATGTCGCCCATGGGCGTGTACTTGGCGATCGTATCGGCGAGCCGGTTGCCGAGGCGCAGCCGCGCCTCATACACGGAGATGCCGTTCATCACGGAGTCGGGCCGAGCGAGGTAGACGTACTCGAACGAGCAGGGAATGAGACGCGGGTTGGCGGCACACTGGCGGCTCGTCATCTCGCCGTCCGGTGCGATGAAGATCGCCTCCCCGGGCTGGACATCGCGGATGTAGTCGCATCCAGCACTTTCAAGCACAAGCGACTCGGATGCGACCAGCCACTCGGCGCCCACGAGTCCCGTCGTGCGACGGCCCACCACGAGCGGACGGATGCCGAACGGATCGCGGAACGCCAGCAACCCGCGCCCCGCGATGATCGCGATCGCGGCATACGACCCCTCAACACGTTCGTGCAGCCGGGTGATTGCGTTGAAGACCTGATCCGGGTCGAAGTCGCGTCCGCTCACCTGGGCCTGCAACTCGTGGGCGAGCACGTTCACGAGAAGCTCGGTGTCGCTCGTCGTGTTGAGGTGACGGCGGTCGATGTGGAAGAGCTCCTCGGTGAGTTCCCGAGTGTTCGTGAGGTTGCCGTTGTGCACGAGCGTGATGCCGTAGGGCGCGTTCACGTAGAAGGGCTGAGCCTCCTGCTCATTGCGGGCATCCCCCTTCGTCGCGTACCGGACGTGGCCGAGGCCCATCGTGCCGAGGAGGCTGCGCATGTCGCGGGTGCGGTAGGCCTCGCGCACCTGACCGCGCGCCTTGAACATGTGGATGGTGCTGCCGTCCGACGTGGCGATGCCCGTCGAATCTTGTCCGCGGTGCTGTAGTAGCGACAGCGCGTCGTAGACCTGCTGATTGACCGGACCGGATGAGACGATCCCGACGATTCCGCACATGGGGGCGGTGACTCCCTGGAGCTCGAGGGTGTACCCGCGGCAGGGGGTACGTTCCAGTCTCCCATACCCGCGCCGGGCATCCGGTGCCGCCGCCTGCCCGACATTACGGAGGATGCCGCGCCGAAGTCGTCACGGTGTGCCCGCCGCGCGCCGCGTGTCATCCTCCGCAACGTTCGGCGATGGGCCTCATACCTTCGATGGATTCGGCGTGAAGTCGGCACCCTCCGTGCCGGGCTCGGGTTAGCGTGACGGAATGAGAGAGAAACTCGCTTGGGCCGGTCGATGGATGCTGCGGCACCCGGCCCACTGGCTTGCGCCCATCATCGCCGTCCTCGTGCTGCTCAACTGGATCATCTCGGAGATCGGCCGTGGACCCTGGCCGGACCTGCTGTGGTTCATGATCCCCGCCGCCGTGCTGCTGGCGATCACGCCCTGGATGCCCGTCGCATCGCTTGCCATCATGGTGCTGCTTCCTGCCGCGCAGGTGATTGGGCTCGTGATCGGCCCGGGATCAAACACGTGGCCGATCTACCTCGTGGTGCCCCTTGCCGCGCTGATCCTCGGTGGCATCGCGGAGGGAAGGTCGAAGCGGTTCACCCTGGTTGCGGGATTCATCTGGGCGGGGCTTGTGGCCTTTCTCCTAGCTGCTCCCGGGCCTCAAGGCAGTTGGGCGTAGTGGAACGCGCTCTATGGGCGAGTCAATCCTCACGAGCAGGATTTTGTCGTCATCGCCGGGTTCGCCTTCGGCTTGTACTTGCTCCTCTGGGCGATAGGCGTGCTCTACCGGTTCGGGTTGCAGGGGCGGTTCGCGCGGATCGCGGCCATCATCGCCGAGGAACGCCGGGACGGGTCATCCGTTCGCCCTGCGCACACGACCCTTTCGGGGCTGAGCCCCCGCGAGCTCGAGATCTTCGCCCTCGTGGCGCGCGGCCTGAGCAACGCGGAGATTGCGGCGCACGAGCACATCTCCGAGGCGACAGTGAAGACCCACGTCAGCTCGATCCTGCGAAAACTCGAGCTGCGAAGTCGCACGCAACTCGCGGCGCTCGCCCACGAGCAGGGTCTCGTCGTCCCAGCGCCCTGACCTTGTGGAGGATGGCGCGACGCGCACAAGTGGGAAGCCGTGACCGGCACGGCGCGTCATCCTCCGCAACCTCGCGGCGAGCGGTCGACGGCCTGCGACGGGGCGTAGCACCGCCGGAGGCGGTGCCCGGTACTCTGGACGCGTGACGGCCAACACCTCGAGCTACGCCCGCGCCGGAGTCGACACGGAGGCCGGTGATCTCGCCGTCGAACTCATGAAGGCGGCAGTCGCCCGCACTCACGGCCCCGAAGTGTTCGGTGGTGTCGGCGGCTTCGCCGGCATGGTGGATGTCTCGTTCCTCAAGCAGTACGAACGGCCACTTCTCGCCACCTCCACCGACGGTGTCGGCACCAAGATCGCGCTGGCCCAGGCCATCGACAAACATGACACGATCGGCCAGGACCTCGTTGGGATGGTTGTCGACGACATCATCGTTGTCGGTGCGAAGCCGTACTTCATGACCGACTACATTGCGTGCGGCAAGGTCTACCCCGAACGGATCGCCGACATCGTGCGCGGCATCGCCGAGGCGTGCGAGGCGACAGGTACCGCGTTGGTCGGTGGTGAGACGGCCGAGCATCCCGGACTTCTTGCGCCCGACGACTACGACGTCGCGGGGGCGGCCGTCGGTGCGGTGGATGCAGCGGACCTGCTGGGCCCGGAACGGGTGCAGCACGGCGACGTCGTTGTAGCGCTCGAGTCATCCGGGCTCCACAGCAACGGGTTCTCGCTCGTGCGGCACATCCTCCGAGAGCGCGGTCTCGAATTCACGGACAGGTCGGCAGAACTCGGTGGTGTCGTCGGCGAGGTCCTGCTCGAGCCGACCCGCCTCTACACCTCGCCGCTGCTCGGCGTGCTTGCAGCCCAGCCGGGTGCGATTCACGCCCTTAGCCACGTCACCGGCGGAGGTATTGCCGCCAACCTCGCTCGCGTGCTGCCGCAGGGCAGCTGGGCCGAACTCGAGCGCTCAACGTGGTCGCCACTGCCGGTCTTCCGGGTGCTGTCCGACTTCGCGGGTTCGACGCTCGAGTCCAGCGAAGGAACCTGGAACCTCGGCATCGGGATGATCGCGGTGGTCGCCGCGGATGCCGTGGCCGAGACAATTGCGCAACTGGAAGCCACAGGCATCCGCGCGTGGTCCGTGGGAACCGTCACCGTTGGTGACCGACCGGATGCTGCGGGCTGGACACACGGCGCCAAGGGCGTGGACGGTGGATCCGTTCGTCTGACCGGGTCGTACGCGAGCTAGAACTCGCGGATATCAGCGCCTTTTAGGCGGTCTTCGACTCGTCCTCATCGGAGTCGGCGTACTCGTCCGCGTACGTGTCGACGTACTCCGGCCACTCGTTCGACTCGTCGGACGAGTGCTTGGATGCCGCGAGCTCGCGCTCGAGCGCGTCGTAGTTCGTGTTCGGGCTGAAGTACTTCAGATCCCGCGCGACCTTGGTGTGTTTTGCCTTTTGACGGCCCCGCCCCATGCGTGACCCCCTCTTTCTCTGTCGCGCGCTCAGACTGTGGCGGACGGATCGCACCATTTACGAGCGAACAGGGTGGAATAAATCTGACCGACAGCGTATCACGCGGGCCCGCACGCGCTTCCTCTCTCCACCGAGGTGCCGCCCGGTAACGTTGGTGCGGTGACCACCGCGAGCACCGACACCTCCGTCGTCGTGATCGGCGCCGGGCAGGCCGGACTCTCGGTCGGATATTACCTCCGCAGGCTCGGGCTCGACCCCGGCAATGACTTCGTTGTGCTCGATCGCGGACCGGGAACCGGCGGCGCGTGGCAGTTCCGTTGGGAGGCCCTGAGAATCGGGTCCGCTCACAAGATCAATGACCTCCCCGGCATGGATGAGCTGGGCCTCAGCTTTGAGACAGCCGACCGGCACGCACCGGCCAAAGACGTCGTCGCGGAGTACTACCGCCAGTACGAGCAGCACTACGGGTTGCAGGTCGTTCGACCAGCGGACGTGACATCCGTCGAGAACTGGGGCACCGATCTCGAGGTGCATTTCACGCTCGACGGTGATGACCCGAAAGAGGTCACGACCAGAACCCTGGTGAACGCGACCGGCACGTGGGGTGCGCCTTTCATCCCCTGGTACCCCGGCCTCAAGTCGTTCGAGGGCCGGCACGTCCACACCAACGACTACCGCACGGCCGAGGAGTTCGCGGGCAAGAGTGTCATCGTCGTCGGGGGTGGAACATCCGCCATCGGCTTCCTGCTCGAACTGGAAGGGGTCGCGGCCGATCTGACGTGGGTGAGTCGCAGGCCCATCGACTTCCTGGAGGACGGCGGCCTCAACCTGGAGGCCCGCATCGAGGCCGTGCAGAAACAGGATGAGGCGGCCCGCGCCGGTCGGGCCCTGCCGAGCATCGTCAGCGGAACCGGTGTGCCGCGCACCCGACGTATCCAGGCGGGCATCGAGCGCGGCGTTCTGATCCCGCGACCCGTTTTCGAGTCGATCGAGCCGCACGGGGTGCGCTGGGCCGACGGCGCCTTCAAGTACGCGGACGCGATCATCTGGTCCACCGGCTTCCGACCCGAGTTACGGCATCTCGCGCCTCTCAAGTTGCGCGAGAAGGAGGGCGGCGTTGTCGTCGCCCAGGGTGCATCCTGGAAGGATCCCAGAGTCTTCTTCGCGGGTTACGGCCCGCAAGCATCCACCATCGGAGCGAATCGGGCGGGTCGGATGATTGCCCGCCAGGTGATCGCGACGCTCAGCAAGCTTCAGGCAGCGAGGTAACAATGTCAGAGTCCACCGCACCGGAACGCGGCAGCCATCGCCAGTTCTGGGTCGTCATCGCCATCGCGGTGGCGATTGTCGCCGTCGACCAGCTCACGAAGTGGTGGGCGATCGAGAACCTCTCCGACGGCGAGGTGATTCCGGTGATCGGCGAGTGGCTTCGGTTTGTGCTCGTCTACAACCCGGGCGCCGCGTTCGGTATCGGTGGAGACTTCACGTGGATCCTGGCGGTACTCGCCGTGCTCGCTGCGATCGCGGTGGGTTGGTACGCATGGCGGGTCAAGTCGGTGGCGTGGACGATCGTGCTCGGCATGATCCTCGGTGGCGCGATCACGCACGCCGGTGATCGGCTCTTCCGCGACCCGGGTTTCGCTCACGGGCACGTCGTTGACTTCATCGGGTACGGCAACCTCTTCGTGGGTAACGTCGCCGACATCATGATCGTCGGCGGAGCGATCTTCGCGGTGCTACTCGTGCTGTTCCGCGTGGATACTGGCCGGCACCCCGAGACAGAGTCGGAGCAGCCGGACCCCGAGGAAGCTCCCGAGGTCAAGGCTCAGTAGCCGTGCGCGGCCTCGTCTCGGTGCTCCTGTGCGGCGCGGTCGCCGCTGGGGTCGCGGGGTGTGCTGCAACGGCCCCCGAGGTGGAGCTCGAGGCATCCGTCGTTCAACCGCGGACGGGCATCGCGCAAGGTGTCGTGGCGATCAGCCTGACGAACCCGGGGTCTGAACCTCTCGAACTGGTCTCGGCCAGCCTCGACTCCGAGTTGCTCGGTGAGCCGCTGCTCTGGAGCGATGGACCGGCGACACTGAAACCTGGCCGGACCGTCGACCTCCGCGTGCCGCTCGGCACGTGGAACTGTGAGGCGGATGCCACGGCCGAGGCAACCGCGACGGTCGAGGTCTCGTCCGAGGGCACGCCTGCCACCGTCACGACGGTGCCCGCCCCCGACCCCACCGTCGCCCTGCGCACGTTGTGGGACGGCGCGTGCCTCGCCGAGAAAGTGGCAAGCATCGTGGACGTGCAGTCTGCCGCGTTCCTTTCCTCCGGCGAGGCTGGAGTCGCGGGCGAGCTGGTGCTCAGCACGGTGCCGACCGGCGCCGAGGGCGAGGTGCTGGTGACGGCGGTCCAGGGCACAACGTTGCTCGCCCCGTTCGATGGCTCGTCTGGGGTGGCGAGGCTCGCGTTCAACGCTCGATTGGACGCGGCCGGCCCCGACGAGGTCCGGGTGCCGATCGTGCCCAACCGGTGTGACGCGCACGCCCTCGCGGAGGACAAGATCGGCACCAGAATCCCGCTGGAGGTAACGGTGGGGGAGCTCAGCGGCACCCTCGTGCTCCCCGCGAGCGACGAGGTTCGCGCGCAGATGTACGCGTTCTACGGCAGCTACTGCGGGCTGCCGTAGGGCGCCGCCGTTAGATCGTCGAGAGTCGCGGTGCGACCTCGTCGCCGAAGCGCGCGATCGACGCGGCCGGGTCGGGGCCGATCACACCGAAGTGAAGGTGCTGGATGCCCGCGCCTGCGAACGCCTCGGCCTGTGCGAGTACCTCGTCGGCGGTGAAGTCGGGTGCCAGCCGCGTCTGCGCGGTGCGCTCGATGGTTTCGTAGTCGCGTCCGACGGCGTCGCAGTGCCCCTGCAGTACGGCGAGCTTGTGGGTGATCGTTTCGGCGTCCGCGGCGATGAGGTTCGTGGCATCCGCGTACTGGGCGACAAGGCGCAATGTCTTCTGCTCACCACTGCCGCCGATCACGATGGGCGGTCGTGGGGACTGCACGGGTTTCGGCACGCTGATCGTCTCGGCGAGCTGGTAGTGCTTGCCCTCGAACGGTCCTTCGTTGTCGCTCCACATCTGGTGCGCGATCTGGAGGGTCTCCTCGAGTCGCTCGAAGCGCTCCTTCAGGGGCGGGAATGGCACCCCGAGCGCGAGGTGCTCGCGCTCGTACCACGCGGCTCCGAGCCCGAGAAACGCGCGGCCCTCGCTCAGCACGTCGAGTGTCGTGACGATCTTGGAGAGGAGTCCCGGATGCCGGTACGTAACACCGGTCACGATGGTTCCGAGTTTCACCCGCTCCGTCACACCCGCCGCGAAGCCGAGCGTGGTGTAGCCCTCGAGCATGGGGTCGTGGGCGGTGCGGAACTGTTCCATCTGGAAGAAGTGATCCATGACGGTGAACCAGCTCGCCCCGATGTCGTCGGAGGTGCGAGCGGCGGCGCGGATCGCGGGGGCGAGACCCGCGGGCCCGCCGGGGAGAGTCATGTCGAAGAAGTGAAATCCGAAGCGCATGATTTCAGGCTACGCCCGCTGTCAGGAGGAATACCTAGGCTTGCGGGGTGCTTCAGACCCTCGCCGTGGAGAACTACCGATCGCTGCGACACCTCGTGGTGCCGTTGTCCCAGCTGACGGTGGTCACGGGCGCCAACGGCACGGGCAAGTCGAGCGTGTACCGTTCCCTGCGACTTCTCGCCGAAGCATCCCTCGGCGGTGCCGTCTCCGGGCTCGCCCGGGAGGGCGGTCTCGCCAGCACCCTGTGGGCCGGGCCCGGCACGATCTCCAAGGGAATGCGATTGGGCGAGGAGCCCATCCAGGGAACACGTCGCACCGCCCCCGTGGCGTTGCGGCTCGGGTTCGCCTCCGATGACCTGAGCTACTCCATCGAGTTCGGTCTGCCGGTTCCCTCTGATCGCACACTGTTCTCGCTCGACCCCGAGATCAAGGTCGAGTCCGTGTGGAGCGGCATGGCTCTCCGGCCTGGCACTCTGCTCACCGAGAGACGAGGCGCCGACGTTCGGATGCGCGACGAGCGAGGCGACTGGATGCACCACCCGTATCGGGCGCGCCCCTTCGAGAGCGTGTTGAGCGAGTACTCGGACCCGCAGACGGCGCCCGAGCTTTACGCGCTGCGCGAGATGCTGCGGTCGTGGCGGTTCTACGATCACCTGCGGACCGACGCCGGCGCTCCCGCGCGCCGTCTCACTCCCGGAACACGCACCCCGGTTCTCCCCGCCGACGGTTCCTCCCTGGCCGCTGCGCTCCAGACCGTGCGAGAGCTCGGGACCGGGCTAGACGAAGCGATCGATCGTGCGTTCCCTGGCAGCAGTCTCGTCGTGGATGGCCGAGACGGGTTGTTCGATTTTGGGCTGCGGCAGCCGGGGATGCTGCGCGCTCTCGCCTCCGCGGAGCTCTCGGACGGCACCATCCGCTACCTACTGTGGGTGGCGGCGCTACTCAGCCCGCGCCCTCCGAAACTTCTTGTGCTCAACGAGCCGGAGACGAGTCTCCACCCCGACCTCACGGAGCCCCTGGCAGAGCTGATCGCCGACGCCGCAACACGATCGCAAGTGATTGTGGTCACCCACTCGACGAGGTTGGCGGATGCCCTTCCCCGGGCGTCTCGCATCCACCTCGCGAAGGACACCGGCGAAACCACCGTTGTCGGTCAGGGGATGCTCGACGAGCCAGCGTGGACCTGGCCGAAACGCTGATCAGCCCGCAGTGCTGTCGAGGAGCATCGGCGGGCACTGCTCTGTCACCCCGGGCACGAACTCGAAGTGCCATGACTCGTTCGCGTAAATCTGGCAGAGCCCGAAGGGTGCACCGAAGCGGTTGATCCAGTCCATGGCGTCGGCCGTTGCTACGTCGACGGCCTTGCCATGGACGTGCTGCGAATCATCCGGCAGCATGACCCATTTGCGTGCCTCCTCTTCGCTTCCGTAGTTCGCAACAGCCTCGTCATAGAGGTGCTGCTGGTAGTCGCCGCTGCGCCAGCCGCTCGTGAAGGAGAACTCAACGTCGCTCGCTGCGGCGGCCGCGTCGAGCGCTCGCCGGAGGTCAGGATCGAGGTTGGTGATCGCGGGGACGTCGTCGTTCAGCGTCAACCACACGCCAGGGGCCACGTATCCGTCGTCCGCTGTGAGGCCGGCCGTATCGGGAGCCTGTGGCGCCACGGAGAGCGGTCCTGGGTCGGGCGGGGACGGTTGCTCGGGTGCGACGGCAGCGCAGCCTGCGAGCGAGAGTGCGGCGATGAGGAGAACGGGGGTGAAGCGGAGGGACACGGATGATTCCTTTCGAGGTCTCGTCCAGCCTCCGTTCGATCCGCGCCCGGCGGATCGCTCTCAGGTGCCAACCCCCTCGTCCTGCGGTGTCGATCCGCTTGCGCGCAACCCCTCGACACTCTCGAACGAGCCGTGCTGTGCTGGGAGCATCCGGAAGGGGGAACATCGTGAGCCTCAGCCCCAGGTCGTCAGACGGGTGGACCTTCGTCGTCGGCGGCATCGTGCTCGTTGTCATCGGTCTCGTGACCTTCAGTTACCTGTCGGTGGTCGACACTCCTGTGCCGACGAAGCTCCCCCTCCTCCTCCTCGGGGTGCCGCTGGGTATTGCGGCGATCATTGCGGGTGTCGTCAAGGTGTCGCGATCGTGAGGCCGAGGTGGGTGGCCAGGGCGAGTTGGTACGGCGAAGTTGTGTCCAACATCGTGTTCCGGATTGTCGGGCCGAGCTTTTATCTGCTGCTGGGAGCGTTCCTTCTCTGGAACGCACACAGGGTGCTCACACTGGAAAATGATCCGGAGGGTGCCGCTGCCTTCAGCATTCCTGCCACGCTCCTTCTCGCACTCGCGATCACTTTTCTCGAGCTTCGCAATCGACCGAAGGCGTGGCGCAAAGCGCTGCCCTACCACTTCGGTGTTTACCCCCGCGTCGAGGATGACGACGACGACGACCCGCCTCAGCGGGTCAGCGCGTAAGCCGCTGCCGCCACTCCGATGCCCAGCACGAGGTTGGCCGCGCCGCTGGCGACCGCGAACCGCGCGCGCCCGTCGATCACGAGCTGCACTGTTTCGACGCTCAGCGTCGAAAAGGTCGTGAGACCGCCGCACAGCCCCGTGAGAAGGATGAGCCGGATGTCCGCGCCGATGCCACCCGCCTCCGCGAGTCCGAGCACCGCGCCCCCGATGGCGGACCCCACGACGTTGACGACGAGAACCGCCCACGGAAAGCCGCGGTCGCGCCCGGCGAACCCGCGAGACACCAGATAGCGCAGCGCTGCACCGCCGGCACCGGCAGCAAGCACGGCAACAACAACGGCGGCGCTCACTCGTCCACCTCGTCGATGGTGACGGGCCCGCGGGGGCGACCGAGCCGGAGCCCCGCCCAGGCGGCGGCAAGGCCGAGAACGACACTCGCCACGAGGTAGGCGAGCGCGAGCATCCCGTTGCCGGCCGTTGTCATCGCCACGAGCGAGACCGCGAGCGCAGAGAATGTCGTGAAGCTGCCGAGTAGTCCAGCACCGAGTCCGGCGCGCAGCCATCCGGGCGCCGAGGGCCAGAGCCGTGCCACCAGGAGTCCGAGCGTGAACGCGCCGACCACGTTGACGACAAGCGTTGACCAGGGAAAGCCCGCGTCGCCGTGCACGAGGAGCGCGTCCACCGCCAAGCGCAGGCCGGTGCCCACAACCCCACCGGCAATGACCGCGAGCAGCTCTCTCATCAGGGCTTCTTGGATCCTGGCTTCGCGGGTGGCATGGGCTTGCGCACGACCGGGCGCCGAGGTTCCCCGCGACGGTCCTGGCCGGGTACCGGCCGGGAGCGACGCCCGTAGATGAGGTCGGACGAGTCGAGCAGCCACGGCACCACGGCGATCACCACGCCGTGTACAAGCGAGAGTTTCTGACGGATGCGCCGTGCCTTGTGGTTGTGCAGAAGGTGCTCCCACCAGTGCCCAACGATGTACTGCGGCGTGTACACCGTGACGACCTCGGCACCGTGCTCTTCGCGACGGGACTTGATGTACTTCGCCAGCGGTGCGCTGATGTCACGATACGGCGACTCCACAATGGTCAACGGCACCCGGATGTTCTGAGCCACCCAGTCCCGCTCGAGCTGCTTGGTCGCCTCCTCGTCGATGGAGACGTGCACCGCTTCGATGGAGTCGTGACGGGCGGCGATCGCGTAGTCGAGCGCCTTGAGGACGGGTTTCTGCATGCGCCCGACGAGAACGATGGCGTGGTCGCCGGTGGCACCGAAGCGCGTCGTCGGGTCCGCTTCGATCTCCTTGTCGACATCGCGGTAGTACCGGTTGACCCCGAGCATGAGCACAAACAGGATCGGCATGACCACAAACACGATCCACGCCCCGTGCGTGAACTTGGTGACCGTGACGATGACGAGCACACTCGCGGTCATGAGCGCGCCGACGCCATTGATGGCGAGGCCCCGCCACACCGCACCTCGGTCGTCGCAGCCCTCGCGAAGCATGCGCGACCAGTGCCGCACCATACCGATCTGCCCCAGGGTGAAGGACACGAACACCCCGATGATGTAGAGCTGGATGAGAGTCGTCACGTCCGCCTGGAAAACGATGAGAAGCACACTCGCGGCGACCGCGAGGGCGATGACGCCGTTGGAGAAGATGAGGCGGTCGCCGCGCGTCGCAAGCGACTTCGGGGCGTAGCGGTCGGTGGCGAGCACGGAACCGAGCAGGGGGAAACCGTTGAAGGCGGTGTTGGCCGCGAGCAGCAGCACGGCCGCCGTCGCACCCTGGATCACAAAAAAGAAGACCGAGTTGTTGCCGAAGGTCGCCGCGGCCAGTTGTGCGATGAGGCTGCGCTGGGGGGAGAGGGGATCGGTGCACTCCGCCATCGTGCGGATCGTTTCATCCGTACAGTCCAAATACTGCGCGCCGGAGATGAGGGCGACCGCGATGAGCCCGACGAAGAGGATGATCGCGATGGTGCCCATCGCGACGAGGGTGCGCTGAGCGTTCTGGATCTTGGGCCGCCGGAACGCAGGCACGCCGTTGGAGATCGCCTCGACACCGGTGAGGGCGGCGCATCCGCTCGCGAACGCGCGCAGGAGCAGAAGGATGAACGCCGCCTGACCGAGGCTCTCGGCCTGCACAACCAACTCGGAACTCTCAGCGATGGGCGGGTCGCCGAGGGCGGTGCGAACGAGGCCGACAACGATCATGACCGCGATCGACCCGATGAAGAGGTAGGTGGGGATCGCGAAGGCTTTGCTCGACTCCCGCACACCGCGCAGGTTGACGGCGACGAGCACCACGACAAAAAAGATTGCTATCTCGATGCGGGCCGGGTTCAGCCCCGGGAACGCCGAAATGATGTTGTCAACACCCGACGCGACAGACACGGCGACGGTGAGGATGTAGTCGACGAGGAGAGCGGATGCCACGACCAGGCCGGCCTTCTCGCCCAGGTTCTTCGATGCCACCTCGTAGTCGCCGCCGCCGCTCGGGTAGGCCTTGATGAGTTGCCGGTAACTCAACACCACAACGATGAGGAGAACGACGACCGCCGCAGCCACCCACGGGGCGAAGGAGAGAAACGCGAGCCCGCCGATCAGCAGGATCATGAGGAGCTCCTGCGGTGCATAGGCAACGGAGGAGAGGGGGTCGCTCGCGAAGATGGGGAGCGCGAGATGCTTGGGGAGGAGCTGGCCCTCGAGTTTGTCGGAGGCGAGCGGCTCCCCGATCAGCCAACGTTTTGGCGACCGGGGTTGGTCTGTCACGAGGGGCAAGCGTACTCCTGCGCCAACCGCTGTCAACAACCGCATCGCGGCATACACTTTTGCGCATGGCTGGGGTTCGGAACCGTCGGCGCGCGCTGCCGTGGATTGTGGCGGGAGCCGTGCTGATTGTGCTGCTCGTGCCGATCTCCATCGTGGTCGTCCCGATCCTCACACACGTGAATCAGGGGAGTGCGGGGCAAGACCCGGTCGAGGACTTTCCCCTCGAGGTGTCGGCCACGGGTGACGACGGGCGAACCCGCGAACTCCAGGTGCATGCGGTGCAACCGGGCGAGACGGTTGATACGTCGGCGCTGACCCCGGGAGACCGGCTCGTTGTGAGCGGCACGGGCTACGACGCATCCCGAGGCATTTACGTTGCGATCTGCGTGATTCCGGATGCCCCCACCGAGAAACCCGGACCCTGCGTCGGTGGCGTGCCGGCGCAGGAGGAGTCCGAGGTCGCGGAGGGCACCGTCCAGTTCGCCCCGAGCAATTGGATCAACGACGACTGGGCGTGGCGACTGTTCGGCGCGCGCAGCTACGACGATGTCGCGACGGGTACCTTCACCGCGTACCTCGAGGTGGGAGAGGCCTCGGGTGAGGGTTTCGACTGTCGTGTCGATCGCTGTGCGATCTACACGCGCAATGACCACACGGCGCTGAGCGATCGTGTGCAGGACGTGTATCTGCCGGTCGCCTTCGCCGAGTAGATCCCGTTACAGCCGCGAGCGCACCGCGTTCAGTCCCTCGCGCAGCGTCGCGACCGTGTCAGCCGTGAGCCCATTTCGAGCTGCACGCGTGCGCAACTCGGTGCGCACCGCAGCACGGAACTCGGCGAGCATCGCCTCGGCCTCCTGAAGGTGCACGCGTGACTGCGGTTCGGGGCCGGACTCGTACAGCCGCGTGACCGGTTGCTCCTTCACTTCGCGCGCGGCGGCGGCCAACTCCGCGCGGAGCGAGCGCATCGCGTCGTTCACCGACGAGCGCACCTCGTCCGCGAGTCGGCGCACCGAGTCGGTGACGCCGGTCTCGATGTCGTCGAGCTCGGATGCCCGGGCGGCGAGTTCGGCGCGCCCGGCATCCGTGATCTCGTACACGGTCTTTCGTCCGTCCGTTGTCTTGGTGACGAGCCGCTCGGCTTCGAGTTTGCCGAGACGCGGGTAGATGGTGCCGGCGCTCGGAACGTAGGTGCCGCCGAAGCGGTCCCCGAGTGCCTGGATGAGCTCGTAGCCGTGCATCCCGTGCTCCGATTCGGACAGGAGGCTCAGCAGGTAGAGGCGCAGGTGGCCGTGCGCGAAGACCGGCGGCGTCATGCCGTCACCGACTGCAGTACGGAGACGCGCCCGGAGACCGTGTTGACCTTCACATCGGTCCAGTGTTTGTCGAGGGAACCGACTCGCCCGGTGTAGTTGCCGCGCAGGCCGTTGACACCCGCGTTGTCGAGATGAATTTTGCCGCTGACGGTGTTGATGCGGTACTGCACGGGCACGTCGGGGGCGAGTCGCGCGGTGACGTTGCCGCTCACGGTATTGACGTTCACCTCGTCGGGGATGCCGGAGAGGTCGAGGAAGATCTCGCCGGTGACAGTGTCGGCGGAGAAGCGTGTGATCGCACCGGATGCCGTGATGTCACCGCCCACGGTGTGCGCGGTGACGGGTCCGTTGTGGCCACGAACCGACAGTTCGCCACCCACCGCGTTCAGCTGGAGCTTGCCCGTGAGGTCGTCGATCACGAGGTCTCCGTTGACGGTGGAGATCGTGGCATCCGCTCGGAGCCCGGAGATGAGCCCGGTGGCGGAGATCACTCCGAACTTGAGTGCGACATCACGCGGCACTCGGATGCTGATGTCTGCCTTCGCTGTGCCGCCCTGCCACGACGAGAAGACGTCGATGAAGTTGTCCCATCGCAGCTGCGGGTGGTCGATCTCGAGTGTGTGGCCGTCGACGCTGACCTTGAGGTCGCGCCCCGTGACGGAATGAATTTCGACGCGCACACCAGGCTCGTCGTGGCCGATGACGTCGACCTGCCCGCCGATGAGGCCGACCTTGAGGGCGGTGATGCCGTCGAGGTCGATGACCTTGGGGCCGTCGATGATCCATTTTTCTTGCGCCACGGGTCTCTCCTTTTCGCGCTATATCGCGTCTGACAAAAGTCACGTTATATCGCGTTTTAGCGCACGTCAAGCTATATCGCGTTTATCGCTGTAATGGGGCTCTTGACTTTGACGCTGCGTCAAGGTTTAGCGTCGTGTATCGGGAAGGAGAGCCCATGGACTGGCCGATTCAGCAGATCGCACGACTCGCGGGAACCACCTCGCGCACGCTGCGGCATTACGACAACGTCGGATTAGTGTCGCCGTCGCGAATCGGTGACAACGGGTATCGCTACTACGACGAGCGCGCGCTCGTGCGATTGCAGAGGGTGCTCATGCTGCGCGACCTCGGTCTCGGCATCCCCGCGATCGCCGACGTGCTCGCGGGTCAGCGCGACGACGTCCACGCGCTCCGGACCCACCTCGACTGGCTGCAGCAGGAGAGAAACCGCATCGACCGGCAGATCGCCAGCGTCGAGAAGACGATCGCCGACACGGAAGGAGGTGAACAACTGATGGCAGAGACAATGTTCGACGGCTTCGACCACACCCAATACAAGGAGGAGGTCGAGGGGCGTTGGGGAGCGAAGGCCTACGCCGATTCCGACCGCTGGTGGCGCGGGCTCACCGCGCAACAGCAGCAGGAGTGGAAGCGGAAAGTGGCCACCCTCAGCTCGGATTGGGCCGCGGCCGCGGCATCCGGTGCCGACCCCGCTGGAGGGGATGCGCAAGCGCTCGCCGCGCGTCACGCGGAATGGTTGGGCGGCGTGCCCGGCACTCCTGGCGTCACCCGCGAGTACCTGCTCGGACTCGGAGACATGTACGTCGCCGACGGGCGGTTCGGTGCGAACTACGGTGGCACCGACGGTGCCACGTTTGTGCGGGATGCCCTCCGCGTCTACGTTGACCGCAACCTATAAACGGACGACCCCCGGGAGACACGTGCTCCCGGGGGTCGCTCGTATTAGTAGGTGAGCCACGCGTCGACTGTCGCGACCGGTCCGTACCCGTCCCGCATCGTCACCTCGATCGTCGCGATCATCGCCCACAGGGCGCGCGCTGCCAGTGCGATCGTGAGAGCCATCATGTCCTCACCACCTTTCGCGGCGTCGGGGATGCCGGTAGCTGCACCCTCAGCAGGGGCAGGGTCACACCGACCATGGGGCCGATGAGCAGGGCGAAGAGGAGAGTCCCGATGCCCACGTTGCCACCGAGCGCCCAGCCGATGGCGAGCACGGTGCCCTCGATGGCGGTGCGAACGATCCAGATCCGCACACCCCACCGCCGATGGATGCCCGTCATGAGGCCATCACGTGGCCCCGGTCCGTATCCCGCGCCGATGTAGAGCCCCGTCGCCAGCGCGAGCAGTGCAAGCCCGCCCGCGAAGAGGGCGACACGGGTCCCGACGTCGCTTGCCTCGGGGATGAACCACAGCCCGAGTTGGGCGCTGGGGCCGACGAGGAGCACGTTGAGCACGGTGCCCATTCCGGGCTTCTGGCGGATGGGAATCCACAGAAGAAGCACGGTGGCGCCGACGATGTTTGTGACGAGCCCGAACGACAGTCCGGTCTGGGCGACGATCCCCTGAGTGAGCACGTCCCACGGAGCGACACCGATGCCGGCGCGCACGATGAGTGCGATGGCGATGCCGTAGAGAAAGAGGCCGCCGACCAATTGAGTGATTCGGCGGACCAGGAGAAGCCGTGGACTGAACATGGTGCAATCCAATTGCCGTATTGGACTGGACACAAGAGGCCAATCGATCTACGCTGGCCCCATGAGCACTCTTTCGGCCCGCGCATTGGCCACTTTGCTCGCCGGGTGGCGTGACGCGGGTGTTGCCTACGCGGCCCTCGCGGACCGCATCCGCCTGCTTATCCTCGACGGTCGCGTGCCGACCAGCACCCGACTTCCTGCCGAGCGCGAACTCGCTGCAGCTCTCGGCGTGAGCCGTACGACAGTCACGGCCGCCTATGCGGCACTCCGAGAATCCGGCTACCTCCTGAGCGTGCGCGGCTCGGGCAGCATCGCACAGCTACCCGCTCGCCAGCACGTCGCCTTCGACGGCACCTACCCCGACCTGCTCGACCTCAGCAAGGCCACCATGCCCGCGATACCTCAGGTTGCTGACGCCGCACAGGCCGCGGCCGCAGAGTTGCCGCGCCACCTGGGGGAGTCCGGCTTCGACGCCTACGGTCTCGGCGTGCTGCGCGAAGCCATCGCCGATCGTTACGCGGCACGCGGCCTTCCCACCAGCCCCGACCAGGTCATGATCACGGTGGGAGCGCAGAACGCCATCGCTCTCGTCGCGCGCACCATCATGGGCCGCGGCGACCGAGCGCTCATCGAGCACCCCACGTACCCGCACGCCATCGATGCTCTCCGCGGCGCCGGTGCGCGCATCCTTCCGGTGAGCGTCACCACGGATGAGGGGTGGGATGCCGCTGCCCTCGAGCAGTCCATCCAGCGCTCGAGCCCCGCACTCGCCTACCTCATGCCCGACAACCACAATCCGACCGGACGCACGATGCCGCCGGAGCAACGCGAGTGGCTCCTCGCGCTCGCGGCCCGCCACGGCACCACGATCGTCGCCGATGAGACCATGGCCGAGCTCGGGCTCGAGGGGGACGTCTCCCCGCTGCCCATCGCCGCCCACGGTTCGGCGATCCTCATCGGGTCGGTCGGCAAAACCGTGTGGGGTGGACTCCGCGTCGGCTGGATCCGCGCCGATCGCACGGTCATCCAGCGGCTGGCGCGCGCCCGCTTCTCCAACGACCTGGGCACCCCGATCATGGAGCAGCTCATCGTCGCCCACCTGCTGCGAGATTTCGAGGGCATCCTCGCGGATCGACGCAGCTACCTTCGGGAGGGACGCGACCGGCTCGTTCAGTTGCTCCGGGATCGGTTGCCGGAATGGGAGGTTCCTCGCACGCGGGGCGGCCTCACCTCGTGGATCAACCTGGGCGAACCGGTGAGCTCGCAGCTCGCTATCGCGGCGCGCAACGAGGGGCTCGTGATCGCGGCCGGACCCCGATTCGGTGTCGACGGTGCTTTCGAGCGCTTCATCCGTATCCCCTTCTCCTACTCGGAGGAGCACACGACCCGTGGGGTGGATGCCCTCGCGAGGGCCTGGGCAACCGTGATGCGGTACCCGGCGGCCGCGCAAGCCCCCGAGGATCTCGCCTCCGTCGTGTAACCCCGACGCGGTTACTCCCCATGGAGTATGCGAGTAGTGCTCGACGCGGGCGATAATTTCGTGTGCACCTTCTGTCTGTCTTCAGCCTGCGCAATCGCGCCCTCATCGCCCTCGTCACCATCGTCGTGGGTGTGTTCGGCGGTATCTCGCTCACGACACTGAAGCAGGAGCTGATTCCTTCGCTCTCGCTCCCGCAGGTGTTCATCGTGAGCACGTACCCGGGTGCGAGCCCCTCGGTCGTCGACAACGATGTCTCGGGGCCGATCGAGTCTGCCATCCAGAACGTCGCCGATCTCGAGTCGACGACCTCGACGTCGAGTGCCAATGTCTCCACGATTTCGGCGTCCTTCACGTACGGCACCAACATCGCGACGGCCGAGCAGAAGATCCAGTCGGCCATCAACCGCATCTCCGCGCAGTTGCCCGACAACGTCGACACCCAGGTGCTCACGTTCAGCTTCTCCGACTTCCCCATCATGCAGTTGGCCGTCACGAGTGACCTCGACCCGATCGAGCTCGCGGCGAGGGTCGAAGCCTCCGCCATCGCCGATCTCAAGAAGCTCGACGGCGTGAGCGACGTCACACTCCTCGGTGCCACCACCCAACGCGTGACGATCACCCCCGACCAGGCTGAGCTTTTCGCTCGCGGTCTCACCGGTCAGGCCATCACCGAGGCGCTCGACTCGAACGGACTCTTGCTTCCGGCCGGTCAGATCACCGAGGACGGCCAAACCCTCACCGTGCAGGCCGGCACCCGACTCGAAAGCGCCGCAGACATCGAGGCGCTACCACTCATCGGAGCGACGACAGGGCTGACGACCATCGGCGACGTGGCGGATGTCGCGATCGTCGACGATCCCGTCACGGGTGTGTCACGCGTCAACGGTGAACCCGCGGTCACCATCTCGGTGTCGAAGGCGCCAACCGGCAACATCGTCTCCGTCTCCCAGCAGGTCATCGAAGCCCTCCCGGCGCTTGCCGAGGCGGTGGGCGGAAACACCGAATTCACGGTGGTGTTCGACCAGGCGCCCTTCATCGAGCAGTCCATCGAAGCGCTCGCCACCGAGGGTCTACTGGGCCTCGCCTTCGCCGTTGTCGTCATTCTCATTTTCCTGTTGTCGATCCGCTCGACGCTGGTAACCGCGATCTCTATCCCCGTCTCCGTGCTCATCACGTTCATCGGGATGTTCGCGCTCGGCTATTCGCTCAACATCCTCACCCTGGGTGCCATCACGATCTCCATCGGCCGTGTCGTTGACGACTCGATCGTCGTCATCGAGAACATCAAACGTCACCTCGCTCTCGGCAAGGAGAAGAAGGCGGCGATCCTGGAAGCCGTGCGCGAGGTCGCCGGCGCGATCACGGCCTCGACGGTCACGACGATCGCCGTGTTCCTGCCGCTGGGACTCGTGGGCGACGTCACCGGCGAACTCTTCCGCCCCTTCGCGATCACCACGAGCCTCGCGCTCGCCGCGTCACTCTTCGTCTCGCTCACGATCGTTCCCGTGCTCGCGTACTGGTTCCTCGGCACGAAGAAGCTGAAGCACTCCAGTGTGGCCGATGCCGAGGATGAACTCGACAAGCCGACCCGCCTGCAGCGCGCCTACCTCCCGATCATTCGGTGGACCCTGTCCCGCGCGTGGAAGGGCGTAATGGTTCTTGTTCTCTCGTTGCTGGTGCTCGTCGCATCCGGTGCCGCGGCCACTCTGCTGCCGACCAACTTCCTGGGTGACAGCGGTCAGAACACCATCACCGTGCGGCAGGAGCTGCCGGCGGGTTCAAGCCTCGAGGAGCAGGATGCCGCGGCATCCACGGTCGAGGACACCCTCCTCGACATCGACGGCATCGAGACCGTGCAACTGTCGATCGGCTCCGGAGGCAACACCCTGCGCTCGGCGTTCTCCGGCTCGAGCGGTGCGACGTTCTCCATCACCACCGACCCCGACGTCAACCAGACGGAACTGCAGGACACCGTGCGCGAGCGGCTCGATGAGATCACGGATGCCGGGGAGCTCACCCTCGCCGCATCGCAGGGCGGCTTCGGCTCGTCCACGATCGACATCGACATCACGGCGACGACCGAGTCCGAGCTTCGCGCCGCCGCTGACCAGGTGCAGGCCGCGATGTCCGACCTCGACGTGGTCGCCCAGGCGACGAGCAACCTCTCGGCGGAGCAGCCCTTCATCGAGGTCGCTGTCGACCGTGATGCCGCCGCCGAGGTGGGGCTGAGCGAGCTGGCCGTCGGCGGAATCGTCTCAGCGGCGATGAACCCGAGTCCGTCGGGATCGGTCGTGATCGATGAGAAGACCCTCTCGATCTACATCGTCAACGACGAGGCACCGCTGACGGTGCAGGAGCTTCGCGACTTCACAATCCCGACAGCGCTCGGGCTCGTGCCGCTCTCCGATCTCGCCACGGTCGAGGTAACCGACGGTCCGTCGAGCATTACCGCGGTGCAGGGTGCACGGTCGGCGACGGTCGAGGTGACCCCCTCCACGGAGGACGTCGGTGCGGCATCCGCAGCCGTCGTCGCCGAACTCGACACACTCGAACTGCCCGCGGGCACGGCGGCCGAGGTCGGTGGTGTGACCGCTGACCAGCAGAACGCCTTCGGTCAGCTGGGTCTCGCGCTTCTCGCCGCGATCCTCATCGTCTACGTCGTTATGGTCGCCACGTTCAAGAGCCTGCTGCAGCCGGTGCTCTTGCTCAGCTCGGTGCCGTTCGCGGCGACGGGGGCGATCCTGTTGCAGCTCGCCTCGGGCATCCCGCTCGGTGTCGCGTCGATTATCGGTGTGCTCATGCTCATCGGAATCGTTGTGACGAACGCGATCGTGCTCGTCGATCTCATCAACCAATACCGCGAGCGCGGAATGCGGGTGAAGGATGCCGTCATCCACGGTTCGGCTCGACGGCTCCGCCCCATCCTCATGACCGCGGCGGCGACGATCTTCGCCCTCCTCCCGCTCGCGCTGGGGATAACCGGCCATGGTGGTTTCATCTCGCAGCCGCTCGGCATCATCGTCATTGGAGGACTGACCTCCTCGACGATCCTCACCCTCATCGTGCTGCCGGTGTTGTACTACCTCGTGTACCGCCTCTTCGAGCGCCGTGCGGACAAGCGCGCGGCCCGCAACGCGCCCACCGACCCGCCCACTGCTGGCCCGGCCTCTGCTGGCTCGGCCGCCGCACCGGTACCGGATGCCGCACCCGCAGCACGACGCGGTGCCCACGCAGCGGCACCGGTGCCGCAGGCGGCACCACCTTCGCAGGCGCCGACCACCCCCGCAACTGCTGCTCCCGCTCCCGTTGGCACAATTCCTGCGTTCGCGCCGCCGCGGTCGGCGCCGGTCACGGCCCCGGCTCCCGCAGCCCCACCGGCCCCCGCGGTGCCTCCTGTAATGCCGCCGGCTCCGGTAGCGGCGCCCGCTCCGGCAGTGCCTCCTGTGGCGCCCGCTCCGCCGGCTCCTCCGGTCGCCCCCGCGCCCGCGGTGCCCCCTGCTCCCACAGCGGCGGCGCCTTCCGTGCAGCCGACACCGAGCGCACCGGTCACCCGACCGGTCACGCTGCCGAGCGCGCCCCCCGTACCCGAGCAGGTTCAGCCGAAGCCCGCCGTGCCTCCCGCGCCTCCCGCGCCCCCCGCGTGGCCGATGCCCGACGACTGGAGTTCCTCCCGGCCCGCGAACGAGAGCGACACCTCGAAAGACAACTAGGCTCACGACGTGCCAACGCCCGATTTCGTCCTCGCCCTTCGCGCCAAAATCGGCCACGACCCGTTGTGGCTCATGGGGGTCAGCGCCGTCGTGCTGGACGGATCACGCACGCTCCTCGTCCGTCGTTCCGACACGGGCGCGTGGACTCCTGTCACGGGGATAGTCGACCCCGGCGAGGAGCCTGCGGTCGCAGCCGAGCGGGAGACGCTCGAGGAGGCGGGTGTCGTGGTGCGGGCACACGCGCTCACGTGGGTGCACGTCATCCCTCCCGTCACCTACGACAACGGCGACGTGTCGCAGTATGTGGATCTGACGTTCCGCTGCGATTTCGTGTCGGGCGAACCGTGGCCGGCCGATGGCGAGAACACGGATGCCGCGTGGTTCGATCTCGACAACCTTCCCGATATGGCGCCCGACATGGTGGCGCGCATCCGCAGTGCGGTGGACTTCGACGGCACCACCCGTTTCGTGCGTTGAGCACCGGCAACACGCCCGGATTGGAATGCCTCTAGAGTTCTCGCCCGCCATCGCGTAACGTTGACGGGTCGGCTCAAGACGGGCGCTTTCACGCGCCACAGGGTTTGTGTGTCTTGCGGGCCGGTTCGACAGCACATCTGCTGATCGACAATCACCACGTATGTGACGGCCTCGGTCAAAGACTGCCCGGGTTCAGTAGGGCGCGCGGTTTACTCCGCTGCGCACCGCCATGCATAACAGAAACCCGGAAAGTATGACCATGCCCCAGTACCAGAAGCCAGCGAAGAACTCCGGCGCGCCCAAGAGCGGCTCGCGGAGCCCCAAGCACCGCGGCTACCGCCCCGATGCTGCCCCCGCTCCCAAGAAGCGGTGGACCGCGGATGACCGTGCCGCCCGCACTGGCGATCGCCCCGCGAACGGCAAGCCCGCACGCGAGGACCGCCGTCCCGACTGGACTCCGCGCGAGAAGCCTGCGCGTCAGCAGCGCGACTCGTATGGAGACCGTGGCGGTCGCCCGGCGTACGGCGACCGGACCGAGCGTCCGGCGTACGGCGACCGTACCGAGCGTCCTTCGTACGGCGACCGTAACCCTCGCGCGGACCGCCCCTCCTACGGTGACCGTTCCGAGCGTCCCGCGTACGGCGACCGTCCGCAGCGCGCCGATCGCCCGTCCTACGGCGACCGCCCGCAGCGCGGGGACCGTCCCGCATACGGTGACCGTCCGCAGCGCGGGTCGTACGACCGTGCTCCCCGTCGTGACGGCGACGACCGTGCCCCGCGTCGCAACTTCGATGACCGTGCCCCGCGCCGTGACTTCGAGGACCGGGCTCCGCGCCGCTCCTATGACGACCGTGCGCCGCGTCGCGACTTTGAAGACCGCGCCCCCCGTCGCGACTTTGAGGACCGCGCCCCCCGTCGCAACTTCGAGGATCGCGCTCCGCGTCGGAACTTCGACGACCGCGCACCCCGCCGTTCGTTCGACGACCGCGCACCTCGTCGCGACAGCTCCTACTACCCGCAGCGCGACACGAAGAGCTTCACGCCGCAGGATGACGTCGTGCTCGAGCGCCTCGAAGCATCCGCCATCTCCGCTGGCGACGTCGATGGCAAGACCTTCGCCGACCTCGGCCTCGGTGGCAACATCGTGCGTCAGCTCGGCGAGATGGGTGCGGCCGCGCCCTTCCCGATCCAGGCCGCGACGATCCCCGTTGTACTCTCCGGTCGCGATGTCCTCGGGCGCGGCAAGACCGGCTCTGGCAAGACCATCGCGTTTGGCGCCCCCGTCGTGGAGCGACTGATGGAGAACAATGGCGGGCGTGACCGCAAGATGGGTCGCGCGCCTCGCGCCCTCATCCTGGCGCCCACCCGCGAGCTTGCCCAGCAGATCGACCGCACCGTGCAGCCCATCGCTCGTAGCGTCGGACTCTTCACCACGACCATCGTCGGTGGGGTTCCGCAGCACAAGCAGGTCGGAGCACTGCAGCGTGGCGTCGACATTGTCATCGCCACCCCCGGCCGCGTCGAGGATCTCGTCGAGCAGGGCCGCCTTGACCTCAGCAACGTGTTCATCACGGTTCTCGACGAGGCCGACCACATGTGCGACCTCGGATTCCTCGAGCCCGTGCAGCGCATCCTCCGCGAGACCAAGCCCGGCGGCCAGAAGCTTCTCTTCTCGGCGACCCTCGACAAGGGTGTTGCCACCCTCGTCGACGAGTTCCTTGTCGAGCCGAGTGTGCACGAGGTTGCTGGGGAGGACCAGGCGTCGTCGACGATCGACCACCGCGTGTTCCTCATCGAGCAGCGCGACAAGCGGGCCATCATCGAGCAGCTCGCGGGCGGCGAGGGCAAGACCCTCGTGTTCACCCGCACCCGCGCCTTCGCCGAGGAGCTCAGCGACTACCTCGAGGACTCCGGCATCCCGGCGACGAGCCTGCACGGTGACCTCAACCAGTCGCGCCGCACGCGCAACCTGTCGCTGCTCACGAGTGGCCGGGTCAACGTGCTCGTGGCGACGGATGTCGCGGCTCGTGGCATCCACGTCGACGACATCTCTCTCGTGATCCAGGCCGACGCGCCGGAGGAGTACAAGACCTACCTCCACCGCTCTGGACGTACCGGACGCGCGGGCAAGCAGGGCACCGTGGTGACGCTCGTCGGGCACAAGCGTCGTCGCAAGATGGACGAGCTTCTCGGTCGCGCGGAGATCGAGGCGGACGTGGCACACGTCGCCCCCGGCGACGAGTTGCTCGACACCCTCGCAGCGCTCTAGTCCGCGATCGCGTCAGAGCAACGAGCACGCGAGGACAACCTCGCGCTCTGGCGCGATCGTGATGCCGACCTCGGTCGGTTCCCGCTCATCGCATTCTTCACGGGCCTCGTCGACATTGGTCGACCACGCGACCCCCGAATCCCGTGATGAATCCACTTGCGAGCCGGAGAAGATCATGAGGGTCAGGAGTGCTGCCAACACGGCGCGCGACGTGACGATGGGCCACTCCACGCCGCGTGCCTGGGCGAGACGGTAGGCGACGGCCGCGGCAAGAGGCACCGTCGCGGCGAGCAGCAGTCCTGCCGCGACACCGTAACGCACGGTCAGGATGCCTTCGAAGCCGTCCGCGTTGAGGTGGTGGGTGTAACGGAAGTAGTAGCTTCCGTCGTTGATCGCCGCGGCCGCGTAGGTTGCGCCGGATGCCAGCACCAACGTGATGACGAGAACGCGCTGCATCCGGTTGCCCCACACCACCACGACCACCGTTGCAGCGGCGAAGGGGACGGCGATGAGCGCGGGAAGCAGCGGCCCGCCCGCGAGGATCACCGCGACCTGCCACCCCGCGTCAGTGTTCGCGAGGGGAAGCACCGCGTTGTAGAGGTAGCCGACCAACAACGACGAGAGGCCCTGCCATCCGGCGGTGCTCGGCCGGGGGAAGAGCAGGGTCGTGGCGACCTGGAGCGCAAGTCCGACGGCCAGTCCGATGCCGATGGGCCAGCTGTTTCGGTGCCGACGGGGCACCATGAACAGAAGCAGCGGGAGAAACAGGAGCGTTTGGATTTCCGTTGCGGCGCACAGGAACGCGACGAAACCCCACCAGAGTCCACCGCCGAGGGTGCGCGGTCGGTAGAGAAGTATCCAGGGGGCGAGCCACAGGCAGTAGCTGTGGAAGTCGGCGAGGTTGCCAAGCACCTCCTGGCCCGCGAGCGGGAGCAGGATGGTGATGCCGGCGAGTGTGAGTCTCGCCGGTTGCCACGGAACGAGATCACGGCTCAGCCAGTAGACGGCTGCAGCGACAGCGCCCGTGAGGAGTGCACACGCGACAAAAACGGCGATTCCGTAGGCCTCGAGGGGCGCGAGGCTCACAAGGATCGCCGCGACGATGCGCGGGATCAGATGCTGATAGCCCGCGTAACCCTTGAAGAGGGGCCCCCAGGGGGACTCGCGAAGGGCATCGGCAAGGAAGACGTCGCCGTCTTCGGCCCATACGGTGTCGAGGTGGCTGGTCGGTACGCGGAGGAGGCTAATCGCCGCGCCAGCGACAACGATCGCCACAAGTGTGAGTCGGGTTCGCACCCTTCGACCCTAACCCGAGCGGGATTCGCTTCGGTTCACGGGCGGCGGCCGACGAGACGCTGGAAGCCCCACTCGGTCACCTTGAGCATCGCTTCGCGCACGATCGCCCCGCTCATCTTCGAGTCGCCGAACTCGCGGTCACGAAACTCGATCGGGACCTCGACGAGCGAGAAGCCCTCGTTCGCGATTCGACGCGTCATGTCGATCTGGAAGCAGTACCCGTGGGACTCGATGCCGGCGAGGGGAAGCGACCGAAGCACGTCGGCGCGGTAGGCGCGGTAGCCAGCCGTAACATCCCGAACGGAGAGGCCGAGCATCGTACGCGCGTACCAACTACCGCCGCGGCTGATGAACTTGCGGCTCGCCGGCCAGTTGACGACCGAACCACCCGCAACCCATCGCGAGCCGATGACCCCGCCGACGCGACCGGCGGTGTCGTCCGCCAGAACCCTGAGCATGGTGGGGATGACCTCGGGTGGGTGCGACC
The DNA here is from genome assembly GCF_020535405.1 of Antiquaquibacter oligotrophicus. Taxonomy (NCBI): domain Bacteria; kingdom Bacillati; phylum Actinomycetota; class Actinomycetes; order Micrococcales; family Microbacteriaceae; genus Antiquaquibacter; species Antiquaquibacter oligotrophicus. The sequence goes on along the minus strand of NZ_CP085036.1, from coordinate 1,278,969 downwards.
CATCGGCGTCGAGCTCGAACAGAACGTCGTACTCCCGCTCAAGACCCCAAGCGAAGCCTGCGAGATATGCGGGACCGAGGCCCTGCTTGCCAGCGCGAGTGAGCAAGTGGATGCGCGGCTCTGACTCCGCGACGGATGCGACGTACTCTCCCGTGCCGTCGGGGCTCGAGTCATCCACGACCAGGATGTCGACCCCGGTGGCGAGCACACGCGGAAGGATCCTCTCGATGCTCTCCCTCTCGTTGTATGTCGGGATGATCACCAGCGCAGGGGTGGTCGGCACGATGTGAGTCAGCTTTCAAGAGATGAACGAGTTGCACTTAGGGTAGTCGACGGAGTCGGTGCACTTGCGCGGGCCGCCGGTGAGAGGAATATCGTGACGGACGCCGCTGAGCATGCAGGGGACAAGCCGGTCTCCCGCACGCGAGCTCACCTCTTCACTGCACTTCGCTACATCGCGCTCGCCGTCGTCATCGGCTTCGCTGTCGCCTTCTTCGCCGAACGGTGGACCCAGATCACCGACGTGATCTCCCGCATCCCCGTGTGGGGTGTTGTCGCCTCGTTCCTGGTGATGCTTCTCGGCATGGTCGCCAATGTGCTCAGTTGGGTGACGATCCTCAACGGCCTCGGTCACGTCGTGCCCCTGCCCCGCGGCTCGCAGATCATGCTCGTCGGACAACTCGGAAAATACGTTCCCGGCTCGGTCTGGGGCTACGTGATGCAGATGGAACTCGGGCGCCAGTACGGGATCGCCCGCGCGCGAGTGCTCGTGACCACCCTGTACGCCGCGGGCATCGGGGTGGTGGCATCCCTCATCCTCGGAGTCTCGGTCATCCCGTCCGTCGCAGCGGACCAACCGGCGCTCGCGTGGTTGTACCTCCTGCTTCCCATAGGGCTCGTGTGTCTGCATCCGCGTGTGATGACGTGGCTGTCGAATCTCACGCTCAAAGTGTTCCGCCGGCCGCCCCTCGAGCATCGCGTGCGGTACGGAACCATCGCGATCGCCATGGGATGGTCGCTGCTCTCCTACGTGCTCTACGGCGTGCATCTGCACCTCCTTGTCGGCGAGGTGCTGCCGTGGTCGTTCATCACAATCCTGATGCTCGGCGGCGCTATCAGCCTTGGCTTCACCGCGAGTCTGGTCGCTCCGATCCTGCCGTCGGGAGCGGGCATCCGTGAACTCGTGCTCATCCTCGTGATGCTCGCCGTCTCCGTTCCGGATGCCTATGCTCAGGCGGCGAGCCTGTTGTCGCGCGCGATGTTCACCGCTGGTGATCTGCTGCTGGCTGGCGCCGCGGTAATTGTTGTCCTGATCATGCGTCGCAGCCTGCGCGCACGGGACGTCGCCTCGAACGAGTATGCGCAGCTCGGCGACTGGCATTCCGCGGATGAGCCACCGACCGGACCGCACCCCGCCAGGGACTAGCGAGCGCTTCAGCGCATCAACTCCGCGCAGGTGACTTTGACGAGCCGGTAGGGCGCGTTGGCGATATCCATGACGGTCTCCGGCGGCAGAGAATCACACGCCGCGCGCGCTGCCGCGATGTTGCCCGACCAGGTGACCCCCGACTCGCGGCTCGACACCGACTGTGTGCTCGCGAGCGCGAACTGCACCATGAGCCCCACGAGCGCGATCCACGCCACGGCCCGGGGCCAGCGGACACCGCGTTCGTCGCCCAGTCGCACGAGAATGGTGGCGGCAAGCGGCACGGTCGCCGCGAGCAGAAAACCGGATGCGACGCCGTAGCGAGAATTCTGAAGCCCGTCGAACCCGCCAAGGTTGAGGTGGTGGGCGTACGCGAAATATCCGCCGCCGTCGATGGTGGCTCCGCCCGCGTACACCGCCCCCGACGCCAGCACCAGGGTGATCACCAGAATGCGCTGGCGCCCCGTTCCCCACACGAGAGCCACGATCGTCGCGGCGACGAATGGAAGCACCACCAGCGCGGGAACGAGTGCGCCGGAGGACAGGAGGATGTTCGCCTGCCACACCGGGTCCGGGTTCAGCATGGGCAACACCGTGTTGTAGAGGTAGCCGAGAAGCAGCGAGGACATTCCGTGCCACCCTGCCGTGCTCGGCCGCGGCAGGAGTAGGGATGTGACGATCTGGCCGAGAAGTCCGAGCAGCAGGCCTGCGCCGATCGGCCACGCGAACCGATGCTGCCTGCGCACCATGAGGATCAGAAGGGGAACAAAGAGGAGCGACTGAATCTCGGTCATCGCGCACAAGAACGCCACGATGCCCCACCCGATGCCGCTACCCAGGCTCCGCGGCCGGTAGAGAAGAAGCCACGGCGTCAACCACAAGCAGTAGCTGTGGAAGTCCGCGAGATTGCCGACAACCTCCTGCGCACTGAGCGGAAGCAGGAGGGTGATGCCGGCCAGACCAAGGCGCGCGGGCAGCCACTCCACGAGGTCGCGGCTCAGCCAGAACACGGCAGCGGCGACACCGCCCGTGAGGATCGCGCACGCGATGAAGACGGCCACCCCGAACGCGTCGATGGGGACGACGGAGACGATGAGCGCAGTAACGATGCGTGGAATGAGGTGCTGGTACCCCGCATACCCCTTGACGAGAACGGCCCACGCCGACTCGTCGAGGTGCTCCTGGAGAAAGATCTGCCCGTCCTCCGCCCACACGGTATCGAGGTGGGAGAGCGGAACGCGGAGAAGTGTGACGACGGTTCCCACCACCACGATGGTGACGAGGATGAGTCGCGTTTTCACGGTCGCCAGCATATCGGCGTGCCCCCGGCCGGGCCGGCAACGCGGCAAAGGGCTATCCGAGCGCGAGCATCGCCCCCGCGAGGATCGCCAACGCCAACCCCACATACTGGAGGACCGCAATGCGCTCCTTCAGCACAACCGCCGCCAGGATGATCGTGCCAGCCGGATACAGAGCGGTGAGCACCGCGATCACCGAGAGCTCCCCGAGGCGGACGCCGAGCAGGAGGCCCGCGTTCGCCAGGGCATCGAGTACCCCGCACGTGACCGCGAGGAGCACGCCGGCGCGCGTGGCGTTCAGCACCCGTCCGGTGCCCCGTCGAGATGCCGTCAGCACGAGAATGGCGACAGCGGCGAAGAGGATCGTGGAGCTCGTCGCGCGATTGAGCACGAGCGGCACTATGCCCGAGTCATCCGGGGTCTGATCGATCACGACGAGGAACGCGCCGATCGCCGCACCCGACCCGATCGCCATGAGCACCCCGCGAAGCGAAGGGCGCACTGCTCCACGCACGAGTTCACCGTTGCCTGATGGTGTGAAGCCGACGAGTACCACGGCCACGAGCGCCAGGCTCAGCGCGATGTACCCGAGAAGCCCGAGCCGGTCCCCGCCGACGAGGCCGACGGTGAGAGGGACGATGGCGCTCACCACAGCGGTCAGCGGGGAGAGGATGCTCATCGGCCCGATCGCGAGGCACGCGTACAACAGGGCGAGGGCGATGGCCCCGAGCACGCCGGAGAGCATGCCGAGCAGCACAGCTTCGGTCGACCACGCTCCGCCGACGAGGGGCAGGCCGATGACGGCGGCGGCACCGAGGCCGGCGAGCGCTGCCACCGCGGTGGCGAAGATCGTGCTCATCCGTCGCGCAGCGAGCCCACCGAAAAAATCGGCGGCCCCGTAAACGAGAGCGGACCCGAGTCCGACGAGAACCGTGATCATGCGCTCACTCCGCGGGGAGCGCCTCGGGTGGCAGCTTGCGCACCTTCGCGCGACGGCGACGACGTTCCGGGATCATGGAGCGCATCTCCTCGAGCTTGCCGAAGCACAGCAGGCGGTCTCCCGCCTCGAGCACAACACCCTTACGCGGGTTCGGGATGACGGATGCCCCGCGGTGCACGGTGAGCACCGTGATGTCGCGCTCCCACAGGCCCGATTCGCCGAGGGTCTGCCCGACGAAGTCGCCGTTGTTGTGGACGAGGAGTTCTGCCACCCCGTAGCCGGTGGACACACTCAAGCGTTGGCGCACGTCGATTTCGGGGAACGCCACCTGGTTCGCGATGTAGTCGACGATCGCCCCCGCGACATCCAGTTGTGTCGCGGCCTCGATGCCGCCGAGGCCGGGCGAGGAGTTCACCTCCATGACGAGAGGTCCGTCGGCGCCTTCGAGCATGTCGACGCCGGCAACACGCAAACCCATGATCTGGGCGGAGCGCACCGCCGCCGCCTCGAACTCGGGAGTCAGTGCGACGGCTTCGACCGAACCGCCACGGTGAACGTTGGAGCGGAACTCGTCGCCGTTGGCTGTGCGGCGCATGGCGGCGACAACTCGATCTCCCACCACGAGGGCTCGGATGTCGCGGCCCCGGCTCTCCTTCACGAAACTCTGGATGAGCACGTTCTGGTTCGTCGAATGAAGGGTCTCGATGATCGCTTCGGCGACCTTCACCTCGGGCGCGAGAATCACGCCGATACCCTGGGTTCCCTCGAGGAGCTTGATGACGACGGGGGCACCGCCGACCTGCTCGATGGCAGGTCTCACGTCGGCGCGATTGCGCACGAACGCTGTCGCGGGCATCGCGATGTTGTGCCGCGACAGGATCTGGGTAGCCCGGAGCTTGTCTCGCGCGTTCGAGATGCCGTTCGCGGTGTTCGGCGTGTACACGTCCATCTGCTCGAACTGGCGCACCACCGCGGTACCGAAGTAGGTGATCGAGTTGCCGATGCGGGGGAGGATCGCGTCGTAATCGCTGAGCGGCTTGCCGCGGTATTGCAGGTCGGGATCGGGGCCGGAGAGGTCGATGGCGAACCGCAACGTATTGAGGACCCGCACGACGTGACCGCGTTGTTCCGCAGCGGCACGCAGTCGTGCGGTCGAGTAGGAGCGCGGCGCGCGCGACAGGATCGCGAGTTTCATGTGGGGGTGTCCTGTCAAGATGGTGCGGTGAGTAAGACACCCCATTCAAACACCCTCGCGGGGTGGCGTGAATGGGTGCAGTTGCCGGAGGCGGGCATCCCGTGGATCAAGGCAAAACTCGACACCGGTGCGCGAACGTCATCACTGCACGCCTACAAAAAGAAGGTTTTCGAGCGGGACGGTGTCGACTGGGTTCGTTTCACGGTGAGACCGTGGCAGGAGTCCACTGAAGACGAGGTTGTCGTCGAGTGTCCCGTGCATGATCGGCGGCGGGTGAGGAGCTCCTCGGGTCACGTGCAGGAGCGGCTCGTTGTGCTCATGACCGTCGTGCTCGTGGGCCGTGAGGTCGAGGCCGAGGTGACGCTCAGCAATCGGGACCAGATGGGGTTTCGGATGCTCATCGGTCGCGAGGCGCTGAGGCGAGGGTTTGTCGTGGCATCCGGTCGCTCCTTTTTGGGCGGGCGCGCCCCCAAGGCAACCCGCCGCCGCAACCGCGGTCGCGAGGTCTGATCGCTGCTCAGGCGGGGCTGCGCAGCGCGGAGCGTTGTTCGGGGAAGCGCCAGTCGAAGACGACGGCCAGGATGCGCACGACGGTGGTTACCGCAACGCACACGAGTCCCGCGATCGGCACGGGCACACCTAGCGAGACGAGCAGGAGCAGTGTTCCCACGCCCGCGCCGGCGGCGACCGCATAGAGGGTGCCCACGTGCAGGAACGAGATCGGGAGCGACAACACAATGTCGCGGAGCATCCCGCCGCCGATCGCCCCGATGACTCCCACAACGAGCGACCCCACGATGCCCACCCCCAGCGACAGTGCCTTGGTCGCCGCGATCGCGCCGAAGAGACCCATGACGATGGCGTCGAGCACCGTGATGGGCCAGTCCGCTCGCTCGATAAGGGGGGCGACGAGCATCCCGAGAACGGCGGATGCCCCGGCCACAACCAGGTACCAGTTCATCCAGATCACGACCGGAAGCTGATTGAGCACGATGTCGCGCAGGAGGCTGCCTCCCAACGACACGATGATTCCGATCACGATCACACCGAGCACATCGATGCGCCGATCGCGGAGGTGCGAGGCGAAGAGCGCACCCTGAACACCACCGAGGCCCGCAGCCACCAGTTCGATCCAGAGTGGGATCTGGAACGTTTCGGTGAGCATGCGGGCCTCCTGCGGGGTGAGTGGCGTCAGGCGCTGACGAGCGCGTTCTCGGCGGCGGTCGCGATCACGTTCGCGACGGTCTCGGCCTGCGAGACGAACAGCGCGTGGCTCGCGGGGACCGTCGTGATCTGCGCCCCAGCGCGGGTCGCCATGTGCTGGAGCATGGCCTGGTCGAACGCGTTATCGTCCTCGGCGATCACAGCCCAGCTCGGCTTCGTGTGCCACGCCGCCTCGGTCACGGGCTCGGCGAACACACTCATGTTGACCGGCACCTGACTGTCGCGAAGGAACGCGGCATCCGCGTCGCTCAGGTCGTCGGCGAAACCGATCTTGAACTTGGCGTCATTCAAGAAGCCGAAGCCGTCGGGTGCGACGTCGATGACGAACTCGGGTGTCGGGGCGAACCCCTCGTACTGCTGTCCGCTGGTCTCGCCAGAATCGGGGATGAGCGCGGAGACGTAGACGAGGCCCGCGACGTTCGGGTGAAGGCCGGCCTCGGTGACCACGGTGCCGCCCCACGAGTGACCGACGAGGATCGCCGGGCCGTCCTGACGGTCGAGCACACGCCGGGTTGCCGCAACGTCGTCAGCGAACGACGTGAGCGGGTTCTGCACGATCGAGACGCGGAATCCCCGTGCGGTGAGGTTGTCGTAGACCCCGCGCCATCCGGAGCCGTCGGCGAATGCTCCATGGACCAGTACGACGTTGGTGATGCTGCTCATGATCTTCCCTTTCCTTGTCGGCGGATACCCGCCTGGCGACGTTGCCGAGCCGATCTCATCGGTTCTAATGTGCAACATATTGGATGTAACAACCGAGCGCAACCGAATTTATTCCGAGTTGCACGACTGTGGAAAATGTGCGCAACATATTGCATGCCGATCCCCGAAGGTTCCGCGACAGTAGGGCGCTCGCTCCTCCGCGACGACGTCTACCGCCGACTCCGCGATGCCATCGTCGACGGCACATTCGCGCCCGGCGAGCAGCTCAAAGATGGAGAACTGGCCGAATGGCTGGGCGTCAGCCGCACACCCATTCGCGAAGCGCTCCTTCGCCTCGGCACCAATGGACTCGTCGTCGCCATCCCGGGGCGATCCACAACGGTCAGCCAACTCGACTCCGACGCCGTGCGTGACGCACGCGACGTCATCGGCGCCATGCATGCGCTCGCGGTGCAGGAGGCAACGCCGTTGATGACGGCGAGCGACATCGAACGAATGCGGGTAGCCAACGGGCGCTTCCGAAAGGCGGTCGCTGCGAACGACATCAACGCCGCCCTCGACGCCGACGAGGAAGTCCACCACGTACCGGTTGCCGTGCTCGGCAACAAGGCTCTCGAGTCGGTCATCGAGCATTTTGACCCGCTCGTCCGGCGTTCCGAGCGCGTACGGTTCATCGATCACGGCGACGCATCGGCTCAGGTTCACGACGAGCTCATCGACCTCATCGCCGAAGGCAGGGCGGACGAGGCATCCACCGTGGCATACAACATCTGGCGCAGCCTCGACGCGGAGCCCGACGCAGGGCGGTGAGCGAAGCGGATTCGCAGTCCGCTAGTGTCGCGTCATGACCACCGATCAATCCCGGGCGACCGCGCGCCCCGGGCTGTTCAGCGACACCGAAGTCACCCTCCCCGCCTACCGAATTCGGTGGCTCGCCCGCATCATGTACGGCGACCCGTTCGAGATCGTTGTCATTGCGGTCATCCTCGCCAACGCGGTGTCTCTCGCGATCCTGACCTTCGATGACGTGAACCCCACCGTCGTGTCGATCGCTCGCGCCGTCGACTTCTTCGCGATCATCTTCTACTCGGTCGAACTTGTGCTGCGCATCGTGTCGTATGGGCGCAAACCGTGGATGTTCTTCCGCAACCCCTGGAACGTGTTCGACTTCCTCGTCGTCATCCTCATTCCGTTCCTCAACAACAGCACGGTCATCTTCCGGCTCGTGCGGTTGCTCCGCATTCTCCGCATCTTCCGCTTCCTGCCGGAGGCGCGCATCCTCATGATCTCGATGGTCAAGTCGGTTGCCCCGCTCGCGAACCTCGCCGTGCTCATCGGCTTCCTCATGTTCATCTATGCCATGGCGGGGGTGTACCTGTTCGGCGCGGCGGACCCCGAGCGGTGGGGCAACGTCGGAGCCGCATTTCTCACGCTGACGGTCATGCTCACCCTCGAGAATTTTCCGGATGCCTTCCTCAGCGGTCTCGAGGTCACGCCGTTTGCGCTCCTCTACTTCTTGACCTACATGTTCTTCATCGTGTTCACGGTGCTCAACGTGCTCATCGGCATCGTCATCAACGCGATGGACCAAGCGCGCGAGGAGGTTGCGAAGAATTCCGCTCCGGGGGGAGAGGCCGCGATCAGCCCCCATGAGGAGGAGCTCCAGGCACTGCGCACGCGCCTGGCCGAGGTCGAGGCCGGCTACAAGGTGTCGCCTGACCACTTGCGTCGAATCCGCGAGGAACTGGACCGTCTCGCCTCGAGCTGAGCGTGTCGGATGCTCGCGATAACGTAGAGCGACTCGACATGTGAACGCTGTGAACATAAGGTGAGGGGACTATGAGCTCGACGACGGACGATTCCGGCACTCCCCAGACCCCCGCGCACGAACCGCCAGCCGGCGGTCTCCGCACGTTCTACCAAGTGCTCGTCAACACGGCGATCGCCAACATCACGACGAGCTACCTCTGGTTCGCCCTCACCTTCTGGGTGTACCTCGAGACCCGGTCCGTTCTCGCGACCGGCGTCATCGGCGGTGCCTACATGCTGCTCGTCGCCGTGTTCTCCATGGTGTTCGGCACGATCGTCGACCGTCACCGCAAGTACGCCGTCATGATCTTTGCCGGCACGGTCACCCTCGGGGCGTTCGCCGTTGCCGGCGCGCTTTACCTCTTCTTCCCGGAGAGCTCACTGCTGAACATCGGCGGACCGATGTTCTGGATATTCACGGGCGTCATCCTCTTTGGCGCGGTGGTCGAGAACATGCGCAACATCGCCCTCTCCACGACGGTCACGCTCCTCGTTCCCGTCGAGCGCCACGCCAACGCGAACGGTCTCGTCGGCACGGTCCAGGGTGTGGCGTTTATGGTCACGAGTGTCTTCAGTGGGCTTTCTGTCGGGCTCCTCGGCATGGGGTGGACGATGCTCATCGCCATCGCTCTCACCGCAGTGGCGCTCATCCATCTGTTTTTCCTCCGCATTCCCGAGGAACAACCGCACGTGCCAGAGAAGGCCCCATTCATCGACCTCCGGGGCAGCATCACGGCCGTCCGCGCTGCGACCGGACTCTTCGCGCTCATCATCTTCTCGACGTTCAACAACTTCATCGGTGGCGTCTACATGGCGCTCATGGACCCGTACGGGCTCGAGCTGTTCCCCGTCGAGCTGTGGGGTGTTGTGCTCGGCGTGACCTCAACGGGCTTCATCATCGGCGGACTGGTGATCGCCAAGTTCGGTCTCGGTCGCAATCCGATCCGAACCATGCTGCTGCTCGTCATGCTCATGGGATTCCTCGGCGCGACCTTCACCCTGCGCGAGTGGTGGTGGCTGTACGCGCTCGGAATCTGGGTCTACATGGCGATCATCCCCGCGGTCGAGGCGGCAGAGCAGACCGTCATTCAGAAGGTTGTGCCCTTCCGCACGCAGGGTCGAGTGTTCGGGTTCGCCCAGGCCTTCGAGTCGGCAGCAGCGCCGATCACCGCGTTCCTCATCGCGCCCATCGCCGAGTTCATCATCATCCCGTTTATGGGCACGGATGCCGGCCGCCAAAGTTTCGGTTGGCTGCTCGGTGACGGCGAAGCGCGTGGCATCGCGCTCGTGTTCCTCGTCGCGGGACTCGTCATGGTGCTTGCCGCGATCGGTGCATTCTTCACCAAGTCCTACCGCAGGATTTCGGCGCAGTACGCGGGCCAGACCGAGTCCGTGAAGCCCGACGAGGTGCCGGCACCGGACCAGCCAGCGGATGTCGCGGGTCTGACCGACGGGCCGCGCTAGCACGGCATCCGACCGGCGGACAATCTCGCGAACGGTCGCTGACCTGCTCTTTACCGTCGTGTGAACTATTGCTGTGAGCTCTCGACAAGGCGAGACCGCTCTGTCTATGCTCGGGCCTAGCCCCCCAAAGAGGGGGCGTCTCGTGCTGCAACAGATCTCACACAAGGAGAACAATGCGATCCTCCCGTTCCGTTCTGAGGAGGATTGCCCCAGCGGCTGTCCTCGCTCTGGCCCTCACTGCGGTCGGCACCGTGCCGGCCGCACACGCCGCAGACCCCGTCACCGTTGACCTGCTGAGCATCAACGACTTCCACGGTCGGCTCGAAGCGTCCTCGCCCATCGCCGGCGCGGCAGTGCTCGCCGGAATGGTCGATTCCTACCGCGCGGCCAACCCGAACACTCTGTTCGTTGGCGCGGGCGACCTCATCGGCGCCTCGACCTTTACCTCGTTCATCCAGCAGGATGAGCCGACGATCGAAGCCCTCAACGTCATGGGCCTCGACACGAGCTCGTTCGGCAACCATGAGTTCGATCACGGTGTTGACGATGTCGTCAACCGCATTGAGCCGCTCACCGACTGGGATTACCTGGCGGCGAACCTGTACCAAAAGGGCACGAGCACTCCAGCATTCCCGGAGTACTTCGTGCAGGACTTCGGTGGCGTGAGTGTCGGCTTCGTCGGCGCGGTCACCGAAGAGCTGCCGAGTCTCGTCTCCCCGGCGGGCATTGCCTCGATCGATGTCGGGCCGGTGGTTCCGGCCGTGAACCGGGTGGCCGACCAGCTGAGCGACGGAAACCCGGCCAACGGCGAGGCAGATGTCGTCATCCTGCTCGTCCACGAGGGTGCGGCGACAACGAACATTGCGAGCGCGACGGATGACTCGCCCTTCGGTCGCATCGTCACCGGCGCCAACGCGAACGTCGACGCCATCATCTCCGGCCACACGCACCTCGCGTACAACCACACCGTTCCGATCCCGGGTACCGACAAGACGCGTCCCGTGATCTCGTCCGGTCAGTACGGCGAGAAGTTCGCTCACTCCGCCATCCAAATCGACCCGGACAGCGGTGAGATCGTGTCGTTCACGACCGAGATTAAGAACCTCTTCGGTGCGTATGCTCCGAACGCCGAGGTCGCCCAGATCGTGGCTGACGCTGTGGCCGTCGCGCGCGAGCGCGGCTCGGTCAAGCTCGGTGACATCACTGCCGATCTCAACCGCGGTGTGCAATCGGGAGGCGCTGAAAACCGCGGAGCCGAATCGACTCTCGGTAACTTCGTCGCCGACGTGCAATTGTGGGCAACGGAGGACTCCGGATCCCAGATCGCCTTCATGAATCCCGGCGGTTTGCGTGCCGACCTCAAGTACGCCATCAACCCGACCACCCCCGGTGACGGGACGGGTGTCGTGACGTACTCGGAGGGCGCCGCTGTTCAGTCGTTCGCCAACACGCTCGTCACGAAGGACATGACGGGTAACCAGATCAAGCTCGTGCTCGAGCAGCAGTGGCAGCCATCCGGCGCGGCGCGTCCCTTCCTCAAGCTCGGCATCTCGGAGGGGCTCACCTACACCTACGACGCCACCGCTGCCGCTGGCAGCCGCATCACGCAGGTCTGGCTCGACGGCACTCCCCTCGATCCGACCGCGACGTACCGCGTGACGATGAACTCGTTCCTCGCTTCCGGCGGAGACAACTTCGGGGCATTCGCGCAGGGCACCAACCCCGCCGACTCCGGCAAGGTCGATCTGCAGAGCATGGTCGAGTACTTCGAGGAGTTCCCCGTCGTCTCACCCGATTACACGCAGCGCGCCGTTGGCGTGAAGCTTCCGACGCCAGACGGTGACGGTTTTGGTGTGGGTGACGAGGTGACCCTCTCGCTGTCGTCGCTGCTGTTCTCGCAGGATGGTCCGCGCACCGGGACGGTCAACGTCAGCTCCGAGGGCACGCTGCTCGGCTCTGCGACGATCGACCCGTCGATCGTGGACACGACCGATGAGGTTGGCCGGGCATCCGTGACCATCACGGTTCCGCTCACGACGCAGAGCACTCTGCCGCTGACCATCACCGTGCCGTCCACCGGAACGACGACAACCGTCGATCTGCCGGTGATTCCGGCGGAGCCTGAGCGCATCGGTGGCGCCAACCGCTACGAGGTCGGCGTGAACATCTCGCAGGCCTCCTACCCGGAGACGGCTCCCGTCGTCTATGTCGCGAACGGCGAGAACTACCCTGACGCACTGTCGGCCGGTCCGGCGGCGGCGTTCGAGGGTGGCCCGCTGCTGCTCGTGCGGCCTAACGAGGCACCGGATGCCGTACTCGCCGAGATCGAGCGCCTCCAGCCGTCGAAGATCGTGGTCGTCGGTGGAACACTCTCGGTGACCGAGGGCACCTTCAACGACCTCAAGGAACTCGCAGATGAGACAGTGCGCATCACGGGCGCCAACCGCTACGAGGTGTCGCGCAACATCGCCGAGTACGCCTTCGGCGGCGAGGATGTGCCGGTCGCGTACGTCGCGACGGGTGAGAAGTTCCCGGATGCCCTCTCCGCCGGTGGCGCGGCCGGTGTGCAGAACGCACCCGTGCTGCTCGTGCGCGGTTCGGCAACGGACCTCGACGCGGCAACGGAGGACCTGCTCGACAGCCTCGGCACAACCGAGACCCGCGTGCTCGGTGGCGAGGCGTCGGTGAGCGCTGGTGTCTTCACCGATCTCGCGGCGATCACGGATGCGACCCGCTTCGGTGGTGCCAACCGCTACGAGGCGGCGCGCGCAATCAACAGCGACGCGTTCGAGTCGGCCGACCAGGCGTTCCTCGCGACGGGGCTCAACTTCCCCGACGCGCTCGCCGGTTCGGCGTGGGCTGCCACGAGCGGTTCGCCCCTCTACGTGGTGCCGGGTAACTGCATCACGGCGGGTGTGCTCGCCGACCTCAACACCTTGGGCGTCTCCGAGGTGACGCTGCTCGGCGGCGAGGCTTCGCTCTCGCCCGAGGTCGCGGAGTTGGCGGTCTGCCAGTAGTCGATTGACGCGGTGTGGGGCTCGGCTTAGGCCGGGCCCCACACTCGTTAAGGCTCGTTAGGCGTTCATCCCGGCGATCTGGATGAGGTTGCCCACGGTGTCATCGAATACGGCGATGGTCACGGGCCCGGCGTTTGTGGGCGGCTGCGTGAAGACGACGCCCCGCTCGACGAGGCGCTCGTATTCTGTTTGCACGTCGTCGACGCCGAACGAGGTCCACGGGATTCCGTCACCCACGAGAGCGTCGGTGAAGGGGGTCACGGCGGGGTGGTCTTTGGGCTCGAGGGAGATCTGCGTGGCATCCGGCGCCTCGGGGGAGGCCACGGTGATCCACGAGTGCTCGCCGAGTGGCACGTTGGCGATGGGCACAAAGCCGAGCACGTTCGTGTAGAAGTCGAGGGCCTTCTGCTGGTCGTCGACGAAGATGGTCATGGCGGTGATCTTCACGGGGTCTCCTTGGGTGGCCAGCGCTGCGCGATCTGCGCGAGCGGTGTGGTGTCGAGGGTGTGGAACTTGTAGCGTCCCCGCTTCTCGGCATGGACGAGCCCGGCCTTCTCGAGCACGTCGAGGTGCTGCGAGATTGCTTGGCGGGTTGAGTTGAGGCCGTGCTTCATCGCGAGCCGCGTGCAGATCTCGAAGAGTGTCTGCTCGTCGCGTTCGGCGAGTTCGTCGAGGATCGCGCGACGGGTGCCGTCGGCGAGCGCATGGAAGATTTCGACCACGGGGCTACGATAGGCAAGCGAGCGCTTGCATGTCAAGGGTGGGCGCCCGTCACGCTCGATGGGTGCGTCGATAGGCGGTGGGCGAGAGGCCGAGTTGGGATGCGAGATGCCGCCTCAATGAGGTCGCTGTGGCGTAACCAACCTCGGCGGCAATGGAATCGATGCTCAAATCGGTCGCCTCGAGGAGGTGCCGTGCGGCTGCGATGCGCTGTTGTGTGATCCACTCACCCACCGCGAGGCCGGTATCGGCTCGAAACCGACGTACGAAAGTTCGTTCGCTCATGTGCGCATGCTGGGCGAGGCGCGCGATGCTGAGGTCGTCGGCGATGCGCTCGAGCGCCCAGACGCGAGTCGACGAGGTGGAAAGATCCGGGGCATCCGGAATCGGGCGCTCGATGAACTGAGACTGGCCCCCCTCTCGGTGCGGGGCAACCACACACCGTCTCGCCGCTTGAGTTGCGACCTCGACCCCGAAATCCTCGCGGATCAGGTGCAAGCACAGATCGATACCGGCGGCCGCGCCTGCCGAAGTCATCACCGATCCATCACCGCTGAACAGGACGTTTTCGTCGAGCTCAACCTCGGGGTACCAATCCCGGAAGAGGGGTGAACACTGCCAGTGTGTCGCCGCCGTGCGTCCGATGAGGCGCCCCGCCGCCGCAAGAGTGAAGCTCCCCGTGCAGATCGAGACAAGCCGAGCATCGTCGCGCACTCGCTCGAGGGCGGACTCCATTTCCACGGTGAGGTGCGGTCGAAGCATCCGGGGGTCCACCGGCGCGATGATGACCGTGTCGGCCGAGGCCAGGATCTCGGGACCGACACTCGGCACGACGTCGAACCCGGCGTTGGTGGTGATGGGCTCACCCGTCGGCGTAGAAAGCTGAACGTCGTACGCGCTGTCGGTGGCACCAAAAATTCGCGACGGAATGCCCAATTCAAAGGGGTATGCGCCCTCTTGTGCGAGAACGACCACCAGGTGGGCTGACGTTGAGTGCATGGCGAGATTGTATCGAAAGGTGACGTGTCGGTCATTGGTGTGAACGAGTGCGCTCCCTAGCGTTGAGTTGTGTCAGAAACGATGTTCGCCGTCACACAAAACGAGCCCGGCGGCCCCGATGTGTTGACGTTTTCGCGCGTAGCCCGCCCGGAACCTGGTATCGGTGAGATTCTCATTCGCGTTCGAGCCGCCGGAATCAACCCGGCCGACCACATGAACCGTCGGACCGCTGTCTTCAGCGGGCCCCCGCCCTTCATTCTCGGGTGGGATGTTTCCGGTGACGTTGCGGCCACCGGGCCGGGCGTGACGATCCACCAACCTGGTGGCGAGGTTTTCGGGCTGCTGCCGTTCCCCCGCGGTGCCGGGGCGTACGCAGAGTATGTCGTCGGCCCGGCGCGGGCGTTCGTGCCGAAGCCCGCGCAGCTATCGCACCCTGAGGCCGCTGCACTGCCGCTTGCAGGCCTCACCGCGTGGCAGTCTCTCGTCGACACTGCCGGCCTCACGCAGGGCCAGCGAGTACTCATCACCGGGTCCACCGGCGGAGTCGGGCACCTTGCGTTGCAGATCGCGGCGCAGCGCGGCGCGCACGTCATCGCGGTCGCGTCGACCGGCAACGTGGAGAGAGCTCGGGCACTCGGCGCGCACGAAGTGATCGATTATCGCAGCGCCGATTTCGCGGCTGAGGTGCGCGATGTTGACGTTGTGCTCGAGGCGATCGGTGGCGACTACCCCGCCCGAGCACTCACAACTCTCCGGCACGGCGGAACACTCGTCTCCACGTTGCCGCAAAGCCTCGTCGGTCTCGCTCCGAGCGCCCAGGCGCGCGGAGTGCGACTGGCGGGACTATTCGTTGAGGCGGACCGCATGGGGATGCTCGCGCTCTCCCATCTCGTCGACTCCGGCGCACTGCGCCCGACGATCGCGGCACAGTACCCACTCGCCGATGCCGCTCGCGCCCATGCCACCGAGCACGGCCCCGGCAAAGTCGTCCTCGTCGTCGACTGACCAATCCACCCACGAAAGGCTTCATCATGACCGACCCACGCACCACCGTTAGCACGGCCGTCTCCCGGCTCTTCGGCGAGAAGGATGCCTCCGCGATCGACGACTTCTTCGGGCCCGTGTACGTGCAGCATTCGGCGCTCGGAGTCGATGGGCTGCCGGGCATCCGGGGCCTGCTAGCTGGCCTGCCCGACGGCTTCCGCTATGAACTCGTGCGCGTGCTCGCGGACGGGGACCTCGTGGTCACTCATGGCCTCTACTACGGGTACGGCGCGGCTCCCGTCGTCGGGTTTGACGTCTGGCGCGTCGAGGGCGACCGCATCGTGGAGCACTGGGATGCGCTCGCTCCGTCCGTTGGGGACGCGACCGCGGCCGTGGATGGGCCTGTCGCCCCCTCGTCATCGGATGCCGAAGCCTCACGCGGACTTGCTCTCGCGCACCTGGGGGCCGGTCGAGCCGCCGTCGCGGTTGAGCACACTCCTGCGCTCGCGATTGCGGGCCCCTACGCTGTGGATGCCGTGCACACGGTGATCGCAGACGGCGACTTCGTCTTCACCAGATCCGAGGGTCGTGCCGCTGAGGCGAAGGCGATCCTCAACGACCTGTGGCGCGTCGAGGGCGACGCGGTCGTCGAGCACTGGACACTCATCGCGCCCGTGCCGGCGACCCTCCCGCACGACAACGGGGTGTTCTAACTACACCAGCCCGTGCTCGTAGGCGAACACGACGACCTGCACACGATCGCGAAGCATGAGCTTGCGCAGGATGCTGCCGACGTGCGTCTTGATGGTCGACTCGCTGAGGAACATGGTCGAGGCGATCTCCGCATTGCTGAGTCCGCGAGCGATCGCGACGAGCACCTCGCGTTCCTTCTCCGTGAGCGTCTCATACTCCGCAGGCATGGGTGTGACCTCGCGCACGGTGCCGAGGAGCGCCCCGAGGTCGTCGGGTGCGATAACCGCGGTGCCGGAATGCACGGTGCGGATCGCCGCGGTGAGCAGTTCCGGCGCGGCATCCTTGAGCAGGAACCCGCTCGCGCCGTACCGGATCGCCGTTGCGGCCCGATCGTCGAGGTTGAACGTCGTGAGCACGATCACGCGCACGGGCTTCGTGCGTTTGGCCGCGGCATCCGGGGCGAAGATCTGCCGGGTCGCCTCGACACCGTCAAGCTCCGGCATGCGGATGTCCATGAGAACGACGTCTGGCGCAGTCTCGGCGACGAGTCGCACCGCTTCGGCGCCGTTCGCCGCTTGACCAACAACCTCGATGTCGGGTTCGGCGGCGAGTGTCACCGCGACCCCCGAGCGGAACAACTCCTGATCGTCGACCAGTAGAACCGTGATCACGCGGATGCCCCCTCCCGACGCACGGGAATGTGCGCCGTTGCCACCCACTCTGCCCCGTCGGGGCCCGTGTGCACCGTGCCGCCGACCGCGGCGAGTCGATCGCGTGCACCGTCGAGGCCCGTCCCCCCTCCGGGGCCCGGGGTTTCGGCGGTCGTGTTGCGTACGACCACCACGAGTTCATCGGGGCGCCAGTCGAGGGTGACGGCAATGCCCTCCGCGGTGACGCCGTGTTTGAGTGCGTTGGTGAGGAGCTCCTGCAGTGTTCGGTACGCGACGACCTCGAGCTCCGGGGGGAGCGGCCGCGCGGACCCGATGGTCTTGAGTGCCACGTCGGTCCCGCCGCTGCGAACTCCCTCGATGAGCGTGTCGAGGTCGTCATTGGTTGCGGCCGCGGGGCCCTCGTCGGAGAGAACACTGCGAACGTCCTTGAGCGACTTGCGTGCCGTCTCCGCGATGTTCGCGACGGCCGATCGGATCCGGTCGAGCTCGTCGTCGGGGAGTGCACGCGTCGAGTCCGCCTGGGCGACGATGACGGCGAGCGAATGTCCGACCACGTCGTGTACGTCTCGCGCGAGTCTGGCTTGCTGGGCGGTGAGGTCGGCGAGCTCTTGGCTGCGTTCGGCGTCGGCCTCGGCATCCGCCCGCTCGCGTTCTGCCGTTCGGCTGCGCTCGCGGAAGCGCAGAACGAGCCCGAGCGCCCACGGCGCACCGAGGAGGGCGGCGACGAGCACAAATCCGATCGCGAGCCCCGTCGACACGTCGTACACCCCGAGGCCCGCGACCGAGACGATCGCTCCCAGCAGATCGCGCAGGCCGGATTCCTGCACCACTCCGCCGATCCCCGCGAACCACGCATAGACCACAACCGCGATGCCGGCGAGCGGGATGGATGCCACGCTCGCGACGACGGTTCGGGTGCTTCCGTAGCGGCTCGTGCCGTAGGCGACCAGCACGACCGCGAGCTGGACGAGGGCGGTGTCGAGACCCGCTGCAACCTGCACGATCGCGGTGAACCACACGAGTGCGAGAGCGACGGCGGGCGCACGACGGTAGAGGGTGACGGCCGCGGCGGTCCCGAGCACGATGAGGCTCGACGCGACCACCGAGGCCGCACCCACCACCAGCGAGTACGGGTCGAGGGGCAGCCAGAACGCGGCACGCAGGATGCGTGCGAAACCGAATACGAGCACGGCTCCGCCGAACACGAGATCCAGCGGGCGAAGTCCCCACCTCATGCGAGCACCCTTCCGAGCGCCGCGTCGACGAGGTCCGCCACAAGCTCGGCATACGGGATGCCCGTCGCCTCGAACATGCGGGGCACCTGCGATCGCGCCGTCAGCCCCGGCACCGTGTTCACCTCGTTCAGCACGAACCCATTGTGGGTGAGGAAGAAGTCGACACGCGCGACCCCGGAACACCCGAGTGCGTCGTAGACCGCGAGCGCCTGCCGTTCGAGGTCGCTCTGCTGGGCGGGTGTGAGCGCGGCGGGCACGCGGAAGTCGGCGGTCCCGTCGTACTTGGTCTCGGAGTCGAACACCGCACCGCTGACCACGATCTCCAGCGGCGCGGAAACCATCCGGCTCCCGTCCGCGCGCGTCACCACCGCGACGTCGATCTCGCGACCCACGATGTACTCCTCGACGAGAACACGATCGTCGAACCCTCTCGCGACCTCGAGTGCGGCGGTCAGCTCCGACTCGTCGTCGACCCGAGCGACCCCGAAACTCGACCCGGCAGCGCTCGGTTTGACGACGGCGGGGAAGGTGCCACGAGCGGCGCGGGCCGTGCGCACCCCGACGGACTCGGCAATCAGTTTTGTCGTGACCTTGTCCATGGCCAGGGCGCCAGCGCGCAGGCCGGAACCCACGTAGGGCACATGAGCGAGATCGAGGAGGGCGGCGAGAGTTCCGTCCTCGCCGCGCGGTCCATGGACGACGGGGAACACGACGCCACAGCGCTGGAGCTCGTCGACCGCCTCCGCCAGCGTGATCCTGGCGCCACGGGCATCCGTCCACCGGCCGTCGCGTTGGATGGTGAGCGCCACGACCTCGAAGCGGTCGTGGCTGCGAAGGGCTGAGCACACGGATGCTGCGCTCGCCAGCGACACGTCGTGCTCGGGGTTCTCGCCACCACCGATGACGGCGACGCGGGTCACGCGACGCTCCGCACGACGCGGGAGCCGATGCCGGTCATGATCTCGTGGGGAATCGTGCGCGACCATCGAGCCCAGTCGGCGATGGTCGGCTCACCGTCGTCTCCCGGCCCGAACACGGTGACGATATCGCCCGCTTCGACTCCGAGCGTGCCAACGTCGATGACGAGTTGGTCCATCGAGACGGTTCCCGCGAGAGGTGTGCGACGACCGCGCACGAGAACACTCGCGTTGCCGGACGCGATGCGGGGGATGCCGTCCGCGTAACCGAGGGGAATGAGGGCGAGGCGTGTTGCGCGGTCGGTCACGTAGCTGTGGCCGTAGCCGACGGGGGTTCCGCGAGGGACATCGCGCACACTCACGACGGGAGCGGTGAGGGTCATCGCCTCGCGCAGGCCCGCGCCTATGCCGTAGAGGCCAGCGCCGATGCGGCAGAGATCGAATCGCGCCGCGGGTTCATTGAGGGCCGCTGCGGTCGCGGCGAGGTGGCGGATCGCCGGGCGAAGCCCCACCGATCGCAGCACCGCCTCGGCTTCGACGAAGCGGGTCACCGCTGCGGCGGTGGCCGGATGCCCCGGCTTCTCGCCGAGCCCCAGGTGCGACATCATCCCCACGACGTCGATCTGCCCGAGCCGCTCCGCGCGCCGTGCTGCCGCCGCGAGCGTCAGCCACTGCTCTCGCGGCGCGCCATCGCGCGCCATCCCGGTGTCCAGGTGGAGGTGGACGCGGGCCGCCAGGCGGGTGGTTCGAGCCGCACGGGTGATGGCGTCGAGGTGGTCGACACTCGGCACGGCGAGCTCGATTCCGGCGAGAAGGGCGGCGTCGAAGTCGCTAGCGCGGTGGGTAACCCACGCGAGGATTGGTGCGTCGGTGACCGCTCGGAGGGCGATCGCCTCATCGAGTGTTGCGACACCGAGGGCTATCGCTCCGTTTGCGAGCGCCGTGCGCGCCACCTCGGCTGCGCCATGGCCGAACCCGTCGGCCTTGACCACCGCCATGAGTGTGGTTTTGCTGGCGAGGGTGCGCGTGTTGTGGCCTACGGCGTCGAGGTCGACGGTGAGTCGGGGCTCGGTGAGCATGCTGCTGCTGGCGGTGAGGGCGATCATGTCATCCACGCTAGAAACGGCACCGATGGACGACATCGGGCTGCAGTGCCATCGCGGTGGTACCTCAGGATGATGTGCGCTGTGCCGCTCGCCTCAAATGATTGAGGCATGATCACGAACAAGAACCGGCTCGCCGGACTCGCGCTCGTCGGCGCGATTCTCGCCATGGCGACGATTTTTGCTGCAGCCGCAGCGGCCGCTCACTGGTTTGCCGCGCGGCAAGCATCGGTGATCGATGAGTCGACCGCTGGCTACGCCACGGCAGCGATTTTCGGCCCGATCGTTCTCGCGCTCGGCGCAGCGTCGTGCGGTGCATTCGCGCTTTTCGGAGCCAACTTTCCCATTCGGCGAGGGGTTGCTGCGTGGGGTCTCTCCCTGTTTGCCGCCTGCCTCCTCGGCGTCGGGCTACTGCTCTTTTCGATGGTCTCGCCGACGCCGGTGTGGACAAATGCGTTCTGGGTCTCCCTGCTTCTCGTGGGACTGGTGATCGCTGGCATCTGGGTGCTCATCGCGCGCGCGAGATTCGACGGGACGCGAGCAGCTGACTCCGAGCGCAACTATCCCGACGGCTAGCCTTGGCCCCATGCTGAGGATCGGAGTGCTCGGGGCCGCCCGGATCACGCGGGACGCCCTCATCCGGCCGGCGGCCACCATCGACGGTGTCGAGGTCGCCGCGATCGCGGCACGCGACTCGCAGCGCGCGTCCGATGCTGCAGCGCGGCACGGCATCCCCGTTGTCCACGCGTCGTATGAGGCACTGCTTGCCGACGAGAGCATCGATGCCGTCTACATTCCGCTACCGAACGGGCTCCACGGGCGTTGGACGATTGCCGCCATCGAGGCGGGCAAACACGTGCTGTGCGAGAAGCCCTTCACGGCGAATGCGGACGAGGCTCGCACGGTCGAGGCGGCGTCCGCCGCATCCGGTCTCGTCGTCATGGAAGCCCATCACGCTTCGCATCACCCGCAAACCAAACGCGCCGCCGAGATCGTCGCGAGCGGGATGCTCGGCGAACTCCTCTCCGCCGAGGCGTCGTTTATGGTGCCGATGCCCCCGAGCAAGGACATCCGCTGGAACGTCGACCTCGCGGGTGGATCCCTCATGGACCTCGGGTGCTACCCGATCCGATGGCTTCGCGACGTGCTCGGGGTCGCACCCGAGGTGCTCTCGGCGGCGGCATCCGACCACGACGGAATCGACGCGTCGATGGATGCCCGGCTCCACTACAACGGAGTGCCCGCCCGCGTGCGCGCCGCCATGTGGGGCTCTCCGCCGCTGCTCATCGCCGCGAATGTGACGGGGTCCGCCGCGACGATGACCGTGCGGATGCCCTTCACCCCGCAACTCGGCGGCAAGATCGGCGTCACCGGTCGCGGGGTGCGACTGCGGGAGCGGGCGTCTCGGCGGTCGAGCTATTCGTACCAGTTGGAGGCGTTCCGGGACGCGATCGAGGCGGGCGGGCCGGTATTCACGTCGGTCGCCGCAGCGGTCGAGACAATGCAGACGATCGACGACGTGTACCGTGCCGCGGGGATGTCTCCTAGGCGGGCGACGACTCCTTGAGCTGGCCCGCTAGCCAATCGAACACGCGCTGCGCCACGAGACCCCGCGCGAGCGGCTCACAGTGCCCGGCGCCTCCCTCCGCTGCGGTGAACCTCAGCAGGGTGGACACACCTGGGGTGAGTTCGGCGAGTTGCTCCGCCTGGCCGGGCCAGAACTGTTCGTCCTCGGGGGAGAGGATGAGGAGGGGCGTGGTGATCTGGGAGGCGACTTCGGTGGCGTTGTATTTGCGCACCTCGGTGATCGTGTCGGCGTAGCCCTCCGTGCCGTACGGCCGCGCGCGGAACTCCCACGTGCGACCGGTCTCGGCCGATATCTTCATGCCGAACGCCATGTCGCGGTCGAACTTCTCGGTGTCACCCTCGTCGAGCACGTGGAGCAGGCTCTGCGGGAGGTGACCCGTCCAGGATGTGGAGACATCCACCACTCCCGGGTCGACGACCGCCGCGGCGAACCGATGCTCGAAGGCGATCGCCCGCGTTACCCAGTAGCCGGCCTGACTGATCCCGTACACGGCGAGGGTGCCCTCCTCCACGTCGTCGCGTGTCAGGAGGTAGTCCACGACCGGGGTGAGCACGGCCTCCCAGTCGAACCGGAAGGGGACATTGTGTTCGAAGAGCTGCGACTGCTGGCCGGGTCCATCGAAGAGGAGAACGTTGAAGCCGCGGCGCAGCGCTGGGCCTCCCACCATGGACCACACACTCGCGAGCGAGCCGTCGCTCCCATTGACCGCCACGAGGGTGGGGCCGCCGCCGCCCGAGAAAAAGTACCCGGGCAGCGACGAACCCTCGTACGGGATCTCCACACGCTCGGCAGCCGGGGACTGATCGATGAAACCCTCCCAGGCGGCCTTCTGTTTCTCAAACGTCGGCACCAGTTCGGTCGACTCCTTGAGCGAACTGACCGCGTTCACCGCGACCCCGTAGTAGTTGCTCGCGCGAAGGTAGGCCTCCGCGGCGCTCACCGTGTGGCCGGCCTCGGCAGAAGACGCTGCGGTCGCCGCGGTGCGAGCGGCGAGGGCATCCCACGCCGCAAACCATGCATCGTGGTCGCCTTTGGCGATGCCGTACGTCGCGGCGAGCACCTCGCCGATATCGGCTGCGCGTTCGACGGCACTGCCGATCACCGTGCGAATGTCGAAATCGAAGTCGTCGTTGTCAGAAAAACGGATGGCGCGCTTCATCACTGGAGTCCCCTTTACTCGCACCGCCATCCTCGACGGCGCTCCGCTACGGGGTCAAGCTGCCCGGCATTGCACGCGAATTGCACGGGCCTGGTGTCTATCGCGCGTGCTGTGGGTCTGCCATACTCAAGCATCCGCATTCGGGGCTGACCGCACAGCCTGACCTGGAGTTTTCCCACACATGAACGTTCGCAAGACTTCCGCCGCCTTCGCGGCCGTCGCCACCGCCGGCGCATCCAGCTTCTTCCTCGGGGCCACCCCGGCCATGGCAGCCCCCGGTGAGCCATGTCTCGATGGCGTGCTCGTCGAGCCCGGTATCTGTGAGCTCAGCTACACGGACGGCGTGGAGAACGTCTTCACACCGACCGCTGAGATGACCCAGCTCGAAGTTCTCCTGGTGGGAGCCGGAGGTTCGGGTGCCGACCAGCCCGAGGTCAACACGGCAGGCTACGCGGCCGCCGGTGGCGGTGGACAGGTCACCTACATCGACTTCAGCGGTTCGACCGACGAGATCGACATCGCCGTGGCCGCGGCGGGCGGCAGCATCAGCACCGCCGACAACGGCTCGATCGCCGATTCGGCAGCCAACGGCTCGGATGCGCTGACTACCGAGGGCTCCAACATTGGTGGCAACAGCGGTGACAACGAGTACGAGGGTTACTCGGGCACTCTTGCTGGTGGTGGCGGAGCTGGCGGTGACGCCGACGTCGCCAACGGTGGCGATGGCGTCATCGTGAGTTCGCTCGTTGCACCCGGATCACTTTTCGAGAACGACGACCGTTGCTTCGGTGGCGGTGGCGCCGCCGGCTCGGCAACCGCACAGGGCTTCCCCGGCTGCGGTGGCGGCGGCCCTATCGACGCACTGGGCACCGGCCTCGTCGCGGCGGTACCCAACAGCGGTGGCGGTGGTGGGGGCCTCACCACCACGCAGTCCGCGGAGCTCCGCGCGGGCGCCGACGGTGTCGTGCTCGTGCGCTGGAACGCGGCGCCCGTCACCCTCACGTTCGACGTGCGCGGCAAGGGTGTCGCCCCCGCAGCCCAGGAGGTCATCCCCGGCTTCGCTCCGACTGCTCCCGTTGCACCGAAGGCTGCCGGCTTCGAGTTCAAGGGCTGGTTCGCGGATGCCGCGCTCACCGTCCCCGTCGACTTCAGCACCCCGCTCACCGAGTCGACCACCTACTACGCCTCGTGGGCTCCCACCCTCGCCGCGACCGGTTCGACGACGGATGCCGCAAGCCTCCCGATCGCCCTCGGCATTCTCGCCGCGGGGGCCGGCCTCGTCGTCGCCGCCACCGCACGCAAGCGTCGCCAGAGCTAGACCAATCACAGCGAAGGCCGCAGCCCGTCACAGGGTTGCGGCCTTCGTCGTTTTCGCTGCTCTACTGCCCGAAACGCTCGGCGAGCTCGCGGCGCAACGGTTTGCCCGTCCGGCTGCGCGGGATGGAGTCGACGCGTGCAACGAGCGCGGGGGCGGCAGCGCCGAAAGTGGCCCTGAGGTCGGCGACGACGGCCTTCGGGTCGACGTCGTCCGACGCGACGAGTGCGAGACCCACCTGCGCGAGGCCCGACCCTGAGGTGTAGGTGAAGCTTGCGGCATCCGTGACACCCGGGTGGTCGAGTGCGGCGTGATCGAGCAGATTTGGATCGAACTTGACGCCGCCGGCGTTCAGGACCTCGGAGTCGCGACCCGCGAGCGTTAACCCGCCATCCTCGCGGAAGAAGCCGCGGTCGCCCGGATAGAACCAGCCATCGCGAAACACCTCGGCCGTGGCCTCGGGGTTGCCGAGGTAGCCTTCGGCCATCCCCGGGCTGCGGTGCCGGATGACCCCGACCTCGCCCGGTGCCACAAGCTCTCCGGCCTCGTCGACGATTTCGATCGTCGACCCCGGCTGTACGTGGCCGACATCGAAGGGGTCGTCGGACTCGTAGGGCCTGATCGTCGCGCCGCCGGCTTCTGTGGATCCGTAGCTCGTAAGCACGAGGCATCCCTCGAAGACGCGTCGCGCACGTTCAGCGGCCTGCGGAGGCATGACCGTTCCGGCGACCATAGCGGATTGCACACTCGGGAGGGTGCGGCCTTGGCGCTCCAGTTCGTCGATGATCGCGACCACCTGTGCTGGAGAGCCCTTGAGGGTTCGCACCTGATGTTTGTCGATCATGCGAATGAGGGTTTCCGGGTTCGCACCGCCCGCACTGAGGAACGGCTGGCCTGCCTTCATGCTCAGGAAGAACTCACCGATACCCGCGACGGTGCCGGTGTCCATGAGTGAGAGGTACGGGCTGCCCTGGAACCACTGGGGGAGCGCGGCATCCATCAGCATCTCCATACGCCGACCCAGAGCGATCGCCTTCGGTGTACCGGTCGTGCCGCTCGAGAACACGATGCGGAGAGTGTCGATCGTATGCTCGCTCGCACGTATCCCGTACGGGTTCTGCTCGATTCGCTGGAGGAACGGGGCATCGACGAGCACCGCGGTGGCGTCGTTCGGCGCGGCCGTTCCTCGATTGGTGAACAGCCACCGCACCCCGACGCGCGGGTCGACCGTCGCGCCATCCGGGATCACCGTGCTGATGCCGCCCTCGTGGTAAACGGCCTCGGTGAACATGATGCTCAGCTGGTCGGGAAGGTCGAGGGCGACGATGTCGCCGGGAGCCACGCCCAGACGGCGGAGCTCGTAGGCGATCTTCTTCACGTTGACGACCGCGTCCGCGTTCGTGATCGTCTGAGTGGGAGTGTGAATGAAGACGCCGTGAGGATTCTCGTCGGCGTGCCTCTGCAGGTAGAGGAACGGGTTCGGTGCGGACATGGTCCACAGGGTAGCGGGCTAGCGGCGGCGAAGCTCGGCCGCGTAGTCGTCGAGGACACCAAGGATGCCCGCGTGCTGGTAAACCCGGCCCCGGGCCCGACCTGACCTCTCTTGCAGCACCCCGCGTTCCATGAGGGTCTCCACAGCGCGGAACGCGGCACGCTCGGGAAGCCGCAGCGCGTCTCGCAGGAATTTCACTGTCACTATCGGCTGGCCGACGAGCAGCGGGATGACGCGGTGCGCGGCAGCATCCGATCGGATTCCCTCGAGCGACTCAGCCGATAGGAGCACTTGCGTGTGCAACTCGTCGACCAGTTCAACGCCGCTGCGGGCGGCGAACCGGGAAGCTGCCGCGAAGGTTTCGATGATCGGTGCTGCGTCACCGGCGCGATAGCTCGTCAGTGCGTCGAAGTAGCCTTCCGTGTCGCGGAGAAGCCCTGCTGACACTGGTGCTGTGGCGCGCGCCACGATGCCGGAGTGACGTAGGACCGCGTGCACCAGAGCTCGACCTGCGCGCCCGTTGCCGTCCGAGAAGGGATGGATGGTCTCGAGTTGCGCATGGGCGATCGCCGCCTGAACGAGAGGGGGCAGGTCGCTGCGCCGGAGGAAGGTGACGAGATCCGACATCAACGCGGGGACGTCGTCGTGCGATGGCCCCACGTGACTTGCGCCTCGAGGGCCGTACTTGGAGCCTCCGACCCAGACGAGCGAGGCGCGGTACTGTCCGGCCCACTCGGGCTTGTCGGCGAGTAGCTCCGAGTGCAGCTGCAGGATGCCCGTCTCATCGAGGTCGTCCGCGAGTGCGAGGGCGGCCTCCATCGCGTGGGTGTTGCGCACGATGAGGTTTGCGTTCTCCGCAGTGGACTCGCCCAGCTCGGCGAGGGCGATCTGTCGGGCGCCAGCGGTGATCTGCTCGATATGGGATGAGGAAGCGCTCTCGGTTCGCAGGAGGATTGCCGACATAGGGGCGAGTTCTCCGTCGCCGAGGCGAGTGGTGGCGTACGTGTCGAACCGCGACAACTCTTGGGTGGCCTCGTCGACGCTCGCCGCTACGGCGCCCGGGAGGTCGAGAACCAGGTGAGCGATCGCGGGAACAGTGGGCCTGAGGTACGGGCCGTTCTCCCGCTGGCGTACGGTTCTGCTTGCTTCGGGGTGGGCCACCGTCCACACGTCCTCGACGTAGGTGAGTGGTGTCACGGGGACAACTTCTGACATTCTCCGCTCCCGCTACTGACATTTATAACAATAAATGTCAGTAAAGCACACAGTGCTGACATTTAATGAACTAAATGTCAGTAATTGTCGTCCTTGCTGGCGGCTGCGTGATCCATCGCCTTCGCGAGGAGTTCGTCGAGCGTTGCGCGCTCGGCGTCGGTGAGCGCTCGCAGCGGGCTCGCATCGTCGAGGGCTCGCGTCATCCGCTCGACCACCTCACGGCCGTGCTGGGTGAGGGTGAGTCGGCGGCGCCGAGCATCGGCGGGATCGGGGATCCGTTCGGCGAGATCGAGCGATTCGAGGTGCCGCGCGAGGAGGGTGAGGTTGGAGGCGTCACACGACAGCGCGGCGGCGGCCTCGCTCATGGTCAGGTCGGAGGTGATGCTTCCGCCCAGGGCCCACAGGAGTGCGCCCTGCGTCTCCGAGAGCCCCACCTCGTGGAGCACGGGCACGGCGGCTGCCCGGTGCGCGCTGGCGATGCGTTCCACCGCAGTGATCGTCGTCGACAGGGGCATCAACACTCCATTGCTTGATTAACTCAAGCAAATACGCAACACTGCTTGAGTAACTCAAGCATAGGAGAATCATGGCCCAGACCACAGTCCTCGAGATCGGCGGGCGCCGACGCAGCTACGTGCACGTCGCGCCCTCCGCACCGAATCCCGACGCACCGCTGCTCGTCGCGCTGCACGGTACGACGCAGAATCCGCGGGCCATGCGGCGCTTCAGTGGCGGCACGTTCGACCACCTGGCCGAGTCACTCGGCGCGGACATCGTGTACCTCACCGGGTACCGCCGCGCGTGGAACGATGGTCGGCGCATCCAGACCTCTGCCGCCCAGCGGGAGAACGTCGACGATGTCGGCTTCGTCGAGTCCGTGATCGAACGGTTCGGCCGACCCGTCATCGCGATCGGCTACTCGAACGGCGGGCAACTGTTGCACCGGTACCTGCGCGAAAGCGACACACCTCTCGCGGGCGCGATGCTCATCGCCGCGGGGCTCCCCGTGCCGAGCGACCGAGAATATGGCGACGACCTGCGTCAGAGCATCCCGACTCTCCTCATCCAGGGCACGGCCGACCCGGTCATGCCCTTCGCGGGTGGTACCGTGCGTCTCCTCGGCCGCAGCAAGGGTGACGTGCTCTCGGCGCGCGAGACCGCGGCTGCATATTCCGCGACGACGGATGCCCCGCTCGAGTCCACCGAGGGCTCCGTGACACGTACCGACTGGCCCGGAGTGCGCCTCGTCACCCTGGAGGGAGCGGGCCACGTCATCCCGAATCGTGTGACGTCGCCGCCGTTCGTCGGGCCCTCGCTGCGTGTCCTCGATTCGGGCGAAGAGTTGCGGTCGTTCTTCTCCACAGCCGCGGTGCTTCCCCCGGTTGCAGCCACCGCCTAAAGCCGTCGGCGGGCGCGCCTAGGCTGGAACGCATGACGTCTGCCACAGCGCCCGCCCTGCAGGTGCTCGAGACGACGTTCGGGTACGACAGCTTCCGCGGGCAGCAGGGCGAGATCATCCAGACCGTGGTCGATGGCGGGGACGCCCTCGTGCTCATGCCGACGGGCGGTGGCAAGTCGATCTGCTACCAGATCCCCGCGCTCGTACGCGAGGGCACGGGTGTCGTCATCTCCCCCCTCATCGCGCTCATGCAGGATCAGGTGGATACCCTCGCCGCCGTCGGCGTGCGCGCGGCATACCTCAACTCCACCCAGAGTCTCGAGGCGCGCCGCGAGGTGGAGGCCGCGTTCCTCTCTGGGCAGCTTGACCTCCTGTATCTCGCGCCCGAGCGGCTGCGCGCTGCGGCCGACCTGCTCGATCGCGGACGTCTCGCCCTTTTCGCGATCGACGAGGCGCACTGTGTGTCCCAGTGGGGCCACGATTTCCGGCCCGAGTATCTCGGGCTCTCGATGATCCACGAGCGCTGGCCAACCGTGCCGCGCATCGCGCTCACCGCCACCGCGACCGCGGCCACCCGCAAGGAGATCGCCCAGCGCCTCGACCTCGGCACCGCGAAACAGTTCGTGTCGAGCTTCGATCGGCCGAACATCCAGTACCGCATCGAAGCGAAGGCCCAGCCGCTGCAGCAATTGCTCTCGCTGCTGCGCACCGAGCACGCGGGTGATGCAGGCATCGTGTACTGCCTGTCGCGGGCATCCGTCGAAAAGACGGCCGACTTCCTCGTGGAGAACGGCATCACGGCGTTGCCGTACCACGCGGGGCTCGACTCGGGGGTGCGAGCGCGCAACCAGTCGCGCTTCCTCCGTGAGGACGGCCTCGTGATGGTGGCGACCATCGCGTTCGGTATGGGAATCGACAAGCCGGATGTTCGTTTTGTCGCCCACCTCGATCTGCCGAAGTCCGTTGAGGGCTACTACCAGGAGACCGGTCGCGCCGGTCGCGACGGCCTGCCCTCCACCGCGTGGCTGGCCTACGGCCTGCAGGATGTTGTGCAGCAACGCCGCATGATCGACCAGTCCGAGGGCGACCTGGCCCACCGGCGCAACCTTTCGGCGCACCTCGACTCGATGCTCGCGCTGTGCGAGACGATCGGCTGCCGTCGGGTGCAGTTGCTGCAGTACTTCGGGCAGGAGTCGGAGCCTTGTGGCAACTGCGACACGTGCCTCGCGCCACCCGAAACCTGGGATGGCACGGTGCCGGCGCAAAAGCTGTTGTCGACGGTGGTTCGCCTGGAGCGCGAGCGTAACCAGAAGTTCGGTGCGGGTCACATCATCGACATCCTCCTCGGCAAAACCAATGACCGCATCACACGCGGGCGGCACGACGCGCTCAGCACGTACGGCATCGGACAGGACCTCAGCGAGCAGGAGTGGCGCGGTGTCGTGCGGCAGTTGCTCGCGCGGGGGCTGCTCGCCGTGCAGGGCGAATACGGTGTGCTCGTCATCACCCCCACCTCGGGTTCCGTGCTCTCGGGTGACACCCCCGTGCCGCTTCGCCGGGAGGCGGCTCGACCCTCCAAGGCTGCCCGGCGTGCGGTCGCGGCCGACCTTCCCGGCGACGCGATGCCGCTCTTCGAGAAACTGCGAGAGTGGCGGGCCGGCGAAGCCAGGGCGCAAGGTGTTCCCGCCTACATCGTGTTCGGCGACGCGACCCTTCGAGGGGTCTCGGTGACTCGTCCGACAACCCTCGCCGAACTCTCGCAGATCAGTGGCGTCGGTGAGAAGAAACTGGAGCAGTACGGTGAGGCCGTGCTTGCGGTTGTTGCGGGTCGGGAGCCGGAGGCCCCGGGCTCGCAGGTGCGGGATGCCGTGGCATCCGGAACCCCGGCGGCGACAGCTCCCGTCGCGGGCTTCGCGCCGGAACCCGACGATGCCCCACCCTTCGACGACGCCCCGCCGGACGACGCCTACCCGCTCTACGAGTAAGCGGCCCGACGGAGGCAGCTCCGACTGGTAGGACGTCGCTGAGCGACGCATCGCGCGCGCAGGTTTGGTGACGCCGCGGGTGTTTGTACGGGCGCGCAGTCACCAAACCTCCGCGCGGCGAGCGGCGCTGAGCTGGGCACCCGGATGTCGCGGCGACGGCCTACTTCAGGGCGCGCAGGCGGGGCAGGATCTCCTCGCCGTAGGTGCGCAGGAAGCGCTCCTGGTCATGGCCCGGACCGTGGAACACGAGGTGCTTGAACCCCATGTCGAGGTACTCGGTGATGCGGGCAACGTGCTCGTCGGGGTCGGTCGAGACGATGAAACGGGATGCCGCGCGCTCGATCGGCAGGGCATCCGCGAGCTTCTGCATCTCGATCGGGTCCTCAACACCCATCTTCTCCTCGGGCGACAGTGCGAGGGGTGCCCAGAATCGGGTGTCCTGCATGGCGCGCTCATGGTCGTGGTCGAACGAAACCTTCACCTCGATGAGGGTGTCGATGTCGTCCGCGGTGCGGCTGGCCTTCTCGAGGCCCTCGGCCAGCGCAGGCAGGAGCGTGTCCGTGTACAGCTCGCGCTTCTTGCCGGAGGTCGTGATGAACCCGTCGGCGATCCGCCCCGCGAGCCGGGTGGCGGCAGGCCCTGCGGCGCCGATGTAGACGGGCACGGGTGTTTCGGGTTTGTCGTAGATCGTGGCATCCACGGTGCGGTAATACTCACCCTCGAAGGTGACTCGATCGCGGCTCCACAGTTCGTCAATGAGCCCGAGGGCCTCCTTGAGGCGCGCGAAACGCTCCGGCGGCTCGGGCCAGGGGATGCCGAGCGTCGCCTCGTTGAGCGCCTCACCCGTGCCGACACCCAGGATGACGCGGCCCGGATACAGGGAGCCGAGGGTTCCGAACGCCTGCGCGATCACTGCCGGGTGGTAGCGGAACGTGGGCGTCAGCACCGAGGTGCCCATGAGCACGCGGTCGGTGCTGGCCCCGAGAGCTCCCAGCCACGGGAGCGCGGCCGGCGCGTGGCCGCCGTCGTGATTCCAGGGCTGAAGGTGATCGGAGATGAACACCGAGTCGAAGCCGACCTCCTCGGCCAGCACGCCGAACCGCAGCAACTCGCGCGGAGCAAACTGCTCCGCCGACGCCTTGTACCCGAACCGAATGGGGTGCTTCATGCCTGTCTCCTCCTCTTACCAACCGACCGACAAAGGCCAGTCCACGGATGCCCGAACTTCTCGTTGTACACGCGGCTCCATTTCGCGCACCTCACGGTAGGGCGCTGCATCGAACACGCCATTGCGCTCGCGGAACTCCTGCGCCGACCCCGGCCACAGGAGGGTCAATCGTCCGCTCCGGGAATCGAGGTACCACGAGTCGCACCCGCTCAACCACACCGTGGAGGCTGCCCGTCGATCGAGCTCGGCGGTGTACTCCCGCTCGGCGTCGGCGCTCACCTCGAGCACACCGTCCAGGTGTTCGAGCGCACCGACGACGTACTGCAACTGGGTCTCGATCATGTAGACGGCCGAGTTGTGGCCGAGGCCGGCGTTGGGCCCGTTCACGATGAAGAGGTTCGGGAAGCCGTGCACCGTCGTCGAGGCGAATGCGGTCATCCCGTCGGCCCAGTGTTCGGCGAGGGTAACACCGCCAACTCCTTCGACGAGCGCCGCGTACGGCTGCTCGGACGATTCGAACCCGGTGGCGAAGATCACCACGTCGGCGTCGTAGCGCTCACCGCTCGCGGCGACGAGCACACCGTGGTCGATGCGCTCCAGCGCCGACGCTTCGAGGTGCACCGCGCCGCTCTCGAAAGCGGGGTAGTAGTCACTCGAGATGAGGCGGCGCTTGCAGCCGATCTCATAGTTGGGGGTGAGCGCGGCGCGGAGGCGGGCATCCGTGACCTGGGAGTGCAGGTGCTCGAGGGCCTCCTGTCGGGCCGCGGCGATCGCAGCAGGGTCGCCGGCTCGTGCGGCGAACATGGCTTCACCCTCCCAGAACTGGGCGGTGCGCAGTCGCTCGATGGCGGTGGGGTCCGACGCGAACTCCGCGAGTTCGGATTCCGTGTACTCGCGGTCGGGGCGCGGCACGATCCACGGCGCGCTCCGTTGGAACACGGTGACGGATGCCGCGGCCGCTGCCACCTCGGGAACCACCTGCACCGCGGAGGCTCCCGTTCCCACCACGGCCACACGCTTGCCCGTGAGGTCGACGTCGTGCCGCCACCGCGCGGTGTGCATCATGTCGCCCGTGAACGTCTCGATGCCGGCGACCTCGGGGATGCGAGGCTCGGTGAGGCGGCCCGCGGCGAGGATGACGGCATCGGCCGTGAGGTCGCCGCGGCTGGTAGAGACCCGCCACACCGCCCACTCGTCGTCCCAGCGCAGGGCGGTCATGGCGGTGTTCAGCCGAAGATGGGATTCGAGGCCGTTCGCCGCACCGCGAAGGTAGCCGTGAATCTCCTCGCCGCGGGCGAAGACGTTTGTCCACGCGGGGTTGGGCAGGAACGAGAAGCTGTACAAATGCGACGGCACGTCGCACGCGACACCCGGGTAAGTGTTGTCACGCCACGTTCCGCCGACACTCGCGGCGCGCTCGAGCACAACAAACGAGCTTTCGCCCGACCGCAGCAGTTCGTGAGCTGCACCGAGCCCCGCGAATCCGGCGCCGACGATCGCGACGCGCACGTGGGTCACGACCGGGCTCCCGGTTCACCGTAGGTTGTCGTGCGCTGACGCAGCGGGCGGAAGAGCTTCGCGGTCAGTCGTTTCGCCTGGTCGAGCGTGAGCTCCTGACCGAACTCGGCTGCGAACTCCGGCAGCACGGTGCCGTCGAGGAGTGTCCCCCCGAGATCGTCGGCGCCCGACTGCAGCATGAGCGCGGACGCATCGACACCGAGTCGCGTCCACGGGACTTGGATGTGACGGATGTGCCCGTTCAGAAGTATGCGTGAAATGGCATGCACCGCGCGATGCTCCTCGATGCTCACGGTCGACCCCGGGAGCGGAATGGGAACGAACTCCGTGAAACCACCCGTCGCGGACTGGATCTCGATGAGCCGCTCGAGGTGAGCGATGCGCTGCTCCCACGTCTCGCCGTGACCGTAGAACATGACGGAGCTGGTGCGGAAGCCGGCGCGATGCGCGGCGGTGATCACCTCGACCCAGCGCTCGACGGGCAGGTCGGCGGGGAACATCCGTGCGCGCACATCCTCATCGAGGAGCTTGAGCCCTGTACCCGGGATCGTGTCCACCCCGGCATCGCGGAGTTGGCTTAGGGCGGCATCCAGCGACAGATTGTTGCGGGTCGCGAAGTCATCGATGTCCGCCGGGCGGAACGCATGGAGATGGATGCCCGGCGCAGCGCTCTTCACGGCGCGGGCAAGTTCGAGATATTCTCCGCCCGGCATGAGGCCCTGCACACACAACTCGGTCGCACCGAGTTCCCAGGCTTCGCGGGCGACCGCCGCTGCACCGTCGGGTCCGTACTCGCTGTAGCGCGTCGAGTCGAGGTTGCGGTTGACGACGATGCTCACGGCTTCGCCGACCGTGTAGCGCCGAAGCGCGTCAGCCTCAGCAACGAGCTCGTCGTATTCGTTGCTACTGAGTTGCCGGTTGAGGAGCGACCGAAGGTCGCGTCTCGAAACCGCACCGACGTTGTTTTCCTGTGGGGTTTCGAGACGCGGGCTGCGCCCGCTCCTCAACCCGCAAGCGTCGTCCGCGGCCAACCCACGGTCGTCGGCCATCGCCGTCACCCGGGGCGCGATCCCCGCGTCCATCCACTGCTCGTTCAGGTACTCGGGGTGCGCGGTCAGGCGTTCACGCAACTCGAAGCCGTACCGTGCGGTCGCTTCCGCGAGGTCGTCGAGGTGCGGCCACGGACGCTCCGGGTTGACGTGGTCGGCGGTGAGCGGGCTCACGCCACCCCAGTCGTCGGCCCCGGCCCGCAGCAGCAGTTCGAACTCGCCGGCATCGGAGAGGTTCGGCGGAACCTGGATGCGGGCATCCGCCCCCATGACGATGCGCGCGACCGCGATGGCCGCCACGTACTCGAGCAGCTCGGCATCCGGTACTGCCTGCATCGCGGTCTGGGGTTTCGCGCGGAAGTTCTGCACGATGACCTCTTGAATGTGCCCGTGCCGGTCGTCCGCGTCCCGCAGCGCGACGAGCGATTCCGCTCGATCGCGTACGGTCTCGCCAATGCCCACGAGGATGCCCGTGGTGAACGGAACCCGTGCGGCACCCGCATCCTCGATCACGGCCAGGCGTACTGCCGGGTCCTTGTCGGGGGACCCGTAGTGGACCTGCCCCTTCTCCGTGTACAACCGCGTCGACGTGGTCTCGAGCATCATGCCCATGGACGGCGCGTACGGGCGGAGGAACTCCAGCTCGGCGGCCGTCATCACTCCGGGGTTGAGGTGGGGGAGCAGCCCCGTCTCGTCGAGCACGGCCTGGGCCATGTCGGCGACGTAGTGCAGCGTCGATTCGTAGCCGTGCTCGTCAAGCCAGGCGCGAGCCTCGGGCCACCGCTCCTCTGGTCGATCGCCGAGGGTGAAGAGCGCCTCTTTGCAGCCGAGCGCCGCACCCTCTCGCGCGACCGCGAGCACCTGCTCGCGGCTCATGTAGGCGGGTTTGCCGAGCTTGAGCAGCTGGCCAGGCGTGTCCACGAAGATGCAGTAGTGGCAGCGATCGCGGCAGAGCGTCGTCACCGGCAGGAAGACCTTGCGCGAGTACGTGATGACTCCGGGGCGTCCGGCGCGAGCGAGCCCTTCGTCCCTGAGGTGTGCGGCGAGGTGGAGGAGCCGTTCGAGGTCGTCGCCCCGGGCATCCAGCAACACTTCGGCGTCGTCGACGGATGCCCGCCCACCCGCACGCACGCGCTCGAGGATCTCCTCGACCGAGGAGCGGGGGCTCGCGTCGACTAGCGTCACCTCTCCACCGTACTCGCGCTCCGCGATCACATCCCTGCGAGTGGACGTCGCTCAGCGTCGCTCCGCCCGCGCGGGTTTGATTCCGTCGCGCACGTTTGTACACCAGCGTGGTCACCAAACCCCCGCGCGGGCGGAGCGTCGCTCAGCGTCGTCCCAGAGATTGTGCGGAGTCCCCAACGGGCTCGGGATGCCGCGGCCAGAAGTCGTGCACTCCCTACGGCACATTCCCCCATTCGTTGTAGCAGTCGTACGTTAACGCCATGAGCCAGACGATCGACCGTACGAGCAAGGTTCCCGCAGCGCAGCAGGAGAAGCCGGTAGTGGATGTCGCGGCCCTCGGCGAGCGACTGATGGGGCGTTGGGCGGCAGAACGCCGGGCATCCCGCGAGCTCGCCGCGACTCCCGCGATGCAGCGTATTCCGGGGCAAACGATGGCCGAGCACCGGGAGCGTGTGCTCGAGCAACTGAAGATCCTCGTTGAGCACAAGTCGGTGCACAAAGCGTTCCCCAAGAGTGTTGGCGGCCTCGAGGATGCCGGTGGCAACATCGCCCAGTTCGAGGAGCTGCTGCTCGCCGACCCGAGCCTGCAGATCAAGTCGGGTGTGCAGTGGGGTCTCTTCGGTGCGGCGGTTATGCACCTCGGCACGGAGAAGCACCACACGAAGTGGCTTCCCGGCATCATGAGCCTCGAGATCCCCGGCGCCTTCGCGATGACGGAGACGGGGCATGGCTCGGATGTCTCGGCAGTGGGCACCACGGCGACCTACGACGAGTCCACCCAGGAGTTCGTCATCCACACGCCGTTCCGCGCGGCCTGGAAGGACTACCTTGGCAACGCAGCCCTCCACGGTGAGGCCGCTGTTGTGTTTGCCCAGCTCATCACGAAGGGTGTGAACCACGGAGTTCATGCCTTCTACGTGGACATCCGAGACAAGGACAAGAATTTCCTTCCGGGTATCGGGGGTGAGGATGACGGCCTCAAGGGTGGCCTCAACGGCATCGACAACGGCCGCCTCCACTTCACGAATGTGCGTATCCCGCGTGAGAACCTCCTCAACCGTTACGGCGACGTCGCCGAGGACGGCACCTACTCGTCGCCCATTGCGAGCCCGGGTCGCCGCTTCTTCACGATGCTCGGCACTCTCGTGCAGGGTCGTGTCTCGCTCGACGGCGCCTCGGTCGTGGCCTCGAAGCTCGCCCTCACGATCGCCCTCTCCTACGGTTCGCAGCGGCGCCAGTTCACGGCGGCCAGCGACACGGAGGAGGAGGTCATCCTCGACTATCAGCGTCACCAGCGGCGACTGCTCCCGCGCCTGGCCGAGACCTACGCGATGAGTTTTGCGCACGACGTCTTCCTCGAGAAGTTCGACGCCGTCTTCACGGGTCGCGCCGACACCGACGAGGACCGTCAAGATCTCGAGACCCTGGCCGCAGCGCTCAAGCCGCTCTCCACGTGGGCTGCGCTCGACATTCTGCAGGAGGCCCGCGAGGCCTGTGGCGGCAACGGCTTCCTCGCGGAGAACCGGCTCACGCTGCTGCGCGCCGACATGGACATCTACGCGACCTTCGAGGGTGACAACAACGTGCTGCTGCAGCTCGTTGCCAAGCGTCTCCTCACGGACTACTCGAAGAAGTTCGCTGGCGCCGACGCGGGTGCGCTCGCACAGTACGTCGCAGGTCAGGTGGGGGATGCCACGCTCAACCGCACCGGTCTGCGCAAGCTCGCCCAGTCCATCGTCGACTTCGGCTCCACCGCCCGTTCCGTGGGTTACGTGCGGGACGCCGACGCCCAGCGTCAGCTCCTCACCGATCGCGTGCAGTCGATGATCGCCGAGATCGCCGGACGCCTGCGTGACGCGGGCAAGCTGCCCAAGATGGAGGCCGCGCAACTCTTCAACAGCAACCAGAACGCTCTCATCGAGGCGGCTCGTGCACACGGCGAGCTTCTCCAGTGGGAGGCGTTCACGGAGGCCGTCGAGGGCATCGAGGATGCCGGAACCCGCCAGGTACTCACGTGGCTCCGCGATCTCTTCGGGCTGGGCCTCATCGAGAAGCACGCCGCGTGGTACCTCATCCACGGCCGCATCTCGGCGCAGCGCGCACAGGCCATCACGAGCTACATCGACGACCGCCTGCTCCCGCGTCTGCGCGAGTACGCGCTGCCGCTCGTGGCTGCCTTCGAGCTGAGCCCCGAACTCATCGGTGCGCCCATCGCGCTCGGTGCGGAGAAGGAGCGCCAGGATGAGGCGATGCTCTACTACCGCGAGCAGCGCGAGAGTGGAACGGCCCCGATCGCGGAGAAGGCGCCAGCCAAGCCCGTCCGCGCCTAGCCCTTGCTGTCCCGATTCGATAAGGGTGTGTTCGTTGCCAGGGCACACTCCCGCGCCGGCGTCGTAGCCTTGGCCTATGTCACGCGTGAAATCGGTCAACATCGGGATGCCACGGCCGAACCCGCACAAGGCGACACGTGACACCGGCATCGACAAGCGGCCCCAGAGTGGGCCCGTCGAGGTGCGCGCGCCAGGGCCACGCGGTACGGGGCTGGGAAGCGGTCTCGTCGGCGATTTCATCGGTGACCCGCGTCACCACGGCGGCGACGAGCAAGCCGTGTATTCCTTCACGCGTGAGGACTTGGACGCGTGGGAGGGGCGACTCGACCGCGAGCTCACCGACGGCTTCTTCGGGGAGAATCTCACGACCGAGGGTTACGACGTGAACGAGGCGCGGCTCGGGGAGATCTGGCAGATCGGTGACACCGTGCAACTCAAGGTCACGAGTCCGCGACTGCCCTGTTCGACATTCCGCGGGTGGGTCGATGAGAAGGGCTGGCTGCGCACCTTCACCCTTGCGGCGCGCCCGGGGGCGTACCTGAGCGTGGTGCAGCCCGGGGTCATCAGCGCGGGGGATGAGCTGCGTGTCATCCATCGCCCGGATCACAACGTGACGGTCGCCCTCACTTATCGTGCGCTCACGACGGAGCGGCACCTGCTTCCGAGTCTTCTCGAGGCTGGCACGGACCTCGACGACGAAACCCGCGGCGCGATCGAGAAGAACGCGGCCTTCGACGCCGGGTAGAACGACGCTCAGCGTCGCTCGCCGCACGGCGTCACGCCGTGCGGGATGCCGTGAGCCGACGCAATACGGTGACGAGCAGCACAACGATCACCGCCGCGATGGCCGCCACTCCCGTCACGATGGAGGCGGGCTCACCCACGAGGCGACCGACGGCAACCCACGCGAGACCCCACGACAGCGTGAGCGCTGGCGACAGGCGCCCGGCGCCCACAAACGCGAGAACCACCCCAGCGAGGGCGGCGACGATCAACACGATCACCGACCACACTTCCGGCGCGGCTCCGAACCCGTCGAATCCGATCGCGACGAGCCACGCGGTCACGTTGGCGGCGGTCGCGATGCACACCCAGCCGAGATACAGGCCGAGCGGAACATCCGTGAACGCAGCGTCGAGGGCGCCCGACGGCCGGTACTGCAGCGTCTGCCGGAAGCACTGAATGAGCACCGCGAGGAGCACCACGATGATGGGCACACTCAGTCCGAGCAGGTCGAATTGGATCGACAGAATCCACAGCCCGTTGAGCACGAGGGATGCCGCGACCCAATAGCCCAACCGACGGTGCCGTTCCGCGGCGGTCTGCCCTGGGAGCGCTTGCCACACCGCATACGCCAGGAGCCCGAGGTAGATCACGGACCACACCGAGAACGCGGGCGACGCGGGAGCGATGAGTGTCGCATCCGCTGCGAGCGCACCTCCCGCCGCGTCCTGAATGGGTGTTCCACCGGCGGCACCGGAGCCGACGAAGGAGGCGATCACGGCGAAGACGGCCGTGGAGATGACAACGATCTGGCGGAGCACATCCGCGGGCTGGCGCATGACGCGAGCCTAGAGCTGCGGCCGTGAGTGCATCCAGCTCTCGACAATCACGACCTCAGGCGCTAGCGCAAGGGCCAATCGGTGAGCGCCGCGCGCGAGTACCGTATGGCCATGACGTTCAACGACAACGCCAGGATCGATACGAGCAAGGTCCGTCGGCGCGGGCGCACCACGGGTATCGCGGTCGGTGGTGGTGGCCTCCTCGTGGTGGGTCTCTTCCTCCTGTCGCAGTTGCTTGGTGTGGACCTGACGGGTCTCGCCGGTG
Source organism: Antiquaquibacter oligotrophicus (assembly GCF_020535405.1). Taxonomy (NCBI): domain Bacteria; kingdom Bacillati; phylum Actinomycetota; class Actinomycetes; order Micrococcales; family Microbacteriaceae; genus Antiquaquibacter; species Antiquaquibacter oligotrophicus. The sequence continues at coordinate 1,239,381 of NZ_CP085036.1, read as the reverse complement.
GTGGCGGCCAGCAGCAGGGGCCCGACCAGAGCATCGGAGAGTGCACGGGTCTCGATGCCAACGCCGATCTCGATTGCCGCATCGCGGGCGCCGCGGATTCCCTCGACACCTACTGGTCGGAGGAGTTGCCGACATTCGGGGCGGAGTACCGCACGACGGGCATCGTGCTCTTCGAGGGGAGTGTCGACACGGCGTGCGGCGGGGCGACGAGCGCGGTGGGCCCGTTCTACTGCCCGCCGGACGAGACGATCTATATCGACACGAGTTTCTACGACGAGCTGCAGTCCCGCTTCGGGTCGTCGGGTGGTCCGCTCGCTCAGATGTACGTTGTCGCACACGAGTGGGGTCACCACATTCAGAACATCACGGGCATCATGGATGGCCTGAACCTGCAGGACACCGGGCCAGCGTCCGACGCCGTTCGTCTTGAGCTCCAGGCGGATTGTTTTGCTGGCGCCTGGGTTGGCGCCGCGCCACAGCTTCGGGATGACCAGGGTGTTGCGTTCTTGGAGCCCGTCACCCAGCAGCAGATTGCGGATGCCCTCAGTGCGGCATCCGCGGTGGGCGACGATCGCATCCAGGAGTCGACGACCGGTCAGGTGACACCGGAGGCGTGGACTCACGGTTCGAGCGAGCAGCGGCAGCGCTGGTTCGTCGCGGGCCTTGAGGGTGGTCCGAACGCGTGCAGTACTTTCGAGGCCGAGTCGCTCTAGCCCATCACGTGGTGCTGAGGTAGATTCACCGCATGTGGATCGCGCGGGGGCGAGCGCTTATGGCTGTTGCCATGGTGGTGTCGCTCGCCGCCTGCACTCCCGCGGATGCCGAGACCGACCCCGCCCCGGCAGCTCCCGTGATCGCTGGCACCCCAGCCGCGCCCGTGTTCACTCCCGTATCGACATGCTCGGAGCTCCTCGGCCCGGTGCTGGAGGCCGAGATCCTCGGGGGCGGTTACGTGCTCTTCTCCTCCACACCGGGGGCCGGCATCCACTACCCGATCTCGAGTACACAAACGACGGGGTCGCCGCTCAGCTGCTGGTATGGGGTTGACGGACTGGACCTCTCCACCTTCGAGATCGCAGCGCAGCTCATCCGCGACCGCGTGTCCGTCGAGTCGGCGCTCGCCGGTTTCGTGTCGTCGGGGGATGAGACCGTAACGACGTGGGTGAAGGAAGGTTCGCCCGGTGGTGAGCCTGCCGTCGTTCACGTGGTGCGCGACGACAGCTGGCTGACCGCGTTCAGCGCCTACGGTGGCGCGGAGCAGGTTGCGACGATGACGCGGTACCTGACCACCGTCGCAGAGAACGTCTACGGCACGTAGGCCCGGCGGGTGCGGCTCGTCAACCCCTCGCCCTTCAGCGCACGAGAGTCGTAGCGTTGCCACATGGACAGGGACAACACGCAGGGAACAGACCCGGACCTCACACCGAGCGCGCCCGATGAGACGGAGTCTCAGCCGGACACCGTTTCGGGTGGCGCTCCAGAAGAGCCCGACACGCCTGATGAGGCGTACGGCACTCCACCGGAGTAGCCCAACAGACCGCGATGCCCCGTGTCCCAGCCGACGCGGGGCATCGCTCTGTTCGGATCAGCTATCGCGCAGCGCCGAGATGAGCTCGCTCTTGCGTTTACCCGAGTAGCCGGTCAGGCCGATCTCTTTCGCCCGTTTGCGCAGCTCGGGCACCGTCCAGTCCTCGTAGTCGCCGCTCGAACCGCCGCGGCGCCCCAGCGTGGATCGTCCGTCGCGCGCCGCGGCATTCGAGATGCGCGCGGCCTTCTGCGCTGAATTGCCTTCGTCCCGGAGTTTCTCGTACAGCTCGGGATCCTTGAGTGATGAGTTACCGTTCGATCGTGGCATCCGCCCCTCCCTCTCTCGTGGCGGCTACAGGGGTTTGCCGCCGGTGACCGGAATCACGCCACCCGACATGTAGGAGCCGTCGTCGCTGGCGAGCAGCACGTATGCGGGTGCGAGTTCGGCTGGCTGCCCCGGACGCCCGAGCGGGGTGTCCTTGCCGAACTCCTCGACCTTCTCCGGCCAGTCCGTTGCCGGGATGAGCGGCGTCCAGATCGGGCCGGGGGCGACAGCGTTGACACGGATGCCACGCTCCCCGAGCTCCTGCGACATGGCGCGAACGAACGCCACCTGTGCCGCCTTCGTCATGGCGTAGTCCACGAGCCCGGGAGACGGCGAAAACGCCTGAATCGAACTCGTGACGATGATGCTCGAGCCGGGCTCGAGGTGGGGCACCGCCGCGCGGGTGAACCACAGCATGGAGTACAGGTTCGTCTCGATCACCCGCTGAAACTCAGCGGTCTCGAGGTTCTCGATGCCGTCGCGGTCCTTCTGGTATGCGGCATTGGGGATGAGGATGTCGAGCCCCCCGAACGCGGCGACGGTCTGCTCGACCGCGTCAACACAGAACTTCTCGTCGCGAGCATCACCCGGGATCAGCAGCGCCTTGCGGCCCGCTTCGGCGATGAGTTCGGCGGTGGATGCCGCGTCCTCCTGCTCCTCGGGAAGGTGCACGATCGCGACATCCGCCCCCTCCCGGGCGAACGCAATGGCAACCGCCCTACCAATACCGGAGTCACCGCCCGTGATGAGGGCGCGACGACCGGTCAGCTTGCCCGTGCCGACGTAGCTCGATTCGCCGTGATCGGGTGCGGGATTGGTGTCGCCGGTAAGCCCCGGCTGTGACTGTGGCGTGCCGTCGAATCCGTCTGCGGGGTGGTCGTCACGCGGGTCGTCCGTTGTGGACATGTGGGTGCCTCCTCTTCGCTAGCGTCACTCCAGACCATCAGGGGTCGGTGTTGGCTGTGAAGGGGTTGACAGGCTTACGGTCGCGTCGGAAGGTACGGCTTCTCGCGCAGCACCGACGCGAGGTGGGTGGCGTTGGTGGCGAGCAGCAGATTCGCATTCGCGACCTCGTCCGGGATGGAGTCCAGGTCTTTGTAGTCGACCGTCTGCATCGCCTGACCGACCCAATAGGTTCCACCCTGAGACGGGATCGTGAAGCCGACATCGTTGAGCCCCTGATACAGGTCCGCGGTCGCCTTGTGGGCGCCGTCCTCGTTGCCGACGACCGCGACTGTTGCCACCTTGCCCGCGAGGATCGCGCGGCCCTCATCGTCGAACGTGGAGAGTTCGGCATCCAGTCGCTCCATCGCGCGATAGGCCTCGCTCGAGGCATGGCCCATCCAGATCGGTGTTGCCACGAGCAGGATGTCCGCGGCCATGATGAGCGACCGGATGCGCGGCCAGCCGTCACCGTCACCCTCGTTCGCCGTCACTCCCGGCGAGACGTTCATGTCGACCGTGCGCACGGACTGCCCGAGCACACCGAGCTCCCGGAAACTCGCGAGCACCTGATCGGCGAGGAGCTGCGTACTCGATAGCTCCGGCGACGGGGTGAGCGTGCAGACGAGGGCGAGGACGGAAATGTCTCGAGGCATCATCCTTCGACGCTAAGCCCGCTTTCCCGCGACTGCCCGGGGGTTGACAAAGCGCATGGTCGGGCGCATTCGATGACATGTCAACCCGTTGATCGCGACCACCGGCAGACGCACGATGGAGCAGTGTCGGTGAACGCTGACAGGGAGCGGGAGCGACGGTGCAGACGGCAGTGGCAAGAAGGGTCGTTCACCCCGGGTGGGGTACTGCGCTCCGACGCTCTTACCCTCACAATGGAGTGACCATGGGCACTCTCACATATGACTCAACGCTGGCGGCGGACTTCGATGACCGCACACTGGCCCATCTCCAGGTGGTCATCGGCGCGAAGTTGAGACGCAATGAAGCGTTTTTCTTCAGTTGGAAGGATGACTCCGCTATCGGAAACGGACGCTCGGTGATCTGGGTGCATCCGTCGATTCCGATCTCGTTCAAGTTCTTCGGGAGCAGACCTCCCGCCCTCAACCGTGAGTGGATCGACGAGATGTTGCTGTCAGCCAATACCCCGTCCGGTCTGCAGATCACAGCCGAACCCACCTCCGCGCCTGCCACGAACGGAGAATCATGAGCCGCACCACGATCCTCTACGACGGAATCGAGTACGTCGTCGCACTCACCGCGGACGACGTGAAGGCGAAGATCGCCGGAGTGCTCGCCACCGGTGAGCCGGGGTGGATCACGGTCAACCACGGGCGGGGCAAACTTCAGGCGGCGGAGATCCTCATTTGCGCCGGCATCCCGATCAGCCTCATCGACACGAGCGACCCCGCCGAGTAGCGGAACACAAAAGGGCGGTGAGCCGAAGCTCACCGCCCTTTTTGTACCCCTTGGGGGACCTGTGGCCGTTAGGCGCGGCGCGATCCGCGCGTGACCAGGCCGTAGATCAAGAGCACGAGAATCGCGCCACCGATCGCGAGCAGCCAGGTCGAGATGTCGAAGAAGCCCTCGAGGCCGACGCCGAAGATGGCGCTGCCGATGAAGCCTCCCAACAGTGCTCCGACGATGCCGAGGATGAGCGTGACGATCCAGCCGCCGCCCTGACGGCCCGGCAGAATCGCCTTCGCGATCGCCCCTGCTGCCAGCCCCAGAATGATCCAGGCGATGATACCCATGACGACCTCCCAGTCGATCACTTTCTGCTGTTCCGGGTCTCGGAACCGGCTCTACTGAACCACCGTTCGACCCTCACACGGGAGGGGTTGCGATGGCACTGTTCCGAGTGCTACGTGCGCGACTCAGTTGTCTAGGGCACGCAATCCGAGTTCGAGCGCGGCACCCACTGTCGCCTCGAGGACCCGGTCCATGCCTCCAGGAAAACGTCGCTGCTGAGACACGACGGTGCCGTCGTATACCGCGGCAATAAACACCGTCCCGGGTTCAATGTCGCCCTCTCGAGCTGGACCGCCGACGCCGGTTACGGCGAGGCCGAGGTCCGCTCCACAGAGCTTCGCGACCCCGTGCGCCATGGTCTCCGCGGCCTCGCGGGTGACTACGGGGCCAGGCTCCACCCCCAGCACGTCGAACTTCACCTCCGGCGCGTAGGCGATCACCCCACCGCGAAACCACTCCGACGACCCTTCGCTCGCGCCCAAGGCGCTCGCGATCGTCCCGGAGGTGAGGGATTCCGCGACGGCGACCGATGCCCCGCGGTCGCTCACGCGGCGTGCGAGACGCTCCGCTAGTTCTGTTGTCGACGGCATGAGGTTCTCCGTTCTCGTGGTGGATTGAAGTCAGTCCTGGAGCAACTCCAGGAGCGAGGTCATACTTCCGGGGCGTGCGATCGTGCGCCCGTCGATGAACCTTTCGAAGACAGCGGGGTGGATGTAGCTCGCCCGGGCAACGGTCGGCGTATTGCCGAGCATCCGGGCCGCGGCATCCGTCGCCTCGCGGATCGCTCGCTGCACCTCGCGCTCCGCCTCCGGCGTGCGGCGGGGGAGAGCTGCTGCCGCGGTGGCCGTGGCGTGGAGGGTGCGGAAGTCTTTCGCGGTGAAGCCGTCACCTGCCGTACCCCGGATGAACTCGTTGACCTCGGACGTGCGAATGGGGTCGCGGCGTCGTCCGTTTGCCCACGCGAGGAGTCGACTGCCAGCGGCCCTGTGGGTGGTCAGCTCGTCCAGCGCAAGGAGAAGGGGTGCATCCGTGACGGCGATGGATGCCCGCTGCCGACTCTTGCCGACGAAGTCGAAGGTCACGCCGCCGTCGCCGACGACCACATGCCGCACGAGGAGCGTGCACAGGCCACGCGAGCCGTTAGTAGTCGCGTAGGTCTCGTTGCCCACGCGCATTGCGGTGAGGTCGAGGATACGGAAGGCGGTGGCGAGCACCCGGTCGCGCGAGAGTGCGGGTTCGCCGAAGCTGCGTGCGGCACGACGGCGTGCCGCGGGGAGAGCCGCTGCGAGGGCGAGCGCGCGATCGAACTTCGCTTCGTCTTGAGCCGCCCGCCATGCAGGGTGGTAGATGTACTGGCGCCTGCCGGCGTCGTCGAGACCGACCGCGAGGATGTGAGACGACGGGCTCGGCGCGATCCACACCTCCCGCCACGCTGGCGGTATGGCGAGGGCGTCAAATCGCGCACGCTCCTCGGCGCCCACCTTCCGCCGGTCGGGTCTGCGGTAGTCGAACGCGTCCCCGCGCCGGATGCGCGTGACGCCCGGCGCTTCGTAGGGCCTGGCCTGGGTGAGTCTCACGACACGAATGTATGACGGGCTTCGGCGGTCGTCACGGGGTTGACTCGGCACCGTTCCGCGCTCAGCGCAACCCCTATCGAAAGAGGTCACATCGTGGGACTCTGAGAGTGGCCCCCGTTTGTGGGTCACCGACGCATCGGCGTCGCGTTGCACCCGTCAACGTGAAGTCACCTGGGAGGACTGAACGATGGGTTATCTGTATTACGGAACAACTGCCTATGCGGTGCAGATCGACGATCGCCCGCTCGCGCACCTGAAAGTGGCCATCCTGAGCCTCATGCGGGCTGGTGAGAGCACCGCGTTCTCGTTTGTGAGGCCAGCGGACATCGGTAGCGGTCGCGAGACACTCTGGATCTCACCGACCACCGACCTGCGATTTCTCTTCCACGGGAGCAGGCCGCCCAGGATCAATCAGCCGTGGGTGAAGCAGATCATCGAATCCGCGCACCAGCCCACCGGCCTCATGCTGATGCCAGAGCCGGAGACCGCGGAAGAACTGCAAACGGCGTGAGCGCACGGCTGTCCTACCTGCTGAACCTCCGGTCCATCGCGCGCGAGGGTGTCAAGGCCTCGACCCGCGGCAGCGCGAGCGCGTAACGTCGTGACCGTGAACGCACGAGCATCCGACGGCATGACCGACGACGAGAAGCGCCACGATCAACTCACGCGAGCGCCCAAATCCGACGAATCGGATGCGGCGCCGCGCATCACCACAACGCAGCACGGCGACACGACGCGGATCGACGTGGCGGACACGGCAGCCGTGCGACCGGGCAACCCCGACAAACAGGGCGCCTAGGTGGAGCGATACGACGCGATCGTCGTGGGCGCAGGACCCAATGGGCTCGCGGCCGCCGTGACTCTCGCCCGCTCGGGGCTCTCGGTCGCCGTCTACGAGCGTGAGTCGACCGTGGGAGGCGGGACGCGCACCGCGGAGTTGACGCTTCCGGGCTTTCGGCACGACGTGTGCTCTGCCGTGCACCCCCTCGCCCTCGCGAGCGGCTTCTTCCGCAAGTTCGGCCTCGACAAGCGCATCGAGCTTGTGGTTCCGGAACTCTCGTACGGGCATCCGCTCGACGGGGGTCGCGCCGCACTCGCGTGGCGGGATCTCGACCGCACGGTCGACGACCTCGGTCGTGATGGTCCGTCGTACCGTCGGCTCATGGGTCCACTCGTGCAGCGCGCGGACCGCGTCGCGCAGTACACGGGAACTCCGCTCGTGAGTGTGCCGGCGCATCCGCTCACGGCCGTGCGCTTCGGCTTGAAGGCGCTTGAGCAGGGTTCGATCGACTGGAACACCCGCTTTCGCGAAGACCTCGCCCCCGCCATGATCTCGGGTGTCGCGGCCCACGCCATCCGTCCCATGCCGAGCCTCGCGGCCGCGGCCGCGGCGCTCTCACTCGGAACGTACGCTCACGCTCGCGGGTGGCCGATCCCGGTGGGCGGCAGCCAGGCGATAGCGGATGCCCTCGCCGACGATCTTCGAGCCCACGGTGGCACGATCATCACCGACACGGGCGTCACCTCCCTCGCCGAGCTGCCGCCAGCACGAGTTGTGCTCCTCGACGTCGCACCGCGCGGACTGGCCTCCATTGCCCGGTCCCACCTCCCAGACTCGTACCTGCGCCGCCTGGATAACTTCCGGTACGGCAGCGGCGCGGCCAAGGTCGACTTCGCGCTCTCCGCGCCCGTGCCGTGGGCCAATCCCGACCTCGCGTCGGCGGGGACCGTGCACCTCGGCGGCACTCGTGCCGAGATCGCGCACGCCGAACGGGAGGTCGCGGCGGGGCGACACAGCTCTCGCCCCTACGTGCTCGTCTCCCAGCCGGGGGTCGGCGACCCGACCCGCGCACCGGAGGGCAAACACACACTGTGGGCTTACACCCACGTGCCGAGCGGCTCGACCTCGGATCAAACGGAGGCGGTCACCGCGCAGATCGAACGATTCGCCCCCGGGTTTCGCGACACGATTCTGGCGAGCGCGAGCAAAACCGCGGTCGACATGGAGATGCAGAACCCCAATTACGTTGGCGGCGACATCGCCGCGGGTGAGGCTGGATTTCTTCAGCTCGTTGCACGACCCGTGCTCTCGACCGATCCGTGGCGAACCCCCGGTCGCGGCATCTACCTCTGCTCCTCGTCGACACCGCCCGGGCCCGGCGTGCACGGCCTTGCCGGTTACTACGCTGCCCGCAGCGCGCTTCGGCACGAGTTCGGCATCACAACCGGCCCACAACTCGGGCCCGAAAGGTAGGCGGAATGTCCGTGACCGTGCGCGAGATGGCGTGCTCGCCCGACGATGTTTTCGCGGTGCTCGCGGACGGCTGGGTGTTTCCGACGTGGGTGGTGGGGGCATCCCGCATGCGCGACGTCGACGAGTCGTGGCCTGAGGTGGGGAGCCAGCTCCATCACTCGTTCGGCCTGTGGCCCGCAGTCATTGACGACCGCACAACCGTCCTCGAGTGGGATCCGCCACACAAGATGGCGATGAAGCCCGCCGGGTGGCCGCTCGGCGAGGCCCTCGTCATAATCGAGGTCAAGCCCCGCGGTGACGGGTGTGTTGTGCGGATGACGGAAGAGGTGCTGAGGGGACCGGCACGGCTCGTCCCACGACCGGTTACGGAGTCGCTGCTGCGCGTGCGTAATCGCGAAACCCTCTTGCGTTTGGCCTTCGCTGCCGAGGGCGGCAAGGCCAAACGAGACCGGGAGGCCGGCTAGCTGCGGTGCTTCGCCGCGAGGTCGGAGAACTTCTTCTCGAGCTCGTGGGCGGCAGCATCATCGCGGCCGGGTCCTGCGGCGAGGTTGCCCGCCTGAGTGGCGAGCGCCTCCAGCTGGGCGTAGTGCTCGGTGTCACCCTGCCCGTCGTGCTTGAGCTGTTCGAGGATCGCGCGGTGCTTCTTGGAGATCGACATGGCTCGATCGTGGCACAAAAAAGACGGGAACACCCCTCCCGCCGTGTCCAGTTTAACGCTCGGGCGGGGGCTTGCGGCAAGACCCCCCTCATGGCGCAGACTGAGCGGCCGTCCCGCCGTGCACGACTGGAGCCCGCCCTGAACACGACGTTTTTTGACCTGCCGCTAGCCCTGACCGCCAAGCGATCCCCGAACCTCATCGCTGGCGACGAGGCACACTTCGCCGCGATCGCCGCCGCCATCGAGCAGGAGCGAACCCACGTGGCGGCTCGCCTCGACGAGCTTCGCCGCCGTCGAGGAGACACCGGAGCAGAACTACGCGATCGTGATGATGAGATTCGCAGGCTGAGTTCCCGGATGTCCACCCTCGAGCGTTACGGAGCCGAAGCGTGTCTCGGGCGGATCGTGCCGGAGGCCAGCGCCGAGGCCGACCCCGAGCCGCTGTACATCGGCCGTATCGGACTCACGGATGCTTCGGGCATCCGGCTCCTCGTCGATTGGCGTACGCCGGCCGCCGAGCCCTTCTTCGCTGCAACCCACGCCAACGCGCTGGGCCTCGCGAGCCGCCGCCGGTTCCGCTGGAGCAGCGGTCGTGTCGTCGACTACTGGGACGAAGTCTTCGACCTCGACTCGCTGGGTGACGCTGCCGCCCTCGATGATCATTCCTCCTTCATTGCGAGTCTCGCGAGCACACGATCACCGCGCATGCGCGATGTGCTCGGCACGATCCAGGCCGATCAGGACGCCATCATCCGTCAGGGTGCGCGCGGACCTCTCGTCGTGGACGGGGGGCCGGGAACCGGCAAAACGGTGGTGGCGCTGCACCGCACCGCCTACCTGCTCTACGCGAACGAACGGATCCGGGCGGGGGGTGTACTCGTGATCGGGCCGAGCCCGGACTACCTCGCCTATGTGCACGACGTGCTGCCGAGCCTCGGAGAGAACAGCGTGCAGACCTGCACTCTGCGCGATTTGGTGCCGGAAGGGCGCGACGCGGCCACCGACGGCGGGCTCACTGTTGCCTCGTCCCTCGAGATGGTGCGGGCCGTCGAGGCAGCGGTCGATATCGCCGAGCGGCCGCCGACGCGCACGCTCACCGTCGAGACGCCGTGGGGTGATGCGGTGCTGGGAGCCCGCGAATGGGCTGAGGCGTTTGCCGCACCGGAACCCGGGCTCACCCACAACGCTGCGCGCGAGCAGGTGTGGGCCGCGATCGTCGAGATCATCGCCGACCAGGTCGACGCGGCGCGGGAGGAGGACACGGATGACTTCGACGCCTATGACCTCGTGCACGATGGGCCGCGCGATCTGGAGCGCACCCTCGCGGCGAACGAACTCCTCCGTGGCACCGTCGCGCGATCGTGGCCGCTGCTCGGTGCAGCCGACCTCGTCGCCCAGCTGCGGTCGGACCCCGGGGTGCTCTCACGGATTGCGCCGTGGTTGAGCGACTCGCAGGTCCGGTCGTTTCAGCGCGAGCATCCGTACCGCTGGACCGTCGAAGACCTCCCTCTCCTCGACGCTGCCCACCGGCGGCTGGGCGACCCCGGTCGGGCGGACGCCGCACGTCGTTGGCGCGCCGCCGAGGAGCGCGAGCGCGCACGCATGGCGCAGGTCACCGCGGAGCTGATCGCCAACGACGACTCGGACATGGGTGTCATGTCGATGTTGCGCGGGCAGGACCTGCGCTCAGCTCTCGTGGATCGGGCGGCTCTGTCGGAGCAGGCCGTCGACAGCCTCGCCGGTCCCTTTGCCCACATCGTCATCGATGAGGCGCAGGAACTCACGGATGCTCAGTGGCAGATGGTGCTCGCACGGTGCCCGTCGCGCAGCATCACCGTTGTGGGGGACCGCGCTCAGGCGCGCCAGGGCTTCGTGGAAACGTGGGAGGAGCGGCTCGCGCGTGTGGGGTTCGGGGATGCCCATATTGCGACGTTGCGGATCAACTATCGAACCCCGAGCGAGGTGATGGCGGTAGCCGCCCCCGAAATTCTCGCCGTGCTGCCGGATGCGAACGTGCCGGAATCGATCCGAGCGGGGGGAGAGCCGGTCATCCGGGTCGACGTATCGCAGATTCAGGGGGTCGTCGCGGACTGGCTGAAGCAACACGAGGAGGGCGTGGCGTGCGTCATCGGTGCGCCGTGGTTCGAGGGCGGCCCGCGCGTGCGGTCGTTGACGCCGACTGTCGCCAAGGGTCTCGAATTCGACCTCGTTGTAGTTGTCGAGCCCGCGAGCTTCGGTGACGGAATCGCGGGCGCTGTCGACAGGTATGTGGCGATGACGCGTGCGACAGGACAGCTCGTCGTGGCCTCCTCAGCGCTCGACGGTTAAACTGGCCGGGACGAGAGGATTCCCCATCTCCACCTTTGACCCGCCCGGCGACGACCCGCCCGAGCAGCCCGTGCCTCCCGTGGAACCGCCGGTTCCGCCCGTGCAGCCCCCGGTTCCTGTGGTTGTGCCACCCGTACAGCCGCCGGTTCCTCCGTCCGCGGTTGTGCCTACCGTGCAGCCGCCCGCTCCTCCCGGCGCCGGTTACGCTGCCCCGGCAGTCGCGCCGGTCGAAACGTATTCGCCCCCACCCGCGCCGAAAAAGCGGAGCCGGATCGGCTGGATCATCACGGTTGTGCTGCTCGCGCTCGCGCTCATCGCCACGGGCGTTTTCCTCTACCTCGCGCTGCAGCGACTGGAGCAGGCGAACGATCGTATTGACGATCAGGACCGCGAGATCCAGGAGCAGCAGGACCTCATCGAGAAGAAGGAGACGTTCGGGGCCGCGGCGGAAGAACTTATGGACACCGCGGCGCTCTTCGACGGCCTGCCGTACGCCACGATCGTGGACACCACCAACCTCACGGGCCTCATCCGTGCCGGCTGGGCGCACCGCTGGAATCCCGAGCTGCTCGATGCCGACACGGAGAACCTCGTTGCGGCAAAGGATGAGCTCGCGGCCCGTCACTCCGCAGCCCAGGCCGAGGCATCCAGCAACGCGAGTGGCACCGTCTACGAATCGCTCACCGACTCGCTCGGAACCGGCTATCTGCGCACCTCCCTCGACACCGCAGACGCGACGTGCGAACAGGACGTGTGGGGCTGCGTGAGCGGCGCCGACCCGTGGGCCATCCACTACGACAACGCGCAGACCGCCTCCGAGCCGTACATGACCGATTGGCTGCGCACGGGGCTCGCGTACCACGAGTACGCGCACGTGTTGCAGTTCACCAATCCCGAGCAGACGGCGTCGGCCGTCGCATCCTTCGGTGACGACTACGAGACCATGGCCGACTGCTACGCGCTCACCACGCTGCCCGGCTGGACGCTCGACCACACGATCTACACGGGGGCTTTCGAGTACTGGGAGGTGAGCGTCGGCTACGGCTACACGTGCGACGCGAACCAGCAGCAGGTCATCCGCGATTGGGTGAGCGGGCTCGGGTACCGGTACGCCCCCATCTCGCAGTAGCTGTCAACCCCCCTCGTCTCTCCAGCTTCTCCGCGTAGCGTCTCCTCACCTCGATACGAACAAGGGAGAGATCGATGAAGAGTTCTACGGGTCTACTGGTTCTGGGCGCTATCGCCGCCATCGCCTTCGCTGCGACCCCGAAGGGTCGCGAGCTCGTCTCTCAGGGCCGCCGCAAGGTGGAACACCTGTGGTCTGACGCCGAGCTTCCCCGCACCATGGCCGACGCCCGCGAGCAGGTTCGCCGCGTTCCCGTGGTCGGCGAGCGTATCGCCGGGAGCATGAAGGCTGCTTCGTGAGCATGCAAGACCAACCCGTGGAGGACGGGAGCCTCGATGCGAGCGACGACGACAAGCTCCGCGGCCTAGTCGAGCAAGTCAAGCGCGACGTCGAGTTCGGCTCCGTTCCTCCGGATGAGGAGAGGGACGTGCTGCAGCAGCGCGCTGCCGAGGCGGGACTCCATGTGGAGTCATCCCGCCTCGAGGAACTCCTCTCCTAACCCTCCGACGCCGAGTGCCGCCAGAGGGCTGCTATACCCGCCCCCGTAGCAGCCACACGGCGGCACTCGGCGTCGTCATGCCCGGCGCAGGGTGAGGATGCCGTCGGTGATGGAGCCACCGTGGTGCGAGTCACGCTCTACGAGAGCGTTCGTTACTACCGTCCAGTCGTCGTCGCTCAACGGCGAATCGCTCGCGAAGAGTGACGTGTAGACCTCATCGGGAGTGGGCAGCTCCTCGGCGTGCTGATGCATCTCCTCGCTCGCCCAGTGCGGCACCCCGACGTGCCCAATGATGACGAGCAGGCCGCCGGATGCCACGGCCTGTGCCGCTCGCCGCAAGATCCGCTCGCGCGGCAACTCCACGGTGGAGTGCAAAAAACTCGCCGTCACCAGGTCGTACTGTTGCGGCGGTACCCACTCCGCGAGATCTGCCGCAACCCACGTGATGTCGTCGGCCGCATCCTGCTCGGCCTGCCCGATCGCGATCGCCGAAGGCGAGATATCGACTGCGGTCACCCGCCAGCCGCGGCGCGCGAGCCACAACGCATCGCCGCCCTCACCAGAACCGAGATCGAGGGCCGTACCCGGGGCGACGTCCGCCACCTCGCGCTCGAGCGCCGCATTGACGTTGCCGCTCCATGTCTTGCCGTCGCGGTAGCGGGCTTCCCAATAGTCGAACGCCTCGGATGTGCTCATGGGCACACCATGACAGAGGGGTGGGGTGGTCGCCACTCGGTTTGCTGGTTCGGCAAGTGCGGCGCATCGCCTGGGTCCTAAAGAAAAGTTGTGGTGCACCCCGCGCGACTGTGTTACCGTACATCGAACCGGTTCGATGGAGAGCGAGGAAGCCGTGGCGACAATCGGAGACGTGGCGCGTGCCGCCGGGGTATCCCGCAGCACCGTATCGTACGCGCTCTCAGGTAACCGCCCCATCTCTCGTGAAACGCGAGAGCGTATCGATCAAGCCATCCTCGAGCTCGGGTTCACGGTCAACGCTGGCGCACGGGCTCTGGCTACCGCGCAAACAAAGGCCATTGGCCTCCTTTCGCAGTTTCACCGCGACGAGTTCGCGCCCGCGATGCTCCAGTACATCCGGTCCGTTTCGGACGCAGCGCGCGAACTCGGCTACGACGTGCTCTTCGTCACCGACATTGACGGCTCGGCTGCTGTTCGTCGAATCACGTCGTCGAACATGGTCGACGGGGTAGTACTCCTCGACGTCACGCACGCCGATCCGCGCCTCGACGCGCTACGAGCGGCACGACAGCCCGGAGCCCTCGTCGGGCTGCCCGGCGACACGGAAGGCCTCGACGTTTTTGACCTCGATTTCGGCGAATCCGCGCGCGTCATGGTCGACCACCTCTACAGCCTCGGCCACCGCGAAATCATCCTCGTGAGTCCGCCAAAACATGTGTTCGAGCGCGGGGGAGCGTACGGCTGGCGGTTCCGCGATGCGGCCATCGAGCGCGCCGGGCGGTACGGCATCCGAATTCATCCCTACTACGGCGAATCCCAGCAGCCCGAGATCACCGTCAACATCGACGCGATCCTGGATGCTCGGCCCACGGCGACCGCCATGATCGTGCACAACGATGCGACGATCGCCGCACTGCCCATGGTGCTCCAGCGCCGAGGTGTGCGCGTGCCCGACGACCTCTCGGTCGTGAGCCTGTACGCACAAGACTTCGGGCGAACCTTCTCCCTGCCGTACACGGCAGTCGAGAGTTCGCCCGACAAGTTGGGCCGCATGGCGGTCCAGCAACTGGTTCGGCGAATCATCGACCCGGGACAGGCAGGCCCCGCAGTCGTGAAGTTCGTCGCGCCGGAGTTGGTTGATCGGGGCAGCACGGCGTAGCCAGTGACGAGAGGTCAACGACTTCTGGCGATCGGCGTTCGAACCGGTTCGATACATCCCGAAAAGTGACAAGCACGATTCAGAGAGGAATACCGTGATCACGACAAGCAAGGGGATCCGCGCGGCAAGCGCGCTCGTCCTCGGAACAGCCCTCATCGGTTCGCTCGCGGCCTGCGCCCCGAGCAGCGAAGGCGGCGGCGACAGCACCACCTACACCCTGTGGGACCCGTACCCGGACCGCGATGCGTCGTCCACATGGGCTCAGGCCATTGATGCGTGCGCCGACGAGCTCGGCATCACCATCGAGCGAAACTCGGGCAACACGGGCGACACCGTCAAGGACCTCACCACGGCCGCAGGCAATCTCCCCGACCTCGCGATGGTCGATAACCCCAAGGTCGGCACCCTCGCTGATGCGGGGCTCCTCACCACCAACTCCGAGACCGGTCTCGATACGTCGGCCATCGAGGCGAACATCCTCTCGGCGGGCGAGCTCGATGGCGAAACCTACGGCGTTCCTGTCGGAGCCAACACCCTCGGCCTGTACTACAACCCCGAGATCCTCGAGGCCGCCGGCGTCGACATCGCCTCGGTGACCGACTACGCGTCGCTCACTGCCGCGCTCGAGAAGGTCGTGGCCTCCGGCGCGAAGGGCATCACGTTCTCGGCCGTGGGAACCGAGGAGGGAACGTTCCAGTTCCTCCCGTGGTTCTGGGGTGCAGACGCGGACCTGACCGAACTCGACTCGAGCGCTGCCCAGTCGGCACTCCAGCTCTGGACTGACTGGGTGAACAAGGGTCTCGCACCCAACTCGGTGCTCTCGAACACACAGGGGACGAGCTGGGACGAGTTCATGACCGGCGAGTACGGCTTCGCGGAGAACGGGTCGTGGTTCAAGGGCGCAGCGGATGAGGCGGGCTACCTGTCCATCCAGGTTCCCGGTATCGACGGGGGAGCAGCACCCGCGCCCACCGGTGGTGAGTTCATCACCATTCCGGTCCAGTCGGACACCTCGCGCTACGAAACCTCGACCAAGATCGTCGAGTGCTTGACCACCGGCAACGCCGGTGCCGACGCTCTCGGTTACGTCGCGCCGACCGCGGAGGGACAGGCCGCTCAGCTCGAGGCCGACCCGTCGCTCGAGTTCTGGATTACCGCTGTCGGAGACGCGAAGCCGCGCACCGCCGACAACCTCGGCATCTCGTACGGCATCATCTCCGAGCAGCTCTACACCGCAGTGCAGAACGCTCTCAGTGGCGTCTCGTCACCGGCTGACGCCCTCGCGGACGCACAGGCGGCGGCCGCCGAGCGCTTGCAGTAATCACCACCGGCACCACCAGGAAGGCACTCCATGACAGCGACACAGATCACCTCTGAGTCGGCTGCGCGTGTCACCAAGGATGGGGCGGCGTCTCTCGTCGCCCCATCCCGCCGCCGGGCGCCGAAGCCCCGTTGGCGTGAACGACTTGTCGCGTCGGCATTCGTCGCTCCCGTGGTGATCTACCTCGCGGTCTTCTACGCGTACCCCCTCTTCCGCAACCTCGATCTGAGTTTTCGCGATTACACGCTGCGCTCCTTCATTGACGGCAATGCGCCGTTCGTGTGGTTCGACAACTACGCGCAGGTGCTCGCGGATTCGACGTTTGCGCCGGCACTCATCAACACGGCGGTCTTCACGTTCGTGTCGATCATCTTCCAGTTCTCCATCGGACTACTCCTCGCGGTGTTCTTCTACCGCCACTTCCCGCTGTCGGCCACACTGCGCGCACTCTTCCTCGTGCCGTGGCTGCTGCCCCTGCTCGTCTCAGCCTCGGTGTGGGCATGGATGCTCAACAGCGAGTCCGGCATCGTCAACGCCGCGCTCGAGACGATCGGACTGGGGCAGGTCAACTGGCTGACGTCGCCCCAGTGGTCGATGGTCTCGGTGCTCCTGGCGAACATCTGGATCGGCATCCCGTTCAACCTCGTCATCCTGTACAGCGGTCTGCAGAACATCCCCGGTGAGGTCTATGAGGCGGCTTCGTTGGACGGCGCGAACGGATGGCAGACCTTCTGGCGCATCACGTTCCCACTCCTGCGCCCGGTGTCGGCGATCACGATCCTCCTGGGTCTGGTGTACACCCTCAAGGTGTTCGACATCATCTGGATCATGACCCGGGGTGCTCCCGGCAACTCGTCGACGACATTCGCGATCTGGTCGTACCGTCTGGGCTTCGGAGGCGGCAGCCCAGAACTCAGCCCTGCGGCGGCGGTCGGCAATCTGCTGATCATCCTCGCGTTCGTCTTCGGGCTGCTCTATATCCGCTCGCAACGGAAGTTGGTCGAATCATGAGAACACGCGGTCGGCTGTGGAAGACGGCAGTGGGCGTTGTCCTCACGGGCATCATGCTCTTCCCGCTCTATTGGATGATCAACGTCTCGCTCACCCAACCGAACGAGTTGCGCAAAGATCCGCCAAACCTGTTTCCGTTCAACCCGACGTTCGACGGATACTCCCGCGTCATCTCAGAGCAGTTGCCGTATCTCGGAACCAGTCTCGTTGTGGGGCTCGGTACGGTCATCCTGACGGTCGCGATTTCTGCCCCGGCGGCGTTCGCCATCGCGAAGCTCCGTCCGTGGGGTGGCACAACCCTCAACTTCGTCCTGCTCATCGCCCAGATGATCCCCGGCATCATCATGGCGATGGGGTTCTACCTGATCTTCTTCAACTGGGGCATTCTCGACACCATCCCAGGGCTCATCCTCGCGGACTCAACGCTCGCCGTTCCCTTCGGTGTGCTTATCTTCGTCGCGTTCATGTCGGGCATCCCCAATGAGTTGATCGCCGCAGCGAAGATCGACGGCGCGGGTGCCTGGCGCACGTTCCGATCGATCGTGTTGCCCGTCAGCCGCAACTCGATCGTCACCGTTTCGCTCTTCGCCTTCCTCTGGTCGTGGTCGGACTTCCTGTTCGCTTCCACGCTCAACAGGTCGGGCGCGTTCCAGCCGATCACGATCGGCATCTACCGCTACATCGGCAACAACACCCAGGACTGGAACGCGATCATGGCGACCGCCGTCGTCGCCTCCATCCCCGCGGCCGTGCTGCTCGTGCTCGCACAGCGCTATGTCGCCGCGGGCGTGACGGCCGGTGCCGTCAAAGACTGATCTCGCTCGACCCTCGCATTCCCTAAGGACATCCATGCACACTCGCCCCGGCCATCACTTCGACATCGCGGAGATTCCCTTCTCGGTGCGCGGCTCGTGGCTCGACCTCTCACCCGTCGTCGCACTGCACACCCGGCGAGACGACCTCCATCTCGTATCGCATCAGAACGGCATGCACGGCGTGCTGTCCCTGGTACCCGAGATCGACGGGCAGAGGGTCGAGACAACGGTGGAGGCGAGCCCGTCACTGCTCAGTTGGGTGCACGACCGGGGCACCGTCGACGCCACGTTCGACGGCACGTCGACAGTGCGTCTCCGAGGCCGCGGCGTTGGCCTGCGAATCGCGGATGCCGCGGCCGAACTCACACCCTTCACAGGCACGTACCTCTTCACCGAACCCGGCACTGAGAGCGCCGTGTTCACGTCTTACGAAACAGGACGGCGCTATCGAGTCACGCGATTGTCTGGCCGACTCGACGTCGAAGGGGACGGCGCGCTCGGGCAGGGCACGCGTGCCGTGCTCGCCGGCGGAGACGGGGCCAGTTGGGAGGTGGCCGTGGAAGAATTCACGGCCGCGCGGGCGCCGTACGAAACATCCGCGTCGTTCGAGTCGGTCGTTGAGGCCAACGCCGCGGCCTTCGAGGAGTACCTTGAGGCGCTCGCGCCATGGCGCGGTGAGCGCACTCCGGGAGTGGCCCGCGCGGCGTATGTGCTGTGGTCCGCGACTGTGAGCCCACTCGGGTATCTGGGTCGCGAGTCGATCCTCATGTCCAAACACTGGATGGACAAGGTCTGGAGTTGGGACCACGCGTTCAATGCGTTGGCCCTTGCCCCTGGCCTGCCGGATATCGCGCTCGATCAGTTCCTCGCCCCGTTCGACTACCAGGACGACACGGGAGCGCCGCCGGACTCCGTTACACACTCCGAGGTGCTCTATAACTACGTCAAGCCGCCCATCCACGGTTGGGCGCTCGCGAAGCTACGCGAGCGCATGCCCAGGCCGTTAACCCGCGACGAGCTCGCCGACATCTACTCGCGCCTCAGCCGATGGAGCACGTTCTGGCTCGACTTCCGGCGAGCACCCGGGCGCACCCTGCCCTATTACCAACACGGCAACGACTCCGGTTGGGACAATTCGACGACGTTCGACGTCGATCGTGTCATCGAGTCCCCGGACCTCGCGGCCTTCCTCGTCGTGCAGCTCGACGTGCTCGCGGGCCTCGCCGACGAACTCGGCGAGGATGCCACTCGGTGGCGGGCCGAGTCCGCCAGCATCCTCGATGCGTTGCTCGAGGACCTGTGGGATGGCGAGAACTTCGTAGCGATCGGGGCTTCGTCTGGGAGGACGAGCACGGCGACGAGCCTCCTCAATCTTCTGCCGATTCTCGCCGCGCATCGCCTCCCTCAGGGTGTTCGCAGCGCGCTTGCGTCGCACATCGAGCGGCATGTGACCGAGTACGGCCCTGCGACGGAGATTCCCGGGACCGCCCTCTACGAGCCGGACGGGTACTGGCGCGGACCCATCTGGGCGCCATCGACCGTGCTCATCGAGTCCGGCCTGCGCTCGAGCGGATTCGCCGAACTCGCGGATCGGGTGAGCGAGCGATTTCGCGCGCTCTGCGAGAAGTCGGGCTTCGCCGAAAACTTCGACGCCGTCACGGGTGAGGGTCTTCGCGACCGCGCGTACTCGTGGACGGCCAGCAGCTACCTCCTCCTGGCGGACGAATCCGAGGGACGTCGGATGACCGCATCCTGACCCCTTTCACGTCGAATACTCGCCCTCGCTCGGGGCGAGTATTCGGCGTGCCGCGGCGTCGTAAGCCCGCCAGACAGTGAGGGTCCGTGACTTTGTGCGGAGGGGTTGTATCGCGCTCGGGACTCGGGTAAACAAGACAGTACGACTTCATCGAACCGGTTCGACACATCGCCGTACTGAACCGGTTCGACGGAGATACCGACAGGCTCGGAAGAGCGGTTCGGGATGCGACGGGGCATCGAAACTCACTGAGAGTCCGGTTATTCCGTCTCATACCAATCGGCGCTCGCCCGGTGCCTCCAGACGAAAGACGGAGGACTCTCGTGTCACTCACCCACCCCCACCCCACGAGGCGATACCGGCGCCCGGTCGCCGTGGGCGTCGCAGCGACGCTCGCTGCGTCGCTCGCAGTCGCCCTGCCCGCCATCACAGAAACCGCGCAGGCCGCCCCCGGTCCCGCTGCCACGCTTACCGTCGAGGCCGATCAGCCGTTCCGCGAAGCAACGGTCATGGCGAGCGGTTCGCTCTACGGAATCGCCAACGACGGCGTGCCATCGGATGCGCTCATCGCCCCCCTCAAGCCGGACACCTTCGTGCAAATGCCCCCCGGTGGCACTCAACAGCCCACCGGTGACACCCTCAACGTCTGGCAGGCCGCAGATCGTGCGGGTGCCGGCGTCGTCGTGCGTCTCGTCGACTACTACCCGGGCTGGCCGTACCAGTTCTCGTGGACTGACACCCAGACCCGTCTCGGCTGGGAGAACGCCGTTCGGGACATCGTCAACAAGATCGAAACGGCGGGTGTGACGAACGTTGTCGCGTACGCGCCGTGGAACGAGCCCGACATCACATGGAGAGACCAGAACGGCTCCTTCCTCGATTTCTGGGAGTTCAGCTACAACCTGCTTCGTGAGATCGCTCCGGATGTGCCGATCCAGGGTCCGAACTACTCGACGGACATCAGCGACATGCGCGAGTTCCTCGAGTTCGCGAAGGAGACCAACACCGTGCCCGACGTGCTCGAGTGGCACGAACTGATTCGCCCGGACCTCATCCCGACTCACGTCAACACCGTGAATGCGCTCCTCGAGGAGCTTGAGCTCGGCGACATCCCGGTTGACATCACCGAGTACGCCACGACCGCGGAGGTCGGAATCCCCGGCAAGCTCGTTCCCTACCTTGCGAAGCTCGAGCGTTACGGGATCGACCGTGCCGAGCTGCCGTTCTGGAACCAGTCCGGTACCCTCGGCGACCTCCTCGTGAGCCGAGGTGGAGCGCCTAACGGTGCCTACTGGATGTACACCTGGTACGCACAGTTCGAGGGCGACATGGTCACCACCACGCCGCCATCCAACACGAGCCCACTCGAGGGATTGGCGTCGGTCAACGACGCGAAGGACACGGTTCGCATTATCGCGGGCGGTAACACCGGAGCGACCTCCGTCGTCGTGAACGGGCTGGACCAGCTGAACCTCGGCGACAACGTCAACGTCAAGCTCGAGTACACGCCCGCTTACGGCCGCACGACCCCCACCGCTGGTCCCATCACCATCTCGAACACCACCTACGAGGTGGGAGAGAACGGATCGATCACGGTGCCTATCGTCATGAACCCGGCATACGGCTACCACGTCGTCATCACCGAAGCCGGTGACGGAGAGACAATTGACGGCTCGTATGTCATCACCAACGGCAACAGCGGCCTCGCTCTCGAGCCTTCGGCCGGAACGGATGGCGCGACGGTCGTCCAGTCAACCGCCGACGGTTCGGCTGAGCAGGTCTGGGACGTGACCCACGCCGGATCCGGTCTCTACAAGATCGTGAACAAGGCGAGCGGCCTCGCCCTCGGCGTGCAGGGCGGCTCGACGACCAACGGGGCTCTTGCTGTGGTGGCAGCATCCGGCGCTGCCGAGAATCAGCTTTGGCAGCCGGTGCCGAACAGTGTTGGCAATATCCGATTCACGAACTACGGGACGGGACTCACACTCGGGGTGCAGGACAAGAGCACCGCAGACGGTGCCTCGGTCATTCAGTGGGCCGACGGTGTGCAGTCCACCGGGTGTCTCCCCACTACGTCGCGACAGCCTGGCAAGTTCAACACCGCGCTCGATCTCTGTGGCACCTCTGGCTACGGCCAGCTGCCCACCGGCATCGTGAGCGGCCTCACCGGAGACTGGTCTATCTCGACATGGGTCAAGCCGAAGACGGTTGCCACCTGGTCGCGTGTATTCGACTTCGGAACCGGGCAGTCGGCGAACATGTTCCTCACCGTGAGCGCGGGCAACGGCCCTCGATTCGCGATTACGTCGGGTGGGGCCGGCAGCGAGAAGCAGTTGAACTGGACGGGCCAGAACCTGCCGCTCGATCAGTGGTCGAACGTCACCATCGTGTCGTCGGGCACCACGGGCACGATGTACGTGAACGGCAACGCGGTGAGCACCAACACGGCATTCACGACGAAGCCGTCAGCGCTCGGCCAGACGAACCGCAACTACATCGGAAAGTCGCAGTACAACGACCCCGCCTACAACGGCGCCGTCGACGACCTGGCGATCTACGATCGTGCGCTGAGTGCCCAAGAAGTGGCAGCGCTCGCATCGGGTCAAGTTGGTGCAGGAAACGTCGCGAACTACAAGTTCGACGAGACGAGCAACTTCACCACACTCATCGACAGCTCCGGCAACAACCGCAACGGCACAGTCGTGGCGGGGACGGGATCCTCAGGCACGGCGACGACAGCCACGGACGCTCAGACGCCTGACCGCTTCTGGACCCTCACCGAGGTCGAGGAGCCGGAGCCAGGCGACATCACGGTCGACCGGGTGGCGGGAGCGAACCGCTACGAGGTCGCCGTGAACATTTCGGAGGGCGCGTACCCGGAGACCGCTCCCGTGGTCTACGTCGCGAGTGGAGAGAACTACCCTGACGCGCTGTCGGCGGGTCCCGCCGCAGCGTTTGAGGGAGGTCCACTGCTCCTCGTGAAGCCGGGCGAGTTGCCTGCATCAGTTAGCGCGGAGATCGCGCGACTGCAGCCATCGAAGATCGTTGTGGTGGGAGGCATCCTTTCGGTAACGGAGGGTGTCTACAACGACCTCGCGGCCCTCACTGACGAGACTGTGCGCATCGCTGGTGCCAACCGCTACGAGGTGTCACGCAATGTAGCCGAGTACGCGTTCGGCAGTGCCGACGTTCCGCTCGTCTACGTTGCGACGGGGGAGAAGTTCCCGGATGCACTCAGCGCGGGTGGCGCGGCCGGCTCGAAGGATGCACCTGTCGTGCTGGTGAGGGGCTCTGCGAGCGACCTCGACGCCGACACGGCGGCGCTGCTCGACAGCCTCGGCACCACCGACACGCGAGTGCTCGGAGGCGAGGCATCCGTGACGCCCGGTGTGTTCGAAGACATCGCCGCGATCTCGACCGCGGTGCGACTGGGTGGTTCCGACAGGTACCAGGCTGCGCGAGCGGTCAACTCCGACGCCTTCGAAAGCGCCGACCGCGCGTTCATCGCGACGGGGTTGAACTTCCCCGATGCGCTCGCCGGTTCCGCGTGGGCCGCAGCGGCTGCAGCCCCGATGTACGTGGCACCAGGCACGTGCGTCACTGCGGGAGTTCTTGCCGACCTCGAGACCCTCGGCGTCACCCACGTGACGCTGCTCGGTGGCGAGGCATCCCTCACGCCCGCGGTGTTCAACCTCACCGCGTGCAGCTAGCGCAGTAACCACGAGTGGCCGTCGCCGGGTGCGCGGCGGCCACTCGTACTGTGACTCGCACCCGCGGCACGTTCGGCGGAAGCTAGCCCCAGAAGCCCGCGTGCACCGCGGATGCCTCCGCCTCCAGCGCCGGACCTGCAACCGCCACGGTGTCACCCCCGCGGGCGAACACCTCGCGGCTCGGCACGTCGAGCACCGGCTCGTCGCTCACGGCGGACACGATCTCGATGAGCCCCTGCTCGGACAACGCAAACACCACACGCCCGATGCCGGCCCAGTAGATGGCGCCGGCACACATCGCACACGGCTCCGTGCTCGTGTACAACGTGCTGTGCCGGAGCTCCTCGCGCTCGAGTTCGCGCGCGGCGAGCCGCACGAGGTTGGTCTCCGCGTGACCGGTGGGGTCGCGGTCCGTCACCACCGTGTTGCCTGCACGGATCACACGACCGGCACGCGTCACCAGCACAGCACCGAACGGATGGTTGCCGGCATCCCGCGCCTCCTGCGCTTCCGCGATCGCGTCGCGCAGGTGCGCCTCGTCTTGGGTGCTCACGCTCATGGCCCTAGTGTGCCGCACGCGCCGCCCCTCAATCCCACCGCGCCGAGTGTTGCCAAATGGCTGCTCTGAGCGGCGCGACAGCAGCCATTTGGCAACGCTCGACGAAGTCAGACGAGCTTCTCGAAGACGAGCGTCGCCTGGATGCGGTCGCCGCCGCCCAGTCCCTTGCTGCCCGAGGACGCCGTTGTGATGGTGTGCAACCTGTACCCGAGCGCGGCCTGGCCGTTGATCGCTCTCTCGAGCTCTGTGAGATTGCCGGATCCGGTGCCCCACAGCTTCTCCTTCAGGATGACCTGCAGAACCACGTAGCTCATCCCGTTGGGCGCTGGCCTCGGGTGGCTGCCCGCTGCGGCTTCAGCCTTGACGTGCTCGACGAACGTGCTCGGACTGGTTACGGGCGCGGGATCCTGCCAGCGATCGGTCCAGTTCTGTCCGTC
This sequence comes from Antiquaquibacter oligotrophicus, assembly GCF_020535405.1. NCBI lineage: Bacteria > Bacillati > Actinomycetota > Actinomycetes > Micrococcales > Microbacteriaceae > Antiquaquibacter > Antiquaquibacter oligotrophicus. The sequence goes on along the minus strand of NZ_CP085036.1, from coordinate 1,214,917 downwards.
CCACCAGCGCTGCTTGCCGGACCCGTCGTCGTACCAACCCTCGGGCACCTTTGCCATCGGATTTCCTCTCGCTCGTGCGCGAATAACTGAATCGCGCTCCGCATCCTAGCGGGCGCTCAGACCGCGCAGGCGACGCAGCGGTCCGCCCAGGGGCGCACCTCGAGGCGGGCGTCCGGGATGCGCGCGCCGCACGAGACGCACACGCCGTATGTTCCGTCGCGGAGGCGCTCGAGGGCGCGGTCAACCTCGTCGAGGCCGGCGAGTGCGGTCGAGTGGAGGCTCGTGATGCGGGACCAGTCGGATGACAGGGTCGAGCCCTCCGGGTCGTGCTCGTCGTCCGCGGTTCCATCGGAGCGTGCGACGCGGATGCCCGCAAGCTCGTCGCCGGACACCCCGATGGCGCGCAGCAGCTCGTCTCGCCGTGCGAGTAGCAGCGCCTCAGCATCCATGCGCGCCACCCTAAGTGCGTCCACTGAGTGTTCGAAAGTCCCGTAACGGGACTTTCGGAACGTTCGGCGGGCCTCAGCCTCGGGTGGCGCGATCGTGGACGGTGACCAAGTACCCGTCGGGGTCCTGGAACACGAAGGTCGTGCCGAATGGGCCGTCGAACGGCTCCTGCACGATGACGGCCCCCGCGGCAGCGACGGTCGCGTGGAGCGCCGTCGCATCGGGATCGTGGAGCCAGAGGGCCACGCCGAGACCCGCGGGACCGGCATCCAGATCAACACCGGGCGCAGGCTCGCGGACAGCGAAGGTCGGCTGGGTGTCGAAGACGACCGCGTGTGGGGGTGAGAAGGGGGCGCGGGTGAGGCCGACAACGTCCTCGTAGAAGGTCGCGGCCTGATCGAGGTCGCGTACCTGAAGGGCGATGAAGTCGGGACCGGTAACGGCCATGGTGTGTCTCCTTTATGTCAGTTTCCTTACATAGTCACCATATGTCAGGATACTGACATGGTCAACACGCAGGTCGGTTACGCACTGAAGCAAGCGCAGGCCCTCCTTCACGCCCGCATGGAGGAGGCGCTCGCGCCCCTCGGCCTCACCGTCTCTCAGTACTCCTGCCTGCACAGCCTCCGCCGCGAGCCCGGCATCTCTGCGGCAGCCCTCGCACGCGCCACCTTCGTCACTCGCCAGTCCATGAACGCCCTGCTCCAGCAACTCATCGATCGCGGACTCGTCGACAGGCCCGCCCAGGCCGAGACCGGTCGGGCCCTACCGGCCGTCCTGACCGCTGCGGGTGGCAGCGCCCTGGACTCGGCGCAGGTGCTCGTCGACGCTGTACAGGAGCGGATGCTCGGCGACCTCACCCCCGCCGAGACGGCAGCCCTTGAGCGTGCCCTGGGTGCGTGCATCCGCTCACTCGGCTGACGCAGGCAGGCACCCAACCCGACGCGCGAGTGACAACTCCTCGGAATCGCTGCGCCTCGGTCTAGGGTGGCACTCGACCCCGCGGTAGTTTCCTGCCGCGATGCCCGACGAGACTGCCTGTGGAGACGCCATGACCGACAACTCGACTCTGCCGCCCGCAGGCTGGTACCCCGCACCCGATGGCTCGCAGGGGTCGTGGTGGTGGGACGGATCGCAGTGGACGCAACCCGGCGCAACGACTCAGACGTCTGCTCCGCGGCCCGCGTTCGACGGCGCCATCCCCAAGCTCGCCGCGGTCACGCAGGCCCTCCTCATCGCCTGTGGAGCGCTCGCCGCCGTGATCATCGGAATCGAGGTGTTGGGATTCACTGCGGTAACCAACGTTCTCGACGGCGACATGTCATCGGTCGACCTGCTCAACGTCTACGGCAGCATCAGCCCGGTTGTGACCCTCTTGTCGTCGGCCTCGCTTATTGCCACGGGAATCCTCTGGGTCATCTGGCAGCACAAGGCGGCACGACAGGTGGCGGGGCTCACTCGCCGCTCGCCCGCGTGGCACGCGGGATCGTGGTTCATCCCCGTGGTCGCCTGGTGGTTTCCGTACCAGAACATCTCCGACCTCTGGAAGGCGATCGGGCGCGCTCGGCCCTCATGGCTGATCCTCTGGTGGCTGCTGTGGCTTGCGAGCAACGCGGTCATCCAGATCTCGGCCCGCATCTACTTGGCGGCCGATGACCCCGAGCAATACCGCTCGGCGATGGCGGCGAGCATCGTGGGCGAGCTGCTGTCCCTCGCCGCCGTGCCATTCGCGTGGCTGATCGTTCGCGGCATCACGCGCGGTCTGGAAGAGCGCGCGGCGTTGCCGCAGCAGTCGCCCGAGACCGCGACACCCGAGCGCCCCACCGAATCCACACCCAGCGAGGCGTAGTTCGCCGAGTGTTGCCAAATGGCTGCTCTGAGCGTGCAAATAGCAGCCATTTGGCAACACTCGCGGAGAAGTAGAAGTGATGGTGGCTCCGACGGGCGTCGATCCCGTGACCTCACGATTTTCAGTCGTGCGCTCTACCAACTGAGCTACAGAGCCGTGGGGAACGGCAACTGGCGAGAGAAGCCGTACCTTGCGACCCTGACCGGACTTGAACCGGCGACCTCCGCCGTGACAGGGCGGCGCGCTAACCAACTGCGCTACAGGGCCTAGCTATTTGTTTCTGTGTTTGGTGACCCCAACGGGATTCGAACCCGTGCTACCGCCGTGAAAGGGCGGCGTCCTAGGCCACTAAACGATGGGGCCGCGAAGTTCAGAACCTCTTAGCTACCGAGGGACAAGCATACGGGCAGCCCCCGCAAATGCCAAACCGCGCACGGATGTCCCGGCGGTGGCCGCGTTCCCGGGTTAGTTTCGAAGCGGCGTTCTCTGCCCGCATGCAGGAAACGCCGTTACCGAACAGTTACTGTTGACGGAGTTACTCGTGTTGGCAGTGTGGCTGGCGCGACAGGTGATGGGGAGCAATGAGCAGCACGCACGCGATTCAGAGGGAGCGGCGCATCCGTCGCATCATCGCCATGGCGGCTGTTCTCGCAACCCTCATCGTAGGCACCATCGCCGGTGCGATCCAGCCCGCGTGGGCGAAGGACTACCCGACATGGGATGACGTTGCCAAGGTCCGCAGTGATGAGGCCGCAACCCAGCAGCAGGTTTCTGCCATCGAGGCCCTGCTCTCGCAGCTGCAGGCGGATGTTCAGCGCAGCCAGCAGGATGCCCAGGTCAAGGGTGAGGCGTGGGGCAAGGCCGACACCAAGTTTCAGGCGGCAGCGACGCGCGCGGCGAACCTGCAGGAGCAGGCGGATGCCGCGGATGCTTCCGCCGTCCAGTCCGAGCAGCGCGCGGGTCAGATGGCCGCTCAGCTCGTGCGCGCTGGTGGCGGCGACGTCACGACAACGCTCCTGACGGGCTCGGGCGACCCGGATGCCCTCCTCTACGGTCTCGGAATGTCGAGCAAGATCGCCGAGCAGGCCAACGCGATCTACGCCCGCGCCGTGCAGGACCGCAACACCGCGCAGGCGCTCAGCGACCAGGCGGAGATTGCGCGCGACGAGCTCGAGGTGCTCAAGATCGCCGCGGAGAAGGCGTTCGCCGAGGCGAAGACGGCTGCCGAGAAGGCGGCGACCGCGCTCACCGAGCAGCAGGAGAACCAGGCGCGGCTTCAGCAGCAGTTGACCGTGCTCAAGGAGCGCCGCGCCGCGACTGAGGCCGACTACCTCGCAGGCGTCGAGGAGCGCCTCAAGGCTGGCGCGAGCCTGGGTGCCGGCGAGATCAGCCTGAGCGGGTGGGCGAAGCCGGTCAACGGCAACATCACCTCCAGCTTCGGTTACCGCATCCCGCCGACGAGTGGCGCGTCGAGCTTCCACCAGGGAACCGACCTCGGCGCAGGCTGCGGCCAACCGATCTTCGCCGCCCACGGTGGTGTGATCGCGTATGCCGGCTGGAACGGCGGCTACGGCAACTTCGTGCTCATCGACCACGGTGGCGGCGTGCAGACCGCGTACGCGCACATCGTCGACGGCGGAATCATCGTGGGCCTCGGCCAGCCCGTCGACGTGGGCACGCAGATCGCGAGCGTCGGTACGACGGGAACGTCGACCGGCTGCCACCTGCACCTCGAGACCCGCATCAACGGTGTGGCCGTCGACTCTGTGCCGTTCTTCGCGGCACAGGGCATCAACCTCGGCTAGTAGCCGCCCCTCGATCTGACCGGATGCACGAGCATCCGGTGCTCCTTAGCGCCTCGAATCTTTCACGCTGGGCATTTCTCCCGCGTGTTGCTACTGTTGCCTCTGTTGTCAATGTTAACAACGTGACTCGGGGGAGCACATGGGCAAGGCGCGCACACGGTACATCACGGGGCTTTCGGCTGCGCTCGCGGCCACCCTCCTGGTGACCCTGGGCATCGCGGGCCCCGCGGTCGCGGATGACTTTCCAACGTGGGAAGAGGTTGAGGCCGCCCGCGGCAACGAGCAGGCAACGCAGCAGAAGATCGCCGAGATCGAGAAACTTCTCGAACAGCTCGAGGCTGACTCTGCGGCCCTCGGTCGCACCGCTCAGAAGCGTGCAGAGGAATACAACGCCGCTCGTGCAGCGCTCGACAGCGCGGCCGCCCGCGCCGACCGCCTCAAGACGGCGGCTAGCGAAGCCGCAGAACGCGCCCGCGTCTCCAACCAGCGCGCCGGCCAGCTCATCGCGCAGCTGGCTCGCACCGGCGGTGGCGACCTGAACATGGCGCTCGTCATGGCCCCCGACGCCGAGGACCTCCTCGGCACACTCGGCACAGCCAGCAAGGTCGCCGAGCGCGCGGCCGAAATCTACGAGCAGGCGAGCGTCGACCGCAACCGTGCCGAGTCCATGACCGCGCAGGCCGAGGTTGCCGAGGCCGAACGCGCCAAGCTCTCGACCGCAGCGGAGACCGCCCTCACCGAGGCGCAGGCAGCGTCCGCCGCGATGGATGCCCGCCTCGCCGAACAGCAGGCTGCATCCGACCAGCTCTACGAGCAGTTGGCCTCCCTCAAGGGCACAACGGCCGACGTCGAGTCCCGCTACCTGGAGGGCCTGCAGCAGGCGACACCGCCGCCCGCGCCTCCGACGTCACCGGCAGGCCCGTCGAACCCGTCCACCCCGGCACCGAACCCGAACCCCGCGCCGCCGAACACGTCGGCCGCCGCAGGTGCTATCGCCTTCGCGTATGCGCAGATTGGCAAGCCGTATGTCTTCGGTGGTTCCGGCCCGTACGGGTGGGACTGCTCGGGCCTCACGAAGGCTGCCTACGCATCCGTCGGTGTCTACATCGGCGCCCACCTGGTGTCGAGCCAGTACTACACGATGGCCAACGCCGGACGACTCGTTCCGATCGGCCAGATGCAGCCGGGTGACCTCATCTACTACGCCGACGGTGGCTACGCCGGCAGTTTCTACCACGTGGCCATGTACGTGGGTGGCGGCATGATGGTCGAAGCGCCGCGCGAGGGTGTGCCCGTGCGTGTTACCGGTGTGCGGTACTACGACGCCTTGCCCTACGCGGGTCGTCCGACGGGATAGCGCCCGCCACGTCAGGGGAGAGCCTGAGGTCAGCCCTTGTATGCCGCGACGCCCGCCTGCACGACAGCTTCGGCTTCGGCTGCACCCTGCCAGCCCTCGACCTTGACCCACTTACCGGGCTCCAGGTCCTTGTAGTGGGTGAAGAAGTGCTCGATCTCCTTCTTCGTGAACTCGGGGATGTCGTCGAGGTCCTGGATGTGGCTCCACCGCGGGTCCTTCGCCTGCACGCAGATCACCTTGGCGTCGCTGCCGCCGTCATCCGTCATGTTGAAAACGGCCACGGGGCGCACGGAGATGCCGACACCGGGGAAGGTCGCCTCGTCGAGCAGGATGAGGGCATCCACCGGGTCACCGTCGAGGCCGAGGGTGTTCTCGAAGAAGCCGTAGTCGGTGGGGTAGGCCATCGGGGTGAAGAGGTAACGGTCGAGGAAGACGCGACCGGTCTCGTGGTCGACCTCGTACTTGTTGCGGCTCCCCTTCGGGATTTCCACGATGACGTCGTACGCGGCCATGAGACAACTCCTTGGGTCAGGGTCGGAATGCTGCAATAACGTTAGCTGATGCCCGACCGCCCCCGTCTCACGCCCGCGATCGCCGATGTGCGGCGAGCGGTGCGCGCCGCCCTCCAGCCCCTTGCCGCCCCTCGACAGCTTCCCGTCTCGATGCCAAATGCAGGAGATGCGTCGAAACACGGGGAGGCTTCCGCGACAGGTCGGGTGACGGATGCCAAGGCTCCTGTATTTGGGATGAGGGCTGGAGGTGGGGGCGCTCCACTCGTGCTCGTCGCCCTCTCCGGTGGTCCCGACTCCCTCGCGCTCGCCGCGGCCACCGCCTTCGAGGCGCCGCGAGCGGGGCTGAGCGCGGGCGCCGTGATCGTCGACCACGGGGTGCAAGCCGGGTCGGCGGATGCCGCGGCCGAAGCATCCCGCGCCGCCCGAGACCTCGGACTCGACCCCGTTGTGGTGCTCGCCGTCGAGGTCGGTACCGAGGGCGGCCCGGAGGCCGCAGCCCGCACGGCGCGGTACACCGCACTGGAGCAGGCCGCGCGCGACACCGGCGCGGCCGCCGTACTCCTCGGGCACACCCTCGACGATCAGGCCGAGACCGTGCTCCTCGGGCTTGCGCGGGGGAGCGGCGCGGGGAGCCTCCGTGGGATGGATGCTGTGGCAGGGCTGTACCGTCGCCCGCTGCTGGGCATCCGTCGCTCCACCACGGTGCAAGCGTGCTCGGATGCCGGGTTCGCGCCCTGGCACGACCCCCACAACGACGACCCCGCGTACACGAGGGTCCGCGTGCGGAAGACGGTGCTTCCCGTGCTCGAGCAGGAGCTCGGCCCGGGCATCGCTGAAGCGCTCGCCCGCAGTGCCGACCAGCTGCGCGAAGACTCCGACGCCCTCGACCATTTCGCTGAAGAGATCGCCGAAGACCTTGCAGAACACTCCGAGGCGGGTATCGCGCTGCCCGTGAAAGCCCTCGAGGCGAACCCGCCCGCGCTGCGGCAGAGGCTCATCCGTCTGGCCGTGGCAAGCGAATTCCATGTGTCGCTTAGTCGCGCCCAGACCCTCGAGGTGGCGCGCCTCATCACCGACTGGCACGGCCAGGCCGGCGTCGACCTGCCCGGGGTTAGGGTGGAGCGGCGGGCCGGATACCTGCACTTCAGTGCACGCTGAACGAGCGAGCCGAACGAGCTAAGGAACGCCGATGGAATTCTCCGACGTCGAGGGTGACCTCAACGAGATCCTCCTCACGCAGGAGCAGATTCACGACAAAATCGACGAGCTCGCACGAGAAATCGAACGCGACTACGCGGGGGAACGCATCCTCCTCGTCGGTGTACTTCGCGGGGCCGTCATGGTCATGGCCGACCTCGCTCGCGCGCTCAAGGTGGACATCGAGATGGACTGGATGGCCGTCTCCTCGTACGGCACCGGCACCCAGTCGAGCGGTGTGGTGCGCATCCTCAAAGACCTCGACTCCGACCTGACGGGGCGCCGGGTGCTCATCGTGGAGGACATCATCGACTCCGGGCTCACCCTGTCGTGGCTGCGCGGCAACCTCGCGAGCCGGGGGGCGGCCTCCGTGGACATTTGCGCACTGCTGCGCAAGCCGGAGGCGGTGAAAGTGGATGTTGAGGTGAAGTACCTCGGTTTCGACATCCCCAACAAGTTTGTTGTCGGCTACGGGCTCGACTACGCGGAGCGCTACCGCAACCTCCGCGGCGTGGCGGTGCTGGCCCCCCACGTCTACGAGTAACGCGCGTCCGCTCCGGCCCGGGCCTGCGTTCGCAGGTCTCTGCCCGTAGACGCCCACCACACCGGAGACCTGCGAACGCAGGCCCGTCCCTCCGCTACCGGCGGCTCGGCCAGCGCCTCCCCCGGCGTCCACTTCGCTGGTTGAGGAGCCGCCGGGGCGGCGTCCACCCCGCTGGTTGAGGAGCCGCCGGAGGCGGCGTCTCGAAACCGAGCCCCGCGTTACTTCGTCGGGTGGTTTCGATGACGCCGGGCTGCGCCGCGGCTACTCAACCACCAGGGAATGCGGCCCCGCGGCGACCCCCCGAGACACGAGACGCAGCCGAGATACTCCTACAGCGAACGTGCAGTCCGTGCACAGTACTCGCCCGGTAGCCTTACGTCACCATCTCTTACTCAGGAAGGTGCCGCGCCTCGCAGGGCGGAGTGACATGGATTTCAAGCGCATTTTCCGCGGGCCGATCATCTACATCGTGCTCGCCATCGCCGTCGTCTGGATCGGTTCGACGCTCCTCACGGCGAGCGGTTTCCGCGAGATCACCACGCAGGAGGGTCTCGAGCTTCTCGAGGGCAACACTGTGGAGTCGGCGAAGATCGTCGACGGTGAGCAGCGGGTCGACCTGGAGCTGTCGAAGGCGGACGGTGACAACGGCACGAAGGTGCAGTTCTACTATGTCGCCCCGCGCGGTACCGAGGTCATCGAGGCGGTGAATGCCGCCAACCTGGACACGTTCGACGACGAGGTGCCTCAGACCAACTTTTTCATGAGCCTTCTCGGCATCCTTCTGCCGTTCCTCATCATCGGTGTGATCTTCTACTTCCTCCTCACTCGTATGCAGGGTGGCGGCGGCCGGGTGATGCAGTTCGGCAAGTCGAAGGCGAAGCTCGTGGGCAAGGAGGCCCCGAAGATCACGTTCGCCGATGTGGCTGGCTCCGATGAGGCGATCGAGGAGCTGGAGGAGATCAAGGACTTCTTGAAGGACCCGGCGAAGTTCCTCGCTGTGGGCGCTCGCATCCCGAAGGGTGTGCTGTTGTACGGCCCTCCCGGTACCGGTAAAACGCTTCTCGCCCGCGCGACAGCTGGCGAGGCTGGCGTGCCGTTCTACACGATTTCGGGTTCCGACTTCGTGGAGATGTTTGTGGGTGTCGGTGCCAGCCGCGTGCGCGATCTATTCGAGCAGGCGAAGCAGAATTCGCCGGCGATCATCTTCATCGACGAGATCGACGCCGTTGGCCGTCACCGCGGAACGGGTATCGGCGGCGGTAATGATGAGCGTGAGCAGACGCTCAACCAGCTGCTCGTGGAGATGGACGGCTTCGACGTGAAGACGAACGTCATCCTGATTGCGGCGACGAACCGTCCGGATGTTCTTGACCCGGCACTGCTGCGCCCGGGCCGTTTCGACCGCCAGATCGGGGTGGACGCACCCGACCTGCAGGGCCGCAAGCAGATTCTGGAGGTGCACTCGAAGGGCAAGCCCATGGCCGAGGGTGTGAACCTCGAGGTTGTGGCGCGCAAGACCCCCGGTTTCACGGGTGCCGATCTTGCGAACGTGCTCAACGAGGCCGCTCTCCTGACGGCGCGAAGCAACGCGCAGCTCATCGACAACCGCGCCCTGGATGAGGCCATCGACCGTGTGATGGCTGGCCCCCAGCGCCGCACTCGTCTGATGAACGACAAGGAGAAGCTCATCACGGCGTACCACGAGGGTGGTCACGCTCTGGCCGCGGCATCCATGCGCAACACGGATCCGGTCACGAAGGTGACGATCCTGCCGCGCGGTCGCGCCCTCGGGTACACGATGGTGCTGCCGCTGGAGGACAAGTACTCGGTCACTCGCAACGAGCTTCTCGACCAGCTCACGTACGCGATGGGCGGCCGTGTTGCGGAGGAGATCGTGTTCCACGACCCGACGACCGGTGCATCCAACGACATCGAGAAGGCGACGGCGATCGCGAGGCGCATGGTCACCGAGTACGGCATGAGCACTCGTGTTGGTTCGGTGAAGCTCGGGCAGGCGTCGGGTGAGCCGTTCCTCGGCCGCGATATGGGTCACCAGCGCGACTACTCGGATCAGATCGCGGAGGCGATCGACGAGGAGGTGCGCGCTCTCATCGAGAAGGCTCACGACGAGGCGTGGCAGGTGCTCAACACCAACCGCGACATCCTGGACCGTCTTGCGACGGAGCTTCTCGAGAAGGAGACTCTCGACCACGAGCAGCTGGCGGCCATTTTCGCCGACGTGGAGAAGCTTCCGGAGCGCCCGACGTGGCTCTCGAGCGAGACTCGACCGCTGTCGGACCGGCCCCCGGTCGCGATCCCGTCGAAGCTCCCGGTTGATGGCAGTCTTTCGGAGGGTGGCGTCGAGTCGGATTACCCGGAGGAGAAGCCCAAGCGCGCTCCGAGTCCCCGTAAGTCGCCCGGCATCGCCACGGCCTGATCGCGCTGATGGCCGTCGACTCCGAACGAATCGAGGCTGCCGTAGCCGAACTCCTGCAGGCGATCGGTGAGGATGCCACGCGCCCGGGTCTCGAGCAGACTCCGCGTCGTGTTGCCGAGGCGTATGCGGAGTTCTTCTCCGGCGTCGGTGTGGACGCGGCAGCTCTGCTCGCATCCGACATGGATCTCGCTGCCGACGAACGCGGCGAACTCGTGTTGCTGCGGGATGTGGCGTTCCGCTCGGTGTGCGAACACCACCTGCTCCCGTTTGTGGGTGTTGCCCATGTCGCGTATGTGCCGGCCGATCGCGTCGTGGGACTCGGGTCGATTGCCCGTGTCGTGGAGACCGTGGCCTCGCGCCCTCAGGTTCAGGAGAGGGTGGGCGAGCAGATCGCGGATGCCCTCGCCGATGGTCTCGGAGCGGAGGGTGTGCTTGTGGTGCTCGACGCCACGCACGCGTGCGTGACGACGCGCGGGCCGCGCCAGTCGGGTTCCTCAACGGTCACGGTCGCCTCCCGTGGTGTGCTCGCCGACCCGGCGCGCCGCGCCGAGGTCATGACTCTCCTAGGTGGTGGCGCATGACGCACATCGTGGCGATCCTCAACGTGACACCGGACTCGTTCAGCGATGGTGGTCGGTTCGATTCGGCGCGCGAGGCTGTGGCGGAGGGCATCCGTCTGCGGGACGCCGGTGCCGATCTCGTGGATGTCGGCGGTGAGTCGACCCGCCCGGGTGCTGCACGCGTGAGCCCCGAGGAGGAGCAGGATCGTGTGATCCCCGTGGTGCGCGGGCTTGTTGCCGCGCGGGTGGAGGTGAGCGTCGACACGATGAACGCGAGCACGGCGCGTGCCGCGGCGAAGGCTGGGGCATCCATCATCAACGATGTGACGGGGGGCCTCGCCGACCCGGACATGCTGCGGGTGATCGCCGAGACGGGCATCCCATACATTGCGTCCCATTCGCGCGGTGAGACGGATGCCGAGCCTCGCTACGACGACGTCGTCACCGACGTGCGCAACGAGCTGCGCTATCGCCTCGCCGAGATGGCGGTCTACGGTATCGACCCGGCACGCGTCATCCTCGACCCGGGTCTCGGCTTCGCGAAGACGGCCGACCACAACTGGCAGCTGCTGTCGCGGCTCGATGAGCTCGCGACCCTCGGGCATCCGATCCTCGTGGGTGCGTCGCGCAAGCGGTTCCTCGCCCCCTGGGGCGAGCGCCCGGAGCAGCGGGATGCGGCAACCGCGGTCATCAGCGCGCTCGCCGCTCGCGCTGGTGCTTGGGGTGTTCGAGTGCACGACGTCGAATCGACTCGGCTCGCCCTCGGGGTCGAGTCGGCCTGGAAGAACGGACACGCCCCATGAATCCCCTGGACCAGATCACTCTGACCGGCCTGCGGGCCAACGCCTTCCACGGTGTGTACGAGCAGGAGCGCCGTACCGGTCAGGTTTTTGTCATCGACGTGACCGTGCACCTTCAGCTCACGGATGCCGCGGCCTCTGATGATCTCGATCGCACCATCCACTACGGCGAACTCGCCGAGCGTATTGTCGCCGCGGTGGAGACGGACCCGGTCGACCTCATCGAGACCGTCGCCGAGCGTGTTGCGCAGGTCGCCCTCTCCTATGAGCTCGCGCAGTTCGTGAACGTGACGGTGCACAAGCCGAGCGCCCCGATCACGGTGCCGTTCGATGACGTGTCGGTGACGATCATGCGCGCCCGCTCGGGCCCGGCGAGCCCCGCGGGGTTCCGCGCGTGACCCGCACCGTCATTGCTCTGGGAAGCAACCTCGGTGAACGCGAGCTCACCATCCTCGACGCCGTGCGCGAGATCGCGGAGCTCGACGGCGTCGAACTCGTCGCCGTTTCCGGTCTGCACGAGACTCCGGCGCTCAAACCGCACGGCATCGACCACGAGGCTCCCGCCTACCTCAACGCGGTCATCGTTGCGGAGTCGCGGCGCGACCCGCACGACCTGCTTCGTGCGCTCCGTGGGATCGAGCAACACCACGGACGCGTGCGCGAGGAACGTTGGGGAGATCGCACCCTCGACCTCGACATCGTCGACATCGAGGGGGTCGCCTTGGCCACCGATGACCTCACCGTGCCGCATCCGCGCGCGGCGGAGCGTGACTTCGTGCTCGCTCCCTGGCTGGAGGCGGACGCGGATGCCGTGTTGGGCGGTCGTCGGGTCTCCGATCTCCTTGCCGAGCTGAGGAAGTCGACGTGACCCGCACCAAACCCCTGACTCTCGTCTTGCTCGCCGTTCTCGGCGGAACCCTCGCGTGGTTCCTGGAGACGGCCCTCGTCGCCACCGGTAACGCCGTGGTCATCCCGCCCCTCACGCTGAGCTTCGCGCTCGCCCTCATCGGCGCGATCGTCATCGTCATGGCTCTCCCCGTTCGTCGTGTGGCGCGCCGCGTCGAGGGTGCCCGGGTTGACCCCTTCTACGCGACGCGTGTCGTCATGCTGGCCAAGGCGTCGAGCCTCAGCGGGGCACTGCTCGGCGGTGCGGGACTCGCGATTGCCGCCTACCTCCTCACCCGTTCCGTTGTGCCCGGGATAGGCTCGATCACTCTGGCGTTCGCTGCCGCTGTTGGTGCAGTTGTGCTGCTCGTGTGTGGTCTGGTGGCCGAACACATGTGCGCTATCCCGCCAGATGACGAAGACCCGCGCGAGGGTCGCCCCAACCCCGGAGGTCTTTCGTGACGCTCGAACTGCCCGACACCCAGTGGCGGCGGGTTTCGCCCAAGTACATCGTGGTCGACCTCATCGGCACACTCGTGATGGCCGTCATCGTTGTGGGTGGCGCGTCGATCGCGCCGGCCGTGAGCGGCAACACGTGGCTGTGGTTCATCCCGGGTGCGCTCGCGGTCGTGTTCCTCATCACCCTCGCGGTGACGCCGCGCCGTGTTCGCTCGATCGGGTACCAGCTCCGCGACGACGACCTGTTGTTCCGCCGCGGCATCCTGTTTCAGCGGTTCGTCTCGGTGCCGTACGGCCGGATGCAGCTTGTCGACGTCAATCGTGGACCGCTGGCTCGTGCCGTTGGCCTCAGCGAACTCAAGTTCGTCACGGCGGCCGCCGCGACGGGCGTGACGATTCCGGGTCTGCCCGAGGCGGAGGCCGAGGAGCTTCGCGACCGCCTCGTCGAGCTCGCCGAAAGCCGCCGGGCGGGACTGTGACGCTTCCTCCCCCCGACCCCGGATCCGCCGTGCCCGACACGAATCCGCTGGCGGCGAGCAACCGCCTTGCCGATGGCGAGTGGCACAGACTGCACCCCGCGACCCCGCTCCTGCGTGGGGGAATCGCGTTCGTCGCGATCCTCGGCATCATCATCGTCAACCTGCGCGACCTCGTCATCGAGATCGTCTTCGGCGGGCCGGACTTCGGCGACGACTACAACCCGGTCACGTACATCATCGAGCACGAGTATCTCGGTCTGATCGTGCTCGCGATCATCGTGGGTCTTGCGCTCACGATTTTCGGCTTCTGGTTGTCGTGGCGGATGCACACGTTCCGCATCACCGACGAACTCGTCGAGGTGCGCAGCGGCATCCTGTTCCGCACCCATCGTCGTGGACGCCTCGACCGCATCCAGGGCATCAACATCATGCGGCCCTTCCTCGCCCGACTGGTGGGTGCCGCCAAGCTCGAAGTGAATGTGGCAGGCCAGGATGCCAACATCCCGCTCGCCTACCTCGGGTCGGCCGCGGCCGACGATCTGCGTCGCGAAATCCTGCTCTTGGCATCGGGCTCGCGGGCGGATGACGCGGCGCCGGCGCCCGCGGTGGGTTCCGGCTCACTCGTCTCCGACCGTGTGAACGAGTTGCTCGCTCCCGAGCTCGATCCGTCACTCGCCGCGCCGGAATCCGTCGTTAAAATGCACCCGGGACGACTCCTCGCCTCCCTCGTGCTCAATCTCGGAACGATCATCGTTGTCGCCGCGATCGTGCTCGTCATCGTGTTCGCCTCGAACCTCGGCTCCGGGTTCTTCATCTTCGGACTCATCCCCGCCATCATCGGTGTCGGTAGCTTCGTCATCTCACGTTTCACCCGTTCGCTGCGGTACAGCATCGCCTCGACACCCGACGGTGTTCGTGTGGGCTTCGGTCTGCTCTCGACGAGCAACGACACCTTGCCACCCGGACGCATCCACGCCATCCAGGTCAGCCAGCCGCTCCTGTGGCGGCTCACCGGATGGTGGGAGATCAAGATCAACCGTGCGTCGAGCTCATCCGCCCAGGGCGCGGCCGGCCAGGCGAACACAACGATCCTGCCCGTCGGCACTCTCGCCGACGTGCGCAAGGTGCTCGAGCTTGTGCTGCCGACCATGGCCGAGGAGATCGACGGCCTCGAGCGTGCCCTTGTCTCGCGAGGAGGCGACGAGTTCACGACATCGCCTCGCCGAGCGGCGGTTGTTCGCTGGTTCTCCTGGCGGCGCAACGGCTACGCCCAGACCTCCGGTGCGGTGCTCCTGCGGCGCGGTGCCATCTGGCGCGATCTCGTGATCGTTCCCAAGGCCCGCATCCAGAGTCTCGCCATCTCGCGCGGCCCGCTCGGCCGTCGGCTTCGGATCGCGACCCTGCGTGTGCACACCGTCGCAGGCCCCGTGCAGACCTACGTCGGCGCGATCGACCAGGACCAGGCCGTCACCGGCTTCGAGGAGTTGTCGCGCGGGGTTGTTGCCGCCATGCAATCGGATCGCACCCACCGCTGGCGAGGCGAGGCGACACCGTGACCGCCGCCGGGCGTCTCGGGGTCGGCATCATCGGCGCTGGCCGAGTGGGCCCCGTTCTCGGTGCCGGTCTCGCCGCAGCGGGTCACGCGATCACCGGAATTTCGACGGTGTCGGATGCCGGGCGCGATCGTGCTCAGGCGCTCCTGCCGGACGCGCCCATCCTCGAGATTCCGCAGCTCGTCGAACGCAGCGAACTCGTGCTTCTCGCCATCCCGGAAGGCGAACTCGAAGCGCTCGTCTCGGGCCTCGCCGCGACGGAAACCTGGATGCCCGGTCAGCTCGTCATGCACACGGCACCCGGTTTCGGCTACGGCGTACTCGGGCCCGCGCTCTCCCGCGGCGCGATACCCCTCGCCGTGCATCCGGCGATGTCGTTCACCGGAACGAGCATGGACCTCGTTCGCCTGCGCGAGAGCTTCTGCGCCGTGACGGCTCCGACCCCCGTGCTGCCGATCGCGCAAGCCCTCGTCGTGGAGCTCGGGGCGGAACCGGTGATCGTCGCCGAAGCCGACCGGCCGGCGTACGCGGAGGCGATCACCACCGCGACGAGCTTCTCGAGTGAGATCGTGCGCCAGTCGATCGAACTTCTGGGCGGCATTGGGCTCGAGCATCCGGGGGCCGTCATCGCCCCGCTCGTGCGCTCCGCCGTCGAAAACGCGCTGCAGTCGCCCCCGCCCGCGGCCTTCCCGGAGTAGACCCGACCCTCCTCTACGATCGAGGGCGTGCCAGCTCAACGACCGCGCGTGATCACAACCATCGCCGAGATGCGCGAGGTGATCGCCGCAGAGCGAGCCGCCGGTCGCACCGTCGCACTGACTCCGACGCTCGGAGCGCTCCACGACGGGCACCTCGCCCATGTCGCTCGCGCGGCAGAGGTCGCCGACACACGAGTGGTGTCGATCTTCGTCAACCCCACCCAGTTCACCCAACCCGAGGATCTCGAACGGTACCCGCGCACCCTCGACGCGGACCTCGACCGCCTCGCCGAACACAGGGTCGAGTTCGTCTTCGCGCCGGACGTCGACGAGATGTACCCGACCGGCCCGACGAAGATCACCGTGCACGCCGGCGACGTCGGCGGCACCTTCGAGGGCAAGTCGCGGCCCGGCCACTTCGACGGTGTGCTCACCGTGGTCGCGAAACTCCTCGGCATCGTCACCCCCGACGTCGTGACCTTCGGACAAAAGGATGCCCAACAGCTGTTCCTCGTGCGCCGCATGATCGCCGACCTCAACATCGGCACCCGCGTCGAGGTCATCGACACCGTGCGCGAGCCCGACGGTCTCGCCCTTTCCAGTCGCAACCGTTTCCTGTCACCGGCGGAACGGCGGGCCGCGCGCACACTCTCCGCGGCGCTCGAAGCCGCGGTGTCCGCAAGCGAGCGCGGCATCGACGCGGCGCTCGCCGCGGCGCAGGGTGCACTCATGGGCGAGCCGCTCGTCGACCTGGACTACTTCGCGGTCGTGCATCCGGAGACCTTCCGCCCCGTCGACGACGACTACCGCGGGCGCGCCACCGCGATCGTTGCCGCTCGCCTCGGCGCCACCCGCCTCATCGACAACGAGCCTCTCCGCATCGGCTGACGCGCCCCCGTCGCGATACCAAATACAGGAGATTGGGCGCCCGTAGACGAAAACCCAGGGCTCCTGGGCTCGGCTGCGCGGTGACTCCTGCATTTGGGATGGACGAAGGGGCCCTCGCCGCACTCCGCCGGGAGCGGCGAGGGTGAACGGTACGATGGTGTCCCGTGACTGACGCGACCGCACCTGAGCCCGAGCTGACCGAAGAAGAGGTCTCCCAGCAGAAGTCCGTGCGGCTCGCCAAGCGCGACAAGCTCATCGAGTCCGGCGCCGGTGCCTACCCGGTCGGCGTCGGCATCAGCACCACCATCCCCGAGGTTCGAGCGCAGTACCCGAACCTCGAGCCCGACACCGCGACGGGCGACGTCGTGGGCCTCGCCGGTCGTGTTGTGCACCTGCGCAACACGGGCAAGCTGTGTTTTGCCTCACTCCAGTCGGGCGACGGCGAACGCATCCAGGCCATGATCTCCCTCGCGGAGGTGGGGGAGGAGTCCCTCGAACGCTGGAAGGAACTCGTCGATCTCGGCGACCACGTTTTCGTCTCCGGCGAGGTCATCTCCAGCCGCCGAGGTGAACTGTCGATCCTCGCGCGCGAGTGGGCCATCGCCTCGAAGGCGATCCGCCCCCTTCCGAACCTGCACACCGAGCTCAGCGACGAGGCGCGCATGCGCAGCCGCTACCTCGACCTCATCGTGCGCGAGCAGGCGCGCCAGACGGTCCGTGCCCGGGCGGCGGTCAACGCGAGCCTGCGTTCCACGTTCTCGCACCACCACTACCTCGAGGTCGAGACCCCCATGCTTCAGGTGATCCACGGTGGGGCATCCGCTCGTCCGTTCGTGACCCACAGCAACGCGTTCGACACCGAGCTGTACCTCCGGATCGCGCCCGAGCTGTTCCTCAAGCGCGCCGTCGTCGGTGGCATCGAGCGTGTGTTCGAGATCAACCGCAACTTCCGCAACGAGGGCGCAGACTCCACCCACAGCCCCGAGTTCGCGATGCTCGAGGCGTACCAGGCCTACGGCGACTACAACCAGATGGCCGACCTCACCCAGCAGTTGGTTCAGGATGCTGCGCGCGCCGTCACGGGCGGCCTGCAGGTCACTCTCGCCGACGGCACGGAGTACGACCTCGGCGGCCAGTGGTCCCGCATCTCCATGTACGACTCGCTCAACGAGGCGTCCGGGCTGTCCATCACGCCGCAGACCCTCGCCGGTGAGCTGTACCAGCACGCCGAGTCGCTCGGCATCGAAGTGCAGCACCCCACTCACGGCAAGCTCGTCGAGGAACTGTGGGAGCACTACGTCAAGCCGGGGCTCGATCGCCCGACCTTCGTCATGGACTTCCCCGTCGACACCTCCCCCCTCGTTCGCGACCACCGCTCCATCGAGGGTGTCGTCGAGAAGTGGGATTTGTACGTGCGCGGCTTCGAACTGGCGACCGGCTACTCGGAACTCGTCGACCCCGTCATCCAGCGCGAGCGTTTCGTCGAACAGGCGAAGCAGGCCAGCCGTGGTGACGACGAGGCGATGCGGCTCGACGAGGAGTTCCTCCGAGCACTCGAGCACGGCATGCCGCCATCGGGCGGAATGGGTATGGGCATCGACCGCCTCATCATGGCGATCACCGGTCTCGGAATCCGCGAGACGATCCTGTTCCCCCTCGTCAAGTGAGCGCGCAGACGCGTCGAGTAGGGTGGCGGCATGAGTGACCTGAAGCTCCCCGGCGAGGACGACAAGAAGAAGGGTGGCATCTCCAACGGCCGTCTGCTCATCTGGATCGTTGTTGCGGGTGTCGGCCTCTACCTCGTCATCTCGGGTGTCGTCGGCATCATCGCGAAGGGCTGACGTGGACCGTCGCACATCGCGCCTGGTCATGACCCTCGCGCTTGTCGGTACGGTGCTGCTGGTGGCCGTGCTGTGGTTCTTCGCACGATAGGTACGCTGGAGTAATGCCTCAGGACTTCTGGCTGAACGCCCTCTACTCGGTCACGCCGACCGTGCTCATCGGGCTGGTGTTCTGGTTCGTTCTGCGCGCCATCATCCGCGCCGACCGCAGCGAGCGCTCGGCGAAGGCGAAGATCGAGCGCGAGGAGCGCGCGAAGATGGGCCTCCCGCCGAAGGACGCGTAGCCGCGCGGGGTGGTGGTTTCGAGACGCCGCCTACGGCGGCTCCTCAACCACCAGGTTGCACCGCCCTGCTGCTGGTTGAGGAGCCGGGCGAAGCCCGGCGTCTCGAAACCAGCCCCCGAACTACCCGCGGGGCTTCAGGCGGATCGGCGGCAGCGGCGGAGCTGGCAGCGGGCTGCCGTCGTACCCGTTCAGCACCCCGAAGCGTCCCGGGGTCTGCGCGAGCCCCGCCTGCCACTCGTCGCGGAAGCCCACGATCTCGTCGTGGTCGCGCCCGATGAAGTTCCACCACATGACGATCTGCTCGCCGAGCGGTTCGCCTCCGATGAGCAGGATGCGGGCATCCGTCGCCGCCTCGATGGTGAGGCTCTCGATTCCCGGGTGCACGTACCCGAGGTGCGACACGGGCACCCTGGTTCCGTCGACGGTCACGTCGCCGAGGTCGACGAGCACCCCGTGCTCGTGCGCGGCCTGCACGGGGACGGCCACGGATGCCCCAGCCGGAAGGTCGAGTTGTGCGCCCACGAGCGGGCTGAACACTGTCGCCGATGAGGTCACCCCGGCGAGCGACCCGATGAACACGCGCACCGTTGCGGCACCGAGCAGGAACGGCTCCGGAACGTAGTTCTCGAAAAACGGCTCGCGGTGGCGGGCCGCATCGGGTAGGGCGATCCACAGTTGCGCGCCGTGGAGCACACGGGGGATGGGTGTGCCGGTCGGAACCGACACCTCGGAGTGGGCAATGCCTCGCCCCGCGGTCATGAGGTTGAGCTCGCCGGGGTTGATGATGGCGTGGCTGCCGACTGTGTCGCGGTGCTCGATCTCGCCGGCGAAGAGCCAGCTGACCGTTTGGAGTCCCGTGTGCGGATGCGGCGGAACATCCATCGTCACCGCCTCGGGCCCGTAGTGGTCGACGAAGCACCACCCGCCGATGAGACTGCGGGCGCGCTGCGGGAGGGTGCGGCGCACAGCCATCGCGCGTGCACCGCCGAGTGGCACGTCTCGCGGGTCGAGAATCTCGACGGTGCCGGTGGGGTCAGCGACCTCGTCGTCCGGGCGTTCCTCGATGAGGACTTCTGCCGGATCTTTCTCGAGGTTGCTCACGCGTCTACGGTAAGCCTTACTGCACTACGAACTGCACGATCGCGGCGATCGTGCCGGCGCCGACGGCGAGTACAACAAGCGAGATGATCAGCACCCACGCGAGCACTTTGCCGTTGCGGAGGCGCCCGAGAAATCCGACAGGGCCCGTGTCATCGTCATCGCTCATGCGGCGAGCCTAGCGTCGAACGAGCAGGTCGCCCACGTCGCACTGCAGGGCGTCGCAGATCGCGGTGAGTGTCGAGAACCGGATGGCGCGTGCCCGGTCGTTTTTCAGCACGGAGAGGTTCACGACGCTCACGCCAACGAGCTCGCTCAACCTCGTAACGGTCATCCCGCGCTCGGCGAGCAACTCGTCGAGACGGCAATGAATGCCGGACGGGCCGTCCTCCTCGTCGCTCATACGAGACCCTCCGTGTCACGCTGCATGCGCTGGCCGAGTTCGAATGCGGCACCCACGACGGCCAGGGCGAGACCCCAGGCGATGGGGGCGGGGTCGAGCTCCACGAGGAAGGTCGGCAGGGCATCCGTGCCCAGTTGCTGCGCGATCTCGGCGTGAGCGAAACCGAGGAACATCGGCTGCAGGAAGCCGACGGAGATCGCGAGCACCGCAACGAGTCCGATACCCCACGACGCCGAGGTCACGAACGGGCGCCCGAGGAACACCCGAAGCGCGAGCCACGCGACGACGGCGCACACGGCGATCGAGAGAAGCGACGTGACGATGGCCGCGCCAACGAGCGCCCCGCGTGCGCTGCCCACGAGGCCTGCGATGGTGAGGGTCACCGAGTCGTAACTCGCGGCGGTGACCGCAGCGAGGCCTGCGGCGAAGTCGGGCTCCAGCGGCGATGCGAGCGGGATGCCCGCAACGGTGACCGCCTCATCGCCGAGCAATCCGGCGACACGCACGATCAGGAGCACCACCTCGACGACGCCGATGGCTGCCGCGCCCCCGGCGATGACACCGAGGATGAACTTCTGGGTGACCTCGCCAGCGCGACGACCGCGCTCCGCGGGCGTCATACGAGTCCCTCCGTCTCGCGGTCGAGTCGGTATCCGGCCTGGAACGCGACAACGAGAGCACCGAGGGCGGCGATCGCGAAGATCATGATCGGGTCGACGGGCCGGGGTGTGTTGTCGGGGTACTCGCCAGCGAGCGCCGCAGCGCCACCGTTTGCCCCCATCGTCGTGAACAGCCAGGTGAGCATCCATCCGAAGGCGACAACGATGGTCGAGGTTCCGACGAGTGCGAGGTTCTGGCGGGTGAAGGCCGCTCCGCGGATGAGGTTGCGGATGACGATCGACACGCACACCACAGTCGCGACGACGGCGATGGCGAATACAACTTCACCCAGGATGAGCGCGACGTAGGTGGCGGGGGCGAGGTCGCTCGCGAGGAACGTCACCTGGTTGGCGACAACGTCGACGGATGCGCCGCCCGGGCCGATCGGAAGAGTGGCGGGTGTCTCGGCGAACGCGGCGGTGATGGGTACGTCCTTGTTGGGTGCGATCTGGATGATCCGCAGCACAGCCTGGATGATCGTCCAGACGGAGACTCCCGCGCCCAGGACGATGGTGAGCACGAGGGCTCCCCGGTCACTCGGCTTGGGCCGGTACGTGGTGGACATCGTGTCCCTCCTAACGATTATCGATAATAACGATAAACGTTAAGCTAGGCGAGGACAGCGGATGACGCAACCCCCGTCACGCCGACGGCGAACAGGGGACTTTTCCGGCTCTCGCGTCGTTACTCTCTTTGTAACGCGCCACCCACGTCCGACGCGTGCAGGGAGTAAACAATGTTCGAGAGATTTACCGACCGAGCCCGTCGTGTCGTCGTCCTGGCCCAAGAAGAGGCCAAGATGCTCAACCACAACTACATCGGTACCGAGCACATCCTCCTGGGTCTCATCCACGAGGGTGAGGGTGTTGCCGCGAAGGCTCTCGAGTCGCTCGGCATCTCCCTCGACGCCGTGCGCGAGCAGGTGCAGGACATCATCGGCCAGGGTCAGCAGCAGCCGACCGGCCACATCCCCTTCACCCCGCGTGCGAAGAAGGTACTGGAGTTGAGCCTGCGCGAAGCGCTGCAGCTCGGCCACAACTACATCGGAACCGAGCACATCCTGCTCGGCCTCATCCGCGAAGGCGAGGGCGTAGCCGCACAGGTGCTCGTCAAGCTCGGCGCGGACCTCAACCGGGTACGTCAGCAGGTCATCCAGCTGCTCTCCGGTTACCAGGGCAAGGAGGCTGTCGCCGTGGGCGGCAACGACTCCGCACCCGACAAGGGCAGCCAGGTGCTCGACCAGTTCGGTCGCAACCTGACCCAGGCCGCCCGCGACGGCAAGCTCGACCCCGTCATCGGGCGCGAGAAGGAGATGGAGCGCGTCATGCAGATCCTCTCCCGCCGTTCCAAGAACAACCCCGTGCTGATCGGTGAGCCCGGCGTCGGTAAGACCGCCGTCGTCGAGGGCCTCGCCCAGGCGATCGTGCGAGGAGACGTGCCAGAGACGCTCAAGGACAAGCAGCTCTACACGCTCGACCTCGGTTCGCTCATCGCCGGCAGCCGGTACCGCGGAGACTTCGAGGAGCGCCTCAAGAAGGTCACCAAGGAGATCCGCACGCGCGGTGACATCATCACGTTCATCGACGAGATCCACACCCTCGTCGGTGCCGGTGCCGCCGAGGGCGCGATCGATGCGGCGAGCATCCTCAAGCCGCTTCTCGCTCGCGGTGAGCTGCAGACGATCGGTGCGACCACGCTCGACGAGTACCGCAAGCACTTTGAGAAGGATGCAGCGCTCGAGCGCCGCTTCCAGCCGGTGCAGGTCAACGAGCCGTCGCTGCCGCACGCGATCAACATCCTCAAGGGGCTCCGCGACAAGTACGAGGCGTTCCACAAGGTGTCCATCACCGATGGCGCGATCGTGGCCGCCGCGAACCTCGCCGACCGCTACGTGCAGGACCGCTTCCTGCCCGACAAGGCGATCGACCTCCTCGATGAGGCCGGCGCACGCCTGCGCCTCTCGATCCTCTCCGCCCCGCCGGAGCTGCGTGAGTTCGACGAGCGCATCGCCGTCGTGCGTGGCCAGAAGGAGGCCGCGATCGAGGACCAGGACTTCGAGAAGGCTGCGTCGCTGCGCGACGAGGAGAAGAAGCTCCTCGGTGAGCGCCTCCGCCTCGAGAAGCAGTGGAAGGCCGGAGAGGTCGGCACGACCGGCACGGTGGATGAGGGACTCATCGCCGAAGTGCTGGCCGCAGCCACGGGCATCCCGGTGTTCAAGCTCACGGAGGAGGAGTCGAGCCGACTCATCTTCATGGAGAAGGCACTGCACGAGCGTGTGATCGGTCAGGAGGAGGCCATCTCGGTTCTCGCCAAGACGATCCGTCGTACGCGTGCCGGTCTCAAGGACCCGAAGCGTCCCTCCGGTTCGTTCATCTTCGCCGGCCCCACCGGTGTCGGTAAGACGGAGCTGGCCAAGGCGCTCGCGGAGTTCCTCTTCGACGACGAGAACGCCCTCATCTCCCTCGACATGTCGGAGTACGGTGAGAAGCACACGGTCTCGCGACTGTTCGGTGCTCCTCCCGGATTCGTCGGCTTCGAGGAGGGTGGCCAGCTCACCGAGAAGGTTCGTCGCAAGCCCTTCAGTGTTGTGCTGTTCGACGAGATCGAGAAGGCACACCCGGACATCTTCAACTCGCTCCTCCAGATCCTGGAAGAGGGACGTCTGACCGATGGCCAGGGTCGTGTGGTCGACTTCAAGAACACCGTGATCATCATGACCACGAACCTCGGTACCAAGGACATCACCGGTGGCCCGGTTGGTTTCCAGATCGAGGGTGACACGCAGACGAGCTACGACCGGATGCGTGGCAAGGTGCAGGAGGAGCTCAAGAAGCACTTCAAGCCCGAGTTCCTCAACCGTGTGGACGAGACGATCGTGTTCCCGCAGCTCACGCAGTCCGAGCTGCTGCAGATCGTGGACCTCTTCATCCGCCGCCTCCGCGACCGCCTCATGGACCGCGATCTCACGATCGAGCTCACCCAGGCGGCCAAGGAGCAGCTCATCAAGGTGGGCTGGGACCCGGCACTCGGTGCCCGCCCGCTGCGCCGCGCGGTTCAGCAGAAGATCGAGGACGCCCTGTCCGAGAAGATCCTCCACGGCGAGCTCAACGCGGGAGACCACGTGCACGCCGACTACCTGGACGGTCAGTTCGTGTTCACGACGAGCCGCCAGCCCGGAGCCGTTGAGCCGGAGGCTGAGCCCGCCGAGATCGAGGCGTAAATAGCAGCACCCTCAGAGGGGGCGGTGGGAGCATCCCACCGCCCCCTCTGTCGTGAGTTGCCGACTTCGGTTGCTGTTGGCGCGCGCAAACCCACCGAAGTCGGCAACTCACGAGGGCGGGAGTACCGTTAGGGGGTGAGCGACTTCAGCGTGCGGCGGGCCCGCACGAGCGACATCCCCGGCATTCAGGACCTCGTCGAACCGCTCGCCCAGCGCCGCATCCTCCTCGGCAAGGATCGTGTCACCCTCTACGAGGCCGTGCAGGAGTTCCGCGTCGCCGAGGCCGGCGACGGCAGTCTCGTCGGGTGCGGTGCCCTTCACGTCATGTGGGAGGACCTCGGTGAAGTGCGCACCCTCGCAGTGCGCGAGGATCGCCTGTCGACCGGTGTCGGTCACGCCATCCTCGATCAGATCGAAACGGATGCCCGCGCCCTGGGTCTCTCGCGACTGTTCTGCCTCACCTTCGAGACCGAGTTCTTCGGAAAGCACGGCTTCGAGGCGATCGGCGAGCAGATCGTCGCCCCGGAGGTGTACGCCCAACTCGCGCTCTCGCCCGACGAGGGTGTCGCCGAGTTTCTGGATCTCGCCCGTGTGAAGCAGAACACGCTCGGCAACACGCGCATGCTCAAGCGCCTGTAGGCGCCGCACCCGCTTAACCTGGGGACATGTCGACGATACGCAACCCCGTCGGCCCCCAGCCTGCGAGCGTCTACTGGCGGCGCAGGATCACCGTGGGGCTCGGTTTGCTCGCCGTCATCATTGTTGTGGTGCTCATCATCGTGCGTCCCGGTTCCACCACTCCCGCGCCCACACCCACACCCACGCCGACCTCGAGTGGAGCGGCCGAGGGAGGCGCAACCGAGGCAGACACCGAGGCCGGGGCCGGTGCATCCGGTCTCGTCGCGTGTGACCCGGCGAAGGTCACGCTCGAGCCGATGACCGACGCGACCGACTACCAGGCCGGTGTCGCTCCCCAGCTGTGGTTCACCATGAAGAGCACGATGACGGAACCCTGCAGTTTCGCTGCCGGCTCCGACCTTCAGAAGTATGTGATCACGAGTGGTGACGAGGTGATCTGGTCGTCGACCGATTGCCAGACCGACCCGCAAGCGGCGACGACAACCCTCCAGCCCGGCGTGCCCAAGGAGGGACCGCGCATCACGTGGGATCGCACCCGATCATCGCCCGACACGTGCGACGTGCCGGGTGAGCAGGTAACGGCCGGTGGTGCGAGCTACCACCTCGAGGTCGCGGTCGGCGATGTCGAGTCACCGGGATCCCGGCAGTTCTTGCTCTACTGATGCCTGACCACGTTCTCGCGATCGTTGCGCGGCCATCTCTCGAGGCGCCTGCGGCCCCGGATGCCTCGGACTGGCGTTTCGTGGACCCCGCGTCACCACAGCTCACCGCGCTCGATCTCGGAGCGACACGGGGCGACGGCATCTTCGAGACCTTGAGTGTCAACCACGGCAGGGCTCAGGCGCTCGACCACCACCTCCGCCGGTTTGCCCGATCGGCGGCGATGCTCGACCTGCCGGCGCCCGATCTCGCAACCTGGCGCGCCGTCATCCTCGCCGCGGTCGCAGAACTGGACGTGCCGGGCGAGGCGTTCGTGAAGATCGTCATGACGCGCGGCATCGAGTACGGCGACCGGCCGACCGGCTGGGCCTACGGTTCCGTCTCGCCGGACTTCACGCGCGAGCGGTCGGATGGTGTGAGCGTCGTCTTGCTCGACCGTGGCTATCGCCACGATGTCGAGCGCACGTCGCCCTGGTTGCTCGCGGGCGCGAAGACGTTGAGTTACGCGGTCAATCGTGCGGTGGCGCGCGAGGCTGCGCGGCGCGGTGCGGACGACGTGGTGTTCGTCTCCAGCGACGGGATCGTGCTCGAGGGACCGACCTCGACGGTTGTCTACCGCAGGGGCGACGGCCTGTTCTCGCCGGGCACGGGCCTCGGCATTCTGGACGGCACGACTCAGGCGAACGTCTTCCGCTGGGCCGAGGGCCTCGGAATGTCAACGGCGTTCGAGCTCACGACGCCCGACATTCTGCGGTCCGCGGATGCCGCGTGGCTCGTGTCGAGTGTGAGGCTTGCAGCCCCGGTGCGCGCGATCGACGGGGTGCCGTTACCCGTCGACCGCGAGTTCACCGACACCATGAATGGGTGGCTCGCCGCGCTGGACAACTAGCTCACGCCCTGCTGCGGACTTCGGATTCGACATCGGCTGGGCGAGCGCGCCACGGTGTGCCGTGCCCGGGTAGCACCCATGCGGCGTCGAGATGCGCGAGGTTGCGCAACGAGTCGAGGGCTTCGGCCGGGTCATCCGTGAACGGTGCCGGCTGTGCTCCCTCGGAGCCGGTGAGCACGTGCCGCGTGGTGAGACCGTCGCCCACAAATACTGCGTCGGCGACGGGCACGTGTACGGCGATGCTGCCGGGAGAGTGTCCTGGCAGACCGACGATGACGGGGGAGCCGGGAAGGTCGAGCGTCTCACCGTCGCGGACGGTGGTGACCTCGCTGAGGTAGTGGGTGCGAAGGCCTCCCTTGCTCAGTGAGTAGAAAAAGAACCGAAGCACCGGTAGCGCTTTGGCCCGGCCGAGGGGTGTTGCGGGTTTGTCGCCGCCTTTGGCGCGGTCTGCGTCGGCTTCGTGCACGAACACGGGAACGCCATGGTCGCGACGCAGCCGTTCGGCGAACCCCAGGTGGTCGCTGTCCCCGTGAGTGAGAACCACCCCGCGCACGTCGCTCACCGTTTTGCCGAGCGAGGCGAGCTCGCGCTGAAGGTCGCGCCAGTGCCCGGGCAGCCCGGCGTCGATGATCGTGACCCCGTCAGCGGTGTCGACGAGGTAGGCGGCGACGATGTCGTTGCCGATGCGGTGGAGGTGTGGTGCGAGTTTCATGAGCGTCCTTTCCGGCTATCATGGCTAATGTACGTAGCTATGATAGCTAATGTCAATAGCCATTGGAGGACGGATGCCCACGCCAGAGCGCACCACGCTGCACGAGATCGTCGCTGCCGGCCGCGACATCCTCGAAGTCTCCGGCCCTGACGGACTCACGATGCAGGCCGTCGCGGATCGCGTCGGGGTCAAGTCGCCCTCCCTCTACAAACGGGTCGCCGGCAGGGACGCACTTCTGCGGCTCGTATCCGATGCGACCGTGGTCGACCTGTCGGAGCGGCTTCACGGGGCGACCCTTCACGAACTCGCGCGTCAACTGCGGGACTTCGCTCACGAGCGACCCCACGGCTTCCGTCTCGCGTTCTCCGCCGACTTCTCGCCGGAACTCGCTGCGGTCGCGAGCGAACCGATAGTCACGGTGTGCCGCACCCTCGTGCCCGAGGAGGATGTTCTGGATGCCGCCCGCACCGTGACGGCCTGGGCGAGCGGCTTCATCAGCATGGAACTGGCTGGCGCGTTCCGGCTCGGAGGCGATGTCGAGAGCGCTTTCCGGTACGGCGTCGACGCGCTCGTGGCCGGCTTGACGCGTCCCCCGACGTGATCTGCGCGCCCCAATTCGGGTGCCCTCCCCGGCAAAACGGTGAGAACTGCCTGTATTCGGCGCGTCGCCCTTGGTAGACGGGGCTTTCTGCGCAAGACATTGTGAGGTTAGTGTTATCCGGTGGATGGGAATGACTTCGGAGTACCAGCTGGGTGGTATCCGGATCCACTGGGGCTTCCGCAGTTGCGGTGGTGGGACTCCCAGGCGTGGACGGAGCACACCTCGGAGGCGCGCGCGCCTATCGTCATCCAGCCTGCGACTGCGACGAGCACACGTCTCGGCTGGGCCGATGACGACCTTCCCGCGCGCGTAGCGTACGCCGACGAAGACCTTCCCTCGCGCCGTGAGCAGCGCGAACGCGAGCGCCGTGAGCGTGACCGCAGCTTCGCCGAACCGCTCGACACTGACGCCATCCTCGAGTCCGAAGCGGATGCCGGGCGAAACGAGTTGAGTGCGCAGCCGCTCCTCGCCATGACCCTCAAGGAACTCGAGCCGCCCCTTACCGAGACCGTGGACGATGTGACCCCGGGCCCGAGGCGCGCGTCGAGTCACGCCAACGCCGTTCCCGTGGAGTCCGTTCTCACGGCGCTCGCCGATGACCCCATGCCTCAGCGCGAACCGAAGGCGATGCGCACATACACGGCGATTGTCTGGATCATCGCCCTCATGCCGGTCATCCAGCTCGTCGTGAGCATCGTCCTTCTGCTGACGGGCCTCGGTGGCAACTACCCGCTCTTCATTCTCGTGTGGACCGCCCCGTACCTGATCGTGCTCGGCTTCGCCGCATTCGATCGTCTTGTACTTCAGCTCTGGGGTCACTCCCGGCCAGCGAGCGCCTGGTGGGCGCTCCTGCTGGAACCCGGATACCTCGTCGCGCGTGCGGTTCGTACCTACCGCGAGACCGGCAAGGGCTTCGCCCCGCTCGCGGTGTTCGCGGCATCCGTTGTCTCCGTGCTCGCCGGCATCCTCATCGTTCCGGGACTCGTCATCGCGGCGTTCCCTGCTGCATTTGCCGCCGAGGCTGCGCAGTCGGTCGAGGCGGATGCCCGTGGCCTCCTGGGTGCAGAACTCGAGGTGAATTGCCCCGCCCCGCCCGTGCTCGTCGGAGACTCTGTTACATGTGAGAGGGTGTCCCTTGACGGGGGAACCGATTCGGTGGTTGTCGAACTCGCGCGCCGCAATGGCTGGATCGCGTGGGAGGTCACCGACTGGGGTATCACCGTCGTCGATTAGCCCCGCGTGATCGCGTCGGGCGCAGCATCCCGACCGCCGACCAGCAGGAGCCCAACCGGCCATGGCCACTGACGAAACGTCCCCGTCCATCCTGAGCATGCTCGCCGATTGGGCGGTCTCGCTCATGGACATCATCGGCCCGCCCGGAGCCGGTATTGCGATCGCACTCGAGAACATCTTCCCGCCGCTGCCGAGTGAGGTGATCCTTCCGCTCGCAGGTCTCGCGGCCAGCCGCGGCTCCTTCACTCTCGCTGAGGCGCTCATTTGGACGACAGCCGGTTCGGTGGTCGGTGCCTTCCTGCTCTACACGCTGGGTGCGTTGCTCGGCGCAGACCGTTTGCGTCGCGCCGCCGAATGGCTGCCGCTCGTGCGGGGCAGTGACGTCGACAAAAGTGTCGCGTGGTTCGACAAGCACGGCGGTGCCGCGGTGTTCTTCGGCCGGATGCTGCCGATCTTCCGCAGTCTCATTTCCATCCCCGCGGGCATCACACGGATGAACCCGGTGAAGTTCGGGCTCTACACGCTTGCGGGAAGCCTCATCTGGAACAGCATTTTTGTGCTCTCCGGGTTCTTCTTGGGCGAGCAGTGGCACATCGTGGAGCAGTACGCGGAGATCCTGCAGTGGATTGTCATCGTGGGGATCGTGGGGGTGATCGCGTGGTTCGTGATCGCTCGTGTGCGTGACATCCGTCGCCACAAGGACGACCCGACGCCCCAGGAGCGCTGACGGCTCGGCCCTGACGACTCAGAACTCGGGAATGTCGCCCCGTTCGTCGACGGATGCCGCGAAGGCGAGCCTCATCGCCTCGCGAATGTGTGCCGACTCTGCGTCGATCATCGTGCTGAAGCCGAGTCGTCGCGCTTCTGTCGCGCGCTGACCGGCCTGGGCCACCGGCCGGATTTCGCCCGCGAGGCTGATCTCTCCGACGGCGGCCTGGGTGACGGCGAATGCTTTGTCACGGAAGGCGCTCGCGATGGCTAATGCGATGGCGAGGTCGGCCGCGGGCTCGACCACTCTGATGCCGCCAACAGTGGAGACGTACACGTCGAACCCAGAGAGGGCCATCTTGAGGCGGCGCTCGAGCACGGCCAGCACCATTGCCACACGCGACGAGTCGACCCCGTTGACCACGCGCCGCGGCTGCGGAGCTTTGGACTCGACGATGAGTGCCTGGATCTCCACGGGCAACGCCCGACGCCCCTCAACGGCGATGGTCACGCACGTTCCGCTCGTGGGCACACGCGCGCGGGAGAGGAACAGGCCGGAGGGGTCAGGTACCTCGGCGATGCCGTCGCCTGTCATCTCGAAGCATCCGACCTCGTCGGTGGGGCCAAAGCGGTTCTTGTGGGCGCGCACGAAACGAAGGCTCGTCTGCCGGTCGCCCTCGAACTGCAGCACCACGTCCACAAGGTGCTCGAGCAGGCGGGGGCCTGCGATGGTGCCGTCTTTGGTGACGTGGCCGACGAGGAGGATCGGCAGGTTGCGGTCCTTGCTCACGCGAATGAGGGTCGACGCGACTTCGCGCACTTGGGCTGGTCCGCCGGCGAGGCCCTCGGTGAGTCCGGATGCGACGGTCTGCACGCTGTCGACGATGACGAGTTCGGGGGAGACCTGGTCGATCTGCCCGAGGATCGTCGCGAGGTCGGTCTCGGCGGCGAGGTAGAGCGACGGATGCAACGCCCCCGTGCGCTCGGCGCGGAGACGCACTTGGCTTACCGACTCCTCGGCGCTCACGTAGAGCACACGCTGGCCGAGCGCAGCGGCGCGACTGGCAACCTCGAGCAGGAGAGTCGACTTACCGACGCCGGGCTCTCCCGAGAGCAGGATCGCGGCACCCGGAACAACGCCACCACCGAGCACACGGTCGAACTCGGCGATGCCGCTCGGCCAGTGGGCGACACTTTCGGCACCGATCTCGGTGATCGACCGGGCCGCGTTCACGGGGCGCAGAGGTGTCACGCGCGCGACCGGCTCGGCTTGATCGATGACGGTGCCCCACTGCTGGCATTCGCCGCAGCGGCCAACCCATTTGATGCTCGTCCACCCGCACTCTGTGCAGCGAAAGTTCGACGTGACGCGGGCCATGCCGCTCAGCCTAGGCCGGGCATCCGACAGCCCGGGCGACGACTCACAGGGCTAGTCGACCGGCCGTCCGCTGGCGCGCCACGCGGCCGTGCCGCCCTCGACATTCACCACGTCGACGCCTTGCTGGTCGAGCCATTGGCCGACTTGAGAGCTGCGGTAGCCGCTCTCGCACACGAGGTACACGGTGCCGTCGCGCGGCACCTCGTCTACCCGCTCGACGATCGCACTCATGGGGATGCTCACCGCAGTCGGGATGTGACCACCCTCGTACTCCCACGGTTCGCGAACATCGATGATGGTCGCGCCGTCAATGGCGGCGAGTGCGTCGACGTCGATGGTCTCCATGTGTCCTCCTCGGATGATTCGGCGGGCGCCCTCATCGAGGCTAATCGACCTCGGTGCAGCACTCGGCGATCCTGCGCTAAACTCGTCGGCGGTACCGTGTCCGAGCGGCCGAAGGTGCAACTCTCGAAAAGTTGTGTGCGTGAAAGCGCACCGTGGGTTCAAATCCCACCGGTACCGCCAAATGCGTAGGGCCCCGCCGTCAGGTGGGGCCCTACGCATTTTGCTGTGGTGGTCGGACGCGAACGCACTCGTGGGCCCCGGCCGCGCAGTCCAGACCAACCGTAGGTTGGGCTGGCGGCACGGCAGGGAGTCAAATCCCACCGGTACCGCCAATCACGAAAGGGTCGCCCCGAACGGGGCGGCCCTTTCGTGTTTCGCTGAGCTGGTAGGACGCGAAGCCACTCGTGGGCCCCCGCTGAGCAGTCAGCCGCACTGCGCGCTTCGCGATGGCGTGCACTCCGGCGAACCGCGCAGTGTGGATGCGGCTCAGTAGGGGAGTCAAATCCCACCGGTACGCATTTTGCTGTGGTGGTCGGACGCGAAGCCACTCGTGGGCCCCCGCAGAGCAGTCAGCCTGCACGCCGCGTAGTGCATCCAAACCGCGTGGTTTGATACGCTTGGTATCAACCGAGGGGAGGTGTCCAGGTGACTGTGATTCGGACTTCGACAGACGAGATCGCTGCTCGCGTGGCCAAAGTCGCGCCCTCGGCGGGCGCTGTCGTTCGACACTTGGTGACGAGCAAGCGACAGCAGGATGTGGCAACTCGTGAAATCGAGCGAGGCATCCGGCAGCTCGCCTCGCTAGGCGTTACTCAGCGCGATATTGCAGCGCTTGCTGGCCTTTCTCAGCCTGAAGTGTCCCGTCGCCTGAAGCGCCAGCAACTCACCGTTGATGTCGACAGACTTCGTTCGATTGTCGCCGAGCGTGAGGCGGCCCGTCTTTCGTCTGATGAGATGATTCGTGCCTTGGCGTCCGCTATGACTGCGCGCAGGAAGCCTGGACGCATCAGCGCCTACGATGGCGCGTCAACTTCCTCACCGTCCTCGGCCGAGTTGATGAACCTTTTCCGGTCCAAAGCGATTTCGCGCGACGAGTATGAGGCAGTACGCGCCCTGCTTCGCGAACGCAAATCGCGGTGACATCGCCTCGCGACCTCACCGCTACTGCGCTGTCGCGCTTCCTCTGCTGTTCTCCGAGGGCCAAACTCTTCGTCCCTGGCGCCAATGCCGACGAGTTCGTCCAGCGAGCGCGCGAACTGGAGTGGGATGTCACCCTGGAACGTATCGAGGACCCCGCCAGCCCGACCACTATCCTTTCCTCGAGGTGAACGGATGCCCGCGGGAAGACTTCTTGTCGTCTGCAAGGACGACCAAGCGCTCGAGGTCATCGACCTGCCATCCGGTACGACGGTGGGCAGCATCCGCGCGTCCGGGTACACCCCACACGAGGTAGCGGCCACGGTGGACGGCACTCGCGCCTACCTCCCGATTTACAGTGACGCGTGGCTCGGAGACCCGGGCACGGATGGTCGCGCCGTCGACGTCATCGACCTCGTGGGTCTCCGCGTAGAGAAGACAATCCCGCTCGGAATTCCCTCGCGCCCGCACTTGCCTGCCGTCGGGCCGGGCGGCCTGCTGTACGTCGGGACCGAGTTGGACGAGTCGATCACCGTCGTCGACCCAGCGTCAGGTGAACTCGTGGCGAGGCTGCCAACAGGTCGGCCCCAGTCGCACATGTTTGTGCTCTCTCCCGATGGCGCTCGCGCCTACTCGGCGAACGTCGATACGGGCACGGTGAGCATCATCGACGTTGCGACCCGCGCGCTCGTCTCCGTTGTCGAGGTCGCGGACAAGGTCAATCGCATCTCCATCTCGCCGGATGGCCGCACGGTCTACACGGCAGACCAGAGGAACCCGCGTCTCGCCGCGATCGACACGGACAGCGGTGACGTCTCCTGGATCGACCTGCCGGCGCTCGGCTTCGGCACGGCGGTGACGCCGGACGGTGGGAAGCTCATTGTCGCGTTGAGGTGGGAGTCCCGAATCGGCGTGATCGATCTCGCCGACCCGTCGAGGATCGACGTGACGGATGTTCCGTCCGAGCCTCAGGCGATCATCATCCACCCCGACGGAACGCACGCGTATTCGGCGTGTGACGCCGACGGCGCGGTCGTCGAGGTCGATATCGCTCGCGCCGAGGTGACACGCACCTTCCTCGTAGGCCGCAACCCCGACGGCCTCTGCTGGGCGGCGACGCCCTAGCCCCAGTTTTCCGATAACCCCGGAATGCGAGTGCCCAAAGCGGCACCTTCGGCGCACTCGGCGGCGTACTGCCGTCGCAGTACGCAAGTGTCACCCGCGGGCGGATGCGCGAGGTCCACGTCGTCACGAGGCTGGAAGCACAACACCGAACACATCCCAGGAGAACCCATGACAACACCGATTCTCTCGGTTCGCGACGTGCGCAAATCGTACGGTCGAGGCACCAATCGTTTTGACGCCCTCAAAGGGGTGAGCTTCGATATTGCTCAGGGCGAGAGCGTAGCCATCGTGGGCAAGAGCGGCTCCGGCAAGTCGACACTCATGCACATCCTTGCTCTCCTGGACGCGCCGGATGCCGGCACCATTGCTCTCGAGGGCACCGACACTCGCACCCTCAAGGGTGCCAGGCTCAACCGCACGCGCAATCGCTCCTTCGGCTTCGTGTTCCAACAGTTCTTTCTGACCGGCAACCAGTCGGTGCTCGAGAACGTCATGTTGCCCCTCAAGATCGCTGGCCTCGGGGGCGCCGAACGCCGCGCTCGGGCGAAGGCCGCGCTTGAGCAGCTTGAGCTGGGCGACAAGGCCAAGAACCGTGCTCTCAACCTCTCAGGCGGTCAGAAACAGCGCACCGTTATCGCTCGCGCTCTCGTCAACAACCCCCGCGTCATCTTCGCCGACGAGCCGACCGGCAACCTCGACTCGCAGACGGGTGCCGTTGTGGAAGACATCCTCTTCGCCCTCAATCGCGAGCAGGGCATCACCCTCATCGTCGTTACACACGACGAGGAACTCGCCGCTCGTTGCGATCGGCGCATCCTCATCCGGGACGGCGAGATCGTCGAGGACTCGGCGGTGGCAGCATGAAAACCGGAGATCTGATCGCCTCGGCGGTCTCGAACACGTTCCGCTCGAAGACCCGCACCATCCTCACCGTGCTCGCCATCTTCATCGGAGCCTTCACCCTCGCCCTCACGAGCGGTCTCGGCACGGGCATCAACCGGTACATCGATGACACCGTGAGTGGCGTGGGCGCATCCGATGCGATGCGGGTAGAAAAGTCTCCAGAGCGAGACGTGACCGCCCCCGGTACGGCAAGCTCCGGACCCAGCGAGTACGACCCGGACCGCGTGAACAACGGCATGCCGGGAGGCTCCGTTGTGGCCATGACGGCAGAGGACATCGACTCGATCCGGCAGGTGGAGGGGGTGCTCGACGTCGATGCCATCCGCAGCCTCAGCCCCGACTACATCGAGGCGGTGAGCGGCACACAGTATGTCATCGGAGTCTCGAGCCTCGTCCCTGCGCAAACGGTTGTCCTGGCGACCGGAGCCGAGCCGAATGACGCCTCGAGCGAGCCCGAGGTGGTGATCCCCGTCAGCTACGTGGAACCCCTGGGCTTCGAGGATGACGCGGACGCCGTCGGCAGCACCGTCACCATCGCCGTCACCGACGCCGAGCGCACCCAGCACCTCATCGACGCGACGATCGTCGGTGTTGCGGAGGACGCGCTCGTCTCGCCCGGGGGCTCGAGCGCCCTCCTCAACAGCGCGTTGTCGGATGCACTCTTCGACGCACAGAGCACCGGCCTCACTGTGGACCAAGCGGAGCGCTACCTCAGTGCGACGGTGTGGTTCGATCCCGAGGCCACTGAGGAGGACATCGAAGCGCTCACCGCCCGACTCGAGGATGCAGGCTTCACAGGCACCACGGTTGCCGACCAACTCGGAACCGTGACGACCGTCATCGACGGCATTGTCCTCGTGCTCAACGCGTTCGCCATCATTGCTCTACTCGCGGCGAGCTTCGGTATCGTCAACACCCTCTTCATGTCCGTTCAGGAGCGCACGCGGGAGATCGGTCTTATGAAGGCGATGGGAATGGGCAGCGGCCGGGTCTTCTCTCTCTTCAGTTTGGAGGCGGCGTTCATCGGGTTCCTGGGAAGCGCCATCGGGGTCGTCCTGGCAATGTTTGCGGGCACGGCGATCAGTTCGGCGCTGTCCACGTCGCTCCTCGCCGAGCTTCCCGGGCTGACCCTTATCGCCTTCGATCCGGTATCGATTGCCACGATCATTCTCATCGTCATGGGAATCGCGTTCCTGGCGGGCACGCTCCCGGCCGCCCGGGCGGCCAGGGCCGACCCCGTGCAGTCGCTGCGGTACGAGTAGTCGCGCGCTCCGCCCCGACCGCCGTTCCACGGACTCCGGGCGGAGCATCGCGTAAAACGGCAATCCCCTGTAAGAATGAGCACGTGACTGTCAACAGGGCGACGCACGTGGCAAAGGGGCTATCCGCAGCCTCCCTTGCCACTTTTGTTGCGCTCTTCGGTCACGTCGCGGGTGGGGGAAGTTTTCCGGGTCCGTTCGGGCTCGTCGCATCCCTCGTTCTCTCGGGCGCCGTGTGCGTCCTCATCGCCGGCCGCGCCCTCTCGCTCCTGCGTCTCAGCATCTCGGTCGCCGTCTCGCAGGTGCTCTTCCACTTCCTGTTTGTGCTCGGCAGCTCGTCGACGCATGTGCTGCACGCCCACCACGGGCACGGTGTGGTCGTCGACTCTGGCGCCGCGCACGGCGCCACCAGCATGAGCATCGGCCACCTCGTCGCGGGCGTCGTCACCGTGCTTGCGCTCTTCTACGGTGAGCGAGTTCTGCGTTCGCTCGCCGAGCTCGTGCTCCTCCTCACGCACCGGATGCTCCGTGCCGCCACGATCGCGGTAGTTCCGGCATCCGAGCCCCGCCCCGCAGCACCCATGCACTGGCACGTGCGTATCGCGCGCTCCCTGCTGGACGCAGCCTCCGTCGCACCCCGGCGCGGCCCACCAGTCCTGGCAGTCTGATCCACTCCCCGGCGCGCCCTGAATTGGCGCGCCAGCGAACTGCCGTGCGCGCCTCCGTGCGCATCGGCACACGTGCGCACACTCGAGCGCGCAGTGAGGACCTGCCATGCGTTTCCCCCGTTCCACCCGTCTGCTCCTCTCCGGGGCAGCACTCGTTGCCGCGCTCTGCCTCGTCGGGGTGCCGGCAGCGCACGCCCACGATGACCTCGTGTCGAGTTCGCCGTCGGAGGGTGAGAGCCTCGCCGAGGCTCCCACCGAGATCCGCCTTGAGTTCACGACCGATGTCATGGAGATCGGTGCGCTCGTGCTCGTTGTCGATGCCGATGGCACCGATTGGGTGAGTTCTGCGTCGACCGTTGATGGGCCGTTTGTTGTCACGACGCTCGACCAGGGCATGCCCGTCGCGGGGTACGAGGTGCGCTGGCGTGTGATCGGCGAGGACGGGCATCCGATCAGCGGGGTCATCCCGTTCACGATCGGTGACGCTGAACCTCTCACTCGCCCGGTGGCGGCCACACCGGAGCCGGTCGTCGCATCCACCGTGGATCAGAACACGGGGGAGGATCAGTCGCTTCTGCGCACGATCCTCTTCGGAGTGCTGGGGGCCCTTGTCGCGGCCTCCGCGTTCCTCATTTTCCTTCTCTTCCGCCAGCGGTCGGCACGTGCCGCCGCTGGCCCCGGCCCGGTCGCTGACGACCGGCCGGCCACGTCCCGAAAGGCACAACAATGAACACCAAGACCACGTCCACCCTCGCCGCTGTCGCCGTAGCTCTCCTCGCGCTCGCGGGCTGCGCTCCCGCGTCGGAGGCACCGGAGTCTGCCGCGCCTCAGGCCGACAGCGTTGTCATCACCGACGCGTGGGTCAAGTCGGCCGAGGAGGGGATGTCGGCAGCGTTCGGCATCCTCGAGAACTCCGGTTCGGCGGACGCAACGATCGTCTCCGCGACCACGGCAGCTTCCCCGATGATCGAACTCCACGAGACCGTGGAGAACGACAGCGGCGAGATGGTCATGCAGGAGAAGGATGGCGGATTCGTCATCCCTGCCGGCTCGAGCTTCCCGCTTGAGCCCGGCGCGAACCACATCATGCTCATGGGTCTCACCGGCCCGCTCGCCGCGGGCGAGGAGGTCGAGTTCACCCTCACCTTCGCCGACGGTTCCGAGTACACGTTCACCGCACCCGTCAAGGACTACTCCGGCGCCAACGAGAACTACGAGGGCGACGGCATGGAGATGGACGGCGGAATGGACATGGGTCAGTAATGAGCGCCGACCAGGCTAAAAGCTCTGGTCGGTTCGTACCGAGCCGGCGACAGTTCCTCATCGGGGGAGCTGTCGCCGGTGTCGGCGCCGCCGCGGCGGTGGGCGCCGACCTCGTACTGAACCGGTCATCGAGCCCGGAGGCGGCGGCCGCGCTCAACGGCGCCGAGATCGTGCCGTTCTACGGCAGGCACCAGGCGGGCATCGCCGACGCAGCACAAGCGCATGCCACGTTCATCGCGCTCGATCTGCTTCCGGAGACGGATCGGGATGCCCTCCGCAGACTTATGAGCATCCTCACGGGGGATGCCGCCCGCCTCACCCAGGGTGTCAAGGCGCTCGCCGATTCGGAGCCGGAGCTCGCAGTTGTTCCCGCGCGACTGACGGTGACGTTCGGGTTCGGCCCCGAGTTCGTGTCGCGTGCCGGGGGTAATGCACCAACCTGGCTGCGTCCCCTGCCGCCGTTCAGCATCGACAAGCTCGACCCGGCGTTCACGGATGGCGACCTTCTGTTGCAGATCGCCGCCGACGACCCGCTGACGGTCGCGCACGCCACACGCATGCTCCTCAAGGACACCCGCAGTTTTGCGACGGTGCGCTGGACCCAGGCGGGCTTCCGTCGTGCCTACGGTTCCGAGCGACCCGGCACCACCATGCGCAATCTTTTCGGTCAGGTGGATGGCACAACCAATGCACAACCGGGCACCGAGGAGTTCGACCGGATCGTGTGGGCGGAGCGCGGATGGCTCGCTGGCGGCACGAGTCTCGTGCTGCGTCGCATCCGGATGGACCTCGACAAGTGGGACCGCCTGGATCGTGGTGGCCGCGAGCAGTCCGTCGGGCGAACGCTTGCCAACGGTGCACCTCTCACCGGCACTGACGAATTCGACGAGCCGGACTTCGAGGCCAAGACCAGTATCGGGTTCCCGGTGATCCCGGAGTTCTCGCACGTGCGCCGCTCCCGCCCCGACGACGAACGGCAGCGCATCTTCCGTCGCGGCTACAACTACGACGAACGCCCCGCCGGCGAATCGGTGTCGGAATCCGGGTTGCTGTTTGCGTCATTCCAGGCCGACGTCGACGCGCAGTTCGTGCCCATCCAGCAGCGTCTCGCCGACCTCGATCTGCTCAACGAGTGGACGACTCCCATCGGCTCCGCGGTATTCGCCGTGCCTCCGGGATGCAGCGAGGGTGGCTATATCGGGGAGACACTTCTGGGCTGATGTTGTCAGCGAACCGGACGTCGCTCCGCGCGTAGGTCGGCCACGCGCGATCGTCAACCCCCTTCACGCGAGACACAAGAGCGGGTGGGATAGAAGGCAACGACGAGAGAGGACTCATCATCATGGGTGCAGACGACAAGATCAAGAACACCGCACAGGACCTCTCGGGCAAGGCGAAGGAGGCCGTCGGCAAGGCGACGGACAACGACCGCCTTGAGGCCGAAGGCCGCGCCGATCGCGCGGAGGCCAACCTCAAGCAGGCGGGCGAGAACGTCAAGGACGCCTTCCGCTGAGTTCGAGTGACGAGAAACCGCGCCGGAATACTCCGGCGCGGTTTCTCGTTTCCCCGACCATGACGACACTCGGAATCCTCGGCGCAGGCAAGGTCGGAACCGTGCTGGCACGCCTCGCGGTGGCTGCCGGCTACCGCGTACTCATCGCGGGTTCCGGGCCGAGGAACCGTATCGAACTCATCGTCGACGTGCTCGCCCCCGGCGCGATTCCGCTCACCGCAGCCGAGGTCGCCGAGCAGGCCGACGTCGTCATTCTCGCTCTGCCGCTCGGCAAGGCCCTCCCGCTCGACGAGGGCGCGGGCATCCCGCGCGACGCGCTCGCCGGCAAGGTTGTGCTCGACGCCATGAACTACTGGTGGGAGGTCGACGGTCACCGCGACGATCTCGGCGACCCGACCGTGTCGACAAGTCGACTCGTGCAAAACTTGCTGCCGGACTCGCGCGTTGTCAAGGCGTTCAACCACCTCGGTTACCACGACCTCGATGAGTCGCCGCAGCCGTCGGGTTCCGTCGGTCGCAGTGCGATCGCCATCGCGGGCGACGACGAGAGCGCCGTCGCCGAGGCTGCGGCGATCGTCGACGCGCTCGGCTTCGATCCGGTAGTCGTTGGCGGGCTCGACGAGGGTGTACACCTCGGGCCGGGCGCGGAACTATTCGGTGCGAAGAAGGATGCCGACGGCATCCGCGACGCCATCGATCGCGCCACCGCGACCGCCGTCTGATCGGCCCTACTGCCGCGGGGTTGCCGCGGTCAGCCCGAAGACACTCCGCCCGCGAGACCGCATCCCCGTTGCGAGGAAACGCACTCCGGGGGTCGCATTGATGAGCTCGTAGAGCGCGATGGAGATGATCGACGTGAGTGCGATGATCGTCACCCACGCGATCGCGGTCGACGGGGTTGACGCCTCGATGGGCGGTGCGATGAGTGCGATGACCGGCTGGTGGACCAGGTATACAACGAGCGACGAGTCGACGATCCAGTCCACGACAGAGCTCGGGCGCCGGATCACTCTCTCGGCGACCCTGAACAAGGCTGACGCGAACGCGATTGCACCAACCGCGAGAGCCAGTTCACCCACCGCGGGTGCGAGCGTGCCGAGCTCGAGGTACGGAATGCCCAGGAGCACACCGAAGCTCGCGAAGCCGAGGCCGAGGGTCAGCCACAGCGGCACCTGGAGGAAGACCGCGAGTCCTCGCGGTCGCGACGCCAGGATGCACCCCAAAACGAATAGCGGGGCGTAGCGCACGACGACGGGTGGGATCAACCCGCCCGCGAACTGGTCACCGCCAACCACATCCCACAGCCAATTTCCCGCGATGACCGCGGCCGCGGTGAACACCATGTACACGGAGATTGCGAGCATCGGGTGCCGCTCCACGGCGTCGCCCGCGGCTCGGATCGTGCGGCCCGCGACCGCCCCGACCGGGCGGACCGTGGCAACAACCCACAGCACGAAGGAGTAGGCGAGGAGGGCAAGCAGGAACCAGAGGTGGAGCAGCCACCATCCGCTCGGCGTGGCGAGACGATCGGCGGCGAAGCTCATCGCTCCCGTCAGAGAACCCGATTCGTAGAACCCCGCGATGAACCACTGCACCGGCACAACTGTCGCGAGCCCGAAGAGCAACGGCAGGCCGACCCGAACAAGCCTGCCCCGGAACCACTGGTTCGCACCTCGGCGCCGCAGCACGAGGAGCGCGAAGAACCCGGCGATGATGAAAAACGTCGGCATGCGCCAGATGCCGAGGAACTGAGCGATGACGTGCATTCCGGGAGAGTCGGTATCGCTCGAGACGATCCACCACCCACCCGACAGGGCGAGTGCGGCGTGGTACGGAATCCCGCAAAACATGAGAATCCCACGCAGTCCGTCGAGAAAGTGCAGCCGTGACGCGGGAGGGCTTGCGGAGGCCGACACTCGTTCTACGCTACCCCGGCTCGGACCCCCATGGGCTCACCCCGGAAGCGAGAGCCAGCCTCGCACTCACCCACCGGAAGTACTGGTTCCAGGCATCTTCGCCGGTCGACATCGACTCGATGTGGGTGAGCAGCGGCTCCTCCGCACGGAACCACTCGCTTCCCGCGAACCGCAGTTCGGCGAACATCCAGTGGCGTTGCTGCTCGAGCGCGCGACCACCGCGCTCGAAGGCGAGGAGCGAGTCGAACCGCAAGGCCGCGAGACGCGAACGAGGATTACCGGAGGTGCCGATCTTGATGCGATCGCCCGACCTCACGTAGTAAACGACATCGACACGAGCATCCGGTCTCTCGGCATCCGGCCATTCACCGTGGCGCCATTCGCAGATCGCGCACAGCCATCCGCTCGGCCAGCGCACCCCGAGTCGGGAACCGCACGCCACGCACGGCGAGGGCAGGAGGTCGGTGATTCCGTGGTCACGCGAGACCGTCTCGTAGGCGGCGAAGAGGTGATCAGAGCAGAGGGGAACGGATGCCCCAGGCTCGGGCATCCCGTCGCAGCCCTCGATCGCGCACCTCACGCCGCAAGGCTAGGTGTGACTGCCGACACGGCAGGCGCGACCACAGACTCGCGTTCACCGTCGGTTCACGTTCCGTTCGTCGCGCCTCACCACACTGCAGGGGTCCCCCACGAAAGGCCCCTTCCGCCATGCGCCGCATCGCCGCGATCCTTGTCGCCCTGCTCGGACTGTCCACCATCGTCGCCGTGAGCGCTCCCGCTGCCGCAGCCACGACCGACCTCGTGATCAACGAAGTCGAGTCGGACGGCGACACGACCGACTGGATCGAGCTCTACAACCCCACGGGCGCTGCCATCGACGCCTCGGGTCTTCGGGTCACCGACGACAATCCCAGCCGCACCTTCACGATTGCGAGCGGTTCGATCGTCCCCGCGCTCGGATTCCTCGCCGTTGACGTGAGTGTCGGCTCGGGCAGCTTTGGGCTCGGCAACGGCGATCAGGTGCACGTGTGGGACGGCGTGACCGAGATCGACAGCTTTACGTACGCGTCGCACGCGGCAGTCACGTGGGGTGCGTGCCCGGACGGCAGCGGCGTTTTTGTGGACACCCTCGTCGCCACGAAGGGTGCGGCCAACGCGTGTGACGCGGAGCCTGCCGACTACATCGTCATCAACGAGGTCGAGTCGAGCGGGGGTACTCCTGGCGACTGGGTGGAACTGCACAACACCGCGAGTGTGCAGATCGACATCTCCGGTCTCGTGATCAAGGACAACGACGACTCGCACGCGTGGACCATCCCCGCGGGCACCGTCATCGCGGCCGGTGGCTTCGCCGCGTTCGATGTCGAGACCGGCAGCTCCGGATTCGGGCTGGGCGGTAACGACTCGGCTCGTCTGTTCGACGGCGAGGTGCTCGTCGATTCGTACTCGTGGACGGCACACGCTGCGACGACCTACGGCCGATGCCCCGACGGCTCGGGTGATTTCGCGCTCACGGTCGAGCCGACGAAGGCAGCCTCCAACGACTGCGCGCTTCCCGAGGGCGCTGACGAGATCTCCATCAA
Source organism: Antiquaquibacter oligotrophicus (assembly GCF_020535405.1). NCBI lineage: Bacteria > Bacillati > Actinomycetota > Actinomycetes > Micrococcales > Microbacteriaceae > Antiquaquibacter > Antiquaquibacter oligotrophicus. The sequence goes on along the minus strand of NZ_CP085036.1, from coordinate 1,172,409 downwards.
CGAACTGCAGTCGGATGACCCGGTCGCAGCCGACTGGGTCGAGCTCTACAACTCCGGCGACACCCCAATGGACCTCTCCGGCTGGGTTGTGGCGGACAACGGCACCACGTCGGTGCTCCCGGCAGCCGCCGTTGTGCCGGCAAACGGGTTCCTCGTGCTCGAGCAGGACACGCATTTCAGCTTCGGCCTCGGTAACGGCGACGAGTTCCACCTGTACCTCGCGGACGGTGTGACCGTCGTCGACGAGATCTCGTACCCGTCGCATCCGACCGCACCCGGAACGTGGGGTCGCTGCCCCGACGGTGAGGGTGACATCGTGCTCACCGCCGAGGCGACCAGGGGTGCGCTCAACGCGTGCGCCGTGGACCCGGCCGAGGCGCTCGTCATCAACGAGATCGAGTCGAACGGCGACACCACGGACTGGGTGGAGCTCTACAACACGGCGTCGATCCCGGTGGATGCCAGCGGCCTGCTGCTGAAGGACAGCGGCGAGGGCAACACGATCACGGTGCCCGCGGCATCCGTCATCGCACCCGGCGGCTACCTCGCCGTTGACGTCACGGGCCTCGGTGGTGCCGACAGTGCACGACTCATGACGGCGGACGGCACAACCCTCATCGACAGCTACTCCTGGACCGCGCACGCGGACGAGACCTTCGGGCGGTGCCCGAACGGTTCCGGAGACTTCGTGGACACGGATGCCGCGACCAAGGGCGCACCAAACGACTGCCCGGCACCGGCCGGGTTCGACAACATCGTCATCAACGAGGTCGAGTCCAGTGGCGGCACTCCCGCCGACTGGGTCGAGTTCTACAACACGGGGGACACCGCGGTCGACCTGTCGGCGTGGATCATCCACGACAGCGAGGACGACCACACGTTCGTGATCCCCGCTGGCACCACGATCGAGCCGCTCGGCTTCGCCGTCGCCGTCGTGGACGTGCCCGGTGGTTTCGGCCTCGGCAACAACGACCGTGTGCGCCTCTACCTCCCCGACAACACGACCCTCGTCGACGAGCGGATCTGGGGCCCGGACCACTCTCCGACAACGTTCGGTCTGTGCCCCGACGGCACCGGTGAGTTCATCCAGACGTTCTCCTCCACCAAGGGAGCCCCCAACGACTGCTCGCCCGTGCGTATCAACGAGGTCGAGTCGAGCGGCGGAACCCCGGGCGACTGGGTCGAGCTCGTCAACGCGGGTGATGCGGCGGTCGACATCTCCGGGTGGATCGTCAAGGACAACGACGACACGCACGCGGTGACGATCCCCGCGGGGACAACCCTCGCCGCCGGCGCGTACTACGTGGTAGACACCGAGCCCGCGTTCGGGCTGGGTGGAGCCGACTCCGCGCGGCTCTACGACGCCGCATCCGTGCTGCTCGACGCCTACAGCTGGACGGAGCACGCCGCGACGTCCTACGCGCGGTGCCCCGATGGAACCGGCCTCTTCGAGACGTCGGCGTCGCCGACGCGCGGGGCTCTCAACGATTGCGCGGGCATCGTGCCGTCGTCGCCATGGCCGGGCGGCCCGGACGTCACCGTCGTGAGCGAGCAGAACTTCTTCGGTCAGGACATGAGCGGCCTCGCGTACGAAGGCACGGGAACCGAGACGCGCGGCACTCTGTGGGCCGTCAACAACGGCAGCGGCACCCTCTTCAAGCTGCAGTGGAACGGCACCGCATGGGTGCCGGCCGCCAGCGACTGGGCCGCGGGCAAGGCGTTGCGCTACCCCGACGGCACGGGGCAACCGGATGCCGAGGGTGTCGGTTTCGCGGCAGCCGGGTCGGTCGACGGCATCTACGTCGCGACGGAGCGCAATGGCGCGGCCAGCGGTGTGAGCCGCCCGTCGGTGCTTCGCTTCGACGTGTCAGACCCGGGCTCGACGCTCACGGCAACCCACGAGTGGAACCTCACGGGCATCCTTCCGCCCATGGGCAACAACACCGGTCTCGAGGGTGTGACGTGGGTTCCGGATGCCTTCCTCACAAGCCGCGGCATGATCGACGAGTCCACGGGCCTCGCCTACAACCCCGCCGACTACCCCGCACACGGCAGCGGTCTGTTCTTCGTGGCCGTCGAGGCCACGGGTGATGTCTACGCGGTCGCACTCGAGACCACGGGAGAGGCGACCCTCATCGCGACCATTGACCCGGGCCTCACGATCGCGGCCGAGGTTACCTTCGACGCCTCGACGGGCCTCCTGTGGGCGGTGTGCGACGAGGCGTGCCAGGGCAAAACGGTCACGCTCGAGATCGCGCAGGACGGCGCCTTCGACGGAAAGTTCCAGATCTCGAACGTCTACGAGAACCCTGAAGGGATGCTCGACAGCATCGCCAACGAGGGTTTCGCGATCGCGCCCCAGGAGCTCTGCATCGACAACGCGAAGCCCGTCTTCTACGCGGACGATGCCGAAACTGCGGGTTACGCGCTTCGCGAGGCGACACTCGATTGTGTGAGCGACGTCGACCCCGTCGACCCGACCGATCCCACGGATCCGTCCGGACCGGCTGCCCCGAGCGAGTCCGACCTCACGCCAGAAACCCAGGGCGGCATTTCCGGCCCGAAGAGCGCGGTTCAGGGCAGCGCGATCGTTGTCACCGTGGGTCAGTCGTGGGCGGGTGAGACCGTCGACGGCTGGTTGTTCTCCGAGCCGACGCACCTTGGAACACGCACCGTCTCGGAGTCGGGTGTCATCAGCGTGGCGATCCCCCTTGACGCGACCGTGGGGGCCCATCGCCTCGCGGTCACGGACGAGAACGGCGACGTCATCGGCTGGTACGGCATCCAGGTGACCGCGGCAGTCCTCGCGTCGACCGGGTCGACGCTGCCGCCCATCGCACCGGTTGCGGCAGTGCTCCTGCTCCTCGGTGTGGTGGCCCTCGCCACGCGCCGCGTGTCCGCGAACTAACGCTGGGGGGCCAGGAAGCGCGCGAAGTCGGTGAGTTCCTCGGTGGAGATGGAGTGTCCCAGCCCCTCGTAGACGTGCACGTCGGCTGTGGCGTGCGCGGGCAGCCACTCCGCGGTGCGAGCGATCGCGGCATCCGGGATCACCTCGTCGGTGGTGCCGCGACCCCAGAACACGCGAGGCTTCACACGGGCAAGTTCCGTGTCGCCGGGGTGTGATGCCGTCGCGACGAACCCGGAGAGGCACACGGCGGCGGCGAACCGCGTAGGCGCGTGACGCAGCAGCTGGAGCGTCATCGCCCCGCCCTGCGAGAACCCGAGGATGCTCACGCTGCGGTACTCGAGGGTGTCCAGCCACGCGAGCACGGCATCCGTGGCCTCGTCCACCGCGACGGGGTCCGGGGCGCCGGGCGTGGCTCCTTCGAGCGACCACCACGCGAACCCGCCACTCTCGCGCAGCGGCGCACGAACGGATGCCACAACAGCACCCAGCGGAAGTGCGGGCGACAGCGAGAACAGGTCGCCCTCGTGCGATCCGTAGCCGTGCAGGAGCACCAGCAGGTCGCGGCCCGCACGCTCCCGCTCGGGAGCCGACCAGAGCACCGCGGACGTGTCGAGGTTCATGTGCACCACCCTACGTGCGCAACAATGGAGCATGAGCTCCGTAGGTACGCCCGACCCGAACTCCGGTTGGCTCTCCGAAGAGGAGCTCGCCGAAACGCGTCGTCGGCTCCCCTTGCTCTACGTCGAGGCCATTCCTGTGCGTGTCGACGGACTCGGTCGTGTCACCGAAGTGGGCACCCTCCTTCGTGCGTCGAACGGCGAAATCACGCGCACGCTCGTCTCGGGCCGTGTGATGTACGGCGAGACGTTGCGGGACGCCCTGTTCCGCCACCTCGAGAAGGACCTCGGGCCGATGGCCTTCCCGCTCCTGCCGGCGAGCCCCGTGCCGTTCCAGGTGGCCGAATACTTCCCGTGGCCCGGCAACAGCCAGTACATGGACACCCGACAGCACGCCGTCGCGCTCGCTTTTGTTGTGCCCGTCACCGGGACGTGCGAGCCTAGACAGGACGCCCTAGAACTGACGTGGCTCCGCCCCGCCGAAGCCGCATCCGAAGCGGTCACCGCCGATATGGAAGGTGGCCGTGGTGCGCTGCTGCGTGCAGCACTCGCATCCGTGGGGGTCCTCCCGTAGTTTGCCAAGCCTCGAATGATCGTCCATGACATTCGAGGGAAGGGCCGGGGTGCAATGGCGCGCCTCGGCCCTTTTCATTGACCGGCCACCGGTTACGCTCGAAGCGTGAGTCTTCCCGAATCGCAGTCCCGGTACCAGGTTCGCTTCGCCTTCGGCATCGAAAGCGGCAGCGCCATCGCCGAAGGTGCGCACGTTGTCGTGTGGGTGGATGCCCTTCCCGAGGGCGCGACTCCCGGCATTGGTGCCCTCGGCGGCACCGCCGCCATCGTTTCCGGTTCGATTGGGTCGCGCGCTGCCGTTGCGCAATGGATTCTGGACCGCCAGGCATCGCTCGGCGACCGCGCGTTCGTGGCAGTCGTTGCCGCTGGCGGCCGCGGTGGGGCGTTCGCGGTGGAGGATCTCGTCGCGGCCGGCGCCGTCATCGACGCCCTCGGCGAGCTCGGCATCGACTACACATCACCCGAGGCCGCGGCTGCGGCTGGCGCGTTCCTCGCGCTCAAAAACGCGGGCAGCCACGTGCTCTCGGCGTCGGTCGCAGGACAGCTGCTCCTGGCGACGGAAGGCCCGGAAGCCCTGGATGCCGCGCGCGCTGCCTCTGCCGCGCCCGAGTTCGAGGTGCTCCGCGAGGGCTGAGGTGCCCCGCCGCGCTGCCCCTGCTGCCGCGTCATGATCCCAAATGCAGGAGATCTCCTCCTCCTCGCCGCACTCATGCCGAACTCGGGGCCGAAAGGCGCGGAAGTCCTGTATTTGGGATGAGGGAGGGCGACCGGATGCCCGGGCTCAGGCCTGCTTCGCTCGGCGCTCGCGATACTCCCGAACCTTCGCGCGGTTACCGCACCGCGCCATGGAGCACCACCGCCGGTTGTTGGAACGCGACTCGTCGTAGAAGATCACACCGCAGTCATCGGCCGCGCACGCCCTGATGCGCTCGCGCTCCTCGGGGGAGAAGAGCTGAACCGCAGCGCGCGCAATCACACTCAACGCCTGCGCGGTGCGGGCCGTACTGCGTCCGGCGCGGCGACCGCCCCCCTCCAAAACCGGGGGAATGTCGGGGATGGCAGCGTAGAGGTTGATCACATCCACGTCAGCCGCGTCAGGGCCAGCGCCCCCGCTCGCGGCAACCGCGGCCCGCGCGATCGCCTCGCGGAGGGCGCGGGCATCCCGCAGGTCGCCTTCGCTCACCGAGCCGTCGACCTCGTCGAAGCGCGGTTCGAGCCACTCCGCGAGGTCTTCAGGGGTGGCGAGGTACTCGCGGTTCGATTGATCGGGCATGGGGCCGGTGTAGGCGAAGTCGAGCGGCAGGGCGCCCGAGTCGAACCACCAGCGGGGTCCGTCTGTTTGCTCGAGCCACTGGCCCGTTGGTCTCACGGTCGTCGGGTACAACACGTAACCATTCTGGCAGGTTACCCCGCCGCGTGAGACAGAGAGTCAGCGACCGCGCACGTTGGGGCGGACTACCGAGCCGACCCGGATGCCCCCTGCCGGTGCCTGCGCGCGACCTTTGCCGCCACGCGGCCGCGACCCGGACGGGGCTGCAGCCGTGCGCTGAGGCGCAGCAGAACTGGCACCGCCTTGGCCGCGCGTTCCGTGCGACGCCGCTGCACGCCCGCGGGATTCCTGCGCTGCGCCAGCACCGCCAGCCCGACCCGCACCGCGGGCCCCGCCGGCCTGAGCAGCTCCGCCGGCACGACCAGCACCGGCCGCACCCGCGGCACCGCCGCGACGTGACCGCGACCCGCGCGACCCTCCGCCGGCGCTGTCGCCCTGGCCACGGGCATCGCGGGCAGCACGCTTGCGCTGCGCGTTGGCGCCCTGAGAGGTTCCGCCCTGCGAGCGACCGCGGGCCGGAGTCGACACGGGTGCGGGGGTAACACGCGGGGCGACTTCGCCCACGAGCGACACGACGGGCTCCGAACCAGCCGTCACCGACTGCGGCGCGACCTTGATGGCGGCCTTGCGTAGGAGCGCGAGGGTGTCGCCGCGCTGCGTCGGCAGCATGACCGTTACGACGTCGCCCTCAGACCCGGCACGCGCGGTGCGTCCGCTGCGGTGCAGGTACGCCTTGTGTTCGGCCGGCGGGTCGACGTGAACCACGAGCTCGACGCCGTCGACGTGAACGCCGCGGGCCGCGACATCCGTCGCCACGAGAACTCGGGCCGAACCGTCCGAGAACGCGGCAAGGTTGCGGTCGCGCTGCGGCTGGGACAGGTTGCCGTGCAGGTCGACAGACGGGATGCCCGCCGCCGTGAGCTGCTTCGCGAGGCGCTTGGCGTGGTGCTTGGTGCGCATGAACAGGATGCGACGGCCGGTGCCAGAGGCGAGTGCTTCGACGACGTCGCGCTTGGCGTCGGCATCCGCCACCTCGAACAGGTGGTGGGTCATCGCGGCGACGTGCGATGTCGCTTCGTCGACGGAGTGCAGCACCTGGTTGCGCAGGAAGCGCGCCACGAGCTTGTCAACGCCGTTGTCGAGGGTTGCGCTGAAGAGCAGGCGCTGACCGGTCGACGGGGTGGCGTTCATGATTCGCGTGACGCCCGGCAGGAAGCCGAGGTCAGCCATGTGGTCCGCCTCGTCGAGCACGGTGATCTCGACCTGGTCGAGGTGGGCGAAACCCTGCTGCATGAGGTCCTCGAGTCGGCCGGGGCAGGCCACAACGATGTCGACGCCGGCCTTGAGGGCGGCGACCTGACGCTGCTGGGAGACGCCACCGAAGATCGTCGTGATGGTGAGACCGCCAGCGGATGCGAGGGGCTCGAGTGTCGCGGAGATCTGGGTCGCGAGCTCCCGAGTCGGGGCGAGGATGAGGCCGCGGGGCTTGCGCCCCTGCCGACCGGATGCGGCGAGCCGCGCGACCATGGGGATCGCGAACGCCAGGGTTTTGCCCGAGCCGGTCTTTCCGCGGCCGAGCACGTCGCGCCCGGCGAGGGTGTCGGGCAGGGTGTCCTGCTGAATGGGGAACGGCTCCGTCTTGCCGGATGCTTCGAGCACGGCGACGAGCGGAGCGGGCACGCCGAGCGCGCCGAAAGTGGTGGATGACACAGGGGTCCTTCGGGATTGTGATGGGCGATGCCGGGCGTGTGCTCGGCACAGAGTCGCCGTGAAAGTTTCTACGAGCCCTGTCACAAGGTCGATGACGACCGGGCGAGAAGAGTAAGCGTTCTACGACGCAGGGAAGCAATCGGTGCTTCGCAAGTAACAACAGCTTAGCAGTGTCGCTACTCCCAGGTCGGGGCGAGCCGCTTTAGCTGTGCCCCGCGCCACTGCCACAGCGCCCACAACACCGGCCACACGGCGGGCGTGAGGAGTCCTGCGCCGAACTCGAGGCGATCGCGATAGAGCGTGCGTCCATCGCCCCGCGGCGAGACGGCCATGGTGTGCCGCCAGCTCGTCACGGTGGCGAGGGCCCCGCTGAGTGGTCGGCCGGTGTCTTGCACGATCCGTGCGCCCGCGCGCTCGCTGAAGCTCAGCCGTATCTCCTGCTCGCCGATCGGGATGAGGCCAAACGCCTTCACGGCGACACGATGCGGTTCGGTAGTCCACTCGTCGGGAAATCCGCCAGGCTCGAGCGATGTGGGGGCGGCAATCGGACCGTCCACCTGTCCGACGACCTTCGGGTCACGCAGCGCTCGCCACGCGGCGTCCGGCGTGCAGTCGAGTGTGAACTTCAGCAATACGCGCATGATCTCAGTGTGCCCGGACCTGGGAAGGAATGCAGCGAGCGCGAGTAGCGTTTGGCAGAGCATCCGATCACAGGAGGAACACCATGAAGGCAGTACTGGGCGACACCGTTATCGCCGAGGCACCGAAGGACGAGCTCATCTCGATCGAGGGCAACTGGTACTTCCCGCCGTCGAGCGTGAACAGCGAGCTGCTCGTCGAGAGCGCGACGCCGTACACGTGCCCGTGGAAGGGCGAGTGCCAGTACTTCTCGGTGAAGGACGGCGACACGCTCCTGCAGGACCGCGCCTGGAGCTACCCCACTCCGTACCCGAGCGCGTTCGATCGTGTCGGCAAGGACTTCTCCAACTATGTGGCCTTCTGGAAGGAAGTCCAGGTCGTCGAGTAGCGCCTACCCCCGCTTCACCCAGCTGATCGCGTGGGCCGGGTCGTAGCGACGCGAGCAGCGACCGCACGCCATCGGCCGGGTCGGCCGGCGGTAGCGATGGATGACGTGGCCCGCGGGGCACGTCCCCACCCATGGCGCGAACTCCGTCGCAACCGGCCCATCGTGCAGGCGCCCGCCCTCGTAGCCCAACTCCTTGGCGATGGCCTTCCACTTCGGCCCGTGACCGGCATGTGGCCCCGCGACGGCGTGCGCCACCTCGTGGAGGAGGGTCTGGTGGATGTCGTCGTCCTCGAATCGCGCCGCCAGGTATCGCGAAACCGTGATGCGCTTCTTCGTGAAGTTGCACAGGCCAGCCCGGGTCTTGGCGTTGTCGAAGCCGAAGCTCCAGCTGTCGTCGAGGTGCAGGGTGATGAGGGCATCCGCCCACACGCGCACTCGATTCAGATCAGCCACCCGATGAGGCTAACCCGGGTCGGCGACACGATCTGTTCACGCCCGTGATCAGTGGGAACTGCGGCGGAAACCCGTCACGCCACGGGCTCGAGGAGCACCTGCACGAGCTTGTCGTCTCCGTCTCGCGGCGTGCCCTTACCTGCGGTGTTGTTCGTGATCATCCACACAGTGCCGTCCGGCCCGGGCACCACGTCACGAATGCGACCGAATTCTCCCGCGAACCACGGCATCACTTCGCCGCGATCGGTGATGATCGTCCACAGCCGCTCCCCGCGGAGGGCAGCGAGGAAAAACGTGTCGCGTGTCCACGCGAGTCCGCTCGGGCTCGCATCGGCCGGGCTCCACTGGCTCACCGGGTTCCTGAACCGGGCGTCCTCGGTCTGGCCTTCGACGATCGGCCATCCGTAGTTGCCGCCGGGTTCGATGAGGTTGAGTTCATCCCACGTGTTCTGGCCTAACTCCGCCGCCCATAGTTGACCGTCTCCGTCCCACGCGATTCCTTGCGGGTTGCGGTGGCCGAGGGAGTAGACGTACGACCCGGGGAAGGGGTTGTCGTCCGGCACCGCGCCATCCGGTGTCATGCGCAGGATCTTGCCGCCGAGGCTGTTCGGGTCCTGAGCGTTGTCGGGAACCGACGCGTCACCCGCCGTCGCGTAGAGCATGCCGTCGGGCCCGAGCTTGATGCGTCCGCCGTTGTGGGTGCCCGCCTTGGGTAGCGCAGTAAGGATGTCCGTGCCGGCACCGAGTGCGTAACTTCCCGGTGCTCCGTTCAACTCGAATCGAACGATCCGGTTGTCGCTCGCGCTCGTGAAGAACGTGTACAGGTTGCCGTCAATGAACTCCAGCCCGAGGAGGCCGCCCTCGCCGCCGGGCACAACCCCGGGCACCGCACCGACATCACGCACCTGCCCGTCACTGGTCACTTCGCGCACGACGCCACGATCGCGTTCGCTGACGAGGGTCGAACCGCTCTCGAGTCGTAGGATCGACCACGGCGCCGAGAGGCCCGTCGCGATGGTGGTCACACCCGACGGATGCACGGGGCCGGGCAATTCGGGTTCTGGCGTCGCCGTGGGGGTGGGAGTCTCGATCGCGCTGCGTGTGGGTAGCGGCATCGGCTCCGGGGTGCCCGTGCATCCTGCGAGAACGATCGCGGCGGATGCGAGGCTGAGCGCGGCGAGCAGACGAGGCATAGCCCCATCTCAGCACGCGTAACCGAAAAGTGACCCAAACGGGGTACACGAGTTTGCGCGCAAGTCTGGACACAAATTCACAGCAAACAATAAGGTGAGGCAGTTCCAGCCATACCGAGGAGATACAGCTATGTCCGCATCCCGCTCGCTCACCGCCGCGATTGCCGTCGGGTCGATCGCAGCCCTCACGCTTTTTGCCGCCGCACCCGCCAGCGCCGCTACCCTCCCGTCGGGACAGGTGATCTCCGTCATCGACTCGTTCGAGTGGCAGTACTACGACGCCAACCCCGCCACTGCCGCGCTCACTCCCTTCGGCACCCAGACGCCCTACGAGGATGACTTCATCAACGCCGTCGACGTGAACGACGATGGCTACGGGTACGCGATCGCCGACTATGCGGAAGGCGGCGCCTACCTCTATAACGCCGATGCCAACACGGGCACGCTCAGCAACGACATCCGGGTCTACTTCGACTACGGCGACGTCGTAGAAGAGGCGGACACCTGCTCTGCGCTCGACTTCACGGGTGGCGTGATCTACGCGGCGTGTTACCTCGAGGCCGAGAATTTCGACGCGACCTACGTTGGCCCCGTCGACCCCGAGACCGGTTACCTCACGCCGGTCATCGAACTCGCCGGCGAGGACTACCTGGACATTGAAGCGATCGCGGTCCACCCCGTGACCGGTGTCCTGTACGCGTTCTCGTACGACTTCTCCGACGTGCTCACCTCGTCGGTCTACACCCTGTCGGAGGACGCGGGAGCAACGTTCGTCGTTGACCTCGACAACCCCGTCTTCGGTGCCGATTTCGACCGGGACGGCCAGCTCTGGGTCACGTCGTGGGTCTTCGAGGGTGACAGCGAGGCTCCCGAAATCCTGTCCGCTCTGGCCACACTCGACCTCACGACCGGCCTCAACCCCTTCCTGGAGCCGTTCTCGGTCGACGGTGTTGTCGTTGACGCAGACATCAACCCGATCACCGTGTGGGGTGTCGCTGTCGAACCCGAGGTGCCCGTGCTCGCCGCGACGGGTCTCGATCAGGCTCCGCTCGTCGCGATCGGCGCAGCGCTCCTGCTGGGAGGCGCCGTGGTGCTGTCGGTCATCCGAGTCCGCCGCTCGGCGGTGCAGCGCTAACCAGCTCAGTTCGTGACGAAGAACCCGCTCGGCTCTGCCGGGCGGGTTCTTCTCATGATCCGGGTTTGACCTGGAAAATGCCCTTCGACGGTGGGGGTGATGGGGTGGCCGTTTCGTCCGTCACGACGTTCGCGCCAGCGATGAACTCCAGCAGCTCGGCGCCTTCGACGACCTTCGCAGGGTGCGGGCCCGCGGCGAGAAGTCGCGGCATCCATTCGAGGGGAAGAGGTGTCGCGGATGCCGCGAGCACAACGTTGCCGAACCGTCGCCCCTTGAGGATCTGTGTCTCGGCGAGCGCCGCGACGTTGCCGAGCACGTGGTGCAGCGTGGCGGCCTGCCCCCGCGCGAAGGCGAGTCCGGGCCCGTCGGCGATATTCGCCAGCAGCACGCCACCGGGTGCAAGCAGTTGCGCGGCCGTTCGATAGAACTCGACGGATGTCACGTGCGCTGGTGTGCGCGCGCCGCTGAAGACGTCGACGATCACGAGGTCGACGGAGCCCTGCAACCCCGCGGGCAGGCGCTCGAGCACCTCGCGGGCGTCGCCGTGCCTGATGCGGATGGACGCGCGGCTCGACCATGGCAGCTCCTCGCGGACGAGTTCCACGAGATCGCTCTCGAGTTCGATGACCTGTTGCCGTGACCCCGGCCGCGTCGCCTCGATGTAGCGGGGGAGGGTGAGGGCGCCCGCGCCCAGGTGCACGGCCGTGAGCGGCTCGCCAGGCATCCTGAGCTGATCGATGACATGCCCCATCCGCTGCACGTATTCGAAGAAGAGCTGGGTTGGGTCGTCGAGGTTGACGTGGCTCTGAGGGGTGCCGTCGACGGTGAGCGTGTAGGCACCGCGGATCCAGCGGTCGGGGCTCACAACGGCGTGGAAGCCACTGTGCGAAAGGGTACGGTGCGGATGATCGGCCACCCCTCGACCCTGCCACACCCACCGCTGTCCGTGATGTGCGAGCGCAACTCACGGATTCGCCGTACACTCTCCGGGACGCCCCAGCATCCCCGAGCCGAAGGCGGTACAAAAGGTGAACCTCTACGAACAACTCGGCGGCGATCCCGCTATCGCCGTCGCCGTTGAGTCCTTCTACTCCCGAGTTCTCGCCGACCCGGAGCTGGCACGCTACTTCGAGGGGATGGATGTCTCGGCCATCAAGCGACACCAGCGCGACTTTTTCAGCGTTCTCCTCGACGGGCCGGAGATCTACGACGGGCGCAGCATGCGCAACGCACACTCGGGGCTCGGCATTACCGAAGCGGAGTACACGAGGGTGCTACGTCACTTGCGAGACACTCTCGACGACCTGAGGGTTGAACCCGAGCTCGCGGATGGAGTGATTCGGCGGATCGAGCTACTGCGCGCAGCGATCGTGGAGATACGGTGAAGGATGCCCGAGCCGTCCCGCCCCGTCCCCCCAGGTTTGCGCGCCCAACTCGATGCACAGTCGTACGTCGGGCCCGCGACCTTCGGCATGCGTCCCCTCCTCACGGAGCCAGCGCAACTCGATGAGTGGCAGCCCGACGTGGCCGTTGTTGGTGCCCCGTGGGACGACAACACGACCTTCAGGCCGGGCGCACGGTTCGGACCGCGTGCGCTCCGCGCGAGCACGTACGACCCCGGCACGTACCACCTCGACCTCGGTATCGAGATCTTCGACCACCTCGACGTGGTCGACTACGGCGATGCCGTCACGAGTCACGGAATGTGGGAGCTCTCGAAGAAGGCGATCTACGACCGTGTGAAGGAGGTCACCAGCCGCGGCATCGTGCCGTTCATCCTCGGCGGCGACCACTCGATCACGTGGCCGGCGGCGACCGCCGTCGCCGAACAGCACGGATTCGGCAACGTCACGATGATCCACTTCGATGCTCACGCCGACACGGCGGACATCCTCGAAGGCAACCTTGCGAGCCACGGCACCCCGATGCGGCGGCTCATCGAGTCCGGTGCGATTCCCGGTGACAAGTTCATCCAGGTGGGGCTCCGCGGCTATTGGCCGGGTGAGGAAGACCAGCGGTGGATGCGCGACCACGGCCTACGGCACTTCATGATGCAGGAGTTCTGGGAGCGCGGCGTCCACGCGGTCCTCGCCGATCTCATCGCGGCAGGTCGCGAACGCGGCGACAAGGTCTACCTCTCGATCGACATCGACGTGCTCGATCCCGCGCACGCGCCGGCGACGGGCACCCCAGAACCCGGCGGGTTCGCCACGATCGACCTCTTACGTATCGTCCGAGCGCTCGTGCTCGAGTTCGATGTCGTCGGTTTCGATGTCATGGAAGTATCGCCGCCCTACGACCACGCCGACCTCACGGTCAACGCCGCACACCGGCTCATCTGGGAGGCCTTCGCCGCTCTCGCGGTACGGCGACGCGACGCCGCTAGCTGAGCTCCGACCGGACCGCAACCCCCTTGCCCCCCTTTCGGGGGTGGTGCGAGCGTGGGGTGACAGGGACCGAAGGAGCTTTCTGATGACGTCACTTCGCCGTTTCACCATTCCCGCGATTGCCGCGGTTGCCGCCGCGACACTCGCCATCGCCCCCGCGGCGGTTGCCGGGGGCCCGGGCGGTGGCCACGGGCATCCATCGAATCCCGGCGACGATACGCTACTGCGGTACGCCGAGGACACGTGGGCGTCGCTCCATGCGATGACGGACCCTGCGACTGGTCTCGCGAGCGACAACATCAGCGGTGACCTCGCCGAGGCGGGCGAGTACACGTCGCCCACCAACATCGGCGGCTACCTGTGGTCGACGATCGTGGCCAGAGACCTCGGCATCATCGGCAAGAAGGACGCGAGGGAACGCCTTCGCACAACACTCACGACTCTCGCGTCGATGGAGCGCCACGAGCCGAGTGGCATGTATTACAACTGGTACTCGCCGACGGACGCGTCCAAGCTCACGACGTGGCCCGACAGCGGCGACGTCGTCTACCCGTTCCTCTCGACGGTGGACAATGGATGGCTCGCAGCCTCCCTCCGCGTTGTCGCGTCCGCGGAGCCGTCGCTGAAGCGTCAGGCGACCGTGCTCTACGACAGCATGGACTTCGGCTGGTTCCACGACCTGAATGCCCGAGAGGGCGTGACGCTCAATCGCGGTGGCTTCTGGGTGGAACCACCGGGCGACGGATGCGCGGTGCCCGACAACTACGCAGGCGACGGGCCCGACGTCTACTACACGTGCCACTGGTACGACACGACGGTGAGCGAGGCGCGCATCGCGACGTACCTCGGCATCGCGAACGGGCAGATCCCGGCATCCGCCTACTACGGCACGTACCGCACCATGCCAGACCAGGCCTGCGATTTCGGCTGGCAGGAGCAGAAGCCCGTCGGCGAGACACGCGAGTACCTCGGCGTGAGTGTCTTCGAGGGCACCTACGAGTACGCGGGCCAGCGACTCGTTCCCTCGTGGGGCGGCAGCATGTTCGAGGCGCTCATGCCCGATCTGTTTGTGCCTGAGGCCCAATGGGGGGCGAACTCGTGGGCCGTCAATCATCCGGCCACCGTCGAGGCGCAACGCTGGCACGGTATGGAGGAGGCCGGGTACGGCTATTGGGGATTCTCTCCCGCGAGCGATCCGTTCGCCGGATACCGCGAGTACGGGGTGGAGGGCCTCGGAATCAGTGCCGACGGCTACGCGAGCGACGCCGAGTCCACCGACGTCGACTACGGATACGAGGGATGCCGTGACGCCACCAACCCCTCGCCCGAGTACGGCGACGGTGTTGTGACCCCGCACGCCTCGTTCCTCGCGCTTCCCTACGACCGGGATGCCGTGCTGACGAACCTCGAGGGCCTCGAGTCGAACTTCGACTCCTATGGCGCCGGTGGTTTCTACGACGCGATCGCGGTGGGAAGTGGAACGGTTGCCGACCGTTACCTCTCCCTCGACCAGTCGATGATCATGGCCGCGATCGGCAACGAGTTGCTCGACGACAAGCTCAAGAAGTACTTCGTCGACAAGAAGTTCGAAAAGGTGGTGCGTCCGCTCGTCGAGGCGCAGATTTTCAGTAACGCTGATAACTGAGTAATCACTACTCGGTTCGCTGCACACACGCAGCTCTACCCTTGAGGGCATGAGCCTGTACGACCAGGTCGGCGGAAACGCCGGCATGAAGGCGGCCGTCGCTGTCTTCTACAACCGAGTAACGGCGGACGACTCGCTCGCGCCGTGGTTCGAGGGTGTCGACCTGTCACGACTCAAGGCGCACCAGCGTGCATTCCTCGCCGCGGCGCTCGGCGGGCCAGAGCTCTTCGCCGGTCGGGAACTCGAGCTCGCCCACGCCGGCCTGGACATTACTCCGGAGGCCTTCGACTCCGTCGTACAGCACCTCACCATCGCCCTGCACGACCTGGGCGCGACCGACCATGTTGTTGCCGAGGTTCGGGAGCGAGTGAACGCGCTACGCGAACGTGTGGTGGTGCTCCAGGCGGCCAGCGACTAGCCGAGTCCTGACGACTGCAGTTCGTGCCGACCACGGATGCCGAGCTTTCCGTAGATCGACTGCAGGTGGTTGTCGACGGTGCGCGTCGACAAGAACAGAGTGTCGGCAATCTGCTTGCTGCTGAGCCCGCGAGCGGCGAGCGCGCCGATCTCTCTTTCGCGCCTGGTCAGCGGCGTGAGTTCTTCGGTGAACTGCAGCAGGGGAGTGGATGCCCCACCGCACGCTCGCGCGTGCTCGTCTGCGGCTGATTGCAGCGACACGGCGAGCCGGTGGTCCTCTGCTCGCCGAGCGGCGCGCGCCGCCGACGCGAACGCCTCCGCCGCGAAGAGCCGCGCTCCCGAGGCGGCCCACTCCTCAGCGACGTCCACGAGCGCTCTACGGTCGCCCGATGCTTCGGCCGCGGCATGCCGGGCCTGCCGGTCGAAGAACGGGCTTCCGGTGAGCTCCGCGAGCGAGGCGAGCCGGGGTGCGGCATCAGCTGCGAAGCCGAGGCGGGCGAGGTGAAAAAGGAAAACCGCCTCGAGGAAGCGATGTCCCGGTTGACCGAATCGCTCGGCTCCAGCCAGCAGTGCGTTCCTGGCGGTCTGGGCGTCCCCGCTCAGAGCGCTCACCCAGGCCCGCGCGATCACGGCGCCCGGCACGTGGTCGGCTTGGTCGGGAACGATTGCCAGGGCGTCACGCGCTCCCGCGAGGTCGCCGCGCATCGCGAGCGTCATGGCGAGTCCGCATGCTGCGGGCACGTGAAGGCTGATCGGCCCCATCGAGAGGGCTCCACTCATGGTGTCGCGGTACCAGCGTTCCGCTGCGTCGAGGTTGCCGCGCTCCCACTCGATGCGAGCGAGGAGGAACTCGTGGGAACGCGCGACAATCTCGTCGTCGGCGACGAGTGACTCGAGGAGGGCGGACGTCGCGGACCGGAGGGCGCCGTCCGGGTCTCCAACGTGTAACTGAACGGTCGCGAGAGTGCCGAGGCCCATGGCGACCGAGAGCCCAGGGATTCCTGCTCCGCTCGTTGACCGGGCGAAGTCGAGCGCGAGCCGGGCATCCCGCAGCGCTTCGTCCGTGCGCCCGAGTGCGGCATGCGACAGGGAGCGTGTGGAGGCGACGATTGCGCGCTCGGCGGGGGAGGACCCGAGGGAAGCGTCGAGTTCGGCGAGCAGGGCATCTACCTCGATCGCCCGGTCTTGGTAGAGCTCGATGAGCGCTCGAGTCAGGACGAGACCGACGTCGGGCGAACTCAGCCCCTCCTCCGCAGCATCGATGACCTCGAGTCCCGCGTCGAGGCCGTCCCGGACGCTCGCATGGGCGATAGCCGTCGTCGCGGCGATCGCCGAGCGAAGTTCACCGGGTGCGTCCTCCATTCTCGCCTCGGCCAGAACCTCAAGGGCGTCCTCTGCGCGTCCCATCCTCAACAGCGCTTCGCCGCGCAGCAGCAGCAAGTCGGGGCGGCCGCCGGCGACGCGGATGGCGGCCGCCGCGAGCCGCTCGACCGTCGGGTGGTCGCTTGCTTGCCGGGCCAGCCGAGCCGCGCTCGCGAGGAGTTCCGGGTCCGTCGCTTTGCCTGCCTCAAGGCGCCACACGACGACGCGAAGGTCGTCGCTTGCCCCCGAGCGCTCGGCCTCGAGGAGGTCGGCCTGCTGGAGGAGCACGTCGGAGACGCGCAGGCGGCTGAGTGAGTCGACCACGGCGCCGGCGTATTGGGGGTGAACGAGTCGGCCGACGAGGCCGCGGGGGCCCTCGACGAGCGTCATGATCCCCGCCGACTCAAGTCTGATGACAGCCTCCCGAGCGCCATCGGACGTGAGATGGTCGATCTGTAGTTCGCCGCATACCGCGAGGCGCTCGACGACGTCGCGCTCCGCATCGTCGAGGTGCCGGAGCCGGGAAAGGATGAGATCGCGCAACGCGGGGGTGCCGACGGGTTCGCCCACGAGCTGCCACACTCCGGCGTGCTCGACGAGCCGATCGACCTCGAGGGCCCCCATCGTCAGCTCACGAAGGACCAGAGGGTTCCCGGCCGTCGATTGGTGCAGTTCGACCGCTGAGCGGTGGGCGACGGGTCCGCCGAGGACCTCGCGGAGCACCAACTCATAGTCGCCGACCGATAGCGGGGGAACGTCGACGCGCAGCGCGGAGTCGCTCGACCACAGCGCCATGATCGGGTCGGGTAGAGGCTCGCGATCGCGGGCGGTGGCCAGTAATCGGACGTACCCGGAGGCGACGAGCTGTGCGATGAGTGTTGCCGAGAGTGGATCGAGCAGCGACAGATCGTCGACGACGAGCACGGTGCGGCGCCCCGCCGCGGCGTCCCGTACCGCCTCGGTTGCCCGCCGAAACAGGGCACCGGGGTCTGAGGCGACGGCGTCGAGCGCCTCCCGGTCGCTCGAAAACAGCGGAGTCAGCGCGCCAAGTGGGACCGTGGCCATGATTGTGCTCGCCGAAACAGGCAAGGAGGCCCATC
Source organism: Antiquaquibacter oligotrophicus (assembly GCF_020535405.1). Classification (NCBI taxonomy): domain Bacteria; kingdom Bacillati; phylum Actinomycetota; class Actinomycetes; order Micrococcales; family Microbacteriaceae; genus Antiquaquibacter; species Antiquaquibacter oligotrophicus. The sequence goes on along the minus strand of NZ_CP085036.1, from coordinate 1,154,552 downwards.
CCTCGCCCGACAGTCGCGAGGCCGTCTCGAAGGCGAGCCGGGACTTGCCAACCCCGGATGATCCGTACAGCACGCAGAGGCGCGCTCCATCGCCCGCGAACCAGCGGCAGAGCCGATCCACGAGCTGTTCCCGGCCCACGAGCGGCCACCGACCATCGGCGGCTCGCGTGCCGGTCGGTACGGAGCGGGTCACGAATGCCTCCACGGGTGAATGAGTGGATTCTAGCGACGGGAAGGTGAGTAGTTCGCAGCACATGAGTAATGCGTCTCATCAGGTTGAGCAAGCCCTCCCCATCCGGAGCAGGGGGGTTGATCGGCACTGTTGTCTGCGTGCCACTCCGGCACGCCGACAGTTTCAACGACACCCTTAAGGACGATTCATGCCTGCTCCGCTCGAGTCGCCCGCGCACCGATTCCGGCTCGCGGCGATGACCACACGCCCGCTGCGCTTCGGCGCCATCATCCTCGTGATCGCACTCACCTTCGGTTTCAGTACCTGGGCGGTGATGCCAGCCATCGCGGACGACACGACGGACCCCTCCATCGTCGTGGACGAGGATTCCACCTCGGACCTCGCCGAGACTCCCCTCCCAGTGGACGAAGCTCCGGCCGAGGCCGAGGTGCTCTTGCCGGACGACGCGCTCCCGACTGCGGCAGAAGCGGTGCTCCCGGTCGATGCCGTTCCGTCCCCCGTGGAGGAAGCACTTCCGGTAAATGCAGTCCCGGTGGCATACGCGGACTTCTACGAGACGGGCTACGAGGAACCCCTCGTCGCTACCACTTCCGCCAGCGGACTCTTCAGCAACGACACAGACGGGGATGGCGACGACCTCACGGTTGTCGGATTCGACCCGCCCGGACAGGGCATCCTTAATCTCGACCCCACGACGGGGTATTTCACCTACACCCCTGCCGCAGGCTTTAGCGGCGAGATCCAGTTCTGGTACTGGGTGACGGATGGCACGGACGAGAGCAATCCGGCTCTCGTTTCCATCACCGTGGCCGCCGCGCCCAAACCCAACTCCGCTCCCGTGGCCGTCGCCGACTCCTACGTGACGGGCAAAAACCAGCTCCTGGTCATCCCGGCTCCCGGTGTTGTGGTGAACGACACGGACGCCGACGGCGACCCGCTAAAGGCCGCAATCGTTGTCCCCGCTGGCGGAGCCCTCCCCGGTGAGCAGCTCATCCTCGATCCGAAAAATGGGACGACCTTCTATACGCCCCCGACTGATTTCACCGGTACTCGTACCTTCACCTACCGTGCGTGGGACGGAATCGACTACTCGGCCCCTGTGGCCCTTGTCTTCGAGATCACCGAGGAACTGGTGGACTACGCCGAACCGGTCGCGGTAGACGACGAGTACTGGGTTGTGTCGGGTTCAACGCTCTCCGTGCCCGCGCCGGGCCTGCTCGGCAACGATACCGACGCCGATTCGAGTTTCAGCCTTGCGTCCTACGTGTTTCCTGACCATGGCGCGATCACGTCGATGTCACCGCTGACTGGCGCCTTCGAGTACGTCCCCTCGGATGGCTTTGTCGGCGATGACACCTTCACCTATGTCGCTCGCGATCCGCAAGGCGGAGAGAGCGGCGTCGCAACGGTCACCATTCATGTTCTCGCCGAGGGTGCCGAGCCCACCTCGCCGGTCGCAGCGGACGATGCGTTCACGATCGCTCAGGGAGAGACGCTCTCCATGCCAGCGCTGGTTGGACTCCTCGCGAACGATAGTGACCCTGAGGGCGACCTGCTCTCGGTGGCGTCGTACGACAACCCGTCGGCCGGCACAGTCTCGGTTGATCCCCTCGGCGGGTTCACGTATACCCCTCCGGTCGGCTTCTCGGGCGACGCCACCTTCGATTACCGGGCCACCGACGGCAACAACCTTTCCGACTGGGCGACGGTCACGATCACGGTGACCCCGGGTGAGGCTGAGGGTGAGGGTGGAGGTGCAGGCGAGGGCGAACCCCAGCTGCCGGCTCAGCCGGCCGACCCCGACGAGCCACTGAAGGATGGCACGACCGCCGGTGGTGAGCCCTCGGCTTCGAATGCCTTGGCGTCGACGGGAAGCGCCACGAGTGGCCTTGCAGCGTTCGCGGCTGTGTTTCTCGTCGCGATCGGTGGAGTGGCGATGCGGCGCAGCCGCGCACGGAGCAGGGCTCGGTAGCGCACATCCCCTCCGCCTCAACGGGGCAGTTCCTGCTGGGGCTGCCCCGTTTTCGCACTGGACAGCGCGCTTATATCCGATCCGGCGAATCTGGTCAAGGAATAACTTGCATAGGCGCGTCGTTGCGACATATAGTTGTTCTTTGCGCTCCCAGACCACCCGTGCCGTCATATTGTGGACAGCTGGCGCGCCCCGAGTATAGCGGCGGGGCAATCTCCTTGGGGTACTGGTGAGCAATTCATTGCCGACCGTCACTGTATGACAAACGGGCCCTGATCAGGCCCACGGAGGTTAGTTCCTTGGCTGCTGCGCGCACCACGTCCACTAAGAAGTCACCGAAGAACGGGCGGAACGCATCCCGCCTCTCTTTCGCCAAAATTACCGATACCCTCACCGTTCCCGATCTGCTTGCACTGCAGACCGAGAGCTTTGACTGGCTCGTCGGAAACGATGTCTGGAAGGAGCGTGTCGCCGCGGCCCAGGCCGCCGGACGTAACGACATCGCTACTCGCAGCGGACTCGAGGAGATCTTCGAGGAGATCTCCCCCATCGAGGACCTCGGCGAGACCATGCAGCTCTCGTTTGCCGAGCCGGAGCTCGAGGAGCCCAAGTACTCCATCGACGAGTGCAAGGAGCGTGGCAAGACCTACGCCGCGCCGCTCTACGTGAACGCCGAGTTCATGAACCACCTCACCGGTGAGATCAAGACCCAGACCGTCTTCATGGGCGACTTCCCGCTCATGACGGAAAAGGGCACGTTCATCATCAACGGAACCGAGCGTGTTGTCGTCTCGCAGCTCGTCCGTTCGCCCGGTGTGTACTTCGACCGCACGCCCGAGAAGCTCTCCGACAAGGACATCTACTCGGCACGCATCATCCCGAGCCGTGGCGCCTGGCTCGAGTTCGAGATCGACAAGCGCGACCAGGTCGGTGTTCGTATCGACCGCAAGCGCAAGCAATCGGTGACCGTCTTCCTCAAGGCCCTCGGCCTCACGAGCGAGGAGATCCTCGAGGAGTTCAAGGGCTTCCCGTCGATCGAGCTCACGCTCGAGAAGGACGCCATCCTCACCAAGGAGGAGGCGCTCAAGGACATCTACCGCAAGCTTCGTCCGGGCGAGCAGGTCGCCGCCGAGGCCGCGCGTGCGCTCCTCGACAACTTCTACTTCAACCCGAAGCGTTACGACCTAGCCAAGGTGGGTCGCTACAAGATCAACCGCAAGCTCGGTCTCGACACCCCGATCACCGAGTCGGTGCTCACGGTGCAGGACATCATCGCGACGATCAAGTACCTCGTCTCGCTTCACGACACCTCGTCGCCGTTCGTCTCGACCGGTGAGAACGGTGCCGTGACCATCAAGGGCACGCGCGACGGCAAGAAGGTGGATGTCCGACTCGACGTCGATGACATCGACCACTTCGGCAACCGCCGTATCCGCGCCGTCGGCGAGCTCATCCAGAACCAGGTCCGCACCGGTCTGTCGCGTATGGAGCGTGTCGTCCGCGAGCGTATGACCACGCAGGACATCGAGGCGATCACGCCGCAGACCCTGATCAACGTGCGCCCCGTCGTCGCCGCGATCAAGGAGTTCTTCGGAACCTCGCAGCTCTCGCAGTTCATGGACCAGAACAACCCGCTCGCGGGCCTCACCCACAAGCGCCGCCTCTCGGCCCTCGGCCCCGGTGGTCTGTCGCGTGAGCGCGCGGGCGTCGAGGTTCGTGACGTCCACCCGTCGCACTACGGCCGCATGTGCCCGATCGAGACGCCGGAAGGCCCCAACATCGGTCTCATCGGGTCGCTCGCATCCTTCGCGCGCATCAACGCGTTCGGTTTCATCGAGACGCCGTACCGTCGTGTCGTGAACGGCAAGGTCACGTCGACCATCGACTACCTCACCGCGAGCGAGGAGGACGACTTCGTTGTCGCCCAGGCCAACGCGCCGCTCACCGCGGACGCCAAGTTCGCCGAGTCCCACGTGCTCGCCCGTAAGAAGGGCGACGAGGTCGACCTCGTCCCCGTCGACCAGGTCGGCTACATGGACGTCTCGCCCCGCCAGATGGTGTCCGTCGCAACATCCCTCATCCCCTTCCTCGAGCACGACGACGCGAACCGCGCCCTCATGGGTGCGAACATGCAGCGTCAGGCTGTTCCGCTGCTGCGCAGCGAGTCGCCGCTCGTCGGAACCGGTATGGAGGGCTTCGCGGCCATCGACGCCGGTGACGTGCTCACCGCCGACAAGGCCGGTGTTGTCTCCGAGGTGTCGGCGGATGTTGTCACCGTGCAGCTCGACGAGGGTGGAACGCAGGACTACTACCTGCGCAAGTTCGACCGCTCCAACCAGGGCACGAGCTACAACCACCGTGTGATCGTCTCCGCTGGCGAGCGCATCGAGGCCGGTCAGGTCATCGCCGACGGCCCCGCGACGGAGAACGGCGAGCTCGCGCTCGGCAAGAACCTCCTCGTGGCGTTCATGCCGTGGGAGGGTCACAACTTCGAGGACGCGATCATCCTGTCCCAGAACCTCGTGAAGGACGACGTGCTGTCGTCGATCCACATCGAGGAGTACGAGGTGGATGCCCGTGACACCAAGCTCGGCAAGGAGGAGATCACTCGTGACCTCCCCAACGTGAGCCCCGAGCTCCTCGCCGACCTGGACGAGCGCGGAATCATCCGCATCGGCGCCGAGGTTCGCCCCGGCGACATCCTCGTCGGCAAGGTCACGCCTAAGGGTGAGACCGAGCTTTCCGCCGAGGAGCGCCTGCTCCGCGCGATCTTCAACGAGAAGAGCCGCGAGGTCCGCGACACGTCGCTCAAGGTGCCCCACGGCGTCGAGGGAACGATCATCGCGGTCAAGGAGTTCAGCGCCGACAACGACGACGAGCTCGGCTCGGGTGTCAACCAGCGTGTTGTGGTCTACATCGCTCAGAAGCGCAAGATCACGGAGGGCGACAAGCTCGCCGGCCGTCACGGCAACAAGGGTGTCATCGCCAAGATCCTGCCCGTCGAGGACATGCCGTTCCTCGCGGACGGTACCCCGGTTGACGTCATCCTCAACCCGCTCGGTATCCCCGGTCGCATGAACTTCGGCCAGGTGCTGGAGACCCACCTCGGGTGGGTCGCCAAGCAGGGCTGGGAGGTCGAGGGCAACCCGGAGTGGGCCGCGCGCCTGCCCGAGGAGGCACGCAGTGCTGCCCCCGGCACCAAGGTCGCGACGCCCGTGTTCGACGGAGCGCTCGAGGAGGAGATCGCCGGTCTGCTCGACTCGACGCTTCCGACTCGCGACGGCGACCGTCTCATCGACTCGTCCGGTAAGACCCGTCTCTTCGACGGTCGCTCCGGTGAGCCGTTCCCGGACCCGATCTCGGTCGGCTACATGTACATCCTGAAGCTCCACCACCTCGTGGACGACAAGATCCACGCTCGCTCGACGGGCCCCTACTCGATGATCACCCAGCAGCCGCTCGGTGGTAAGGCGCAGTTCGGTGGCCAGCGCTTCGGTGAGATGGAGGTGTGGGCCCTCGAGGCCTACGGTGCCGCGTACGCGCTCCAGGAGCTCCTCACGATCAAGTCCGACGACATCCTCGGTCGCGTCAAGGTGTACGAGGCCATCGTCAAGGGTGAGAACATCCAGGAGCCGGGCATCCCGGAGTCCTTCAAGGTCCTCATCAAGGAGATGCAGTCGCTCTGCCTGAACGTCGAGGTGCTCTCGGCTGACGGCACGGCCGTGAACCTGCGCGACACGGATGACGAGGTCTTCCGTGCTGCCGAGGAGCTCGGTATCAACATCTCCACGCGCTTCGAGTCCTCGTCGATCGACGAGATCTAAGCCCCGCCACCGATACGACACCTTCGTTTTTCAAGAGAGAAGATAAATTGCTCGACGTTCACGCGTTTGACGAGATCAAGATCGGCCTGGCTACAGCGGACGACATCCGTAAGTGGTCGCACGGCGAGGTCAAGAAGCCTGAAACCATCAACTACCGCACGCTCAAGCCGGAGAAGGACGGTCTCTTCGGAGAGCAGATCTTCGGCCCGTCCCGCGACTGGGAGTGCTCGTGCGGTAAGTACAAGCGAGTCCGCTTCAAGGGCATCGTGTGCGAGCGCTGCGGCGTGGAGGTCACCAAGTCCTCCGTCCGCCGCGAGCGCATGGGCCACATCGAGCTCGCTGCCCCCGTTACCCACATCTGGTACTTCAAGGGTGTTCCGAGCCGTCTCGGTTACCTCCTCGACATGGCACCGAAGGACCTCGAGAAGGTCATCTACTTCGCTGCCTACATGATCATTTCGGTGGACGAGCAGGGTCGTCACGACGACCTGCCCGGCCTCGAGAACGAGATCCGTCTCGAGATCAAGACGCTCGAGGGCCAGCGCGACACCCGTATCGCGGAGCGCCTCTCCAAGCTCGAAGAGGACCTCGCGGCCCTGGAGGCGGAGGGTGCCAAGGCCGACCAGAAGCGTCGCACCAAGGACGGCGCCGAGAAGGAGATGAGCCAGACCCGCAAGGCCTTCGACGAGCAGATCGCTCAGCTCGAGCGCGTGTGGGAGGACTTCCGCAACCTCAAGGTCGGCGACCTGAAGCCCGAGGACTCGGTCTTCCAGGAGCTGCAGGACCGCTTCGGCATGTACTTCGAGGCCCACATGGGCGCCGAGGCCATCCAGAAGCGCCTGCAGGACTTCGACCTGACCGCCGAGAGCGAGAAGCTTCACGACGAGATCGCTACCGGTAAGGGTCAGAAGAAGATCCGCGCCATCAAGCGCCTCCGTGTGGTCAACTCGTTCCTCCAGACCGGCAACTCGCCGGCCGCCATGGTGCTCGAGGTCGTCCCGGTCATCCCGCCGGAGCTGCGCCCGATGGTCCAGCTCGACGGTGGCCGCTTCGCGACCTCCGACCTCAACGACCTCTACCGTCGTGTGATCAACCGCAACAACCGCCTCCGCCGCCTGCTCGACCTCGGTGCACCCGAGATCATCGTCAACAACGAGAAGCGCATGCTGCAGGAGGCCGTTGACGCCCTGTTCGACAACGGTCGTCGTGGTCGCCCCGTCACCGGTACCGGCAACCGCGCCCTCAAGTCCCTGAGCGACATGCTCAAGGGAAAGCAGGGTCGCTTCCGCCAGAACCTGCTCGGAAAGCGCGTCGACTACTCCGGCCGTTCGGTCATCATCGTCGGCCCGCAGCTCAAGCTTCACCAGTGTGGTCTGCCCAAGCAGATGGCACTCGAGCTGTTCAAGCCGTTTGTGATCAAGCGCCTCATCGACCTCAGCCACGCTCAGAACATCAAGAGCGCCAAGCGTATGGTCGAGCGTTCGCGCCCGCAGGTGTGGGATGTGCTCGAGGAGATCATCCGTGAGCGCCCCGTGCTGCTCAACCGCGCACCTACCCTGCACCGCCTCGGCATCCAGGCCTTCGAGCCGCAGCTCGTCGAGGGCAAGGCCATCCAGCTCCACCCGCTCGTGTGTGCGGCGTTCAACGCTGACTTCGACGGTGACCAGATGGCCGTGCACCTTCCGCTGTCGGTCGAGGCTCAGGCCGAGGCCCGCGTGCTCATGCTCGCGTCGAACAACATCCTGAAGCCGTCGGACGGTCGCCCCGTGACCCTGCCGACGCAGGACATGATCATCGGTCTGCACCACCTGACCACGGTCAAGGAGGGTGCGACGGGTGAGGGCCGTGCGTTCGCGTCGATCGCCGAGGCGATCCTTGCGCACGACCAGCACACGCTCGACCTCAACGCGACCGTGCGCATCCGTCTCGACGGCCTGCACTTCGCCGAGGGCACCGCTCCCGAGGGCTTCGTGCAGGGCAAGACGTTCCTGCTCACGACCACCCTCGGTCGCGCGCTCTTCAACGAGGCTCTTCCCGAGGACTACCCCTACGTGGAGGCCGTGGCCGACAAGGGTCAGATCTCGGCGATCGTCAACGATCTCGCCGAGCGCTACCCGAAGGTGGAGGTCGCAGCAGCACTCGACCGCATCAAGGACGCAGGTTTCCACTGGGCAACCCGCTCGGGTGTGACCGTCGCGCTCTCCGACATCGTGACCCCTCCGTCGAAGCCGGAGATCATCGCGAAGTACGAGAAGCAGGCCGCAAGTGTCCAGGCCCAGTACGACAAGGGTCTGACCACCGACGCCGAGCGTCGTCAGGAGCTCATCGAGATCTGGAACAAGGCAACCGCCGAGGTCGCCACCGCGATGCAGGACAACTTCGCCACCAACAACAACATCAACCGCATGGTGTCGTCCGGTGCACGTGGTAACTGGATGCAGGTGCGCCAGATCGCCGGTATGCGTGGTCTCGTGTCGAACCCGAAGGGTGAGATCATCCCCCGCCCGATCGTGCACTCCTACAAGGAGGGCCTCACCGTGGCCGAGTACTTCATCTCGACCCACGGTGCACGTAAGGGTCTCGCCGACACCGCACTCCGTACCGCCGACTCGGGTTACCTCACGCGTCGTCTCGTCGATGTCTCGCAGGACGTCATCATCCGTGAGGACGACTGCGGCACCTCGAAGGGTCTCGACATGCCGATCGCCGAGCAGGGTGCCGACGGCACCTGGGCTCTCGCGGCAAACGTCGAGAACTCGGTCTACGCGCGTAGCCTCGCTGCCGACGCCGTGAACGACAAGGGGGAGGTCATCGCTCCTGCCGGGTCCGACGTGGGCGACGTGCTCCTCGACACGCTCCTTGCCGCCGGTGTGCACAACATCAAGGTGCGCTCGGTGCTCACGTGTGAGTCCGCTGTCGGTGTGTGTGCCGCGTGCTACGGCCGTTCGCTCGCGACCGGTCTGCTCGTCGACATCGGTGAGGCCGTCGGTATCATCGCCGCTCAGTCCATCGGTGAGCCGGGAACCCAGCTCACGATGCGTACCTTCCACACCGGTGGTGTGGCATCGGCGGATGACATCACCCAGGGTCTGCCCCGTGTGACCGAGCTCTTCGAGGCTCGCACCCCGAAGTCGGCTTCCCCGATCGCGGAGGCGGCTGGCCGCATCTCAATCGAGGACGGCGACCGCACCCGCAAGATCATCCTCACGCCCGACAACGGCGATGAGCCGATCGCGTACCCGGTGCTGCGCCGTGCAACCCTCCTCGTCGAGGACGGTCAGCACGTCGAGCTCGGCCAGCAGTTCCACGTCGGAAACCTGGACCCGAAGGAAGTTCTTCGCGTCAAGGGTGTCCGTGCGGTGCAGCAGCACCTCGTGGACGGTGTGCAGGGCGTCTACCGCTCGCAGGGTGTGCCGATTCACGACAAGCACATCGAGGTCATCGTTCGTCAGATGCTGCGCAAGGTGACCGTTGTCGACCACGGCGACACCGACCTGCTCCCCGGTGAGCTCGTCGACCGCCAGAAGTACAACGAGATCAACCGCGCATCGCTGACCGAGGGCAAGAAGACCGCGTCGGCACGTCAGGAGGTCATGGGTATCACCAAGGCGTCGCTGGCGACCGAGTCGTGGCTGTCGGCCGCGTCCTTCCAGGAGACGACCCGCGTTCTCACGCAGGCCGCCATGGAGGGCAAGTCCGATCCGCTCATGGGTCTCAAGGAGAACGTCATCATCGGAAAGCTCATCCCGGCCGGTACCGGTCTGGCGCGCTACCGCGACGTCTCCGTCGAGGCGACCGAGGAGGCTCGGGCCGAGCGTTACCCGAACCGCATCTTCGCGGACGACCTCGGTGTGAGCGAGGCCGACTTGAGCTTCGTCGACTTCGACAGCTTCAGTTCGGACGACTTCACGCCCGGCACCTACAACTGATCCGCGCGCGGGGCGCAAGCCCCGCGCCTGATCAGGTTGAGCGGCCGCCCCTACCGGGCGGCCAGTCGAAACCTCTAGCACCAACCACAACGGCCTCGTCACCTTCGGGTGGCGGGGCCGTTGTGCTGCCTTACGGATGCCTGGAGTGCGTTGTCCCTACGGATGCCCCGCGTAGGGCACCCCGTGATGCTCCTGCCGCGTTCCCGTGTCGCTCAGGATCGTGGCGGCGGCGTCGCGGCCCGGCGGGAGCAGTCGCGCGACAACGCGTCCCGCGGTCGCGGCATCCAGTGCCTGAACGATGTCGGCCATCACGGCGCGCAGCGTCGCATCGTCGAGGGCCTCGGGGTTGCGGTCATCGAGAAGCACAACTTCTACTCCGCGCCTCCGGGCTGCGCGTGCCGCCGCAACCACGTCGGCACTGGCCAGTGCGCGCGCCCGGAGGCCGTCGCGGAGCTCCGCTTCGGCCACCGCAAACTCGACCCTGTCCTCGGGTGTGAGGGGCCCGCCGTCGACGATGCGCGCGAGGAGCGGCGTTGCGAGCGCGTCCAGCTCCTGTAGCCGTTCGTTGCGCTCCGCGGTGCTGGCCAGGCCGGCGGCCTCCAGCATGGCGCGTGCGGAGGTCTGCTCCGCGAGGCGGCGGAGCGTGGCATCCGCTCGTCGGAGCCCCACCGTGAAGAGGGTGCCGACGAGCAAGATCGCGAGCTGCTTGCCGATGAGGAAAAGCGAGACGATGAGGCCGACATCCGTTGTGAGACCCCACACAACGATCACCGCGGACTGGGCACCGAAGCCGAGCCAAGCGATACCGAGGCGCCCGCGCAGCGCGAGGAAAAACATCGTTACCGTGCCGGCGCCGTAATACCACTGGGCGTGGCCGCCGGGCACAACGATGTACCAGGTGCTCGCCAGCGCGACGATCGTCCACGCCACTGCCGAGATCAGTGCGGTCGAGAGGCGCACGGGGGTCGCCGTGTCGGCGGTCAGAAGGATGCCGATGACAACAAGCACACCGAGGCCGAGAACAGTCGGCCACGGCGTGGAGATCTCGTCCATGCTCCACACCGCGAGGATCCCGCTCGCGACGATGTAGGCCCACAGGAGGATGTGGGTTCCCCGACCCGTGAAGTCGACCTTGTCGACGCCCCCCGCGCTCACGAGTCGCTCCACTCGAGCACAACCAGGGTGCCGCGTCCGCGCGACGATTCCACGCGCGACGCTCCGCCAGGGACGGCAGCCATCCTTCCGCGGATGCTGACGGCGATGCCGAGACGATGAGGCGCGACATCCGAGGCGTCGAAACCGGGGCCGTCATCGGCGATTCGCGCCACGATGCCACGATCCCGTGCGCTGACGACAACAGAGAGTGTCGCGTCCGGCGCGTGCGAGAGGCTGTTGCGCACGGCCTCCGAGGTGGCTTCGGCGAATGCCGCGGCCACATAACTGGGTACGTCGCGGACGCGCTCGAAGCTCGCCTCGAATCGAGCGTCGATGGATGCCTCGAGCACAACCGATCTCAGGCGTGACACGAACTCGTCGACTCGCACCCCCGTGGGCGTTTCTTCGCGACCGCCGCGCAGCACCTCCAGCTCGTCGAGCGCAGCGCGGGCCTGGCGTCGCACGGAATCCTCCAGTCGCGGGTCATCGCGTGATGCGTAGTACAGCGTGTTCATGACCTCGTCGTGCACGAGTGCGTCGAGCCTGGCCTGCTCCTGTGCGCGGGCCGTCGCGGCCGCGGAGCGAGCGGCCGCCTCGCGTAGGGTCTGGGTTGCGGTGTCGACGGCGGCCGCGTTTCGCATGGCCGCGATAGCCAGCGCCGTAAAGAGGCCGGCGAGGATTACCGTCAGCAGAGCGTATTTGACCCCGATGTCCCAGTCGTCCAGACCGTGGGCCACCCAGCGAAGAGGAGCCTCGAGGATCGAGGTCGCGAGGAGGTAGCCCCAGGCGATGCTGGGGCGCCAGGCCAGCGCGGCACACGCGGTGCCGATGGCGGGCATCTCGAGCACCCACGGCGGAAGCTCGGTGGGCAAGGATTCGGGGCCAACGGCGAAGACGAGCGCGAGTTGCGCCACGAGGAACGCGATCGCGTAGACGCCGTGGGCGATACGGATGCCTCTCAAGGGCACCAGGAACACGGTGACGAGCAGTACCCCGTAGCCGCCGAACACGATTCCGAGTGCGAGCGGTGTGTACCAGGGCGCGAGGTACGCCGTCCCGCCCACGATCGGACCGAGCGAGATCGTGCCGAGCAGGAGGGCTCCTGCGGCGATGACGACGGTGATGGTGCGGGCGACCTGTTCCTCGGCGCGCCTGCTCTCTGTGGTCGGGATCACGATTCGGGGGAGGGCAGGATCCCGTCTTCGACGGCCCGCTTGTAGAGGTCAACCTTGGTGTGTGCAGGCCGTCCGGCGATCGCGTACTTGGTGCGGATTCGGCGCACGTATTCGGCTACCGTCCCCGCCGACAGACCGGCGCGGTTGGCGACGGTCACGGACTTCTCGCCCGACGCGTACAGAGCGAGTACTTCACGCTCTTTCGGGCTGAGACCAGCCGAGAATGTCCCGTCCGCGTCGAGGGCCGCGGCCCACTCTGTTGTGGCCACGGTCAATCCGCGGGCCGCGTTTCGGACGGCGTCGATGATGGCGTCGCGCGAATCGGACTTGCGCACGATCCCGAGTACCCCACCGCGGGAGGCGGCACGCACTTCGTTGGCGTTGTCGGCCGCGGTGAAGGCCAGTACCCGAGCGCCGGCATCCTGCAACACGGCGAGATTGCGCGCGACCGTCGAGCCGTCGGAGAGCCTGATATCGAGGACAACAAGATCGAGGTCCGCAACGAGCGGCAGAACATCGTCGACGCTCGTGGCGGAGGCGACGAGTTCGATGTCGTCTACATCGCCGAGAAGGGAGGCGAATCCCAGCCTGACTGTCTCGTGATCGTCGACGTGGGCAACACGAAGCGGCGGTGGCGCGTCGTTCGTCATCCTGTCCTCCACAAAGCCCAGCAATTTCGAGGATGCCACGAATCCGGGTTCCATGCAGAAACATGGGGTACCGCTGTCCCCCGAACGGGTGTCATGGAAAGCGACGACTGATATACCGTTCTGTCCCTTGCGAGCATGAAGCACCCGAGAAAACGGAGTCGCACCGTGAATCGCCTTGCAATCGACGACTTCCTCGCCACGATTCTGGCGAGCTGGTCTGAAGCCGCTGCCGAGTGGCAGCCTCCAGGGCAGGGGTCTGCCCACCTCTGCACGACCTGTTCTTCCTCGCTCGTGGCGCGCGTTCTCGACCTGTCAGCATGGCCGCACGACCTCATGCACCACCTCGCATCGACTCTGGATGCCGCAGCCGTCGACATCCAGGACACCCTCCAGGATCGCTCGATCCCCGGTTACGGGAGCGGCGCCGGCGCCGTCGCCCGATACGTGACCGACACCGTGCGCAAGCAGCGCGACGACCTCGGGGAGATCCTCACCCACTGCGTCGAACCCCGAATCGAGGCCTTCGTCTCGCGAGCTGTCGACGCGATCCTTCCCCGCGTCGCGCTCTAGCGTCGCGTCGAGCGTCCCCCGGTTACGGGGGTGACAGTGCGCACACCCCACGATTAGCTAGAGAAGCCGCTTTTCGCTGGGGGAGGTGTAAACGTGGCGTCTCTAGCCGAGATTCTGATCCTGCACGGAATCATGCCCATCGAGAGCATCGATATCGGGCTCGATGACGACGCCCTCGTCGCCGACCTCATGGATCGGGGCCGCATCTCTCCGGCCCAGCTTGCTGCCGCGCGTGCAGCGCAGGCCGGCATGCCGTTTGTCGAGCTGCTCGACTATCCCGTCGATGCGCGAGCCGTCGGCATCGTGCCACCCGCGCTGTGCCGCCGCCACGACGTGCTGCCGGTGGGGTTCGCCGGGGGATACCTGATCCTCGCGATCGCCGACCCCAGCAACATCCTCGCGATCGACGACGTGCGAGCGCTCGCCGGTCAGCCCGTCAAGTGTGTGGTCGCAGAACTCAGCGACCTTCGCGCGGCGCTTGACCGCTACATCCGGGCCGATGGCGAACTCAGCAGCCTCTCGTCTGCCATCGAAGAAGAGGCGGCAGCCTCGGCCGCCGAACTCGTGCGCCAGCAGGGGGTCGTCGAGGCGCGCGAGGATGACGCACCCATCGTGCGTTTTGTGAACCTGCTCATCAGCCAGGGCATCCAAGACCTCGCATCGGACATCCACATCGAGCCCGGCGAGTTCGACATGGGGGTTCGTTATCGCATCGACGGCGTTATGCACGAGATGCAGCGCGCGCCCAAGAACATTCAGAACGGTGTCATCTCGCGACTGAAGATCATGGCCGACATCGACATCGCCGAGCGACGCCGACCGCAGGATGGCCGGATGTCGGTGAGCCACGGTGGTCGCAAGATCGACCTTCGTGTCGCGACCCTCCCCACGGTGTGGGGGGAGAAGGTCGTCATGCGAATCCTCGACAACAACTCGTCGAGCATGGACATGGCCGACCTCGCCCTGCTGCCCCACAACTTCGAGGCGTACCGCAGGTCGTACTCCAAGCCGTACGGCATGATCCTCGTCACCGGTCCGACCGGATCGGGCAAATCGACGACCCTGTACACGACCCTCCACGCCGTCGCGCGGCCGGAGATCAACGTCATCACGGTCGAGGATCCCGTCGAGTACCGGATGGCGGGCATCAACCAGGTTCAGGTCAACCCCAAGGCGGGCCTCACGTTCGCGAGCGCTCTGCGCAGCATCCTGCGCTCCGATCCCGATGTTGTGCTCCTCGGTGAGATTCGCGACCACGAGACAGCACAGATCGCCATCGAGGCTTCGCTCACCGGCCACCTCGTGCTGTCGACCCTGCACACGAACGACGCCCCGAGCGCTGTCACCCGTCTCACCGAGATGGACATCGAGCCGTTCCTGGTCGGCTCGGCGCTGGACTGCGTGGTCGCCCAGCGTCTTGCGCGTCGCCTGTGCGAACGCTGCAGGCAGCCCTATCAGCCCGATGTCAATGAGATCGCCGGTCTCGGCTTCGGTTATCAGGCGGGTCAGCCCATGGGGCAGTTGTTCCGGCCGGTCGGATGCGCGAGCTGCTCGAACACCGGATACCGCGGTCGTTTGGCGCTCCACGAGGTCATGACCGTCACCGAGGAGATCGAGCGGCTTGCCGTTGCGCGCGCGTCAAGCGCGGAGATCGCCCGTATGGCGATCCATCAGGGCATGCAGACGCTCCGCCAGGACGGCTGGGCGAAAGCGCAACTCGGACTCACGTCCATCGAGGAAATTTTGAGAGTGGTGGCCTGACCGTGAATAAACCGATCTACGAGATCCCTGTCAACCAGGGCCTGCGCAACTCGCCGCCGGTTGCGCCCCCCGGCGCGCCGCCGACCGACCCCAACACCTATGGCCCGCCCCCAACCACTCAGCAGGTTCCGGTAAACCCGCTCGCGTCGGCTCCGCCGCCGAGTGTGCCGCCCGCAGGTGTGCCATCGAACGCCGTGCCGCCGATGATGGCTCCGCCTGCCCCGGCAACCGGAGCCACCCCCACGTTCCCGGCAGCGCCAACCGGTGCCGTGCCCACGATGCCGCACACGGGCGCCACACCGACGTTCCCGCCAGCGGCACCCGCCTTCTCTCCGCCCGCGACGGCGGCGTTCCCTCCGCCAGCGGCGCCCACGAGCACGACCCAGACCTCAGCGCTCCGGGGGGATCCGGACCTCATGGCAGCGCTTCAGGAGGTGCTCCTGAACGGGGCATCCGACCTCCACGTCTCGGTCAACACACCTCCGATGATCCGCATCGACGGTTCGCTGCGACCCGTGAACGGCGCGGAGCCGTGGCCGCGGCACAAGGTCACCGACGCGCTCTACAGCATCATGAGTGTCGAGCAGCGCGAGCGCTTCGAGGACCGCCTCGAGCTCGACTTCGCGTACTCGGTGTCGGCCAATGCGCGCTTCCGTGTGAACTTTTACCAGCAGCGCGGCGCGATCGGTGGGGCATTCCGTCTCATCCCGACCGAGGTCAAACAGCTCAAGGATCTCGGTGTGCCCGAGGTGGTCGGCGAGTTCGCGAAACTTCCGCGCGGCCTCGTACTTGTCACCGGGCCCACGGGTTCCGGCAAGTCGACGACACTCGCCGCGCTCATCGATCTCGTCAATCGCACGCGATCCGACCACATCATGACGGTCGAGGACCCGATCGAGTTTGTGCACTCCAACCAGCGTTCGCTCGTGAACCAGCGCGAGGTCGGCCAGGACACGCACAGCTTCGCGGATGCCCTCAAACACGTACTGCGCCAAGACCCCGATGTCATCCTCATCGGTGAGCTCCGCGACCTCGAGACGATCTCGACCGCCCTCACCGCGGCTGAGACAGGTCACCTCGTGTTCGCGACCCTGCACACGCAGGATGCCCCGCAGACCGTCGATCGCATCATCGATGTCTTCCCACCCCACCAGCAGGGTCAGATCCGAACGCAGCTCGCGGCAACCCTGCAGGGCGTGATGTGCCAGACGCTCGTCAAGCACGCGAGCGGAACGGGTCGCGTCGTGGCCACCGAAATCCTCTTCATGACACCGGCCATCGCCAACCTCGTCCGCGAGGGCAAGACGTACCAGATCCCTACCGCGTTACAGGCTGGTCGCGGAATGGGGATGCAGACCATGGATCAGCACCTCGCCGATCTTGTGAACTCGGGCAGGATTACTCACCGCGCGGCCCTCGAGAAGGTGCACGACGCCGAGGGCTTCGCTCGACTCGTGCAGCGCCCGGAGTCGCGTCAGCCCATCAGCGATGCGGGCATCGACTTCGGCGACGCGTTCTCGGGAGGTCGCTGATGAGTACCGCAACCGCGGCCCGCACCTACGAGTACCGCGCGCGAGACGGCAAAGGCAAGGTCGTCAAGGGCCGTGTCGAGGCAGGCTCGGAGTCCGCCGTCATCGCGCGGCTCGCGGGAATGGGGGTTGCACCGCTCAGCATCCGTGAGGTCGGCACCGGCACCGGGCTGCAGACCGAGATCACACTCGCCGGCTTCGAGCGCGGTGTCGGCCTCAAGGACCTCGCCATCATGAGCCGTCAGATGTCGACGATGATCTCGGCCGGACTCTCGATTCTTCAGACCCTCAACATCCTCGCCTCGCAAACCGAAAACAAAAAGCTCGCGAAGACCCTCGGTGAGGTGCGGTCGGACGTGGAGCGCGGCAACTCGCTCTCCGACTCGTTCGCGCGCCACGAGCGGGTGTTCCCGCCGCTCATGATCAACCTCATCCGCGCGGGAGAGACGGGCGGATTCCTCGAGAAGTCGACCGATGCGATCGCGATGAACTTCGAGAAGGAGGTGGCGCTGCGCAATAAGGTCAAGGCGGCGCTCACCTATCCGGTGATCGTTCTCGTGATGGCGATCGTCGGTGTCATCCTCATGCTCGCGTTTATCGTTCCGGTCTTCGCGAAGATGTACGGCGACCTAGGCGGTCAACTGCCCCTCCCGACGCAAATCCTGGTGACACTCTCGGGCGCGATGGTCTGGCTCGCGCCGACCCTCGCCGTGCTCATCGTGGCGTTCTCGATCTGGTGGTCGCGGAACAAACACAAGGAATCCGTGCGCGAGGTCGTGGACCCCATCAAACTCAAACTGCCCGTCTTTGGAACCCTGACCGCCAAGATCGCGATCGCCAGGTTCGCGCGCAACTTCTCCACCATGATCGGATCCGGTGTGCCCATTCTGCGGTCACTCTCCATCGTGGGGGAGACGAGTGGAAACATGGTCATCCAGAAGGCGCTGCTGCGTGTGCAGGAGTCCGTTCGTACCGGTGGCACCGTTGCGGCTCCGCTTTTGTCGGAACCCGTGTTTCCCGCCATGGTCACGCAGATGATGGCCGTCGGCGAGGATGCCGGTGCCCTCGAGCCCATGCTCGAGAAGATCGCGGTCTTTTACGACAGCGAAGTCGAGGCGATGACCGACCAGCTCACCGCGCTCATCGAACCCCTCATGATTGCCTTCCTGGGCATTGTGATCGGCGGAATGATCGTGGCGCTCTACATGCCGATGTTCGGCATCATCGGCGAAGTCCAGGGCGCGTGATTTGTACCCCAAAACTGGGGTCGCCATTTCCGTAAATCACCCCCATTCAAGGGATTTTGCGTCCGGCTTGTACCCCGCAATGTATGTCGTAGGGGGAATACACACCTCCTGTCCATGTCATCAAGGAACAGGAATCCATCAATGTTTACTGCACTCAACCAGCGGCTCTCCGCCCTTCGCAATCGTGTCAGCCAGGGGGAGAAGGGCTTCACGCTCATCGAGCTCCTCATCGTCGTTCTGATCATCGGCGTGCTCGCCGCAATTGCGATCCCGATCTTTATCAACGTCCAGGCGACCGCTCGCGACAACACTGCCAAGACGACGGTGACCGACGCCAAGACCGCCGTGGTGGCGCACTACACGGCCACCGGCGAACTGCCGGAGGCGATCGAGGACTCCGGTTTCGTTCCTAGCGAAGAGGTCGATTTCGACTACTTCGCCGCTGGCGAGGCCTTCTGCATTAGCGCGAGCTTCGACGGAGGACGCGTCTTCAAGACGACCGATTCCACGTCGACCGAGGGTGAGCAGACTACGGAGACCGCCTGCACCACTGCCGCGGGCTAGATAGCACCACAGCGAGCGGCGGATGCCCGGCCCGAACCGGCATCCGCCGCTCCAGCACCACAAACAGCAGCACACAGCTCAGCGACTCTGGGGGGAGGGGAGCATGAACCACATCATTGACGACGAGTCCGGCCTCGGGCTCATCGAGATCGTCGTCTCCATGTTCCTCATCGCGCTCATCGCGATAGCCTTCCTTCCCTTCCTCATCAACAGCTACGGCACGACCCGCACCAACACGACCCTCGCTACGGCGACTCAGCTCCTCGACCAGCAGTTCGACCAGCTCCGACAGCTCTCGACTCGTAACTGCGCTGGTCTCACGACGTTCAAGAACCGCGCGGACACTACCCTCGATCGTGTCGTGGACACCGAGCGCAACGTCACTCTCACCGTCTCGCGCACGTTCGCGTGCCCCTCGAACGCCGCTCAGACCGGCTCCGAGAAGATGACCATTTCGATCCTGGACTCGACGTCGGGTCGAGTGGTCACGAGCGCTTCAACGATTGTGTTCGTGGAACCATGAGCGAACCCTTCCTCGTCCGCGACTCCGGCATGAGCCTGGCCGAGCTCCTCGTCTACGTCATGCTCCTCGTTGTCATCACCGCAATCGCGGGGTCTCTGCTCATCACGGCTCTCACGAGCCAGCGCGACCTCACCGCGATGGCGAGCGCCACGAGCCGAGCGCAAGTGGTGGCGGCATCCATCGAGAAGGGTGTGCGCACGGCATCCACCGTCAGCGCACCGGCGGCGACGGCCATCGGCCAGCGCCTGGTCACCCGCACCGGCACCTTCGCGGCCGCCGGAACCGCGACGTGGCAATGCCAATCGTGGCTCATTACGCCTGCGGGGGACGTGTATCACCGCACCTCTACCGCGGCGATCGCGGCCCCAACAAGCCTGTCGCCGTCGGGCCTGAGCGGATGGTCGCTCATTGCGGAGCGCGTCCGCACGGCCCCCGGCGCCACAGCCGCGTTCACCGTCAACGGCGGAACGGTGAGTCTCGCCATCGAAGCTCAAGCGGAGGGCGACGGCGCCCCCGCGCTCGTGACCAACCGCATCAGCAAGCAAACCTTACCGACGACATCAGGAACGGGGCCGGCCACATGTTGAGGCTTCTCCGCGCGCTCCGGCGCGACGACCAGGGCGCGGCCCTCGTCACAGTTGTGGCCCTCGCCGCGATCTCCATCGTTGTTGTCACCGCGATCGGCACGTCGCTCGTCGCCGCGAGTAGCATCACCGTCACTTCGCGGTCGAGCGTGCAGTCGAAGGCGTCGGCCGAGGCGGGTATCGAGTGGGCGCTCGGCGAGTTCAACCGCGGGTACTTCCCGTGTCAGGGCGATCAGCGTTCGTCCGACCCGGCGTTCCTCGTCACCATCACCTATGTGAGCGCGACGGGAACCACACTGTCGTGCAGCACCTCGGCATCCGGAAGCCCCGCCACGGCCACGATCGACTCGACCGGGTACGCCGCGATCGGCTCGAACACTCACCGCATCGGCGCGAAGGCGACCATTACTCTCGCAACGTCGGGGGCTCTCCTCGACCAAGCCGTGTTCACCGAGTCGAGCCTCGTTCTCACCAACGACTCGCTCGTGCAGGGGTCGGCTCCGGGGGTTTTGGACGGAGACGTCTACACGAACGGGAACCTGACGTGTATGACTCAGAACCGCATCGAGGGGGAGATGATTGCGCGGGGCAACATCACCATCGAGAACACGTGCCAGGCACTGGACTCCCTCTGGGCGGGTGGCAATGTCGACCTACGGCAGTCGGATGTCCGCATCGCCGGTGATGTGTATGCGGCGGGTTCCGCGGCCATCAACAAGGCCCGCATCCTCGGCAACGTCGTCGCTAACGGGGACGTAAGCACCACCAACAAGTCGAACTCGAACTGCGGAAGCGGTAGCTCGACGAACGTGTGTGGATCGGTGTGGTCTCTCAACGGGGCAATCAACCTCGCGAGCAACGGATCGCCCATTGCCGGCTCGCTCTACGCCCGCAATGGCGTCACGCTCCCCAACAACGACGAGACTCCCCGGCCAGCCGGGGTCGTCTCGCTCAATGGCGGCCTCACGATGCTGGGCTCGAAGGTCACCGGACAGGTGAGTGTCTACGGCTCGATCTCGAGTTCGAATGCCCAGAACAACATCAACAAATCCAACACGTGCAGCCAAACGGTGGACAGCACTTATTGGACCAAATGCACCGCTCCGTCGGTTCTGCCCATGGTGTCCAACCCGCGGGCGAGCTTCACACCGTCGGGCTCGACCAACCTCGGAACCCGGGCGCAAGTGGTGTCCGTCAACAAGCCGCCACGACAGGGTTTCCCGCAGATCCTGTCGACCTCCACCGCGATCGCCCAACATTGGAGCGGATGGGTCAAGCCCGTGGTTCCCGCTGATGCGTGCGCGAGCGGGAACGCCATGCAGACCGAACTCACCAAGATCATCGGCAACTACTCATCGGGAACGAAGCTTCTCCTTCAGATGCCGTGCACAGACAAGCTGCCGGGAAACAACCTCTCCCTCACGCTTAAGGGTGACCTCGCGATCATGGCCCCACGCGGCGTCAACTGGGAGAACGACACCAGAATCTCGTCGTCCGGTGGCCCGTGGACCTTTATGGTCATCGCCCCCTCCGACTCGCCGGGAGTCACCTGGAGCCAGCCGGATCCGACCGGCGCACCCGGGCAACTCTCGCCCACATGCTCCGGCGGCCCGACCCTCTACTTCCAAAAGCTCCTCGTGAGCAACTCGACGCGCATCTTCCTCTACACACCGTGCCTCGTCCAGATCAAGAACAAGCAGGACAGCATGGACGGCCAGATCTACTCGGGTAGCGGCAGCTACGATTCGGGCCTCCTCATCAAGCGCGCCATCATGACCGTGCCGGGTGTCGAGATCCCCGGCCAGACGTCCGGATCGTCGAGCACGTCAGCGGTCATCACGAGCAGATACGACATCGGATGATGGGCGTCGCACTTGTCGCAGCGGGCCTCCTCGGTTCCCTCATCGGCTCCTTCCTCAACGTTGTTGTATATCGCGTGCCACGTCGGCTTTCGGTTGTGAATCCGCCGAGCGCCTGCCCGAACTGTGGCGCGGGCATCCGGGCCATCGATAACGTGCCCGTGCTTTCGTGGCTGATTCTGCGCGGTCGCTGCCGGGATTGCGGTACCGCGATCTCGCCGCGGTACCCGCTCGTCGAGCTCGGCACCGCGTTGTTTTTTGTTCCCGTGGCGTTCGTGTTTTTCCCGACCGCCACCACGGCGCTCGGTGTCGCGAGTGACGTGGTCGTTCTCGTTGCGTTCCTCGCGCTCGCCGCGGTGAGTGTCTCGCTCGCCCTCATCGACCTGGACACCTCGACGCTGCCGAATCGCATCGTTGTGCCTGCACTCGTCACCATCGCGGTCCTGCTCGCGGTCGCAGCAGCCCTGCGCGGTGACCCCGGCGCGATCATCCGTGCGCTCGTCGGGGGCGCTGCCCTCTTCCTCTTTTATCTCGCGCTCGCGCTCGTCTCGCGCGGCGGCATGGGTATGGGTGACGTGAAGCTCGCGGCACTTCTCGGCCTGGCAACGGCCTGGGTCGGATGGCCGGCGCTCGTTGTCGGCGCGTTCGCGGCCTTTGTGCTCGGTGGGGTGTTCGCACTCGTTCTTCTCATCGCGCGGCGCGTCGGTCGGCGTTCGTCGGTGCCGTTCGGACCGTGGATGCTCGCCGGCGCGTGGATCGGGATCTTCTTCGGCGACGCCCTCTGGCAGGGCTACGCACACATCATCGGACTGGCAGGGGGAGCTGGTGGCTAAAAGAGTGGTGGGGGTGGACTTCGGTCATCGCGCAATCCGCGCGGTGGAGGTCGATAACCCGGTGGGTACGTCGGGGCGTGTTGTGCGCTCGGCGGAGGTGACGGTTCCCGACACGGCGATCGTCGACGGCGAGGTGCGTGAGGTGCACACCGTCGCATCCGCGCTCAAGCGACTGTGGAGCACGGGAGGTTTCAAGACCAAGCGTGTGGTGCTCGGGATGGGCAACAGCCGTGTGCTCGCTCGTGATCTCACCGTGCCATCGATGCCTCTCGATCAGATCCGCGAGACGCTGCCCTTCCAAGCGCAGGACCTTCTGCCGGTGCCGTCTGCGGGCGCCATTCTCGACTTCTACCCGATCTCGCACGGCATGGGCGAGAACGGCGCGGTCGTCAACGGGCTGCTGATCGCCGCCCTCAAAGATGTGGTGCTCGCCAACGTTTCCGCGGTGCGAACGGCAGGGCTCGAGACAGTGGGGGTCGACCTCATCCCGTTCTCGCTCACACGACTCCTCGCCGACTCGGGCGGTCGCGAAACGGTCGGCTACATCGACGTCGGCGCGACCACCACGAGCGTCACGATCGCGACCGGGGGTGTTCCCCAGTTCGTGCGCATCATCCCCGCGGGCGGTGAGGATGTCACTCGCGCACTCGTCGAGCGCGCCGAGTTCACTCACGAGCAGGCGGAGCGCGCCAAGGTGGTGCTCGGCATCCCGCTCGGCCCCGTCGAAGCGGACCAGCGAGCGGTCGCCGACATCATCGTGACCGAGGCCGGCCAACTCCTCACGGGGCTTCGCAACACACTCAACTACTTCGTGAGCTCTCGCGGCACCGCGATCTCACGGGTTGTCGTCACCGGCGGCGGCGCACAGCTGCGCGGGTTCGTGAACGCCCTCAGCGAGATGACCCAGTTGCCCGCGCAGGTGGCAGACCCAGCGAGCGATACCCGGATGACGGTGGCGCTCAGCCTCGCGAAGGGGAGTACGGCAGCATGAGCGGCACACGAGTCCTCACCCGCAAGCCGTCCGCGGCCCCGGATGCCCCCGCCTTCGTCGCTGCGGTTCCCCGGGTCGACCTGCTCCCGCCGGAGGTTCACGAACAACGCAAGATGCGGTCCACCCGGTCGACGATCCTGCTCCTTGCGATCCTCGCCATCGTGGTGGTGGGTGGTGGTTACGCCTTCGCCACACTTCGCGTGATGCAGACGTCGTTGGCGCTCGCCGCAGAGCAGGAGCGCACACTCGACCTCCTGGCGCAGCAGCAGGAGTTCATCGAGGTGCGGCACATCCAATCCCGGGTGACGGCGAGCGAGGCCGCGGAGCGCGTTGGCACGTCGACCGAGGTCGACTGGACGAACCTCCTCGGTCAGGTTGTCGCATCCCAGCCCGCCGGTATGTCGCTCGTGACCGTGGATATCCAGTCGGTGACACCCACGACGCCGTTCCCTCAGCCCACCGTGCCTCTGCAGGGGCCACGCATCGCCGCCGTGAAGGCGTCGTTCTCGAGTGGTTCGCCCATCGATTCCGCGGCTCTCATCGAGTCTCTGTCAACCAACGTCGTTGGCGCTGCGGAGGTGTTGCTCGTCGATACGGGTGAGAACGAGGGAGTGTTCACGTCGAATCTCGTGATCTATGTGGATAAGGACGCCCTCGTTGTCGCCGAAGGTGAGGTCAGCGAATGAGTGCTCGACGGATCTGGATTATCGCCGGCTCGATCGCGATCGCGGCGATCCTCGTACTCGGCTGGTTCGCCGCCGTGTCTCCGGTTCTCGCCCAGGCCGGGGCCAATGACGACGACCGCGCCGCCGTGGCGGAGCAGAATGCGGGCCACGAGGCGACCCTCGCTGACTTGCGGAATGAGTACGAGAACATCGGGCAGCTGCGCGCGGACCTCGACGGCCTCGTGAGCGCACTCCCGCCGAGAGAGGCCATGCCGGAGCTGATTCGCGAGGTCGGCAACGCGGCCACCGCGAGCGGTGTCGCGCTCGTGGCGATCAAGGCATCGGATGCCGTCGGCTTCGTGCCTGCCGTCAATGCTCCGGCCGATTCGGCCGCTGCCCCGGCGGAGGCCACCGACTCGGGCACCGACTCAACCGCCGAGGGTTCGGATGCCGCCACCGAAGAACCGGCAGCCGCCACTGATCCCGCCGTCGACCCCGCCGGGGGAGTTGTCGCCGTCGACCCCGGGGATCTCGCGCTGCTGCCGCCCGACCGGTTCATCGTCATACCCGTCGAGATCCAGGTCTCCGGCGCGCAGGATCAGATGATCGCCATGGCCAGGGCGCTGCAGTCCATGAACAGAACGTTTGTCGTGACCGCGTTCACGATCGATTCGGGGGAGCCACCCCGCGCGACGATCTCCGGCTACGCCTACGTGCTCACCGATGACACCGGCGTGCTCACTCCCGACACGGAGGAGCCGTCTCCCACAGAAGCTCCCGCCACCTAGGGCGGGCCGTAGCCGGGCGCACCCCCTCGTCATCCCCCTGACGTCGGGGTGCGTCCCGTTGCTAGGCTGACCGCATGAGCGAGACGACGCCACCGCCGAAGCCGCGAACGAAGAAGACCGAGGTCATCGAAGACGCGGTCGTCGTCGAGGAGACACCTCTCGTCTCGCCGCCCGAGGCGACCGCACCCCCGGTGACGGTGCCCCCCACCGTCGTTGAGCCGCAGCCCGAGCCGGTTGCGGTTCAGGAGCCCGAGCCGGTCGCACCGCAGCAGCCCGAGCCCGTCGTGGCGCCCGAACCCCAGTACGTGTACGTCCACACTCCTCCGCCTCCCGCGAGGAAGGGCAACCGGGGTGTCGGAATCGCGATCGCCGCGGCATCAGCGCTCATCTTTTTTGTCGTCTTCATCGTGATCGTCGCCTTCATCAACCTGTCGCGCACGGGGGAGTTCTCCTTCGACTTCCTTGCCAACGGAACCATCTACCTGCCGGTGCTGTTCTTCCTGCTCGGGTTTGCCGTGGTCGTGGTTCTCGCGAATCGGGCAAACTGGTGGGCCTACATTTTGGGCAGCATCCTCGTGGCCCTCGTCGTCTACTTCGGCACCATCGGTGCGGTCATGCTCACGAACAACGTCATCCTCCGCACCCCGGAGGAGGCGGCCGCGATGTTCGCCGCCGGTCTCGTCGATCCGATCGTCATCACCGCCGCGCTGCTCGCCCGCGAGGTTTCGCTGTGGACGGGAGCACTCATCGCCCGCCGCGGTCGCCGCGTGACGGCTCGCAACGTTGAGGCCCGCGCCGCCTGGGAACGTGAGGTCGCCGACACCAAGGCGCAGTATGAGCGCACCGCATACCCCGCGCCCTGATTCGAGACTCCTTCCCGTCCTCGTGACGGTGACCTATCTCGCGGCCGTCATCGCCGTCTCGGGTTTCCTCAGTCTCGGCCTCGACCGTGACGTCATTGACTATCCGGACGCTGGCCCCTATCTCGGAATCGTCATGGTGGTGGCGGCAGGGCTCGTGACGTGGTCGGGATGCCGCGGGGTTGCAGCCCTGCGCGGGCCGTGGGGTCGCGCCGTCGTGACCGGTATCGGATGCTTCGCCGCGATCGTTATCGCGGGGGCCATCGGGTACTCCCTCATCCGGGCATCCATCGCGACCGTCGTTGTCTCGGCGGCCCATTTCGCACTGAGTCCGTTCACCCTCGCGGCTGCCCTACTCTCGATAGGAGCTGTTGTCGGCGCATGGGCCATCGCGCGCGATGGCCGCGACGCGATGTGAACCTCCCGTGAATATCGGGTGATGCCCCGTCCGCCCGGAGCGGAATCAGTTGACCGGCGGGCTTGCTGGGGCTATTCTCGATCGGGTGTGCGCTTTGTCGCGCCCATGTCGTGTGCCCTCCCGGGTCTCGATAGGGAACGACACTCCACATCACCGGGATTCGCCCACCGGGCGGCCCCCACGGCATACCCAGCAGCCACGGCCCTCAGGGCCGGTGCGCGCCGGGTCGGATGCTCAAACATCAACCCGCTGTCACCGTGCAGCAATTACAAGGAGTCAAGTAGTGCCCACCATTCAGCAGTTGGTGCGCAAGGGACGTACGCCGAAGGTCACCAAGACCAAGGCTCCCGCCCTTCGTTCCAACCCGCAGCAGCGCGGCGTTTGCACCCGCGTTTACACGACCACGCCCAAGAAGCCGAACTCGGCTCTGCGCAAGGTCGCCCGTGTCAAGCTCTCCAACGGCACCGAGGTCACCGCCTACATTCCCGGCGAGGGCCACAACCTGCAGGAGCACTCGATGGTGCTCGTTCGCGGTGGTCGTGTGAAGGACCTCCCCGGCGTTCGTTACAAGATCGTCCGCGGCGCCCTCGACACCCAGGCAGTCAAGAACCGCAAGCAGGCTCGCAGCCGCTACGGCGCGAAGATGGAGAAGAAGTAATGCCTCGTAAGGGTCCAGCTCCCAAGCGCCCGGTCGTCGCAGACCCCGTCTACGGCGCCCCCATCGTCAGCCAGCTCGTCAACAAGATCCTCCTCGACGGCAAGAAGGGCCTCGCCGAGCGCATCGTTTACGGTGCACTCGAGCAGGTCTCTGCCAAGACCGGTCAGGATGCCGTTGTCACGCTCAAGAAGGCGCTCGACAACGTGCGCCCGACCCTCGAGGTCAAGTCCCGCCGCGTCGGTGGCTCGACGTACCAGGTGCCGGTTGAGGTCAAGGCGCACCGCGCCAACACCCTCGCCCTTCGCTGGCTCACGAGCTACGCCAAGTCGCGCCGCGAGAAGACGATGACCGAGCGACTCACCAACGAGATTCTCGACGCCTCGAACGGCCTCGGTGCCGCGGTCAAGCGCCGCGAGGACACCCACAAGATGGCCGAGAGCAACCGCGCCTTCGCGCACTACCGCTGGTAAAAGACGTCGATCGGGCCAGTCGAGATCGACACGGTCTCGACTGGCCCGACCAGTCAACCCACCCCCGACAGTAAGGAACCCCCGTGGCACAGGACGTGCTCACCGACCTCAAGAAGGTCCGCAACATCGGCATCATGGCGCACATCGATGCCGGTAAGACCACCACGACAGAGCGCATCCTGTTCTACACGGGCGTCAACCACAAGATCGGCGAGACGCACGACGGTGCGTCGACGACTGACTGGATGGAGCAGGAGCAGGAGCGTGGCATCACGATCACCTCTGCCGCTGTGACGTGTTTCTGGAACAAGAACCAGATCAACATCATCGACACCCCCGGTCACGTCGACTTCACCGTCGAGGTGGAGCGCTCGCTTCGCGTGCTCGACGGCGCTGTTGCCGTGTTCGACGGCAAGGAGGGTGTTGAGCCCCAGTCCGAGACCGTGTGGCGTCAGGCCGACAAGTACGACGTTCCGCGCATCTGCTTCGTCAACAAGATGGACAAGCTCGGTGCCGACTTCTACTTCACGGTCGACACGATCATCAACAAGCTCGGCGCCAAGCCGCTGGTTCTCCAGCTCCCCATCGGCTCCGAGAGCGCCTTCGTTGGTGTTGTCGACCTCGTCGAGATGCGTGCCCTGGTGTGGCCGTCCGACGCCAAGGGCGACGTGACCATGGGTGCCAAGTACGAGGTCGAGGAGATCCCTGCCGATCTCGTCGACAAGGCAAACGAGTACCGCCAGGTGCTCCTCGAGACCGTCGCCGAGACCGACGACGCGCTGCTCGAGAAGTACTTCGCTGGTGAGGAGCTCACGGTCGCCGAGATCAAGGCGGGCATCCGCAAGCTCACCGTGGCAAGCGAGATCTACCCGGTCCTCTGTGGTTCCGCGTTCAAGAACCGTGGTGTTCAGCCGATGCTGGACGCCGTCGTCGACTTCCTGCCGAGCCCGCTCGACGTGCCGGCGACCGAGGGCACCGACCCTCGCGACGAGGAGAAGAAGATCGAGCGTCACCCCAAGGCGGAGGAGCCCTTCGCGGCGCTCGCCTTCAAGGTTGCCGTTCACCCGTTCTTCGGTCGACTCACCTTCATCCGCGTCTACTCCGGACGCCTCGAGTCGGGTGGCCAGGTTGCCAACTCGACGAAGGGCAAGAAGGAGCGCATCGGCAAGATCTTCCAGATGCACGCCAACAAGGAGATCCCCGTCGAGAGTGTGACCGCCGGCCACATCTACGCGGTCATCGGACTCAAGGACACCACCACCGGTGACACCCTGAGCGACCTGAACAACCAGGTCGTCCTCGAGTCGATGACGTTCCCGGAGCCCGTGATCGAGGTCGCCATCGAGCCGAAAACCAAGGCCGACCAGGAGAAGCTCGGCACGGCCATCCAGAAGCTCGCCGAAGAGGACCCGACGTTCCGCACCGAGCAGAACCAGGACACCGGCCAGACGGTCATCAAGGGAATGGGCGAGCTCCACCTCGACATCCTGGTCGACCGCATGAAGCGCGAGTTCAACGTCGAGGCGAACGTCGGTAAGCCCCAGGTGGCCTACCGCGAGACGATCCGCCGCGTTGTCGACAAGCACGACTACACGCACAAGAAGCAGACCGGTGGTTCTGGCCAGTTCGCGAAGGTCCAGATCTCGCTCGAGCCTCTCGAGGTCACGGCGGACAAGATCTACGAGTTCGAGTCCAAGGTCACCGGTGGTCGTGTTCCGCGCGAGTACATCCCGTCGGTCGACGCGGGCTTCCAGGCGGCCATGGCCGTCGGTGTCCTCGCTGGCTACCCGATGGTCGGTGTCAAGGGACTCCTCCTCGACGGTGCGGCGCACGACGTCGACTCGTCGGAGATGGCGTTCAAGATCGCCGGCTCGATGGCCTTCAAGGAGGCCGCTCGTAAGGCAAACCCCGTGCTTCTCGAGCCGCTCATGGCGGTCGAGGTGCGTACTCCCGAGGAGTACATGGGTGACGTCATCGGTGACCTCAACTCCCGCCGTGGGCAGATTCAGTCCATGGAGGACGCGACCGGCGTCAAGGTCGTCACGGCCAAGGTGCCTCTGTCGGAGATGTTCGGTTACGTGGGCGACCTGAGGTCCAAGACCTCCGGCCGTGCCGTGTACTCGATGACCTTCGACAGTTACTCGGAAGTTCCCAAGGCGGTTGCTGACGAGATCATCCAGAAGAGCAAGGGCGACTGACGTCCGTCAGTAGTCTGAGGCAGTTCTACTAACATAAACACACACCAATCGCCGAGCATCCGGAAAACCATCCGGATGCGACAGCACCGAGTCCTGAGGAGGACCCACAGTGGCTAAGGCCAAGTTCGAGCGGAACAAGCCGCACGTAAACATCGGAACGATCGGTCACGTCGACCACGGAAAGACGACGCTCACCGCGGCGATCTCGAAGGTCCTGGCCGACAAGTACCCGTCGGCGACGAACGTCCAGCGTGACTTCGCGTCCATCGACTCGGCGCCGGAAGAGCGCCAGCGTGGTATCACGATCAACATCTCGCACGTCGAGTACGAGACCCCGAAGCGTCACTACGCACACGTTGACGCCCCGGGTCACGCCGACTACATCAAGAACATGATCACCGGTGCCGCCCAGATGGATGGCGCGATCCTCGTTGTCGCGGCCACCGACGGCCCGATGGCGCAGACGCGTGAGCACGTGCTGCTCGCCAAGCAGGTTGGTGTTCCTTACCTGCTCGTCGCGCTCAACAAGTCCGACATGGTCGACGACGAGGAGATCCTGGAGCTCGTCGAGCTCGAGGTTCGCGAGCTGCTCTCGAGCCAGGGCTTCGACGGCGACAACGCTCCCGTCGTGCGCGTCTCCGGCCTCAAGGCTCTCGAGGGTGACGAGAAGTGGGTTCAGTCCGTTCTCGACCTGATGGACGCCGTTGACGAGTCCGTTCCGGACCCGGTGCGCGACAAGGACAAGCCGTTCCTCATGCCGATCGAGGACGTCTTCACGATCACCGGTCGTGGAACCGTCGTCACGGGCCGCGCCGAGCGTGGCACGCTGGCCATCAACTCGGACGTCGAGATCGTCGGCATCCGCCCGACCCAGAAGACGACCGTCACGGGTATCGAGATGTTCCACAAGCAGCTCGACGAGGCCTGGGCCGGCGAGAACTGTGGTCTGCTGCTCCGCGGCACCAAGCGCGAGGATGTCGAGCGCGGCCAGGTCGTCGTCAAGCCGGGTTCGGTCACGCCGCACACCCAGTTCGAGGGCACCGCGTACATCCTGTCCAAGGATGAGGGTGGGCGTCACAACCCGTTCTACGCGAACTACCGCCCGCAGTTCTACTTCCGCACCACCGACGTCACCGGCGTCATCACGCTGCCCGACGGCACCGAGATGGTTATGCCCGGCGACACCACCGACATGACGGTTGAGCTCATCCAGCCCATCGCCATGGAGGAGGGCCTCGGCTTCGCCATCCGTGAGGGTGGCCGCACCGTGGGCGCCGGCAAGGTGACCAAGATCCTCAAGTAACAACGGATCACAACGACAGGGGTCGAGCCTTCGGGCTCGGCCCCTTCGTCGTTGTCGCACAAAAAACGAGAGACGAAGGATGCTTTGTTGTCTCAGAATCGCAGTAATGGCGAACAACGACTTAAACATGTGGACATGGCAGCGAAAGCTGTCTACGCTATCTCTGTTTGGCGAGCGAGCAGTGGTGCCCGCGCAGCCAGTCCCAGTCACAGAGGAGCAACGATGCCCACAGCTATCGGTCCGTCGATCCGACGACGGTCCAGGTCTCTCACCGCAGCGAAGGTGGCCCTGACGGGCCTTGCCGTCGGTGCGCTCACCCTCACCATGGGGGTGACAGCGGTCCACGCCGATCTACCCCCGCAGACTCCCGGCGTTACGCTGCGTGTCTACCAAATGCCCGATCAGGTCTTCCCCGAGCTCTGCACCCTGAAGTCCGGGCAGACCCCGAACGTCGACAAGCTCATGCCGACGATCGACTTCACGAGCGACGCGGACTTCGGGGCATCCCGTAAGTTCATCAGCCACACCATCGCGAACCTGACCGTTCCGACGTCCGGTCAGTACACGATCCGCATGACCAATGACGACGGTGCGCGGCTGACCCTCAACAACCAGCTCCTCCTGAACAACGACGGCTACCAGGACTCGACCTCCGTCGAAGCGAACATCACCCTCGACGCTGGTACGTACCCGCTCTTTGTCGAGCACTTCGAGGACGACTACGGCCAGCGACTTCTCGTTCAGTGGCGCACGCCCGGGTCGAGCTCTTTCGTCACGATCCCCAACAGCGCCCTCAGCACCGACGCAGACGTCGTGCGTGTTGTCGCGCCCGGCACCAAGTTCTGCGAGGGAGCAACCGACACCCCCGGTGACGGTCTTCGTCTCGAGTCGGTCAACCCGGACTACAGCCTCGTGAACCTCCGCCCCGAGGGCTTCCAGCCCAAGGTTGCGGCGCTCGACTTCACCGACGAGGGCGACCTCGTGGTTGTCACCACGGGTTCGGTCAGCGCCGGCGGTTGGGTGCCCAACCCCGCTCCCGGCGAGGTCTTCCTCGTTGAGGGTGCCACGGAGGCCGACGGCCCCGAGGATGTCACGGTCACCAAGATCGCGACGGGGCTCAAGAACCCCATGGGTATCGACATCATCGGCGACGAGATCTACGTCTCCGAGCGTCACCAACTGACCAAGCTCACCGACCCCGACGACGACGGCCAGTTCGACGTCCACACGAAGTTCGCGGAGTGGCCGGATGGCGGCAACTTCCACGAATTCGCATTCGGTCTCATTCACGACGACGAGAACTTCTACCTCAACCTCTCGGTCGCCATTGACAACGGTGGCGCGACCACCAACCCGCAGCCCGCACAGAACCGCGGAACGTCGCTTGCCGTCAGCCGTACGACGGGTGAGGTCTCCTATGTCGCTGGTGGTCTGCGCACGCCGAACGGAATCGCGTTCGGTCCCGACGGTGAGCGGTTCGCCATGGACAACCAGGGTGGATGGCTTCCGGCATCCAAGCTCGTCCACATTGAGCAGGGCAAGTTCTTCAACCACTACATGAACCCGGCTGGACCGTTCGACTCGAACCCGGTGAGCGCACCGGCTCTGTGGATCCCGCAGAACGAGATCGGCAACTCGCCGAGCACCCCGATCCTGCTCGACCAGGGTGTGTACGCGGGTCAGATGCTGTTCGGTGACGTCACCTACGGTGGTCTCCAGCGTGCGTACCTGGAGAAGATCGACGACGAGTACCAGGGTGCGGTCTTCCGTCACACCGCGGGGCTCGAGGTCGGTGTGAACCGTGTCATCGTGGGCCCGGACGGCGCTCTCTACATCGGTGGAACCGGTGAGGGTGGCAACTGGGGCGAGAACGGAAAGCTCAACTACGGCCTCCAGAAGCTCGACCCCGCTGGACAGAACGCGTTCGACATCAAGGAGATGCGCGTCATCGAGGGTGGCTTCGAGCTCGAGTACACGGAGCCGATCTCTGAGGAGACCGCAGCCAACGCGGCGAACGCGTACCGCGTGAACCACTGGAAGTACGTCCCCACCCCCTCCTACGGCGGACCGAAGGTCGGCGAGGAGACGCTGAGCGTCACCGACGCTGTCGTCTCCGAGGACCGCACGACCGTCACGCTCTCCGTGGAAGGGCTCAAGCCCGGATACGTGGTCCACGTGCGGTCGCCGCGCCCGTTCGAGTCCGAGTCGGGCAAGGAACTGTGGAGCACCGAGGCTTGGTACACGCTCAACAGCCTTCCGGGCTACGTCGCACCGGCCGATCGTGGCTGGTACGAAGCGGAGGAGGCGGCCCTCACCGGGTCGGCTGGCATCGCGACCGAACACAGCGGATACTCCGGACTCGGCTTCGTGGCGGGCATCCAGAATGTCGGCGCCGGCGTGAACTTCACCGTGACGGTGCCCGAGGCGGGTACCTACCCGGTCAACCTCCGCTACGCCAACGGCCCCAACCCGTTCGACGGCAGCAAGAAGATCTCGCTCTACGTCAACGACCAGAAGGTCGGCCCATGGAACCTTCCGCGCCTCGGCGACTGGAAGACCTGGGACACCATCTCGCGTGACGTGGCGCTCAATGCGGGCACAAACACGATCTCGCTGCGGTACGACTCGGGCGACGACGGCAACGTCAACTTCGACGTGCTGTCGATCGGCGAGCCCGACATCTGCACGCCGGCGGCCCAGGAAGACGGCTTCCAGCCGCTCTTCGACGGCACCCTCGAGAGCTTCGAGAAGTGGCGTCTCGCTGGACCCGGTTCGTTCGCTCGCCAGGACGACTGCACGCTGCGCACGTTCGGTGGCCTTGGCCTCCTCTGGTACACCGCCGAGGAGTTCAACAGCTACCGACTGCAGCTGGACTGGAAGCTCGTCGCCGACCACAACGGTGGTATCTTCGTCGGCTTCCCGAACCCGGGCAACGACCCCTGGGTCGCCGTCAACCAGGGCTACGAGATCCAGATCGACGCGACGGATGCCGACGACCGCACGACGGGCGCCATCTACACGTTCCAGGGTGCCGACCTCGAAGCGCGCGACGCCGCGCTCAACCCGGTCGGACAGTGGAACACGTACGACATCGTCGTCCACGACAACACGATCAAGATCTACCTCAACGGGGCGTTGGTCAACGACTTCACGAGCACCGATCCCGCGAGGGACCTGGCACAGGGGTTCATCGGCCTCCAGAACCACGGTTCCGGTGAGACGGTGTACTACCGCGACGTGAGCATCAAGAAGCTCGCCGACCCCGAGGTCACGGTCACGACGACTCTCGACCCGGCGACGCCGAACGGTGACAACGGATGGTGGACCACCGATGTATCGGTGACCGCGACGGGAGCGAGCAACATTCCCGGCACCGTGCAGCTGGAGTCGAAGGTCGGTACCGGGGAGTACGCCCCGCACACCGCCCCGATCGTGGTCTCGACCGACGGAACGACCGAGGTCGCGTTCACGGCAACCGACTCCGAGGGCAACGAGTCGGAGGAAATCGTCGAGACGATCCAGCGCGACACGGTGGCCCCGACGGTGAGCGCATCGCTCTCCGGTCGCCAGGTTGTGCTCACCGCGTCCGATGCGACAAGTGGTGTGGCGTCGGTGGAGTACCGCCTGAGCGGTGACGCGGAAGACGAGTGGACCGAGTACGACTTCGGCTTCCTCGTCGGTGCCGGCGCCGAGACGGTGACCTACCGCGCCACCGACAACGCCGGGCTCGTCTCCGAGGAGCAGGTGCTCGAGATCGACGCGGTCATCCCGGGTGAGACGGTCGTCGACCGTATCGCCGGTCCTGACCGCTACTCGGTAGCGACAACCATTTCGGCACAGTCGTACCCGGAGGGCGCTGACGTGGTGTTCATCACCAACGGTCAGAACTACCCGGATGCTCTCTCCGCTGGTCCCGCGGCCGCGTTCTCGGGTGGCCCGCTGCTCCTGGTCTCGCCGACCCTGGTGCCCACGGTGGTGGCGGACGAGCTCGAGCGGTTGAGCCCCTCGCACATCGTTGTGGTGGGCGGACCGGCATCCGTCTCCGAGGCGGTCTACGCCCAGCTCGAGGGCCTGCCCGGAACGATCGAGCGCATCGCGGGAACCGACCGGTATGAGGCGTCGCGTGCGCTCGCATCGGCCGTCTTCGGCGAGTCCGGCGCGACGACCGCGTACATCGCGACGGGGCGCAACTTCCCCGACGCGCTGACCGGTGGTGCCGTGGCGGGTGCGAACGATTCGCCCGTCATCCTCGTGAACGGAACGGCGACCGATCTGGACACCGCGACGGCGAACCTCCTCGAAGATCTCGGGGTGACGTCGATCAAGGTGCTCGGTGGAGTCAACAGTGTTTCGCCCGGACTCTTCGACGACCTGTCGCAGATTGCGAACACGGTGCGCCTTGCCGGTGCTGACCGCTACCAGGCGGCTCGCGCGATCAACGCGGACGCCTACGACACCGCTGAGCGTGTGTTCCTGACGACGGGACTGAACTTCCCTGACGCTCTGGCGGGCTCGGCGTGGGCAGCATCCATCGGTGCCCCCATGTACGTGGTCCCGGGTACGTGCGTTCCGCAGGGTGTTCTCGATGACATCGAAGCTCTCGGTGCGACGCACATCACTCTGCTCGGCGGACCTGTTTCGCTGAGCGAGGGAGTGGCAAGTCTCACCGCGTGTGGGTGATGAAGGGTAAGTAAGACGGGATGGCCGTCGCCCCGCCGGATCGGGAGGTCCGGCGGGGCGACGGCCATCGCTGTGTGCGCTCCGGCGCCAGTACTGTTGGCAGGATCGAAGGGACCACCGAATGCTGAGGAGCCTCGGAGCCTGGGTTGCGCGTCGGCGCCTCACCGTGCTCTCCGTGTGGGCCGTGCTGTTTGTTGCAGGGCTCGGGCTGAGCGGTGCGGTTTTCGACAGCGCGGCCGAGATCCCGAACGCCCCGGCGGGGTCCGAGTCTCTCGAGGTCGCCCGTCTCGTGGACGAGGTGGACCCGGGTGGCCCGACGGTCGTCGCGGTCATCGAGGGTGAGGACTTCTTCGACCGGGCGCTCATCGCGAGCGCGAGTGCCGTCATGGAGCAGATCCGTGCGATTCCGGGTGTTGTCACCGTCACCGACGCCTACACGGGTGGTGGTCTATCCAGCGACGATGGCCGCAGCTCACTCGCCGTCATCGAACTCGACGAGGGGCTCTCCGCCGATGACGCCGTCTCGGTCGCGCGCGAGGTCGCGAGTCTCCTCCACACGATCGAGCCGGCCGACGTTCTCGTGGGTGGCGAAGTGCTTGCGGAGGAAGCCTTCGTCGACCTGGCCATCACGGGCGCCGCGATCGGCGAGGGCGCCGCGATCCTCATACTGCTCGTGCTCTTGGTGGTCATTCTCGGCGGATTTCGTATCGGCGTCCTGCCCGTCGTGACGGCCATCACGACGATCGCCGTGTCACTGCTCGTGCTCAGTGGGCTTCTGAGTGTCGTGTCGGTCAACGAGTTCGCCGTGAACGTCGTGACCGTGCTCGGCATCGGGCTCGCCGTTGACTACGGCATCCTCGTCATCTTCCGATTCCGGGAGGAACGGCTCAGGATGCCCGATCCCGTCGACGCCGTCGCCTCGGCTGTCGACACCGCTGGTCGCGCCGTGCTGGTCTCCGCCGTCATTGTGTGTGTCTCACTGGCCGGCCTCTTCCTCCTCGGTGACCCGCTGTTGTCGGGCATGGCGGTGGGAGGCGCGATTGCCGTCGTTGTGGCGGCGCTCGCGAGTGTCACGCTCGTCCCCGCTTGGATTTCCCTCGTGCATCGGTGGATACCGTCGTCGGGGCAGCGGACGTGGTCGCGCCCACGACCCCGGACCGGCACGGATGCGCGGCGGCTCGTACCGCGACTTGCGGCGTTCGCGCAGCGACGGCCCGCGCTCGTCACCGTTTCGGCGACTCTGTTCCTCGTGATTCTCGCCGCGCCGCTGACCACCCTCACTCTGGGCAGCTCCGACATTCGGTCGCTCCCTGCCGGCGCGGAGGAGCGCCGTGCCTACGAGGCGACGATCACGCGATTCGATGAGCTCGGCGTGGAGCCGATCGTTGTTTCTGTCGACGGCGACATCGGCGATCCTGCCGTTGTTCCGATCCTCGATCGTGTCGCCGCGCTTCCCGGTGTGGTCGATGCCGAGGCGCTCATCCCCGACCTGCCGGAGGGAACGGCGATCATCGCCCTCACCCCAGAGGGAGATGCCACGGGGGCCGCGGCGCAACAACTGGTCCGCGACGTGCGAGCCGTGGACGCCGATCTCCCGATCGCTGTGGGCGGCCCTGCCGCAGAGCTCGTCGATACCCTCGATCACCTCGCCGAGCGTCTTGCGATCGCCGCGGTGGTCGTTCTGGTGGCTACGTTCGTTCTGCTGTTTGCGCTCACCCGATCCGTGATCGTTCCGCTCAAGACCCTCCTCCTCAACTCACTGACGATCGCCGCGACGTTGGGGGTTGTCGTTGCGGTCTTCCAGTGGGGTTGGGGCGCGGGCATCCTGGGGTTCACTCCCTGGGGTGCTGTCGACGCGTCGACCCCTCTCCTGATCGGCCTCCTCGCCTTCGGGCTGTCGATGGACTACGCGGTCTTCCTCATCGCGCGCATCACCGAGCACTGGCGCGCGCGAGATCGTACGCTGACTCCGCGGGCAGCCAGCGACAAAGCCGTCCTCGCTGGCATCACCCAGACGGCACCCGTGGTGACCCTCGCCGCGCTGGCTATCTCGATCGTCTTCATCGGTTTCGCGGCGGGCGATCTCCTCGCCATGAAGGAGGTCGGCGTCGGCATGGTTGTCGCCATCCTCCTGGACGTCACCATCATCCGCGGGCTGCTCATGCCAGCGGTCATGACCCTGCTCGGCTCAGCCAACTGGTGGGCTCCTCGTTTCGCGCGCTCGCGCACGGTTCCCGCCGGAGGGGGTGCGCGCGAGGGCAGGTAGGGTCGAATGGATGCTGCAGACGACCGAGTGGGGACCCGGGCGCCGCGACTGGATGGACGTGCTCCGCGGGCTCGCGGTGATCATGGTCGTCGTCACGCACACCGTTCGCCTCATCCAGTACTACGACGACCCGGTTCCGGTCCTCCCGACGATCATCAACATCCTCACGCCGCTGCGGATGCCCATGCTCTTCCTGTTG
Source organism: Antiquaquibacter oligotrophicus (assembly GCF_020535405.1). Classification (NCBI taxonomy): domain Bacteria; kingdom Bacillati; phylum Actinomycetota; class Actinomycetes; order Micrococcales; family Microbacteriaceae; genus Antiquaquibacter; species Antiquaquibacter oligotrophicus. Next base: position 1,116,688 of record NZ_CP085036.1, on the reverse strand, counting down.
TCGGGCATGCTCGTGCCGCGCTCGCTTCTCAAGGGCACGTGGGGCTACCTCAAGGGCAAGCTCTCGAAGGTCCTCTATCCGTACGTCTTGTGGACGGTCATCCTCGCGCTTCTCTCGGCGCTCGCCGCAGGTGCCTTTGTCTTCCCCGACCTGTTCCATCTGCTGTTCATAGAGTCCGCCACTCCGCTGTGGTTCCTCGGCTACCTCGTCCTGTACTACGCGATTGCTCTCCTCTGTCGTTGGGTGCACCCGCTCATCATCGCTGTGGCCGCGGTGGGGCTCAGCATGCTGCCGATCGAGGGGGAGTGGGAACGGTTCTGGTACCAGGCCGTCGCCTTTTTCATCGGGGTGGCGCTCGGCCCCTTCATCTCGGGATTCGAGAGATTCCTCGACAACCGAATCCTGTGCGCTGTCCTCTTCACCGCGGCCACGGTGGCCGTGACCATCCAGAACCTCTACGGGCAGGCGCCACAGGGTGTGATCTGGAAGGTCGTGATCACCGTGACGTTTTTCGTCGGCGCGGCAGGCCTCGTGAGACCCATTGCCAGTGCCCGGTTCCTCTCTCCCATTCGTTACGTGGGGGAACGCACGATCAAGGTGTACATCCTGCACTGGCCGTTCATCGAATATCCCTTGCGATGGATGACGTCGAACGGTGACGTGCCATTGCGCTGGCTCATCCCCATCACCTTCCTCTGCGGCCTGGTGCCGCCCGTGATCATCACCGTTCTCGCCGATCGCTACCGCGCCGTCGAGTGGTTCTTCGAGTGGAATCCGCCCGCGCGCAGGCCGCGCAAGGCTTCCGCGAAGGAACCGATCGAGCGATAGGCACAATCGCGACACGCCCGGGTTGCAGCAAATGCCGGGGTGTGGCAAACTCTTCTAGTTCAACACGTCGCCGCTCCATGCGTGCGACTCACTCCCAGGCAGTGCATAGTCCGGCTCACAGAGCTAGTCCGGTTGACGGGCGCGGAGGCTAGGCCGCAGGGAGCAGAACTCTAAAGACTCAATCGATTTCTGATGCCGTGGGTACGTCTGTGCCTGCGGCGGCGGAGAACGACATTGATACGTAAACAGTGGTGCACAGCAGAAGTGCTGCGCATGGCGGGGTCGCAAGGCCTCGTTGCCGCGCAGGCCTATGAGCAAGAGAAGAGAGTGACGTCATGGCGGGACAGAAGATCCGCATTCGACTGAAGTCGTACGACCACGAGGTCATCGACTCGTCGGCACGCAAGATCGTCGACACGGTTACCCGCGCGGGTGCCACGGTGGTGGGCCCGGTCCCGCTTCCGACCGAGAAGAACGTGGTCGCAGTGATCCGCTCCCCTCACAAGTACAAGGACAGCCGCGAGCACTTCGAGAAGCGCACCCACAAGCGGCTCATCGACATCGTCGACCCGACGCCCAAGGCTGTCGACTCGCTCATGCGTCTCGACCTGCCCGCCGACGTCAACATCGAGATCAAGCTCTAGCCCTTAGAGGCGAAGACTCGAGAGCCGAAGAGGAAACCAATGTCTAACACCAAGACCACCAAGGGTCTGCTGGGCAAGAAGCTCGGCATGACGCAGGTCTGGGACGAGAACAACAAGCTCGTCCCGGTGACCGTCGTGGAGATCACCCCGAACGTCGTCACGCAGGTCCGCACGCCCGAGGTCGACGGCTACAGCGCCGTTCAGATCGCGTACGGCCAGATCGACCCCCGCAAGGTCACCCAGCCGCTCGCCGGCCACTTCGAGAAGGCCGGTGTCACGCCGCGTCGTCACCTCACGGAGCTGCGCACGGATGACACGAGCGAGTACTCGCTCGGCCAGGAGCTGACCGTCGACATCTTCGAGCCCGGCAAGAAGGTCGACGTCGTCGGCACCAGCAAGGGCAAGGGATTCGCGGGTGTCATGAAGCGCCACAACTTCCGCGGCGTTTCGGCCTCCCACGGTGCACACCGTAACCACCGCAAGCCCGGTTCGATCGGTGCCTCCTCGACCCCCAGCCGCGTGTTCAAGGGAATGCGCATGGCGGGTCGTATGGGTGGCGACCGCGTCACCGTGCTGAACCTGACCGTCCACTCGGTCGACCTCGAGAAGGGCATCCTCCTCGTCAAGGGCGCCGTGCCCGGCGCTCGTGGTCGTATCGTCTTCGTCCGCAACGCAGTGAAGGGAGCCTGATCATGGCGAACTCGCTCGACGTCGTCGACACCTCCGGCAAGAAGACCGGCTCGGTTGAGCTGCCCGCGTCGATCTTCGACGTGCAGACCAACGTTCCGCTCATCCACCAGGTCGTCGTCGCTCAGCTCGCAGCCGCCCGTCAGGGCACCCACAAGACCAAGGGTCGTGGCGAGGTCTCCGGCTCCGGCCGCAAGCCCTTCAAGCAGAAGGGCACCGGTCGTGCCCGCCAGGGTTCGGTCCGCATGCCGCAGCACCGCGGCGGTGGCACGGTCCACGGTCCGCAGCCCCGCGACTACTCGCAGCGCACCCCCAAGAAGATGATCGCTGCGGCTCTGCTCGGCGCCATCTCGGACCGCGCACGCGGTGAGCGTCTCACCATCGTCGACTCGTTCGGCAAGGGTGACGCACCGTCGACCAAGGGTGCAGCAGCGGTTCTCGCTTCGATCGCCGGCAGGAGCGTCCTCGTGGTGCTCGACCGCGGTGACGAGATCGGCTTCAAGTCGCTGCGCAACCTCAAGGACGTCCACGTGCTGTGGGTCGACCAGCTCAATGCGTACGACGTCATCGTCAGCGACGACGTCGTGTTCACGAAGGCCGCGTACGAGACGTTCGTCGCGTCGAAGACCCAGAAAGAAGAGGTCAGCGCATGACGCTCACGTACAAGGACCCCCGCGACATCATCCTCGCGCCCGTCGTCTCCGAGAAGAGCTACAACCTGATCGATGACGGCAAGTACACCTTCGTGGTGGACCCCCGCGCCAACAAGACCGAGATCAAGCTCGCTATCGAGAAGATCTTCGGCGTCAAGGTCGCTTCGGTGAACACCCTGAACCGTCAGGGCAAGGCCGGCCGCACCCGCTTCGGCACCGGTCGCCGCAAGGACACCAAGCGCGCCATCGTCACGCTCAAGAGTGGCTCCATCGACATCTTCACCGCGGTCGGCTAGGAGCAGAGAGATCAATCATGGCTATTCGTAAGTACAAGCCCACGACGCCCGGTCGCCGCGGATCCTCGGTTGCAGACTTTGCCGAGATCACCCGTTCGACGCCGGAGAAGTCGCTGCTGCGTCCGCTGCCCAAGACCGGTGGTCGTAACAACGCCGGCCGCATCACGAGCCGTCACATCGGTGGTGGCCACAAGCGCCAGTACCGCGTGATCGACTTCAAGCGCAACGACAAGGATGGCGTCGACGCCCGCGTCGCTCACATCGAGTACGACCCCAACCGCACGGCGCGCATCGCGCTGCTCCACTACGTGGACGGCACCAAGCGCTACATCATCGCCCCGAACAAGCTGAACCAGGGCGACATCGTGGAGTCGGGTCCCGGCGCTGACATCAAGCCCGGCAACAACCTCCCGCTCAAGAACATCCCCGTCGGTACGGTCATCCACATGATCGAGCTGCGCCCGGGTGGTGGAGCGAAGATGGCTCGTTCGGCCGGTGCATCCGTTCGTCTCGTCGCCAAGGACGGCCCCTACGCGCAGCTTCGCCTGCCCTCGGGTGAGATCCGCAACGTCGACCTGCGCTGCCGCGCCACGATCGGCGAGGTCGGCAATGCCGAGCAGTCGAACATCAACTGGGGTAAGGCCGGCCGTATGCGCTGGAAGGGCGTCCGCCCGACCGTGCGTGGTGTCGCCATGAACCCCGTCGACCACCCGCACGGTGGTGGTGAGGGCAAGACGTCCGGTGGACGTCACCCCGTTACCCCGTGGGGCCAGAAGGAGGGTCGTACGCGTAAGCGCAACCTCCCCAGTGACCAGCTCATCGTTCGTCGCCGCAACGTCGGCAAGAAGCGCAAGTAGGAGTACCGAAGATGCCACGCAGTCTGAAGAAGGGCCCCTTCGTCGACGACCACCTGCTGCAGAAGGTCGTGAAGGCGAACGAGTCCGGTAGCAAAAACGTGATCAAGACCTGGTCGCGCCGCTCGATGATCATCCCGGCGATGCTGGGTCACACCATCGCGGTGCACGACGGTCGCAAGCACATCCCCGTGTTCGTCACCGAGACCATGGTCGGGCACAAGCTCGGCGAGTTCTCGCCGACCCGCACCTTCCGCGGTCACGTGAAGGATGACAAGAAGGGACGTCGCCGCTAATGGTCGAAGCAATCGCCCGCGTGAAGCACATCCGCGTCACGCCCACCAAGGCACGTCGAGTCATCAACCTCATTCGTGGAAAGCAGGCTGAGGAGGCTCTCGCCATCCTCAAGTTCGCCCCGCAGAGCGCCAGCGAGCCCATCTACAAGCTCGTTGCGGCCGCCATGGCCAACGCTCGCGTCAAGGCGGATGCCACGAACAGCTTCCTCGACGAGCAGGACCTCATCGTCTCGGCGGCCTACGTCGACGAAGGCACAACCCTCAAGCGGTTCCGTCCGCGCGCACAGGGTCGTGCCAGCCAGATCCTCAAGCGCACGAGCCACATCACCGTGGTCCTCGCGACGCCCGACCACATCGCCGAGACCAGCGCACCCGTTGCGGCCAAGGCAGGGAAGAACTAATGGGACAGAAGGTAAACCCGTACGGTTTCCGTCTCGGAATCACCACCGACCACGTGTCGCGTTGGTTCTCGGACAGCACCAAGCCGGGACAGCGTTACAGCGACTACGTCGCCGAGGACGTCAAGATCCGCAACCTGCTCAAGACCTCGCTCGACCGCGCCGGTGTTGCACGCATCGAGATCGAGCGCACGCGTGACCGCGTTCGCGTTGACATCCACACGGCACGTCCCGGCATCGTTATCGGACGTCGTGGTGCCGAGGCAGAGCGCATCCGCACCGACCTCGAGAAGCTCACGGGCAAGCAGATCCAGCTCAACATCCTCGAGGTGAAGAACCCCGAGGCCGAGGCTCAGCTGGTTGCTCAGGGTATCGCCGAGCAGCTCTCCGCTCGTGTGGCGTTCCGCCGCGCGATGCGCAAGGGTCTGCAGGGTGCCCAGCGCGCCGGCGCCAAGGGTGTCCGCATCCAGGTCTCTGGCCGCCTCGGTGGCGCAGAGATGAGCCGCTCCGAGTTCTACCGCGAGGGCCGCGTGCCCCTGCACACGCTCCGCGCCAACATCGACTACGGCTTCTACGAGGCTCGTACGACGTTCGGTCGCATCGGCGTGAAGGTGTGGATCTACAAGGGCGACATCACCAACAAGGAGCTTGCTCGCGAGCAGGCCAACCAGAAGTCATCCCGTCCCGACCGCCGCGACGACCGTCGCGATGGCGGAGACCGTTCGCGCCGCTCCTCCGCTCCCAAGGCTGAGGCGCCGGTTGCCACAGGAGTTGAGGCGTAACCATGTTGATCCCTCGTAAGGTCAAGCACCGTAAGCAGCACCACCCCGGCCGTAGCGGCCAGGCGACCGGTGGCACGACGGTGGCTTTCGGAGAGTTCGGCATTCAGGCTCTCACTCCCGCGTACGTGACCAACCGCCAGATTGAGGCGGCACGTATTGCAATGACCCGTCACATCAAGCGTGGTGGAAAGGTGTGGATCAACATCTACCCCGACCGCCCGCTGACCAAGAAGCCGGCCGAAACCCGCATGGGTTCCGGTAAGGGCTCGGTCGAGTGGTGGGTCGCCAACGTCAAGCCGGGTCGCGTCCTCTTCGAGGTCGCCGGTGTCAACGAGGAACTCGCTCGTGAGGCCATGACCCGTGCAATCCACAAGCTGCCCCTCAAGGCACGCATCATCAAGCGCGAGGAGGGCGACGCGTAATGGCGATCGGATCCAAGGAGCTCCGCCCTGTCGAGCTCGACACCTTCGAAGACGAGCGACTCGTCGACGAGCTGAAGAAGAGCAAGGAAGAGCTGTTCAACCTGCGCTTCCAGTCGGCCACCGGCCAGCTCGAGAGCCACGGCCGCATTCGTGCCGTCAAGCGCGACATCGCGCGTATCTACACGGTCATCCGTGAGCGTGAGCTCGGCATCCGTGCCACGCCCGCTCCGGTCGAGGCTCCGGCCAAGGCGACCAAGAAGACCACCAAGAAGGCTGACGCGGCTGACACCGCCGAGGCGACCGAAGAGACGAAGGAGGCGTAGTCATGGCCAAGGTTGACACCGCTAACAGCGCCGAAGAGCAGGTCGAGACGGCCGAGCTCGTCCGCGGTTACCGCAAGACGCGCCGCGGGTACGTGACCAGCGACAAGATGGACAAGACCATCGTCGTCGAGGTCGAGGACCGCGTGAAGCACCCCCTCTATGGCAAGGTCATCCGCCGCACCTCCAAGGTGAAGGCGCACGACGAGGCCGGCAGCGCCGGCGTCGGCGACCTCGTCATCATCAGCGAGACCCGCCCGCTCAGCGCCACCAAGCGCTGGCGTCTGGTGGAGATCCTCGAGAAGGCGAAGTAAGTCATGCTGCAGCAGGAATCGAGAGTCAAGGTCGCCGACAACACCGGCGCCAAGGAACTCCTGACGATCCGCGTCCTCGGTGGCTCCGGCCGTCGTTACGCAGGACTCGGTGATGTCATCGTCGCGACCGTCAAGGACGCCATCCCCGGCGGAAACGTCAAGAAGGGCGATGTCGTCAAGGCCGTCATCGTGCGCGTCGTCAAGCAGACCCGTCGTCCCGACGGTTCGTACATCAAGTTCGACGAGAACGCCGCCGTCATCCTGAAGGCTGACGGGGACCCCCGTGGTACCCGCATCTTCGGCCCGGTCGGCCGTGAGCTTCGCGACAAGAAGTTCATGAAGATCATCTCGCTGGCACCGGAGGTGCTGTAGTTATGGCAAACATTCGTAAGGGCGACATCGTCCAGGTCATCAGCGGGGCCACGCAGGCTCGCGGCGGCGACCGTGGCAAGCAGGGTCGCGTGATCGGCATCGACGTGGAGAACAACCGCGTCGTCGTCGAGGGCGTGAACTACGTCAAGAAGCACACCAAGGTCGGTCAGACCCAGCGCGGTACGAAGACCGGTGGCATCGAGACCATGGAGGCCCCGATCCACGTGTCCAAGGTTGCGCTCGTCGACCCCGACACCAAGCAGCCGGCTCGTGTGGGATTCCGCATCGAGACGGATGACCGCGGCAAGACGGTTCGCGTCCGCTACTTCAAGAAGTCGCGTCGCGCGGAAGGCAAGAAGGCCGCTAAGGCATCCACCAAGAAGTCCGTCGAGAAGACGGAAGAGGACTAACGAACAATGGCCAAGACCACTACTGCCGCGGAGGCTGGCGCCTACCAGCCCCGCCTGAAGCAGAAGTACCGCAAAGAGATCGCGGCGCAGCTGACCAAGGACTTCGGTTTCACCAACGTTCACCAGGTTCCCGGGATCGTCAAGGTCGTCGTGAACACCGGTGTCGGTGAGGCCGCTCGCGACTCGAAGATCATCGAGGGCGCCGTGCGCGACCTCACTGCGATCACGGGTCAGAAGCCGCAGGTCACCGCAGCTCGCAAGTCCATCGCGCAGTTCAAGCTGCGTGAGGGCCAGCCGATCGGTGCCCACGTCACGCTTCGCGGCGACCGCGCCTGGGAGTTCATCGATCGTCTCGTGACGCTCGCCCTCCCGCGTATCCGCGACTTCCGTGGACTTTCGGACCGTCAGTTCGACGGACGCGGCAACTACACCTTCGGTCTTACGGAGCAGTCGATGTTCCACGAGATCGACCAGGACAAGATCGACCGCGTTCGCGGATTCGACATCACCATCGTGACCACGGCGAAGAACGACGAGGAGGGTCGCGCGCTGCTCAAGGCGCTCGGATTCCCCTTCCGCTCGAACGAGCAGGCCGCGAGCTAACCCACCCATCGACCAGGTCGGCCTCCGTGTACGGGGTGTCGAAACCAGACGAGACAAGGAAAACCAACACATGACCATGACAGATCCGGTCGCAGACCTGCTGACCAGACTGCGCAACGCCAACTCGGCGCACCACGACCAGGTTTCGCTGCCCAGCAGCAAGCTCAAGTCGCACATCGCCGACATCCTCAAGACCGAGGGCTACATCTCCGACTGGAAGGTCGAGGACGCTCGCGTCGGCCAGACCCTCACGATCGACCTGAAGTACGGCCCCAACCGTGAGCGCTCGATCGTCGGTATCAAGCGCGTCTCCAAGCCGGGACTGCGCGTGTACGCAAAGTCGACCGAGATCCCCAAGGTTCTCGGCGGACTCGGCGTTGCCATCCTGTCCACCTCCTCCGGACTCCTCACGGACAAAGAGGCGACTCAGAAGGGCGTGGGTGGGGAAGTCCTCGCCTACGTGTGGTAACTCGTCATGTCACGTATTGGACGACTTCCCATCTCGATCCCTGCCGGGGTCGAGGTGAAGATCGACGGCCAGGCCGTCGCCGTCAAGGGCCCGAAGGGTGAGCTCGCGCTCACCGTCGCGAGCCCCATCGAGGTGGCGATCGAGGATGGCCAGCTCCACGTCACGCGCCCGAACGACGAGCGCGAGTCGCGCTCGCTCCACGGTCTCACGCGCACGCTGATCGCTAACCAGATCATCGGTGTGACCGAGGGCTACACCAAGGGCCTCGAGGTCGTCGGTACCGGTTACCGCGTCCAGGCCAAGGGCAACTCGGTCGAGTTCGCTCTCGGATACTCGCACTCCATCACGGTCGACCCGCCCGCGGGCATCACGTTCACCGTCGAGGGAAACAACAAGCTGACCGTCAGCGGCATCGACAAGCAGGCCGTCGGCGAGGTCGCGGCGAACATTCGCAAGCTGCGCAAGCCCGAGCCGTACAAGGGCAAGGGTGTGCGTTACGCGGGCGAGGTCGTCCGCCGCAAGGCCGGAAAGAGTGGTAAGTAATCATGGCTCTCGGAACCAGAGGTAAGAGCAAGTCGGCGGCCAAGAGCCGTCGCCACGCACGCCTTCGTAAGAAGGTCGTCGGCACCGAGGCGCGTCCGCGTCTCGTGGTCACCCGCTCGGCCCGCCACGTCTTCGTGCAGGTCGTCGATGACTCGAAGGGTCACACCATCGCGTCGGCGTCCACGCTCGAAGCGGACCTGCGCACCTTCGACGGTGACAAGACCGCCAAGGCCCGCAAGGTCGGCGAGCTTGTGGCAGACCGTGCCAAGAAGGCCGGCATCGAGTCGGTCGTGTTCGACCGCGGTGGCAACCGCTACGCGGGACGCGTCGCAGCGATCGCAGATGGCGCCCGGGAAGGTGGTCTGAGCCTGTGAGCAACGAAGAGACAACAAACAAGGAGCAGGACGTGACCGCAGAGGTTACCGAGGCCGCCGTGACGGATGCACCTGCAACCGACACCACGAGCGAGCCCCGCGAGGCTCGCCGCGGTAGCCGCGAGCGCAACCCCAACCGCGACCGCGGCCAGGGCCGTGACGCCGAGAAGAGCCAGTTCCTCGAGCGCGTCGTGACCATCAACCGCGTGTCCAAGGTCGTCAAGGGTGGTCGTCGCTTCAGCTTCACCGCACTCGTCGTTGTCGGAGACGGCAACGGCCTGGTGGGCGTCGGCTACGGCAAGGCTCGCGAGGTTCCGCTCGCGATCTCGAAGGGTGTCGAGGAGGCGAAGAAGAACTTCTTCCGCGTTCCTCGCGTCGCCGCGACGATCCCGCACCCCGTCCAGGGTGAGGCCGCTGCCGGCGTCGTGCTTCTGCGCCCCGCATCCGCCGGTACCGGTGTTATCGCCGGTGGTCCCGTGCGCGCGGTGCTCGAGTGCGCCGGCATCCACGACGTTCTGAGCAAGTCGCTCGGATCGTCGAACACGATCAACATCGTCCACGCCACCGTCGCTGCGCTCAAGCAGCTCGAGGAGCCGCGTGCGGTTGCCGCACGTCGCGGCCTCGAGGTGGACCACGTCGTACCGTCGCGCCTCTTGCGCGCCGAGGCTGAGGCTGCGGCAACAGAGAAGGCAGGTGTCTGATGGCTGCACGCCTGAAGGTGACCCAGATCAAGTCCACGATCAGTGAGAAGCAGAACCAGCGCCACACGCTGCGGAGCCTCGGGCTTCGCCGCATCGGTGATGTGGTCGTCCGTGAGGACAACCAGCAGAACCGCGGCTACGTTCGCACGGTTGCTCACCTCGTGAAGGTTGAGGAGATTGACTAATGGCTGACGAAGCCACCCCCAAGAAGGCCCCAGCGAAGGCCAGCGCCGCGAAGGACGCTGCTCCCAAGGCTGCTGCCGAGAAGAAGGCTCCGGCGAAGGCCGCCGCCACCAAGGACGCCGCTCCCAAGGCTGCAGCCGAGAAGAAGGCTCCGGCCAAGGCCGCCGCCGATAAGGCTCCAGCCAAGGCTGCTGCTGCGGACAAGGCCCCGGCCAAGGCTGCTGCTGCGGACAAGGCTCCCGCCAAGACCACCGCCAAGAAGCCCGCTGCGGCGAAGAAGGAGACGTCGTCTGACGTCGCTTCCCGCCCGCAGGTACTCAAGGCCCACCACCTTCGTCCCGCCGCTGGCGCGAAGAAGGACAAGACCCGCGTCGGACGCGGTGAGGGCTCGAAGGGTAAGACGGCAGGTCGCGGTACCAAGGGAACCAAGGCTCGTTACCAGATGCGCGCCGGTTTCGAGGGCGGCAACCTGAACTTCGTGATGCGCGCGCCCAAGCTGCGCGGCTTCAAGAACCCGTTCCGGGTCGAGTACCAGGTCGTCAACCTCGAGAAGCTCGCCGAGCTCTACCCCAAGGGTGGAGACGTCACGGTGAGTGACCTCGTCGCCAAGGGCGCCGTCCGCAAGAACGAGAAGGTCAAGGTTCTTGGTAACGGTGACATTACGGTTAAGCTGAACGTTGCAGTCGACAAGGTCTCCGGCTCTGCTGAGCAGAAGATCGTCGCGGCTGGCGGTTCAGTCAAGTAACCGAACCCGTCTGGCTTTATTCGGGTGGGGCACCACGGCGGTGCCCCACCCGCTGCACACCTAAGTAATCGGAGGCCTTGTGTTTAGAGCTGTCGCGCGGATCTTCCGCACGCCCGACCTTCGCAGGAAGATCGGGTTCACACTCGGCATTGTTGCGCTGTTCCGCCTGGGATCGTTCATCCCGGCACCGTTCGTCGATTTCGGCAACGTCCAGGCCTGTCTCGCCGGCAACGCCAACACCGAGGGCCTCTACGACCTCATCAACCTCTTCAGCGGTGGCGCGCTACTCCAACTCTCGATCTTCGCGCTCGGCATCATGCCGTACATCACGGCGTCGATCATCGTGCAGCTGCTGCGTGTGGTCATCCCGCACTTCGAGACCCTCTACAAGGAGGGTCAGGCCGGTCAGTCGAAGCTCACGCAGTACACGCGCTACCTCACGATCGCGCTCGGTGTGCTCCAGTCGACCACCCTCATCACAGTTGCGCGCAGCGGTGCGCTCTTCCCGGGCAACAACGTCGCTGCCTGTAACCAGCTCGTGTCGAACGAGTCGATTCCCGCGATGCTCCTCATGGTCATCACGATGACCGCCGGCACCGGCCTCATCATGTGGTTCGGTGAGCTCATCACCGAGCGTGGTGTCGGAAACGGCATGTCGCTGCTCATCTTCACGTCGATCGCGGCGACCTTCCCCACGGCCCTGTGGAACATCCAGGTGGCCCGCGGCTGGGAGATCTTCATTCTCGTGATCCTCGTCGGGTTGGTGATCATGACCGCGGTCGTGTTCGTCGAACAATCACAACGGCGTATTCCCGTGCAGTACGCCAAGCGCATGGTGGGGCGTCGCACTTACGGCGGCAACAACACCTACATCCCCATCAAGGTCAACATGGCCGGTGTTGTGCCCGTGATCTTCGCGTCCTCGCTTCTCTACCTGCCTGCGCTCATCGCGCAGTTCAACCAGTCGCCGGACGGCAACAACCCCGAGTGGGTCACCTGGATCCAGACCTACTTCGCCACCGGCGACAACGGTCTGTACATGCTCGTGTACTTCCTCCTCATCGTGGGCTTCACCTACTTCTACGTCGCGATCACCTTCAACCCGGAGGACGTCGCCGACAACATGAAGAAGTACGGCGGCTTCATCCCGGGTATCCGCGCGGGTCGTCCCACTGCGGAGTACCTCGACTACGTGTTGACTCGCGTAACGCTGCCCGGCTCGCTGTACCTCGGTATCGTGGCGCTCATTCCGCTCTTCGCTCTGTCTCTCGTGCAGGCGAACCAGAACTTCCCGTTCGGCGGCGCGAGCATCCTGATCATCGTGGGTGTCGGACTTGAGACGGTGAAGCAGATCGATTCCCAGCTTCAGCAGCGGCACTACGAGGGCCTGCTGCGGTGACGCCGGTGCAGGAACGACCCGCTTCGCGTCTCCTCCTGATCGGTCCTCCCGGCGCGGGCAAGGGAACGCAGGCGGCACGGCTGGCGGAGTACTACGGCATTCCTGCAATCTCGACGGGCGACATCTTCCGTAGCAATGTGAAGAATGAGACCGAGCTCGGGCTCAAGGCGAAGGCGTATATGGATGCCGGGGACAACGTTCCCGACTCCCTGACGAACGACCTCGTCCGCGACCGCCTCTCCGAGGTCGACGCGGCTGGTGGATTCCTGCTCGACGGGTATCCGCGCACCGCGGACCAGGTGCGTGAGCTCGATGCGATCTTGCTCAGCCACGGGCACTCGCTCGACGCCGTCGTTGAGATCGTCGCCGACCCGGAGGTGGTCATCGAGCGGTTGCGCCTGCGTGGCCAGGAGCAGGGACGTTCGGATGATTCCGACTCCGTCGTTCGTCACCGCCTCGAGGTGTATCGCGAGCAGACCGAACCGATCATCGACATCTACGGCGCACGCGGCTTGCTCGTCGAGGTCAACGGTATCGGCGAGATCGATGAGGTCACTGAGCGCATCACGAGCGCTCTGAGCGAACGCGGCTTTCCGCAGCCGATGTCTGCTTGATACTGCCAGCGAAATAGCCTAAGCTCGACCTTTGGTGTTTGTAAGCGCTTCGGCGTGTCCGAATTTGCTCACCGTTCGAACACCACATCCCCCGCAGACCAGCGGATCACACTTCTAACGACGAAGAGGATATGGCCAAGAAAGACGGCGTCATCGAGATTGAAGGCTCGGTGGTTGAGGCTCTCCCCAACGCGATGTTCCGCGTTGAGTTGACGAACGGCCACAAGGTGCTTGCTCACATCTCCGGCAAGATGCGACAGAACTACATCCGGATCCTCCCCGAGGACCGCGTAGTGGTCGAGTTGAGCCCGTACGACCTGACACGCGGCCGTATCACCTACCGCTACAAGTAAAGATCCGCTGAGAAGTAACGGCCCACGGTCATCCGTGGGTACGAAGACAGCGAATAGGAACAATCATGAAGGTAAACCCCAGCGTCAAGCCCATCTGCGACCACTGCCGCGTCATCCGTCGTAACGGCCGCGTCATGGTGATCTGCAAGTCGAACCCGCGCCACAAGCAACGTCAGGGTTGATGCCGAGGGGCGCTGACAGCGCCCCTCCCAAAAGCTCGTAACTGAATACAGAACCGCACCGCCAGATCCCACCCTTCGGGGCGGGGGACACCTCGGGTTGGAGGCCCGGGCACCGGCGGTGCACCACACCTCCACTCACTCACAGGAGAAGCCACCATGGCACGTCTAGCAGGCGTTGACATCCCGCGCGATAAGCGCGTGGAGGTCGCACTGACGTACATCTACGGTGTTGGCCGCACGAGGGCACTCAAGACCCTCGCCGACACCGGCATCAACGGGGACATCCGCGTCAAGGATCTCACCGACGACCAGCTCATCGCCCTCCGCGACTACGTCGAGGGCAACTTCAAGGTCGAGGGTGACCTGCGCCGTGAGGTCGCAGCGGACATCCGTCGCAAGGTCGAGATCGGTTCCTACCAGGGAATCCGTCACCGCAAGGGTCTGCCCGTCCACGGGCAGCGCACCAAGACCAACGCTCGTACCCGTAAGGGACCGAAGCGCACCGTTGCAGGCAAGAAGAAGGCCCGATAGTCGCTGGGTTTAGCCCACCGGCGTCGCCACAGGTTTTAGGAGAAAACATTGGCAGCACCAAAATCGGCCGTTCGTAAGCCGCGCAAGAAGGACAAGAAGAACATCGCGCTGGGCCAGGCCCACATCAAGTCGACGTTCAACAACACGATCGTGACGATCACCGACCCGACCGGAGCGGTCATCAGCTGGGCTTCGTCCGGCACCGTCGGCTTCAAGGGTTCGCGTAAGTCGACCCCGTTCGCCGCTCAGCTTTCCGCCGAGTCTGCTGCGCGTCAGGCGCAGGAGCACGGGCTCAAGAAGGTTGACGTTTTCGTCAAGGGCCCGGGATCGGGTCGTGAGACGGCGATCCGCTCGCTTCAGGCCGCCGGCCTCGAGGTGGGTTCGATCAACGATGTGACCCCGCAGGCGCACAACGGGTGCCGCCCGCCGAAGCGTCGCCGCGTTTGACTCGATAGAGCGGGGGCCATTTCTGGCCCCCGCTCGGTCAAACGCCGCGACCGTCCCGGTCGCGGTTACGTAGTACCTGCGCCATAGACAAGCGCGCTAATAACTCAACAGACCGGCGGGCCAGCCACCCGTCGTACCCAGGTGTCAAATAGCGGACACCTCGCCGAAAGGAATCATCAGTGCTTATTGCACAGCGCCCCACCCTCGCTGAGGAGAACATCTCCGAGTTCCGTTCGCGGTTTGTCATCGAGCCCCTCGAGCCTGGCTTCGGCTACACGCTCGGCAACTCCCTGCGCCGCACCCTGCTGTCGTCGATCCCCGGCGCAGCGGTCACGAGCATCCGTATCGATGGCGTGCCTCACGAGTTCGACACCGTTGCCGGTGTCAAGGAGGATGTCACCGAGATCATCCTCAACATCAAGAACCTGGTCGTCTCGAGTGAGCACGATGAGCCCATCACCGCGTACCTGCGCAAGCAGGGCGCGGGCGAGGTCACGGCCGCCGACATTTCGGCTCCGGCCGGCGTTGAGGTCCACAACCCCGAGCTCGTCATCGCAACGCTGAACGACAAGGCGAAGTTCGAGCTCGAGCTGACCATCGAGCGTGGTCGTGGCTACGTCTCGGCGACGCAGAACCGTAGCGAGTTCAGCGAGTCCGGCCAGATCCCGGTCGACTCCATCTACTCGCCCGTGCTCAAGGTCACCTACCGTGTCGAGGCCACTCGCGCCGGTGAGCGCACCGACTTCGACCGCCTCGTCGTCGATGTCGAGACCAAGTCCGCGATCAGCCCGCGGGATGCCGTCGCTTCGGCCGGTCGCACGCTGACCGAGCTCTTCGGCCTTGCCCGTGAGCTCAACAGCGCGGCGGAGGGTATCGAGATCGGCCCCGCGCCGGTCGACGCTGTGCTCTCCAGCGAGCTGAGCATGCCCATCGAGGACCTCGATCTCTCGGTGCGCAGCTACAACTGCCTCAAGCGCGAGGGCATCAACACCGTGAGTGAACTCGTCGCCCTGTCGGAGACGCAGCTCATGAACATCCGCAACTTCGGACAGAAGTCGGTGGACGAGGTGAAGGACAAGCTCGTCGAGATGGGACTGTCGCTCAAGGACAGTGTTCCCGGATTCGACGGCGCGCACTTCTACGGCGGCTACGACGACGACGAGACCAACGCCTAGGCCCGCGCCGCAGCGTACTTAGTACTGGAGAAACCACACCATGCCTACACCCACCAAGGGACCCCGACTCGGCGGAGGACCGGCGCACGAGCGCCTGCTGCTCGCGAACCTCGCCGCGGCCCTGTTCACTCACAAGAGCATCAAGACGACTGAGACGAAGGCCAAGCGTCTGCGTCCCGTCGCTGAGCGCCTGATCACGTTCGCCAAGCGTGGCGACCTTCACGCACGTCGTCGCGTGCTGTCGGTCATCGGCGACAAGACGGTCGTTCACGAGCTCTTCACGGAGATCGCACCGCTCGTCGAGAACCGTGAAGGCGGATACACCCGCATCACGAAGCTCGGTTTCCGCAAGGGCGACAACGCTCCTATGGTTCAGATCGAGCTCGTGCTCGAGCCGGTGAAGCCGAAGGCGAAGTCGACCAAGGCTTCGACGAAGGCTGCGGCGCCCGTCGCCGAGGAGACCGAGTCGGTCGAGGAGACCGAGACGGCCGCCGAGGTCGAGGAGTCGACCCCCGACGTCGAGAACGAGACGGTCGCAGACGAGGTCGCTGACGCTGACGCGGAGGTCGCCGACGACGCTCCCGCCGAGGACGAAGCGAAGTAACGTCTCGCACGAAGTTCATCAGGAACCCCGCCCTCGTGGCGGGGTTCCTGCGTTAACGGCTATCAGATGACGCGGTTGACGGAGGGGTCGTAGACCTCGTCGAGAGGTGCCGGCAGTTCGGAGAGGCGCTGCAGGGCATCCATCACCGAGTCCACGTAGATGCCACCGCTGATGGGGCCACCGGGGTGGACCTCATCGCTCGCGAGTTCATGGATGTTCGGGGCGATGGCACCGTGCCAGTCAGCGAGCTCGACTTCGCGCTCGGACCGGGCAAAGTCGGCCACAACCTGGTTGCCGATGGGGATCCAGTCGCGGGGCGCCTGGCCGTTGACGACAACGAGAAGCCGGTCGGGTCCGAGGATGTCAAGTACCTCCGCCAGATCGTCCGGGTCGACGTCTCCGTTGGTGGCGAGCCCCAGAACGAGGATGGGACGCATGGTGCCTGCGTCGACGGCGGCCTGGACGAGCGACGGTGCGACAAACATCGACCGGGACACCTCCGCGTCGATAGCGATGCCGGGCAACCTTTCCTGTAACCACGGTGCGGCGGCGAGCATGACGGAATCACCGATCGCGTAGACCTGGTCGCCGGTCACGAGGTCCGGCTCGTCCGGTGCAGGATCGGTGGTTGCCGCTGCCTCCTGTGCCCGCGCCGTCGCCGCAGCCACCGCAGCGGCCCCTTCCTCGATGGCGATCTGGGCGGAGGTCTTGCCGGGGTCGAGGGCTACGGCGCTCACGGCGAGTGCGAAGGCCGCCAGCAGCCCGATGCTCCCCGCGACTGTGCGACGGCGGTCCGCGACGTAGGCGCGAACCCCGCTGCGCCTGATGGGGAGCTCCACGAATGAATAGGAGAGCGCCGCAGCGAGGGTCGTGATGGCGAGGGCGAGAACCGGGGCCGTCCACCACGCGGCATCCCGAGGCAGTGTTGCGGCTACGAGGATGAGCACCGGCCAATGCCAGAGGTAGAGGCCGTACGACCGCTCACCGATCCATCGCAAGGGTGCCGCATCGAGTGAGCGCCCGAGCCACGAGCCCGCTTCGGTGGCTCCCGCGATGGCGACAACCGTCAGGAGTGCGACGAGTACCAGGCCACCCCGCGTGACGAAGGGATCCTCTGCCGGCATCGCCACGGCGAGCAAAACGATGCCACCGACGGCGACAGCGCCGGCCCACGCCAACCAGCGTCGGGGTGGCGCGACGGAGCCTGGGGAGAACCGAGCGGAGAGCAGCATCGCCAGCGCGGCACCGAGCGCGAGACCGAAGGCATGGGTATCGGTGCCGTAGTAGACACGCGTGGCATCGCCCGATGCTGGAGCGAGCACGGCCATGGCGGCGGCGGATGCTGCGGCGATGGCAAGCACAATGGCGATGCGTGTGCGACGCTTCCGGAGCAGCAGGAGTGCGACGAGCAGGAGTGGCCAGACGAGGTAGAACTGCTCCTCGACCGCGAGGGACCACAGATTTCGGAAGAGCTCCGGTGTTGTGCCATCGAAGTAGCTCGTGCCCTGCGCGATGTAAATCCAGTTGCTGCTGAAGGTGGCGGCCCCCAGAATCTGCACACCCAGACCGACGATGACGTCCCCACCGACGAAAAAGGCAGCGGCGCTGCATACCGCGACAACCAGAACGAGGGCTGGCAGGAGGCGTCGAGCGCGTCGCATCCAGAACTGTCTCAGTGAGATCCGGCCGCGCGATGTGTGCTCGCGCAGCAGCAGGCCCGTGATGAGGAAGCCGCTGATGACAAAAAAGACATCAACTCCGATGTACCCGCCGGGGGCGGCGATCGGCGTGAAGTGGAACACCATGACAGCGAGCACGGCGACGGCGCGAAGACCGTCGAGTCCGGAAAGGTGGACACGCGTGACCGGCACCGAGGCATTCGGGGTCGCGACGGCGCGGGTCGAAGTCAGGCTGGCGGTCATGATGGGCGCACCCAGACTACGCTGGGCAACCGTGATGGACGAGTCCCGTATCCGCATGCGGCTCGACCTGGCCTACGACGGCACGGGATTCGCGGGCTGGGCGAAGCAGCCTGGCCTGCGCACGGTGCAAGGTGTGCTGGAGGAGGCGCTCGCGACCGTTCTCCGCGACGACAACCCGCCTGTGCTCACCGTCGCGGGACGCACGGATGCCGGGGTTCACGCCACGGGTCAGGTGGCGCACCTCGACCTCACCCCGGAACAGCTCCGCTCTCTCGCGAAGCCCCACGGCGGTAGACCGGCGCCGGATCCCGGTTCCGCCCTGGTACGTCGCATCAACGGCATCGCGGGGCTCCGGTCCGATGTGGTTCTCACCCGCGCGGCGCTGGCGCCGGACGGGTTCGACGCGAGGTTCTCCCCGGTGTGGCGACGTTACGAGTACCGCATCGCGGATTCCCTCGCAGCCCGCAATCCGCTGCACCGTCTGTTCACGACGTGGTACCCGTCCGCTCTCGACGTCGACGCGATGAACGTGGCATCCGATGAGCTGGTGGGGCTTCACGACTGGGCGGCCTACTGCAAGCCTCGCGCGGGGTCGACGACCATTCGGGAGCTGCAGGAGTTCCGTTGGGTTCGCGGAGCCGATGGGGTGATCACGGCGCACCTGAAGGCCGATGCGTTCTGCCACAGCATGGTGCGTGCGCTCGTGGGTGCCGGTGTCGCCTTGGGGGAGGGCAAGCTTGCGAGCGACAGGATGGTGGGCATCCGTCGGGAGCAGCAACGCACGAGCGAGTTCAAGGTCATGCCGGCCCAGGGCCTCACGCTCGTCGAGGTCGGCTATCCGGAGGACGCCGACCTGGCGGCCCGTGCCGAGCGCACACGTGCACGTCGTGACGACGAGGCGTTTGACCAGGGCACACCGATCACCTAAGCTTGACCTTTGGTGTCGCGCGGCCCGACCGTCGACATCCGATCATGAGCCCTCCACCGGAGCGTTCCCACCTCATCGAGGCGGAACTCCCCACCGGAGCGGGATTCACGAACACCTCACTCGATCAACGGAAAGCAGCACTACTGTGACGCGCACCTATTCTCCCAAGCCCGAGGACATCCAGCGGGACTGGGTCATCATCGACGCGACCGACATCGTTCTCGGTCGTCTCGCCAGCCACGCTGCCACGCTCCTGCGCGGTAAGCACAAGCCGACGTTCGCCCCCCACATCGACGGCGGCGACTTCGTCATCATCATCAACGCGGAGAAGGTCGCCCTCACGGGTTCCAAGCTCGCGCAGAAGAAGGCGTACCGTCACTCGGGTTACCCGGGCGGCCTCACCGCCACCTCGTACACCGAGCTCCTCGAGAAGCACCCGACCCGCGCGGTCGAGAAGGCCGTTCGCGGCATGCTCCCGAAGAACTCGATCGGCCGGGCCCAGCTGTCGAAGCTGAAGGTCTACGCGGGTGCCGAGCACCCCCACGCTGCACAGCAGCCGAAGCCGTACACCCTCACCCAGGTCGCTCAGTAGCGCCAGCGAAACCCAAAGGATCTAAGACAGTGGCCAGCATTCAGGATTCCATCGGCGAGACCGTCGCCGAGAGCTTCACCACCGAGACGCCCGCGTCGGAGGCCCCCAAGGCTCCCCGCGCCGTCCTCAACGTTTCGGGTGCGGCGGTGGGTCGCCGCAAGGAGGCGATCGCTCGCGTTCGTCTCGTCCCCGGCGCCGGTACCGCGACCGTCAACGGCCGTGACCTCGCCGAGTACTTCCCCAACAAGCTGCACCAGCAGCTCATCAACGACCCGTTCAAGGTGCTCGACCTCCTGGGTTCGTACGATGTGACCGCACGTATCACCGGTGGTGGCCCCTCGGGCCAGGCCGGCGCCCTGCGTCTCGCGATCGCTCGTGCGCTCAACGAGATCGACCGCGAGAACAACCGTCCGACGCTCAAGAAGGCGGGCTTCCTCACGCGCGACGCTCGCGTCATCGAGCGCAAGAAGGCCGGTCTCAAGAAGGCGCGCAAGGCGTCGCAGTTCTCGAAGCGTTAAGCTTCGCGGGCACCATGCCTCGTCTTTTCGGTACGGACGGGGTTCGCGGTCTCGCGAACTCCGAATTGACCGTCGAGCTTGCGCTCGGCCTTGCCCAGGCGGCTGCAGTCGTGCTGGGCAAGGGCCGAGTCGCCGACGGTCGCCGAGCATCCGGTCGTCGGCCGGTCGCGGTGATTGCGCGCGATCCGCGTATCTCTGGTGAGTTTCTTGCCGCCGCCGTCGCCGCTGGTCTTGCCAGTTCCGGTGTCGACGTCTATGACGCTGGTGTGGTCCCGACCCCGGCCGCGGCTTTTCTGGTGGCCGATTTCAAGGCGGACCTGGGTGTCATGATCTCGGCGTCGCACAATGCGGCTCCCGACAACGGCATCAAGTTTTTCGCCACCGGGGGAACCAAGCTCCCCGATGAGGTCGAGGACCGTATCGAGGCGGCACTCGAGTCGTCGAAGCTCGCACCGACCGGTGCCGATGTCGGTCGCATCCGTCGGTTCTCGGATGCCGAGGACCGCTACATCGTGCACCTGCTTTCGACGCTTCCGCACCGCCTCGATGGTCTGCACGTTGTGCTCGACTGCGCCCACGGCGCCGCAGCAGGGGTGTCGCCTCAGGTGTTCACCGATGCCGGGGCTCAGGTCACCGTCATCGGCGCGGACCCCGACGGCATCAACATCAACGACGGTGTCGGTTCGACCCACCTCGAGTCGCTCCGCGCGGCCGTTGTCGCTCACGGTGCGCACCTCGGTATCGCACACGACGGCGACGCCGATCGGTGCCTTGCCGTGGACGCCGAGGGCAACGTCGTCGACGGCGATCAGATCATGGCGATCCTGGCCCTGTCGATGGCCGAGCGCGGTGTGCTCACCGATCGCACGCTCGTGGCAACCGTCATGAGTAATCTCGGTCTTCGCCGTGCGATGGCCGAGAATGACATCCGGATGCTCGAGACCGCTGTCGGCGATCGCTACGTGCTCGAGGCCCTCGCGGCCGAGGGCCTCTCCCTCGGCGGCGAACAGTCCGGCCACGTGATCATGACGAAGTTCGCGACAACGGGCGACGGCATCCTGACGGGGCTGCACCTGGCCGCCGAGCTCGCTCGCACGGGCAAGTCACTGAAGGAGCTCGCCTCCGTCATGACCGTGTACCCGCAGGTGCTCGTCAATGTGCGCGGAGTCGATCACCGCGCCCTCGGTTCGGACGAAGTCATTGCCGCGGCCGTGCAGGTCGCGAGCGAGCGTCTGGGTGACTCGGGGCGAGTCCTGCTGCGCCCGTCGGGCACGGAGCCCATGGTGCGGGTCATGGTCGAGGCATCCGAGCAGTCCGTCGCCGACGAGGTCGCGGCCGAGCTCGCGGCGATCGTCAAGGAGCGCTTGGCGCTGTAGCCCCTCCTCGCGCGGCCCGATACCCTGACCGCATGATTCTGTCGATTCTGGCGAAGGTTGCTGCCGGTGTCTTCATTGGTGGCGTCGTCGGTTCGATCGTGACGGGCGACTGGATCTACATTCTCGTGTGGTCGACCGGAGTGTCTGCCTTCTTCATCCTCGCGCTTTTCGGCGGGGTGCGTCGAACGACGATGCCGGACCATGGTCGTGCCATCGCGCGCATCGAAACCGTATCCCGCACCGGACGAGAACTCGACGGTGTGCAGGAACTGTCCGTGCGTCTGACTGTCGCGCCAGAGGGGGAGGACGCCTACCAGACGACCACGATCGTCGAGGTTCCGAGCGACGATATGCGCCTGTTCACGTCCGGCGCGATCATCGAGGTGAGGCGGCTCTCACCGCACCGGCCGGATGTCACGATCATCCCCAGCGACCCGGCATCCATGTCGCAGCGGGCGCGCCGAGCCCACAACGATCCGTCCTTTATCCCTGCCGCATCGAGCGTTCCCACGTGGGAACGTGCGACCGAGTCGACACCGGCGACACCGCGCCCCGGTACGCGGCGGCGTCTGGGTGCGGGAGCTCAGGCCGCGGTCTCGCTCGTCATCATCACGGTCGCGGCCGTGGTGACGACGGTGCCAGCATGGGGTTCAATCTCCCGGGCCGCGCAAAGTCTGGCGGCGGGAGAGTGGGATGGCACGAGCCTCGTCACGGGGCGATTCCAGCAGGATGCGGTGGATGCTGTCGCCGATGTTGTCGGGGGCTACGAGTTCACGAGTGTCGTCTTCTACGACACCTACCTCATCGTCGATGCACCGACCACACCTGGCGCAAGCACAACCGACACCTACCTGTACCGGTACGGTCGCGCATGGCGTGATGGTCCGGAGCTCATCCAGCCGACCGACCTCTCTGCGGAGCTTTTTGATGCCTCGGACCTCGACTTCGCGCAGGTTGGTGCCGCGGTCGATCTCGCGCTCAGTGACGCCGCGATCGACGACGCTGAGGCGCACGCCTACGTCTCGCGCGATCCTGCCGGACGAAGCGCCGAACCGGTCATCTCGATCTCCCTCTCGGGCGACTACGCCGACGCATCGTACGTCTACGACTTCGACTTGACGCTCCTCCGCAGCAGCTGATGGCCGCTCCGAGCGCAGGGATAGAAGCCAAACGGCAGCACTCGACAGACTCGCGTCGGTACGGTGGTGCTGTGTCGTCGCGAAAGTCGAACATTCAGTGGCCCTGGGAGAGTGAGGGCTGGGCAACTGACGAGTTCAGAGCGAAGCGAGATAAAGAACTCGACGCGGTAGTCATAGGAGCGATAGGCAATGCCCCCTCCGTCTACGGCATGCGCCAGCAGAGGGCGCCCGTGAACCCTTACCTCTCCCTTTGGCTCGTGCCCCTGATCGGTGCCAGCAGTTGGTTCCTTGCCACAAAGCTCGGCGAGGAGTGGTGGGGATGGCTCGTGGTGGGCCTCTTCGCGGCAATGGCGGTGCTTCTGCTCGTTCAGTGCCTGAGGGCGATTCCCGGCTGGCATCGAGCGCGAGCCGCCGCGCGCGCGTACACCGCTGCGCGCGGCATCCCCTTCCCCAAAGAGCTCCGCTGGTACAACTAGCCCCCACCCCGCGTCGCCGAGTGCTGCCAAATGGCTGCTCTGGGCGCGGAAATAGCAGCCATTTGGCATCAGTCGACGAAAAGGCGATGCGCTACTTGCGCAGGAGCACGCTGTGCACGGCGTGCGCAGGTCCCTTGCGCAGAACGAGGGACGCCCGCTGACGGGTCGGCAGGATGTTCTGCACGAGGTTCGGTTCGTTGATGGATGCCCAGATCCCCGCAGCGCGAGCTCGCGCTTGTTCCTCGGTCAGCGACGCAAAGCGGTGAAAGTACGACTTGGGGTTGGAGAACGCCCCGCGTTGCAGCGACAGGAAACGTTCCTCGTACCAGCGCGCGATGTCGCTCGTTCTCGCATCGACGTAAATTCCGAAGTCGAAGAGGTCGCTGAGGGCGAGGTGTTTGCCGGGCGCCGGGGGCTGGAGCACGTTGAGGCCTTCGACGATGAGCACGTCGGGCGAGTTCACGATCACCTCGGCATCCGGCACGATGTCGTACTCGAGGTGGGAGTAGACCGGCGCTCCGACCTCCGTTTCGCCTGCCTTGACCCTGCTCACAAACCGCAGGAGTGCGCGACGGTCGTATGACTCCGGAAAGCCTTTACGTTCCATGAGTCCGCGCCGTTCGAGTTCGGCGTTGGGGTAGAGGAATCCGTCGGTTGTCACGAGCTCGACTCTGGGGGTTCCCTCCCATCTGCCGAGCAGTTCGCGCAGGAGACGTGCCACCGTCGACTTGCCGACGGCGACGGAGCCGGCGACCCCGATGACAAAGGGTGTGCGGCGCGATGACGTGCCGAGGAAGGTCGTTGTGACGTCGTGGAGCTGTTGCGCGCCCTCGGCGTAGAGGCTGAGGAGTCGGGAGAGGGGAAGGTAGACCTCTTCCACTTCGACAAGGTCGAGGTGATCGCCGATGCCGCGAAGTTCAACGATCTCCGCCTGGGTTAGGGGTGTCTCCATGCGGGGAGCAAGAGCGGCCCACTCGGCGCGATCGATCTCAAGAAACGGCGACGGATGGCCGCCCTGAGCGGTGGGATCGGACATTGCGCCCCATCCTAGTCAGGGCCGCGAGCGGGGTTCTCAGCGACGCGAGAACTACAATCGACCCCATGTGTGGAATCGTGGGTTACGTCGGTGACAACAAGAGTCTCGAGGTGCTCCTCGGCGGGCTCAAGCGGCTCGAGTACCGGGGGTACGACTCGGCCGGTGTCGCCGTGCTCGATGAGGCGGGGCAGATCGGAACCCGTAAGCGTGCCGGAAAGCTGCAGGTGCTCGTTGATGACCTCGAAGACCGCCCGCTCGGTAACGGCGGTACCGGTATCGGTCACACGCGCTGGGCTACCCATGGCGGCCCGACGGACAGGAACGCGCATCCGCACCTCTCCGCCGATGGAAAGCTCGCGCTCATCCATAACGGCATCATCGAGAACTTCGCCGACCTCAAGCAGGAGTTGCTCGAGCGCGGCGCCGAATTCACGAGTGAGACCGACACCGAGGTTGCGGCTCTCCTCGTGGGCGAGGCCTACGCGCGCACGGGCGACCTGACAGCGGCGTTGCGTGAGGTTGTTGGCAGACTCCACGGTGCCTTCACTCTCCTCGTCATGCACGAGGACCGTCCTGGCGAGGTTGTCGGCGCTCGCCGCAATTCGCCGCTCGTCATCGGACTCGGTGACGGCGAGAACTTCCTCGGGTCGGATGTCGCGGCCTTCGTCGAGTACACCCGTCGGGCCGTCGCGATCGGCCAGGACCAGATCGTCACCATTCGCCCCGATTCGGTTGTCGTCACCGACTTCGACGGCAAGTCGGTCGAGACTGACGAGTTCGAGATCGCCTGGGATGCCTCCGCGAGCGACAAGGGCGGCTGGTCGAGCTTCATGGCTAAGGAGATCAGTGAGGAACCCGAAGCCGTCGCCAAGACCATCCTCGGCCGCACCCACGACGGTCTCGTGCAGCTGAACGAACTCGACCCCATCGGCGATGAGGCACTGCGCGATATCGACCGCATCGTCATCATCGCGTGCGGTACGGCTGCATACGCCGGGATGCTCGGCAAGTACGCGATCGAGCAGTGGTCGCGCATCCCTGTCGATGTCGAGCTGTCGCACGAGTTCCGTTACCGCGACCCGATCCTCTCCGACCGCACGCTCGTCATCTCGATCAGCCAGTCCGGCGAGACGATGGACACGCTCATGGCGGTCAAGTACGTGCACGACAAGTCCAAGGCGCACCTTCTTTCGGTGTGCAACACCCAGGGTGCGACGATCCCGCGCGAGTCACACGCCGTCGTCTACACGCACGCAGGCCCCGAGGTGGCGGTCGCATCCACGAAGGCGTTTGTCGCGCAGGTGACGGCGCTCTACCTCATCGGTCTTCACCTCGCGAAGGTGCGCGGCACCCTCGACGACGCAGCGATTCGCGCGGCCGTCGACGAGCTCCAGGCCGTCCCCGACAAGCTCGCGGAGGTCATCGACGTTGCCCAGGGCCAGGTCGGCCAACTCGCCCACTGGATGACCGACACCCAGTCCGTTCTCTTCCTCGGTCGTCACGTCGGTTACCCCATCGCGATGGAGGGTGCGCTCAAGCTCAAGGAGCTCGCGTACATTCACGCGGAGGGTTTCGCGGCTGGTGAGCTCAAGCACGGGCCGATCGCCCTCATCGAACCCGGTCAGGTGGTTTTTGTGATCGTGCCGAGCCCCCGCGACCCGTCGTCGTTGCACCCCAAGGTGGTCTCGAACATCCAGGAGATCCGCGCCCGCGGCGCGCGTGTGATCGCCATCGCCGAGAAGGGGGATGCCGCGGTGCTCCCCTTCGCCGACGAGGTCATCCCGATCCCGCTCGCTGGCAGCCTCTTCGAGCCGCTCCTCGCCGTTGTGCCGTTACACATCTTCGGCATGGAGCTCGCGGACGCGAAGGGTCTCGACGTCGACCAGCCGCGCAACCTGGCGAAGTCCGTCACGGTCGAGTAGCCGGAAGCGCATCTCATGATCGTCGGTATCGGGGTGGATGTCGTCGACATCGCTCGATTCGAGCGCGCCCTCGTGCGCACACCGACCCTCAAAGACCGTCTGTTCGCTCCCAGCGAACAGCTCAAGGACGGCCAACCCATGCCGTTGCGCTCGCTCGCCGGACGGTTCGCAGCGAAGGAAGCACTCATCAAGGCGCTCGGCGACTCAAGTGGCGTGCAGTGGCACGACATGCTCGTCGTCAACGACAAACTGGGTAACCCAAGCTTCGAGCTGCAGGACTCCACGCGCGCGATCGCCGACGCGCGCGGCATCACCGCCGTGCACCTCTCCATGAGCCACGACGCCGGCATCGCCATCGCCTATGTGGTGGCCGAATCGTGAGCAGGCTCGCAACCATCGACCTCGGCGCGATCTCGCGCAACGTTGAGACACTGCGCCGTGCCGCCGGTGGTGTTGCCGCGATGGCGGTCGTGAAGGCCGACGGCTACGGTCATGGCGCGGTCCCCTCCGCCCGCGCGGTACTGGAGGGTGGCGCGGAGCGCCTCGGTGTGGCGACGATCGACGAAGCGTTGGAGCTCAGAGAGGCGGGCATCCGGGCTCCGATCCTGGCCTGGCTGCACGAGACGGATGCCGCGTTCCCCACGGCAGTGGCGGCGGGCATCGAGCTCGGCGTGGGTTCCCTCCAGCAACTCGAGGCGGTGGCGACAACCGCTCCGGGTGCTGTCCTGCACCTCAAGGCGGACACGGGACTCGGCCGCGGTGGCGCAACCGCGACCGAGTGGCCGGCTCTCGTCGAGGCGGCGGCCGCCCACGAGCGCGCGGGCCTGCTCCGTGTGGTCGGAGTGTGGAGTCACCTTTCCAACACGGGCGAGGTCGAGGACCGCGAGCAACTCGCGCGCTTCGACGAGGCCCTCGATGCCGCTCGGTCGGCAGGCCTCCAGCCCGAGTTTGTGCACCTCGCGGCGACCGCCGCAACACTCCGTCTACCCGACGCTCGTTTCTCTCTCGTCCGTCTCGGCATCGGATGCTACGGGCTCTCGCCCTTCGACGATGTGTCGTCACTCGACCTCGGCCTCACCCCCGCGATGACCCTCGAGACGACGGTGGTCTCCCTCAAGCGCGTGCCAGCCGGTCACGGGGTTTCGTACGGCTACCGCTATCGCACGACCGAGGAGACGACCCTGGCTCTTGTGCCTCTCGGCTATGCCGACGGTGTGCCGCGTGCGGCATCGGGCCGAGCACCGGTGGCCGTCGGCGGTGATGCCTTCCGTGTCGCCGGGAGTATCGCCATGGACCAGTTCATCGTTGACGTGGGGGATGCGCCCATCGCGGTGGGCGATCGTGTTGTGCTGTTCGGGGACCCGTCAACCGGTGTTCCGTCCGCCGACGACTGGGCGGCGGCCGCGGGCACCATCAACTACGAGATCGTGACGCGTATCGGCAGCCGGGTGACCCGGGAGTACGTATGAGCGAGGTGCTGAGCATCCGCAGCCCCGAGGAGATGTCGCAGTTGGGCGCTCGTATCGCGGCAGAGGTGCGTGCCGGGGATCTTGTCATGCTCAATGGCGAACTCGGCGCGGGCAAGACGACGCTCACGCGTGGCATCGGTGAGGCGCTCGGCGTTCGCGGGCCTGTCACGAGCCCGACGTTTGTGCTCGCGAGAACACACCCACGGGAGCACGGCGCACCCCTCGTGCACGTCGACGCGTACCGTCTTCGCAGTCCCGTCGAACTCGACGACCTCGACCTGGATTTCGCGGGTTCGATCGTGGTCGTCGAATGGGGCGACGGCCTGCTCGACGGCATCACCGACTCGTGGCTGCGCATCGACATCGAGCGGCCGCACGGCGGCGACGAGTCGGCCGAAGTTGAGCCTCGAACCGTCACGATCACGGGCGTCGGGGCCCGGTGGGAGGGGGTGAGCTGGCGTGCTGCTGGCCATTGATACGTCGGTGGGAACATCCGTCGCCATCGTCGATCGCGATCTGGGCACACTCGCCGTCGCGTCGAGCCCTGATACACGCGGCCATGCCGAGCTCATCGGTGTGCTCATCGACGAATGCCTCCGCGATTCCGGAATCGCGGTAACCGAGTTGTCTGGTGTCGTCGCCGGCATGGGGCCGGGGCCGTTCACGGGGCTTCGTGTGGGCATCGCTGCCGCGCGTGCCTTCGCCTTCGGTACCGGAGTGCCCGTCGTGCCGCTCGCCAGCCACGACGCCGTCGCGTTCGGCGAGGATGAACCGATCGTGGTGACGACGGATGCCCGCAGGCGCGAACTCTTTTATTCCGTGTACTCCGGCTCCGACGACGCTGGGCTCCCGCTGCGCGTCGAGGGGCCCGCGCTCGCCAAGGCTGAAGGGTTCGTAGCACCCGCCGGCCACCACCTCATTCATGCGACCTCGATCGACGCCGCATCCCTCGGCCACCTCGCGGAGACCTGGTACGCCGTCGGTCGCCCGTTCCCGGCGGACGAACCGCTGTACTTGCGCTCTCCGGACGTCACGATCTCCGCCGGTCCGAAGCGAGTGACCGGATGACGACCTGGCAGCTTCGCCGCGCGGCTCCCGAGGATCTCGATCCCATCATGGCGATTGAGGAGGACGTCTTCGGCACCGACGCGTGGTCGCGTGAGAATATGGCGGCCGAACTCGTCGATCGGTTCGGCTACTACCTCGTTGCGTTCCCGGTAGGTGTACCGGAGCAGGTCGACGCGTATGCCGGGCTCCGAGCGCCCCGTGGGGAGCCGCAGGCGGACATCCAGACCATCGCGATCGTGCCGTCGGCTCGACGGCAGGGCCTAGGGCGTGTGCTCATGGGCGCTCTCATCGACGAGGCGCGTCGGCGCGGCGCTCGCGAGCTCTTCCTCGAGGTCCGTGCCGACAACCCGGGTGCGCAGGCGCTCTACGATTCGCTCGGCTTCGAGGCGATCGCCGTCCGCCCCCGCTACTACCAACCGGACGGTGTTGACGCGATCATCATGCGCTTGACGATCCCCGAACCGAAAGTGGCGATGGCATGAGTGGGCCCCTGGTGCTCGGTATCGAGACGAGTTGCGACGAGACGGGTGTCGGCATCGTCCGGGGAACGGAGCTTCTCGCAAACGTGATCGCATCCTCCATGGAGGAGCACGCGCGGTACGGAGGTGTTGTTCCCGAGGTTGCCGCCCGCGCTCACCTCGAGGCGCTCGCGCCGACCCTTCAGCGCGCGTTGGATGACGCTGGTGTGAGCCTCCAGGACCTCGACGCCATCGCGGTCACGAGTGGTCCGGGCCTCGCGGGTGCTCTCATGGTGGGTGTCG
This sequence comes from Antiquaquibacter oligotrophicus, assembly GCF_020535405.1. Lineage (NCBI taxonomy): Bacteria > Bacillati > Actinomycetota > Actinomycetes > Micrococcales > Microbacteriaceae > Antiquaquibacter > Antiquaquibacter oligotrophicus. The sequence continues at coordinate 1,087,282 of NZ_CP085036.1, read as the reverse complement.
GAGCCGCCAAGGCGCTTGCCCTCTCGCTCGACAAACCCCTGTACGCCGTCAATCATCTCGTCGGGCACGTCGGGGCGGATTTGCTCACCGGCGACGACATCGAGTACCCGACCGTTGCGCTCCTCGTTTCGGGCGGGCACACGTCCCTGCTCCTCGTTCGCGATCTCATCTCGGACGTCGAGCTCCTCGGTGAGACCATCGACGACGCTGCCGGTGAGGCTTTTGACAAGGTCGCGCGCTTGCTCTCGCTGCCCTATCCGGGTGGTCCGGAAATCGACCGTGCGGCCGTGGGCGGCGATCCGACCGCGATCCGCTTCCCGCGGGGGCTCAGTCTCCCCAAGGACATGGCCCAGCACCGCTACGACTTCTCGTTCTCCGGACTCAAGACCGCGGTCGCACGCTGGGTCGAGCGTGAGCAGGATGCCGGGGCTCCGGTTCCGGTGGCGGATGTGGCCGCGAGCTTCCGCGAGGCGGTCGTTGATGTACTCATCGCGAAAGCACTGGCCGCGTGTGCTGACCTCGGGGTGCCGAGGCTGTTGCTCGGGGGCGGCGTTGTCGCGAACGCCCGACTGCGTGCGGTCGCTGAGGAACGCTGTGCCGCCGCCGGCGTGGAGTTGAGGATCCCCCCGTTGAGCTTGTGCACCGACAACGGTGCGATGATCGCGGCGATTGGCTCCCAACTCGTGGCTGCCGGCCGGGCGCCGTCCGGGCTCGAGTTCGGCGCGGACTCAACCCTCCCGGTCACCGTCGTCCAGGCGCCGTAACCTCCGGCACGGCGTGTTGACAGCGCCCGAGCGCGCTGCCACTATGGCACCGCCGTTCTCACGTCTTCGTCGTCAAAGGAGTTGCCATGTCTGAATCCGTGCCCACCCCGGCCGCCGCGCCTGTCGCGCCGGCGGCCAAGTGGAACGTTCTCTCGATCGTTTCGCTTGTCACGTCGATCCTGGGGCTCAGCCTCGTCGGTATCATCACCGGCCACATTTCGCTCAGTCAGATTAAGAAGACAGGCGAGCAGGGCAACGTGCTTGCCATCATCGGACTGATCCTCGGCTACCTCGGTGCCGTTGGTTGGATCATCTTCTGGATCGTGTGGTTCTCGCTTTTCGCATTCGCAGGAGCCGTTGGCTACTCGTCCTACTAGATCTCCGTTCACACAACGGGGTCGCGCCTTTGGGTGCGGCCCCGTTTGTGTATTCCCGGCGGTAGGGTCGTTCACATGACCGACACCCCAACGCAGACCACGGAATCGGCTGACCCGTACGCTTCGGTCTCGTCCCAGCCGTCGCAGACGCTGTCGATCGTGTCGATGGCGCTCGGGCTCTCCGGCTTCTTCCTCGGCATCTTCGTGTCGATCGCCGCCGTGGTGCTCGGGCACCTCGCTCAGAAGCGGGAGCCGCAGGCCAAGGCGTTTTGGCTGACGGGAATCATCGCGGGCTATGTCGGAATCGGCTTCTCTCTCGTCGTGATCGTTCTCTCGCTCGTTTATGTGGCCTTCATCCTCCTCTTTGTGGGAATCGCCGCCACCTACAACTAGGCCCACGTTCCGGCGCCACGGCCATGCCTCTCGCCGGTGCCCCGCGATAGAGTCGGGTCATGGCAGATTCAGACGAGACCGTCCCCCCGATCCCCACTCCTCCGGCGGATGCCGCGGCGGTGCCACCCGTAGAGCCCACTCCCGCGGCTCCCGCTGCAGCACCCGCGACGCCCGCGCCCGAGCAGCCCGCTGCAGCCACTCCGCCGCCCGCGGCACCGACCCCGCCGCCCGCGGCGCCGACGCCCCAACCGGCCTACGGCACGCAGCCACCGGCGCAGCCTTACGGGCAGCCCCAGTACCAGCAGCCGTACGCCCAGGCCTATGCTCCCGCCGCCCCCGGGCCGGCTCAGGGTCTGTCGATCACGTCGATGATCCTCGGCATCGCGAGCATCCTCTTGAGCTTCCTCTGGATCGGCCTTCTTCCCGCCATCGCCGCGGTGATCACCGGTCACCTGGCTCAGCGTCGCCAACCGTACGCGAAGGCCTTCTGGCTGACGGGCCTCATCACCGGCTACATCGGCGTTGTGCTCGGGCTCTTCGTGATCCTGTTCTTCGTGTTCTTCCTCGTGCTCGGCTTCTCGAGCTCCGGCTACATGGGCTACTAGCCCACGCGCTCCGCGAGGAGCGCTCGGCGACGCTCGCCCACCCTCGTGAGGATGAGCGTCGCCGACTCGGAGCCGGCGAGCCCGAGTGACGAACGGAATGTCGCGGGGTCAATGTCGACACCCCGTTTTTTGATCTCGAGGGTGCCGATCTCCCGCGCGGCAAGCTCCTTCTTGAGTGTCCGCTTGTCGAGAGGAAACTCCTCGACGACCCGGAACGCGGAGGCGAAGGGTGTCTGCACGGCGGTGTCGGCGGTCAGATACGCGATCGTAGGGGAGAGCATCCGGCCGCCCAGCGAGCGCGCGAGATCCCCGATGAGGCGAGCCCGGATGACGGCGCCATCCGGCTCATAGACGTACTCGCCGAGTGTTCCCACGGGTTCATCCTCGCTGTCGCGCTCCGCGGAGAGCTCCGCTACGCCGTGCGAGCCGATGACGAGCGCGGAACGCCGGATGCCCGCGCGGGCGACAGCACCGAACCACAGGCCGAGCTCGACCACATCCCGGTCGACGGAGACCCACTGCGCCTCGGCGTCGTCGGGGATGAGGTCGCGGTCGATACCCGGTCCGAGTTTGACTCCGGTGGGCAGTCTCGTGGCGAGGTCGAAGGCGAAGTCGAGGGACGGTGACCAATCAGCGGGGTTGGCGAGCCGCTTCACTCCGTCCCTGCGTGCGGGGTCGAGGTAGACACCGCCGATCCCCGCGAGGTCTGCCTCCTCTGCCGTGCCGTGTTCGACGCGCGCGTTCGACCACGGCGCGAGGTTGTAGGCGGCAACGGCGGCGGTGACTTCGTCGCGTTCCACGGCGGTCACTTCGATGTCGAGGGAGGCGAGCGCCATGGCGTCCGCGCCGATCCCGCAGCCGAGATCGGCGACCCATCCGATACCGGCACGCTGGAATCGCCCAGCGTGCTGCGCGGCGACGGAGAGTCGGGTGGCCTGCTCGAGGCCAGCCTCGGTGAAGAGCATGCGCTCGGCAAACGGGCCGAATTTTGTCTCGGCGCGGGATCGTAGACGCGATTGCGCGAGCGCCGCTGCGACTCGGGCGGGTGGATGCCCCTCGCGTCGCAGCGCGGACACCGTGCGCACGACGTCCGCCGCGCTGTCCCACTGGGGGAGCGAATCGAGGAGCCGTAGCCCCTCGAGCGAGAGAAGTTCGCGCAGCTCCGTGGCATCCATGCTCCGACGCTACCGCGCCGGGCTGAAACGAACGTTGGCACTCACGTTGAGCGAGTGCCAACAACCCTCTATAGTGGTTCTGGCACTCTCACAGGGAGTGTGCCAACCAGAGTTTCTAGAAAGAGGTACGCCGTGTCGGTGTCCATCAAGCCGCTCGAAGATCGCATCGTCATCCAGCAGGTCGACGCAGAGCAGACCACGGCATCGGGTCTGGTCATCCCTGACACTGCCAAGGAGAAGCCCCAGGAGGGCGAGGTCGTGGCCGTTGGCCCCGGCCGTATCGACGACAACGGAAACCGCGTTCCGCTCGACATCGCCGTTGGCGACAAGGTCATCTACTCCAAGTACGGTGGCACCGAGGTCAAGTACGGCGGCGAGGAGTACCTCGTTCTGTCGGCGCGCGACGTTCTCGCGGTTGTCGTCCGCTAGTCGCGTATTCAGCACAGTTTCGGCAGATTCCTGCCAGCCAGGGCCCGGGAGCGATCCCGGGCCCTGGTGCGTTCTCTGGCGCGCCTAGGCTGTTGAGGTGTCAACCGCCCCACCCGTTCCCGATCGCGTCACTGGCTCGGGACTCGCGTTCGCGCTCTCTGCCTACCTTCTGTGGGGCGTTCTCCCGCTCGCCTTTGTGCTCCTCATCCCGTCGGGCCCGGTCGAGATCGTCGCGTGGCGCATCGTCTTCTCGCTCGTCTTCTGCGCGCTGCTCCTGACGGTAACCCGTGGGTGGCAGCGCTTCGCGGCGCTCGCACGCGACCGCCGCGTTGTGCTCACGCTCGCTATTGCGGCGGTGTTCATCCTCGTGAACTGGTCCGTGTTCATCGCGGCAACACTGACCGGGCACGTCGTCGAGGCATCCCTCGGTTACTTCACCAACCCGATCGTGACGGTGTTGCTGGGTGTCCTCGTTCTTCGTGAGCGTCTCAGGCCCCTCCAATGGCTCGCCGTCGGTATCAGCGCGATCGCCGTTCTCGTGTTGGCCATCGGATACGGGGCGTTCCCCTGGATCGCCTTGAGCCTCGCGGCGAGTTTCGGCCTGTATGGGCTCGTCAAGAAGCAGGTGGGCCCGAAGGTGGATGCCATTGGCGGACTGACCATGGAGACCCTCGTTCTCAGTCCTCTCGCCGTTGTCGCGCTCGTTTTTGTGCAGGTTACCGTCGGCCTCACGATCGGTACCGAGTCGCCCCTGCACACCGCCGTGATGCTCAGCGTCGGAGCGATCACGGCGATCCCGCTCCTCTTGTTCGCAGCGGCGGCCCGGCGTCTGCCGTTGGTCTATTTGGGACTCGTGCAGTACATCGCCCCCGTCCTTCAGCTCATCATCGGCGTGTGGATCCTGGGGGAGGCGATGCCACTCGAACGGTGGATCGGCTTCGGGATTGTCTGGCTCGCCCTGGCCATCCTGACGGTCGACGTCATTCGCCACCGCTCTCGCTCCGACCTTCCCGCGGTAGAGCCGGAGCCCTGAATCTCCCTCAATCGCTGAGCGCGCGCGTTTCACTATGGTGGTGTGCGCACGACTGACGAAGCGCAAGGGAGGGCTGTCGTGACACGGCAATTCCGCGCCGCCCTCGTGGCCATCGTTATCGGCTCCATGGTCGGCCTCGCGGCCTGTTCTCCGGCCGAACCGGCTCCCACCCCGACGCCGACACCGCGCGCGCCCCTCGACCTGACCATCGGCGCCCTACTGCCCGAAACGGGCATCATCGCGGACTGGGGTCCCGCCACGCGTGCCGCCGTAGGCCTCGCCGTGGCAGACATCGCCGCCGCCGGAACGCCCATCACCGTCACCGCAGAGTTCCGGGACGCGGCGGACAGCAGCTCGGATACGGGGGTCGCATCGGCCGACGAGCTCATGGCCCTACCCGTTGACGCGTTCGTCGGGCCGCTGTCAGACGGGGTCTCGCGCAAGATCCTCGACAAGGTCGTTGCTGCGGGCATCCCGCTGGTGTCGCCCGCGAACTCCTCACCAGACTTCACGAACTATGACGACCAGGGCTTCTACTGGCGTACGGCGCCCCCGTGCACACTCGAAGCCGACGTCTTCGCTGGGCGGCTCGCAGCGGGCAAAGCCACAACGGTCGGGATCCTGTCCCAGGGTGGTGCTTGCGGAGACAAGCTCCCGAACGCGGTGCGCATCGGACTCGAACGTCTCGGAATGCGGGTCGTCGCCGATGTGCCGATCGCCGAGGGCGGCTCCGTCGACGCAGCGGCGGCCGAGATCGCCGCGGCGTCACCGGATGCCGTTGCCGTCGTTTCGCCGTTCGGCAAGGACGCCGTCTCGGCGCTCGATGCCGCTGGCTTCCGTGGGGACCAGCTGTACTTCGTCGGCCTGCCGCCCGGCGACTACTCAGCCGACTTCCCCGAGGGCACCCTCCAGGGCGCGACCGCGACGCGGGCGGGTCCCGACTATTCCGCGCTCACCGACTTCACCGACCGACTTCGTGAGATCGACGGCTCTCTGTCGCAGTACCGCTGGTCTGCCGAGACCTACGACGCCGTCATCCTTCTTGCGCTCGCAGCGCTTCGCGCCGACTCGACGGAGGGCCAGAAGATCGCGGATGCCCTCCTCGAGGTTTCGGGCGGCGACGGGGAAGGAACGGTCTGCACCTCATTCACTCCGTGTGCCGCCGCGATTCTTCAAGGGGAGACCATCGACTACGAGGGAATCTCTGGGACGGTCGATTTTAATGAGGACGGCGACCCGACAGGAGCCCAGATCGGTGTGTTCGTCGCCAATCGTTCTGGCGTCTTCTCGCGGGTCCAAGACTGACGATCTCGTGCGTTAAAGACACGAATTGTAACGATTCGGGTGCGTTACAGGGTCGTAACACGGTCGTATTGTGCAGAGACCAATCCCTGCATACGGTTGCATGACATGCATGGCACAGCCATGCGCATCGTCCTATCACCAAGGAGCATCATGGGTGTATTTTCATCGGCTGCTGGATCGCGCACCAAGCGCGCGGTCATCAGCGGCGTGGCACTGGCCGGCGCTACCGCGCTCGTCCTGACCGGCTGCGCGCCGTCCGATGGCGGCGGCTCCGGCCCCGCCGAGGACCTCACGTTCAAGATCGGTACGGCGCTGCCCGTCACCGGTAACCTCGCCTTCCTCGGCCCGCCCGAGATCGCAGGTACCGAGTACGCCGCCGCCGAGATCAACGAGGCTGCCAAGGGCATCACGATCGACCTCGTCCAGGGCGACTCGGGTGACACCGACAACAAGGCGTACGAGACCGAGATCCCGCGTCTCCTCGGTGAGGACGTCGGCGCCATCATCGGTGCGGCTTCGTCCGGCACGTCGCTGCAGTTCATCGACCAGGTCGTCGGCGCCAACGTCATCCAGTTCTCGCCCGCCAACACCTCGGCGGAGTTCACGACCTACGACGACAAGGACCTGTACTTCCGTACCGCTCCGTCGGACGTTCTCCAGGGTGAGGTTCTCGGTAACCTCATCGCCGAGGACGGCAACGAGACGCTCGGAATGATCGTGCTCAACGACTCGTACGGCACCGGACTGGCATCCTTCACCAAGGAGGCCTTCGAGGCCGCCGGTGGTGAGGTCGTCGCCGAGGCCACCTACAACACGGGTGACACGAACTTCTCGGCCCAGATCAGCGAGGTGCTCGCCGCGAGCCCCGACGCGATCGCCCTCATCACCTTCGAAGAGGTCGCCACGATGATCCCCGAGATCACCGCGAGCTTCCCCGCCGAGAAGCTCTACTTCGTTGACGGAAACCTCTCCAACTTCGGTGAGGACTTCCCCGCCGGCACCCTCGCGGGCGCCAAGGGAACGCTTCCGGGTCTCTCGATCGACACGATCACCGACTTCACCACCGCGCTCAACGACTTCTGGGTCGAAGAGGGCAACGACGAGCTCGACGAGTTCAGCTACGCCGCAGAGTCGTACGACGCGGTTGTCCTGCTCGCTCTCGCGGCTCTCGCCGCTGGCTCGACCGACCCGGTCGAGGTTGCAGCGAAGCTGCAGGAGGTTTCGGGTGGTTCGGGTGACGGCGAGAAGTGCAGCACGTTCGCCGAGTGCGCCGACATCATCAACGGTGGAGGCGTCGCCGACTACGACGGCATCTCCGGTCCGATCACGTTCGACGAGGTCGGCGACCCGACCGAGGCGTCGATCGGCATCTACCAGTACGGTGAGGACAACACCTACTCCGCTGCTGAGTAAGTAACTCAAGGAAGGGCCGCGACCTCCGGGTCGCGGCCCTTTCGTATGCCGCCCACCTTTCGTGCCACCGCGGAGAATCGGCAGCATACGCGCACCAAAAAAGGCCCGCCCTCCCGGAAGGGAGAGCGGGCCTTGACGTTGCTGGCTAGGCCCCCAGGGTTCCGAGGTAGAGGCCGATGACCTTGGGGTCATTCAGCAGCTCACGCCCGGTGCCGGAGTATGCGTCGCGGCCCTGGTCGAGCACATAACCGCGGTCGCAGATCTGGAGGCAGCGGCGAGCGTTCTGCTCGACCATGATCGTCGTGACGCCGGCCTTGTTGATCTCCGAGACGCGCAGGAACGCGTCATCCTGACGGGCGGGGGAGAGTCCGGCCGATGGCTCGTCGAGCAGCAGCACCTGCGGGTCCATCATGAGGGCGCGCGACATGGCGACCATCTGACGCTCACCACCGGAGAGCGAGCCCGCACGCTGGTTCAGGCGCTTGCCGAGTTCGGCAAAGATGCCCGTGACAAACTCGAGACGCTCCTGGTAGACCTTCGGGCGCTGGAAGAGCCCCATCTGGAGGTTCTCAGCGATCGTCAGGCTCGGGAAGACGTTGTTCGTCTGCGGCACAAACCCAACGCCGCGTGCGACGAGCTTGTTGGCCTTGAGGCCGCCGATCTCGTCACCGCGGAGTGTGATGCTTCCGCTGCGAATCTTCACCTGGCCGAAGATCGCCTTGAGGAGCGTCGACTTTCCCGCTCCGTTCGGCCCGATGATGCCGATGAGCTCGCCCTGCTGTGCGACGAGGTTGGCCCCGTTGAGGATGTTGACGCCGGGCAGGTAGCCCGCAACGAGGTCGGTCACCTTCACGACCGGTTCGCCGGTCACCGGCGTGCTCGCCGTCGCGCTCGTGGTGTCGGTCATTTCGTGGACTCGCTCTCATCGCTGGAGATGGCTTCGTCGAGCTCCTCGACCTCCGCGAGGAGGTCGGCAGCCTCAGGGGGCAGTTCGCCCTCGTGGCGACCCGTCACGACTCCGAGGTCGACGTCCTGGTGTGAGCCGAGGTAGGCGTCGATCACGGCCTGATCCTGCATGACCGTGTCGGGCGGCCCCTCGGCGACAACCTTGCCCTCCGCCATAACGACAACCCAGTCGGCGATGTGGCGGACCATGTGCATGTCGTGTTCGACGAAGAGCACCGTCATCCCCTGGTCCTTGAGGTCCAGGATGTGGTCGAGGAGTGACTGCGTAAGGGCCGGGTTCACCCCTGCCATCGGCTCGTCGAGCATGACGAGGGTGGGGTCCATCATGAGCGCTCGAGCCATTTCGAGGAGCTTGCGCTGACCGCCGGACAGGGAAGCGGCAAAGTCGGCTTCCTTCGCGTCGAGCTTGAACTTCTGCAGGATGACGCGAGCCTTCTCCTCGATCTCCTCGTCCTGCTTGCGCCAGAACGCCGGGAAGAGCGAGCGGAAGAAGTTCTCACCGCGCTGACCGCTGGCTCCGAGCTTCATGTTCTCGAGCACTGTGAGCAGGCCGAGCGCCTTCGTGAGCTGGAACGTGCGGACGAGTCCGCGGCGCGCAACCTTGAAGGCGGGCACACGTGCGAGGGAGTTCCCCTCGAACATCCATGTGCCCTCGTTCGGCTCATCGAAGCCCGTGAGGAGGTTGAACAGCGTGGTCTTGCCGGCACCGTTCGGTCCGATGAGAGCGGTGATCGCTCCGCGCGGGATCTCCAGGTGCTCGACGTCGACTGCGGTGAGGCCGCCGAACTGACGCTTGATGCCGTCCGCGACAATGATCGGATCGACCTTCTCGACGCCCGGCCGGACCGCGCCCTTGTGCAGGCCCGTCGTCTTCGGACGGCTTACGGGAGCAACGGATTCACTTGACAAAGGTCAGCTCCTTCTTGTTGCCCAGGATGCCCTGCGGTCGGAAGATCACGAGGAGCATGAGCGCGACACCGATGAGGATGAAGACCATCATCTGGGCCTGCTCGCCCGAGAGGAACGGAAGCACCCCGGCGCTCGCGAGCGCGGGAAGCAGGTTCGAGAGGAAGGCCCTCACGACCCAGAAGAGAACGGCGCCGAGGATCGGGCCGAAGATCGTCGCCGCGCCACCGAGGAGGAGTGCGGTGTAGATGAAGAACGTCTGCGAGGTGACGTACACGTTCGGGTTGACGTTTGTGCCGAGTGCGATGACGATGCCACCGAGCGCCGTGATGACACCACCGATGATGAGCGCCTGCATCTTGAACGAGAACACGTTTTTGCCGAGCGCACGCACGGCATCCTCGTCCTCGCGGATGCCCTTGATCACGCGACCCCACGGGCTACGCATGAGCGACCACACGAAGAGAATCGCAATGGCGAGCACGATGAGGCCCACGATGATGACCCACCACTGGTCGCGCGAGTACATCCAGGGGCCGAAACCGTAGGGTCCGCCCTCGGGCAGCGGGTTCGACGCCCGGAAGTCCCGCTGGAAGCCGGAGAGACCGTCTGCGGAACCCGTCACGGGCGTGAACGCCGTAGTCAAGAAGAGCAGTCGCACAACTTCGGCCGCCGCGATCGTCACGATGGCGAGGTAGTCACCACGCAGTCGCAGCGTCGGGATTCCGAGGATGAGCGCGAAGATCACGGCCGCGCCGAGTCCAATGAGGATCGCGACCCACCACGGCATGCCGAAGGTGAGGATCGAAATCGCGAAGCCGTAGGCACCGACCGCCATAAAGCCGGCGACACCCATGTTGAGGAGTCCGGTGAAGCCGAAGTGGACGGCGAGACCGAGGGCCGCCAATGCGAAGCCGATCGTCGTCGGGCTGAAGATCTGGCCCGCGGTGTTCGAAAGGATCTGGAGAAAGTTCATGGTCGTCGCCTTCCTAACCGATCCGCTCTCGTCGACCGAGGATTCCCTGCGGTCGGAAGAGAAGGATCACGATGAGCACCACGAGGGCGCCGACGTACTTGAGATCGGACGGGATCCAGAGGCTCGAGACCTCGACGAGCATTCCGACCACGAGAGCACCGATGAGTGCGCCGAACGCGGTTCCGAGGCCTCCGAGGGTGACCGCGGCAAAGATGAGGAGCAGGATGCTCGTTCCCATGTCCCACTTGATGCCCGGGCGGAAGTAGGCCCACAGCACACCGGCGAGGCCCGCGAGGGCCGCAGCGACGATCCACACGACGCGTACAACGAAGTCGACATCGATGCCGCTCGCCGCCGCGAGGGACGGGTTGTCCGAGACGGCGCGTGTTGCCTTGCCGATGCGGGTCCGCTGCAGCCACCACGCGAAGGCGAGGATGACGATGATCGACGTCGCCATACTCACCATGTCGATGACGCTGAGCTTGATGGGACCCCAGATCTCGATGTCCGGTGCGGTTGATCCTTCGAGTTGTTCGGTTCCACCGCCGACAAAGAGCTGGAAGACGTAGCGCAACGCGAGGGAGAGGCCGATACTCACGATCATGAGTTGGACGATGCCGAGGCCGCGTTTACGCAACGGACGCCACAGTCCCAGGTCCATCGTGTACCCGAAGATCGCCGACAGTATGACGGCTATGGGTATAGCCACCCATATGGGGAAGTCGATGACGGTGGAGAACAGAAGCGCCATGAGTGCGCCGAACGTGACCATCTCACCGTGTGCGAAGTTTGACAGGCCCGTCGTTCCGAACACGAGCGACAAACCGATCGCGGCGAGCGCGAGCATCAGCCCGAAGTTCAGGCCGTTGACGATGCGTTCGATGAGCTGATCGGCGAAGGTTGTTGTGTTGCGTTCACCCCGGCCGATGAAGAAGTTGGCGACGGTTGATCCACTCGGGCCGATCTCCACGTCCCTCACATTGGGGGTGGGGTCCTCGCCGGATTCGTCGACCACCGCGATGCCCTCGGGCAGCGTGGACTCGTCGAGGGTGACGGAGTAGGGGCCCTCGTTGCTCGGCACACCGACCGACCAACGGCCGTCGGCATCCGTCTCGACCTCGACTTCATGGCCGTTGCCGGCGATCGTGAGTCGAACGTCTTCGAGGGGCTCGCTGTTGAGCTTCACGTTGCCGCTGATGCGGTAGTCGTAGATGTCGAGGTCGACTTCGTCCGCGCTGGCTGTGCCCGCGCCGAAGGTCAGGGCCGCCCCGAGCGCCGCAATGAAGACGACGAGAAGGGCCTTCGCCGATCGTCGCCCGCGGACTGCATTTGCCGTATTCACACAACCTCCAGCTGGACGCGGCTTGGACCTGCGTCGCACGTTAACCCGAACGACACTAGCTCCGATATATGTCTCCCGTGTTTCGGGTGGGAGGCACCTATGGTTCTGGGAATCTTGCACGGGAATGTGCCACGTGGCAAGGGCGTTAGCATTAACCGACAAATTTCTACCGCACGCGCGAGGGGTACATGGACCAGCCTGATCCGTTCGGATTCATCGGACTTACCTACGACGACGTCATGCTCCTACCGGGACACACGGACGTCATTCCGAGCGAGGCGGACACTAGCTCGCGTCTAACGCGGCGCATCCGCGTGGCCTCTCCTCTTATTTCTTCTGCGATGGACACGGTCACCGAGTCCCGTATGGCCATCGCGATGGCGCGCAATGGCGGACTCGGTGTGCTGCATCGCAACCTCTCCATCGAGGACCAGGCGGCGTACGTCGACAAGGTCAAGCGCAGCGAGTCGGGCATGATCACCAACCCGGTGACGACCACTCCCGACGCAACGGTCGCCGAGGTGGACGCCCTGTGTGGCCAGTTCCGCGTCTCGGGCCTTCCCGTGGTCGAGGGCGACGGCACCCTCGTCGGCATCATCACCAATCGCGACATGAAGTTCGTCTCGCCGTTCGAGCGCGACACGACACTCGTTCGCGATGTCATGACGCGGATGCCCCTCATCACCGCACGCGAAGGCATCGACCCGGACTCGGCAATCGCCATCTTCCACCAGCACAAGATCGAGAAGCTTCCGCTCGTCGACGAGGCGGGTCGCCTCACGGGCCTTATTACTGTCAAGGACTTCGACAAGTCGGAGAAGTACCCCAACGCGACGAAGGACTCGGAGGGTCGTCTACGTGTCGGCGCCGCGATCGGGTTCTTCGGCGACGCGTGGGATCGTGCCGGCGCCCTGCGTGACGCCGGTGTCGACGTCATCGTCGTCGACACCGCCAACGGCGACTCCGCGGGTGTGCTCGACATCATCCGCCGGATCAAGTCCGACAGCGCATTCGCCGACATTGACGTGATCGGCGGTAACGTCGCCACGCGTTCTGGCGCCCAGGCGCTCGTGGACGCTGGCGCGGACGCCGTCAAGGTCGGGGTTGGCCCCGGCTCCATCTGCACGACGCGTGTTGTGGCGGGTGTCGGTGTTCCCCAGGTGACGGCCGTGTACGAGGCATCGCTCGCGGCTCGTGAGCGAGGCATCCCGGTTATCGCCGATGGGGGCTTGCAGTACTCCGGCGACATCGCCAAAGCGCTCGTCGCCGGCGCCGAGACAGTGATGTTGGGCTCGCTGCTGGCAGGGACCGACGAGAGCCCCGGTGACCTCATCTTCGTCAACGGCAAGCAGTTCAAGAGCTACCGGGGAATGGGCTCACTCGGGGCGCTCCAGACTCGCGGCAAGAAGACGTCCTACTCCCGCGACCGCTACTTCCAGGCAGACGTTCCCTCCGACGAGCAGCTCATCGCCGAGGGCATCGAGGGCCAGGTTCCCTACCGCGGTCCGGTGTCTTCAGTTGTGTACCAGCTCCTCGGTGGACTGCGTCAGTCGATGTTCTACACGGGAGCGCGCACGATCGATGAGCTGCGCACGAAGGGCAAGTTCGTGCGCATCACGGCGGCGGGACTCAAAGAATCGCACCCGCACGACATTCAGATGGTCGTCGAGGCACCCAACTACCGCCGCTAGCGAGTCCGCGCCCTAGGCTGGTGGCGATGCGAGTATTGATCACCACGAACCACCTGCGGAATCTCGCTGGGTCGGAAGTCGTGACGCTCGAACTCATCGAACACTTCCTCGCGCGTGACTGGTACGTCGACGTGTACACACACGATCTCGGCGAGCCCATGTTGGGTGAGATTCAGAAGCTTCCGTCGTGGGGTCGGCTCACGCTCCATGTTGCAGACCTCGACGCGGAGTTCGGCGAAGCGTACGACCTGATCTGGGTGCAGCACAGCATCCTTCCTCCCGGTCTGCTGCGTCGCCTCGAGGCCGGGGGCGTGGACGCGCCCATGATCTGGCACCACCTCTCGAGTTTTATGGACGTCGAGTTGCCGAGGCACGCCGGCATCGAAAATCAGCTCGCGGCGCTCTCCATGGGGATGTCGTCGACAACGGTAGAGCGACTGAAGGAGTTCGGCCTCACCGCCGAAAACCTCGAGGTCTTCGACAATCCGGCGCCGGACGCCTTTGCTGATGCGGTGCGGGATCCGGTTTCCGCCCTGCGGCGTATTCTCGTGGTCTCCAATCACGCACCGGCCGAGGTGCGAGAGGCCGCCGATGCGCTCGCGGAGCTCGGCATCGAGGTGGTCTTCCTCGGAGCAGACGACGGGCCCGTGCGCGTGACCCCGGAGACCTTGAGCGATGTCGACGCCGTGCTCACGATCGGAAAAACCGTGCAGTACGCGTTGTCGATGGGAATCCCCGTCTACCTCTACGACCACTTCGGGGGACCGGGGTGGCTCACAGACGAGACAATCGCCGCAGCAGCACACGACAGCTTCAGCGGCCGCAAAGAGGGACGGCAGCTCGCGGCTCAGCAGCTCGTAGCCGAGATCACGGGCGGATTCGACACGGCCCGCGACTTCGCCACCGACCGTCGCCCCGAGCACGCCGAGCGCTGGCGTCTGTCGACGCGCCTCGACGCGCTCCTGAACGACGAGCGCGTGGTGCGCGCGGGCGTGGCATCGCTGAGCCCCGAGGATGCCCGGCAGCTGTCGTCACTCATCGCGCTCCACCGCGACCTCTACCGCCTGGTGCTGAAGCTCCAGGGGGATATCGCGGAGTTGACCTCGGACGCTCGCGAGACGTAGCTCGCGGCATCCGCGCTCAACCGATACGGCCGAGCGCCCGCCGGAGTTTGTACCAGGCAGCACCCCAGAAGCCCCGGCGGAACTCCCCGGCAAAAGGCGGACGGAGCACCGTCATGCTCTCCATAGTGACGATGAGCTGACGTTCCCGTCGGGGCCAGGAGTAGCCGACGTAGGAGGGGTCCGCCGTCTCGAAAACGTCGAAGCGACCGCGCCGGGTGCCGTTCACCGGGCGAAGCGCCACGGTCTGGCCGGACTCCGTTGTCGCCCTGGTTCCGATGCAGATACACCCGAGTCCTTCGGTCGGGTCGAAGCGCACGGCCTTGGTTCCGGGCGGCACGTCGAAGCGGAACTCGAGCCCAGCGGAACCCAGCACCGGTTGTGCTTCGGCGGACACCGCGCTCCGCTGCGAGAAACCGTCCCCCGTGTCGATGTAGAGGTACGCCTTTGTCGGTGCGAGTGCCCAATCGGTGTTGGGGCCGAACTGGCGGGCCTGCAGGCGGAATTCGAAGGCGGAGAACCTGTCGCCGACGCCGATGCCGAACCGCTGATTGTTGCGGCGAAGCATGTGGGTCGCGTTGGTGATGAGATTCGAGGCGACACCGTCGGGCATGATCACACTCGAGAAAAATCCCAGGGCCTGTGCGATGAAGGGGGTCGACTTCTCGAGCACGGCGGCGGAGTCTGCGCTATCGCGGGCCCGTGAGAAGAAGTCGCTGTCGAGAATCGATCCGCGCACCCACGCCTTGCCCTCGGCCGGGGACAGCGGGCTCTTCCACTTGTCGATCGGTGTCTCGACCTCGAGGTCGCTCAGCAGCTCGGCGACATCGGCGAACGAGTCCGCCCACTCGTGACCGTAGTTGCCGTAGTAGTCACTGTGAAGGGAACGCGGAGGCACCGCGAGGCCCAGCAGCGGGTTGCGATCAAACAGCTCGATGACCCGAGAGACGTAGGCGGGGCTCGCGAGAACGGCCTCGGTTGTGTTGCGGTCGGCGGCGGTGCCGTTGCTGTACGGGAACGAGCCCCGCTCCGCCGGGTCGACGATGCAGATGAGGTCGGTGCCCTTCAGCTCGCCGTCGTAGTGCTCTAGCACCGACCACGGGTCACTCTGCACTGGGATGGTTTTCACCACGGCATCGGCCCAGCGGCCCGTCGACAGCAGCGCCTCGGCATCCTCGAGTCCCGGAGCGTCGATCGGATGCACGAGAAGGAGCTTCGCGGACGCGGGCAGCGCCTCGAGGTCCCGCAGTCGTCGCTCGAGGTCGGCCGCGGATTCCACGCCGACGATTGCTCCGACGGTGGTCGTGCTCGCGGTTTCGGCGGGGCCGTGAGAGTTGATGACCGTAAACAGATTGAGCGCGGTGGCCACGTCGAAGTGGTTACCGCTGCGGATGACGTGTCGCCAGATCAGGTCGACGTCGTAGTCGCCAGATTCGGCGAGGTAGTCGAGGAGGTCGCGCGCTGGTCGGTTCGAATTTTCGTCGAGGTACAACTCCGGCGCGGCGATGAAGGTCTTGCGTTTGAAGATCGGACTGCGTCGATTGACGATGAGGTCGACGGGAGTGTTGAAGAGCGGGTAGTACATCTCGCCGATGAGATCCGAGGTGTCCACGTAGTAGTCCCAGGTGAAACCCATGTCGGCGAAGCGAGGGGTGAAGAGGGCCTCGTGGCGCGCGATCGAGTCCTCGTAGGTTTCGATGGGCACCATGGTGTCCCAGTACCGCCGGAATTCGGGACTCGCGAGCATCCGTCGACGCACCGCGATGAAGTGGGACTGCAGGTGCACGTCGACCGACCCGTCGGGCATCTTGTCCCACGGGTCGAACTCGGCGCCGTTGTGGATGGTGATGCCCCAGAAGTCGACGTCGCGCGAGTCCATCTCGGTGAACATCGGCTCGAAGGATCCGACCGGGCCCATGATCGTGAAGTTGACCATGATGAGTTCGTCGTATTCCGCGAGGGCGTCCCACCCCACGAGATCGATACCCGCCTTGTAGGCCCACACATCGAAACCCTCGTTGGGCCGAACGACGACGGGGTCTGCGCCGACCTTTTCGAATCGTTCGCGTCCCTCGCGTGTGAGCTTGCCGTTGACGACAACCACGAGTCGGGTCAGCGAGGGCATCATGCCCTCAAGGAACGTGATGACGTAGTCGTCGACCACACCGTGCGGATCGTAGAAGAAGTAGATGCCGAGGCGCTTCGGCGTTCCGCTCAGTATCACTGGCTCGTTGGTCCTTTCCGGCGCGCCTAATGTCGACTTCTTCTCGTATTGATGCCCGCTCATCATAAGCCGCTTCTGAGGTGCATTCAAAAGCGCTCGCAGGGCCTGTGGACGGGACGCCGGTAGGCTTGTCGGGTGAGTGACATCGAGATCGGGCGCGCCAAGCGCGCACGCCGCGTGTACGCCTTCGACGACATCGCCGTGGTGCCCTCCCGGCGCACGCGCGACCCGCAGGATGTCTCGGTCAGCTGGACCATCGATGCCTACACCTTCGACATCCCTGTACTCGCCGCACCGATGGACTCCGTGGTAAGCCCCGCGACCGCCATTCGTATGGGTCAGCTCGGTGGACTCGGTGTGCTCGACCTCGAAGGACTCTGGACCCGCTACGAGAACCCCGAGCCGCTCCTCGAGGAGATCAGTGGTCTCGACGCCTCCGCGGCGACCGCGCGGATGCAGGCCATCTACGCGGAACCGATCAAGCCCGAGCTCATCAAGGCCCGAATCGCGGAGATCCGGGCATCCGGAGTGCCGGTGGCGGGAGCCCTCAGCCCGCAGCGCACCCAGGAGCACTACAAGACCGTCGTCGACGCGGGCGTCGACCTCTTCGTCATTCGCGGTACGACGGTGAGCGCCGAGCACGTCTCCAAAACCGTCGAACCCCTCAACCTCAAGAAGTTCATCTACGAACTCGACGTACCCGTCGTCGTCGGCGGTGCCGCAACCTATACGGCGGCGCTCCACCTCATGCGCACGGGTGCTGCCGGTGTGCTCGTCGGGTTCGGGGGCGGCGCCGCATCGACGACGCGCGCGAGCCTCGGCATCCACGCGCCCATGGCGACCGCGGTCGCCGACGTCGCTGGCGCTCGCCGCGACTACATGGACGAATCAGGCGGCCGGTACGTGCACGTCATCGCGGACGGCGGTCTGGGAACGAGCGGCGACATCGTGAAGGCGATCGCCGTAGGCGCGGATGCCGTCATGCTCGGTAGCACGCTCGCGCGGGCGACGGATGCTCCCGGCCGGGGTTGGCACTGGGGTGCTGAAGCACATCACTCCGAGCTTCCGAGGGGCAACCGTGTGCAGGTCGGCAGTCTCGCGCCGCTCGACGAGATCCTGTTCGGACCGTCGTCCGTCGCCGACGGTCAGGTGAACCTCATCGGCGCCCTGCGTCGTTCGATGGCAACAACCGGCTACTCGGACCTCAAGGAATTCCAGCGCGTCGAGGTTGTCGTCGCGCCCTACAGCTCGAGGTAACTATGTCGCGCACCACGGTGACCCGTTCGACCAAGCTGGGCCCGGAGGAGCGCGCCGCCGCGCTCGACGTACTCTCGAGCAAAGAACTCGACGTGCTCGTGATCGGCGGCGGAATCGTCGGTGCCGGTGCTGCCCTCGATGCCGCCACACGGGGTCTGCGTGTCGGAATGGTGGAGGCCAGAGACTGGGCGAGCGGAACCAGCAGTCGCTCGTCGAAGCTTGTGCACGGTGGCATCCGGTATCTGGAGCAGCTCGACTTCCGACTCGTGCGCGAAGCGCTCATCGAGCGCGGTCTCCTGTTGCAGCGAATCGCCCCGCACCTCGTGAAGCCCGTGCGGTTCCTGTACCCGCTCACGAAACCCGTCTTCGAGCGGCTCTACGTCGGTGCCGGGATGCTGCTCTACGACCTGTTCAGCTATACGGGCGGTCGCCCGCCGGGCGTGCCGCACCATCGTCACCTCACCAAGCGTCAGCTGCAGCGTGCGATTCCGAGCCTGCGCCACGACGCCTTCCGGGGCGGGCTCGCGTACTACGACGCCCAGGTCGACGACGCGCGGTACGTCGCCAATCTCGCTCGCACGGCGAGTTTCTACGGAGCGCACGTGGCAAGTCGCGTGCGCGTCGAGGGGTTCCTCAAGGTGGGGGAGCGGGTTGTCGGGGTCACCGCGAAAGACCGTGAGACGGGCGAGACGTTCGAGATTCGCGCGCGCCAGGTTGTCAACGCGACGGGTGTGTGGACAGATGACACGCAGGCGATGGTCGGCGAACGCGGACAGTTCAAGGTGCGCGCATCGAAGGGCGTCCACCTTGTCGTGCCGCGGGACCGCTTCCAATCCAAGCTCGGTGTGCTGCTGCGCACGGAGAAGAGTGTGCTCTTCGTTATCCCGTGGGGCCGTCACTGGCTGATCGGCACAACGGACACCGACTGGAACCTCGACAAGGCCCACCCCGCGGCGACGGCCGCCGACATCGATTACCTTCTCGAGCACGTGAATCGCATCCTCACCGTTCCGCTGACGCGTGACGACGTCGAGGGTGTTTTCGCGGGACTCCGCCCACTTCTCGCGGGCGAGTCGGAGGAGACCTCGAAACTCAGTCGCGAGCACATCGTGGCGCACAGCGTTCCGGGGCTCGTGGTGGTCGCCGGCGGCAAATGGACGACGTACCGGATCATGGCCAAGGACGCCATCGACGAGGCGGTCGCCGCTCTCGACGGCAAATACTCGGAGAGCATTACCGAAGACGTCGCACTCCTCGGTGCCGAGGGCTATCGCGCCGCGTGGAACAAGCGCAGCAAACTCGCGAGGGCATTCGGCGTGCACCGCGTGCGCATCGAGCACCTCCTCAACCGGTACGGCGTGATGACGGATGAACTCCTCGACCTCATTCGGGAGCGCCCCGAGCTGCAGGAGCCTCTGCCCGGAGCCGACGACTACCTCGCCGCCGAAGTCGTCTACGCCGCAAGTCACGAGGGCGCGCTGCACCTCGACGACGTGCTCGCGCGGCGCACGCGGATCTCGATCGAGGCGTGGGATCGTGGCGTCTCTGCCGCGCCCGTTGCCGCTGCACTCATGGGCGAGACGCTCGGCTGGGATCAGGATCGAATCGACAGCGAAGTTGAGCACTACCTTCGCCGCGTCGATGCCGAGCGCGCGAGCCAGTTGCAGCCCGACGACGCATCGGCGGACCGCGTTCGCCTCGAGGCGCCGGAGGTCTAGCGGGCAGCTCGGCTTAGACTTGATGTCCTGCGAACGACAGGGAGGGCATCCATGGTTGACGTTCGACGGGTCAAACTTCCCGGCGTCGGTGTGCTGCACACCTTCGTCACCGATGACGGCGGCAAGGTTGGCGTCATCACCCACCGCTCCGGCCCGAGTGATCTCATCACCTTCTCCGACGACGAGGACGGCGCCGACGTCAAAAAGGTGTCGCTGCGCCTCGACGAGGATGAGGCACACACACTCGCCGAACTCCTCGGCGGCACACGGATCACCGAATCGCTCTCGAGCCTCGAGTCCATTCCTGGGCTCTCCATCGACTGGTTCCCCGTCGACTACGACGACCACATAGCGGGTCAGAAGCTCGGCTCACTCGCCGGCCGCGGCGTGATCGGACTCACGGTTGTCGCCGTCGTGCGCGGTGACTCGGCAAACCCTGCGCCGTCCGACGACTTCACGGTCTTCCCCGGAGACACCCTCGTTGTCGCAGGCAGCCCAGAGAAGGTGGCGAAAGCGTTCGCGTTCTACCGTTCGGGTGAGCTCGCCCCGCGGGCAGCGGCAGAAGCGCCGCCGGGAGGGTAGGAGTGCACCTCGGCGAAGAGCTTCTTGTTCTCGGCATCCTGTTCCTCATCGCCTACGTACTCGGTCGCCTGGGCAAACTGGTCGGGCTACCGGCTATCCCGGTTTACATGGTCGTTGGGCTCCTGGCGAGTCCGTACACCGGCTGGTTCCCGCTGAGCTTCGACGCACACAACGTCGAACTCATCGCGGTGTTTGGCCTCATCCTGCTCCTGTTCAACCTCGGTCTCGAGTTCGACCAGGAGGAGTTCTTCGGCAACGCCGGAAAGCTGCTGATCTCCGGAGGCTCCTACATCCTCGTCAACATCGGTGTCGGCTTCGTCTTCGGCTTCATGGTGGGGTGGGGCACACGCGAAGCCCTCATCATCGCCGGGATGACGGCGACCTCGTCGAGCGCGATCGTGACGAAACTGCTCATCGAACTCGGGCGACTACCGAACAAGGAGACCCCCACGATCCTCGGGGTGACCGTCGTCGAGGACATCTTCATCGCCATCTACCTCGCCATCGTGGGTGTCGTGCTGAGCGGCCAAACCGAGGTGTGGCCGGTCGTGCTGCAACTGGGCGTTGCCTTCCTCTTCCTCGTGGTGATGTTCAGCATCGCGCGCTGGGGTGGCCGATTCGTCTCGAAGCTGTTCAAGACGAAAGACGACGAACTCTTCACCATCCTGTTCTTCGGACTCGCCGTCGCCTTCGGCGGCATCGGGGAACTGCTCGGAGTAACCGACGCGATTGGTGCCTTCCTCATCGGCCTCGTGCTGGGGGCGACACGCTACCGCGCACGCATCGAGCAGATCGCCCTTCCGCTGCGCGACGTGTTCGGCGCCTTCTTTTTCCTCAACTTCGGGCTGGCACTCAACGTCGCCGAATTCGGTCAGGTGCTCGTACCGGTGGCCGCGGCGGTCGCCATGACGATCGTGCTCAACGTGCTCGCTGGACAATTTGTCGCCTGGCTCAACGGACTGGGACCGCAAGCCGGCATCAACACGACCGTGATTTTGCAGAACCGTGGGGAGTTCGCGCTCATCCTCGCGACGCTGTCCCTCTCGGCGGGGCTCGATCCGCGCCTCGTGCCGTTCGCCGGTTTGTACGTTCTATCGATGTCCATCATCGGGCCCGTGCTTGCCGTGAACTCGGAGCGCATCGGTGCGCTCATCCTTCGCCCGACCCGCACCAAAGTGGCGGCCGTGGACGGACGGGACCGGATGCGCGACGAAACGATCGCGCTCGTCGAGGCCGTCACCGCCGACGACAACGAAACCTCCGGTGACGCCCTCGCCCCGGACACCCTCGACATCATCGCCGAGGACCCGCCAGAGCGACCCGGCCCCGTCACCGAATCCATCGCGACGCAGGCTGCCGAGCAGTCCGACGTTGTCGTCGAACGCAAGAGGGACCCAGAGTATTGAGCATCTCCGCACGTTTTTGGCGCACCGCGCGCAGGCCAAAATGGCTCGCGGCCCTCGCGCTCGCCCTCGGCATCGCCGCGTCGTTCGCAGCCCTGGGTCAGTGGCAGCTCGAGCGCAGCTTTGAGGGCGGTGAGGTCACCGAGGAGCAGACCGAGACGGTGGTGCCCCTCACCACCATTGCCGAGCCGCAGCAGCCCATGACCTCAACGGCGATCGGGCAACGGGTCACCGTCAACGCCGCTCTCCTCCCGGACGACTACGTCGTGCTCTCGGGGCGCACCAATCACAGCGACGCCGGGTACTGGGTGGTCGGTCACGCGGTCACGGAGGACGGCGCGAGCCTCACCGTCGCACTCGGGTGGACCGAGAGCGCGGATGCCGCGGCATCCGCCATCGACCTCCTGCGCGAAAGCGCACCGGAGGGCACCCTCCCCGGAAGGTACCTGCCGAGCGAATCGCCCCAGCAGTCGGACTTCGAGGCCGGAGTACGCAGCGCGCTCGCCGTCTCCGAACTGATCAACCTGTGGACGACGGAGCCCGACGGCGTCTACGCGGGCTACCTCGCCCTCGAGGACGCACCCGCTGGGCTCGAGGTGATCGACGCACCGCCGCCCAACACCGAGGTCTCGCTCAACCTCCTCAACGTGTTCTACGCCGTCGAGTGGGTGATCTTCGCTGGCTTCGCCGTCTTCCTCTGGTACCGGCTCGTACGCGACGCGGTGGAGGATGAGATAGCCGAAGAGACCGCCGCTGACGCGCCCGTAGAATAGGCATATGCCCCAAGGTCCACGGCCTGCCGACGTCCCCCGAATCCGACGCACGGTCTCCGTGTACAAGGTCTCGTCGGTGATCACCGGCACCTTCCTGCTCCTGCTGTGCCTCATGATGGTGCTGCGCTACGGGTTCGGGGTCGACATCGAACTGGGTGGACCCTACGGCTTCCTCACGCTCACGCCGAAGGAACAGATCACCGCCATCAACCTGTCGACGTTCATCCTCATCGTCCACGGCTGGCTCTACGTGCTCTACCTCGCGTGCGACTTCCTGCTCTGGCGCTACATCCGCTTCTCGTTCGGGCGTTTCCTCTTCATCGCCCTCGGCGGAATCATCCCGCTGCTCTCGTTCTTCCTCGAGCGTCGCGTGCCCCGCGACGTCGAGGCCGCCATCGCCCGCATCCAACCGGCAGGAGTGCCAGCATGACCGACACCGATGCACGGCCCGTTCTCGTCGTCGACTTCGGCGCGCAGTACGCGCAACTGATCGCGCGCCGCGTGCGCGAGGCGAGCGTCTACAGCGAGATCGTGCCGCACACGATCACCGCGGCAGAGGTCGCCGAGAAGAAGCCGGCCGGCATTGTGCTCAGCGGCGGACCATCGAGTGTGTACGAGCCGGGCTCGCCGACTCTCGACCCGGGGATCCTCGAACTCGGTGTGCCCGTGCTCGGCATCTGCTACGGATTCCAGGTCATGGCGCAGCAGCTCGGCGGGGAAGTCGCCAACACCGGTCTTCGCGAATACGGCGCGACCGAGGTGACCCTCGCGCCCGGCGACAGCAGCCTGCTCGGCGGCCAGCCCGGGCAGCAGACCGCGTGGATGAGCCACGGCGATTCGGTGTCCAAAGCACCGGAAGGCTTCGAGGTCCTCGCGTCGTCGGATTCCACCCCGGTAGCGGCGTTCGCCTCCGACGAGCGACGGATGTATGGCGTTCAGTGGCACCCCGAAGTGAAGCACTCGGAGTACGGCCAGCGCGTCATCGAGAACTTCCTCCACACGGCGGCGGGCATCCCGGCCGACTGGAACAGTGCGAACGTCATCGAAGAGCAGGTCGCCCGCATTCGCGAGCAGGTCGGCACGGGGCGCGTGATCTGCGGGCTGTCCGGTGGAGTCGACTCCGCCGTGGCAGCGGCGATCGTGCACAAGGCGGTGGGCGACCAGCTCGTCTGCATCTTCGTCGACCACGGACTGCTCCGTCAGGACGAGCGGCGCCAGGTCGAGGAGGACTACGTCGCCTCCACGGGTGTTCGCCTCGTCACCGTGGATGCCCGGGACCAGTTCCTTGACGCGCTCGCCGGCGTGACCGACCCGGAGCAGAAGCGCAAGATCATTGGCCGCGAATTCATCCGCAGTTTCGAGAACGCCGCAGAAGCACTCGTCCTCGAGGCGCAGGGCGAAGGGGAGCAGATCAAGTTCCTCGTACAAGGCACCCTCTACCCGGACGTCGTCGAATCCGGTGGCGGCACGGGCACGGCCAACATCAAGAGCCACCACAATGTGGGAGGCCTGCCCGAAGACCTTCAGTTCGAACTCGTCGAGCCGCTGCGCACCCTCTTCAAAGACGAGGTCCGTGCCATCGGCCGTGAACTCGGACTTCCCGAGATGATCGTGTCGCGGCAGCCCTTTCCGGGGCCAGGCCTCGGCATCCGCATCGTGGGCGAGGTCACCCGTGATCGTCTCGATCTGCTCCGCTCGGCCGACGCCATCGCGCGCGCCGAGCTGACCGCCGCGGGCCTCGACGGGGAGATCTGGCAGTGCCCCGTCGTGCTGCTCGCCGACGTGCGATCGGTGGGAGTGCAGGGGGACGGGCGGACCTACGGTCACCCGATCGTGCTTCGGCCCGTGTCATCCGAGGATGCGATGACCGCCGACTGGACACGCCTGCCGTACGACGTGCTCGCCCGCATCTCCAACCGCATCACCAATGAGGTGCCCGGCGTCAACCGGGTCGTGCTCGACGTCACGTCGAAGCCCCCGGGGACCATCGAATGGGAGTGAGGTCCGCGTTTGCGGACCGGGCCTTTTCGGTGAGGCTCCGCCCGTAGACGCCCGCCACACCCGAGCCTCACCGAAAAGGCCCAGTCCGCAAGCGCTCAGTACTGGGGCTGAAAACCGCTAGCGCTCGGCGGTGCAACGACGAAGGGCCGCCCCCAGGGGGGCGGCCCTTCGTCGTTGTGGTGGCTAGTTGCGCGCGATGGCGAACATGCGCAGCAGCTCGAGGTACAGCCAGATGACGGTGACCATGATGCCGAACGCACCGGTCCAGCCGTACTTGGCCGGAGCCTTGTTGCGTGCACCCTTCTGGATGAAGTCGAAGTCGAGCACGAGCGAGTACGCGGCGAGGATCACCACGAGCACACCCAGGATCAGCCCGAGCGGGATGCCCGCGATCGTGAAGTCACCGCGCAGCCCCCACGGGTTACCGCCAGCTCCGCCGAAGAGCATGATGAACAGGTTGACGACCGAGAACAGTGCGTAACCGATCATCGCGATGAGGAAGATCTTGGTGGCGCGCTTGGATGCCCGGATCTTGCCACTCGCGAAGAGGGCCAAGGTCACACCGACCACAACGAACGTGGCGATGACGGCCTGGAGCACCACACCGTCGAATGCCGCGTTGTAGAAGGCGGAGATGCCACCGACAAAAACACCCTGAACCGCGGAGTACGCGAGGATGAGGGCCGGCGACGGCTCCTTCTTGAAAATGTTGACGAGGGCGAGCACAAAGCCGACAAGGCCGGCACCGATCCACAGGAACGGCACTGCCTCGGCGGTGAACCATCCGACGACGGCGCCAACAAGCAGCACCGCGAAGCTGAAGACGGTCTTCTGGATTGTGTTCTCGACCGTCATGACCTCGCCCTGAGGCTCAGCAGAGGGACGGTTGTAGATCTCGTCGAGCTGCTGCGCCGAGATGTCCTGCGCGGCGGCGACGGCGCCCTGCGATGTGAACGCCTCGTTGCGGAAAGCGGGGTTGTTGAATGCCATTTCTCCTCTTTCGGACTGGCTGGTGAGTGTTTCTAAGGTACCGGGTTTGCCTGGGGAATAGCAGGGGGTGCCGGTCGCTTGGTTGACGCGAGGAGGCGCGCGAGCCAGGCGGAGATGGCGAGAACGGCAAGGGAGACGCCGAGCGCCCCGAGCATCCCGCCGTATCCAACAAAGAGCATGGGCACGATGAAGCCGTTCGCGATCGGCAATATGACCGTGACGTAACTGCGCAGGGGGCGATGGCGGACGAGCAACCACGCAAGATAGGGCACAACGAGAGTCATGACCGAGTAGGGACCGGTGAGCAACAACCAGAGCTGGCCGGTTGCTGGCGCGACGATGACCGCCCGCCGCCATCCCCGGGAGGGGAGGATCGACCATCCGATGGCGTAGACGAGTGCGCCCTGCAGTAGGAAATAGTTGGCCCAGGTGTTCGATGCCTGGAGACCGATGCCGCCGGCGATGATGAGCACGAGGCCCATCAGGTAGCGATCGGTGTACCGCCCCCAGTGGAGCGGGAGGCTTCTGGTGGGTTCAACCCACGCGCGCACCCGGTCAGCGGACACTGAACGAGATGATCCACGCGATGGCGGCGATCCAGACGACGAGCCACACGTAGCCGAGCACGATCGCGACCCTGGCGAGTACCAACCCGCGCTCGCCGGAGGTTCGAATCTGGCGTACTGCGATGTGGCCGAAGATAGCCGCGATGGGACCACCGATGACACCGAGTGCGAATGCGATGACCGCGAGAAGGTTGATCGTTCGACCGGCATCCGCTGTGTCGGGACGGATCGCCGCGGGCGCGGCCTGGGGGAGCGGGGCGCCGCAGGACAGGCAGAACTTCCAGTCCCCCTGGAGCGGGGCACTGCACGCGGGGCACGTCGACATAGTGGAATGCTAGTGGGGTGAAGCGGCGAGGACGGCCCCTCGTGATCGGTCACCGGGGCGCGAGCGGGTATCGACCCGAGCACACTGCAGCAGCCTATGAGCTCGCCTTCGAGTTGGGGGCGGATGCCGTCGAACCCGACATCGTGGCGACCCGCGACGGGGTCCTCGTGCTGCGACACGAGAACGAGATCTCCGGCACAACGGATGTCGCCTCGCGACGCGAGTTCGCCTCCAGACGCACCACCAAAACTGTCGACGGCGTCAAACACACCGGGTGGTTCACGGAGGACTTCACGTGGGCGGAGCTCGCAACGCTGGAGGCTCGTGAGCGGATCCCCGAAACGCGGGAGGATTCCGCGGCGTACGGCGGGGGCATCCTGCGACTTCGCGACCTGATTCCGCTCATGCCGGACGGGGCGATTATGGTCGCCGAACTCAAACACGCGGCCTACTTCGAGTCGATCGGGCTGCCGCTGGATGCACTCTTCGCCGAGGAGATCGCGGACTGGGCGAAACCGGAGAACCTCATCGTCGAGTGTTTCGAGCTCACCGTTCTGGAGAAGGTTCGCGCCCGCGGGGTGCCGGGTCGTGTCGTATTCCTGCTCGAATCGTCGGGTGCTCCGGCCGACCAGGTTGCCCTTCTCGGGCGTCGCGCGGCCCCCTACAGCGACTACCTCACCGATGAGGGTTTGCGCTCGCTCGCGTCCCGCGTCGACGGCATCAGCGTAGACAAGAGGATGCTCCTCGACAGGCGCGGCACGGGTGCGACCGATCTTGTGGCCCGGGCACACGCTGCGGGTCTCGAGGTCTACACGTGGACGCTGCGCGCCGAGAACCGCTTCCTCGCACCAGCCTGGCGAACGGGAGACCCCGCCCAGTTCGGGGATTGGCAGTCGGAGTTCGGACTCGTGCTCGCGACGGGTCTCGACGGTGTGTTCGCCGATCAGCCCGACCTGGTGAGGGCGCTCCTCGACTGAATCTCCGGTCCCGGTACCTCGCGTCTTAGGACAACCGCCTCTGGAGTTCGGGACATGTCCCACGCCATGCTGGAGCGACGAGGAGGAACGATGGCGACGGTGATCGACGCGGTCGGCGTCGCGGCGTCGCCGGACTTCACCGCACCGAAGGCGCGGAGGGTCGCGGCGATCGCGGTGCTCGCTTTCAGTTGGTCCGCGTGTGTGGTCGCCTTGGCTCTCAGCCTCGGCTTCGGCCTTCCGTTGGTGGGTGAAAACCTCTTTGTCGTCAGTCATCTGCTGAGCGCGATCGTCTACGCACCTATCGCGGCTCTCCTCGTCTGGCGCCAGGTCGGGGTGGTTGCCGTTGTGCTCTCGGTTCTCGCGGTCGGTGCCGCGATTGCGGCGGTCGGCAACGAGTACGCGTTCCTCGCGGCCGACTACCCCGGACTGCCGGGGCTGTGGTTCGCGCAGCATGTGCTCGACAGGGCATGGTTGCCGGGAACACTCGCGGCCTTCAGTTTTCTTCCACTCCTGCTGACGAGTCGGCGTGCAACCCGCAGCACGATCGTGCTCGCTATCGTTGGGTCGGTCGCCAGCGTGCTCCCCGTTGTTCTGGCTCTCGTGCGCCAGCGACCGGACGCCGAGCCGAACCCGTGGGCGATCACGGCCCCCGGCGCTCAGGACACGATCGTTGTGCTGTTCTACTCGAGCTTGGGAACGGCCGTTGCGGTGGCGATCGTCACGGGCGTCATCCTCCTCTACCGGTGGTTGACGTGGGATGCAGCGGAGCGCCGCGGTCTCGGGTGGCTCATTCTCGGGCAGTGGATGCTCATCGCCTTTTTCAGCCCCATCCTCCTTGCCTGGTTTCCCGATATCGCGTTTTTCCTCTCGGACTACGCGCCCCTCTCCCTGCCGTTCGCGCAACTCTTCATGCCGGCTGCGATCCTCGTGCTGGCCCTCGGTCAGCGATTGTGGGGGCTGGATGCCGCGATCAATCGGGCGATTGTGTGGACCCTGCTCGTCGCGGCACTCATGCTCGCCTACATCTCCGTCGCGCTCTTCGCCAACGCGGTGCTTCCGGTCGCCCCGACGATCGCCGGCGTGGTGGGTGTTGCCGCGTTCGCGCTCGCCGTCGAACCCATCCGCCGCTGGATCCAACGACGGGTCGACTCACTCGTGTACGGCGAAGCGGCCGAACCGGCACAACTCATGCGGGCGCTCGGCGATCGGCTCGGGGAAGGCTCGAGCGGAGCCGAGCTGCAGCGACTCGTGGACGCCCTGCTCGTCACCCTGCGACTCGGTCACCTCTCGGTACGGTCGACGCGAGTGGGCGGGGTTGCGGCAGAGTCGGGCATCCCGGGCCCGGGTGCTGCGACCGAACTCCAATTGCGCAACGCCCACGACACGATCGGGGTCGTGTCGGCGACCGCGCGGGGGCGTCAACGTGTCGACCGCCGCACCATCCGTGTGCTCGAAGACATCGCCGGTGTGCTCTCGGTTGCCCTCCAACTCGCCGACGTGAACGAGGAGGCGCGACAGGCTCGCGACCGCATCGTCGACGTCCGCGATGAGGAGCGACGGATGGTGCGCCGCGAACTGCACGACGGATTGGCTCCCGCCCTCGAGGCCACCGTCGACGACCTCGACGCGATTCCCTCCACGCTGGACGAACCGAGCACCGCGCGCGCTGCTATCGACGCGGTGCGGCTCTCCATCGCCGCCCGCACCAACGACGTTCGCGACCTCGCTCGCACCCTCCTCCCCGGCTCCCTCGACGCCGGTGACCTCGAGGCGGCGCTCACGGAGTTGGGGGAGCGCTTCAGCTCGGCCGATATCCGAGTCGACGTGCACGCCAACGAGACGTGTGATCTCGACTCCACGCGTCAGGCGGCGGTGTACCACGTCGCGGCCGAGGCGGTGCTCCTGGCGCGGCGCACGCCCCGCGTGTCCCGTATCGGGATCGACGTCGAGGTCACTCAACGCGACGCCGTGGTGACCCTCACCCACGATGGCGATGCCCGCGGCTCTGACACGGACGTTGTTGTCGCCTCGATCGCCGGTCGGGCCGAGGACCTCGGCGGGGTTGTGCGCGCGCAGCGCGATTCGGATGGGCTGCTGCTCATCGTGGAGGTTCCGGCATGATGCGCCGGGCCACCGTGCGCAGGACACTCGCGCTCGTTGTGCTCGTGGCATCCTGGGCGCCGGCCATCGCGTCGGTGCTCATCGCGTGGGCCTTCGAACTGCGAGACCTGCCCGTCGAAGGGGTCTTCCTTTCGGCATCTCCCGCGATCGTGCAGTCCCGATTCGATGACATCGGCGTTGTCGTCGCCCTCATCTACGGTCCGCTGAGCGCTCTGCTCATCGCCCGCCGCCCGCACCCCGTTGCCGGCATTCTCGCCGTACATTCGATCGGCTCCGGAATCGCGGCCCTGGGGGTGCAGTGGGGACTACTCGGTTTCGCGGTCCCCGGCCTGCCGCTGTGGGGCTTCCTGGCCCACGCGGCGGGGTGGGGTTACATCCCGGGAACGATCATGACGACGATCATCCCGCTCCTCCTCATCGGCGCGATCACGCCCCTTTACCGTGCGCTCATTGCGATCGCCGTCGCGTGCGCCACCGTCGGCTTCGTCGCGGCATTCACACAGCAGTCCGTGGGCGGGCCGCTCAACCCGTTTGCGATCCCGGATGCCGCGTACCAGGAGCAACTCCCCGGTATCTACGGCATCGTGGTGGTCATCGCCGTGAGCGTGTCCACCGTGACCGCCGTCATCATCCTCCGGCGCTGGCTCTCCCTCGGGCGTGAGCAACGACGCGGCCTCGGCTGGCTCGTGACCGGGCACATCTTCCTCACGCTCTCCTACGGGGCGCTCATCCTCCCCGACCTCGACGGTGTACCCGGGTGGGTGTGGGACTTCGGGATGATCGCCCCCGTCGTCGGCCAAGTGTTCTACCCGGCGGCCATCCTCGTCATTGTGCTCGGTTCCCGCGTTCGAGGGATCGACGTTGCGGTGAACCGTGTGCTGCTGTGGGCGATCCTCGTTGTGATCGCCGTCTCTGGCTACCTCGTGCTCGTCTCGGTGCTGAACAGCATCCTCGACGGGGAACCGTACGCCGTCGGAATTGCGGCAGCGCTCATCGTGGCGCTCGGCATCCAACCGCTCAGGTCATGGCTGCAAGTTCGTGTGGATCGCCTCGTGTACAGCAGCGGGGCGGGACCGACGGAACTCATCCGCACCCTCGGCGAGAGGGTTGGGGACCTCGAATCGGGCAGCGAAGGACTCCGTGAACTCGCCGACGCCCTCCGCAACGCCTACCGGCTCGGCTCCGTGAGCATCCGAAGTGTCGGTGAGGACGAGGCGCTCACCGTGGTGGGACGCCCCGTCGGCACGGTCACGCAGATCGAGCTCCGTGCAGGCTCGTCGCACCTCGGCTGGATAGACGTGACACCCCGCCGCGGGGACCGCGTGAGCGGTCGAGTTGTGCGGGCGCTGGAAGAGCTGTCCGGGGTGGTGGCCGCCGCGGTGCAACTTGCACGCGCCAATGAAGAGCTCGAACGGGCCAGAGACGACGTACTCGCCGTTCGCCAGGAGGAGCGCCGCGTCATCCGTCGCGAACTGCACGACGGCATCGGGCCGGCGCTCGCCGGTATCGGGTTCGGCCTCGCCGGAGTATCCAACCTCGTGGAAACCTCGCCAGACAAAGCCAGAAGCCTGCTCGAACGACTCACCGACGACCTGCGATCGCGTCTGACCTCCGTACGGAGCATCGTGCGGGCCATGGACACCGTGGGCGATCACCCGGATCTCGCCGCGAGACTCCGCGCGCTCGCCGAGGACTTCTCTGGCGCGGGCGTCACGATCACCGTCGATGCACCGGCAGCGTCACACCTCACCGCTCTCCAGCGTGAGGCCGCGTACTTCATCGCGGCGGAATCCGTGCACAACGCTGTGCGTCACGGCGACGCACGCACCATCTCCATCGACATCGCCACGCAACTCGATCGCACCATCTGTTTGGCCATCGCCGACGACGGTCGCGGCTTCGAGCACACGGAATCACCGGGGCTCGGACTGACATCAATGCGCGAACGCGCGAACGCCGTGGATGCACGGCTCACCGTCGACTCCGAACCGGGAGTCGGCACCACCATCATCGTTGGCTTCGGAAGGGCAGGGGCATGACGCAGCAGCGCACCATCTCGATCGTGGTGGTCGACGACCACCCCCTGTTCAGGGTCGGCATCACGTCGATGCTCGAAACCCTCGACGGGGTCGCCGTTGTCGGCGCCGCCGCGAGCGTCGAGGAAGCGATCGCCGTCGTCGGCGAGACCAGGCCTGACGTTGTACTCATGGACCTGGACCTCGGTACGGGATCGGGCATCGACGCCACGCGAGCCATCGTGCGCGAGCATCCGGAGACCGGGGTGCTCGTGCTCACGATGCTCGGCGACGATGAGTCCGTCTTCGCAGCCGTGCGCTCGGGCGCGCGCGGATACCTGCTGAAGACCGCGACACCCCAAGAAGTCGAGCGCGCGGTCCACGCCGTCGCCGACGGCTCCATGCTCCTCGGGCCCGACGTCGTCAAGCGTGCCGTCGCCTACCTGAGCGGCGCCAAGAGCTCAGGAGGCTCACCCTTCCCCGAACTGACCGATCGCGAAAACGAAGTGCTCGAACTCATCGCCCGCGGATACGACAACCCGCGAATCGCCAGGGCGCTCGTGCTCACGAGCAAAACCGTGCGCAACTACGTGTACGGCATCATCGGCAAGCTCGGCGCGTCCGACCGCAGCGGACTCATCGTCCTCGCGCGCGAAGCCGGATTCGGTCAACCGGACGAGGGCGCCGCGAGTTAGGACACAACTCGGGACACCGACACCTGCACTCCGGGACGCCGGGCGCACGACCCTGGATGGGTGCACGGACGAACCATGACCACAGCGGCGACGCTGCTCGTGGTCCTGTCGCTCTCGGGATGCCCCACCCCCGAGGTCGACGGGCGTGTGCCCGGAACCTTTCCGGGTGCCGCGCCGGTATGCGAAGGATGCGAGGCCCCCGAGTGATCTGGTTGAGCATCCTCCTCGTGTCCATCGTGCTCGCGGCGGGCGCAGTTGTGCTCGCCGCCCCCCGACCGCCGACGCGCTAATCGGGTGTGCGGGTCGACGGAGCGCCCGGGAGGACTGCGGTCCCCCGGGCGCTTGCCCGTTAACGCGGGACACGGCGCCCGGGTGCGCGCCCGACAAGTGAGGACCGCTGACCCTGACGGGCAGGACGCCGGGACGGCCATCGTCGACATGTCGACCGCACCGGCGGACGACCGGGCGCAGCCATTTTGGGCCTCGCTCGCTGGTACACCCGATCCGAAAGAGAAATCACCATGTCGGTACCGTCCTCCGTCCGCAACCGGGAGGCCCGCGTCGCACGCGGAGCGCTCGTGGCTTCGGCACTCGCATCCACCTTCGCCCTCAGCGCCTGCTTCGGCGGCGCGCCCACCCCCGTCGCCACCGAATCCGGTGTCGGCTTCGACGATGTGCAGTCGGCGACCATCCAACTCGAAGCAGTCGGCACCTTCGTCGACCCGTCCTACGGCGGTTACGAGGGAGCCGGCCGCGGCTCGGGCTTCCTCATCTCCCCGGACGGCCTCGCCATCACCAACAACCACGTTGTCGTGGGAGCAGGCACCCTCGAGGTGTGGCGCGGCGGCGACCAGTCGAAGACCCTCAACGCCCAGGTGCTCGGCTCGTCGGAGTGCCTCGACATCGCCGTCGTGCAGTTGCCAGCCGGAACCTACCCCTACCTCGACTGGCACGAGGGTGAGATCCCCGCCGCCACCGAGGTCTACTCCGCAGGCTTCCCCCTCGGTGACCCCAACTTCACCCTGACCAAGGGAATCGTCTCCAAGTCGGTGTCCGAGGGTGAGACGAGCTGGGCATCCGTCGACACCGTCATCGAGCACGATGCGCGCATCCGCCCCGGCAACTCCGGCGGGCCCCTCGTCGACGCAGACGGTCGAGTTGTGGGCGTCAACTACGCCGGCGAGAGCCAGTTCGACTACAACTACGCCATCCACCGCGACGAAGTTCTCGCCGTGCTCGACCAGCTCATCGAAGGCGAGGACGTGCTGAGCCTCGGCATCAACGCGCAGGGAGTCACCGACGACGAGGGCAACGGCCTCGGAATCTGGGTCAGCTCGGTCGCCGCAGGGTCGGCAGCGGACAAAGCCGGTGTGAAGCCGGGCGACCTGGTCACCCGCATGCAGGGCGTGAGCATGGGTGTGAACGGCACCCTCGCGGAGTACTGCGACGTGCTGCGCACCCACGGCCAGGACGCCGCGCTCGACATCGAGCTCTACCGTCCCGACGAGGGTCTCTACTACCGCGGCCAGGTCAACTCGGGTGACACCGTCGAAGCGGTCACCGTGCTCGGCGGCGGCGGTACCGACGGTGTGTACCAATGGATCCAGGACGACACGGCGTCGATCGCCGTTGAGGTGCCGGCATCCTGGAGCCAGATCGACGGAGCGCCGTACACCGACGGTGCGGGCAACGCATGGTCGAGTGTCGAGGCCAGTAGTGACCTCAACGGGTACCGCACGACCTGGGGCACCCCGGGTGTGAGCATCGTGGCATCCGCCGATGCGGTCGGCGACTTCACGACCCAGCAACTCATGGACCAGTCCACGGCGGGCCTCGCCGATGCGGGATGCTCGCAGATCGACTCCGACGAGTACGACGACGGATTCCACCAGGGCATCTACACCTACTGGACCGGATGCGGCGGCGGAGCCAGCTACGTCGTCGTGACCGCGAACGCAACAGCCGGCAACTACGTGGTCGCCGTCGCCGTCCAGGCGATCAGCGACAGCGACCTCGACGCGATCGACCGCGTGCTCGGCAGCTTCTACGCGGAGTTCTAATGCAGCGGCTGCTCTTCGTGGGCGCCGCGACGGTGGTGCTGCTGACCGGATGCTCGGCAGCAGCACCACCGGAGGCCTCCGGCATCGACCCCCGATGCCGAGAGGCCTACCCGGCTGTCGACTACGCCACCCTCGGCTACACCGGCTCTCCCGATGAGAGCCTGCTGACCCTCCGGCCCGACCAGTGGCCAGCCGTGCCCGATTTCGCCGTGTTCTGTTGGTCCACCCTGAGCGCCGCCGAGGAGGTCGCGTACTACGCCATCGACACCGAGGTGCCCTACGGCGAGCTCTACGACTACTACGAGGAATCGTTCGGCGATCTGGGCATCCATGGACGTGCCCCGAGCGACACCGGCGAACTGCTCACGGGGGTCTTCCCACCGGAGCACTCCTACTTCGTCGACTACGAACCGCAGGACGCCTACTCGATCACCTGGGCTCTCCAGGGCGAATACAGCGACTGAACCACCAGGCCTCGTGAGGCCTCGAACAAAGGAGAAACGATGAATACCGCAACCACCGATGCGACGGTCGAACCGACCGTCGCCCCTCGTCCAGCACGAGCACGTCTCTGGCCCCTATGGGGTGCCGTATCCGGGCTGCTCGGTTTCGTCGCCACCGTGGTGCTCGACACGAGGCCGATGAGCGAAATCCTCGCCATCGCCGCGGGTGAGGACTACACGGTGAGCGCCGACGACGTTGCCTCACTCGAGCGCATGACCAACTACGTAGGGTTCTTGGTCGGATTCGCCGCGGTCGCCGCCATGGTCGTCTTCGCGGCAAGCTGGAAACGCTGGGTCGAACACCGGTACCCAGAGTCGATAGCCGCGAAGGTGGTGAGCGGAGGACTCTACGTCAGCGCGGCAGGACTTGCACTTGCCTACGGGTGGAAGGGCGCGCTCGCGAACTACGGTTACGGCGGAAACGAGTTCGGCATGTTCGACGACAGCGGACTCTACGTGTACTACGTGCTGACCGACTTTGGCCCGTACATCCCCTGGCTCGGCGTGCTCGTCGCAGCTGCGGCCTTCGGCTGGCTTGCGTGGAAGGAGCGCCTACTCTCCCGTGTGCTCGGAACGGTCAGCGCCCTGTACGCGGCGGGTGTCGCCGGCATGATGGTGCTTCTCGCGGTCCCGGGCCTTCCCGGTCCCTTCGGTGGGCTGTGGCTCGCGCTCGCATCGCTGTGGATCGCGTTCGGTCGTAGCCGGATCACGCTCAAGGACGCGGCGTGATCGCGCGCGCGGCGGCGGCCGCAGCATCCGCGCTCCTCCTTCTCGGCGCCATCACAGCGTGTGCTGCGCCCGTGACCCCTGCGGATCGTGACATCGATCCGCTGCCCGTCGAACCCGATGGCGGTATCGGCACCACGAGTCCCTGCGACGAGCTGTGGCCGGATCAGCCCTTCGGTAACGACCCGGCGTCGATCAGCATCCTTCCGACAGGCTGGCCGAGCGATCCGCCCGGCGGTATCCGCTGCTCGGCGGCGATGACCACGGAGACGACGGCCATCATCCAGTACGTGACGGATGCCCCCGCCGAGGAGGTCGCGGCGTACTACGAGCGCAACCTCTCCTCCTTCGACCCCGTCGTATCGGATGGCATCGGCGGCTACCCCGTCGTGAACGGCACGGACGGAACCGTGGAGTTTGGGATCCAGACCGACGACGAGTACGGCTCCATCGTGATCGGCATCGCCCTCCTCGAGTAACGCCCTTCGCCGCGATCCCAAATACAGGAGTTCTGCGCTTTCGCAGCCACAATTCGGCTTACTTCGGTCGGCGGATGCCAGATCTCCTGTATTTGGGATCCGACCTGCGCGACACAGGATGCAGCAGCGGCTAGTAGCGATCGCCGCGGGCAATCGCGGCCCGCACCGACGCCTCCACCTCGAACCAGCGGCTCGTGACCTGTCGGTAAGAGAACCGCAACACGCGAAAACCTCTCGCGCTCAAGAGAGCGTCGCGACGCCGGTCTGCCTCGAACTGCTCGGGGCCGGAGTGATGCGCCGAGCCATCGACCTCCGTGATCAAACGTTCTCCGAGCAGGAAGTCCACCCGCCCCACGCCCGGGATGACCACCTGTCGGCGGGGAGCGAGGTCGCGGAACCGGTCGAAGAAGATCGTTTCGGTGCCGGATTCACAGACACCGTCGGCCAATCGGAGCACGGATGCTCGGGGCCCGAGCAACGCCGCTGCGTGCTGCCATCCCGTCCGC
Source organism: Antiquaquibacter oligotrophicus (assembly GCF_020535405.1). NCBI lineage: Bacteria > Bacillati > Actinomycetota > Actinomycetes > Micrococcales > Microbacteriaceae > Antiquaquibacter > Antiquaquibacter oligotrophicus. Next base: position 1,050,865 of record NZ_CP085036.1, on the reverse strand, counting down.
GCGCTGGGGTGGAGGTGCAGGAAGGAATCGGCGACAACAGGAAGTTGTTCTCGCGTCAAGCACGTCGCTGCATCCCGGAAGCACTCCAACGCCGGAAGGGTGAGGCGACCTGGCGAGTCGGCGACTCGCCAGTGCACGCGCACGTCGTCGCTGTGGCCAGACAGCCGGGCCCACTTGTCATCGGGGCGTCGAAGTCGCGCGGAGCGTGGGTCAACGACGACGTGCAGGTCGGGATCCCCGACATCCCAACATCCCATCGTCCGCAGCCCCGAATGGCAGGTGAGTCGTCCCCCGACCCGAGCGGCTCGCACCTCGTCCGGCGTTAGTCCGGGGATGGCGTACCAGCCCTGTCGAACGCGAAAGATGTGCCCTCCCTCAAGGGCGGCTCGCACGGCGCCCCGACCGAAGCCGTCGTGTGTGAGTTCGAACGTCGCCGCCAGTCCTCCCCGGGACGCGATTGCCTGCCGTACTGATTGCACCGATCAAGGCTGGAGATGCGCGAGGCGGGTGAACCGCCCGAAACCGATGGTGTGAAAAACATCCGTGCACACTTCGCTGTGGAGGAGTGGTCACCACATCCCAAACGCACTGGTCGCCACATCCCAAATGCAGGAGCCCAGCACCGAAATCAGACGCCTGCCGCATGCTTTGGGCGCGGGATGCGAATACTCCTGCATTTGGGATGTGCGAGGGGGGCGGGTGTAGCGCAGGGGCACGGGTGGCGTCGGCGGAGGTCCGTAGAATTGTGTGGCCATGTCATCCGTGCCCCTTCTGCCCCCGCCGGACGACGACCCCCTGCTCGCCGGCCTCAACCCCCAGCAACGTGAGGCCGTGCTCTACCGCGGGCAGTCGCTACTCATCGTCGCGGGCGCGGGTTCCGGCAAAACGAGTGTGCTCACGCGGCGCATCGCGGGACTGCTGAAGTGGCGTGAGGCCTGGCCGAGTCAGATCCTCGCGATCACCTTCACCAACAAGGCTGCGGCGGAGATGCGCGAACGTGTTCGTGCCCTCGTCGGCGACGAATCCGACGGCATGTGGATCTCCACGTTCCACTCCGCGTGCGTTCGCATTCTGCGTCGCCAGGCCGAGGCCATGGGCATGAAGCAGAGCTTCACCATCTACGACACGGCGGACTCCCGCGCGCTCATGAAGCGCATCATCAAGGAGCTGGATGCCGACACCATCGGCTTCACCGTCGGTGGCGCCCTCGGCCGCATCTCGCGACTCAAGAACGAACTCACGGATGTCGACGGATTCGCGCGCAACGCGAACATGTCAGACCCCAAGGAGGCCGTGCTGCTGGAGATTTTCCGCCAGTACACGGCGGCGCTCCGCCGGGCCAACGCGCTCGACTTCGACGACATCATCGCCGAGACGGTCTACCTCTTCCGCGCCTTCCCCGAGGTTGCCGCGTTGTACCAGCGTCGGTTCCGTCACGTGCTCGTCGACGAGTACCAGGACACCAACCACGCGCAGTACGCGCTCGTGCGCGAGCTCACGCGGGCACCGGTCGCCGTGCCCGGTCAGTCAGCGTTCGACGGCGCATCGCTGACCGTGGTCGGCGACAGCGACCAATCGATCTACGCGTTCCGCGGAGCGGACATCCGCAACATCGTCGAGTTCGAGCGCGACTTCCCCAACTCGAAGGTCATCCTCCTCGAGCAGAACTACCGCTCGACGCAGAACATCCTCGACGCCGCCAACTCGGTCATCGCCAACAACTTCGACCGCAAAGCGAAGAACCTGTTCACCGTGGTGGGGTCCGGCGACAAGATCATCGGCTACACGGGCTACTCGGGTCATGATGAGGCGCAGTTCGTGGCCGACGAGATCGAAAAGCTGCGGGATGCCGGTTCCAGCTACAACGACATTGCCGTCTTCGTGCGCACCAACTCGCAGACCCGACCGCTGGAAGAGATCTTCATCCGCTCGGCGATCCCGTACCGAATCCCGGGGGGCACCAAGTTCTACGAGCGTGCCGAGGTGAAGGACGCGTTCGGATATCTCATCCAGGTTGCCAACCCTGACGACGATCTGGCGCTGCGCCGCATCATGAACGTTCCCAAGCGCGGCATCGGCCCCGCCACCGAGGCGGCCATGCAGGCCATGGCCGAGCGCCAGGGTGTTCCGCTGCGCGAGGTGCTTCGGGATGCCGCATCCCTCGGCCTCGGACCGAAGGTCACCGCGGCGATCACCGACCTGGGGGAGCTCCTCGACGAGGTCGCTGCGACCGTCGCGACGGCAGCACCCCACGACATCCTCACGGCGCTGCTCACGCGGTCCGGGCTGCACGCCGCACTCAAGAACTCGGGTGACCCGCAGGATGAGGCGCGCGCCGAGAACCTCGAGGAGCTTGTGTCTCAGGCCAAGGAGTTCCGGGTGCAAAATCCCGAGGGGACCCTCGTCGACTTTCTCACGAATGTCGCGCTCTTCTCGGCGGCCGACGAGATCGACGACCACGACGGTTCGGTGTCGATCATGACGCTGCACACCGCGAAGGGACTCGAGTACGACTCCGTGTTCCTCACGGGACTCGAGGAGGACCTGCTGCCGCACCGCATGTCGGTGAACGAGACGGGCGGCATCGCCGAGGAGCGTCGGCTCTTCTACGTCGGCATCACCCGTGCCCGCAAGCGACTGTTTGTGTCGCTCGCGACGTCCCGTGCCTCATTCGGCGACGTCGCCGTGTCGATGCCGAGCCGCTATCTTGCCGAGATTCCGGGAGAGCTCATCGAGTGGCGCGATTCCGGAGGTTCTGGCTTCCGCTCGGGGTTCCGGGGCGTGCGGGCGGCGCCCATGCGCGAGTCGTACGGGCAACTGCCGCCAGCACCGCGGCAGAAGACGGAGTGGACGACCCCGATCACGGCGAAGGTGCGCGACAACGGCGACCTGACCCTCGCGGTGGGCGACCGCATCCGACACACCGACTTCGGCGAGGGCCGCGTCTCGGCTGTGACGGGTGTCGGCCCGAAGACCGTCGCGGAGGTGCAGTTCGAGACTGCCGGTCGCAAACGCCTGCTCGTCAAGATTGCTCCGATCGAGAAGCTCTAGCCCTCGCGGGACGGCCGTGCCGATCGAGAAGCTCTAAACCGCCGCAGGTAGAAGCGGGTCGGCCACGAACGCAGGCGACGCGGCAGGCGCGGGTACCAGCGCCGCGCCCTCCGCACGAGACGATCGAAGCGTGCCTGGTCGTGCGGCAGGCCGTACGCGTCGCGCAACTCCGGCGGCAGCAGCCCCGCCGTCACCACGCGAACGGTGGGCATCACCGCCCGCATCCACCACGGCGCGGCCACCGGATGCACCAGCGCCTGGCACACCGAGCGTGCGTCGTCGCCCACCTCGAGGCCGTAGGTGCTCCAGTACTCCGTGAAGGCCGCGCGGCTCGCTGGCCACTCGGAGGCGGGAACACCTAACGCGGTCCCCACCACGGCGAAGTCGGCGAGCAGGGTTTCGGCGTTGGCGGGGGTGTCCTCTCCCCAGACGAGGGCTCGTACCCTCATGGCCGTGTCGTACAGGGTTGCAGCCACCCAGAGTTGGAGGCGGGCATCCGTTGCCCCCGGCACCGAACGGTGCGCTCCGCCAACGGTGCGGGCGACAGCGCGAGCCTCGTCGGGGGTTCCGTAGACGAGCACCGCGAGGTAGGTGAGAGTGCCGTTCAGGCGGTCGAGGGGACGCTCGGCGAAGGTGCTGTGATGGGCCACTCCGCGGGCGATGGCGGGGTCGGCGACGTGAAGCAGGATCGCTGCGGCGCCGCCCGCGAGCAGGATCGCGTCGTCGGAGACGTCCGTGATCCGCAGTGCCACGGCCCCAGCCTAGGCAGCGGGCGCGTGGGGCACGCGAAACGGGTAGAGTTCTCTGTGGCCCGGATGCCTCGACGTCGAGTTCTCTCCAAGCCCGAGACCGGGTCTTTTCCCTCACCGACGCGCGATTGGACAAAAGCAGCGTGGATCTTTTTGAGTACCAGGCCCGGGATCTCTTCGAGAAGTACGGGGTTCCCGTACTCAAGGGCATTGTCGCCGACACCCCGGAGGCTGTTCGGGCCGCCGCTGAGGAACTCGGCGGTGTGACCGTCGTCAAAGCTCAGGTCAAGGTTGGCGGTCGCGGCAAGGCGGGTGGCGTAAAGGTCGCCAAGTCTCCGGATGACGCGGAGGAGGCCGCCAAGGCGATCCTCGGTCTCGACATCAAGGGTCACGTCGTGAAGCGCGTGATGGTCGCCGAGGGCGCCGACATCGCGCAGGAGTACTACTTCTCGGTGCTGCTCGACCGGGCCAACCGCAGCTACCTCTCGCTGAGCAGCTTCGAGGGTGGCATGGAGATCGAGCAGCTCGCGGAGGAGCGCCCGGATGCGCTCGCGCGCATCGAGGTGGACCCGAGTTCTGGCATCGACCTCGCGAAGGCGAAGGAGATCGCGGTTGCCGCGAAGTTCCCGGCCGAGCTGGTCGACAAGGTCGCCGAAGTTTTTGTGAAGCTCTACGAGGTCTACACGGGTGAGGATGCGACGCTCGTCGAGGTCAACCCGCTTGTGCTCACCGGTTCCGGCGACATCGTCGCCCTCGACGGCAAGGTCTCGCTCGACGAGAACGCCGGCTTCCGTCACCCCGAGCACGAGGCCCTCGAGGACAAGGATGCGGCCGACCCGCTCGAGGCGAAGGCGAAGGCCAACGACCTCAACTACGTGAAGCTCGACGGTGAGGTCGGCATCATCGGCAACGGTGCCGGTCTCGTGATGTCCACCCTCGACGTGGTGAGCTACGCGGGGGAGAAGCACGGTGGCGTGAAGCCAGCCAACTTCCTCGACATCGGTGGCGGCGCATCCGCCGAGGTGATGGCCAACGGTCTCGACGTGATCCTCGGTGACCCGCAGGTCAAGAGTGTTTTCGTGAACGTGTTCGGCGGTATCACCGCGTGCGACGCGGTCGCCAACGGCATCGTCAAGGCTCTCGAGATTTTGGGCGACACGGCCACCAAGCCGCTCGTCGTGCGGCTCGACGGCAACAAGGTCGAGGAGGGCCGCGCCATCCTCGAGGCCGCAAACAACCCGCTGGTCACCCTGGCGGACACCATGGACTCCGGCGCCGACAAGGCAGCCGAACTGGCTAACGCGTAAAGGGCAACGAACACAATGTCGATCTTCCTCAACAAGGACAGCAAGGTCATCGTCCAGGGCATCACCGGCGGCGAGGGCACCAAGCACACGGCGCTCATGCTCAAGGCCGGAACCCAGGTCGTCGGCGGCGTCAACGCCCGCAAGGCCGGCACGACCGTCGAGCACGACGGGGGCGTCACGCTCCTCGTCTTCGGCACGGTTGCCGAGGCCATCGAAAAGACTGGTGCAGACGTCTCGATCGCGTTCGTGCCGCCCGCATTCGCGAAGGATGCCATGATCGAGGCGATCGACGCCGAGATCCCGCTCCTCGTGGTCATCACCGAGGGCATCCCCGTTCAGGATTCCGCCGAGGCGTGGGCTCACGCCAAGGCGAAGGGCAACAAGACCCGCATCATCGGCCCGAACTGCCCCGGCATCATCACGCCGGGCGAGGCGCTCGTCGGCATCACCCCGGCGACGATCACGGGCAAGGGCCCGATCGGCCTCGTGTCGAAGTCGGGAACGCTGACCTACCAGATGATGTACGAGCTTCGTGACCTCGGATTCTCGACCGCGATCGGTATCGGTGGCGACCCCATCATTGGCACAACTCACATCGACGCGCTCGCCGCGTTCGAGGCGGACCCGGAGACGAAGGCGATCGTCATGATCGGCGAGATCGGCGGCGACGCCGAGGAGCGCGCGGCCGACTTCATCAAGGCGAACGTCACGAAGCCGGTTGTCGCCTACGTTGCCGGGTTCACGGCTCCCGAGGGCAAGACCATGGGCCACGCCGGTGCCATCGTGTCCTCCGGCGCGGGTACGGCTCAGGGCAAGAAGGAGGCCCTGGAGGCCGCTGGCGTCAAGGTCGGCAAGACACCGAGCGAGACGGCATCCCTCATGCGTGAGGTGTTCGCCGCGCTGTAGACCCAGGCTTCTCGTCTGGGCGGGGTTGTAGCCTTCCCCGTATGCGTTCTCCCCGTTTGCGTGCTCGCCGGGTGGCGGCTTTCGCCGTGATCATGGCGGGTGCGCTCGCCCTCTCCGCCTGCTTCCCGTCGTGGTTGTTCGATCGGTCGGGTACTGCGGTCGACTCCAGTACGCGCGAAGAGGTGGCGCCGGATCTCACCGAGTTCTACCACCAGAGCGTCACGTGGTCGGAGTGCGAGCGAGACCTGTTGTGCGCGACGGTCGCAGCACCACTGTCGTGGGAGGAACCGACCGCTGGCCGCATCGATCTTGCGGTCGTCAAGCGCGAGGCGACGGGGCGCTCGCAGGGGTCGCTTTTTGTGAATCCCGGTGGCCCCGGCGGTTCGGGGTGGGATTACGTCGCCTACAGCTCGTTCCCGGGCCTCGAGCGCGACTTTGACATGGTGGGCTGGGACCCTCGCGGCGTTGGCCAATCTTCCGCGGTCACGTGTTACACGGATGACGCGGACCGCGACGAATTTCTCTACGGAACGTACGACAGCGCCTACGAGACGGAGGGCTGGATCGACGAGCTCACCGCGGTGGCCGAGGACTACGCGCAGGCCTGCCTCACCGGCACGGGCGACCTTCTGGCCAATATCGACACCGTGAGCACAGCGCGCGACCTCGACCTTCTCCGCGCGGTTCTCGGCAACGAGAAACTCAACTACCTCGGTTACTCCTACGGCACGAAGATCGGTGCCACCTACGCCGAGCTTTACCCGCAGAAGGTCGGGCGTATGGTGCTCGATGGCGCGGTTGATCCCCTCCTGAGTGACTTCGAGGGGCTCAAGACTCAAATGGTCGGCTTCGAGAACGCCTTCCGCGCCTACCTCACCGACTGTCTCTCGGCATCGGGATGCCCGTTCTCCGGCGACCTCGATCAGGCGCTGGTGCAGGCACGCACCCTCATCGAGAGCGCTGGCACGGCGGGTCTCGTCGCGGCAGACGGCCGCGAACTCGACGAGGCCACGATCGGTACCGCCGTCGCCCTCAACCTGTACTCCGAGGGCTACTGGCCGTCGATGACCCAGATGTTCGAGGATCTCGCGGCGGGTGACTCAGAGTCGGCGTTCTCCTCGGCCGATCAGTACAACTCTCGACTCCCCGGGGGCGGTTACTCGGGCAACTCGACGGACGTGTACCAGGCGGTGACGTGCGCCGATGGCGACTTCCTCGACGATCCGGCCTCGACGCTTGAGCGTGTCGCCGAGATCGACGCCGCCGCCCCCACGATTGGCCGCTTCTTCACCTACGACGACTACGCGGTCTTGGACGTTCTGTGTACGAACTGGCCGGTTCCCGTCTCCGACCCGCCCGCGACCTACGACGCGGAGGGTGCCGCACCGATCCTCGTGATCGGCACGAGCAACGACCCGGCCACGCCGTACGCGTGGGCGCAGTCACTTGCCGACCAGCTCTCGAGCGGTGTGCTCATCAGTTACGAGGGTGAGGGGCACACCGTGTACAACCAGGGTGTCGCCTGCATCGACGACGTGGTGGACGAGTACTTCATCCGCGGTGTTGTTCCGGCATCCGACCCGCTCTGCTGAGTCGTTGACGGGCCGCCGACACGGCGGCGGGTACCGTAGTCCGCATGGGATTCCGGGCGTGGCTGGCTGAACGCTTCGTGACGGTCGACGCCATCTACGGTCTCATCCTGTTCGCGGCGCTCATCGCGGCGGTGTCCGACGAGGATTCCCACCCGGTCGAGGTGTTGTTCCTGTCGGTCTTCTCGCTCGTCATCTTCTGGGGAGCCCACGTTTACGCGGGCACGATTGTCAATCACGTCGCCAAGTCGCCGCTGCATTCGGCGATCTGGCGCGCGATGAAGCACTCGAACGGCATGCTGTGGGCGTCCATCCTTCCCTCGATCCCTCTCGTGCTCGGAGCCTTCCATGTGCTCGCCGACGACGATGCGGTCGATCTGGCTCTGCTCATCGTCACCGTCCAACTCGGTGTTCTGGGTTTCGTGGCCCTCACGCAACGCGGCGCCAATGTGGCGGTGCGTATCTTTGGGGCGATCGGCTCCGCCATCTTCGGTTTGATCATCATCGCGCTCAACGCGGCCGTTCACTGATCGGGTCGTCGTGATCTCGCGCCCCCTCACTGCACTCTTCGCCGCCCTCGAGGCGCTCCTCGTGGTGGCGATCGGCCTCGCAATCCCTCTCGTTCCGCTGAGCATCCAGTGGGTTGTGCAATTCGGCTTCGGCCCCGACTGGTTGATCTTCTGGCGCACGGCGGTCGACATCTGGCTCCTCGGTCACGGTGTGGATGTCACGTTCACCCTCGATCCCGCCATCGCGGGCGCTCTCGGCCTCCCGGGTGCCGACCAGCCGTTCACCGTGTCCATCGCGGCGCTCGGGATCGGGATGCTCACCGCGCTGCTCGGTGTCCGCGCCGGGTTCCGGGTGGCCGAGACGGCGTACCGGGGGATGGGCTTCCTCGTCACGGTCAGCACTTTTGTCGTGGCATCCGTCGTTCTCGCCGCTTCCGCTCTCGAACCGATGGCGCGACCCTCTCTCGTGCAGGCGGCGGTACTGCCGGTGCTGTTCTTCGGCGGCGGTGTGCTCATCGCGAGGGTGTTCGTCTCGAAGGAACTGCCCCCAGCTCCGCGACGTGTGCGCATTCTCGAGGCCGTTCCTCAGGTCGTGCGCGACCTCGTCTCCATGTCCTTCCGCGGCGGAGCAGCCATCGCCGCCCTGCTCTTTGCGGCATCCGCGGTGATCACCACCATCGCGATCGTCACGTCGTACGCCGACATCATCACCCTCTACGAGAGCCTCCACACGGACGTGCTCGGTGGTGTACTCGTGACCCTCGGTCAGCTTGCGCTCGCTCCCGTCGCCGTCATCTGGACGGCGAGCTGGTTGGTTGGCCCAGGCTTCGCCGTCGGCACGGGGTCGCTCGTGAGTCCGCTCGGCACAAGCGTCGGGCCGATTCCCGCGATACCCCTTCTCGGTGCGCTCCCGTCCGGGGATGCGCCCTTCGCCTTCGTGGGGCTGCTGGTGCCGCTCCTGTCGGCGTTCCTCGTGGGGGCGTGGTTCGGGCCGGGCATCCGTCGGCGCTTCGAGGGATACCGCGTGCTCGTCGCATCCGTCGGAATGGGGCTGGCCGCCGGGCTGATCATCGGTGTTCTCGCGTGGCTCGCCTCCGGCGGTGCCGGGCCGGGTCGGCTCGCGGATGTCGGGCCGAACGCCATCGCGGTCGGTGGGGTAGCGGCCATCCTGTGCTCGGTGGCTGCATCGGTCGGCGTCGCCGCCTCGGGCAGACTGCCGCGCAGGGAGTCGCGCACGCCCTAGGCTGGGTTGGTGCTCACGCTCGTAGTCCTCATTTCGGGTGGCGGCTCCAACCTCCGCGCCCTTCTCGAAGCGGCGGAGGACGCGGAGTTCCCCGCTCGTGTCGTCGCCGTCGGAGCCGATCGGCCCGCCGACGGGTTCGAGCATGCCGAGCATTTCGGAATCCCCACCTTCTCCGTCGTGCGCTCGACGTTCGACAGTCGCGAGGCGTGGGGGGATGAGCTCCTCGAGCAGATTCGACAGTGGGAGCCCGACCTCGTTGTGCTCAGCGGCTTCATGACGCTCCTGCCGGCCGCGGTCGTGGATGCTCTCGCACCGAACCTCATCAACACGCACCCCGCCTACCTTCCCGAGTTCCCGGGAGCGCACGCCGTGCGGGATGCCATCGAGGCCGGGGCGACGCAGACCGGCGCGAGCGTGATCGTTGTCGACAACGGTGTCGATACCGGCCCGATCATCGTCCAGGAGCGCATTCCCGTGTTGCCGGGTGACACCGAGGCCGAACTCCACGAGCGCATCAAACCCGTCGAGCGGCGCCTGCTCATCCAGACCGTTCTCGACATCGCCAACAATCCACGCCTGCTAGAGGAGCTGTAGTGTCCGGCCCCACCCACGATCCCGCCAGCTACCGCGAACGGGACGTCATCCCCATCCGTCGCGCCCTCGTCTCCGTGAGCGACAAAACCGACCTCGTGGAGCTCGCCACGGCACTTGTCGGTGCTGGAGTGCAGATCGTGTCGACGGGGTCGACAGCGAGCACAATTCGGGATGCCGGGCTCGCGGTCACCGAGGTCGCCGAGGTCACGGGGTTCCCCGAGTCTCTCGACGGACGAGTCCGCACGCTGCACCCCTCCATTCACGGCGGTCTCCTCGCCGACCTGCGCCTCGAATCGCACGAGAACGAGCTGCGCGAGATGGGTATCGAGCCGTTCGAGCTCGTCGTCTCCAACCTCTACCCGTTCGTTCAGACCGTCGCATCCGGCGCAGCACCGAACGACGTGATCGAGCAGATCGACATCGGGGGGCCCGCTCTCGTGCGTGCCTCGGCGAAAAACCACGCGAACGTCGCCATCGTCACCTCGCCCGCGAGCTACCCGCAGGTGCTCAAGGCACTCACGCTCGGTGGCACGACCCTCGCTCAGCGTCGACGACTCGCGGCGGAAGCATTCGCCCACACTGCCGCGTACGACACCGCCGTCGCCGAGTATTTCGCGACGAACGTTGCGCGCCCCGGCACCTCCGAAGCCCCGGGGTCATGGTCCGAGAACATCGCCGTGACCGCGGACCTCGCGACGCCGCTGCGTTACGGCGAGAACTCCCACCAGAGCGCGGCGCTCTACCGCATCGCCGGAGCACCGGGCATCGCGCACGCGACCCAGCACGGTGGCAAGGAGATGTCGTACAACAACTACGTCGACGCCGATGCGGCGCTGCGTGCGGCCTACGATCACGACGGACCTGCGGTAGCGATCATCAAACACGCCAACCCGTGCGGCATCGCAACCGCGCCGACCCTCGCCGAGGCCCATGCTGCCGCTCACGCGTGTGACCCGGTTTCCGCGTTTGGCGGCGTCATCGCCGCCAACCGCCCGATTGACCGCGCGACCGCCGAGTCGATCGCGCCGATCTTCACCGAGGTTGTTGTCGCTCCCGGTTTCGAGGCCGGCGCACTCGAGGTGCTTCAGGCCAAGAAGAACCTGAGACTGCTCGAAGTGCCGGGCGGCTGGCCCGCCCCGCAGCGCGGACAGGCGGAGATCCGGCAGATCTCCGGTGGTCTCCTCGCGCAAGAACCCGATTCCCACTTCGCTCCCGCGAGCGATTGGTCCCTCGTCGCGGGAGAGGCGGCGGATGCCGCGACCCTGGCCGACCTCGAGTTCGCCTGGCGTGCCGTCCGCGCCGTGAAGTCCAACGCCATCCTTCTGGCGAGTGGCGGGGCCTCCGTCGGTGTCGGAATGGGGCAGGTCAATCGTGTCGACTCCTGCCGGTTGGCGGTGACCCGCGCGGGTGATCGTGCCGCGGGCTCGGTTGCTGCATCCGACGCGTTCTTCCCGTTCGCTGACGGACTTCAGATTCTGCTCGACGCGGGTGTCCGCGCCGTGGTTCAGCCGGGCGGGTCGATCCGCGACGAGGAGGTCATCGCCGCCGCTGCACAGGCGGGCGTGACCATGTACTTCACGGGTGAGCGGCACTTCTTCCACTGATCGTGCGGTGGGTCCCATAGGACATACTGATGACATGACGAATAGTCGTGAACCTGACCACCTCAGGGGGCCCGCGGGTGCACGACGTGGCCCGGTCGTCTTGGCGATCCTTCTTTCAGTGCTCGTGTTGGCGGGAGTCATTGTCGCACTCGTCTTCTTCACCAGCGGCAACGCAGACCCGGCGCCGACGACAGGTCCTTCGCCGTCCGCAACGGTGGCGCCGACACCCACTCCGGCGCCAACTCCGAGTGCGTCGACCGACCCGAGCGCGAGTTGGACGTTCGAATCGGGTTCGTTCGGCCCAATCACTTTGGGCGGGGACGGGGTGCAAACGGGTGCCAACCTCGGTTGGGCGCCGTCCACGGCCTCCGAATGCTTCACCGTGCAACGAAGCATTTCTGGGGTCGTCGACCCGGTCGACCCGCGCTGGGTGATCGGGTATGGCGCATTCACAGACGGTCGCGGCATTCAATGGATCGATCTCAGATCGGTTGGAAACGTCGGGAGCTTGTCTCCGGATGCTCCCCGAACGAACCGCGGGATCGGAATCGGCTCGACGGAGGACGAACTCGTTGCGGCGTATCCCGAGGCCATCGTCACGACGGACACCGGGTCGTATCGCGAGTATGCGGTTGCTGCTGGCGACGGCACCTACCTGCATTTTGGATTAGGAACCGACCTCGTTGTCTTCCGACTGATCACCGACTCACTAGCCGACTCGGCTTCGGGCTCTTACGGGTGTTGATGGCTGAGCGACGGCAGACCTTGACACCGGCGATCAGCGACGGTCGACTGGGTGTATGAGCGATTCGACATCCATCCCCGAAGAGAAGCCAACCGACCTCGGCGACGGCTGGGTCGAGAAGGACGGCGACGTCGTGCCCGACGAGGCCGAGGAGATTCTGCCTCAGGCCGAGCCGACCGAGGGTCAGGCACCGCTGCCCTAACGATCTCCGCGCTTAGGCGAGTCTGGTGACGAGAAGCGCCACCAGGAGGGCAACCACCACCGTGTTGAAGGCGAACGAAATGAGGCTGTTCACGAGCACGATTCGCCGTGCGCGCGACGAGGTCACGACGACGTCCGAGGTGCCGAGCGAGGTCGCCACCATGACGGCGAGGTAGAGGAAGTCGCTGAAGACGGGGCGGTCCTCGCCCGGGAACTGCAGTCCTCCGGCGGTTGCGTACTCGCGCGCGTAACGTACGGCGTAGGACGACACGGTCATGGCGAGCGAGGAGACCACAACCGCGATCCCCGACCAGGCGACGAGCGGATGTGTCGCCACTTCGCCGCGGAACAGCAGCGTCGCGACCGCGACCACCGCGATGAGTGAACCGGTGACCGCCCAACTCGTGGCGCCACCGCCATTGATGAATGCGAGAATGCGCGCCCGCGCGGTTCGTGTCGCCGTACCCACGAGCCAGTGCCGCAGCTGTGATGCATCCGCTCGCAGGAACGTCGCGAGGGTCAACGTGGTGGTGGCCACGCCGATGGTCGTCCAGGACAGGAAGAGTGTTGTGATGACGAGCGAGGTCTGATCCCAGGGGCTCGCGGCCAGGTACAGCACGATCGGAATGCCGAGGGATGCCAGCACGGCTATCGCGAGAACCGCGTATCCTCGCACGACGTCCGAGGCGAATCGAGGGGTACGGGCGTGGGCGTCCATCCGTTCACCCTACGTGCGGCACCACTATTGCCGTACTACTTGCGAGACGAAAGAATCCCGTCGCCCTGTGGTCACCGAACGGTCACTCCGGGTTTGCGCGCCGTCACCAGTGTTGAGAGGTTCCCACAACGTAAGGACCCCTCGCATGACTTTGCTTCGCACCCTTTCCGCGGTTGCGGTGACGACGGTTGTCGCCTCGACCCTCTTCGGAACGGCGGCGATGGCAGCGCCCCTCGCTGTCACCTCCGTCAGTGCATCCGACGCCACCCCCGAGCGTGTTGTTCTGACCCCGCCGCAGGACCCCTCGACCAGCCAATCCTTCACGTGGCGCACGGGCGGTGACGTTACCGACGGCACCGTGTGGATCCGTGAGGTCGGTGCCACGACGTGGCGCACGGCCGCCGCGTACGCCAACGAACCTCTCATGACCGGGTCGTTCGCAACTCGCACCCACTCGGCCACTGTTGACCAGCTCACGCCCGGCACGGAGTATGAGTACCAGGTGGGAACGGACGCCGCGAAGTCGGCCACCTACCGGTTCACGACCGCGGGCACACCCGGTGATCCGTTCACCTTCATCTACTTCGGCGATGCCCAGAACGACATCGCGGCCAAGTGGTCGCCCGTCGTCGATCAGGCGTACGAGCGGTACCCGGATGCCGTCGGAACCGTCAACGCGGGCGACCTCATCAACAACTCCGACCGCGATAGCGAATGGACGGAATGGTTCGGAGCCATGGACGGCTACAGCCAGACCACCAATGTGATCGCGGCGCCCGGCAACCACGAATACAGCGGTGACGAGTTCCTCAAGGTCTGGAAGTCGAACTTCGAGTACGACGCCAACGGACCCCAGTGGGACGGCAATGAGGGCACAACCGACGCGCAGAAGCAGGAGGCCGCGTACCGCCAGCAGATGCAGATCGCGCTCGACGAGACCGCGTACTACACCGACTACCAGGGTGTGCGCTTCATCTCCCTCAATGCGAGCCGCAGCCAGGCCATCGCCCTCATGACCCCCGATGTGCTGCCGCCGTGCCTCATCGGATGCCCGAACCCGACCGAGCTGTGGCTGCAAGTTCAGGCGGAGTGGCTCGACAGCATCCTCGCAAACAACCCCAACCAGTGGGCAGTCGCCGTCTTCCACCAGCCCGTTTTCTCGACGGCGACCGGTCGTGACGAAGCCGACGTGCGCGCCGCGTGGCTCCCCGTCTTCCAGCGCAACGACATCGATCTCGTGCTCATGGGCCACGACCACACCTACGCGCGCGGATACGTGAACGAGGATGCGACGGCCACCCCGGGCGTCACGACGGGACCCGTCTACGCCGTGAGCGTGTCCGGCCCGAAGTACTACGACCAGCAGCCGGAGGACAACAACGTCTGGACCCAGAACGGCGCGACCCAGGTCACGCGCGCGGGCTACACGTCGACCTTCCAGGGCATCACCGTCTCCGGCAACACCCTGCGCTACGAGTCGATCGTTGCTGCCAAGTGGGGAACCGGCGACGAGGAGTCGACCACGGATGTACCGATCGGCGGCACCCTCGACGCCTTCACCATCACGAAGTACAGCGACGGCTCCAAGTACGTGACCGAGGACGGTGTCGCGATTCCTGGCCCCGGCGCGGGGCCCGGCCCGGTCGACCCGGGCACGCCGACGACGCCGGAGGAGCCTGCGGGTACGCCGGCCAAAGTCGATCTCGGCTTCCAGAAGATCGGGGAGCTCGCATCCGCGCTTTCCGGGCCGTCGGCGCTCGATGAGACCAAGGGGATTCTCTGGGTGAGCGACAAAGCTTCGGGCAGCGTCGGCCGAGTGAACGGTGTCGACATCGGGACAGGTGACATCGTCGGCACGTTCGACGTCGGCGGACCGGTCATCGACCTGAGCTTCGATGCATCGCTCTCGGGGATCGTCGCCGCGTACTCGACGGGCAGCGGCACCGCAGCCAACGGCTACTCGACTGCGGCGGGAAGCCTCGGTGAGCCGCTCCTCGACGATCCCATCGTGCTGCCGTACTCGATCACCGGAATCGGAATAGATTCCGGCTCGGGCATTGTCTACTTCTCCCTCTCTGTCGGTGTGATCCTCGCGATCGATGCGGAGGAGGGCGAAATCGTCGGACAGTACCCGGTGGGCGCAGGCGTCGGGCGGATGCGTGTCGATCCCGCGACGGGCAACCTCTACGTTCTCTTCACCGGTCAGTCCTCCAGCGAACTCCGGATCCTCGCCGGACGCAGTGGCATGACCCAGCTCGGTACCTACACGCTCGACGCTGGCGCAGCTGGTGTGTCCGTCGACCCGAAGGCCGGTCTCGCGATCGTCGGTCACACGGCGGGCGGTTTCACGGCGGTCGATGTGCTCGCGGGCACGGCGACACGCTTCGCGGACGCCGCTTTCGGATCGGGAGTGACCTCGGTTTCGACCCACGCGGGCCAGGGTGTCGTCTACGTCACGACGCCGACAGGGGTGATCGTGGTCGGACGTGAGCAGGCACCGCGCATCACGTCGTCGCCGAGCCGGGCCGCCATCGAATCGACGGCCACCACCGAACTCTCGGCGAGCGCCTGGGCGGTGCCCGCCGCCGACGTCCAGTGGCAGCTGCGTGCGCCCGGAACGTCGGAGTGGATCGACCTCGACGGCGAGAACACGACGGACCTCACCGTGTCGGGTCTCGCGACCGGCGTGCAGTACCGCGCCGACTTCACCAACGAGATCGGTGGCGAGCGGTACTCGACGGTCTCGGCAACGGCAACGGTGTGGTCGACGGCCCCGGATGCTGCCCCGCAGCCCATCACGCCGACGAGCGCCAACAAGGGCTCCGGCATCACGGCGACCGTCACCGGCGGAGTGATCACGGTGAATGTCGATCGGAGCTGGAACGGGCTGTGGGTCGGAGCCTACGTGCACTCGGATCCCGTGTTCGCGGGGTGGCACGTTGTCACCGACGGCACGTTCGCACTGCCCGTCCCAGCCGGTCTCACGGGTAACCACCGTGTTGCCCTGCATGACGCGAACGGCGACATCCTCGGGTGGGTGCAGGTGAGCATCCCGACTGCGGGAGGCTCTGCTGCGCCAGGCCCCCAGGCGCTCGCATCGACGGGCAGCTCGATGGAGGGCATCCTCGCGCTCGCGGCGCTTCTGCTGCTGGGTGGCGCGACGGTTGTGATCGCGCGTCGGCGGCGTGCCAACGCCTAGAGTCGCTCGCTGAGCGGATGGCCGCACCAGGGCCGTTCGGACCCGCACACCGCGGGTGCCGAACGGCCCTTCGGCGCGCAGCCCGTTCATAGACTCTGGCCGCTAGGGTGGCGGAATGCACACGCGCCCTCTCAGTTTCAGCCGTCGCCTCTCCGCCTCCGTCATCACCGGAGTTGTGTCGGCGCTCGCCGTTCACGTGGCGGTTGTCCTCGTCTTTTTTGTCACCAACGGCGCGACGGGTGAGAACCTCATCGCGCTCAACAACTACTTCATCGTGGGGAGCGTCATCCTCGCGGGGCTGTTTGTTGTGGCGGGTCTGATCGGTGCCTTCCGCACGTGGTGGGGAGCGGCAATCGCGGGGCTTGTCGCCGGCCTCCTCGCGAGCACGCTCGGAGTTGTCATCGCGGTGCTGGGCTTCGGTCAGGGCTGGAGCGAGCAGGCGACGCAGTTCCTCCTCACCACGCTCGTCGGCACCAACCTCGTGCTCGAGATCGCGGCCATCGTTGTCGCCGTCACGCTCGGACGTTCGCTCTGGCGCCTCGTGACGACGTGGAAGCGGGACATCCAGCGCCGCGTCGCGCTCGTTCGTCCGCCGTCGTCGCGACTCGACGAAGGTGAGCTCACGCACCTCGAGCGCACACCCGTCGACCACGAGCTCGCCGAGCGCCAGTGGGACGGGTACGTTGCAGCGCTGGCCGCCGAAGGTTTCGAGGTGCTCGACGTGGCGGCGGCAGACGACCTGCCCGACTCGGTGTTCGTCGAAGACACCGTGGTGATCTTCGATGACCTCGCCGTCATCACAAGCCCCGGAGTCGAGAGTCGCCGCGGCGAGGTCGACGACGTTCGCGAAACCGTGGCATCCCTCGGTCTGCGTGTTGAGGAGATCAGCGCACCGGGCACCCTCGACGGTGGGGACGTTCTCAAGGTGGGCACCACCATCTACGTCGGCAGCGGCGGCCGGACCAATGGCGAGGGCATCCGTCAGCTGCGCGAGATCCTCGTGCCGCTCGGCTACCGCGTTGTGGGTGTGCCGGTGAAGAAAGTGCTGCACCTCAAGAGCGCCGTCACGGCGCTGCCGGACGGCACGGTCATCGGCCACAAGAGCCTGGTCGAGCATCCGGGAATCTTCGACCGGTTCCTCGCGGTGCCCGAAGTGCACGGGTCGGCAGTAGTTGTGCTTTCGCACGACGCGGTACTCATCTCGGCCTCGGCACCGAAGACGGCAGCGCTCCTCGAGAGCCTCGGATACCGCGTTGTGCCCGTCGAGGTGAGCGAGTTCGAAAAGCTCGAGGGATGCGTGACGTGCCTCTCGGTGCGCATCCGCTAGCGACCTAGGGGCGGTACCTCGCCGCGGCGAGATCAACACGAATCCCCGCCGCGCCGTCGACGAGCGGGGTGCCCTCCTCGCGGAAGTGCTCGAGCGCACGAGCCTCGTGACCCGTCGCCGGATGCCCGCTCGCACGCACAACGCGCCACCACGGAACCTCGTGCCCGAAGTGGGCCATCGTGCGACCCACGGCGCGTGCCGCGCGGGAGCCCACCGCCGCGGCCACATCCCCGTACGTCATGACCCGGCCTGCCGGAATGTCCTCCACGACGGCGAGCACACGCTCCGTGAAGTCGTCGCCGCTATTCACCGTGACGGAGCGCCGCGCTAGAGCGTGAGGACGCCGAGGTTCTCGCCGTACTGGGTCTGCTGGGTGATGACGAAGCCAAGGTGGAGGAAGAACTCCTCCGGCCCGTCGTCTCCCGGCTCCCACAGGGCAGTCAGTTGCGTGAACCCGCGGCTCTTGGCTTCGTCGGCGAGAGCCCGCACTGCGAAGGAGCCAATGCCCTTGCCCTGGTTCTCCGCGCCGACGGAAACGCGCCACACGCAGCTGCGGAATTCCTCCTGCACGGCATCCGGATCGAAGTTGCCTCGGATGAAACCCACCACATGGTCTCCGTCGAGAACAACACGCGGCCACGACGTTGCGGGGTTCACGTAACTGTCAGCGATGGCATAGGTGGGAGGCGTGACGAATTGCTCCTGACCAGGTCGGAGGGTCAGGTTGTTCGCGGCGACGATCGTGGTCGCCGACAGTTCCTCAAGTCTCAGCTCGCCCATGCGACCAGGCTAACCTGCCGACCTGGGATGCGGTAAACTATCTTGACATCAAGATACTTTTGGCACCGAGTAGGCTGTCCACGGCCACGAACTAAGGAGACCAGCTTGTCCAAGATCACGGTAGAAGGAACCGTCGTCGAACTCGACGGCGACGAGATGACACGCATCATCTGGCAGAAGATCAAGGACACCCTAATCCACCCCTACCTCGACGTGAAGCTCGAGTACTACGACCTCGGCATCGAAAACCGCGACGCAACCGACGACCAGGTCACCATCGATGCGGCCCACGCCATCCAGCGTCACGGAGTCGGCGTCAAGTGCGCCACCATCACCCCCGACGAGGCCCGCGTCGAAGAGTTCGGCCTCAAAAAGATGTGGAAGTCGCCCAACGGCACCATCCGCAACATCCTCGGCGGCGTCATCTTCCGCGAGCCCATCATCATCTCCAACATCCCGCGCCTCGTGCCCGGCTGGAACAAGCCCATCATCATCGGTCGTCACGCGTTCGGCGACCAGTACCGCGCCACCGATTTCGTCTTCAAGGGCAAAGGCAAGCTCACCGTCGAGTTCGTACCGGAAGACGGCTCCGAGCCGATGAAGTTCGAGGTCTACGACGCACCCGACGACGGCATCGCCCAGGTGCAGTACAACCAGGATGCCTCCATCCGCGACTTCGCACGGGCATCCCTCAACTACGGCCTCGCCCGCAACTACCCGGTGTACCTCTCCACCAAGAACACCATCCTCAAGGCCTACGACGGACGCTTCAAGGACATCTTCCAGGAGATCTTCGACACCGAGTTCAAGGAGAAGTTCGACGCCGCCGGCCTCACCTACGAGCACCGCCTCATCGACGACATGGTGGCCTCCGCCATGAAGTGGGAGGGCGGCTACGTCTGGGCGTGCAAGAACTACGACGGCGACGTGCAGTCCGACACCGTGGCCCAGGGCTTCGGATCGCTCGGCCTCATGACCTCCGTGCTCGCAACGCCCGACGGCAAGGTCGTCGAGGCCGAGGCAGCCCACGGCACGGTCACGCGTCACTACCGCCAGCACCAGGCGGGCAAGCCCACGTCGACCAACCCGATCGCCTCGATCTTCGCGTGGACCCGTGGGCTTGCCCACCGCGCCAAGCTGGACAACAACCCCGAGCTCGCCGCCTTCTCCGAGACGCTCGAGAACGTCGTCATCACGGCCGTCGAAGAGGGCCACATGACGAAGGACCTCGCGCTGCTCGTTGGGCCGGACCAGAAGTGGGAGACGACCGAGGAGTTCCTCGACACGCTCGACAAGGCACTCGCGGCGCGCCTGGCGTAGGCACCCTCCCGCTGGTTGAGGAGGCGCAAAGCGCCGTCTCGAAACCAGGCCCCCGTGGTCGCGTGGTGCTGCGGGTTTTTGGTGGGGAGTGTCCGTGACCTTTAGTAGAGCTTTTCCCCGCGGGCGAGCATCTCCACGTATTTGGTGATGTTTCGTTCGCGGGTTTCTGCGCGCTTGAGCTGACTTAGACGGAAGATCATCGCCCAGCGGTTCTGCTTCGTGAGTGTTGCGAAGAACGCGGATGCCTCGGGGTTGGCGTCGATGGCCGCCTGCAGGTCGGCGGGCACCTCCGCGTCCTTCACCCGGTACGCGGCATCCCACCGCCCGTCGGCCTTGGCTCGCTCGATCTCGGCGTGCCCGCCGTCGCGCATCCGACCCTCGGCGATGAGGCGCTCCACGATGCCCACGTTGCGTTGCGACCAGGGGCTGTTGCGCCGGCGCGGGGTGAATGCCTGCAGCATGTAGTCGTCGTCGAGGCGCTTGGATTGGCCGTCGATCCAGCCGTGGCACAGTGCGACCTCGAGGGCCTCGTCCCAGGTGATGCCGGGCGCGGAGGACAGTTTTTTGCGCAGCTTCAGGCGCACACCGTCGTCCGTGCCGTGGTCGATGAGGTACCGTTCCCACTCGGCCGTCGTCGAGACGTAGACGATGACCTTCTCCTCAAACGACGCCATAGGGCGATGGTACGTCCCACACCCGACCCTCCCTTAACGTGAGGTGCCCACTTCGGTGGGTGTTTTTGTGAAACAACCAACCGAAGTGGGCACCTCGGGGATGCGGGAGCCGCTAGCTCGCGGTGACCTCAGCGGCCTCGGCGGTCTCCGCGGCGGGGGTGCCGGTCGAGACTGCGACCTTGCGCGGCTTCGCCTGCTCGCTCACCGGGATGACGACGCTCAGCACGCCGTTCTCGTAGTTCGCGGAGATCGATGCGGTGTCGATTCCCTGACCGAGCGTCAGCTGACGCAGGTAGGCGCCGCCCTGGCGCTCACGCGTGAGCCACTTCACGTCTCCCTGGCTGCGTGTGGTCCGCTCGGCGCGGATGGTGAGCAGCTGACCGTCGACGTCGACATCGACGGATCCCGGGTCGACACCAGGGAGGTCGGCGGTGAGAACGTAGTGATCGCCGTCGCGATAGAGGTCGATCGGCATCCGGCGGAGACCCTGTCGGGTCGCGCCGCGCTCGAGCTCACGGAACGGGTCGAAGAGTACTGCCATGATGATCTGTCCTTCGTCTAGAACTTGAGTCGCCTTGACTCAAGTAAGACGAAATTAGCACTCTGCACGCCCGAGTGCCAGCGTGTTCGCATCCGGCGAACGGCGTGACTGTATGGGGAAGAAGCGGAGATCAGTAACCGCTGAAGTAGTCGGTATGGATGTGACGAACCCCGCGCTTGCGGAGGGTGCGGCGCAGCTCGTTCACGAGGCCGGGTGGGCCCGACACGAAGGTTCGGCGGTGGACGGCATCCGGTACCGCGGAGGCGAGGGCATCCGCATCCACACGTCCCGTGCCAGCGTGCACCCAACCGGCGGGCAGGGGGCTAGGTGCCTCGGGTGCGAAGAGCACCACGCGTGCTCCCGTGCGCTCGAGAAGCTCACGATACGGGAGCGGGCCGGTCGTGCTCGTCGCGTACACGACCACGACGTCGCGCTTCTCGCCACGGTCCGTCGCGTACCCGAGTTGTGACGCGAAGGGGGTAATGCCGATCCCGCCGGCGACGAGCAACAGCGGCTGCGAGACATCCGCGGGCAAAACGAAGTCTCCGTGCACACCCGTGCCGTGGACGGTTTCCCCGGGTTCGAGTTCGAGCAGGGCCTTCTTGAAACTCGACGACGACGAGGGAACCGTGATCGCGAACGTGATCGGTGCTTCGGAGTCGGGAGCGGAGGCGATGCTGAAGTATCGGCGGCTCCCGCGGAAGTCGGTCTTGCGGTGCGGGATCGTCAGCTCCATGTATTGGCCGGGCACAAAGTGCACCGGATGTTTCGGCTGGAAGCTCAACTCCCACGTCCGGTCGTTGACGGCCGTCTTGCCGAGGTAGGTCATGCGGATGGCGCGGCGCTGACCGAAAACGAACGCGATGAGGTTCGCGACGAGGAGCGCCAGCAGCGGGTCGGAGTAGATCGGCCCGATGCTGAAGGGCACCGAGAACAGCACACCCGCGATCCCGGCGACCAGCCACTGCTGCCAGCGCCTCGGCGGTGTGGTGAGCGGCTCGCTGAGCATGAACCCGACGAAAAAGAACATGGGCGACGAGAGGAAGGTGAACGACAGCACGGAGGCGAGGTCGTTGCCCTGCGTGACACCGAGCGAAATGCGGATGACCGACGCGACGACCACAAAAACGAGAGCCATATCGAGCCGTCGAAGCCGGTACAGCACGAGCAGCGCACCGACGATGACGACCGGCTGGAGGAACGGGGTTCCCGTCCACCACGCCGGGAATCCGAGCCCTGCAAGCCCGATGATCCACGCGCCGAGAGCGGCCGGGTTGAGAATATGCCTTCCGCGGAATGCGAGCACGTACTTCGACACGGTGGCGATAGTGCTCGCAACCGCGATACCGAGCAGCCCGAGCGGGTCCAGGGTCGGCACGATGATGAGGGCGATGAGCACACCCGTGATGCACGAGGACTCCGGATGCCACGGCCGGCGCACGATGAGGGAGGCGAGCCATCCGGTGATGGCCGCCGAACCGACCGCCACGAGTGCGGAGGCGAGGATCGGGAGCGGCTGATAGGTGAGCTGCCCGAAGAGCGAGAGCACAAGAGCGGTGATGGTGATGGCCGCGAGCGTGAACAGTACGAGCTTGTACATCGGCACCGCGCCGAGCCTGCGATCGAGCCACTGCTTCATGTGAAGATCTCCCCGGTCAGGTCTGGCGAGTACGTTACCCGCCCGGTGGAGTCGACCACCACGTACTGAAAGTCGAAGTCGCGCGTGAGGTATTCCGGCTCAGTGAAGAACAGGGCGGTCGCAAGGCCGTCGGCTTCGAGGGCTGTGCTCGCGAGCGCCCAGGTTGCGAGCACGCGGGTGGCGGGCATCCCGGTCACCGGATCGATGACGTGGTGCAGACCGTCACCCCACGCCCGTCGGTTGGTCGCGGACGCGCACACGGCACCCGTGCCGAGCTCGACGACTCCGATGGCGCGGGTGGGGTCTGCCGGATGCTCGAGCCCCACGCGGATCGTGCCCGGGCCGCGCCGGTACAGGTCGCCGCTGGCGTCCACGACGAACTCGGTGTGGCCGGCATCCACGAGCATCTCGCTCACGAGGTCGACAAGGTAGCCCTTTCCTGCCGCACCGATGTCGACGGTCACCGGTCGCAGCGCGCTGAGCGTTCGCCCGTCCCAGGCGATGGCGTCTTCCCACGGTGGTGCCGGAACGGGAGCTCCCGCTGGCGTCAGTCGGTATGCACTGTCGTAACCGAGACGTTCGAGGCTCGCACCCACGAGCGGAGTGACCGCCCCACCGGTGGCGGCGTAGAGCTTTCGGTACAGCTCGAAGAGGCGCGGGGCATCCGCTGGCAGTTCGACCGAGGCGGGCGCGGCACGCAACCGGCTCACGAGCGAGTCGTCGCGGAACCGCGAGTAGGCGAGGTCGAAGGCGTCGACGCGGTCGCGGATGCGACGTCCCACCTCGGCTACGACCGGCTCAGCGGTCTCCACCTGCCACAGGGTTCCGATGCCCTCGAAGCTCAGCACGTCGGGGTGCGCCTAGGACGAGGCATCCGCCTTGATCGCCTCGAGGGCTTTCATGAACCCGCCGCTCGTGAGGGACGACCCCGCGACTTTGCTCACGGAGATGCTGTCGAGGCTCTTGCCGACGATCTGCTCGGCGATGCCACCGGCGAACTCGCCCTGGTAGAACTCGGTGTTGGGGTTGGTCGGGTTGGTTCCGATCTGCACGTCGGTGACGTTGCCGCCCGCGACGGTCAGGGTCACGTCGATCGTCTCGGTGCCGTTGGGCGACTGGTACTGGCCGCTCTCGGAGTAGGTGCCGTCGGCGTAGGTTCCGGTCGAGCCGGTGTCGGCTCCCGTGTCCGGCGTGCTCGTCTCGGGGGTGGTGCCCGTGTCGGTCTCGGTGGAGGGGGTCTCGGTCGGCGTCTCGGCGGCGCAGCCAGCGAGCGCTCCCGCGAGGGCGAGTCCGGCGGCTACGGCTAGGGCAGGTCTGGCGATGGTCGTGCGCATGGGTCTCCTCGTCTCACAACGTCTTCGTACAGCATCCCGTACCGGATGGGAGAAACCTTGGAGTCGCCTCGACTTCTCCGGGGAGGAATTACAGCTGCACTCCGTCGGCCCACACCGTGCTGACCCGCCACTCGTGGTCGAGCAACACCGCGTCGGCGGCGTAGCCGGGCGCGAGCATCCCGTGCCGTGCCTCGAGACCGAGCACGCGGGCGGGGGTGTGAGTGAGTGCCTCTACCGCGGTCGGAGCGTTGATGCCCGCCGCAAGGGCGCAGCGCAGGGCCGCATCCTGTGTGAGGGTCGAGCCCGCAATCGTGTTGGTGCCACTCAGAAGTGCGAGGCCGCCCTGCACGGTGACGTTGAGGTTGCCGAGGCGGTAGTTGCCGTCGACGGCACCTGCCGCGGCCATCGAGTCGGTGATGAGGGCGATGCGGCCGGCGGCCGACGCGAAGGTGAGGTTCACGACATCCGGATGCACGTGCACCCCGTCACACACGAGTTCCAGCACCACTCGCTCGTCCTCGAAGGCCGCCACCACGGGGCCGGGGGAGCGGTGGTGGATGCCCGGCATCGCGTTGAACGCGTGGGTGAGCAATCGCACCCCGCGGTCGAAGGCCTCCTTGGCCATCTCGAAGGTCGCATCGGTGTGCCCGAGGGCGACGACGATGCCCTGCTCGACGAGCACGTCAACGGCGTCGAACGCGTTCGGGAGTTCGGTCGCGAGGGTCACTTGCCGCAGCGTGCCGCGTGCGGCGCTGATGAACTGGTCGAGATCTGCCGGGTCGGGCTCGCGCAGGAAGGCGGGGTTGTGAGCTCCGCGATGCGCGGGTGCGAGGTACGGGCCTTCGAGGTGCGACCCGAGCACGAGCGGGTCGGATTCGGCGAGGTCGGCGATGAGCCCGAGGCTCGCCAGCAGCGACTCCTCGGGGGCGGCGACGAGACTCAGCACGGAGCGGGTTGTGCCGTGGGCGCGGTGCACCGAGAGCGCTTGCAGCAACTCCTCGGCGCCGCGGTCGTAGGAGTACCCGCCGCCACCGTGGCCGTGGAGGTCGATGAATCCCGGGGTCAGCCAGTGGCCGCCGGCGTCGATCTCGGTGTCGGCCTGGGGGCGCGTGTGCCCGGAGCCTGCCGACACGATGGTGCCGGCATCCACGAGCATCCAGAAATCATCGACCTGACCGGAGGCGTCGACTTTGCGCGCGGAGTGAATGAGTGTGTTCATGTGAAGATGATCGTCCGCGCGCCGTCGAGGAGTACTCGATCTTCGGAGAACCACTTCACGGCCTGGGTGAGGGTGCGGGATTCCTCGTCCTGTCCGATCGTGACGAGCTCGGCCGGTGTACGCGAGTGGTCGACACGCACCACGTTCTGCTCGATGATGGGCCCCTCGTCGAGGTCGCTCGTGACGAAGTGGGCGGTCGCGCCGATGAGCTTCACCCCTCGCGCGTGCGCTTGCTTGTACGGGTTCGCGCCCTTGAAGCCCGGCAGGAAGGAGTGGTGGATGTTGATGACCTTGCCGGCGAGTTCCGCGCACAGCTCAGGAGACAGGATCTGCATGTACCTGGCGAGCACCACGAGTTCGATGTCGTGCTCGGCGACAACCTCACGCACGCGGTTCTCGAAGGCGACCTTTTCGTCGGCGGATGTCACGGGCCGCGACTCGAACGGAACGTCATAGAACTGGGCGAGGCCCGCCAGGTCGGGGTGATTGCTCATCACGAGGGGGAGTTCGACGGAGAGCTGCCCGGCACGCTGCCGATAGAGGATGTCGTTGAGGCAGTGACCGGCCTTCGAGACGAGCACGAGCGTGCGCAGCGGCCGTCCGACGACGTCGAGTTGCCAGCTCATCTCGTAGCGCTCGGTGACGGGAGCCAGGGCTTGCTCGAAACGCTCGCGCGAGACATCCGATTCCACCTGGAGTCGCATGAAAAAACGACCGGTGTCGTCGCTCGAGAACTGCTGGGATTCGGTGATGTTGCCTTCGGCCTCGACGATCGCCCCACTCACGGCGTGGACGATGCCGGGGCGGTCCTCGCAGACGAGGGTGAGGATCCAGTGGGTGGCGGCGATGGTCACGCACCTACAGTAGCGGCGTAGGCTTGTGGGTGATGGCGCCGGCCCGCGTCATCCCGCGGGCGGCGAACGCACCACACAGCACGGATTCGGAGCATCGCCTTCATGGGCGCGCCAGCATCTTCATCTCACGCCACTCAGGCCTTCCCCTGGGTGGGTCTCATCACCCTGTCCCTTCTCGTCTTCACGGCGGTCACGAGCGAGTTCCTCCCCACGGGTCTTTTGCCCGATATCGCGGAGGAGTTCGACGTCTCCGACTCCCAGGTCGGCCTCCTCATCACTGTCTTCGCCGGAACCGTTGTGCTCACGGCGGCACCCCTGGCGACCCTCACCCGGCGTTTTTCGCGCAAGTGGCTCGTTGTGGTTGTCGCGATCGCGTTTGTGCTCGCGAACGTGCTCGCCGCGATCGCCCCCACGTACGAGGTGCTCGTTGTCGCTCGTGTGCTCGGCGGTCTCGCGCACGGTCTGTTCTGGGCGGTCGTCGGTGCCTACTCCGGCCACCTCGTGCCGAAACACCAGGTCGGTCGCGCCGTGGCGATCGTCTCCGGCGGTGGGACGGCGGCCTTCGTCCTGGGGGTGCCGATCGGTACCGCCATCGGTCACGTGGTGGGCTGGCGGCTCGCCTTCATGGTCATCGCCATCGTGACGCTCCTGTTGACCTTCGTCGCCATGTGGCTGCTTCCCGCCGTTCAGCACATCACCGCGCCGGTTACCGGTGAGATTCAGTTGCCCCTGCGCAAGGACAAGTCGATCCCGGGCATCGTGCTGCTGTGCCTCGTCATCCTGCTGGTGATGACGGGCCACAACCTCTTCTACACGTACATCGCACCGTTCCTCATCGGTCCCGTCGGCCTGGACGGTGGCGCCGTCGCCGGTGTGCTGTTCCTGTACGGCGGTGCGGGGGCCATCGGTGTGCTCATCGCGGGGCTCCTCACCGACAAGTACCCGCGACTGGCGCTGGCCACCGCGATCCTCGGAATCGCCGCGTCCGTGCTCGTGATCGCCCTGTTCCCCACCACGGTGTGGATTGTGCTCGCCGCCATGGTGGCCTGGAGCATCGCGTTCGGCGGTGTGCCGGCGATGATCCAGACGCGGATGCTGCACACGGCGTCCGCGCGGATGCGGGACGTGGCATCCGCCTACCAGACCACCGCGTTCAACATCGGGATCGGCGGGGGAGCGCTCATCGGTGGCCTCGTGCTCAACGTGTGGAGCATCACAACCCTGCCCTACCTCGACGTGCTCATCACACTCGCCGGTCTCGTGCTGCTCCTCCTCGGCGATCGCTGGTTGCACGCGCGGGCCCGTCGCGGCTCGGCTCCGAAAGATCAGGCACCGGCGACCGCTCACTGAGCGATCAGAGCAGTGCGGTCACGACGAGACCCACACCGAGCGCGGCCACCACAAGCGACCCGATCACCGTGGTGATGCGCCGCGCCCTCGGCCCGATGCGGCCGTGAAGGATGCCACCCACCGCGACCAGCGCGGCCTGCCACACGAACGACCCAACCCCCACCCCCGCGATGAAGCACACCGCTGCCCAGGCATCACCGGCGATGCCGTCGAGGCCGGTCATGAGCGCCGCGAAGTACACGAGGGTCGCCGGGTTGATGAGTGTCAGGCCGAAAAACAGGGAGAAGCGCATCCATCCTGTTGCGGGTTGTGTGGCAATGCTGCCCGGTTCCGAGGTGCCGGGGCTCGCCCGCCGCAGCACACTCCACACGGCAATGGCCACGAGCGCGATCCCGCCGACAACGGCCGGCCACGGGGCAAGGCTCCGAACGGCGGGCGCGGCGACCGATCCGAGGAGCGCGGCGGCGAGGCAGTAGAGCACGTCCACCGAGGCGACACCCGCGGCCGCCGGTAGCCCGCGGCGAAAGCCGCGGTGCATCCCTTCCTGGAGCAGCAGCACTGCGATCGCACCGAGCGGAATCGCGATGGCGAGGCCCGCGACGAGACCGCCGAGGAGGGCAAGTGCACTGTTCATGGTGGGCAGTGTCATCCGTCGCCGTTACGGTTGCCGACAAATGCGCAGTATGTGCGGGTAACATCGCCGTGTGGATAACAAAGATCGCGAAATCATGGCGATTCTCTCGGTGGATGGCAGGATTTCCTTCAGTGATCTCGGTCGCCGCGTTGGCCTCAGCACCAATGCCGCGGCCGCGCGCGTGCGCAAGCTCGAATCCAGCGGCATCATCCTCGGGTACCGGGCGGTTCTCGCCGCACACGAAGCCGAGGAGGGCATCGAGGCCTACGTCGACGTGAGGCTCCAGTTCGATGACGACCGCGATCGTTTCCTCGCGTGGGTGGCGGGCAACCCGCTCGTGGGCGAGGCGGCCCACGTCACCGGACTGTGGGACTACCACCTGCACGTCCGAGTAAAGGACACGTCCGCTCTCGACCGGTTCCTCAGAGACCTCAAACGTGATGGCGGTGCCGCCCAGACGGAGACACGCATCGCCCTGCGCTGAGGTCGCGGCTGGTAGAGTTCAACCGTCGCAACTGGCGTTGAGATGGGACACCATCGGGGAGCGACCCGAACACGGACGCGGCCGTACGCCTGGGCCACGAACCTCAACCTCACCGTGTAAAGGAGCGCCCGTGTCCACCTTCAATTCCCCCCTCAGTGACGTCGATCCCGAGATCGCCGCAGTTCTCGAGCAGGAGCTCGGCCGTCAGCGCTCGACTCTCGAGATGATCGCGAGCGAGAACTTCGTGCCTCGCGCGGTGCTCGAGGCCCAGGGCTCCGTGCTCACCAACAAGTACGCCGAGGGTTATCCGGGGCGCCGTTACTACGGCGGCTGCGAGTTCGTGGACGTCGCAGAGTCGCTCGCGATCGAGCGCGCAAAGTCGCTCTTCGGTGCGGCCTACGCCAACGTGCAGCCCCACTCGGGCGCCTCGGCCAACGCCGCAGTGCTCTCGGCGATCGCCACCCCCGGTGACCGCATCCTCGGTCTTGCACTCGACCAGGGTGGCCACCTCACCCACGGCATGAAGCTCAACTTCTCCGGCAAGCTCTACGAGGCCCACGCCTACGGCGTCGACCCCACGACCCACCGCGTCGACATGGACGTCGTTCGCCAGAAGGCCCTCGAGGTGAAGCCCCACGTGCTCATCGCCGGGTGGTCGGCCTACCCTCGGCAGCTCGACTTCGCTGCGTTCCGTGCCATCGCCGACGAGGTGGGGGCCAAGTTGTGGGTGGACATGGCGCACTTCGCCGGTCTCGTTGCGGCAGGGCTGCATCCGTCGCCTGTGCCGTTCGCGGATGTCACGAGCTCGACCGTGCACAAGACGATCGGTGGTCCGCGCTCGGGCTTCATCCTCACCAACGACCTCGAGACGCAGAAGAAGCTCAACTCGAATGTGTTCCCCGGCCAGCAGGGCGGACCGCTCATGCACGTGATCGCCGCCAAGGCGACCGCCTTCAAGCTCGCCGCCGAGCCCGAGTTCAAGGAGCGCCAGGAGCGCACCATCCGTGGCGCGCAGATCCTCGCTGAGCGTCTGACCGCGGACGACGCGAAGGCCGCGGGAATCGCCGTGCTCACCGGGGGAACCGATGTTCACCTGGTGCTCGTCGACCTGCGTGACTCGGCCATTCACGGGCAGGACGCCGAAGACATCCTGCACTCGGTCGGCATCACGGTGAACCGCAACTCGGTGCCGAACGACCCGCGTCCGCCAATGACTCCGTCGGGTGTTCGTATCGGTACGCCCGCCCTCGCGACCCGTGGCTTCGGGGACGCCGAGTTCACTGAGGTGGCCGACATCATTGCGACGGCCCTCAAGCCGACGCCGGATGTCGCGGCTCTGCGCGCGCGCGTCGAGAAGCTCGCGAACGACTTCCCGCTCTACGACGGCCTGACGTCCCCGGGTTCGTGGGCCTGATGACCGCAACAACACTCGATGGCGTCGCGACGGCGGCGGCGGTCAAGGAGGAGTTGCGGGAGCGAATCGCTGCGCTGAAGGCTCGCGGCATCCGTCCCGGACTCGGCACGCTCCTTGTAGGCGACGACCCCGGCTCGCAGTCCTACGTGGCGGGTAAACACCGCGACTGCGCCGAGGTCGGCATCGAGTCGATTCGTGTCGATCTGCCGGCCACGGCCTCCGAGGAGGACGTGATGGCGGCGATCATCGCCCTCAACACGAATCCGGATGTCACCGGCTACATCATTCAGCTTCCGCTCCCGCGCGGCATCGACGAAAACGCGATGCTCGAGCTCATGGACCCGGATAAGGATGCCGACGGCCTCCACCCCACCAACCTCGGGCGGCTGGTGCTCGGTGTCGGCGGGGAGATCACCTCGCCCCTCCCGTGCACGCCCGCGGGCATCGTCGAGATGCTCCAGCGCTACGACGTGCCGATCTCGGGCAAGCACGTGGTCGTTGTCGGTCGTGGTCTGACTGTCGGTCGTCCGCTGGGGCTTCTGCTCACGCGCAAGGGGCTGGATGCCACGGTCACCCTCACGCACTCCCGCACGGCCAATCTCGAGTCCTATGTGCGCAGGGCGGACATCCTCGTCGCTGCCGTCGGTGTTGCCGGGCTCATCAAGCCGGAGTGGGTCAAGCCGGGTGCCGCGGTGCTCGACGTCGGAATCACCCGGGTCGTGAACGAAGAGACCGGCAAAGCTCGCCTCGTGGGCGATGTCGATCCCGCCGTGGGGGAGGTCGCCGGTCACCTGTCGCCCGTCCCGGGTGGCGTCGGACCTATGACGCGTGCGATGCTGCTTAAGAACGTCGTCGATGCAGCAGAGAGGGTGGATTCGTGAGGTTTTCGTGGGGCCGTCTGTGGCTCGCTCTCGCTTCCATCGCCGCGGTGGCTCTCGCCGTGGGGTTCGCTCTCCAGTACCTCGGCCTCTGGGTCACCGCCTAGCCGCTGCTTCTTCCTACGTGCATCACGAAAGTGATCTGCTCGTCACACGCGTGAAACACGTGCTCCCTACGGTGGGATCACTGTCGCTTTTCCGCCTCGTGGTGAGGCGGTAATCGTCGCGCCCGCAGCAAAAATCGCTCGCAATAATCCGTTGCCTCAGCGCGCAATAAAGCACGATAGTTGCAGAGCTTGCCGCAATCGTGCATTTATCTTGCGCAACAATGGGAAAATCGTGCGATTTACCCGATCACGCGACCCTCACTCACTGTGATCCAGTGCGACGGGACAGTAACCACCCCATCCTGAAAGCACCCGCACACGAAACGGAGACTCACGTGCAGACACGAGTTCTCGCCGGCGTCGGGAGTGTTGCGCTCATCGCATCCCTCCTCGTCGTCGGATCGCCGGCAGCGGCAGACATTGCCCCGCCGGCTCTCCCCATCAGTCGGCCTGACGCCGGCATCACCTTCCCGACGCAGTACCCGACGAAGAACACCCTTCAGGTGTTCCCCGATCTCGCCTCGGATGCATCGAACCTCCGCGGCGTCCGCCCCTACGACGAGATCGCACCGCTGCTGAACTCGTTGCAGGCGGGGAGCGACGTCATCTCCGCCCAGGTCGTCGGCAAGACCGACCTGCGCAACGCCGACATCCCGAACGGCCGCGACATCTACCTCGTGACCCTCACCTCGCCGGAGACGCCCGAGGAGACTGCTCAGCAGCTCGCATGGCGCGACATGGTCAAGCACGACCCGACCGCCGCGGCGCTCGATGAGGAACTCCAGGCCGAGTACAAGGTGCCGATCTGGTTCAACGGCAACATTCACGGTAACGAGTGGGAAGGCACGGATGCCACACTCAATTACATCCAGGAGCTCGTGAACAACGCCTCCCAGCCCGCCGTTCAGGAGTTGCTGTCGACCACACGTCTGTACTTCACGGTCACCAACAACCCTGACGGTCGCGCCCTCGGACAGCGCGAGCAGGCTCTCGGATACGACCCCAACCGCGATGCGGTGACGGGTGCGACCGCGGAGGCCTCCATCATCCGTGACCTGTCGAGCCTCATCCAGCCGACGTACTTCGTTGACCTGCACGGGTACACCAACGTGCTGCAGGTCGAGCCCTGTGGTCCGCCGCACGGTGAGAACTACGAGTACGACCTCTTCATCCCGCACGCCTACTCCGCAGCCCTCGCCGTGGAGCAGGCCGTGACCGCGGCGAACATCCCCGGCAACACGTACATGTCGCCGACCGGGGGTACGACAACGACCAACACCGGCAAGATCAACATCCCCTACCGCGACCAGCGTGAGGGATGGGATGACTGGCCCCCGATCTTCGCCCCGCAGTACGTCGCCTACCAGGGCGCTATTACGAACACCGTCGAGCTGCCCCTCGGCCGACTCACGCTGAACTCGACCAACCAGGCTGCTAACGCGGCCCGTGCGGCGATCAACATCCAGGTCGCCGATGTCGTCATCAAGACGATCGTCGACTACGTGACAGATCACAAGGCCGCCCTCCTCGACAACCAGATGGAGATCTTCCGTCGTGGAATCGCGGGCGAGCCGTCGGTCGAGATCCCCGCCGACATCGCGGTCGAGGACCTCGAGCCCGACGTGCCGACAGAATGGGTGTCGATCTGGGACGAGACCGACGTCTACGTTGCCGACTACCCGCGTGCGTACGTGCTCCCGCAGGGTGGCACGCAGCGTTCCGACACGGATGCTCAGCGTCTCGTGCAGTCACTGCTCGTTCACGGAATCGAAGTGGATCAGGCATCCGCTCCGTTCTCCGCTGGCGGAAAGGACTACGCGGCGGGTTCCTACATCGTCGACATGCACCAGCCGCTCCGCGGCCTTGCCAACGTGCTTCTCGATGACGGAACCGACATCAGCGCCCGCGTTGGCGACATGTACGACATCTCCGCGTGGAGCCTCGCGCTCCTCTGGGGTGCCGACGTCGACTCGATCGGCACGACCGGTGACGAGCTCTTCACCTTCGAGGGTTCGGATGTTTCGGCAGTCGACCCGTCCGGAACCGTTCCCGCACCGGGCACCTACCTCACGTTCGAGCCTCGTGGCGCGGCCGAGTGGCAGGCGGTCAACGCCCTGCTCGCCGAGGGCATTGCGCTCGAGCAGCTCGAGGACGAGAAGATCATCCTCGGCCCGGATGCCGCGAGCTACTCGGCAGCTCTCGAGGTCGCAGACGTCTTCGGCGTCGACTTCACCGCGAGCTCGGGTTCGGAGTTGCGTGACGGAACGAGCAAGCCGCTCAAGTCGCTCAAGATCGCCTACACCGGTGGCAACATCGACCGCGACATGCTCACGAAGATGGGCTTCAAGGACTTCGTGTCCATCAACGGAACCGCGGTCAACAACGGCACCGTCGATCTCTCCACGATCGACCTGCTGTGGCTCGGCAGCGCGCTGAGCGGCCTGAACACGACGGGAACGGCGAACATCAACGCCTATCTCGCCGCGGGCAAGCCGGCCCTCGGTCGCGGAACCGCGATCTCGTCCTTCGCCAACACGTTCGGCATCGTCACCGCCGGAGCATCGAGCGCCTCGAGCAGCTCAAACGGCATCGTGTCGCTGACCGTGAACCCCGACGGCGTGCTCTCGCAGTGGTCGCAGGACACCGCGTTCGTGTACCCGGCCGTGCGTTACACGGGCCTCGGCTCGAACGCCGTGATCGAGTCGACGTACGCAGCGACCACCGAGAGCATGATGATCTCGGGGTGGTGGCCAGAGGCCAACCGCACCGCCTTCGTCGGGCAGCCGGCGGCCGTCTCGGCTGTTGGTCCCACGGGAAGCAAGACGTACTTCTTCGGAACGTCGGTGCTCTTCCGCAACCACCCGGTCGGAGCCTTCAGCGACATCGCCCGCGCGATGTACTGGGGTGCGACCGCCGGAACGAACGCCCTGCCCGTGCCGCCGCTCGTCGACCGCATCGAGGGAGCGAACCGCTACGACGTCGCGGTGAACATCTCCACCGAGGCGTTCCCCGAGACGGCACCGGTCGTCTACGTTGCCACCGGAATCAACTACCCGGACGCGCTCTCGGCGGGCCCCGCCGCTGCGCACGAGGGTGGACCGGTGCTGCTGGTTCCCGGAACCTCGATCCCGGCATCCGTGTCCGCTGAGATCGCGAGGCTCGACCCCGAGCGCATCGTGGTTGTCGGTGGCCCGGCATCCGTCGCCCCGGCCGTGTTCAACGAGCTGACAACGATGGCGGACACCGTGGAGCGCATCGAAGGAGCGAACCGTTACGAAGTGTCGCGCAACCTCGCAAGCGAGGTGTTCGGCACCGCCGAGCGCGCCTACCTCGCAACGGGTGCGAACTTCCCGGATGCTCTTGCCGCAGGCGCTGTCGGTGGCAACATCGGCGCACCGGTTGTGCTCGTCAACGGAACCCAGCCGACGCTCGACTCCGACACCGCGACCCTGCTGAACGGTCTGGGTGTCACGAGCCTGCGTGTCGCCGGTGGTCCGAACTCGGTGAGTTCCGGCATCCTCGACGCCGCTAACGTGATCGCGCCCACAACGCGACTCGACGGCGCGGACCGCTACGCGGCGGCCCGGTCGATCAACGCCGACGCCTACACGGAAGCCGACCGGGTGTTCCTGGCCACTGGCCTGAACTTCCCGGACGCGCTCGCCGGTTCGGTGTTGGCAGCCCTCAACGAGGCTCCTCTGTTCGTCGTCAAGACGGCGTGTGTCGACCAGGCAACGCTCGACGCGATCGAGAGCCTCGGCGCCGATCACATCACGCTGCTCGGTGGACCGAACAGCCTCAACCCGTCCATCGAGGCGCTCACGCCCTGCGTGTAACCCTCTCGGACACCGATGGCCGTGGGCCCGCGACAGCGGACCTGCGGCCATCGGCCCGTTAAGAGCCGATCAGATAAGAGCCGATCAGTCCCGCGTCGCGCCCTCGGACGGGGTCACCGTGAACATGCCGGGTTGCGCGAATCCGTGCTCGGCGAAGGCGCCATCGATGGCGACCTGTACCCGGGAGATGTTCTCCCGGGGCACGAGGGCGATCGCCGCTCCGCCGAACCCGCCGCCGGTCATCCGTGCGCCGATGGCGCCGTTCAGCTGTGCCGTCTCCACCGCGAGGTCGAGTTCGGGCACCGAGATCTCGAAATCGTCGCGCATGGAGACGTGCGAGGCATCCAGAAGCTCACCGATCGCGTGCGGTCCCGTCTCGCGCAGGGCGATGACCGTATCGAGCACACGCTGGTTCTCGGTCACGATGTGGCGCACCCGTCGGAAGGTCTCATCGTCGAGTGTCTCGCGTGCTCGCGGCAGGTCGTCGACGCTGACCTCGCGCAGGGACGCCACCCCGAGGGCGGCCGCACCTCGCTCGCAGGATGCCCGGCGGGCGGCATAGCCGCCGGTGGCGTGGGAGTGCGAGACGCCCGTGTCGATGACAAGGATCTCGAGGCCAGCCTCGTCAAAACCGAGCGGAACGAGCGAGGACTCGAGCGATCGACAGTCGAGGAACACCGCGTGGTCACGCCGGCCGAGCAGCGACGCGGACTGGTCCATGATGCCGGTGGGTGCGCCGACCGCCTTGTTCTCCGCGAGCTGCCCCACCTTGGCGAGGGTGGGAGCGTCGAAGGACAGCCGCCACACATCAGACAGGGCAATCGCGACGGCACTCTCGATGGCGGCCGACGACGACAGGCCCGCGCCGACGGGAACGGTCGACTCGATGTAGAGGTCGACGCCGGGCACGGCCGCGAGGTCGGCACCGAACTGCGACAGCGCCCAGGCGACACCGAGGGGGTAGGCGGCCCAACCGTGGAGGCGCTCGGGGGTGAGCTCTCCGAGCGGGATCTCCACCACCTCATCGGCGAACTCCGAGGCCACCCGCATGACTCTGTCCTCGCGCAGTCCGAGCGCGACGATCGTGCGCCGATTGATCGCAAACGGAAGCACGAACCCCAGGTTGTAGTCGGTGTGCTCCCCGATGAGGTTCACTCGGCCGGGTGCCGACCAACTGCCAGCGGGCGCGTAGCCGTAGATCTCCTCGAACCCGGCGACGACGTCGTCACGGATGTCACTCACGATTGCTCCCTCATGTGCTCGGCGATCACCACTCGATCTCGCCGACACGATCGATTCCACCCCGGATGAACTCGGCCTGAGTCTCGGGCGGTACATCCCCAATCCACGCCCCCATGGCCGCTTCCGACCCGGCGAGGAACTTGAGCCTATCCGCCGCGCGCCGCGGACTCGTGACCTGCAGCATGAGTCGGATGTCGTCGCGCATCCGCCGCACGGGTGCCTGGTGCCACGCCGCGATGTACGGGGTCGGTGTGTCGTAGAGGGCGTCGAGCCCCCTCAGCACCCGCAGGTAGAACGGCGCGAGCTCGTCGCGTTCGGCCTCCGTCGTCTCGGCAAGGTCGGGTACGTGTCGGCGCGGGAGCACGTGGACCTCGAGCGGCCATCGTGCGGCGAACGGCACGAACGCAACCCAGTGCTCGCCCTGCAGCAGAACACGTTCGGAGGCGAGCTCGAACTCGAGGATGCTCTCGAACAGGCCCGGCCCGAACTCCTCGATCGACGCCATGAGCCGCTGAGTGCGCGGTGTCACATACGGGTAGGAGTAGATCTGGCCGTGCGGATGCTGCAGCGTGACGCCGATCGCCTCCCCGCGGTTCTCGAACGGAAACACCTGCTCGACGCCGGGCAGCGCGCTGAGCGCTGCAGTGCGGTCGGCCCACGCCTCGATGACGGTGCGCGCGCGGCTGCGGCTGAGGGAGCCGAACGCGCCCTCGTGCTCGGGGCTGAAGCACACGACCTCGCAGCGCCCGTGTGACGGCGCGGTGCGCCCGAGCCCGAGACCCTCGAGGTCGAGTGCGCCGAGTTGCGGACCGAACGAGGGGGAGCGGTTCTCGAACACGGCGACGTCATAGCGGTTCGGCACCTCGGACGGATTGCCGGGGGACTGCGGCGCGAGCGGGTCGAGGTTCGCTGGCGGCAAGAACACGCGGTTCTGCCGTGCGGCAGCGATCGAGATCCAGTCGCCCGTGAGGGGGTCTTGGCGCATGGTGGCCGTGGCCGGACGCGGGTCGAGGGTGCGGGCATCCGTCGCCCGCTCCGGGCCGAGGGTCGTGTCAGCGTCGTCGTAGTAGATGAGTTCGCGACCATCGGCGAGCGTGGTCGGGTGTTTGGTGATTCCGCCCGTGAGCATCCCATTACGATAACGAAAGAACGTATTGCGTTTTCGAAAGAAATCGAAAGGCCCAGGATGACCGCAGCTCGCCGTGCAGCGCTCGCACGACTCGTTGCCACTCGCGGATTCGTGCGTGTCACCGACGCCGCCGCCGAACTCGGGGTGAGCGACGTCACCGTGCGGGGAGACCTCAGCGCGCTCGAACGCGATGGCACCGTCATCCGCGTGCACGGGGGTGCTATGCCCGTCTCGACCCTTCGTGAACCGACGCTCGAGGCCGCCCGCGATCGGGATGCCGCGGCCAAGCGCGCCATCGGGTACGCGGCCGCAGAACTCGTGGTGAGTGGCGAGAGCCTCTACCTCGATGCAGGAAGCACCGCACTAGCGATGGCCGAAGCGCTTGTGCAGCGCACCGACGTGACCGACCTCGTCATCGTCACAAGCGGCCTCACCATTGCCCTCGCACTCGAGCCCGCGGTGCCCCGCCACACCGTCATCGTCACCGGCGGAACGCTCCGACCCCTGCAGCATTCGCTCGTCGGACCCTACGCGGCACCCATGCTCGATACCCTGCGTCTCGACAGCGCCTACATCGGATGCAACGGCGTCGATGCCGCGGCCGGCGCGACCAACCGCAACCTCCCCGATGCGGAGATCAAGCGCCGCGCCATGGGGATCTCCAGCCGCAGCATCCTTCTCGCCGACGCCTCCAAGATCGGTGTCACGGATCTCGCCGTCATCGCCCCGCTCACCGATTTCGACACACTCGTGACGGCCGGCGCGGTCTCGCCGGGCACGCTGGAAGCGCTTCCCCTCGACGTTAGGCTTGCCGCGTGACCTATCCCACCGGCGAACAGTACGAGATCCGACACGGCGGCTATCGCGCCGTCATCACCGAGGTGGCCGCGGCCCTGCGCGAATTCGAGCACGACGGTGTCGCGCTCAATCCGGGCTACCCGGCAACCTCGACACCGCCGTGGGGTTCCGGCATCGTGCTCGCGCCGTGGCCGAACCGCGTCGAGGACGGCCAGTGGACCCTCGACGGCAAGGAGCAGCAGCTCGACCTCACCGAGGTGTCGCGGCACAACGCCATTCACGGTCTGCTGCGGTATACGCCGTACCGCCTCGTCGCGCGGGACGACGCATCGGTCACCCTCGCCGCCACGATCTACCCCCAGCACGGCTACCCGTTCATCGTCGAGACGATCGTCACCTACGCCCTCAGTGACAGCGGGATGACGGTGACCCACACGGCGACCAACCGGTCGGATGCGCCCGCCCCGTTCGCTCTCGGGACCCACCCGTTCTTCCGCATCGGCGGTGTGCCCACCGAAGAGCTTGTGCTCACGGTGAACGCGTCAACACGCTTCGACGTCGATGAGCGCCTCAACCCGCTCGCGGAGGTGCCGGTCGACGGTGACTACGACCTGCGCGAGGGACGGGCCGTCGGTGAGCTCGAACTCGACACCGCCTACGGTGGTGTCGCTACCGTCGAGGGTGTCGTTGCGACCCTTCGCGCGCCCGACGGTCGCGAGCTGCGGGTGCTCCAGGACGACGCCCACGGCTACGTTCAGGTGTTCACGACTCGCGAGTTCCCACTGTTCGATGCCGCAGGCGAGCGCGAGGGTTACGGTCTCGCCGTCGCCATCGAGCCCATGACCGCGCCGCCGAACGCGTTCAACTCGGGCCTCGGGCTCCACTGGATCGAACCCGGGGCCACCTGGAACGGTGCGTGGGGCATCCAGTACGCTGGGTAACAACGAAGGGGAGTAGTTCCTCGCGGAGACATCGACATACTGGCCGAACCTTCGGCCCGGTGCTCCACCAGGCGTGAGCCTGGCGAACGAGACCTTCGGCCAGCACCGATCTGGCCGAAGTCATCGACCCTCGAAACGCTTCGCGCCGGATCCATGACCGGAGGATCCGATGACCGAACGTGAGCGCACCAGAACCAAGGCCGACATCCGACGGTGGCGTCGCTACCTCGCCGCCGAACGCGCGGAGGCGGCCGTCTACCGCGATCTCGCATCACGCCGCGAAGGGCAGGATCGTGACATCCTGCTCGCGCTCGCGGAAGCGGAGGGGCGGCACGAGCAGCACTGGGTCGACCTCCTCGGGGACGACATCGGCGCACCGTTGCGCACCGACCTTCGCACTCGACTGCTCGGTTGGCTCGCGCGCAGCTTCGGCTCCGTGTTTGTGCTCGCGCTCGCCCAGCGGGCCGAAGCGCGCTCGCCGTACGAGAAAGACGCCGACGCAACCGACGCCATGGCGGCAGACGAGCGTATCCACGGCGAGGTGGTGCGAGGTCTCGCGATCCGCGGGCGACTGCGCATCTCCGGCACGTTCCGCGCGGCGGTGTTCGGCGCCAACGACGGCCTCGTCTCCAATCTCGCGCTCGTGCTCGGTGTCGGCGCGACCGGAGTGCCACCCGCGACCGTGCTGTTCACGGGCATCGCAGGCCTCCTCGCGGGAGCCCTCTCCATGGGGGCTGGCGAGTACGTTTCCGTGCGCTCCCAGCTCGAACTCATCGACGCCGCAAAACCCGACCCGACCGCGCGGGCCGTGCTACCCAACCTCGACGTCGACGCGAACGAGCTCGCCCTCGTGTATCGGGCACGCGGCATGGACCCGGATGCTGCGGAGGCCCACGCATCCGACGTGCTCGCAACCCTGCACCTCGAGGCGGACCCCGCCGCAACCGACGCGTCCGAGGATGTCGACACCATAGGAACGGCGTGGGGTGCAGCTATCTCGAGCTTCTTCTTTTTCGCCTCCGGTGCCGTCATCCCCGTGCTCCCGTACTTGTTCGGTGCGACCGGTCTCACGGCGGTTGTTGTTGCGTCGGTGCTCGTGGGGCTTGCGCTGCTCGCCACGGGAACCGTTGTCGGCCTGCTCTCGGGGGCATCCCCACTCAAGCGCGCGCTGCGGCAACTCGCCATCGGGTTCGGGGCGGCTGCGGCCACGTACCTCCTGGGGCTCGCGTTCGGTACGACCATCGGCTAGCGCTCGTAACACTGCTTAGCATTTCGGGCCCTTTCGGCGTGCTCGTGTCACCCTGACGAGGTCGCGATGAGCATCGAGAGAAGGGGTGCCGCATGACCGTGCATCCGCCAACCCAGCGCGAGCTCGGGTTCGCCACCCGTCAGCTCCATGGCGGGATCGCGCCCTCCGTCGCCGAACCGCGCCCGCGGGCCACACCGATCTACCTCACGGCCGGTTTCGTCCACGAGGACTTCGACCAGGCCGCCGATCACTTCGCAACGGGGGACGGGTACTCCTACACTCGCGTCGCCAATCCCACGGCGGAGGCCGTCGAGCGGCGCGTTGCCGAACTCGAGCGCGGCGCGGAGGCACTGCTCGTCGGAAGCGGGCAGGCCGCGCTCGCCGTCACGCTTCTCGGCCTTCTCAGTACGGGTGATCACGTGCTCGCGAGTGCGAGCCTCTACGAGGGTTCGCGAGGTTTCCTCCTCGAGAACCTCCCACAACTCGGCATCGAGACGAGTTTCGTGACCGAAGCGAACGATGAGGCGGTGTGGGAGCGCGCCGTGCGCGACAACACGAGAGCGCTGTTCGTCGAGTCGATACCGAACCCGAAAAACGACATCACCGACCTCGCCGTCATCGCCCGTGTTGCGCATCGACACGGCATCCCGCTCATCGTCGACAACACCCTCGCGACACCGTATCTGCTGCGTCCGATCGAGCACGGGGCCGACATCGTCATCCATTCGGCAAGCAAGTTCCTCGCCGGCCACGGTTCTGTGCTCGGCGGGCTCATCGTTGACAACGGCACGTTCGACGTCGAGCGCTCAGGC
This sequence comes from Antiquaquibacter oligotrophicus, assembly GCF_020535405.1. NCBI lineage: Bacteria > Bacillati > Actinomycetota > Actinomycetes > Micrococcales > Microbacteriaceae > Antiquaquibacter > Antiquaquibacter oligotrophicus. The sequence goes on along the minus strand of NZ_CP085036.1, from coordinate 1,009,888 downwards.
GCTCTGTTTCCGCAGCTCACGCGCCCCGGCCGGTTGGGTGGTCCGAGTTTCGCCGAGCGGACCGGCGGTCGGGCACGCATCGCCTACTTGCGCGAGGTTGCCGCATTGCGCTTTGGGCCGACGGCATCCCCCATCAACGCCTTCCTCATCAATCAGGGCATCGAGACACTCTCCCTGCGGGTCACGCGCCAATCCGCCAACGCCCTCGGCGTTGCCCGCTGGCTCGAACAGCAGCCGGAGGTGCATTCCGTCGACTACTCGGGGCTCGAGTCGAGCCCTTTCCACGGCCTCGCCCGGCAGTACCTCCCCGACGGACAAGGGTCGGTGTTCTCGTTCACGCTCGCTGGAGGAATCGACGCAGCACGTCGATTCGTGAATGCTCTCGAGGTCTTCACGCACATGACTCACCTCGGCGACGTGCGTTCGCTCATCCTCCATCCCACGACGACGAGCCACACCCTCCGTTCCGCCGACGAACTCAGTCAGGCGGGAATCTGGCCGGGCACTTTGCGCGTCTCGATCGGCATCGAGGACCTGCCCGACCTCATCGATGACCTCGAACGCGGCCTCGGGGCCGTCCGGACCGCCGGATGACCCGGCAGCAGCACTTCGGGTGGTTTCTCGCCCGCGGCTTTGGCCCGCATGGCTGGGGTCACCCGTATCTCGACTGGAACTACCGCTGGACGTCGCCCGGCCTCTACCAACAGTCGGTGCGCGATCTCGAGCAGGCGGGTCTCGACCTGCTCATCATCGAGGATGCACCCTCCCTCGGCAGCGCGTCGACGATCGATCTCCGTGTGCGCCAAGCCTTCGGCGGGCCTAAGCACGACCCCCTCCTGCTCGCCCCCTACCTGTTCGCCGCGACCCAGCACTTAGGTATCGTGCCCACCGTCAACCCCGCGGCCTACCTCCCGTATACGGCGGCGCGCCAGTTCGCGACGCTGCAGCACCTGAGCGGCCACCGCTTGGGTCTCAACGTCGTCACCGACACGGGTAGCGCTCGACACTTCGGTTCGGCTCCCGTGCTCGCCCACGATGCGGCATACGACCGCGCCGAGGAGTGGCTGGGCGGGATCCGTGACTTGTGGCGCAGCTGGGATGATGGCGCTCTCATTGCCGACCCGACCCCCACCGCCGATCGCCCGCAGGGGCGCTACGCCGACGGCACAAAGCTCCGGGCCCTGCGACATCGTGGGGAATACTTCGAGTTCGACGGACCCCTCAACGCCCTGCCGTTCACCGAGGGTGAGCCGGTGATCGTCTCGCCCGGAGGCTCTGGCCGAGGGCTCGGCTTCGCCGGCGCCAACTCCGACGTGCAGCTGGCACTCGCGCCACTCGACGCCGCGAGCATCCGGAACTACCGCGCGCGCATCCACGCCGCTGCCCTCGAGCGAGGACGGAATCCCGCCGACGTCACCGTGCTCTTCGCGATTCAACCGGTGCTCGTCGGCAGTGCAGAGGAAGCGGACCGTCTGGTGGCGGCGTCCGCGAACCCGGATGACGCGACGGTGCTGACTATCGCCGAGCGGCAATCGAGCGACCTCGAGACTGACCTCACGTCGCTCGACTTCGACGCGCCGCTCGATCTCGGCGTCTTCGGCGATCACGTCTCGCGTGGCAGCATCGCGCGACTCGTCGGATCGCACGACGTGGAGACGACCCCACTCCGAGTGCTACTCGCGTCTATGGCGCGTCTCGGGCGACTCAGCGACGGCAGCGGTTTTGTCGGCACCGCATCGGAGCTCGCCGACCTCATCGAAGACCTCGGCGAGAACGCCGACAACGACGGGGTGCTCTTCTGGGGCGACCTGCACCCCGTGACCGTGCACCGGATGCTCGACGAACTGGTGCCGATCCTGCGTCGCCGCGGAATCCTGCGCACCGAGTACAACCCGGGCGGTCTGCGCGCCAATCTTCGCGACTTCTAACCGGACGCGATGGTGTGAGTGCGTCCCCGAACACAAGAGGGGGCGGTAGTCCGTGATCTACCGCCCCCTCTTGTTGCTAGTGCTCTAGCGTTCCGCCCGTCAGCAGGCGGTCAACGCGAACACCTCCGGCGACAGCGAGTTCTCGCCACCGAGGAGGGTCACGTTCGTGACACCGAGCGCGTCCAGGTCCGCGAGCACACCAGCGGTGACGCACGAACCCGGGACCACGTACATCGGCGCCCCCTGTGCTGCGGCCCACGCCGAGCCGGCCAGCGCGTCCGGGAAGTTCAACCCGGTCGCGATGAATGCCCGATCTGCCTCGTCGAACGCGTCCATGTTGATGGCGCGAGCCGCCTCATAGCGGTCGGCGCCACCGAGACGTGTTGCCTCGGCGATGGAGTTGATGCCGTCGAAGAGGGCCGGGGTCACCGTCGCCGGGCCCCCGAGCACGCGAGTGCTCGTGGTGCCGAGGCTTTCGAGCAGCGCCGTGGTCGCGTCATCCAGAGCCGTTGCGGAGCCGCGCACCAGGATCACCGGTGCATCCTTCGACCCTGCGGCACCGCCAGCGGCCAGTGCGTCGGGGAACTTTTCACCCGTCGCGACATAGACCAGAGGAACAGTGTCACCGAAGGCGTACTCGGCAACGTTTCGGGAGACCTCGTACCGATCAGCACCTGCAATCCGCACCGCTTCGTCGGCCATCGACGACAGGGCGGTGAAGGTCTGGGCGCTGACCGAGTTCACTCCGCCGACCACAACGATCTTCGCCGGGTCGAGTCGAGCGATCTCGTCGGCAACCGCCGACGGTACGGCGTTCGGCTGCACCAGAAGGAGAGGACCACCCTCGTGAGCGGCAGCCGGACCGGCCGACAGCGCATCGGGGTAGTTCTCGCCGTTGGCCACGTACACGACCGGAGCCGTGTCGGGGTAGGCGCCGTGTGAGATGTTCACCGCGACGTCGTAGCGCGTGGCGCCAGCTACGCGGTCGACGACCACCTCGGTCGGCTCCTCGCCACCGACGAGTTCGAGCGTCAGGAGGTCGGGGTTGATGAACCCCGTGTCTCCGGGCGCGACGTAGTACTCGACGGTGTTCGCACCTTCGTTGAGGTCGAGCGTGTGGAGGAAGTCCGACCACACGTTCCACGCGGAGGTGGTGGGTAGTTCGATCTGCACGGGGTCGCCGTCATTGACTCGCACGCTCACCGTGCGTGTTGTCGGGTTCGATCCGTACGGGCCCGCGGCGTAGCGCAGCGTCGCGTTGTACTCGCCCTCGTCAGCAACGAAGAGGTTGAGCCTCACACCATCGCCGGGGGCGAGAAGCAGATCGACGAAGCCCGTGCCCGAGTATCCGGAATGCTCCGTTGCCACGCCTGCCCCTCCGCTGCGCACACCCTGCTCCGCTTCGTACACGAGCGACGGCTCGGGCTCCGGAGCGACGGCAGGCTCGATGAACTCGAGCGAGATGTCCCGGTACTTCACGGGGTTGCTGTGATCCTGAAGCATGATGCCTCCGGTTGCCGGGCCCTCCTGCTCGCCGAGGGTGGTGGAGCCGAAGACCTCGATGTTGTCGTGGATCTTCTGTCCGTTCCACCACGCGGTGACGCGCGGGTTCGAGACCTTTGTCGCCCCCTCCCACCGCGCGGCGGTGAACTCGATCACGTAGTTCTGCCACGTGCCGGGCTCGGCCGCCGCATTCACGTCCGGGGCCTTCTGGAGGTAGATCGAGCCCGCGTCATTGGTTTGCAGCGGGTCGATGCCGAACGAGTCGAGCACCTGCATTTCGTAGCGCTCCTGCAGGTACACGCCGCTGTTGGCGCGGTCCTGTCCCGTGACTTCCGGTGGGAGCACCGGGAGCCAGAAGTCCAGATCCAGTCGGAAGTCCCTGAACCCCTCGAGCGTGCGGATGTTTCCGCCGGAGACGCGCATCGTGTCATCCTCGAGCACCCAGTTCGCCGCGCTCCCGTTCGTGTTCTGCCAGTTGGCCAGACCATTTCCGTCGAACAGGGCGATCGGCTCGCCGTGCGGTCGAACACTCAGCAGATCGAGGTTCACAGAACCCGTATCACCGGCCTCTACCCGGTATTCGACGGTGTTCACGCCCTCCTCGAGCTCGACGGTGATGCGCTCGGTGGCCCACTTCGCCCAGTTCGCAACGGTGCTGGGGAACGCGATGTCTCCAGCCTCGGTGTCATTGATGTACACGCTGCCCGTTGCGGGTGCCGAACTCATCGACGCGCCATTCGCATAGCGGAACGCGAGGTCGTACTCACCCGCCTCTTCCACGAGGATGTCGAGGGAGACCGACGAGTTCGCGTCCAAACCGTTCACGTAACCGGTTCCCGTCGAGCCGCCGAACGCGTTCGCGTTTTGCGCGTTCGTCTTCGTACCGAGCTCCCACTGGTAGAACGTCTGAGCCACGGGCTCGGGGTCAGGGTCCGGGTCGGGGTCGACATCGGCCGCGACAAGCTGGATGCGGTCGAGGTTGATGAAGCCCGTGTCGCCCTGCACGTTGTGGAAGCGGATGATGTTCTCTCCCGCAGCGAGTGTGACGCGGAACGGCTCGGAATCGAGCCACGTGGACCATGCCGAGGCGGTCCCGAGAGTCAGTTGTGTTGCCGTCCCCTCGTTGATCGTTACATGCGTGGTTCGGCTGTCCGGGTTCTGTCCGTACTGGCCTGCACCGTAGCGCAGGGTCACGTCGTACTCGCCGGCGGTCGGCACCGTCACAGGGATATCGACGGCCGCGGTCGGGATATCGAAACCGTCAACAAACGCATCGCCGGAGAAGCCGGCGTGCTCCGTGTCGATGTCGGCACCACCCGAGAGCTGCCCGGTTTCCGCCTCAACGGTGATGACCTCAGCCTCGAGCAGCGTCAGGGCGACGTTGTCGAAGTTGATGTATCCCGTGTCAGCGCCCATCGCGCGGTACTCGATCACATTGGTTCCGGCGCTCAGCGTGACCTCGGTCGTCGAATCCGACCACGCGTTCCAGGCGAGCGTGTTCGGGAACGCCTGCTGCCCCATCGCCTCGTCGTTCACAAAGAGACTGGCGGTGCGTCCGTTGGTGTCGGGATGCGGCCCGGCCGCGTAGCGGGTTGCGAGCTGGTAGACCCCGCCCTTGTTCACGGTGACCTCGACCGAAGCGGTCGAGCCCGTGAAGAAGTTGTCGATGAATCCCGTGCCGGTGTATCCGGCGTGCTCCGTAGCGACTCCCGCGGAACCGGACTGCGTGCCATCCTCCATCTCGAAGATCGCGGTGGGCACAACGGGCGGCGGAACGTAGCCGGGAATCTCGTTGATCGTGTACCAGGCCTCCGTGCTCCAGAGGGTGTCACCGTCGACGGAGGAGAACGGGCGCGGTGAATGGATGTAGGCCACACGATCCTCGCGCAGACCCTCCACGTCGAACGACACCGTCTTCTTGTCCTCGGATACGACGACGTTGCTCGGCGTGAGATCCACGTGGTTGAGCTTCGGCCCGCCGTAGGCGTTCACCGGGGCGTAGCGCCACTGCTCGACCGCGTATGCGTCCTCGATGGTCGCGAGTGTCTCCTCGGAGATCGGCTTCGTATACGTGATCTCGAACCCGGACTCGGTGATCGTGACGTTGTGCATGTCGAAGTTGTCGTCGCCATTGGGGCTCAGCTTCTGGAGGCCGTACCGCAGTTTGTTGGCCTGCCCCCAGTTGCCGCCGGCACCGAGTCCGCCGAAGTAGATGTCGCCGTCCGGCCCCAGAATCGTGCGGTTGATGCCGCTCTCAAGACCCTGGGTGTGCCGGAACACGACACCCTGTTTCACGTCGTCAACAACCTGGGTCGAGACGCGCTGGAGGCCACCGTAGGTCACGTCACCGACGAGGAGCTGGCCGGCGAACGGACCATCCGTCAGCTCGACGGGCTGGCTTGTGGAGTTGCCGATCTCGTTCTGGGGGAACCAGACGATCGGTCGCACAACATCCTCGTTGTCGAAGGGCCCGGACGGGGTGTTGTAGTGGTTGTAGAAACCGCCCTCTTCGATTTCGATGAGTTTCGAGGCGGGGAGCCAGTCACCCTGGTTGTCCGCAACGAGAATCGTGCCATCGGAGGTCCACGTCATGCCGTTGGGCGTGCGAAGACCGCCAGCGACGTACTCGACCTCGCCCGTTGCCGCATTCACTTTGACGTGCGTGCCGCGGTTGTCGGCGGGCTGCGGGTTGGACGACGATCCGCCGCCGCCAATGCCCACCGAGAGGTTGAGGTAGAAGTACCCCTCGTCATAGAGAAGGCCGAAAGCAAACTCGTGATAGTTGCCGCCATACGGGAACGCGGCGACGGTGCGCTCGGCCCAGGTGCCGTCCGAGTCATCCGTCAGTTCGAGAAGTTGGTGCTTCTCGGTGACGTACACCTTGCCGTCGACAGCCGTGACACCCATCGGCTCGTTGAGGTTGTCGGCGATCAGCGTGCGAGTCACCTCTTCGGCATCGACGTCGTCTCCCACGACCCCGTCGAGAAGGTAGACCTGCCCGTGCCCGCCCTCGTTGCCGGCGTAGTTGGTGCCGCCCCAGGTCGACACGATGAGTTGCTCGCCGAGCCACGCGAGGCCCGTGACCTGCGGCTCCCACGCGTCGGCGCGCAGGTCGATGAGGTCGTACATCGGGTTGACGTCGTCGAGCGGCAAGCCATCGCCGGGAGAGTCTTCCGTGCCGACACAGGTCTTGATGCCGGGGGCGGTGACGTGTGCCATGGTCTCGTCGTCGTAGCTGTAGGCGCTCGCGGGGACAACGCTGAAGTTGCCGTCACCCGGCTTCATCCACTCGAGCTTGAGGTTCTGACCCCAGTAGTCCTCGTAGTGCTCCACGAGGATCGTGTGGAGACCGGCCTCGAGGGTCGCCGTGCCCTGCGTGCCGCCGCCGTTGGCGTTCGCGATGATCGTCTCGCCGCCGATCGAGAGTCGGCCGGAGTCATCCGCAGTCAGACGGAACGTGTAGTTGCCTGTCGTCGGGATCGTGATGTTGCCGAGCGCGTGCGCGATGAAGAAGTCGGTGAGTCCGAACTGAGCGTCGGATTGCCAGTCGACGTTGGTCATCACCTTGTCGACGTTGGGCGTCTGGCCGGGGGTCAGCTCGCAGAGGCCGCCGATGGACTGGCCCATGTTGAAGCCGCGGAGGATGATGCCGGGAGCTTGAGCCACGTCGGCCGTCGCCGAGGGAACAACGCCGGCGAAGAGCAGGGATCCGCTCAACGCCAAGGCCGCTGCGACCTTGGCTCGGAGACGCCACGAACGTTTCGTGTGTCGTTGTACTGGGGGAGTCATGGTGCTGTGGGTCCTTCCATTCGGTGCATCGTCGCGCCGGAAAGCTCGACAAGCTGTCGATGTGTTTCACGGGATGTTCGCGCTCTCACGCAGACGTCAGACGGGTGAGGGCGACCGCGCATCACGAGGACAGTCATGGTCCCTCCCGTCATTGGGTTGAAAAATCGATTTCTCCCACGTCCGCGTGCGAGCCATCCCGCGCAGCTTAAGGTGACAGTTTGTTGTCTGTCAACGCATTAATGCGAAAACATCAGATGTAAACTCGCGCCGAGTGCTACGCGATCTCCGAGATGCGGTAACGGGCGAAGTCACCCTCGCGGGGGAGGTGCGAGGTGACCAGCTCGCGCAATCGTTCCGAATCGGCGCCGTAGATTGCGAGCTCGGCGCCCGTGGGAAGGAACTGCCACGACCAGACGCGCCCCTCCGCGCCGAGACCAGCGCCGAGGAGGTCGAGGGCGTGATCGAGGGGTTCCGAGTGGTGGAGTTGCCGGGCATCCGTGCGTTCCGGAGTGACGATGCGCGGGAGGCTCACCGAGATGCCCTCCGCCATGCCGACAGGAATCGAACGCTTCGGCGGGGTGATGAGTTTGCTGCCGCGGGGAACACCGAGCGTGTTCAGTGCGCTCGCGAGTTCGACGAGGGATGCCTCGAGCTCCGGTTTCGGAACGACGACCTCGATGCCGCACCCGGTGACGCGGCCCTCCTTGTCCACGCCCGTGCCGCCGCCGGCCACCCGGAACTTCGGGATGGTGGGCAGAACGCGCTCGATGAGAGCATCCTCGAGGTCACCGCGGTGAATCGGCTGCAGGCGAGCGTTCAGTTGGATGAGCACCGTCGAGGTGCGGTCGAAGAAGCCCATGACTACTTGATGAGGTTGCTGTTCTCGGCCTGCGACTTGAGAAAGAGGTACTCCTCTTTCTCCTTCTTGCGCTGTTCGGGTGTTGTGCGCTTGCGGTACGGCAGCCACTTGGGTAGCTCGATGAAGCCCGTGATGAGTCCGAATCCCGCCATCGCGAAGAGGATGACGGGGATGGGGATCTGCTCGTCGGTGGTGAACAGCGACGGCAGCATGATGAGCGCCGCGACGAGGGCGCCCGTGCCGACCGCCAGCATCGGCAGGGGGTTGAACGGGGGCCGCTTCGGTGCACTCACGTGCCCATTGTCCCAGGGATGCCCGTTCCCCTCACCCTCGACCGGTTTTTCGCGCACTTTTCCGGAGCTTTTGGCCTCAAGTCACAGCAGTTACCCAAAATGGGGCGCTGCAGACCCAACCCTCCGGAAAAGAGCGCGCTGCGACCGGGGGTCAGAAGTCGGTGTGCGACTCGCGCTCGATGTCGAGCTCCGTCTCGTCGCTCGCCCAGGCCTGCAGGGTGAGGTCGAGCTGGCGACGCAGCCACGCCGCGTCGAGGGGGCCGGATGCTTCGAGGGTGGCGAGTTGGTGCATCCGCTCGTCCGCGGTGCCGGTGAGGTCGTCCATGGGGATCAGTATTGCGCGGCGGTGTGCGATTGCGCGAGTGTCACGTGGTTGCGGCGCGAGGGGAGCGCTTGCGTACCTCGCGCAGCACGATCTGCTCGGGACAGACGGTGGAAAGGAAGTCTCCGACGGAGAGAGCCAGACGATCGCCGACGAGCGAGTAGATGATGCGGTTGGCGTCGCGGCGTTCGGTGACGAGGCCCGCCTGGCGCAGCACCGACAGATGGCGGGAGATCGTCGGCCCGGAGGTATTGAATCGAGCGGCGATCTCGCCGGCAGCCATTTCACCGCCTTTGAGGTCTTGCAGAATCTGTCGACGCGTCGGGTGAGCGAGAGCGGAGAAGACGTCGCTTGCCGAATCTGCCATGTTTGCACTTTAGCACCATTGCTAGATACGCTCAGGAAAGTAGCAATTTAGCAAAATAGACAAGGACGCACACCATGCGCATCGCGATCACCGGAGGTACCGGATTTGTCGGCAGGCACCTTGCAGCTCGGCTCGACCCCGCCCAAACCGTAGTGATCTCGCGACGAACCGGGGTGGAGATCGATGACCCGGATGCCCTCGCCGCCGCCTTCGCCGGGTGCGACGTTGTCGTCCACGCTGCTGGCATCAACCGCCAGATCGGTGACCAAACCTTCGAACGTGTTCACGTGCGCGGCACGCGAGCCGTCGTCGAGGCCGCTCGACGTGCAGGAGTCGCGCGCATCATCATGGTCAGCTTTCTTCGCGCGCGGCCCGACTGTGGATCGCCGTACCACGAGACCAAGTGGGCGGCCGAGGAGATCATCCGAGAATCGGGTATTGCCCACACCATCCTCAAGGCGTCGATGATCTACGGGCCCGGCGACCACATGGTCGATCACGTCACTCGCGCTGTGCGCTCGTGGCCCGTGTTCGGCACCGTTGGCCTCGGGGGCCGCATGGTGCGGCCGATCCCCGTTGACGACTTTGTCGAGGTGATACTGGCGGCCGCAGAGGGTCGAATCGACGCGCCCACGGTCGCAGTGATGGGCGCCGAGGAGTTGCCGCTCGAGGAGGCGGTGCGTCGTGTGGCTGCCGTTGCGGGAAAGAAGCCGCTCTTCGTGCCGCTACCGGTGTGGGCGATACGGGTGCTCGCACAGGTCACAGAGTGGACGATGAAAGTCCCGCTCGTGGCGAAGGCGCAGGCCCGGATGCTCGGCGAAGGTGTGAGCGAGCCGCTGCCGTGGGCTCCCGAGCCTCCGGAAGGCGTGCGGCCGCGGCATCCGTTCAGCGAGGACAGCATTCGCGCTGCGCTCCCAGAGGAGGGCGCGTTCGGGTGGCACGACCTGCGGGTGGCGGGGTGCTTTGCGCGAGTCTTCCGAAAGGCCCGGAATGGCGGGCGGCAAAGTCGGACTTTCGGAGCGCTCGGCGCTAGTTGAGCGAGGTCAACGAGAGCCAGGTCGAGCCGCCTGAGAATGTACTACTCACGTAATACAAAATGTGCTAAACATGGGGTACAAAGTTAGGCGGTAGTGATGCCAGATTTACTCAGCGATCCGAATGCGATCATCAGTGCACTTTTCTCCCTGCCACTCTTCTCTTTCGTGATCGCCACAATCGTGACTGTGGTGATTACCAGGGTTCGCCGCTCTGACCGCTCCTTAATGCCGTTGACGTACTCGCGGGAGCTGAAGATGCTCGGCGCGGTCGCCGTCGCGGTGGTCGTGATCTTCGCGATCGAGAACATCGTGCGTGGTTATCTACTGTGCCTGGTGGGAATGTGCTTGGTCGACGTCGTCGACTGGTGGCGCTATCCGCTCCCTCTGCTCGCTGCTGCCCTCGGCCTCGGCGTTGTGCTGGTCTCGATCATGACAACCGGCACACGCACACCGGAGGAGCCGATGCTGCCGACATCCCGTCGTACGTGGGCGACCTTTGGGCCTCGGCGCGGTCTCGTGGTGGCCGGCGTAACTCTGGTGGGTCTTGCTGCGACAACCGTGGCAGCCGGGCTTGCCTCGTCGTCCGACGAGAATGGGCGGTTCATCTACCTAGAGCTTGTCGCCCCGAACACCACTCTTGAACCCGTGAGGCCGTGGTTCTACGGGTGGTCATACGGAGTTCCCGTCCTGGTGAGCGTCGCACTCCTTGGGCTCGTCACACTGGGGCTCCTCTCCCGCAACGCGGCTCGGCCGTATCTGCGCGCTGACACAGTCGCGTCGGAGCAAGGCGCGCGCACCACGGTCGCTGCGGCGGCAGTGCACGTTGCGACCGCGGCCGCGCTTCTTGCCCTCGCGGGCGCACTCCGGTTTATCGCCCGTGCAGGAAACCTCTCATCGGTCGCCGTTGGCAATAGCGAGCCTTATGAGATCGTGTGGAGGTACGCCGCGCTGGCGTCCGCGGCTGGCTGGGTCGCGCCCCTGCTCGAGGTGGCAGGCTTCACCCTCCTTCTGTTTGTCGGGGTGCGCTCGGCGAGAGCGGTCGCTCGCCCCGAGCGGGTGGCGGAGGCGGCATCCCCATGAACGAGTCCTCGGATGATGCGAGCTCCGCGCTCGGCATCTACCAACAGTTCCGCGGCCTGGTCGCCTCCGGGCAGCTCGGCGCGGGGGAGAGGCTCCCGACAGTTCGTCAAAGCGCGAGCGATCTCGGTGTCGCGCCGGGCACCGTCGCGAAGGCTTACAAAATGCTCGAGCGGGACGGGTTCGTGGAGACTCGCGTGGGCTCAGGCACGAGAGTCTCAGCATCTGCGGCAGTGCTCCCGGGTGCTGTGGTCGAGGCTATCCGCGAGTTGGTCACCCGAGGCAAAGCTTCTAGTGCCAGCGCCGAGGACGTTCTCACCGCGGTGCGAGCCATGTGGGCTCGGCGTTAGCGCAGCGCCGCGAGCAGCGCCGCCACGTCACTCTCGTCGTTGTAGAGGTGGAAGCTCACTCGCGCGCGGCCCGCACGCACGGCGGCACGGATGCCCGCTGCCGCGAGTCGCGCGGCGGCGTCGGGCACGTCGAGCGCGAGGATCGCCGAATCCGCCAGCGGCAGCCCCAAGTCGGAGCGCACCGAGTTCGCCAAACCGACGCAGTGGGCATGGACCGCGGCCGCGTCGAGGGAGGCCAGCCACGGCATCGCGATGCCGGCGCCCAGGAGGGTGAACCAGGCGGGTGAGGAGTCGAATCGCCGAGCATCCGGGGCCTGCAGGGAGGGGAGCTGGTAAGTGTTCGACCACGGCGTCTCGGAGGAGTACCACCCGGCAGAGTTGGCGGTGAGCTGGAGGTTGTCGCGCACCGACATCCACGCGGCGCCGCGCGGGGACAGCAACCACTTGTAACTGCCGCCCACGATGACGTCGGCCCACGCGACATCCAGCTGCATCCAGCCCATCGCCTGCGTGACGTCGAGGATCACCCGGGTCGAACCGAGTGATGAACGCAGCGCGGCGACATCGAGCACCCGTCCGTCCGACGACTGCACCAGACTCACCGCCACCGCATCGAACTCGCCGGCACGGCGCTCCAGTTCACCGGGTTCGAGGGCGGTCACCGTCACCCCCGGCTGCGCGTCGAACGGGGCGGTCACACTCGTGAACTCGCCCGTGAACGTCGCCACACGTGTGCCGTCGGGGAGCGCGGATGCGACGAGCCCCAGCAATTCGGACACGCTCCCGCCCATCGCCACCGACGCCGCATCAACTCCCGCCATCGCGGCGAACGCGCCCCGCGCCGCGGCAACCGACGCGTCGAACTCCATGGGCGCGAGGTCGCCGAGCTCCCACGCGCGGAGGGCACCCGTCACAGCTTCGGTGACGCGGCGGGAGGGGAGGCCGTACGTGGCCGAGTTGAGGAAGAGGGGAGCACCCTCGAACTGTTCGCCGTGAAACTCGCGCATCGTGCGAGGGTACGCCGCGGTATCCGTCCTGTCGCGGGCCAGTGAACGCAGGCTGGCCTCCGAGCCGCCAGACTTGACGCATGGCCGTCTTCTGCTCCGACATCGACGGCACCCTCCTGAACGCGCAACGCACCATCTCCGCGCGCACCATTGAGGCGATCACCGCCGTGCGCGAAGCCGGGCACACGTTTGTGTTGTGCTCCTCACGCATGCCCGCGTCGCTGCGCGCGCTCGAAAGCCTTTACGGCGCGACGGATGCCCCGATCGTCGCCTACAACGGAGGCCTCGTGCTCTCCGCCCAGGGCCGTGTGGTCAGCAACACCCCGATCCCCGCGAGCGCCGCGCAACAGATCTACGACCTGTGCGCGAGCCTCGGCGTGCACGGCAGCTTCTACAGCGGCGACGACTGGTACGTGTGGGCGCGGGACCGCTGGGCGGAGCGCGAGATGAGCAACACCGGGGTTTCGCCGCGCGACGAGCTGGCCGAGTACTACGTGGGGGGCGGAGTGATGGCCAGCGCTCCGCCGCACAAGATCATGTGCATGGGCGAGGTGTCATTGATCGACGCGGTGGAGCGGCTCGTTGTGTCCCTTCCCGATGCGGTCGGGTACCGCTCGAAGGAGACCTACCTCGAGATCGGGAGCATCGCGTGCGACAAGGGGACGGGCATCCGGGATCTCGAGGCCGACCTCGGTGTGGCGGTGGGTGACTGCTACTTCTTTGGGGATAACTACAACGACCTGCCCGCGTTCGCTGCCGTGGGTACCGCGATCGCGGTCGCGAATGCGAAGGATGCCGTGCTCCAGGCCGCGGACGTGATCACCGCGACCCACCACGACGATGGGGTGGCGCAGTACCTCGAGGGGTGGCTGCGGGAGCACTCTCGCTGAGTGATGCCATATGGCTGCTCTGGCGCGTGTCACAGCAGCCATACGGCATCGCTCGCGCAACTCTGGAGCGGTTCGGCGCGATCGACGCGGAGTTGTTGGCTGCGCGGTTACTCGAGGAGCGCGCGGGGCGACGCCTGGGCTAGCGGATCTACCGTCGCGAGTCCGTTGATGAAGGTGTCGATCATGCGCTGATTCGCTCCCGCCGTCGCGCCCCGCGTGGGTTGTGACAGCAGTGCGATCGCGGTCATGATCTCCCGGGCGGACAGGTCGCCGCGGGCGTGCCCGCCCTCGATCGCGCGGGTGAGAAGACCCTGGAGCGCGGGCTCAAGCTGGTCGAGCAGTTGCTCAGGCAGGCCGTCGTAGGCGGCGTCGCCGGAGTGGAGGGCTGCTGCGAGTCCCTGCTTCGTGCCAACGAAATCGCGGAAGCGCTCGATCCACGCGACCAAGGCCTCCCTCGGGTCCAGGGTGCCCGCGAGTTCGTCGGCTGCCGTAACGCACTCGTCGATCTCGTGCTGCAGCACGGCGACGATGAGGTCGGAGCGGCGCGGGTAGTGCCGATACAGGGTTCCGACCCCAACGCCTGCCAGGTCGGTGATCTGTTTGGCGGGGGCATCCACCCCGCTCGTCGCGAAGGTCGCCTTGGCGGCGTCGAGGAGAGCAGCGGTGTTGCGCTGCGCGTCGGCACGTTGAACTCGTGGGGTCATCGTTCTCCAGGCTTGAGAAGCGGAAAGGCATTCCGTATAGTTGCGGAACGGCATTCCGTTTAGACAGTGTACGACCCACGCAAGGAGAAACCATGCAGTACCGCCCCCTCGGCCGCACCGGCATCACCGTGAGCCGGTACGGCCTCGGCACCCTCATGTTCGCGACGCGCATGGGCAACGATCCAGCCGAGTCGGCGCGCATCATCCACGCTGCGATGGATGCCGGAATCAACCTCATCGACACAGCCGACGCGTACGGCGACTCCGAGGAGGTCGTCGGCAAAGCCCTCGTCGGGCGCCGGGACGACGTGGTCCTCGCCACCAAGGTGGGAATGCCGCTTGACCAGGACTCGAACCACCAGGGCGGTTCGCGCCGCTGGATCACCACCGCGATCGAGAACTCCTTGCGCCGTCTCGGCACCGACTACATCGACATCTACCAACTGCACCGGCCAGACCCGAACACGGACCTCGAGGAGACGCTCTCCGTGCTCAGTGACCTCGTTCGGGCGGGCAAGGTGCGCGCGATCGGGTCGTCCACCACACCGGCTTCGATGATCGTGCAGGGGCAGTGGGTTGCCGCGCGGCGGGGGCTGCAGCCTCTCCGTACCGAGCAGCCGCCGTACTCGATCCTCAATCGCGGCATCGAGCGGGAGGTGCTGCCGCTCGCCGAGGAGTACGGCATGGGGGTGATGGTGTGGGGGCCGTTCGCCCAGGGGTTGCTGACCGGTCGCGTCCGGCGTGGGGCCGCGAATGAGCTGACGAGGGCCCAGTACTTCCGTCACATGAGCGATGAGGGTCGCGTCGAGGTGGTCGAGCAGCTGATTCCGCTCGCTGCGGATGCCGGCATCCCGATGACCCACCTCGCCATGGCCTTCGCGACCGCCCACCCCGGCGTGAGCGCCGCACTCCTCGGCGCGAGGACGATGGAGCACCTCGACGACCTCCTCGCCGGTGCCGACGTTGTGCTCGGCGATGACGTGCTCGACAGGATCGACGAGATCGTGCCGCCCGGAACGGACGTCGGCGCCCTCGACCAGGACTACCAGCCGCCCGCGATCCGCGACGCGCGGCTGCGTCGGCGGGCTGCGTAGCTTTCTCCGAGTGTTGCCATATGGCTGCTCTGAGGGCCGCGATAGCAGCCAAATGGCAACACTCAGCGACCTTGCGAGGGGATACTTCTCCTAGAGCGAGAGAAGGTGCCCGATGTCGCTGTCCATGCGCGCCACCGGCATGCTTGTCCGCCTCTCCCGCAAAACCTTCACGCGCGAACACACTCTCGAGGCGTCCCTGCGCAAGCGCGCGGGCTCGGCGCCGATCCCGCGGTCGATGCGTCGACGGATGGATGTCGCGGAGCAGGTTGTTGCCGGGCATCCGGTTACCACGGTCACACCCACGACGGGCGCAACCGGCACGCAGGTGATCTACCTGCACGGTGGCTCCTACATCCACGGCCTGGACCCCGCGCACTGGCGCATCGTCGCCGCGATCATCGACGGAACCGGCGCGACGGTCACCGTTCCCGATTACGGCCTCGCGCCGGAGCACACCGTCGACGAGGGATACGCCTTCCTCGAGGAGGTAGTCGCCCGCACGACCGGCCGACCCCTGTTTATCGCGGGTGACTCCGCGGGTGCGGCCCTCGCACTCGGGCTCGCCATCAGTAAGCGGGCGACGACTCTCGCTGGCCTCATCCTGTTCTCGCCGTGGGTGGATGCCACGATGTCCAACCCCGCCATCCAGGCCGTGCTGCCGTCCGATCCGATGCTCGTGCCCGAGGTTCTTCGCGCCGCCGGCGCCGCGTGGGCCGGAAGCCGTGACCCCCGCGACTTGCTCATCAGCCCCATCAACGACACGCTCGCCGGATTGCCGCCGATCGCCATCTACCAGGGTGCGCGCGACATCTTCCTCCCCGACGCCGAGCGCTTCGCCGAGAAGGCGCGACAAGCGGGAACGGATGTCACGCTCCGCGTGTACGCGGACGCGTTCCACGACTTCGTCGGAGCCGGGTGGACGCCGGAGGCGAAGGACGCGTTCCGGAGAGTGGCGGACGTGATTACCGCGGGGTGATCGAGGGTTCTGGCGGCATGGGCCGCGCATCGTGCGCGTGGCTAGTTTGGTGCCAGCGCACAGACGCCTAGAACCGCCAGCCGGGCTCGACAGGCGCGCCGGACATGGCGCGGGTCAACTGATCCGCCAGGGCTACGAACTCGTCTGGGGAGAGCTGGCGAAGCGGATTGCCTTTGAGTCGCATGGGGACGAACTCCAGGGTGATTCGGTCATCCCCAACGGTGACGAGAAGTCTGACGCTCGTCATTTCGCGGGCTCCAACGACCGTGCGACCGAAGCCCTCGATCGTGACACGGTCCGTCGGCACAAATCCGTACTGCCCGCTCAGGTCGCTCGCCACATGGAGGCCTGCCGCATCGAATGCAAGCGCGGCGTATGAGTTATTCCGCAGGCGCACACGGTCGTCGCTCAGCGCCTGAGCCGCGTGCCTGCTCGCCGCCGCGAGGTCGGCGCCGACCGTGATCGGAATATGGATCGCTCCCGGGAAGGCGTTGCTCACGGCACGAAGCAGGGCACGGATCCAGACCGCAGCAACGACCACGATCAGTGCCAGCAGAACGAGAATGATCGCGACGACGATAACAAGGCTCCCGGGGCTCAGAATGGCCACACGATACGCGGCCACACCCAGACCGAGAAGGACCAGTGCGAGCGTGACCCAAAAGATCAAGGGTTGTCGCGTTTGGCGCGGCGGATCGGTCACGTGGATGACCCTATCGTTGGCGGCTCGAGGAACCCGGCGCGGTTCTGGCGCTAACGCACATCCTTCGATGGATTCCGCAGCGATACGATCTCGAAATGCGGATTGAAGCTCACCTCCCTCTGCCGGTTGAGCGATCCGTCGCTGTCGGCACCGGAAGGATGCTTCCCCTGGGAGCCGGGTTGGTTGTCGTGTCCTGGTTCGAAGGCGACGCAGCCGCCCGCTTCGGAATCCTCGATACACGCGATGGTTCGTGGAAGCGCGGCAAAGGCGTCAGCGGGGTGATCCAGGATGCCGTCGGTGACCCGTCGCTCGACCGGGCATGGCTTCTGTGCTCGTACGGTCTCTTCGAAATCGAGCTGTCTACGGCAACGGTGACGCGGCGACTCCGGCGAGGATTGGGCACTCACCAGAGCACCTTGACTCCACTCGGCAACGCGACAGTCGGTGTCTCCTCGCGCTTTGGCAAGACGGTTGCCGTGGTGTCCACTGAGTCGATGGAGCTCGTGGGCCGGATGCGCGTGCCTGCACCGGACGTCACGGTCGGTGACGAGGCATCCCGTCTGTTCATGAGCTTCCAAGCGGGACTGGCTCGTGAGGCACACCACCTCGCCCCTTCAGGGAAGTCGGTGGCGATTCCCCGCGCCGCCTCCGCACTGGCGATCGGCGCACATGTGGCCTACCTTCCCAGCCGCGAGAGTACCTACGGTGAACTTCATCCGTTGGGCAGCATCGCCTGGTACGACACAACAAGGATGCGTAGTAGTGAGGTGGGGCCGGATGTTGGCGCTACTCGCCTTCTCGCCCACACTGCCGATGGGCACCTCTTGGCCTCCGAGGGTGATCGGGGTCTCCTCGTGTTGGACGCCACAGGCCGCGACGTAGTCGAGCGAGTGAATGTTCCTGCGGGTGTGGTCGATGTAATTCCGCTTGCCAGTGAGGTGCTTCTGTGGCAGGGACGACCCCACCAGTGGCCGCACATAACCGTGCTCGCGGGGGTGGCGGGCACCTCCGGGGCGTCGCCTCTTGCGGCGTCAACGACCCACGCCGAGCCCATTCCGCCCAGCTCAACGTCAGCCCGAAAGGCCACGGAGCTGCAACTCGAGGGCCATACGTTGTGGGCGGGTGAGAGTCTGAGCGGCATCACTGCTGAGCGCATCACGCTCCTGGATTGCCGCACGGAGATCACAGACGACCCCGAGGCGCGCCCCGTGATTCGAGACCTCAACCTGAGGCGCCTGCGAATGCGAAGGTCACAGATCTCGGGTGCGGTGATCGAGGACCTCACCATTGAGGGGCTCGACACGGACATCCCGTCAGGGTTCGTTCGCGGATGCGAGATTCGGCGAGTCACCCTCCGGGGGCGAGTAGGTCCGCTCAGTCTCTTTCCCGAGATCACCAAATATCGCGGGCACGAACGGGAGTGGGAGGTTCACCGAGCGCTCTACGAACGGCGGCTCCAGGATCCCGAGTGGATGCTCGATCTTCGCGACGCGCGGGGCCCCATCTATGTGCGTGGGCACCCCTCACGCTTCTTTCTGCTCAATCCCGAAATACACGCTGTCGTGCCGTTCGAGAACGCCATCTCGGCTCCGTGGCGGGACATAGATTTCGGCCGATCCCACTTTTCTGTGACCCTCGATGACCTGGTGAGGTATGGCTGGGAGGACGCCACCTTGATCGCCAACCCACGCGATAAACACTTCGCCGACGAGCTCCGCGTGATCGCGGAACTTCGCGAACGGGGGATCGCGAATGCCTAAGACGTTGGGGTGGTTCAAGGCGGGCATCCTCGTAGCCATGTGTGTGGCGCTACTTGTTGGCTGCCGCGCCCTACCCAACCCCGGCCACCCCGACTTTGATATTCCCGTCCAATGGACCGGGAACGACATGTCGATCCTGCTCCGGGCCGACGGCACGGCGGCGCTCGAAGGGGTACCCGGAGGTGAGTGGGAGTGGGTCGGGGACCAGATCTGCTGGGAGGCGACGGACGAGACCTTCACTGGAGAGGCGACGTGGAGCGTCTACTCCGAACGCGGGGTCGAGCTCGTCTTCGGCGACTCGGACGTCATCATCTGGGCCGATCCCGGAAGGTTTGGTTCCTGGAGCTGGAGCGAACTCAAAATGATGACGTGCGGTGAGCACCCGCGCGCCCTCTCGCTTGCCGTGTCCTGTGGGCGGGCAGGATACGTCGAAGCGGAGCCGTGCAGGGCGGAGGAGCAGTGACATCCCCATCCCGCGCAGCCGACTGGCGCCCGTTGCTTCTCGCCTTGCTCGCGGCTGGCATCGCGTCGGGAGCGATCATGGCCTTCATCATGCAATGGGTGCTCAGCGCCGGGCCTGATCTCGCGTGGAGGGCAGGCAATGACTCGATCCTCGAGGTCAGCTACGTACCGTCCGCTCAACTCTTCGCAGTGCTGGCCATCGGGTGGGGCGGCTTTGCCGCGCTGTTGAGCTATCTAATGGGGCAGAACAGGAGATCGATCGGCGGGATGCTCGGCGCCGCGTTTCTCGGGCCGTGGGTGTTGGCCATCCCGCTCGCTTTCTTGCTCGTAATCGACGCCATCTTTACAGCGAACCCGGCCCTACCGATGGGGGACAGTCCGCTCCTGCTGGGCGCCGTGTGGGCCGCGGCCTGCGCGACACTCGGGACCATCGCGTTCTTCGCGGTACTGAAGGTCGCGCGGAGGGCAAGACAGAGGCGGGCTACCGTGGACCCATGAGCACCATCGAGAAAGCCACCACCCTCCGCGACCTCCACCAGGCACCCGAGATCCTCCGCGTCGTCAACGTGTGGGATGCCATCACCACCAAGGTCGTCGCCGGCCTCCCGGAGACGCGCGCCATCGCGACCGCAGGCCACTCGATCGCGGCAAGCCACGGCTACCCGGACGGCGGGATGCCCCTCCAGATCGCCCTCGACGCGGTCGAGATCATCGTGGGCGCCACCGAGCTTCCCGTCTCCGCGGACCTCGACGACGGGTACGACAACCCCGCCGAAACCATTCGTCGCGTGATCGGCATCGGCGTCGTGGGCGCCAACGTGGAGGATCGGCTGAAGCCGTTTGACGAGTCGGTCGCGAACGTTCGCGCCATGGTCGCAGCGGCCGAAGCGGAGGGTGTGCCGTTCCAGCTGAACGCCCGCACGGATGCCATCGCACGCGGCACCGGACCGCTCAGCGAGCGGCTTCCGGAGGCGATCAAGCGCGGCAAAGCGTTTCTGGAGGAGGGGGCATCCCTCGTGTTCAT
Source organism: Antiquaquibacter oligotrophicus (assembly GCF_020535405.1). NCBI lineage: Bacteria > Bacillati > Actinomycetota > Actinomycetes > Micrococcales > Microbacteriaceae > Antiquaquibacter > Antiquaquibacter oligotrophicus. The sequence goes on along the minus strand of NZ_CP085036.1, from coordinate 989,743 downwards.
CCCCGGGCTCATGGATCGCGAGTCCGTGCAGCAGGTTGTCGCCGAGCTCGGCCGCAACACGGTCAGTGTGATCGGGCTCCCCGGCGCACTGACGGCGGCCGAGTACGAGGAGCTCGGGATCGCGCGCATCTCGTACGGGCCGCTCACGCAGCGGGTTGCGCTGCTGGCGCTGCAAGATCTCGCGAAGGACCTGTACGGATCGGGCGTGATCCCGGGTGACCTGCCGGCGCTGAACTAGCGCCCTCGACTCCGCCCGCGGCGCGGAGCCCCGCGGGCTTTGTCACTCTTTTCCGGAGCATCCGGATGCCCACCCCAGCGTTTCCGCGGAAGTGCGTGTGACTCCTGTGACTCAGCGGCAAAACCTCCGGAGAAGTGCACGTCGTCGGCTCTCCGGGCTGCTGACAAGGCAGTGTCAACAGTGTTAACTAGTTGACAACCGGCCACAAAGCCGCTTGACTACCCCCATGGCCACACGCATCCCCGTCACCCTCCACGAGGTCGTGCTGCACTTCGACGCCTACGCCGACGCGTACCTCCGCAAACACCACGGCATGACGTTCAGCCACTTCCGGTTCCTCACCACCCTCGCCGAACTCGGCACCTCCAGCGTCACCGAACTCGCCGAATGCCTCATCGTCTCCAAAGCCGCCGTATCCAAACGCGTGCCGGAACTTGTCGCGGACGGTTGGGTCGTCACATCCGGCGACCCCGGCAATGCCCGCCGGGTAATGCTCGACCTCACACCCCAAGCGTGGGCAGTCGTCGAGGCCGCCGGCGGCAAACTCGACAGCGACTTCACCGACATCCTCGGGCAGGTTCCCGGCCTCGACCCCGACCAGCTGAACTCGCAGCTCAACGCCATCAACGAGCTCCTCCTGCAGAAAGCGGCACAGCGGTGACGCGCATCCTCGTCATCATCGGAACCCCCATCGCCGACGCGCTCAACCACGCGCTCGCCGAGAGCTACGCGGCAGCGGCCACCACCGCCGGCGCCGACGTGCGCACCATCGACCTGGCCCGCGACCCCGTGCCCGGCACCCCCACCACCCGCAGCGAACTCCGGATGCCACGACCAGACCACCCCGACGACGCCCCACTCCCACCCGCCGTCGCCGCCTACCTCGACGACGTCACGTGGGCCGACCACCTCGTCTTCTTCTACCCGCAGTGGTGGGGCACCTACCCGGCCGCCCTCAAATCATTCATCGACCGGGTGTTTCTGAGCGGCTTCGCGTTCCGCTACCGCCCCACCGGCCGCCTCTGGGACCGCCTGCTCACCGGCCGCACCGCCCGCATCGTCATGACCATGGACTCACCCCGCCTCTGGAACCGCCTCGTGTACCGCAACGCGTCCGAGACCTCGTTGGCCCGCGCGACGCTCTGGTACTGCGGCGTGCGCACGGTCGGCGTGACGCGGTTCGGGGAGGTGCGGCATGCGGGGCCCGGCGTGCGCGAGGGGTGGTTGCGGCAGATGGCGCGGCTAGGGTCGCGGGATGCTGCGGCTTGCGTGCGGCGGAAGGCAGGGGTACCAGCGCTCGCGTGACGGTGCCCGTTCGTTGATGGGCTATTCGCCCACAGTGTGGCCGATTGCTTGAAGTACTTGGGCAAGCCACACGGACATGTAGTTCAGCGCAGACGTGCCATCGCCGACCAGTTCTTCCACAATGTTGTCTGCCTCTGCCTCTGCCTCTGCCTCTGCCTCTGCCTCTGCCTCTGCCTCTGCCTCTGCCTCTGCCTCTCGGCGGGCTTCCCGCCGTACCAGGTGAGCCGCTGACTCGGTCACGCCTCGGTGGTCGCCATGGACACGATCTATTCCCACCTGTTATCCGACGGACTACGCGCAGCACATCGCGCGCTTCAAGCGTTTCACGGCCGAGACTTGACGTGGTGCTGCTTCAGCGTGTCGGCCGTCTGATTCGCAAAGACAAAAATCAGCATGAAAGCGCAGATTGGGACCCGCGCCCCACTAAGAACGCTTTGATTCGGGTCCAAGCGCGCTTGCTTGCGAGCAACTAGAAGCGTGCGACTCTTGTGAGAAAGAGTGCATATGTCCAGATGGCCTGTCTTTACCAGCCCTAAGCGGATATGCCTGCGCTCTTGCGTTCGTCCTTCTCGCGTTTCACGGCGACATGGGTGTACGCTGGCGCTGTCCGCTACAGATGGGAGGCCAGAATGGCCAGCAGGGACACAGAAGAAGAACCCCAGGGCGGCGGGAAGAGGAAGGCTCGTCTGAGTCAGGCAGATGTGCCGAGTTACTCCATCACCGACGCGCTACGCGTACCTGAGGCACTGCGCGATGAGTATGGCAAGCAACCGACTCGGCCTCTTATGGTCGCGGCAGCGCTCAACGTCTCGCCTACTGGCGGCACGTTCCGAATGCTCACTGGTGCAGCGGTGGCGTACGGCCTTACCGATGGCGCCGCACAGGGCGAAACGATCGGTCTGACCGCGCTCGGCCGACGCGCCGTGGCACCCACATCCGAGGGTGACGATCGTGACGCACTCCGGGAAGCAGTTCTCCAGCCGCGCGCCGTTCGGCAGTTTCTCGAAAAGTACGACGGCAGCAAGGTGCCTTCACGGTCTATCGCGCTGAACGTGCTCGAAGAGATGAATGTGCCGTCGGAAGTCACGGGCAAGGCGCTTGACATGATCTTGGAGAACGCTGCCGCGGCTGGCTTCCTTCAGGAGATCAACGGCCAGCAATATGTGAATCTCGAAGGGTCCGGTCGCTCGACTGCATCGCCAGAACTCACTGACTCGGCTCTACCCGCGGAGGATGTCGCGCCGCCGATGCCGACGATTGCTACCCCAGTTGAGTCACCGATCCCTCCGGCTCCCGTTGCACCTGTGCAGACCAACAGCATCGCGAACAATAAGCGAGTGTTCGTCAGTCACGGGAAGAACTCCGACATCGTTGCGCAGATCAAGGAGTTGCTCACCTTCGGTGGATTCGAGCCCATCGTCTCCGTCGAGAAGGAGTCGGTGTCAAAGCCGGTACCTGACAAGGTCATGGACGACATGCGATCATGCGGCGCGGGAATCGTGCACGTCGGTTCTGAGACTCGCCTTCTGGACGACAAGGGCAGCGAGGTCAAGATGCTGAATTCCAACGTTCTGATTGAGATCGGTGGCGCGATGGCGCTCTACAAGAGGAACTTCATTCTGCTCGTGGAGAAGGGCGTCACGCTGCCGTCCAACCTGCAGGGGTTGTACGAAGTGCGCTACGAGGGAGCAACGCTTGACTACGAGGCCACGATGAAGCTCCTCAAGGCGTTCAATGATTTCAAGCAGGCCTCCGCAGCGGAGTGACCTGCGAAGCTCAAGTGAGAGGAGGTGAACATGACAAGCAAGTCTTCGAGTGGCAAGGGCCACGCACGTAGTGCCGTCACTGGCCGCTACGTAAAGCACACGACGGCCGCCCGCAATCCGCGGACGACCGTCGTGGAGAAGCCCACCAAGCGCTCTGGAAAGTAACTGGTGAGGTCTAGGCGGGGGCTCGGCTATGCGCCGGGTCCCCGTCGTCGTGCGAAATCCTACCTCGCCTCGGGCGTGGCGTCTGTGGCTGGGCCTAAGCTCCAAGTGCGCACACCGTCGTGCGCAGGGATGGGGATCAGTGCCGAACTACATCGTCAACAAGAATGCTCAGTCTGGGTCAAACGACCACGAGGTTCATCGCCTCGATACTCCGTACGGCTGTCTGCCGCTACCGCACAACCGCGTCGACCTTGGCTGGCACGCAGGTTGCGCGAGCGCTGTACGCCAGGCGAAGCAGTATCACTACAGCGACTCGAACGGGTGCCGCTACTGCAGCCCTGAGTGCCACACGACCTGATAGCGGACGGGTTTCCGCCGGTATTTCCATTCTCGGTGTCCCCGCGGTCTCTCGCTATCCGAATGCCTGACCAGTGGGCCCGGTGGGGCTCGACTCCCCATCGGCACGGCCGCCACGTCGCGGTTGCGCGTTGGTGCAAGCCGGGAGAGGCGCGACGCGTCGGAACCGGCGCGATGGGGACCCCACGACTGGTTCTTCTACTTCGGGGAGACGCATCGCCGCGGCCCGATGGGCCACTGCGCTGCGTGGGCCCGGTGGGGCTCGAACCCACGACCCGCGGATTAAAAGTCCGATGCTCTGCCAACTGAGCTACAGGCCCTACAGGTCAAGCGTACCGAGAGTGGGAGCCCCCATTAGAACCAGATGCCCAGGCGCGGGGGTGTGGGGGAGAGGAAGAGGCGGTCGATGGCGGCCGCAGCATCCGGGGTTGCGGTGAGACGGCCCGCGGCTCGGAGGGTTGCCGCCGAGATGCCGCCCAAGAAGAGGGCGCCCAGCTCGGCGATGTCGAGGGAGACCTCGGCGTCGGCGGGGGCGTCGCTGGCGGTGCAGGCGGCAGCGCCCGACGCATCCGTCGACAGCACAAAACGGCCGGCGGCGAAACCCAAAGCGTCACGCACATCGAACGCGATCGAACCGGGAGCGGCGTAGCGGCGCGACGTCAACGTCGCCGGAACATCCAGCACCCGCAACCACAGGTGGTCGCTCTCGGCGGTCTTGCGCACGGCACGAGCGTCGGCCACCATCCAGCGCAGCGGCTCGTCGACGGAACGCAAGGATGCCCGCACCTCCGTCACCAGGTCGAGCTCCAGTAGGAAGCGCCACAGGCCCGCATACGCGTCATCCGTCACCGCCACGAACTCGGTCACCACCACCGTGTGCGCCGAAAAATCGGACTCATGCTCCTTGAGTTTGAACAGCGCGAAACCCTGCGGCTCGCCGTTCTCGTCGTCGTAGCGCACGGCCCTCAGGCCCTTCGACTCCTTCTCGGTGTCAGGGGTCAGGCCGAAGAACTCGTCCCAGCGGCGACCCCAGCGGTCCACCTCGCCCGGGATGCTGCGGCGCGCCCGCCGCTCGATGTCGTCAGCCTGCGCACGCAACGCCGCCCTCTCGACGAACTGGACCCGCCCGCGAGCGGCAGGGCCCGTCCACTTCGCACGACGGGTGTCGATCGACCAGTCGGCCACGAGCACCGCGCACGCAAAACCGAAACGGCGGTAGATCGTCGCCTCCGACACGGTGAGGGCGGCCAGCGGCAGCCCGCCCGCGACCGCCGTGCGCAGCTCACCCTCGAGGAGGGCGCGCGCGATGCCGCGGCGGCGGTGAGTGGGGGAGACGGTCACCGAGCTGATCGCCCAGGCATCCATCGTCTGCGTCTGCTCCGGGGTGCCCGGGGTCGTCAGCGACGTGACCCAGGAGCTCACCGTGGCGACAGGGATCTCGGGGCTTGCAGCGGTGTCGTCGTAGACGCCGGTCATCCGGCGGTCCGTGAAGGCGCGGAGGTTGTCGACGGCGTCCTTGTGGTCGACGTCGTCGGCGTGGAAGCCGCGCACATCCGCACGCACCCACGCGACGCCGCCCGCCTCATCACCGGGGTCGACGAGGGCGTAACGCAGCCCGGCGTCGGCGATCGCGGCGGCGGATGTGGGGTCGAGGGGCAGTGAGTGGTGCATGTATCGAGGGTAACCGCGTGCCCTGACCTCGCCCAGTGATGTCAAATGGCTGCTCTGAGAACGGAAATAGCAGCCAATTGGCATCACTCGGCGAAAGGAGCCGCGGGAGGCCTCACGCTAGCGGCGTACCCTTAAGGCGATGGCCGACGACTTCCACAAGCCCACCCAGTACTCGGGCGACAAGTTCGACACGTACGAGGGCGGTGAGGACCCCGCCCAGATCCTCCGCGTCGCCCACGACACCGCCCACGCGCTCGTCAACCGCGCGCGGGAAACGGATGACCCGGCCGTCCTCGACCGCCTGGTGGCGTACACCGACTCCCACGGAATCGACGCGATCGCAGAGCTCTGGGCCCGCGCGGGCGCGCGCAGCCTCCCGGGCGCGCTGTGGCGCATCTACCTGTTGCGCGCCGTCATCCGTCAGGACCCCGCCGCGACGAGTTACGCGTTCCAGCGCGGAACCGAGGTGCTCTCCACCATCGACGCCGCCGTCGCGGGCGCCCAAGCGCCGACCGGCCCCGAAGAGATCACCGAACTCGCCGACCAGATCCTGCGCGGGCTGTTCCGCGGAGACTTCGGGGTCGCCCTCGACCGCGCAGCGGCCTTCTGCCGCATCATGTCCGCCGGATGCTCGTCCGAAGCCGACGACGCAGAGCTCACCAACCCCGACCGAGCCACCGAGCTCACCACCCGCGCAGAGAGGTTCACCATCACCGCCGAGGAACTCACCGCCTGCGCACGCCTCTACCGCAGCGACTCCCTCGAGTAGCCCGGCGAGCCTCCCTGAGGTGCCGACTTCGGTGGGTGCATCCCGCAAAACACCCACCGAAGTGGGCACCTCACGAGCGGGTGGGTACAGGTGGAATAGTCACCCCGGTGCGTCTGTTTAGACTGGTATGGCCGGGCCGCAGTAACCCCGGGCTCCACTAATAGCCGTTTCGAACGGCCTTGCGCCGAGAGGCGTTCTGCGGCCCGGCATTCTCCATCTTCAGGCGCCAAACCGGGAGGGGGTTGCGCTCCGAACTCCCTGCATGAAGACCCAGTCCGGGGCATGACCTGACATGCTTGACCTCGTGCCCCACGATTCCAGCCTCGGCCAGGACGACTCAGCCGCGGCCGTCGCCCAGCGCCAGCAGGCGCTGCTCGCCAGAGTGGCGTCGGGGGACAAAAACGCGTTCAGCCAGCTGTACGACGAGATGGCGCCGCGCGTTTTCGGACTGGTCAAACGAGTACTTATCGATCACGCGCAGGCGGAGGAGGTGACGCAGGAGGTGTTCCTGGAAATCTGGCAGACCGCTGCGCGCTTCGACCCCACCAAGGGTGGCGCCGCGACGTGGATCCTCACCATGACCCATCGCAGGGCCATCGATCGCATTCGGGCATCGCAGTCCTCTCGCGACCGCGACGTGCGGGTGGGCATCCGGGACTTCGATCCCGGCCATGACAACGTGTCTGAGCACGTGGAGGTCAGCGTCGAACACGCTCGCGTTGCCAAAGCGCTCGAGCGACTTACCGATCTTCAACGGCAGGCGATCACGCTGTCATACTACGGCGGCTACTCGAACAGTGAAGTCGCGACGATGTTGAGTGTGCCGCTCGGCACGGTCAAAACACGCATCCGCGACGGGATGATCCGGCTACGAGACGAATTGGGGGTGGCATCATGAGCGATCGCAACGACGACACGGAGCGCCGCGATTCGCAGCATCCGGACCTGAGCGCGCTCACCGGTTCCTACGCCCTCGGTGCGCTCGATGCCGACGACCTCGCCGCGTTCGAGGCACACCTGCCTGACCACGACGACGTACGGTCCGAGGCCACCGAGCTGAGCGACACCGCGGTGCTTCTCGGCCTCGCCGTTCCCCCGCAGGCGCCACCGCCAGCCCTCAAGGCGAACATCATGGCGCAGCTGGATGCCACGCCCCAACTGGCCGCGGAACCCGCGCCGTCCTACTCGGCCGCCGGCGCCTTCGGGCCAGCGGCGATCGGCCCCGCCGAGCGCAAGGCGCGTTCGCGTTGGGCGCGCCCCGTCGTCTCGCTCGCGAGCGCGGCTGCCGTGATCGGCCTCCTCGCGGGTGGCGGCATCGTGGCGACCACGATGTTCCAGAACGGGCAGCAGCAAGAACAGGCAGACCTCTTTGCCGCGATCAACGCGGCCAGCGACGTGCAACGTAAGTCCGTCGAGCTGCCGAGCGGAACGGCCACCCTTGTGTGGTCGAATGAGCTTCTCGCATCCGCCCTCATCACCGACGGACTCGAGGCGCTGCCCGCGAGCCAGGTCTACGAGCTCTGGTACATCGGAGAGTCGGGCCCCCGCTCCGCCGGCACCTTCACCGCTGACGGGTCGCGCATCTGGCGTGTACTCGAGGGTGAGATGCGGTCCGGTGACGTGGTGGGTGTCACGGTGGAGCCGCGCGGCGGATCCGAGCAGCCCACGACCGACCCCATCGTCGTCATCGAGAGCGCGTAGCGCAGCTCCTCCCTAGCGGGGCTCCTCACCCCCCTGCAGGTCCCTCCCGGCCCCGAGCCAGTTCACTCTTCTCCGGAGGGTTGGCTCAGGATGCTCGGCATTCCGGTAACGGGTGTGACTTCGGGCTAGATGCTCCGGAAAAGTGCGCGAAGACGGGTGCTGCTCGCCGCGAGAACGCGGGACGCGACACCAGGGCGAGAAGATCACACGGGGGCCGGCACCGCATCCGGGCACACAAAAAGGTCCGCCCCCCACCTGGGAGAGGGGGGCGGACCGTCGAAGGCCCGTCCTCACCCCAGATGAGGACGGGCCGGCCTGAAGGCCGAGGGCTGGTTACTCAGCCGGCGGCATCAGAACCGTGTCGATGAGGTACACCGTCGCGTTGGCCGTGGCAACACCGCCACAGATCACGTTCGCGTCGTTGACCTTGATGTTGTCGCCGCTGCCGGTCACCGTGACGTCGGCACCGTTGACGGTGGCCTGCATTCCGTCGATGTCAGCGGGGAGAATCTGGCCGGGCACCACGTGGTACGTGAGGATGCTCGTCAGAAGCTCAGCGTTCTCGGGCTGCTGCAGCGCGGCCACAGTGTCGGCGGGCAGCTTCGCGAACGCCTCATCCGTCGGTGCGAACACCGTGAACTCGGAGCCGTTGAGCGTGTCGACGAGGTCGACATCCGGGTTCAGCTGGCCGGAGACGGCAGCGACGAGGGTGGTGAGCAGCGGGTTGTTGGATGCCGCGACCGCGACCGGGTCCTGAGACATTCCGACGATCGAGCCAGCGCCGTCCGGCACAGCCTCGGCGTAGGCGGCGCAACCGGAACCGACCAGGTTGGCCGCCGGATCCATCGTCTCCATCTCTTCGGTCTGGGTGGGCATCGGCTCCTCAGCCGTGTCGGTCGTCGCCGGCGAACAGGCCGTGACGCCGAAGGCGGCGGCCGCGATCGTGAGAGCGACCAGGGTGTTGCGGTGTGTGGTTCGCATGACTTGCTCCTTAGTGAGAGGACTGGCTGGGGCATCCAGCCGGTGGAGGGCTTTTCGCCGACCGTCACGAGGCTTTTCGGCATCCGACGCGAAACGGTTTGGATTCGATCCGGGGGTTGACAAATCCAACCCGGTTTCCGAACCGTTCCGAACACCCTCCCGACCGCAGCTGCGGCCACACCGCATTCGACCCGGAGGTTCTCGTGCTCAGCCTCGCCCTCATCGGCTTCCTCGGAGGCCTCATCACCGGCATCTCGCCGTGCATCCTCCCGGTGCTGCCCGTGATCTTCCTTTCCGGTGGCGCCATGAGCGCCCGGGACGCGGATGCCCCGCAGAAGGTCAGCCGTTGGCGCCCGTTCCAGGTGATCGCGGGCCTCGTTGTGGCTTTCAGTCTCTTCACCCTGATCGGATCGCTCATCCTGGCGCTCCTCGGCCTACCGCAGGACTTCCTCCGCTGGGCGGGCATTGTTGTGCTCGTGCTCATCGGTGTCGGGCTGATCGTGCCCGCCTTCCAGCACATCCTTGAGAAGCCGTTCTCGTGGATCCCGCAGAAGAACGTCGGCACCGAGCGCGGCGGTTTTGTGCTCGGCCTCGCGCTCGGTGCCGTCTACGTGCCGTGTGCCGGCCCCGTGCTCGCCGCGATTACGGTGGCGGGTTCGACGGGCAACATCGGCCCGGAGACGATCGTGCTCACGTTGAGCTTCGCGATCGGTGCCGCGCTACCGCTGCTGATTTTCGCACTCGCCGGGCGCCGCGTCGCCGAGCGTGTGAAGACGTTCCGCAAACACCAGGCGAAGATCCGCACCATCGGTGGCGTCGTGATGATCGCGCTCGCCGTGGGTCTCGTCTTCAATCTTCCCCAACTCCTGCAGCGCCTCGTACCCGATTACACGAGTGTGCTGCAGGACCAGTTCGCGAGCGACGAGGCCATCGCCGAGCAGCTCGACCTGGGTGGCCTCGAGAACGACCAAAACAAAGACCTCGACCTGTGCACGAACGGCGCGAGCGAACTCGAGAGTTGCGGCACCGCGCCCGACATCAAGGGCATCCAGGAGTGGTTCAACACCCCGAACAATGAGCCGATCGACCTCGCCGACCTCAAGGGCAAGGTTGTGCTCATCGACTTCTGGGCGTACTCGTGCATCAACTGCCAGCGGAGTATCCCGCACACCGTCGCCTGGAACGAGGCCTACAAGGATGCCGGGCTCGAGGTGATCGGCATCCATTCGCCCGAGTACGCCTTCGAGAAGGAGCCCCGCAACGTCAAGGCGGGGGCCCAGAACTTCGGCATCACCTACCCGGTGGCGCTCGACAACAACCTCTCCACGTGGACGAACTACCGCAACCGTTACTGGCCAGCCCACTACCTGATCGACGCGGACGGTGTCGTGCGGCACGTGAAGTTCGGTGAGGGCGGGTATGCGACGACCGAGAAACTCATCCGTGAGCTGCTCGAAGACGCAGACCCCGGTGTGCAGCTGCCGGCGGCGACGGATGTTGAGGACGACACCCCCGAGGCCGGTTCCACCACCCCGGAGACCTACCTCAGCCTCGGCAAGGTGGTGAACTTCGCGGGCGATGAGGAGTACGCGTCGGGTGTGAACTCCTACCGGTTCCCGAAGGACCAGCCGAAGGACTCGTTCGCGCTGCAGGGGGAGTGGGAGCTCGGATTCCAGAACGCGACCCCGAGTGGCGGGGAGGCGAGCATCCGGCTCAACTACACGGCACGCGAGGTGCGGATGGTGCTGGGCGGCGAGGGAACGGTGACCCTGAAGGTGGGGGACCAGGAGCGCACGATCGACGTGTCGGGCACACCGAACTCGTACTCGCTCATCCCGCTCGGTGACCCGCAGCAGGGCACCCTCGAGGTAACGGTCTCGCCCGGCGTGGAGGCGTACTCCTTCACCTTCGGGTAGGGCGGCGCTGCTCCGCTGGTTGAGGAGCCGCCGCAGGCGGCGCCGCCTCGCTGGTTGAGGAGCCGCCGCAGGCGGCGTCTCGAAACCGAGCCCCGTGTTACTTCGTTGGGTGGTTTCGATGACGCCGGGCTGCGCCGCGGCTACTCAACCACCAGGTACTGCAGCCGTCGTACCGTACCCCGCTGGTTGAGGAGCCGCCGCAGGCGGCGTCTCGAAACCGAGCCCCGCGTTACTTCGTCGGGTGGTTTCGATGACGCCGGGCTGCGCCGCGGCTACTCAACCACCAGGTACCACACCCGCAGGCGGCGCAACCCCGCTGGAACCGAGCCCCGTGTTACTTCGTTGGGTGGTTTCGATGACGCCGGGCTGCGCCGCGGCTACTCAACCACCAGGTACTGCATGCCCCGGGTTACTGGATGGAGTCGATCGCCGCCTGCACGTCGGCACGCAGCGACGGGGCGAGGGGTGCCGAGCCCGCGATGTCCTGGGCATCCGCCTGGCCCGCATCACTCGCGATGTGGGTGAGGTAGGCGCGCACGAGCTCTGCGGTGTTCGCGTCGCGGTACTCCTGGCACACGATCAGGTAGCTGATGAGCACGAGCGGGTACACGCCCGGCTCCTCCGACGCGCGGTCGACGTCGAGCGCGATGTCGTGCTCGGTGCGTCCCGGCAGTCGCGGCGAGAGTTCGACGATGGCCGCGGCACCGTCCGCGGTCGGCTGCACGAAGTCGTCGCCGACCCGGATGCTGGCAATATCCAGTTGCCCGGCCTTCGAGGCATCCACGTACCCGATCGTGCCGCGGCCGCCCTCAACTGCCGCAACGACTCCCGAATTTCCGAGGGCCGATTCGCCGCTCAGGTACGGGAACGTTCCACTCGGCTCAGCCCCCCACTCCGTGGCGGCGACGGCGTCGAGGTATTCGGTGAAGTTGGTGGTGGTGCCGGAGTCGTCCGAGCGGTGCACGGCGGTGATGGCCGCATCGGGCAGGTCGACGCCGGGGTTGAGTTCGACGAGGGCCGGGTCATCCCAGCGTGTGACGTCGTCGGCGAAAATGCGGGCGAGGGTGGGCCCGTCGAGGCGAAGCTCGTCGAGGCCGGCGACGTTGAACACAACCGCGATGGGAGAAATGTAGAGCGGCAGGTCGATGGCGGTGGTGCCCTCGGCGCACGTGCGGTGTTCGCCCGCGAGTTCTTTGTCGTTGAGGGGCGAGTCGGAGCCGGCGAAGTCGGAGCCGCCGGCGAGGAAGGCGGTGCGCCCGGCGCCGGAACCGACGGGGTCGTAGTTGACGCTCGCGTAGGCGTTGGCCCGCTGGAATCCCGCGACCCACACTTCTTGCGCGGCGCTCTGCGAGCTGGCGCCGGACCCGTCGATGGTGCCCTCGAGGTCGCTCGGGGTGTCGCCCATCTCGTTGACGGCGCATCCGGTGAGCAGTGCTGCGGCGATCACGACCGCGGCGGCTGCGGCTGAGCCGCGCTGAATCATGTGGTCCCCTCGGGTGCGATGCGGTTAAGCATCGTTGTGCAGCTAGGTGAACACCAGGTTAACGGGATGCCCTGACCGATGTCATCCGGATGCTTGACGCGCGCACCCGATCGTCGTAACGTACAACCAAATGGTTGTACAAAACGAACTCAGTGACGCGGAAGTCGATCGCATCTTTCATGCCCTCGCCGACGCGACGCGACGCGACATCCTCCGTCGAACCCTCGTCGGGGAAGCCTCTGTGAGCGAACTCGCGGATGCGTACACGATGTCGTTCGCGGCCGTCCAAAAGCACGTCGCTGTGCTGGAAGGAGCAGGCCTCGTGACCAAAGAACCCCGGGGGAGGGAGCGCATCGTGCGCGGCGACGCCGAGACGATCGCCCGTGCTCGTGCCCTCCTCGACAGCTACGCCGAACTCTGGCGCGCACGCATCGGACGCCTCGATGCACTGCTCGCCGACGACAACTGATGCAGAACGAACACAGAAGGAGAACATCATGCCCGTGACATCCGTCACCACCGACCCGGAGGCGCTCAGCATGACGCTGACCGCCGAGTTCCCGGTAGCGCCAGAGCGCCTCTGGGACGCCTTCGCCGACCCGCGCAAACTCGAGCGCTTCTGGGGGCCGCCCGGATACCCCGCCACCTTCGGCGCGTACGACCTGAGCCCGGGTGGCGTCATCCACTACTGGATGACCTCCCCCGAGGGCCAGAAGTTCTACGGACGCTGGGACGTCACCGAGGTGGATGCACCGCGATCGTTCACCGTCACGGACGCGTTCGCCGACGAGAACGGCGTCGCAGACACGAGCATCCCGGCCGGCACCATGATCGTGACGATCGAACCGATCGCAGACGGTTCACGCCTGACGGTGCTTTCGAAGTCCCCGACCCTCGAAGCGCTCGAGCAGGTCATCGCGATGGGCCAGGTCGAGGGCATGACCCAGGCGATGGGTCAGCTCGACACCGTGCTCGCCGACCTGCGCGACTACGCCCTCGGCAAGGGCACCCAGACGGAGATTCTGGATGACACGCACGTCAAGATCACGCGTGCCTTCGAAGCACCGCGGCACCTGATCTGGCGCGCCCACACCGAACCGGAGCTCATGCGGCAGTGGCTGCTCGGCCCCGACGGCTGGGAGATGACGGTGTGCGAGGTCCAAGCGGTTGCGGGTACCCCGTACCGCTACGCGTGGGCGCCGGTGGGCGAGACGCAGGGCGAGCCGTTCGGGTTCGAGGGCGAGACGGTTGTCGTCGACGCGGAGCGCCGCATGGTGTCTACCGAGAGCATGACGGGTGCCGACTTCCCGGCGAACGTCAACGATCTCACGCTGGACGAAGCCGACGGAGTGACGCTCCTCACGCTGTACATCACGTACCCCAACAAGGAGCAGCGGGACTTCATCCTCGCGACCGGCATGACCGACGGCATGGAGGCCAGCTACGCGCGGCTCGAGAAGGAGCTCGTCACCGCGTGATGCGGTACCCCACCCCTCGCACGGTCTCGAGCACCGAGTGGCCGGACCCCTCGAGCTTGCGGCGGATGCGCCCGATCATCACCCGGATGCCCTGAACCGAGGCCGCGGGAAGGTCGGACGCCACCTCCGCAAGCTCGTCCGCGCTCATCACGCGGTCCGCAGCCAGGAGTACCTGCAGCAGCTGGAACTCGCGCGCCGACAGGTACACGTCCTTGCCGTCGACCGAAACACGGTGCGAGAGCAGGTCCATGGTGAGGGAGCCCGCCTGGAGTGTCGTGCGGGACGCGGGCTCGGGGGCGGCGAGTCTCGCCTGCTGCTCCAGTTCGCGCGCGCCGAGCGGGAGGCCCAGGATGCACCGGGCACCGTGATCGAGCGCTTCCACCGCGACGGCCTTGTGCGTGTCATCCGCGAGTGCCACGAGGATCGGAAGCCCGGTCCGGCGCACCGCGTCGACGTAGTCCAGGAGATCCACACCGTGGACGTCGGTCGGCACGACAACCACATCCGGGTGTGAGCGTCCGATCGACAGCAGCGAGTTGGCGCCGTCGTCGTGCAACTCGAGGTCGATGCCGTCGACGGCGAGGTCGGTGACGAGAGCCTCCGTTGGCTGGTTGCGTGTCGAGACGACCGTGGCGATGAGGAGCTGCGGTCGCATCCGACTTATCCGAACTTGCCGGAGACGTAATCCTCGGTGGCCTGAACGCTCGGCTTGGAGAAGATCGTCGTGGTGTCGTCGTACTCGATGAGCTTGCCGGGCTTGCCGGTGCCAGCGATGTTGAAGAAGGCGGTCTTGTCGGAGACACGCGACGCCTGCTGCATGTTGTGGGTCACGATCACGATCGTGTAGTCGGTCTTGAGTTCCTCGATGAGGTCTTCGATGGCGAGGGTCGAGATCGGGTCGAGTGCCGAGCAGGGCTCGTCCATGAGGATGACCTCGGGGGAGACGGCGATCGCGCGCGCGATGCACAAGCGCTGCTGCTGACCACCCGAGAGACCGGAGCCGGGGAGGTGCAGGCGGTCCTTGACCTCGTTCCAGAGGTTCGCGCCCTGGAGCGACTTCTCGACGAGAGCGTCGCCGTCGGACTTCGACATGCGCTGGTTGTTGAGCTTGACACCGGCGAGCACGTTGTCGCGGATCGACATCGTAGGGAACGGGTTGGGGCGCTGGAACACCATGCCCACCTGGCGACGCACGAGCACCGGGTCGACGCCAGCACCGTAGAGGTTGTTCCCGTCGATGAGCACCTCGCCCTCGACGTAGGCACCGGGGATGACCTCGTGCATACGGTTGAGGGTGCGGAGGAAGGTCGACTTACCGCAGCCGGACGGGCCGATAAAAGCGGTCACGGTGCGGGGCTCGATGGTGAGCGAGACATCCTCCACGGCCTTGAACTTGCCGTAGTAGACGTTCAGGTCGTTGACCTCGATGCGCTTGGACACGTGGGTTCCTGTTCTGTGGGTGACGGCGCTTAGCGGCCGAGCTTGGGGGAGAAGATGCGGGCGATGAGGCGGGCGATGAGGTTGAGCGCCATCACGATGAGGATGAGCGTGAGCGCGCCCGCCCAGGCGCGGTCGAGGTAGACCTGCACGTCAGTGCCGGGGTTGGCGTACTGCGTGTACACGAAAACGGGGAGCGTCATCATGCGGTCGGCGAAGAGGTCGTAGTTCATGTTCGTGGTGAAGCCCGCGATGATGAGCAGCGGTGCCGTCTCGCCGATGACACGGGCGATCGACAGGGTCACACCGGTCGCGATTCCGGCGATGGATGTTGGGATCACAACCTTCAGGATGGTGAGCCACTTCGGCACACCCAGCGCGTAGGAGGCCTCGCGCAACTCGTTGGGAACGATGCGCAGCATCTCCTCGCTCGAACGCACCACTACGGGGATCATGAGCAGCGAGAGGGCGACCGAGCCACCGAAACCGAAGCGGATGCCCGGGTCGGAGAACAGCAGCGAGAAGAGTGCATACGCGAAGAGGCCGGCGACGATCGACGGGATACCCGTCATGACGTCGACGAAGAACGTGATCGCGCGGGCGAGCGGACCGCGACCGTACTCGACGAGGTAGATCGAGGTGAGCAGGCCGACCGGGATGGAGATGAGGGCGGCCATTCCGGTGATGAGGAGCGTGCCGACGATCGCGTGGAGCGCGCCACCACCCTCACCGACGACGTTGCGCATTGAGCTCGAGAAGAACTGGATGTCAAAGCGCGGGAGTCCGCTGACGATGACGGTGAAGATGAGCGAGACGAGCGGAAGCAGGGCGATGATGAACGCGGTCGCAACCAGGGAGGTCACGAGCCGGTTGGTCGCTTGCCTGCGCCCCTCGACGAGGTAGGCGATGACGTAGATGAGCACGTCGAAGACGATGGTGCCCACGAAGATCGCGAGGGCGATGTTGAATTCGGCATCCATCGCGGCGGAGATCATCGCGAAGATGACGGAGACAACAACCCAGCTGCCGCCGAGGAGCGCCCACGGTGCCCAGCGCGGAAGTCGCCCTGTGGTGAGCGAGTTCGTGATCGACGTTGTCGCGGTGGCGCTCATCAGTTGGCTCCCGAGAAGGCCTTGCGGCGGTTGACGATGATGCGTGCGATCGAGTTGATCACGAGGGTGATCACGAAGAGGATGAGGCCGGTCGCGATGAGGGTGTTCACGCCGATGTCGTGAGCCTCGGGGAAGCTGAGCGCGATGTTTCCGGCGATCGTGTTGGGGTTCACCGAGCCGGTGAGTACGAAGCTCACAACGATGGCGGGCGAGAGCACCATGGCCACAACCATGGTCTCGCCGAGCGCGCGACCGAGGCCGAGCATCGCGGCGGAGATGATGCCGGGGCGACCGAAGGGCAGCACGGCCATCTGAATCATCTCCCAGCGTGTGGCGCCGAGGGCGAGGGCCGCCTCCTCGTGGAGCACGGGAGTTTGCAGGAAGACCTCGCGGCAGATCGCGGTGATGATCGGCAGGATCATGACGGCGAGCACGATGCCGACGGTGAGGATGGTGCGGCCGGTGCCCGAGGCGGGCGGCGTGAACAGCGGGATCCACCCGAGGTTGTCGGTCAACCACGCGTAGAGCGGTGTGACGGCCGGGGCGAGCACCTTGATGCCCCACAGACCGAAGACCACGGAGGGCACCGCGGCGAGGAGGTCGATGACGTAGCCGAGCGTCTGTGCGACGCGGCGGGGCGCATAGTGCGAGATGAAGAGGGCGATGCCGAGGGCGACGGGCATCGCGAGCAGGAGCGCGAGGGCGGCCGCCCAGACGGTGCCGAAGAGCAGCGGGCCGACGTAGGCCCAGAAACTCGACGGGGCTGTGGGCAGCGTCGCGGGGTCAGCGACGAAGGCGGGGATGGACTGGGCCACGAGGAAGATCGCGACCGCAGCGAGGGCGACGAGGATGAGGCTTCCCGCGACGACGGTGCTAGTCGAGAAGATGCGGTCGGCCGGGCGAATCGTCGCCTTGCGAACCGCGGAGGAGGTGGTCATCGGTGGTGTCCTGCGCCCGTCTCTGTGCTGCGTCTCTGCCGGAGGATTCTCCGGTGCGGACTGGTGGATTCGTGAGGTGTGGGGTGCTCTGCGGAGCAGCCTATCGGGCTGCGGTGGACGAGCACATCGCCCACCGCAGCCCGACGAGGGATGCTACTTGATGACCTCGATCGCAGCCGAGACCTTCTCGAAGAGGGTCTCGGAGATCGGAGCCGAACCGGCGGCCTCGGCGGACGCGGCCTGGCCCTCGGGGCTTGCGAGGTAGGTGAAGTAGGCCTTCACGAGCGCGCCCTGAGCCTCGTCGGCGTAGGTCTCGCAACCAATCGTGTACGACACGAGAACGATCGGGTAGACACCGGCCTCTTCCGACGTGCGGTCGAGCTCGATGGCGAGGTCGAACGCCTCACGACCCTCGACGAATGGCGACGCGTCGACGATGGCGGCAGCGGCCTCGGGCGAGAACGGAACGTACTCGTCGCCGACCTTGACGGCAACGGTTCCGAGGTCACCGGCGCGCGAAGCATCCGCGTAACCGATGGTGCCCGTGCCGTTGGTCACGGCGTCGACAACACCCGAGGTGCCCTGAGCGGCCTCACCGGACTCGATCGGCCACACGCCGTCGGCCTCGTAGGTCCACACGTCGGGAGCGGCAGCACCGAGGTACTCGGTGAAGTTCTCGGTGGTACCCGAGTCGTCCGAACGGTGGACCGGGGTGATCGCGGTCGCGGGGAGCTCGACGCCCTCGTTCTGCGACGCGATGGCCGGGTCGTTCCACGTGGTGATCGTGCCGGCGAAAATGCCTGCGATCGTGGCGGCGTCGAGGTCGAGCGTGTCGACACCCTCGAGGTTGAAGATCACCGCGATGGGCGAAATGTAGAGGGGGAGCTCGACGATGCCCGAGTCGGGCGCGCACGAGCCGAACTCGCCGGCCAGCTCGTCGTCCTTGAAGGCACGGTCGGAGCCGGCGAAGTCGCTACCGCCGGCGATGAAGGTCTCGCGGCCCGCGCCCGAACCGGCGGGGTCGTACGTGATGTTGACGTCGGGGTTCGCGGTCTGGAACGCCGCGATCCAGGCCTCCTGGGCTGCGCCCATCGAGGAGGCGCCGGCGCCGACGAGCGTGCCCTCGAGACCGCTGGGGGTCTCCTCGGACGAGCCGCCCTCGTTCGCCGCACAGGACGACAGGACGATGGCACCTGCGACAGCAATGGCAGCGATGCTGCCAAGACGCTTGAAGTTCACAATGTTCCCTTCGGGGGATTGATTACGGGACGGGCCTGGTGCGACCCACTGACCGAACCTAGGCAGCCCGGTTAACCACGGTTGTCCCGGAAGGTGAACGAAGGGTAAACGCGCCGCGAACACTGCGGCGAACTACTAGTTGGGGGTGTGACTCTCCACCGCGACAAGGGTGCGGCCGCGACGCGAGACGTGCAGCACCGAGAAATCGCCGGTCTGCGGATGCGCGGCGGCATCCAGCTCGGGGCCAGCTGGTGTTCCGGTCATCTCGGCGATCTCCCGCACGATCTGCGGAATCACCGGACCGTGGCTGCACAACACAACACCCGTCTTGCGCTTGAGGCGTTTCGCAACCACCTCGGGCACCCGCGACTGACCCTCCTCGTACGCCTCCTGGCTGATCGCCGTCGTCTCCTTCACCGGGAGACCCGCGAGCTGGGCGAGCGGCGCGATCGTGGAGGTGCAGCGCACCGCCGTGCTCGAGATGATCTTCTCCGGTGCGAAAGCGGCCATGGCGGGGGCGATGGTGCGGGACTGGTCGACACCTCGCTGCATGAGGGGGCGCGTGGCATCCGGGCCGTCCCACGAGCCGTGCGGCACCGCCTTGCCGTGCCGTGCGATCACAATGGGGAAGGTGCGAGCGGTGCCCGCCTTGATGCGAGCCGCGAGCGCCTCGATCATGTCGACGTCGTGCGAGTAGCTGACCTTTTTGATGGCCTTGCTGATCGGCAGCCACTCGAGGGACGAGATCTCGGAGTTCGGGGTGAAGCGGGCGAGCTCCAGGTCGTGATCGTTGACCTCGGCCGACCAGTAGTAGACGGTCTTCGGGCGCCCGCCGGGGAGTGTGTAGTGCACCTCACCGAGCGGTGCTCCCAGGGGCACCAGGATGCCCGTCTCCTCGTGGAGCTCGCGCTGCGCCGTCTGCGGCAGCAACTCACCCGGGTCAACCTTGCCCTTGGGGAGCGAAACATCCTTGTGCTGAGTGCGGTGAACGACAAGCACCTTCACGTCGGCACCCGTCATTCGCCAGCACACCACGCCGGCCGCAAGAACGGGCGCGGTCACCGAAGGGACGCCGAACGCTTGCGGGAGGAGATTCGTGTCATGAGGACATTCTGCATGTCCTGAAGCAACGAGCCATCGTCCGCACGCGAATGACGTGTCCAGGTTCCTGTCTCATCGAGCCACCACGACGACGTATCATCCGCCATCGCGAGGTCGAAGATCTCGTCGAGCTCGCGCAGGTGCGAGGGATCGGTGATGCGCACGAGCGCCTCGACGCGGCGGTCCAGGTTGCGGTGCATCATGTCGGAACTACCGATGTACACCTGCGGGTCACCGTTGTTGTGGAACGAGAAAATGCGCGCGTGCTCGAGGTATCGGCCGAGGATCGAACGCACCGTGATGTTCTCGCTCAGCCCCTCACGGCCCGGGATGACACCGCAGATGCCGCGGACCACAAGCTCCACCGGCACCCCGACCTGGCTCGCGCGGTACAGGGCATCGATGATCGCCTCGTCGACAATCGAGTTGACCTTGATGCGGATGCCCGACGGCAAGCCAGCGCGAGCGTTCTCGATCTCGGCGTTGATGCACTTGAGCAAACCCTTGCGCAGGTGCAGCGGTGCCACCAGAAGGCGCTTGAACTTCTTCTCGATCGCGTAGCCGGACAGCTCGTTGAAGAGACGCGTGAGGTCTTTGCCCACGGTGTCGCTTGCCGTCAGCAGACCCAGGTCTTCGTAGATGCGGCTCGTCTTCGGGTTGTAGTTACCCGTGCCGATGTGGCTGTAGTGGCGGAGCACCCCGCCCTCCTGACGCACCACGAGCGCGAGCTTGCAGTGCGTCTTGAGACCGACCAGGCCGTACACAACGTGCACACCCGCCTTCTCCAGCTTGCGCGCCCACGAGATGTTCGCCGTCTCATCGAAACGCGCCTTGATCTCCACGAGCGCGAGCACCGCCTTGCCCGCCTCGGCCGCAGCGATGAGCGCCTCCACGATGGGGCTGTCACCGCTCGTGCGGTACAGCGTCTGCTTGATGGCGAGCACATTCGGGTCGGCGGCCGCCTGCTCCAGGAACGCCTGCACACTCGTCGAGAACGACTCGTACGGGTGATGCAGAAGGATGTCCTGCTTGGCGATGGACGCGAAAATGTTCGGCGGCTGGTTGTCCTTCGGCAGCAAACTCACACTCGTCGTCGGAATGTGACGGGGGTACTTCAGCCCCGGCCGGTTGATGCGGGTGAGCTGGAACAGACCTCCGAGGTCCAGCGGCGCGGGAAGCCGGTACACCTCCTGCTCGGTGATGTCGAGCTCGCGAACCAGCAGACCGAGAGTGACCTCGTCCATGTCATCCGTGATCTCCAGACGGATGGGCGGGCCGAAGCGGCGGTTCAGCAGCTGCTTCTCGAGCGCCTGCAGGAGGTTCTCGTTCGGGTCCTCCTCGATCTCTACATCCTCGTTGCGGGTTACACGGAACTCGTGGTGGGCGATGATCTCCATCCCCGGGAAGAGCTCCTCAAGGTGATTCGAGATGAGGTCCTCGAGGGGGATGTAGCGCATCTGGCCGCTCGCATCATCCGGCAACTCCACGAACCGCGGCAGGTTCGTCGGCACCTTGAGTCGCGCGAACTCCTCCTTGCCCGTCTTCGGGTTACGCACACGCACGCTGAGGTTGAGGGAAAGCCCCGAGATGTAGGGGAACGGATGCGCGGGGTCCACCGCGAGCGGCATGAGCACGGGGAAGATCTGCGTCGAGAAGATCTCGTCGATGCGAGCGCGGTCGGCCTCGCCGAGATCCGACCACGTCTCGATGTGGATGTCGGCCGCGTCGAGTGCAGGCTTCACCTGCTCGCGGAAGACACGCGCGTGACGCTCCTGCAGCTCGTGGGCCTTGCGGCTCACCGCGGCGAGCACATCGATGGGCGAGGTGCCGACGTTGGTCGGCACGGCAAGACCCGTCTCGATGCGGCGCTTGAGCCCCGCGACACGCACCATAAAGAACTCGTCGAGATTGCTCGCGAAGATCGCCAAAAAGTTGGCGCGCTCCAGCAACGGCAGCTGGTCGTCCTCCGCCAGTTCCAGCACCCGCTGGTTGAAGGCGAGCCAGCTCAGCTCCCGGTCCAGGTAGCGGTCGACCGGCAGGGTGCCGTCGTCGACGCTCGACGACTCGTCGAGGTCGTACTCGTCGAGCGAATCTGTGGCGGATGCGGCATCCGAAAGATCGGGGCTGTTCATCCCGTAATCCTGCCACCGCTTCGTAAACGGCGGGTGAAGAGCTTCGCGGCGGAGGAGCCGCGTAGCGGCGTCTCGAAACCGAGCCCCGCGTCACTTCGTGTGGTGGGTTTCGATAACGCCGGGCTTCGCCGCGGCTACTCAACCACCAGGTCATTCCGACCCCGCTGGAAGAGGAGCCGCCGGTGGCGGCGCAGTTTTACTCCGCTTTACCCCGCTGGTTGAGGAGCCGCGCAGCGGCGTCTCGAAACTGAGCCCCGTGTTGCTTCGTCGGGTGGTTTCGATGACGCCGGGCTGCGCCGCGGCTACTCAACCACCAGGTATCTCGTGCCATGCCCATACCCCGCTGGTTGAGGAGCCGCGCAGCGGCGTCTCGAAACCGAGCCCCGTGTTACTTCGTGTGGTGGTTTCGATAACGCCGGGCTTCGCCGCGGCTACTCAACCACCAGGTACTGCGCCTCCGTGTTACCTCGGTGGGCGCCGGCTCAACCGCGGCAAGTCGTCGTAGTGCGACGCAATGAGCGCCTCCCGTTTCGCGCGGCCCCAACCCTGCACCTGCTTCTCACGGGCGTACGCGTCGCCGATCTTCTCGTACTCCTCCACAACCACCAGCTCCGCGGGCAGACGCCGCGAGGTGTATCCCTCGACCGCCCCGAGGGAGTGCTGCTGCATCCGATGGTCGAGGTTGCGGGTGCTGCCCACGTAGTAGCTGCCGTCGGCGCAGCGCAGGATGTACATGAACGCCACAAGGAGAGTGTTCGCCACCGAGCCCGTCGCATATCCAGCTTCGCCGCAAAGTGTGGAGGATCACACGCCGACTCCGCTGGTTGAGGAGCCGCGCAGCGGCGTCTCGAAACCTGCGACGCCCGAGGCCTAGTTGTCGGCGGTGATGCGCTCCGCCTCGTCGTCGTAGACGTTGAAGCGGTAGCCCACGTTGCGCACGGTGCCGATGAGCGACTCGAGGTCGCCGAGCTTGGCGCGCAGACGCCGAACATGCACGTCGACGGTGCGCGTGCCGCCGAAGTAGTCGTAGCCCCACACCTCGGAGAGCAGCTGCTCACGCGTGAACACACGCGACGGGTGGGTGGCGAGGAAGCGCAGAAGCTCGAACTCCTTGAACGTGAGGTCCAGGGGTCGTCCGTGCACCTTCGCCGAGTAGGAGGCCTCGTCGATAACGACACCGGATGCCTGAATCTTGCTGTTCGACGCATCCTGAGTCTGTCGACCCAACGCCAACCGGATGCGTGCATCCGCCTCGGCGGGCCCTGCCCCTGCGAGGATCACGTCGTCAACACCCCAGTCCGCAGAGACCGCGGTAAGCCCGCCCTCGGTGAGGATGAGCACGATCGGCACCGTGACCCCGGTGGTGTTGAGGATCTTGCACAACGACTTGGCGCTGGCCAGATCTTGCCGAGCATCCACGAAGATGAGATCGCACGTGGGCGCGGAAATAAGCGAAGCAGGCGATGCCGGGATCTGCTTCGTTGTATGGCTGAGGAGCCCCAATGCCGGAAAGACTTCGCTGTCCACCGCAGAGGTAAGTATCAACAGCTGCGCCAATAGTCCTCCAGAGTGCGTGGGGACAGTCTATGCGCACGTACAATCGTGCCCATGTCCTGGCAGCTTCTCAGCGTCCTTCCGGTGTGGGTTGCCTCTCTCATCGCCGCCATCGTCATCCCTCTTACTACGAGCCCTGACAAGTGGGTCACGTGGATTTCGACCGCCTTCGCGGTTGCGGTGATTGCGTCGTTCGCCGTGCAGCTGGCGATCCAGCGCAAGGAAGGTTTTGTGGTGCGCACCATGGCGAGCATCGGCGGTTCCCTCGTCGTGCTCGCGGCAGCCACCGGGGTGCTCGCGCTGCTCTGAAGTATCGGTACACCGTCGGGTACGCTGGAGCCATGAACCTTCTCGCCCTGGAACTGTTCTTCGTGGGACTTCTGGGCCTCGCGGTGCTCGCCATCGGTTTCGTCTCGATTGTGGTGCTGTACAACCTCTTCCGCGGGCAGCGCTGACGCTCTCGTGATGGAGATCAGCTCCGACATCCCCTCCGAACTGGCCCCGCTCGCGTGGCTGATCGGAGTGTGGGAGGGCACCGGAATCGTCCACTACAACCACGGTGAGACCACGGAGACCCTCGAGTTCGGGCAGCGCATCAGTTTCTCCCACGACGGTCTGCCGTACCTCAACTACACGTCGTCGACATGGCGTCTCTCCGACGGCATCAGCCACGTCTCCGAGATGGGGTACTGGCGTCTGAGCAGGCCTGCGACTCCGGGGGATCCGGGGCCGGGGATGCTCGGGCCGGTCGGTGACCGCCCGTACCGTACCGCCTCCGAGGTGGAGGAGCTCCGCAACAAGGAGGACGGCTTCGACGTCGAAGCATCCATCGTCCACCCCGAGGGTGTCACCGAGCTCTACCTGGGGCAGGTGCGCCAGGCCCGCATCGATCTGGCGACGGATGCTGTGGTGCGCACCGCCGGCGCGAAGGATTACGCCGCGGCCACCCGCCTCTACGGTTTTGTCGAAGACCATCTGCTGTGGGCGTGGGACATCGCAGCCCTCGGGCGGCCCCTCGCCTCGCACGCCAGCGGAAGGCTCGCGAAGGTTGACTGAGTTCACGCAGCGCCCGGGAGCGGTGGGTGACCCCGTGCAGCATTACGGCAACCCGCTCGGCGAGCAGCGCGCCCTTCTCTCCGGCGACGCGATCGTCGACCTCTCCGATCGCGGCATCATCAGGCTCAGCGGCCCGGACCGCCTGACCTGGTTGGACTCGCTCACCTCCCAGTCGATCGCGGGATTGGCTCCCGGCGTTTCGGCTGAGACGCTGCTCCTCAGCCCGAACGGCCGCATCGAACACGTCATGCGTGTTGTCGACGACGGCGAGACCGCGTGGCTCCTCGTCGACGGAGACGAGACGGAGGCGCTCGCCGCCTGGCTCGACCGTATGCGCTTCATGCTCCGTGTCGAGGTTGCCGTCGACACCGACTACACGACCATCGGTGCGTTCGCTCCGCATCCCGAGGTCGCCGCCGCCCCGAACGGTGTGGCGCTCGAGTGGGTTGACCCCTGGCGGGAGGTCGTCACCGGAGGGCATCAGTATTCGACCTCGGCCGAGCATCCGGGTGCCGAGTGGACGTATCGCGAGATCGTTGTGCCGAAGGATGCCGACCTGTCGTCGTTCCCCGCAGCCGGGCAGCTCGCGCTCGAGGCTGTGCGGATCGCCGCGTGGCGCCCGCGTCTTGCGACCGAGGTCGATGACCGCAGCATCCCGCACGAACTCGACTGGCTGCGTTCGGCGGTGCACCTCAACAAGGGCTGCTACCGCGGGCAGGAAACCATCGCGAAGGTGCACAACCTCGGGCACCCGCCGCGGCGCCTCGTCATGCTGCACCTCGACGGCTCGGAGGGGGTGCTTCCCGGGGTCGGGTCCGAGGTGTTGCTCGGGGAGACGGTCGTCGGGCAGGTGACCAGTTCCGCGCTGCACTACGAGCTCGGGCCGGTCGCGCTCGCCGTCGTCAAGCGCTCGGTCGACCCTGCCGCGGACCTCGTGGTGCGGGGCGACGTGGATGTCGCGGCGGCCCAAGAGACCATCGTGCCCACGGATGCCGGAGCCGAAGCATCCATTCCCCGCCTGCCGCGCCTTGGGGCGGTCACCAGGCCGAGGTAGCGCTCGGTGTCGGATGACGCGCGGCTACGACGACTCGGTCGTGTTGTTCGTGTGCGCGCGCTGGTCCGCAGCGGGTGGCGCCGGAGTGTCGACAGCCTCCCGGCCGCACTGCAGCTCACCATCGCCGTGCTCGCCGCCTACTCGATCGCGCGATACCTGTTCGGGCACCAGGTTCCCCTCATTGCGGTGACCGCGACCATCAGCACCCTCGGCCTCGCCCGCAATGCGAAACCCCGCGCCGTGGTGGAGACGGCGGTCGGCATCACCGTGGGCATCGCCCTCAGTGAAGTCATCGTCATCCTGCTCGGCAAGGGACCGTGGCAGATGGGCATCGTGCTGTTCGCCACCATCGTCGTCTCGCGCGGGTTCTCCGCGAACCCGGCGTTCGCGATCGCCGCCGCCGTGCAGGGCATGATCGTGGTGCTCCTGCCCGACCCGGCCGGCGGCGTTTTCACCCGCAGTATCGACGGTGTGATCGCGGGTCTCGTGGCGCTCGCCGCGACCGCACTCATCCCGCGCGACCCCCGCAAGGAGGCGAAACGGGATGCCCGGCTCCTGTTCTCCGTCTTCCATGAGGGCCTCGGCGGTCTCACCGACTCGCTGCGCGCCGCGGACCACACCGCGGCCGAACTCGCCCTCGACCGGCTCCGCCGCACGCAGGTGCTCGTCGACAACTGGGCGACGTCGCTCGACAACGCGCAGTCGATTGCGAGCATCTCACCATGGCTTCGGCGGCATCGCGCCGAACTGCAGACGCAGCACCGCATCCTCGCGGGGGCGGACCTCACCGCACGTCACCTGCGTGTGGTCGCGCGGCGCATCGCGGTGCTTGTCTCCGACGGGGTGGAGCGGCCGGAACTCGCTGATGTGATCGCCGAGCTAGCCCACGGAGTCGACCTCCTCGGTGAGCAGATCCAGGACCCGAGTGTGGTCGGTGCGTCCCGCACTATCTTCGAGGACCTCGCGCGTCGGCTGGACCCGGCGCACATCGTTCCGGACGGTGCGCTGCGCGAGTCCGTGATCGTTGTGTTGCTTCGGCCCTTCGTCGTGGATCTGCTGGTGGCATCCGGAATGGACGGCGAAGACGCGCGCGCCCTGCTGCCACCCGTGGAAGACCACCCGGGCACGGAGGAGCACCCGCTCAACTGAGGTTGCTGTACCCCGCTGGTTGAGGAGCCGCGCAGCGGCGCGACCCCGCCGGTTGAGGAGCCGCGCAGCGGCGTCTCGAAACCTGCGGCCCCGAGTGACTCCGTCGGGTGGTTTCGATGACGCCGGGCTGCGCCGCTGCTACTCAACCACCAGGTATCTCGTGCCGCCGCGTCACGCCCGGACGGGGACCTCGATGGCGGCGGTGTCGTCGACCACGCGGCGGGCCGCGAGGATTGAACCGACGATGGTCACGAGGATCGCACCGCTACCGATGAGGGCGACCGTCAGGAAGCCCGTCTCGTAGGCCTGCTCGGTGGGGAAGTCCATGCCGGTCGCCGAACCCGCGACGATCGCGGTCATGATGGTGACGCCCAGGGAACTGCCAATGGTGCGGAGGTTGGCGTTCATGCCGCTCGCCACACCCGTCTCGGTGGGCTTCACCGACTGCACGACCACACTCGTGATCGCCGAGTAGACGAGTCCCAGTCCGAACCCGAACAGAGCGCCCCACAGGGCAACCTCCCACGTGGTGGCGTGCACAAACGCGAGCGCGATCGTCGAGGCGACAATGAGCCCGGATGCCCCAGCTATCTGCGCTCGGAACCCGATGATCCGCCCCAAAGGCCCGCTCAAGAACCCGGCCACGGCCATCGTCGCGAGCATCGGCAGAGTGAGGAGTCCTGACTCGGCGACCGTCGCACCGAGGCCGTACCCGGTGCCGGTCGGCACCTGCACGAACCGCGGGAAGTAGGCGAACACCGAGAACATCACCGCACCGACGAGCACGGCGGCGACATTCATCGGCCAAATCGCCGGGCTGATCATGGTGCGCATGTCGACGAGCGGTTCCTTCGAGCGCCACTCGACCATGATCCACGCGACGAGGAGGATTGCGGCGAGGGCGAAGAGGCCAATAACGAGGGGCGAGTTCCAGCCCCACGCGTTGCCGTCGCTCAACGGGAGAAGCAGGGCCACGAGCCATCCGGAGAGCAGGAGCGCTGCGGGGATGTTGAGCCTGCCGGGGGAGCGCTCGGGGGATTCCGGAACGAGGGTGCGCGCAAGGATGGCTCCGGGGATCGACAGCACGAGGAGCACTAGGAAGAGGCCGCGCCATCCGATCGCCTCGGACAGGGGCCCGGCGAGCACAGCACCGATGCCGCCGCCGATCGCAATGAGTGCGGACATCGCCCCGATCGCGGAGGGCACGCGCTCGCGCGGGAATGCGTCGCGGAGCAGACCGAACGCGAGCGGGAACATCGCGCCGCCCATGCCCTGGATGATGCGCGCCGCAATAAGTACTTCGAGGTTGGGGGCGATCGCGGCGAGCACACTGCCGACCATCACACCCCCGAGGGAGATGAGGAGCACACGCCGGCGGCCCACCATGTCGCCGACTCGACCGAGGAGCGGGGTGGCGACAGCGGCGGCGATGAGCCAGGCGGTGACCGTCCAGGTGACGCCGGCAGTGTCGGTGCCGAGGTCTGTCTGGATGATCGGCAACACGGGCACAACGAGGTTCTGGAGGGTCGCGAACCCGCCGACGCAGAGGGCGAGTACGAGGAAGGTGCGCCACGGGCGAGTGGTTGCACTGGTGGCGGTGGGGGAGACGGTGGTTGTTGTCGTCATGAGAGCTTTCCGCGAGAAGGTGACGCCTCGGATGGGCGTCGTATGATGGAGTAAACCTTTCGGAGGGTGCCTCCGCTTAGTACGATAGCGGAGGGTGCCTCCGTTTAGCAACCCTGGAGGTGAGACGGTGACCACGATCGACGATGTCGTGCGTCGACCGCAGCGCGCGGATGCTCGGCGCAACTTCGACGCGCTCATCGCCGCGGGTCGCGACGTCTTCGCGGCCGAAGGTGCTGGTGCTTCTCTCGAGGAGATCGCGCGGCGAGCTGGCGTGGGGATCGGAACGCTGTACCGAAACTTTCCGACGCGTGAAGCACTGCTCGAAGCCGTCTACGTAGAAGAGGTGCAGGGCCTCTCGCGCGCCGCCGACGAGGTCTCGTCCCTCGAGCCATGGGACGCCCTCGAGACTTGGCTGCACCGCTTCCTCGAATACCTCCGCACCAAGCAGGCCCTCGTCGAGGGGCTCAACAAGACCTCCGAGGTGATGGTCGTGTGCCGCGCCGCCATGTACTCGGCCGGCGGCCCGCTCCTAGCCCGGGCTCAGGCGGCCGGTGTCGCGCGCGATGACGTGATGATCGAGGACGCGGTGCGGATGCTCGCCGGAGTCTCCAGCGCCGCCTTCGCCGACGACGACCAGCGCGACCGGGTGATGGCGATCACGATCGACGCGTTGCGGGCACGGTAGCGCTAGCGCGTCGCGAAAGAAACTCGCATCCCAGCTCTACGCTGGGATCGTGTCGGACTTCCGGTGGCCCTGGTGGGCCGTGTTCCTTCAGAGCCTCGGCGGACTGGTATTCGTTGCGATTGCCCTCCTGATCGATGACGCCTATCGAACGGCGGAGCTGCGCAGCCTCACCACGCCGACCGACCCTGCTCCATACGACTGGAGCGAGTTGCTCTCGCTGGTCTACTTCTGGCCCTACGTCGTCGGCGCCATCGCGCTCTTCGTAGTCCTACCCGCGCACGCGCTCACGGCGGTCGTCCTGACCATAGGGCTTCCCATTCGGCTCGTGCCGGCGATCCGACGGTGGTGGGTCGCCCATTACGTGCCGGTGATCCTCATCGCCGCGAGCATCCTGCTGTTGCTCATCGCGTGGAATCTCCCTGCCGCTGAACTGGAAGTGAGCACCTACCAACCGTCGTCGCCAGTCTTCGTGGTCGGAGTAGCTCTGGGGGCATTCGCGATCTGGCACTTCTGGCTCCCGGGGCGCCGAGCGCCGCGTCCCGCAAAACCGCCCCGAAAGGTTCGCGCCCCGCGGCAGGATGAAGAGTGGCGGCTCGGCCGCCTCCTCTAATCGACTAGCTCGGCGCCACCGCGTCCCAGGCCACGGTCAGCTCGCCGAGGCGCCAGCGGGTCTTGCCTCCCAATACCGGCCACCCGGCATCCTTCATTCCCGCGACGGATGCCACCCACCGCTGCACCGGCGAGTACACACCGAGCCCCGCGTGCGTCGCCCACTGGCGGTCGAGGTCGCGCAGGAAGTCGTGGATGCGCTCGCCGGGAACGTTGCGGTGGATGAGGGCTTTCGGTAGCCGTTCCGCCACGATGCTGGGCGCCTCCAGCGACGGCAGGTGCAGGGATACCGTGAAGCGCTGCGGGCCGTCGGCCGTGACATCCGCCCAACTGGCGACGCGCCCCACCTCGTTGCAGGTGCCCTCGACGAGCACGCCGCCGGGCTGCAGCCGTGACACCATCAGCGCCCACGCGCCGGCGACCTTGCTCTCGTCGTACTGGCGCAGCACGTTGAGCGCGCGGATGATGGTGGGCCGCTCACCCGGAACCTCGAACCCACCAACGCGGAAGCTGACGCCCGGCCTCTCGTAGGGCTTCGCGGCGGCGACCCGCGCGGGCTCGATCTCGATGCCGACCACTTCGACGTCGCTGCGGGTTTTTGCGAGCCGCTCGTGCAGTTCGAGCGCGGTCGTCGCCGACGCCCCATAACCCAGGTCGACGACGATCGGATGCTCGGCCCGACGTAACGCGGGCAGCTGCGCGATCCACCGGTCGATGCGGCGGAGGCGGTTATGCCCGGTCGTTCCGCGGGTGACCTGGCCGATGGGCATGTACCCATTGTCCCGCGCGGTGCCCGGGCCACGTGCTGCCCCGCCTTTTCACTTTTTTCCGGAGGGTTGCGCGCATCTGGTCCCAGAACCGGTAACGGGTGTGACTGGGGGCCACATCCTCCGGAGAAGTGCGCGTCTGTGAACGACGCGGGCGGCACAACTAACGTTGAGCGCATGGACCTTCAGCTCAGCGGCCGTGTCGTGCTCGTCGTCGGCGGAACCGGGTACATCGGCTCCGCCATCGCCCGGAGGGCGCGGTCGGAGGGGGCGACTGTGATCGTCGCGTCCCGTCATCCTGAGGAAGAGGAGGGCATCGCGCTGGACGCGAGCGATGAGGCATCCGTGGATGCTGCGCTCGCCGGCATCCTCGAAACTCACGGCCGTCTCGACGCCGTCGTGATCACCGCGGCCCCGCCCGCGCACGAGCTCGACCCCGCCCGCCTGTCCGACCCCGAGCAGATCGCGAGTGCCGTCGAGGGCAAGGCGCTCACGTTCCTCCGTGTGGCCAATGCGGCGCTCCCGTACATGGTCGAGCAGGGCTTCGGGCGCATCGTCGGCATCAGCGGTCAGAACGCTTTTCTCACCGGCAACATCACCGCGACGGTGCGCAACGCGGCCCTCAACATCGCCGCGAAGAGCCTCGCCGATGAGGTCGCCGGTTCGGGTGTCGCCATCAACGTGATCAACCCTGGCCTGGTGACGGATGCCCCGAGCCCCGACGTGGAACGAGCGCGCCCTGGTCAGTCCTCGCCGGCGCAGATCGGCGACCTCACCGCGTTCCTGCTGTCGCCGCTCGCGAACATCTCGGGCGAGAGTATCTCGATCGGGCACCACCTGCGCGGGGTCGTACTGCCGTGACGGTGCTGCTGGCTCACGACGTTGCGGAGGATGACGCGCCGCGCTGGGTGCAGCATCCGTGGTCCACCCCGCGTGTCATCCTCCACAACGTATGGCGGGCATCGCGCGACGCGCCGCACCCCGCCCTTCGCTACGCTTAACCCATGACTTACACCCTGATCCTCCTCCGCCACGGCAACTCCGACTGGAACCAGAAGAACCTCTTCACCGGCTGGGTGGATGTGCGGCTCAGCGACCAGGGCATCGCCGAGGCGAAGCGCGCCGGGCAGCTGCTCGCCGAGTCGGGACTGAAGCCCGAGATCCTCTACACGAGCCTCCTCACCCGAGCCATCCAGACCGCCAACCTCGCCCTCGAGGAGGCCGACCGCCTCTGGATTCCGGTCAAGCGCAGCTGGCGCCTCAACGAGCGTCACTACGGTGCGCTGCAGGGTCTCGACAAGGCTGAGACGCTCGAAAAGTACGGCCCGGAGCTGTTCCAGACGTGGCGCCGCAGCTTCGACACCCCGCCGCCCGTGCTCGAGGACGACGCCGAGTACAGCCAGGTGCACGACGAGCGGTACCAGGGCATCGACGGCGAGATTCCCCGCACCGAAAGCCTCAAGATCGTCATCGACCGGATGCTCCCCTACTGGTTCTCGGACATCACCGTCGACCTTGCCGCAGGCAAGACGGTGCTGGTCACCGCGCACGGCAACAGCCTCCGCGCACTCGTAAAGCACCTCGACGGCATCTCCGACGACGACATCGCCGAGCTGAACATTCCGACGGGCATCCCGCTCGTCTACGAGCTCGACGAGCACTTCATCCCGACCGGCCCGAGCCGCTACCTCGACCCCGAGGCCGCTGCTGCCGGTGCCGCGGCGGTCGCCGCGCAGGGCAAGAAGTAGGTCAGAAACCTGCTCCTTACGTGAGGTAAGGAGTAGGTTTAGTGCATGCCCACAGCAACCGTCACCAGTAAGGGTCAGGTAACGATCCCGGTCGAGGTGCGTGAACGCCTCGGTATCGAAGCGGGAACCCGCGTCGAGTTTGTGCCTCGGTCCGACGGGACGTGGGAGTTCGTCGCTGCGGGCGAATCCGTTGCGAGCATCCGCGGCATGTTCAGGTCTACGCGGTCGGCATCGAACGCGGACCTGGGTGACGCCATCGCCGAGGCCGCCGTCGAACGTTACCTGGGCTGATGATCGGACTCGATACCAACGTGCTCGTGACGTACGCGACACAGGATGACCCCCGGCAAGCAGCACTCGCGGAGAAACTGATCGAGCAACTCACGCCCGAGAACCCCGGATTCGTCACCCAGATTGCACTCGTCGAGTCGGTGTGGGTGCTGCGGCGGCTGTTCGAGGCCGACGATCAGTCGATCAGCACATTCGTTGGGCGCTTGCTGAACTCCCGCGACCTCGTGATCGAGAACGCCGATGCTGCGCGCCGGGCGCTGGATGAGACTCGGGGCAGCGTCGAGTTCACCGACGCCTTGCTCGCACAGACAGGTCTCGCCGCCGGGTGCGACTACACCGTGACCTTCGACCGTCGAGCGTCCAAGGTCGACGGCATGCGCCTGGCCGCCACCGTGGCGTAGCTAGTCCCCGCGCTCGACCTCGCCGCCGTCGAGCAGGTCATTCGCTTCGACGGTGTCTTCGCCGCCCATCGCCGCGTCTGTCTCGATCTCGCCGCCGTCCGCCTCTGGCAGGTGCTTGTCGCCGAGGGCGACAGGCACGTCGGGCGGGGTGGGGTCTTCGGCTTCGGGGTTGCGCGTGTCATCCGTCATGGCGGGCATTCAACCGCGATTTGGCGCGCTCCGCTAGGGGTGGACAGCGGGTGGGTGCGGTCTTAGCGTTGCCGTCTTCGGAAGGAGCACGGATGACCGCCACGCTGAACAAGAAAGCGCTCGAGCACGCTCGTTCCCTCGTGAAGCAGGGGAAGGTCGTGCGCGACGGGCGGGACGACTGGAGCGAACACGCGCCCAGCGCCGACGACGAGAACCGTTACATCGACAAACACGGGTGGAGCGATTTCGCGTCGTGGCATCTGGGTGAGGATGCCGACGCCAGCGAGGAGACGAAGGGGCGGTTCAGCTTCCCCTTCGGCGACTTTGCGAAAGTGCATCGGTGCGCGGTGATCTCACTGGCGAGCCGCGCCGCGCAGTTCGATCACGACGACATCGCGAAGGCGTCGAAGGAGTTACTGGAACTCATCGACGAGGGGTGAGTCAGACGCCGGACGGCACGATGATCCAGAGCGCGATGTACATGATCAGCCCGACGCCGGTGAACAGTACGGCGAGGGCGGTGAGCAGGCGCACGAGTGTGAGGTTCCAGCCGAAGCGATTCGCGATGGCGAGGGAGACGCCGGCAATCATGCGGCCCTGCTTGGGGCGGACGAGGGCTCCAGTAGCTGCAGTTGTCATGCTTCGAGCGTAGGAACGTCGCGGTGCGTGGCGCCATGGGGGTAACCCCCGATTTGTCCCTGAGCTGAGAGTTAGGGCAGGGGCCCCTCACTCCCCGCGTGCAGGGCGGCAGCGGCCCTCCGCTTCTCTTCGCGAGGTCCGCAATAGGCACAAGTGCAATCGAGGAACGGATGCGGCCCCGGGATGATGAGAATTCGGGGGACGTTCTCACTGATGAAATAGCTTTCGAAGAAGTACATCGGCCCGCTCGACGCCCATGTTTCGTCGCCGTGCAGCTGGTGGCCAAGAAACACGCGTCCTTGAGCTTCGAGGTCTTTGATGACTTCGCTGTCATCGTCGAACGCGTTCTCATAGGTGCTACTAAGTTCACGGCCCAGTCGATGGCCGATGGCGAAGTACTTCACTCGCTCGCGGCCGACGGCTTCGCGAATCTCCGCTGCATGCTCGTCTAATGACCCCCGATACGTGTCAGCGATCCGCGCGAAGTGCACGAGCCTGAGATTCTCGTCGAGGCACACGATACGCACCTCAGTTGACTCACGGTCCCGCTCATCGCGGAACATATAGAAGTGGAGACCGTACCCGGAGTCGATGATCATCATCCGGAAACGGTAGGTGTGGAGTGGCGGCGCTGATCACCGAAGTCACCGGTTCGGGGGAGATGTGTGAGCGTCGCGAGCTGTGGAGGATGCGCGGACTGCCGCAGCTTCATCCGCTCTGAACTCCCGGGAACGCGAAGAAGCCTAGTTCCGGTTGAGCCCGTGCCGACGGCTGTCTAACGCGTCCTTGAAGTGGCTCTCGGCGGCGTCGATCTCCCGGGTGGGTGTTGCCGGGTCGAAGACGCGCAGAAGGGAGAACCTAAAGCTTGATGGGTCGAGAGTGCGCAGCTCCACGTTGCCGCCGTGCCCGTTTGTCGCGTACGCAGTCCACCGTTGCCGAATGCTTTCTATGCCGTCTGCTTTACCCACGTAGTGGCGCCCGTCTCGAGTGTCTGTAATTAAGTAGACCCCGACAACCGAGGAGAGCGCCGTGCGCCAGGAAGCGTACCGGTGATCGCGCATTACGGCTTGCAGTTGCGCGTGGCTCAAGACGAGGCGATCGAAGCCAGGGAAGGGGATTGGTTCAGCATCCGCGATCCCGACAACGGGATAGCTCGAAGCGGTGCTCGCATTCATCCGCCAGGTGCGCGGCGAGCGCCACCCGATAACGAGCCGGCTGCGCAGGTCGGCCATTTGCTCGGACTCGCTTATGTCGAATGTTCGGATGATGCCGTCGTTCGACACTTCACCCCGGTTCTCTACGACGGACCACAACCGGGCCTGATCCCCGCCTTCCCTGATGAAAACCACCCAGAATTGCGGCGGCACAGATGGAAATCGTCTCGTGTCAGCGGACTGTTTGCGGGTGTAATCGAAGATCTCGGCGTGCGTTGAATCTGCGTGGAGCCCTGTCAGCCCGCTCTCTTCGGACTCCTGTGCGAAGGCGTGACGAATCACGAGCGCCTGCGCTGGGTCAAGACCAGCGTCGACCAGAAGCGGGCCAAGCGTCAGCGCCATAGGTGGGCGGCTCCCTCTATACGTGTCGCACTAGTCATTGAGTGATTACTTCTCGGCGTCCGACGACTGTTCTTCGCCGCTATCGGTTCGCCGCACCTTCTTGGCCAAACCATCGGCGAGCTTGCCCGCCGTCGTTTTGGCATTGTCTGTAGTTGCGGCGCCGAACTCTCGAACCGCTGCGGCGCCTGCCGCGCCGAGTCTGACCGTTGAATTGAAGCCAGAGGTGCCAGTCTCGCGTACAGCGTCTCGGGCCTCGCCGGCGGCAACCGACCATCGCTTCTTCTCAAGCACCTCTCGATTGGCCTCGATGCCGAGTGTCTGATGGAAGGCCAGCACGTCAACGCCCACTTCGTTGCTCGAACGAACAACCTCACCGGGCTTGAGCGGGTGCAGCAGCACCTTGCTGTTGGCTTTCCCCGCGGCGACATCCATTCGGGAAAGCAGTCTTTGGGTTGTCGTGGCGATCAAGTCGCGACGCTTTGCGCGTGCCGCCTGAATAGCCCCGCGGTGGCGATCAAGATCATCAGGGCTTGAATCGAGAACGCGGTCAAGTTCCAGAACGGCTAGTCCATCTTGGAGTTGGAAGCAGCGCGCCAGCACTGCAAGCCATTCCTCAACCTCGTGCTCTGCGGCCTTCGCGGCCTTCGCAAGGTCGCCGACCTTCGACTTCTTCTCGAATCGCGGGATTGGTGAGCATCGAACCGACAGATCCCGGCTTGACGAACTCGAGGATGTTACTGATCTTCCCCTTGCTCGTCGTCACGATGGCTCGACTCACGCCGTCCGACGAACCCTTCATTGCGTTCCCGAGCTTCAGCGCCCTCGCGGACTCCTCGGTGAGCTTCACCCAGCGACCCGCGCTCGCGGCAACCTCTGAGCCGCCCTTTACAGCGGCACTTCCTACGTTAAGCACGTCGCCGAGTTTCTGCGTCAACTGAAGATCGCGAGAAGGAACGCCGGCCGTGGCGAGAAATCGATCGACGGCTGCGGCCTCCCCGATAACCGCGATTCCGCTTCCATCGCTGATTAGCTCGATTTCTTCGCGCGGCTCATCCTCGTTTGACATCTATGTCCCGTCCGTTGCCTAACCCGATGAAGTGAGGCTACCAATCGGCGTGGATGCCCCAAGCTTCGTCGTGTCGTTGCCCCCCGAAGCCGGGGCGGCGACGTTGTACCTAAGTGAACTACTCTCACAACATGCCAGGATTCGCAGTAATTGACCTAGAGACCACTGGCCTAAACCCCCACACGCACGACCGTGTTGTCGAGCTCGCCATTGTCCACGTCGACGAGTTCGGGAACACCGCCGAGACCTGGGAAACCCTGATTAACCCCGCCCGTGACCTCGGCCCGCAACATGTTCACGGCATCCGCTCGGCAGACATCTTGGATGCGCCCGCTTTTGCCGATGTGGTGGGGGATGTCATCGAACTCCTACAGGGCCGAGTGCTCGTAGCCCACAACGCGAGCTTCGACTCCCGCTTCTTGTACTCCGAGTTCGAACGCTCCGGCGTGCCTCTCTGGCAGCAGCCGAACTGGCTCTGCACGATGCAGTTGGCCCGGCAGTGCATCCCCGGTTCAGGCCGTTCACTCGCGGACTGCTGCGCTGCCTACGACATCGAACTCGTCGGTGCTCACCGTGCGTGCGTAGATGCCGTCGCCACCGCCCAGCTTCTCTCCGCCTACATGGGCGCGATCGAGCGCGAGTTCTGGTACTCGCACATTGATGCTGCCCTCGACTTCACGTGGCCTCTTGCTCCGACGGTGGGCGGCACCCGCGCGTGGAAGCCTCGCCCCGAGTACTCGACGGAGTCGACGGCAGCAAGCTTCCTCGAGCGCATCACCCTCAAGCTTCCGGAGCACGCCGGCCCAGCCGAACACACCGACTACCTCGCGCTCCTCGACCGTGCCCTCCTTGACCGTCACCTCTCGGTGCACGAGACCAACGCCCTCGTCGACCTAGCCGAAACCCTCGGCATCAGCCGCACGACGGTGGTCGCCCTCCACGCCGAGTACTTCGACGCTCTCACCGCCGTTGCCTGGGCCGACGGTGTGCTCACAGATGCCGAACTCGCCGACCTCGCAGCCGTGGCCGATCTCCTCGACATCCCCACGGACCGAATCGCGGATGCCATGGCACCCCGCATCACGGAGGCCCCATCCACCCAGGGCATCGGCGACTTCACCCTCTCGCCCGGTGACCTAGTCGTGCTCACTGGTGAGATGCGCCGACCGCGCGAGCAGATCGAGGCGGACCTCGCCGCCCGCGGCTTCGTGCCGTGGAGCGGAGTCACGAAGAAGGTGAAGCTGCTCGTGGCTGCAGACCCGGACTCGCTGTCCGGCAAGGCGAAGAAGGCGCGCGACTATGGGATCCCCGTGGTGAGTGAGGATGCGTTGGGGCGGTTACTAGGCGTCTGAGGTGGTGTCCTGAAGAAACGAGATTGGGATTCCGCATGCCCCGCGGATCAACGAGGCTCTGACAGTGCGGCTCGGTAGTCTGGCGAGACACTTAGGACTACGACCATGAGGCGACATTGACGATCAGCTTTGATCCCGACTTCGATCCGGCGACTGGGAAGATTATCGACTTCCTCTCGGGGCAACTCCTGGAGGCACTTCCGGAGGAGCGTGTCAGGCAGACGTACCTCAAGGTGCTCCATTTTGATTACGGCTATCCCAAGTCCGTGATGCGGCGCGAAGTAACGATCCTCGCAGGCGCAAACCCGGTCGTGGGTGTCGACGGTTCCCCGACACGTGCGGATATCGCGGTGTACTTGAGTGCGCGAGACGCCACCCTGGACAATCAAGGGCGAATCAAGTTTGTCGTCGAGTGTAAGCGACCCGACGTAACTTCCGGTCGTAATCAACTCGTCTCGTACATTTTCAATACGAGCGCAGGTGGCGGGGTTTGGTACAACGGGGATGACCTACAAGCTTTCCGACGGCGGACTCAGCCCGAGAACGAGCTGGAGGTCTCGCCCAAAGTCCCTTCGGTCGACGAGACGTGGGACGCTGTCGGGCGAGCGCCGAAATCCGACCTTCGAAGACCTCGGGACGTTCGTGGGCTGCTCCGAGTCTGCAATAACAAGCTTCACGGTCGGGGCATCGACGGCGATGAAGAAGACCTCACCATGGATATGGTGCGCATCATCCTCGCCAAAGCTCAAGATGAAACCGAATCAGGAGAGTACCCGCTCTTCTACGTGACCTCTGATGAGTACTCTTCATCCGACGGCCGAGCATCGGTTGCAGCGAGAGTGCAAGCGCTGTTCCGACGGTATGCCGATAACTATCCTGCCGTTTTCGATGCGCACGAAGTGATAAAAGTGTCTGACTCAGCCATCACTGAAGTCGTCGCGGTCCTTCAGGAGTGGCGGGTGATGACGAGGCTTGATGATGCCGCTGAGTGGGACATCATGGGCAGCGCGTATGAGCAATACACCGCTGTCAATCTCAAGCGGGCACGTGGCCAGTTCTTCACTAATCGCTTGATCGTGGATTTCGTAGTCGGCGCGCTAGACCCCGGCGGGGATGTGCGCGCGTTGGACCCGGCTGGTGGCTCGGGTGGCTTCGTCACGGCGGTGCTTCGTCACGTCCGGCGGAAGATTCTCGCGGAGACGGAAAGCAACCCAACGGGCCGCGAGCATCAGCTCGCGAATCTGCGCCAAAGATTGTCATTAGTAGAGATCAGTCCCCGCCTCGTGAAGATCGCCAAGACTGCCATGCTCCTAAATGGAGACGGCCACGCGGGGATGACTCGCGGCGACAGCCTCGGCCCCTACGAAAACTTCGACGCGTGGATCCAGGAGAAGGCAAATCGTGGGCAGCCTAATCTCATCGTCACCAATCCGCCGTTTGCAGGAGTTGGAGAGGGTCAAATTAGTGATCCGGAGGTTCTTGATCAGTTCGCTCTTGCACGCAGGTGGAGTGCCGATGAAAGTGGGGTGCTCAATCCGAACATGTCGAGTGCGCTTGAGCATCGACCGCCCGAGATGTTGTTCTTCGAGCGCTGCCTTGATTGGCTCAAGCCCGGCGGGAAGCTCGGCATCGTCATGCCGAAGAGTTTTCTCGACACGTCGACCTATCGAAACGCT
The DNA here is from genome assembly GCF_020535405.1 of Antiquaquibacter oligotrophicus. NCBI lineage: Bacteria > Bacillati > Actinomycetota > Actinomycetes > Micrococcales > Microbacteriaceae > Antiquaquibacter > Antiquaquibacter oligotrophicus. The sequence goes on along the minus strand of NZ_CP085036.1, from coordinate 950,536 downwards.
AGAGAGATGCTCTTTTCGTCGGGGCAATTGCTTGGAGTCGTGACGTTTCATAAGAACAGCTTTCAGCCCGACACGGGCGTTCGTACGTGCGTCGTGCTGGTGCGCAAATACGAGCCCGGAGAGGTGCCCGCAGGCGACTATCCGATCTTCATGGGGATCTCACAGAAGATCGGACGTGATAGTGAGGGTAGATCGATATTCAAGGTTGGTCCGAATGGTGAGACAACTGATGAGATCGATCATGATCTGGACGAATTACTATCCGCGTTCGTTGATCTCCATACGGGGACCCTGATTCCCTCTGAGTATCGTTTCTCAATCGATAGAGCAGCGCTGCCGACTGACACTCTCAATATCAATCCGCAGTACCATCTGCCGCACCTGAACGAGACGCTGCGGATGGTTCAGCAACTCGATGATTCCCCCGAATGGGATGTGCTTACCCTGGCGCAGGTGGAGCAGGGTATTCGAATATTTAAGGGCCCAAGGTTGCGGACAGACAACATAATCGTTGATCGGCCGGGACTGCAGGGAGATTCGATTGAGCCATATTTCACCCCGTCCGCCCTGCTTCAGGACAAACGTGAAAGCGTGAAGTGGATCGACCTAAGTCGTGCAAGCGCCCGACAACTCGCAGCATTCGAAGCCGTGAGGGTCCGTACCGGAGACCTACTGGTTACAAGGTCAGGAACTATTGGGCGGATAGCGTACATATCGTCAAGTCTGGACGGAGCAATCGTTTCGGACGATGCAATCAGAGTTCGAGTCAGCGACCCTGAGCTTCGTGCATACGTGTTTTCGTTCCTGCAATCACGCGCTGCTCAAGAGCAGATGAGAATCAATGAGTACGGCGCGGTGCAACAACACCTCGAGCCTGAGCACGTGAGGGATCTACTCATTCCTGTTCCCACTGATTGGCGGTCGGTTGTAGACGTCGTTACGAGCGCGAAAAAGTTCTTCGCAAGCAAGGAGACTCAGGATTTCTCGATGGAGATGATCCTTTCCTCGCTCGAGACTTTGTATAGCACTCCGCCAATGCCAACGGCGCAATGAGCTAGAGGGCTGTCCGCCCGCGTTAGAGCGGACAGCCCTCCTCAGTCCCCCTTCACGTTGACAAGCTGCCTCAGCGTGTGCCGGACCCGAACAAGTGACGAGGCATCCGTCATCACCCGATCGATGTCCTTGTAGGCCGCCGGGATCTCGTCGATGAAGGCGTCGGTGTCGCGGTATTCGATGCCCTCCATTGCCGCCCGAAGGTCGGCTCCGGTGAACGTCTTACGTGCCGCGGACCTCGAGTACTCACGTCCGGCACCGTGCGGTGACGAGTGCAGAGCAACGGGGTTTCCGAGGCCCTCCACCACGTAGGAGGCGGTGCCCATCGATCCGGGGATCAGACCGAGCTCGCCCTCCCGCGCCGAGATTGCTCCCTTACGCGAGATCCACACGTCCTTACCGAAGTGCTTCTCCTGCTGTGTGAAGTTGTGGTGGCAGTTGATGCGCTCCTGCTCGATGACAGGCTCGTTCATCCACTCGCTCACCTGCGGCACGACACGGTCCATCATCTCCTCACGGTTGAGCAGGGCGAAGTGCTGTGCCCACCTGAGCTCGGTGATGTACTTCCAGAACTCGGGTGTGCCGTCCACGAGGTAGGCGAGGTCCGGGTCGGGCAGAGTGATCCACCACTTCTCCATCTGGGCCTTCGCCACCTTGATGTGCGTCTGCGCGATCCTGTTGCCGACACCACGGGAGCCGGAGTGCAGGAAGAGCCAGACGGCATCCGTCTCGTCCACCGACACCTCGATGAAGTGGTTGCCGGAGCCGAGCGAACCCAGCTGCAGCTCCCACTTGCCCGAATACTGCCTCGGGTCGAAGCCCGCCTTCTCCGCGAGCTCGGTGAGCTCCTGGATGCGCGGCTCAGCCGTCGCCACAATCTTGCGGTTGTGGGCGCCAGCCGACAGGGGGATGGCCCGCTCGATCTGCTCACGGACGGCCCTACGGTCATCCGGAAGCTGCTCGCGCGTGAACTGTGTCTTGACCGCGATCATGCCGCACCCGATGTCCACACCCACGGCCGCCGGCATGACGGCGTGCAGGGTGGGGATCACCGACCCCACCGTCGCGCCGAGCCCCAGGTGGGCGTCCGGCATGAGTGCGACGTGCGGGTAGATGAACGGCATGGTCGAGGTGGTGCGAGCCTGCTCCAGGGCGTTGTCGCCCAGGATGCTCGCCCAGCTGATCAGCCGATCGTTGATCTTCTCCATGGTCCTTTCGATTCTGTGTTGTGGTGTGCCCGAAGCCGAGACACGTCACCGACCGTGCACAGTCGAAAGAAGAAGTCCCGGGCCATCAGGGGCGCGGGACTGTGAGTCCGTTGCCCCTAGATGGGCTGCTGGAGGGTACGCGTGTAGGGCGCACTGATCAGGTGCGCCTGCGCGTTATCGCATTCGATGGCGAACACTTCAACCTCCAGAAAACGGGACGTGCCGGATGGCACGGACTTGCGAGCATAGCGAAGCTGCGTCACGTGCGTGGCAACGAAACGGTAACGGGGTGCTGTTGGGGTGAGGAGTGCCACTCGCACGGGGGCTATCGATTTTGGTCGAAAGACGGTCAACTGGTGCCGACTTTGGGGGATGTCATCGACCTGCGACCCGCGCCCGGCCCGCGTGACTGGGTTCCTTCGAACCGGCCACCAGACATCGCGCCGCACCCCAAGGACGTGCCTCGGCGCCCCCGAGCGACGCGGCAGCGGGTCCACCCCGCTCGCGGGATCGGATTGCTTGCCATCCTTCTCGGCGCTATCACGGTCGTCGTAGCGTTGGGCCTGTTCGATGGCAGAGATGCGGGTTTCCCCGGGATTGTCGCCTTCACTGCGGCTTTCGGAGCGTCGATCGCGGCCCTGACTATTCGCGGTCTGCCGGCACGTACCCGCACGGTTGCGTGGTGTGCGATCACGCTCGTCGCCACCGCCGGCGGGATCGTCGGTCTCGCCACATTTCGGGTGTCCAACGCACCGCCACCGTCTGAGGGGGTCGTTGCGCGCGAGCCGACCTCGGTCGAGGTCGCGCAGATCGCAGGCACGCTTGCGTACCTGCTGGCCCAGTCTCCCGAGACATGCCCCGAACAGCTTGCGCCGTTATCAACAGGAGTTCTTGAGTTGCCCGCTGGCAACATCTACCTCCCGGCAGGGGCAGACTTCAGCTACTCGGCGGACGGCACTGGCAACTGCTCCTTTTCGATCGGGGTGCCTGGATCGGAAGTTGCGGTGTGGGATTCCGCCACGAATGCCGTGGCGCTCGTGAGGGTCGAGTAGCGGCGTCCAATCGAAAAAAACTTACCCACATTGCGCAGTTTCTTCGAACACCAGTTCTAATGTTCGGGTAGACTTGCACCATGCCCGAAACGACCACTCACCCACCGTCCGTCGTGACGTTGCCGTGCGTGGAGGGCCTCGCCGAAGTCACGGATGAACGTCTCCTCGAGCTCGAGCGACAAGCTACGGCCGCACGCCGACAGGTGGATGCCGCGACTCTCGCCATCACTTCCGAGATCGTTCGTCGGTCCGATCGTTCGCTTGGTCACGCCGGGCTCTCATCGCGACTCGGTGCCGCTAGCCCCGAGAAGGCGATCCAAGCGCTCGCCGGTGTGACATTCGCTGAAGCAAAGGCGCTCGCAACCGTCGCCACCGCCGTCGGAGACGACGCACCGTGGCTCGCACCTGTGCAGAGCGCCGTGACCGGGGGAGGGCTCTCGGTGGCGTCGGCGGCCGCAATCGCGACAGGGCTCGGCACACCCGATGCGGATGTCGCGGCCGACGACCTTCTCGATGCGGCAGGCCATCTCGTGGACCTCGCAGCTACCGCGACCCCCGAATCCGTGGGCAAATCCGCCCGCATCCTGCGCGAGCAGCTCGCCGTAGCGAACATCGGCGACCTCGAAGCCCACCGACGCTCCCGCCGCAGCCTCACGTGGCACCAGCAACCCGACGGAATGACAAGACTGGCAGGTCTGCTCGACCCCGAGTCGGCTGCCGTCATCACGAGCGCGATCGATACCGTCCTCTCACCGCGACGCGGCGGCCCGCGATTCGTTGACCCAGAAGAACAAGCTCGCGCCGACGAGCTCATGGCCGACACCCGCACCAACTCCCAGCTCGCGGTCGACACACTCGTAGAAATCGTCGACCTCGCCGTACGGGCATCCGGCACTGAGGTCGACCCGGGATCGCTGTTCGGAAGCCGCTCACCCGCAGTGCGCGTCCACGTCGCGCTCGAGTCACTTGAGACAGGTGAAGGATCCAGCTACTTCGAAGGCCAACCCGCACTCGTGAGTGCAGCGACGGCAAGCCGTCACGTGTGCGTTTCCGGCATCATCCCGATCCTCTTCGACAAAGCCACGCCCATCGACGTGGGAAACACGCGCAGGCTCCACTCGACGCGGCAACGCATCGCGCTCGCCGCACACTGGAACGGATGCGCCATGCCCGACTGCGACCGGCCACCGAGCATGACCGAGATCCACCACACCGAGGCCTGGAACGGCCGCAACACCACGCTCAAGAAGGGCATCCCCTTATGTCGGTTCCACCATGTCGAGATACACACCAACCACTGGCGAATTGAACTGCGAGGCACCGAATACTGGCTCGTGCCGCCACCCGACCATCCCGGGGACACAACACCGCGACAACTCATCCCGAAGCGGCTGATCTAGTGACCAGCCAACTAGGTGCGATGCGACACGTCGTGCGCGGTGCTAGCGGACACGCCCGATCCGACGCGAGCCGTGGTATCCGCCACCATCGACCCGAGCAGCGCGAGCCGCTCCGCAGACTCCGAACCCGGCTGGGCGTGGTAGACCACCAGCATGATGCCGTCAGTGCCGCTGACGGAAAGTTTCTCACGGTCCAACCGCAACTCGCCGACAACGGGATGAGACAAAAGCACGGTCGCACCAGTGCGTTCGGCAACATCGTGGCGGGCCCACAACCGGCGAAACGCGGGGCTCGCCAGCGAAAGCTCACCGACCAACTCCACAACGCGCGGATCATCAACGCGGTTACCGACACTCCTGCGGAAACCCGCGAGCAGTGCCGCAGCAGCCCGCTCACCATCCGAGAAGAGGTCCTGCTCGGCTTCGTCGAGAAAGACATCGCGAAGACGATTACCGCCCACCACGAGCCGGGGAGATATGGCGGTTGCGAGTGGGTTGGCGGCCAACACATCGAGGTACCTGCCCTCAGCAAACGCCGGAAGCGGCAGCTCGGCGATAAAACGTTCCGTACTCGCGGGCAGCGACTCGCGTCGCGGCCGAGTTCGTCGCCCCGAAAGCCGCCCCGAAGGTCGCCGCGAAGGTCGATCCGCGACAAGACCGAGCAGATAGCTGGAGTCATCAAGCCGCAACACCCTCGCGATCGCCTCGAGCACCTGGGTGGACGGTCGACGATCGCGACCCTGCTCCAAGCGCAGGTAGTACTCGGCGCTGATGCCCGACAGCATCGCCACCTCCTCACGCCGCAACCCAGGGACACGCCGCACCCCGAGTACGGGGATACCGACCTGCTCCGGCGTGACGAGCTCGCGTCGGGCGCGAAGGTAATCGCCCAGGATGTTCGGCTCGTAGCTCATGCCCACGATCGTACGTGCGGCCCGCTACGTGAGAGTATGCCCTGGCGGTACCAGTAACGGCGGAGGTCTGGGTGACGGCACGACAGACAGACACGATCGTGGCATCCAACAGAAATGAGGACAGCCATGTCAACCGTGCTCGTTACCGGCGGCTCCGGATTCATCGCCGGACACGTCATCATCCAGCTCCTGGAGCAAGGGCACACGGTCCGCTCGACCATACGTTCGCTCAGCAAGGAACCCGCAGTGCGTTTGGTGCTAGATGATTCGGGCATGGTTCGCGGTGACGCGTTGTCCTTCGTCGAAACCGAGCTGATGGCGGACGCGGGGTGGCCCGACGCCGCGGAGGGCGCCGAGTACGTCATCCACCTCGCCTCTCCCATTCACACCGGCAAGGTGAAGGACGAGAACGACGTCATCGCCCCCGCCCGCGACGGAGCACTGCGCGTGCTGCGCGCCGCACGGGACGCTGGGGTGCGACGAGTAGTGCTGACGTCCGCGTTTCACGCCGTCGGCTTCGGTCACGGCCACCTCGACCACGTGTTCACGGAGGACGACTGGTCACCGCTCAACGGCCCCGGCGTCGACGCTTACGGTCGCAGCAAGATCCTCGCCGAACGAGCGGCGTGGGACTTCGTCGGGCAGCCGGGAACCACCCTCGAACTCACGACCATCCTGCCCGTCGCGGTCATGGGCCCGGTCATGGGGGCGGATGTTTCAGGCGCGAACCACATTGTCCAGAACAGCCTCAACGGCCAGATGCCGGGCTACCCGAACATGTTTGTGCCCATCGTGGACGTGCGCGATGTCGCGGCCGCACACGTCGCGGCGATGACATCGCCGGCGGCGGCGGGCCAACGGTTCCTCGTCGGCACGGGCGAGCCGGCGATCGCCATGAAGGAGGTCGGCGCCATCCTCCGCGCGGAACTCGGCGCTGCGGCCAGCAAGACCCCGACGCGCACCATTCCAAACGTCGTTGTGAGGCTCGCGGCGCGGTTCAACGACGAGTTCAAGCCGGTCGCCGCCGATCTCGGCTACGTCAAGCGCGTCTCCAACGAGAAGCTGCGCACGGTGCTCGGGGTCACACCCCGCCCGGCGAGGGAGGCGATCGTCGCCGCCGGCCGAAGCATGGTGGAGCGCGGCCTCGTTTAGCGGGTGGCAGACCTCAGCACTCCACCACATTTACGGCGAGCCCGCCTTCGCTCGTCTCCTTGTACTTCGTCGACATGTCCATTCCGGTCTGCCGCATCGTCTCCACCACGGTGTCGAGCGACACGTAGTGCGAGCCATCCCCGCGCATCGCTAACCGCGCCGCGGTCACCGCCGTCGACGCCGCGATCGCATTTCGCTCGATGCACGGGATCTGCACCAGCCCACCCACCGGGTCGCACGTAAGACCCAGGTGGTGTTCGATCGCGATCTCCGCCGCATTCTCCACCTGCGACGGCGTTCCACCCATCACCGCGGTGAGCCCACCGGCCGCCATCGCGCACGCCGAACCCACCTCTGCCTGACACCCACCTTCGGCACCCGAGATCGAGGCGTTGGCCTTGAAGAGCGACCCGAGCGCGGTAGCGGTGAGGAGAAACTCGCGCATACCCGCGGTCGGGTCATCCGTTGGGCACACGAATCGCGCCCAATACTGGGCGACCGCCGGCAGGATGCCCGCCGCGCCGTTCGTCGGGGCCGTCACCACACGCCCACCCGACGCGTTCTCCTCGTTCACGGCCAGCGCGAACGTCGCCAGCCACTCCCCGGGCAGCACGGGGCTGCGAGCATCCGACTCCAACTGCTCGCGGATCATTGCCGCCCGCCGCCGCACCCCCAACGCGCCCGGCAGCGACCCGGTCGCGTGGAGTCCCGCCGCAATGCAGTCGGCCATCGCACGCCAAATCCCGTCGAGTCGGAGATCGACTTCGGCTGCGGGCCGCCGGTGTTCCTCGTTGCGGCGAGCCACCTCGGCAATGCTCAGCCCTTCGAGCTCGCACAGCGCGAGCAGACTCGCCGCCGTACTGAACGCGAGCGGGTAGTCCTCCGCCTCGGGCGGTGGCTCGCCCTCACGCCGAATGAACCCGCCACCGATCGAGTAGTACGTCTCCTCGGCGACCACCGCACCCGCGGCATCGAGGGCGGTCAGCGTGAGCGCATTCGGATGCCCGGGCTTCCGCTCTCGCGGCTGCAACTGCACGTCGTCCCGGGAGTACACAACTTCCGCCACCCCGTCGAGCGCCAACAGGTCTCCGTCACGCCACCCGGACCACGCGCCTCGAACCACCGCGGGCTCAACGGTTTCGGGACGATGTCCTTGAAGTCCTGCGACGATCGCGTCGGGTGTTCCGTGCCCGAGGCCGGTGGCCCCGAGCGAGCCGTACAGCGCGCACGTGACTCGGGCGGGTCGCCGTGGTGCGACGCGGGTCGCGAAGTCGAGGGCGGCGCGCATGGGCCCGACGGTGTGCGAGCTTGAGGGTCCGACGCCGACCGAGAACAGTTCGAACGCCGAGACGTACGCGGACATGTGTTGAGGGTACGCCTGCCGTTCTGGTGACACGAGAGGGCAGACGGTTGATGAAATCCTGTCGCCAAAAGGTGCGCGTCCGGTACGGGCACTTATGTTGACATGGCATCTAAAGTCTGATTGTCTCGAACGTAAGGGGGACTCCCGCGGGGGGTGAACCGTGCGTCCGCATGGACCCCCTCAACACAACGTTCAATGAAGAAGGAAGTGCACACGTGATTCGAAGAGGACTCACCGCCGGGCTCGTCGCAGGAGCCGCCGCCGCCCTGCTCCTGCCGCAAGCTGCAGTCGCAGCAGAGGACGACCGGGTACTCATCCCCGCCGATCAGGTCTCCATCCAGATGTTCTCGCTCATCCCGTGGACGAGCGCCGACGGCCTCGAGCCCGTGCTCGAGCGTCTCTCGGAGATCGGGCTCAAGAACATCGAGCCTTTCGGTGGCACCTTCTCGGGCTACACCGCGACCGAATTCCGTGCACTGACCGACAGCCTCGGCCTCAGTGTTCCGTCGTCGCACTACAACACCGCTGAGGACACGTTCGACGCGACCCTCGAGTTCGTCGACACACTTGGCCAGGAGTACGTCGGCTCCGGCGGCTTCGCGGCCCCCGGCATCGGCAGCTACGAGAACACCCTCGCCACCGCCGAGGCCATGAACCGCCTCGGTGAGCGCTCCGTCGCCGCTGGCGTTGGCAAGTTCTTCGGCCACAACCACGCCTCCGAGTTCACGACCATGTACGAGCACGATGGCGTCATGATGCCCGCGTGGGAGATCCTCGTCGCCGAAACCAACCCCGAGTGGGTCACCTTCCAGCTCGATGTCGGCTGGGCAACCCATGCCGGCGTCAACGTCGCCGACCTGATCGGCGAGTACAGCGACCGCATCTCGCTCCTGCACATCAAGGACGCCGTGAACCTCGGCGGCGCCGGCAACCCCACCTTCGTTAACCTCGGTGAGGGCGACGTTCCGCTGCAGGACATCCTCGCTGCCGGCCAGGCTGCGGGCATCGACTACTACGTCATGGAGTACGACCTCGCCGCGGACGGCAACAGCTTCGCCACCGAGGGCTTCGAGTACCTGACCGGCATCCCCGCCGGCCCGTGGACCGAGGTCACCCCGGCCGCGGTCACCTTCAGCGGTAGCAAGTTCACCGTGCCGACCACCGAGGGCATCGAGTACGTCAAGGACGGCGCGGTGATCGCTGCCGGCACCTACGACGGCTCGGGCACAGTCACGGTCACCGCTCGCGCGATCCCCGGCTGGGTCATCGCGGAGGGTGCCGTCACCGAGTGGACGCACACGTTCCCGGCTCCCGCACTCGCGGCGACCGGTAGCGAAACGGCTCCGGGCATTGCGCTCGGCGCAGCCCTCGTGCTGCTCGCCGGTGCTGCGATCGTCGTAGCCCGCCGTCGCGCGACCGCTAGCTAGCAAAGGCCGCGCCGCCGGCCGAGTGGAGGAGAGCACACTCGGCCGGCGGCGTTTTCTCTTTAACGTCCGCACCCCCCGCTAGCCTGGGGCCGAAGACGGTGCGGAGGGAGTCGACGTGTTCATTCTTGATGGCACCGTCGTCACCTCCCCGAGCGACCTCAGTCTCGCGGCGAAGTGCGAGTTCGCGTTTGTGGTTCGCCTCGACGCGCGACTGGGCAAAAACATCGAGGTTCCGCCCGAGAAGAATGACCCGATCCAGGAGCGCGCCAAAACACTCGGCGACGACCACGAGTCCCGTCACCTCACCCGTTACCGGGAGCAGTTCGGCGAGCACGGTGTCGCCGAACTCGCGAGACCGTCGACGACTCGGGATGCCCTCACCGAGGCCGCGGCACACACCCTCGATGCGCTCCAACGCCGAGTGCCCGTGGTCGCCCAGGCCACGTTTTTCGACGGCGAGTTCGTGGGCTTCGCCGACTTCCTCCTTCTGCAGCCCGACGGCCGCTACCGCGTGCAGGACACGAAACTCGCCCGCAGCGCCAAGGTGACGGCGCTGCTGCAGTTGGCCGCGTATCACGCGCAACTGGAGCGCCTCCGCATCCCCGTCGATGACACCGTCGAACTGCTTCTCGGAACCGACGAGCCCTCGCGCCACCACATCGACGACATCGCCCCCGTCTACCGAAACCGCAGACAACGTCTCCTCGAGATCGTGCGAGAGCGACGCGACGACCCGAACCCCGTGCGGTGGGGCGACCCGCGCTACGTGATCGACGGCCGGTGCGAGGTGTGCGAGCCGAACGTGATCGAGCACCGCGATCTGCTTCTTGTCGCGGGCATCCGTGTCAGCCAACGCGAGAAGCTCATCGACGCGGGCATCACCACGATCGACGCTCTCGCCGCGACTCCAGTGCGGCCCGACGGATGCGACGTCCCCACCCGCACTTTCGCAGCCCTCCACGAGCAGGCCGCTCTCCAAGCTCACGCGAGCGACGACCCCCACGCACCCCCACCGTTCCGCCTGATCGACGGGGCCCGCCAGGTCGCCTACCTCCCGGCTGCGGATGCTGGCGACATCTTCTTCGACTTCGAGGGTGACCCCCTCTACAGCGAGCTGCGCGACCGCGTACCCGTGTGGAACCTCGACTACCTGTTCGGTCTCGTCGATCGCGACGAGAACTTCACCGCCTTCTGGGCGCACGACCTCGCGGAGGAGAAACGCGCCCTCACCGAGTTCCTGGAGTGGCTGCGGCAGCGGCTCGAGCAGTTCCCCGCCATGCACGTTTACCACTACGCGTCCTATGAGCGCACCCACCTGTTGAGCCTCGCGGCCCGGCACGGGGTGGGGGAGACGTTCGTCGACCAGCTGCTGCGCGACGGCGTGCTCGTTGACCTGTATCCGTTGGTTCGGAAGTCGGTGCGTGTTGGCGGGCGGTCCTACTCCATCAAGGCGCTGGAGCCCTTGTACATGGGGGAGCGGTTCCGTGCCGACGATGGTGTGACGACGGCGGGGGCATCCGTCGAGCAGTATCACGTGTTCCAGGAGGCGAGAGAGGCGGATGCCCACGAGGTGGCGCAGCGCATCCTCGCGGAGATCGCCGACTACAACGAGTACGACTGCGTCTCGACCCTGCGACTGCACGAGTGGCTTCTGGCCCGCGCAGCCGAGAACGGACACCACGCAGGCAGTATCCCTCCAGAGGATCTGGGTGGGCAGCCCTTCGAGCCGACCGAACTCGCCGAGAACCTCGCCGCCCGGGGTTCGGCTGCTCGCGAATCGGGCGACATCGATTCCGCGATCGCTTTCGATCTGGCGTCGGCGGCTGTCGACTACCACCGCCGCGAGAACAAGAGCTTCTGGTGGGGTCACTACGACAGGCTCGGCAACGAGGAGCCCGAGGAGTGGCTCGACGGCCGCGACATTTTTGCAGTGGAGAGCGCAGAAGTTGTGGAGCCGTGGCGGTTGGCGCGCACCGCGAGTCACCGCAAGCTGCGCCTCACGGGGGAGTGGGGCCCCGGCAGCAAGGGCTCCGCGCGGCAAGCGTTCTCCGTGTATGCAGAGCCGGGCATCCCGTACAACGACCCGAAAACCCCGGCGACCTATCGCCTCGCCGTCGGGGTCTCCGACGTGACGACGTGGGACGACGGGTCGGTCACCGTCATCGAGACGTGCTCCGGCGGCAACGAACCGTGGGACGAGTTGCCCCTCGCGCTCACCCCGGGCCCGCCACCACCCATCGGCGGTCTCGTGAACGCCATCCACGAGGTCGGCGCCGCGCTCCTCGATGGCACGGCCGAGGGCAGCGCCATCCAGAGGTTGCTGTGGCGACAGCCCGCCCGCTCGGATGCCACGGCCGACACCACCGACGTAGACCGGGTCACTGCCGCCATCCGCTCCACCTCGTACCTCGCGGTTCAGGGACCCCCGGGCACCGGCAAGACGCACCTCGCCGCGCACCTCATCCGTGACCTCGTGCGCGACGGCTGGAAGATCGGTGTTGTCGCCCAGTCGCATAAGGTTGTCGAGAACGTGCTCGAGCGTGTGGTGGAGGAGGGGCTGCCCGCCGAGATCGTGGGCAAGGCGGCATCGGAGGGCGGCGACTACAGCAATGTTCCGTTCACCGTCATCGAGAAGGACTCGCATCGCGGGTTCGCGACACGAAACACCGCAACGGGTTACGTCATCGGCGGCACCCAGTGGGATTTCACCAACCTGAAACGCTTCGAACGCGGCCAACTCGACCTGCTCGTGATCGATGAGGCAGGCCAGTTCTCGCTCGCGTCGACGATCGCGGTGAGTGTGGCTTCTCGCCGTCTGGTGCTGTTGGGCGACCCGCAGCAACTGCCGCAGGTGAGTCAGGGCATCCATCCCGCTCCCGTCGACCAGTCGGCACTCGGTTTTGTGGCCGACGGCAGCGCGGTGTTGCCTCCCGAGTACGGGTTTTTTCTGCCCGAGAGCTGGCGAATGCACTCGGCAGTCGCAGGACCGGTATCGAATCTCGCCTATGAGGGCCGACTGCGGTCGAGTCCCAGTGCGGATGCCCGGCACCTGGCCGGCGTCGCCCCGGGCCTGCACCCCGTCCCTGTCGCCCACGAGGGCAACGCCACCCACTCCGAGGAGGAGGCCGCGCGTGTGGCCGAGCTCGTCGCCGAGCACCTCGGTCGGGAGTGGTTCGACGGTCGCGAAACGCGTGCTCTTGGCGAGAGCGACATCATCGTTGTCACGCCCTACAACGCACAGGTCGAGCTGATTGGTAATGTTCTTGCCGCCGTGGGTTTCGCCGGTGTGCCCGTGGGCACGGTCGACAAGTTCCAGGGTCAGCAGGCGGCGGTCTCGATCGTGAGCCTCGCCGCATCGAGCGCCGCGGACGTTCCTCGCGGGGTGTCGTTCCTGCTGGGCCGCAATCGCCTCAACGTGGCGATCTCGCGCGCCCAGTGGGCTGCCTACCTGCTGTACTCGCCCGGGCTCGACCATCTCCCGCTGAGCGCGGAGGGTGTCGCCGAGTTGAGTCGGTTCCTGCGCCTGGTCAACAACAGCTAGTCGGCCAAAAACGCGTGAACGGCGGCTGCCGCCTGCTCGGGCTGATTGAGCCAGGGCGCGTGGTTCGCTTCGAGCTCGACGAGCTCGGCGTGCGGCATCCGCGTCCACGAGGGTCTTGCCCGCTCGGGGGAGAGAAAGACGTCGTCGGTTCCCCACACGAGCAGCACGGGGATGGTGATCGTCGCGAGGTCCTCGTGGCGGATGACGGCACTCCTGCGCACCCCGAATACCGACGCGATCGTGCGGAACAGCCCGGGCAACGACTCGGCGAAGGCGCGACGCTGCGACGCGTACCACCCCACTTCGACGAGTTCGATGGGCCACGGGTCGACGGTGCCGGCCCCCAGGGTGATGGCGCTGTTGGCCTTGTACTGCTCGAACGGAACCACGGTGCCGAGCATCCGGGCACCGAACCCGGGGAGCGCAAGAAATCGCATGCTCGCCGGCGGGCGAAGTTCGGCAAACGCTCCGCCCGGTGCGCCAAGGAGTACAAGGCGGTGAACGCGCTCGGGCCGTGCGAGGCAGTAGTACAGCGCGAACTGTCCGCCGAGGGAGTGGGCGACGACATCGACGGCGCCCGCCGTCTGCTCGAGTACGGCATCCAGGATCGCCGTCGTGAACTCGCGCAGGTCGGTGCCCTTGGCAAACGGGAAAGGCCCCGAGAGTCCGTGCCCCGGCCAATCGACGGCGATGACGGGCGCCCCGTCAAAGGCCGGGATAAGGGGAATCGCCGCGGCCGTCACTGACGCAATACCGTGCAACAGGAGCACGGGGCGCTTGGCGGGGTCCCCCGCGATATCGACAACACGGATGCTCGTGCCGAGCGCGCTCACGAAGCGCTCGGTGTAACTCAGCCCGTAGTGGGCGTACAGCCGTTGCTCGGCCCCACGCTGGAGCGCATCGAGCTCGTCTTCCGAGGTCACGCGACCACGGTACTAGCTAACTGTCTGTCGGGATCCAGTCGCCGGTGGCGAGGTACTGCACCTTCTTGGCGATCGAGACCGCGTGGTCGGCGAAACGCTCGTGGTACCGCGAGGCGAGGGTCGCGTCGACGGTGTCGACGGCGGCACCCTTCCAGGTTTCACCGAGCACCTTGTCGAACACGGAGAGGTGGAGGGCGTCGATCTTGTCGTCCTCGTTGCGGATGTCCTCGGCGATCTTCAGGTCTTCGGTCTTGAGCAGCTCGACGAGCTTCTTCGCGATCTGCACGTCGAGGGCACCCATTTCGGCGAAGGTGGGGCGCAGCGACTTGGGCACAACCTTGTCGGGGAACCGGTAGCGCGCGAGCTGCGCGATGTGCTCGGCCATGTCTCCCATGCGCTCGAGCGAGGCTGAGATACGCAGGGCGCTGACGACGATACGAAGGTCGCGCGCGACGGGCTGCTGCCGGGCGAGGATGTTGATCGCGAGTTCGTCCAGCTCGGCGGCGGCGGTGTCGATCTGGTCGTCGTCGGCGATGACCGCCTCGGCGAGGGAAACGTTCGACTCGTTGAACGCCCGCGTGGCGTTCTCGATGGAGCTGGCCACCAGGGTCGAAATCTCGACGAGCCGGTCCTGCACCTCTCGCAGTTCCTGCTGGAATACTTCGCGCACGTTAGTCCCTTCGCGACGGGCACAACGAAGCCCGCACGGTTCTTCCCCACTGTGCCTTCGCCAGGTTAACGATTGGTGCCGGGAGGTTGAACATCACCCGAAGTGCTCTGTCAGGTGAACAAACGCCCCTCGCAGCACTGCGGGATGTAACTAATCTAATGGCTATGGACTCTGCGTGGCTGGTCGCAGCCGCTCTGGCCTTCGGCATTCTGGTGGGTGCCGGAGTGTTCGGCGTTATCCTCGTAGCCGTCCGCCGGGGGCACCGAGCTATTCAGGTCACCTCCACCGCGGTACCCGACGGTGTGGACCAGGTCATCGAAGCACTCGAGTCGGCCGGGGTCGTGATCGACCCGTCGAACAACGTCGTGAAAGCGTCGCCCGGTGCGATGGCGTTTGGTCTGGTGTGGAACCAGGCGCTCGTGCATCCGGAGCTCGTCGCTCTCGTCGACAAGGTACGTCGCACGGGCGATCCCATCACGGAGGAGCTGCACGTCTCCCGCGGACCGTTCGGGGATGCCGCCATCTACCTTTTTGTTCGTGTCGCGCGACTCGGCTCGCGCTACATCTTGCTTCTCGCCGAGGATCGCACCGAGTCGTATCGGCTCGAGGAGGTGCGACGAGATTTTGTCGCCAACATCAGTCACGAACTGAAGACCCCGATCGGTGCGATCAGTCTCCTCGCCGAGGCGCTCGAGACGGCATCGGATGAACCGGACCAGGTCACACGCTTCGCCAAACGCCTCACCAAGGAGTCCGAGCGGCTCGGTCACATCACGCAGGAGATCATCGAACTCTCCCGTCTCCAGGCTGCCGACGCGCTCACTCGGGCCGAACCCGTCGATGTCGACCAGTTGGTCGCCGTCGCCGTCGACCAGAACCGCGTGGTGGCGGATGCCCGCAAGATAACCCTTGTGTCCGGAGGCGACAAGGGTGCCGAGGTCTACGGTGACGAGACGTTGCTCGTCACCGCCCTCCACAACCTCATCGCCAACGCAATCCAGTACTCCCCGGATGGTTCTCGTGTGGGTATCGGTGTCACCCAGACCGACGGAATCGTCGAGATCGCCGTGACCGACCAGGGTGTGGGCATCCCGGAGGACGAACTCGACCGCGTGTTCGAGCGGTTCTTCCGCAGTGACCCGGCGCGCAGCCGCAACACGGGCGGCACCGGCCTCGGGCTGTCGATCGTCAAACACGTCGTCCAAAACCACGGTGGGGACATCCGTGTCTGGTCTCAGACCGGCAAGGGCTCCACTTTCACCATCCGACTTCCCGAGGCCGCCAGTGCTTCGGGCGCAGCCCTGGGAGCATAACCATGACCCGCATTCTGATCGTCGAGGACGAGTCCTCGCTGAGCGAACCCCTCGCCTTCCTCCTCGAGCGTGAGGGGTACGAGACGACGATCGCTCCCGACGGACCTTCTGCGCTCGCCGAGTTCGATCGGGCTGGTGCCGACCTCGTGCTGCTCGACCTCATGCTGCCGGGGCTTCCGGGCACCGAGGTGTGCCGCGAGCTTCGTGCCGTGTCGAGTGTTCCGATCATCATGCTCACCGCGAAGGACAGCGAGGTGGACATCGTGGTCGGGCTCGAGCTCGGCGCCGACGACTACGTGACCAAGCCGTACTCGACCCGCGAATTGCTCGCGCGCATCCGGGCGGTGCTGCGACGTCGCACCGACACCGAACTCGACGACAACCAGATCCTCGAGGCGGGCACGGTGCGGATGGATGTCGAGCGCCACGCGGTCACCGTCGACGGCAAGGAGACCCCGATGCCGCTCAAGGAGTTCGAGCTTCTCGAGTTGCTGTTGCGCAACACCGGGCGAGTGCTGACCCGGGGCCAGCTCATCGATCGTGTGTGGGGTTCCGACTACTTCGGTGACACGAAAACCCTCGACGTGCACATCAAGCGCATCCGGTCGAAGATCGAGAAGGTTCCGTCGGAGCCGACGATGCTCGTGACGGTACGTGGTTTGGGCTACCGCTTCGAGGCGTAGGCCTTAGCGGGCGGGCGCGAGGTCCTCGTACGCGCCTGTCGCCTCGAGGACGGGAACCATGAGTTCCTCGCCGGGCTCCTCGCCGTACTGCACGTAGACGGGGATGAGGCCGCCAGCCTCAACGTCGGAGCCGGTGATGACGATGGTGTCGTCATCCGGGGTCGTACCGAGGTTGAGGGTCTCGCCACCACGGAGCGGCTTGGTGACCGTGGTCTTCTCGCCGTCCTCCTCGAACTGGATGTTCACGTTCGTGATGGAGCCGTTGTTGTGGAGGACCGTGACGAGGTTGATCGCGGTGCCCTCCTCGTTGATGATGCCGAGCATGTTGAGCACACGCACCTTGCCGATGGTCGCACCGACACCGTCGCTGGGGTCGTAGTAGTTCAGCGTTGCGGTCGGCGTGATGAAGACGCATCCGGACGTGCCGACGAGCAGGCCACCGGCGATGACGACTGACGCCGCAATGCGAGCGGCACGGGAGCGAGTGAACACACACACAGCTTAGCGATGCCCGAGGGTGCAGCGGGTTAGGCCAGCCTTACCGAAAGCTCCCTGTGATAAACTGGGTCTCTTCGAAAGGACCCCGTTACATGTTGTTTGAGGTCGGCGAGACTGTCGTTTATCCCCACCACGGCGCTGCAACTATCACCGAGGTGAAGAAGCGCATCATCAAGGGTGAGGAGAAGCTCTACCTCAAACTGAACGTGACACAGGGCGACCTCACCATCGAGGTTCCGGCCGACAACGTCGACCTCGTCGGCGTTCGCGACGTCATCGGTCGCGAGGGTCTCGACAAGGTTTTCGAAGTTCTCCGCGCTCCCTTCACCGAGGAGCCCACCAACTGGAGCCGCCGCTACAAGGCGAACCTCGAGAAGCTCGCCTCGGGCGACGTCATCAAGGTCTCCGAGGTCGTTCGTGACCTGTGGCGCCGCGACCAGGACCGCGGACTCTCCGCCGGCGAGAAGCGCATGCTCGCCAAGGCGCGCCAGATCCTCATCTCCGAGCTCGCGCTCGCGGAGAAGACCGACGAGGAGAAGGCCTCGAGCGTTCTCGACGAGGTTCTCGCCAGCTAGGCAGTGTTTTTCGGCGCGCCGCCGCCCCTGCGGCGCGCGGGTGCGGCTGAGAGTACTCGTGAGTAACGTGGTCGTATGACCTCCGTCGCCGTCATCGTTGTTGCCGCGGGGTCGGGCACGCGTCTCGGCGCCGACGTGCCGAAAGCTTTTGTGACCGTCGCCGGGCGCCCGCTGCTAGCTCACGCCATCGACGCGGTGCCGGATGACGTGCAGCTCGTCATCGTTGCCCCCGCGACCCGCGTGCAGGATGCGCGGCATATTGCTCCCGGCGCGACCGTGGTCACCGGAGCCCACACACGTCAGGGGTCGGTGGCAGCGGGGCTCCGTGAGGTTGGGGCGGGCATCCGGACGGTTCTCGTACATGACGCAGCCCGAGCCTTCACACCCCGCGAGGTGTTCTCGCGGGTGATTGACGCCGTGGAAAGCACTGGCGGCGGCGTGATCCCCGTGCTGCCCGTCGTGGACACGATCAAACGAGTCGACGGTACGACGGTGCTCGAGACGGTCGATCGCAGCGTTCTCGCCCAGGTGCAGACGCCGCAGGGCTTCCCGCGCGACGCGCTCGAAGCGGCCTACGCGTCTGCGGCGGACGACCACACGGATGACGCGGCCCTCGTCGCGGCATCCGGCGGGTCGGTCTCCACGGTGGTCGGGGATGCCCGGGCCTTCAAGATCACGACGCCGGCGGACCTCCGGCGAGCCGAACAGGAATGGGGAGCGGAGATGACGGGGGAGATCCGAACGGGAATCGGTGTCGACGTGCACGCCTACGACGCGGGCGAACCGTTGTGGCTCGGTGGCCTCTATTGGCCGGACGAGGTGGGCCTCTCTGGTCACTCCGACGGCGACGCCATGTGCCACGCCATCTGCGATGCGCTGCTCTCGGCGGCTGGCCTCGGAGATATCGGCAGCAAGTTCGGAACCGACGACCCCCGTTTCGCTGGGGCGCACGGTGACGTGTTCATTCGCGAGACCGTCGCTCTCGTGGAGGGTGCGGGTTTCACCGTCAACAACGTCGCGGTGCAGCTCATCGCCAACGGTCCGCGACTGGGGGCCCGTCGCACCGAGCTGGAGAGCCACCTCACGAGCCTCGTCGGTGCACCGGTGAGCGTCTCCGCGACAACGTCCGACGGTCTGGGTTTCACCGGCAAGGGCGAGGGTGTGGCGGTCATCGCCAATGCCCTGCTCTCGAAGGTCGGCCAGTAGTCCCTACGCCGAGCGGCGGGCGCGACGCACAGCGACAAGACCGAGCGACCCAGCAAGGATGACGCCTCCCGCGAGCGCCACGATGCCGAGTGGCAGCCCGCCACCCGTTTTCGCCAGCGCGGACGGAGCGGGACCGGTCGACGGCGACGGTGACGGCGACGGCGGAACGGGTGCGGCACCGAGATAGGTGACCACCACAGTGCGGCCGACGGTTTCGAGGCTGTAGAGGTTGCCGAGCGACTCGAACTCCTCGCCCTCGACGATCGGGTCGCCTTCGGGTGTCGTGAAGTTCCAGAAGAACGCGGGACCTTCTTCGCGTTCTTGCTCGAGGATCACGAACTCGGTGCCGATGGTGGTGTCGGGCTCGAGGAGGAGGTCAAGCGCAGCACCGTCGATTTGGGTTCCCTCGAGTGTGACGATCGAGTCGGAGCTTCCGTCGGCGGCCAGCTCCAGCGCCAGCGTTGTGTTCTCGGTTGCGGTGAACTGGTTCCAGATCTCGAGCTGGGCGATCCCCTCGCCGTACTCGCCACTTCCGGGCGCAACCCAGCCTTCGTCGGCGAGGAGTCGCTCGAGGGAGCCGTTGCCCGAGATAGCTCCACCCTCGAGCACCCATGCTGTGCCCGCGCCGTCGCCCACGATGTGTACGAGGCCTTCCTGCACCTGCACTCCGTCGGCGACTCCACCGGCACCGACAACCTGGAGCACACCGGTTCCCGTCTTCACTACTCCTCCGGCGAAACCGACACCATCAAGTTGCCCGATCGAGGCCCAACCATCGACGTCGAAGGTTGTTGTGCCCGATTCGACCCGGATGTTCGACGGGAAGTCGACTGCGCCCGAGGCAGACACACTGACCGTCTGGTCGCCGTTCAGTCGCAGCTCCGGGCTGATCTCGACATCCGCTGCCGTCACGGTGATGCCGACGGTTCCCGCGGGGTTGATCTCAATGGGCCACCCGGAGATGGTGACGCCAGCACCACTCACGTCGAGCCGATCCGCAACGAAGGGATTGGCGAGGTTGTTTTCGGAGTACCCATCGACCCCGACTACTGGGAAGAACAGCGCATCGCCCGCGTTAGGTACGGCACCGGAGACCCAGTTGCCCGGCTGGTCCCAGCCGACGCCGAGATCGCCGTCCCACGTGACATCCGCGGCGAATGCGGTAGACGGCGCGGCAAGAACAAGAGTCAGGGATGCGGATGCAGCGGCAGCAACCGCCAGCGGACGGGGGAGAGCCATGGGGTGAGGCTACACGAAGGGGTCTCTTCTTTATAGGCCCCCTCTCACCCGATCACGCGAGGCGCGAAACCACGCCGACAGTAGAATTGCCCGGTGACCGTACGCCTCTACGATTCCCGCGCCCAGGCCGTGGTGGATTTCGCTCCACTCGAACCCGGCAAGGTGAGCATGTACGTGTGCGGTCCGACCGTGCAGTCGTCGCCGCACATCGGCCACCTGCGTTCGGCCCTCGTCTACGACCTGTGGCGCCGGTGGCTGAGCTACCGCTCGTTCGATGTCACCCTCGTTCGCAACGTCACCGACATCGACGACAAGGTGCTCGACAACGCGACCGAGCACGAGGCATGGTGGGCCCTCGCGTACCGCATCGAACTGGAGTTCTCGGCGGGTTACTCGGCGCTCGGCATCCAGCCGCCGACGTACGAGCCGCGTGCGACGGCGAGCATCCCGCAGATGGTGGCGATCATCGAGCGTCTCATCGAGCGTGGTCACGCATACCCGGCGCCGGATGACTCGGGCGACGTCTACTTCGACACTGCATCGTGGCCCTCCTACGGCGAACTCACGCGGCAGAAGGCCGACGACATGGTCGCGGCCACCGACGCCGACCCGCGCGGCAAGCGCGATCCGCGTGACTTCGCCCTGTGGAAGGGCACCAAAACCGGCGAGCCGGAGAGCGCAAGCTGGGCCTCTCCCTGGGGTGCCGGTCGCCCCGGCTGGCATATCGAGTGCTCGGCGATGTCGAGTCGCTACCTCGGTGCGGCATTCGACATCCACGGTGGCGGGCTTGACCTGCGCTTCCCGCACCACGAGAACGAGCTCGCCCAGACCACGGCGGCGGGCGACGCCTTCGCGAGCTACTGGGTGCACAACGGTCTGGTGAACGTCAACGGCCAGAAGATGTCAAAGTCGCTCGGCAACTCCCTCTACGCGGCCGAGTTTCTGGCAATGGCGCGCCCGATCGCGGTGCGGTACTACCTCGGCACCGCCCACTACCGTTCGACCATCGACTACCACGACGGCGCTCTGCTCGAGGCCGAAGCCGCCGTGGAACGTATCGAAGCCTTCCTCTCGCGCGCGTCCTCGCGTCTCGACGGAACGCGGTACGCCGGTTCCGGAGTCGAGCAGGTGCCGGAGGCCTTCGCCGACGCGATGGACGACGACCTGTCCGTTCCGCAGGCAATCGCGGTGCTGCACGACACCGTTCGTGCCGGCAACACGGCGCTCGACGACGAGGACCTCGCAGCCGTGGCATCCGCTCGCGGAGCGGTGCTCGCCATGACCGAAATCCTCGGTATCAACCCGTTGTCGCCGCAGTGGCGCACGGATGCCGCAGAGCCCGCCGAGCGCGCGCTGGCAAGCCTCGTCGACTCCCTCGTCGCCGACCGCAATGCCGCGCGCGCGGCCAAAGATTTCACCACAGCCGATCGCATTCGCGACGAACTCGCCGCAGCCGGCATCACCGTCGAGGACGGTGCCGGCGCGACACGATGGAGCCTCTCATGAAGAATCCCGGCAACAAGCCGCGCGCCGGAGCCGTCCGTAAGGCCCGCAAGGGCCCCCAGGTGGGCTCGGGCGGCCAGGGCCGCCAGGCGCTCGAGGGCCGCAAGCCGACCCCCAAGGCGGAGGACCGCCCGTATCACCCCGCCGGCAAGCGCAAGGCCGCGCGCGAGCGTTATGAGGCGGCGAGCGCCAAGCGCACCGGTTCGAAGCCCCAGCAGCAGCAACGCGCGCCCAAGCGCGGTGACGAGTCGGAGCTCGTGACGGGCCGCAACTCGGTGCTCGAGGTGCTGCGCGCCCGTATCCCGTCGTCGACGCTCTACATCGCTGCTCGGATCGAGTTCGACGAGCGCATCAAGGAGATCCTGCACATCGCCACCGGCCGCGGGATCCCCGTGCTCGAGGTCATGCGCCCGGAGCTCGATCGCCTTACCGGAGCCGACTCGGTGCACCAGGGTGTCGCACTCAAGGTACCGCCGTACGAGTACGCGAACCCGCTGGACCTGCTCGACAAAACGATCTCGCGTGGCCAGGTGCCGCTCTTCGTGGCGCTCGACGGCGTAACCGATCCGCGTAACCTCGGCGCGATCATCCGCTCGGTTGCTGCCTTCGGCGGCCAGGGTGTGATTGTGCCCCAGCGTCGCTCGGTCGGTATGACCGCCTCGGCATGGAAGACGTCAGCGGGCGCGGCAGCACGCACGCCGGTTGCCATGGCGACCAACCTCAACCAGACGATCAAAGCCTTCAAGGAACGTGGCGTTTTTGTGCTCGGTCTGGACGGCGGCGGGGATGTTTCGCTGCCGTCCCTTCAGCTGGCCAAGGAGCCGGTGCTCGTTGTCGTGGGAAGCGAGGGTAAGGGGCTCTCGCGCCTGGTCACGGAGAACTGCGACGCCGTCGTGTCGATTCCGATCAGCGCCTCGACCGAGTCTCTCAACGCCGGTATCGCCGCGAGCGTCACCCTCTACGAGATCGCTACCCTGCGCGCGGGCAAGCGCTAGTTACCCGAAGAGGAACGCCGGTGGCAGAGCCACCACAACGAGGGCGAGCCACCCAGCGAACACGGGCAGATAGCCGGTCTGCCAGCGCTCCAGGTGCACGATGGGCGCCCCACCTAGGTGGCGTGCGGAAAACCACGCTGTTCCGATCAGATTGACGAGCAGAACGATGTTGAGGCCGAGCGCCGCAACCCGGTTCGGCGTCAACCCGAGGTCGCCCACTCGCGCGAACATGAGGATCAGCACGATCACGTCGAGCAGAATCGCGGCGACCACCGCGACAAGCCGCAGCACGTCCATCACACCCGGTGCTCGGTCGGACGGTCGCGCGGAGATCCCGTAGACGACGAGGGCTACAACGATGATCATGAGTACGTCGAAGCCCGCGAGGAGTTCGCGGTTGAAGTCCTCGGGTCGCAGCGCGGCGTAACCGACGGCCGCGACCAAAAGCAGCGCGGCGAACAGCGGCGTGAAGATCGCCGTGAGTACCGGTGCGAGGTTCTCGATCATGCTCTTTTTTGCCTCAACGAGCCACGCGGCGACGATGACCGCGGCCGCGCCACCGGCGGGCATGACCCAGACGAAGATCTCGCCGATCGCATCGGGCATGATCGGCGCGAGCACGAGGGAGGTCAGCGACAGCAGCACGCCACCGCCGATCACGATGAGCAGGACGTAAATCACCCACTCGCCCGTGAACCTCACAAAGTCCATACGCTCCGACGACGACCGCAGGTCGCGAACGTAGAGGGCGCCCATCAGGAACCACAGCAGGAATGGCAGGTGGAGGGAGACAATCACTTCGCTCGAGCTGTCGCTGGAGTAGGGAAAGACGTTGATGGCGATACCGAGCGCGATGGTGGCTGCGGCGATGACTCCGACGCGAGCCAGGCTCGACCTGCGTGTGTAGGCGAAGTAGGCCCCGAGCACCGGGAGGACGAACAGGCTGAAGCTCCGTCCGAACCACGGCTGGATGGGCTCGTCGAGGAAGCGGGTGTCGCTGTATCCGCCCATGGCGAGGAGCCTCGCGGAGTGGAGAACCACGATCGCGACCGCGGCAAATGCGATCATGACGCCCACCGACTGACGCGTCGAGCCGTCGGAGGATCGCCCCGGGGTCACCAGTTGCTTCCACAGTCGGTCGCCGTGTTCACGCGCGTATTCGGCGGTGACGGCATCAACCTGGCCGATTCGACGGACCGCGATGAGGAATGCCTCGTCGTCCGTGAGGCCAGCGGCGGCAAGGTCGGAGGCCTGGTCGCGGAGGTGTTCTTCGAGTTCGTCGGCGTCGGCATCCGTCACCGCGTCGCTGCGCAGAAGGGCCTTTCGCCATGCGGCGATCTGCTCGTCAAGTGTGTCGGTCTTCATGTCACACTCCCAGGAGGGGCTCTCGACCCCAGAGGTTGTCGAGGGTTCGGGTGGCGGTCGCCCACTGTTGTCGTTGTTCGGCGAGCTGGGCAAGCCCCGCTTCGGTGATCTCGTAGTACTTGCGGCGGCGACCCTCGGGGGAGCGGCCCCATTCGGCGCGCACGTAGTCGAGTCGCTCGAGTCGGTGGAGGAGCGGGTAGAGCATGCCGTCGGTCCACGTGAGTTCCCCGGCGGAGAGGTCACGCACCCGCCCGAGGATCGCGTAGCCGTAGCTAGAACCCTCCGCGAGGATCGCCAATACGAGGGGTGTCGCCATCGCGGCGACGAGATCCTTGTCGATGTTCACGCCGCCACTATACCTCGCAGTTCTAGGGATAGTGCTTCAAGGTATGTCTAGACGTTGAGGCGCCAGTCTCCCTCGACGTCAATGGGGGCCGTGAACGTGCCCGTCGCGGGGTTGAAGATCGTCGCCTCGTCGCGCCGGTGACGCAACACGGTATCGATGTAGCTCGACACTGCCTCGGCGAGCGGAACATCGCGGCTCTCGTTCTGCGACAGGTACCAACGGTGATCGAGCAACTGGTGGAAGATCTCCGCAGGCTCGAGCTTGCCCTTCAGATCCTTCGGGATAGCACGGATGACCGGCTCGAAGACCTTCGCAGTCCACTCGTGCGCAACCACTTCCTCGTCGGCGTCGGGCTTGCCGTAGCGAGCGCGATACGAGTCCAGGTCGTTGAGCAGGCGCCTCGCCTGGTTCTCCTGGGCGTCGAGTCCGGTCAGCCTGAGAAGACGGCGGGAGTGATGGCCGGCGTCGACGACCTTCGGCTGAATGCGCACCTGGGTGCCCGTGTCATCGGTGACGATCGCGAGTTCCTCGATGTCGAAACCGAGATCGTTGAGCCGCTCGATGCGCGAATTGATGCGCCACCGCTCCGACTGATCGAACTGCTCGGGGCCCGTCAGTTCTTTCCACAGCGTGCGGTAGCGATCGACGATGCCGTCACTGATCGCGACCGGGTCGATGTCCTCCTCAAGGCGACCGCCAGCCTGAAGGTCGAGAAGCTCGCCGGCAATATTGATGCGGGCGATCTCCAGATCGTTCTCGCGCTGACCGTTCGAGAGCCTGTCGTAGAGCTGCCCCGTCTCGGCATCCACGAGGTAGGCGGCAAACGCGCCAGCGTCACGGCGGAAAAGGGTGTTGGAGAGCGAAACATCACCCCAGAAGAAGCCGACGATGTGCAGACGCACAAGGAGTACGGCGAGAGCATCGACCAGTCGCGTCGCTGTTTCCGGACGGAGGCTCTGCGAATAGATCGCGCGGTAGGGGAGCGAGAACCGCAGGTGACGTGTGACGAGCACGGAGGCGAGTTCCTCGCCGTCATCCGCCACACGATCGGTGATGACGGCGACGGGTTCGACACACGGCACATCGAGACGTTGAAGTGTTCGGAGCATCTCGTACTCGCGCCGAGCGAGCTCAGAGGAGGTCTCCTTGATGGCGACAACGTAGTCGCCGAGAGTTGCGAAGCGCACGAGATGGCGCGAGATGCCCTTGGGTAGGGCGGTGATGGCATCCTCCGGCCACGACTCGAGCGGGAGGTTCCAGGGGAGATCGAGAAGACCGGGGTCGGCAATCGCCGACGTGATGTTGAGTGCGCCGCTCATCGGGATCCGTTCGATCTCGGGTGACGCGGAACGTTCCGCGCCACCCGAGACTGCGAACTAGGCTGCGACCTTGGAGCTGAGGCGCTCGCCGGTCGAGGACTCGAACACGTGAATGTGGTTGGGCTCGGGCGAGACAACAACCTTGTCACCCGCGTACGGGTGCGAACGGCCGTCGACGCGAGCCACGATGTCGACACGGTTGCCGTCGATCTCGGTGTGACCGTAGAGGTAGCCGTCGGCGCCGAGCTCCTCGACAACGTCGACCTCGACGGGGAGACCCTCGCCGGTGGTCGAGACGATGAGGTCCTCCGGGCGCACACCGATGGTGACCTTGGACTCCTTGGTGTGGCTGAGTGTCTCGCGGTCAACCTTGGCGGTCGCCGTGCCGAACTTCAGACCACCGTCGACGACGTCCGCGTCGAACAGGTTCATCGCGGGGCTTCCGATGAAGCCGGCGACGAACACATTCTGCGGGGCCTCGTACAGGTCACGCGGGGTGCCGACCTGCTGCAGGATGCCGTCCTTGAGGACCGCGATGCGGTCACCCATGGTGAGGGCCTCAGTCTGGTCGTGCGTGACGTAGACGGTCGTGACGCCGAGGCGACGCTGCAGCGACGCGATCTGCGTACGCGTCTGCACACGAAGCTTCGCGTCGAGGTTGGAGAGGGGCTCGTCCATGAGGAAGACCTGCGGCTGACGAACGATCGCGCGACCCATGGCCACACGCTGACGCTGACCACCGGAGAGGGCCTTCGGCTTACGCGCGAGGTAGGGCTCCAAGTCGAGCAACTTCGCAGCCTCGAGCACACGGGTGGCGCGCTCCTCCTTGTTGACGCCGGCGATCTTGAGCGCGAAGCCCATGTTCTCGGCCACCGTCATGTGCGGGTACAGCGCGTAGTTCTGGAACACCATCGCGATGTCGCGGTCCTTCGGCGGGACGTCGGTCACGTCGCGGTCGCCGATAAAGATGTGCCCATCGTTGACCTCTTCAAGGCCGGCGAGCATACGCAGCGTGGTGGACTTTCCGCAGCCAGAGGGGCCGACCAGAACGAGAAACTCGCCGTCGGCGATCTCGAGGTCGATCTTGTCGACAGCGGGGCGGGTGGAACCCGGGTAGAGACGGGTTGCCTTATCAAAAGTGACTGATGCCATGCGAAACTAACTCCTTCACCGGCAGGTACGTGCCGGACGATCCGTAGTGAATGGATGCGGCGGCCGAGGCCACCACCTCTCAGTATGACACCGCTCGGCCGACCTCGGTTAGCCAACTCCCAGCGACCTCTCCTAGAATTCCCGAGGCGCGCGAACCATACGCATGCATCGGATGGCGGCGTTGCCCTTCCCCGACGCCCGATGAATGAGGTCCGAGTGAGCGACTCCAGCGACGCAAAGCTCTCCAAGAACGCACAGCGAGAGGCAGCCCGCGAAAAGGCTCGCCAGCTCCGTGAGGAACAGAAGAAGAAGGAGCGCCGCAACCGCTTCCTCCTTCAGGGGGGCATCGTTGTGGCCGTGCTCGCGGTCATCGCGATCGTGGGACTCGTGATCGTCAACTCGGTGCGGCCGGAAGGCCCCGGCCCCGCGAACATGGCCAGCGACGGCATCCGTATCGGTGAAGGCTTCCTCGCGACCGAGACGCCCGCCCTCCAGCCCGGCGCCGATCCGGTGCCGAACGAGCGCGCCGAAGGTGAGCTCAGCATCACGATGTACGTCGACTACCTGTGCCCGATCTGCCGCCAGTTCGAGGAGACGAACGCGGACTACATCTCGAGCCTCCTGGAGAACGGCGGCGCGACGCTCGAGATTCACCCGATCGCGATCCTCGACCGGGCGTCGCAGGGTACGAAGTACTCGACGCGCGCGGCCAATGCCGCGGCCTGCGTCGCCGACTCGGTACCCAACCAGTTCTACGACTACCACCTCCAGCTCTTCGTGAGGCAGCCGGCAGAGAACACGGCGGGGCTGTCCGACGACGAACTCATTGAATTCCTCGGGGACGCGGGGATCGAGGACACCGGCGGCGGGATCGCCGAGTGCATCCGCTCGCAGGAGTTCCGGCCATGGGTCGCGGCATCCACCGAGCGGGCCTTGACCGGACCCCTCCCGGACTCGAACGTGGACAAGGTCGAGGGAACACCCACAGTCATCGTTAATGGCGAGAAGTACGAGGGTGCGCCCAACGACCTGGCTGCCTTCCAGGCCTTCGTCGTGAGCGCGGCGGGCGAAACCTTCATCGAGTCGACCACTCCGACGCCGACGCCGACGCCCACGCCGACCCCGAACGGTTGATCTAGCGTCCCCCGAGCTCGCGGGCTACCGTGGGGTCATGAGGGGAGCTCGGGTTGGTGTCAGTGGTGCGATTCTCGCGCTGGCTCTGAGCGCATGTAGTGGCACCCCGGGTTACCTGGTCTTTGACCGACCGCAAACCGAGAAAGATGCACTGGGGCCGGAGTTCGATGTCGTAGACACCAGCCACCTCCTTCCCGAGACGGTGCGCTACGAGACGACGTATGACGGCATAGACCTTTACCTCGCGCGCACTCGAGAAGGGCACTTCTGTCTCGCCCTGGCGTCCAGCTGGACGGCGATGACGTCATGCGGTGGACCTGGTGGCCCCTTCGGCGTCTCGGGTCCCCTCGGAGCGTTCCAGGTCTATCCGGCACCGGTCCCCGAGGAGGACGGTTGGCTCGTGCTGACGGACAACATTCGTGTTGAGTTGCCGCGCGAGAAGTACGTCACCACTCCGGGGCCAGCGGCTACCCCGTCACCGTAGCTGTCCACGAGCGCGCAGAATAGGTCGGTGCGTCTCGCGATCCTCGGGGCCGCGCTGCTGGTCGTCGGCGGCGTTGCCCTCGTCACCGGCATCCTCCCCACCGAGGACGCGCTCGCCGTCGCCGATCGCGTCTGGCCGATCCTTCTCTTCGCCGTCGCGATAACCGTTGTTGCCGAACTCGCATCGGAAGCCGGCGTTTTCAGCGCCGTCGCCGAGCGGACGGCCAGGCTTGCGCGGGGACGCACCTGGCTGCTGTGGCTCCTCGTGGTCGCCATCGCCGTTGTCAGCACAGCGTTTCTGAGCCTCGACACCACCGCCGTGCTCCTCACCCCCGTGGTGGTGCTCGTGGCGGCCGCGCACGGACTGCCGCCGATGCCGTTCGCGCTCACCACGGTCTGGCTCGCCAACACGGCGTCGCTCGTACTGCCCGTGTCGAACCTCACGAACCTGCTCTCGCTCCACGCCCTCGGGTTCACCGACCCGTGGCGGTTCTTCCTGCTCTTGGCGGTGCCCTCCCTCATTGCGATCGTCGTGCCGTGTGTGTTCTTGTTCCTGATCTTCCGCCGTCAGCTGACCGGGCGTTTTGTCGCGCACGCGACGGGCACCCCGGAGGACAGGGTGTTGTTCTGGTGGAGCGCCGGCGTGCTCATCGCGCTCCTCCCACTTCTAGTCACGGGCATCCCGGTGTGGATTCCGACCGTCGCCGCCGCACTGCTGCTTACCGTCGTCTTCGCCCTTCGTCGCCGATCGGTTCTTCGATTCGCGCTCATCCCCTGGCAGCTGGTCGTTTTCGCTTCCGGCCTGTTCCTCGTTGTCGAGGCCGGGCATTCGCTCGGGATGACGTCGGCGCTCGCCACTGTTGCTGGCAGCGGCACCGACCCGCTCAGTCTCCTGCAGCTCTCGTTCACCGGAATGGCCGGCTCGAACGTCGTGAACAACCTTCCGGCCTACCTCGCGCTCGAGCCCGTCGCCGGATCCCCGGAACGCATCGCGGCTCTCCTCATCGGGGTCAATGCTGGTCCGCTCATTACTCCTTGGGCTTCGCTTGCGACCCTGTTGTGGCATTCGCGCCTGAAGTCCCTCGGGGTGGACATCCGCTGGTCTCGCTACGTGCTTCTCGGGCTCATCGTTGCACCCCTCACCGTTGCGGCGGCGACCGTGGGGTTGGCGCTCGTCGCCAGGTAGACGAGGGCCTCCGCACGGTTGGGGTGACCGCGCGAAGACCCTCGAACCTTTAGTGGCGCGCGGCGCGCCGTCGGCTCAGGTACACCGCTCCTGCGCCGGCGAGAAGCACGGCCAAGCCGATCCCGAGAGCGGGGCCAGTCGCGCTACCGCCCGTATGCGCCAGCACCGTACTCGACGGCTTTGTCGGCGCCACCGGGGTGGAACATTCCGTCGCCGTCGGAGCTACGAACGCGAAGGCTGGCGGGTTGACCCACTCCGGTTCGAGCTGGTGGGGCTCCACGGCCTGAGCGGTGACCGTGGCGAGGCCGGGCGCCGCAGGGTAGGTTCCCACAGTCAGGCCGGAGGCACCGTTGACGGTGAACCGCACGAAGTCCGGGTTGTAGCCCTCTGCGACTCCGAGTGTGATGCTGCCCTGCGAGGTGCACGTGAACTGCGTGAACGAGACCGTGGGCAGCACGAGCGATTGCACCGGGAGGTCACAGGGCGGAGCTGTCGGGTCGAGCGGTCCGTCGAGCTCGCCTTGGAAGGTGAGCTGACTGAGGCCTCCCTCGAATGTCGCGTCACCGGTCGCGGTGGCGGTGACCGAGTAGTTGCTCGGCCCAACGGGTCCGGAAACCTCGCCCCACGTGGCGTTGACGACCGGCCCGAGGACGAGCATCTCGCCGGATTCACACGTTGCCGGGGTGATGCTCACCTCGGCGGTAGCTATCTTCGGGGTGACCTCGGTTCCGCATCCCTGCTCGAAGAACGCTTGTCCCTCGGCATCCCAAT
Source organism: Antiquaquibacter oligotrophicus (assembly GCF_020535405.1). NCBI lineage: Bacteria > Bacillati > Actinomycetota > Actinomycetes > Micrococcales > Microbacteriaceae > Antiquaquibacter > Antiquaquibacter oligotrophicus. The sequence goes on along the minus strand of NZ_CP085036.1, from coordinate 920,065 downwards.
TCAACCCGGGGAAGTTGATCACCTGCCCCTGCTTCACATAGGAGAAGGGCGGCACGATGTCTTCGAAGTTCTGATGAGTGTCGTGGCCTGCCTGGAAAAACGCGTTGACGGATGTTTCGAGCAGCACATACGGGTTCTGCTCGCTGCCCGTGGCGTGGCAGAACTCAATCTTCTTGACCTCGGTGGTGTCGCACGACAGACCGCTGTCGATCGGATCGAGTTGGCCTTCGAAGACCAGCTCTCCGGCTCCTCCGGCGAACTCGGCGCCATCGTCGGCCGTTGCGACCACACGGTAGTCGAGGTCCCCTTCCGGGTCGGTCACGGTGCCCCAGGATGCATTGGTGATCGCTCCCAGCACCAGGAGTTGCGGGGATGAGCAGGTCGCGGCGGTGAAGGACACCGACGCCGTCGCGAGGAGAGGCTGATCGTCGGGTGTCGAACAGCCAGCGTTGAAGATCGCTTGCCCCTCGGCATCCCAGTTCAAACCCGGGAAGTCGATCGTGTCGCCCTGCTTGACGTAGCTGAAGGGCGGCACGATGTCCTCGAAGTTCTGATGCGTATCGTGGCCCGCCTGGAAGAACGCATTCACCGACGTTTCGATGAAGTTGAACGGGTTCGTCTCGCTGGCCGTGGCATGGCAGAACGCGATCTTTTTGGTCGCTCCGTCATCCTCGGGTTTCGCTGCGAAACTCGCCGAGGCCGAGGTCGCGACCGCGCCGTCCAGGGAGGACCGTTGCGTCGACGGCGTGTTCGGCTGCGCCGGCTCTTGGGCGGGGGTCGGCTGGGCTGGGGTCGGCTGGGCTGGGGGTGCTTCTGCGACGGGTTCCGCTGCCGGCTCGGGTTGCGGAAGTGTTGCCTCGGTTTCTACGGACGTGACTTCGGTCGTTACTTCGGGTGCTGGCTCGGGCGCTGCTTCAGGAGCTGTCCCGGGTGCGATCGTCTCGGTGGCTTCCACCACGGTTGTCGCGGTCGACACTGTCTCGTCGGCGACGGCGGGTAGGGCACCGATGACGGACGATCCGCCAATCAGGATGACCGCCCCGAGGGTCGCCAAATACTGGTTTCTGTACATGGTCGGGTTCTTTCGTGCACTGCGGACGTGCCGGGGGATACCAGGGGCGTGCGACGCCGAATGGCCGACGATGGGCGAGTGGCACCGGGAAAGCGAACCCATCGGGAGAGGGGCGAACCTCGGGTGTATCACCTTCTTGGTACGAGGCGGCTCCTCATTGAGCCGCCAGGCTAGGGTCAGCGGGTGGCGAAACTGTAGCATGTCCCCCTTAAGGAGGACAAGAGGGCGGGGCCCGGTCGAAGATCCGACCGGGCCCCGCCCTCTGTTGAGGGATTACTTCTTGAAGGCGTCTTTGACGTCCTCGACGGTGTCCTTCGCAGCCGCCTTCACCTGGTCGGCCTTGCCCTCGGCGACGAGCTTGTCGTTACCGGTCACCTTGCCGACCGCCTCCTTGCCCTTGCCGATGAGATCCTCGGCTGCGTTCTTGATCTTGTCGTCTGCACCCATGATGGGCTCCTTTCGTTGGGCGTCCCGATCAGGAGACGCGCTTCTCGCGCGCACGGATGATGCGCGCCCCGGTGATGTGAACGACCACCGGAAGTCTGCTTTCGAGTTGTGTGTCGACCTCGGCCACGGCCAGCGCAACGTCATCGCGCACTCGCTCGATGTCGGCGCCCGAGCGAACCGTCACCGTGAGGGCGAGGGTCGCTGCGCGGCGGACACGGTAGGCATTCACACTCACCCCGACGATGTCCTGCCGGTTTGCGAGCTGCGCCGACACGAGATCCGAGACGACCCGCACATCCACCTCCACGACGCCGAACGGCGTGTTCTCGTGAATCACGTCATGCGTGCTCCCTCGACCCCGCGTCACGATCCAGGCGATCGAGAGCGCTACGACGATCCCACTGGCTCCCGCGAGGTACCAGAGGGCCGCGCCCTCGACCGCGGGGAGGGCGGGAATCGAGATTGTCGGGATGAGGGCGGGGTACGCGCGCACCGTCACGTAGGCAGCCGCTACCAGCGCCGCGAGGCCGACGAGCGCCAGCAGCATCCGGTTGATCACACGATTGCTCGAGGTCATGAGCCCACCACCCCGCTCTCGGCGATGACGGCCCGCACGCGCGGACGCGAACGGAGGGCGAGACGGTCAGTGAGATCGTCCGCCGCCGCTTGGACCGCAGCGGCATCGACGGGGAAGCCACTCGTGGGCGTCACCGAAATGGACGCCCGGCGACCGCCGACCTCGGTCCGCACACGACCCTGACCGACGGATGCCGCGCCCCGAGCAACACGGGACATCGAGCTCGCGAGAACCGAATCGTCCACGATCACCGCAAGTCGATCGTGCGAGAGCACGCGTCGTGGGCGTCGGCCGGGCGCAACCGCGATGACCACGAGGATGATCCCCACGATTCCCGCGGCGGCCGCAACGGCCAACGTTGTGGGACCGGGCTCCGAGACTGCCGCTGCGATCTGGGAGGGTGTAGCGAGCAGAGCCGGCTGACCGATCGCCGCCAGAACCGCTTCCGCGGCGACGTACGCCGCAGCCACCGCAAGAAGCAGGAGCGCGACGCACACCGCGAGCGAGCGGGAGCGGTGAAGCGCTCGACGCGTCACGCGTTGGTAGAGACGCTGCTCGTTCATGAGACTCGTGGTCCTTTCGTGATGTGTGCTGCTGTGATGCGGATATCGACGGAGCCGATCTGGCTGCCGGTGAGCCGCGTTACGTCGCGCGCGATGGTGGTGCGCGCCTCGCCGACCCGCGTGAGGATGCCAGGGCCTCCGGTTGTCACGCCGAGCGGAGCATCCACGCGGACCGCCAACCTGCCGTCGCGGTCACGCAATGTCACCCCGACGTCGGATGCCGCGACACCGAGGTGACCGGCGGCCACCGCCCGCGCCACCGCCTCGAGGGCGCGGGCGGTGATCGCCACCCGTCCGCCCTGCATCAGAGACCGCGGCGACCCCGCGCCGCATCGGCGACGGCTCGCAGATCGAGTCGACCACTCGCCGCGGCACCGGCAACCCCGCCGATGGTCGCGAAAACGACCGCCAGCAGGAAGCCCCAGAATCCGAAGGCGAGAGCTATCGCCGCGAGAGCGAGCCCGGCTCCGACACCGAAGGTCACACCGGTCATGAGACGCGCACCTCGGTCTCGGTGTCGTCCTCGCCGGGGATGTGTACGTCAGAGACGGTCACGTTGATCTCGGCGACCTCCATACCGACGAGCTGCTCGATCGCTCGGGCCACAGCGGCGCGAACGTCGGCGGCCACAACTTGGAGGGGCTCCGGGTAGGCGACGACGATCGTCACATCAACGGCGACCTGGGTCTCCCCAACCTCGACCTTGACTCCCTGACCGAGGTCAGCTCCGCCGATCGCCTCGCGAATGGCGCCAACCACTCGGGCGGCACCGCCGCCGAGAGCGAAAACCCCCGGAACCTCGCGGGCTGCGATTCCCGCGATCTTGGCAACCACGGGGTCGACGATGACGGTCTTTCCGGTTGCCGAGCCTGCGACGATGGGGCTTGCCGTGGTGATGACCTTCTCAGCCATGTTCTCTCCTTGCTCGTCGGCCCTTGTGGGGCCGTTTATCGTTGTCCTAGAGCAGACGTACTGAATTCGGAGAACGTCACGGTGCGGAGTGGAGTTTTTGCTGTGAGGATTCTGAGAGCGCGATGACGCCTCTCGATTCGGCGAGCGACGGCATCCTCGCGCAGCGCGCAGCAGACGGCGACACGGCGGCCTTCGAGGTGCTCGTCCGACGGCACGGCCCGTTTCTCCGCGCCTTCGCGATCCGCTTGACGAAGTCGGTCGCCGACGCGGATGACGTCGTTCAGGACTCGCTCATCACCGCGTGGGCGCAGCTTGCCTCGCTCCAGGACCCGTCCAAGGTTCGCGCCTGGCTGACGAGCATCGTCTCGCGAAAGGCCACGGACAGCATCCGTGCCCGCCGACAGTCCGATGAGCTCGACGAGGAGCAGCCAGACGACGAAGGCTCGACCCCGGATGCCCGTGCCGTGGCCTCATCGCGGCTCGAAGCGCTCTCGGCGGTACTGGACGCGCTACCCGAAGGTCAACGGCAGTGCTGGGTGCTCAAAGAGATGGGTGGCTACAGCTATGAGGAGATCGCGGAACGACTGGGGATGTCGGTGGCGACGGTGCGCGGCAAGCTTGCGCGAGCCAGGGCCACCGTCGTTCGCGAAATGGAGGTGTGGCGATGACGGACGAGCGAGCTGACCTGGGTGTCGGAGATACCGGGTACACCATCGAGGATTTGAGCGCGTACCTGGATCGCGGGCGCACGCCAGCGATTGCGGCGATCGACAACAGCCCGGAATGCCAGGCGATGCTCGACTCGATGGAACGCGTCGGTGGCTTCGCCCGGGACCTCGTCGAACAGGATGTGCGCGAGCATCCCGCGCTCGACGAGGGTTGGCTCGGCGGGCTGCTCGCCTCGATCAGCCGCGAGGTGCGCGCAGGACGCGACATCCCCCTCGCCTCCCCGAACCCTGACACGACCCTCACCGTCACTGAGGGTGCCGTGCGCGAGCTCGTGCGTGCTGCAGGCGATTCCGTGGAGGGTGTGGTCGTCGGGTCGTGTTCACTCGACGGCGACGTGACGGTGCCGGGCGAGGGCATCCGTGTGCACGTCACTATCAGCGTGGTGCTGAACAGCCCCGTTCCGGACGTCGCCGAGGCGGTGCGCCAGCGCGTGTACAGCCAGCTCCTGGCGCACACCGAATTGACGATCGACAGCATCGACGTGACCGTCACTGACGTGCACCTGGCCCTGCCCACCGACGACGGGAGCCCCTCATGACCGATCTCAGCGCCCTGTCGACAGGGCTCGACGCGGTCGCTCGCGAGGTGCCGGGGGTCGTTGCGCTCTACTCGGCTCGGCCCGCGATTGTCACAACCGTGCGGCAGCTCGCCGCAGGAAGCGAGTCGCCGAGCCTCGTGGACGTGCGCGAGTCCGACGGTTCATTGGCCATCGTCGCGAGTATCGCCGTCGACTCGCGCGAACGCGCACCGGAGATTGCGGCGGCGGTCTCGGCGGCACTCCTCGACGCCGTGCCCGACGGCACACGCGCCACCGTCCACGTGCGCGTGAGTCGAATCGTCGAGAGCTAGAACCCCGCGGCGAGCAGGCGGTTCGTTTCCTGGTCGCGAGCGCGCTCGCCGGCCTCGACGGTCTTCTGCGTCGGTTTGCCGATCGTGGGGAGCCACACGATGAGCTTGCGGTGGTGACCGCTGAGCTCCTGATACTCGGTGATGAGACTCATCCGCGGGAACGTGTTGATGAGCACCGAGTCGGGTACGAGCCGGTCGACGAGGCGCGCCCACGCGGGGTTCGGCAGCGTCGCATCCTTGCCGTCCCGCTTCGCACGGAGGTAGGCGTTTTTCTGCGCGGTGCGGCGGTAGGCGAGGAGGGTGAGGATGACCGAGAGGATCGTGGCCACGATGAGCAGCCCCAACACGGGCAGACCGATCCACACGGGGATCATGAGGAGGATTTGCACGTTCACGACGTCGAGGACGTAGAGCAGCACAAGCGACAGACCGCCCCACATGAGGGCGTACTTGAGGCACACACGCCCCTGGATGTTGAGGAACTCCTTGCTGTAATCCCAGTACACCGCCCCGAAGGCCTTCTCCATGAAGAGGCTCGTGAAGTACTCCAGCACCGTGCCCACCACGAGGCCGAGACCGAACACGACAAACGGGTTATCGAAGTAGGGGAGCAGGGCGAGGGTGATGATGAGGCCGCCCGCGCCGTAGAGGAGGTTGAACGGGAGGTAGAGCAGGCCCAATCGGGACTCCACCACTCCGCGGTACTCGATGGTCCAGCAGTAGAGCATCTCCACGAGCACACCCGCGAACGCGTAGATAAAGAACAACCAGAGGGCGACGTAGATGCCCCCGACGATGAACTCTGGACTCACGATTCCCCCTGGATCGGTTGATGTTCGGTGCGGGCGGCCCCACGCCTGCCCGAGATGGCGCGCTCCGCGTGGAGTGCGGGGTACACACCGAGCAGCACGACCATGGGCGCCAGCAGACGGACGTCATGGATGCCGTGCTTCTCGTACGTTCGCTTGAATCGCTCCACGTAGAAGAGGTAGTCCTTGGGGCTCGAATCGAGCCGTCGGGCGGACATACCCGCTTCCATCGCCGAGACGTAGGCGATTCGTTTGCCCGCGAGTGCGAGATGAATGGCGAGGTCGAGGTCCTCGTGCATGAGGTCCTCGCGATCGTCGTGCACCTCGTCACGCACGGCGAGCCAGGCATCGCGTCGCAGTGCCATATTGCTGCCGAAGAGAAAAACGTAGTCGCCGGCCAGCTTCGCCTGGATCTTGCGATATGCATCGTCGGCTTTGTGGCCGAAGGCCCGCATGGGCATGTCGTAGTAGTCGACGGATCCGCTCGCGGCGTCGATCGTGCCATCCGCGAATGCCGCCTGCACTTGCTCGACCCAGTCCGGCATGATCGCCGAGTCCGAGTCGATACGGCCGATCACGTCACCGACCGCAGCGTTGAATCCCGCGTTGCGGGTGGCCGTGATTCCCTGCACATCGTTTTGCTCGATGAGCCGGATGCTCGCCTCAGGGAACGCGGCCTGCATCGCCTCAACAGCCGCGGCCGTGCCATCCGTCGACTTGTTGTTGACGACGATGATCTCGAGGGCGGGCGAGGTCTGGTCGATGCACGCCATGAGGCAGTGCCGGATCGTATCCTCCTCGTTGTAGGCGGGGATGACGATCGAGACGGTCGGCGCGCTCATGGCACGACCCTATCGACCATCCCCATCCTTGGGGTCACGTGCTTCCGCCCGTATTCGGGGGCCGAATGCGACGTAACACCTCGGGGGTTGCTCACGTCTCGAACATATGTTCTACTGTCGCAATGCGGTGGAGCGGGCAATCGGTAACGGCAGATCAGGGGCTTATCGGGTTGTCTGGTCTCGTGCGATCGGTGCGCACTCCCGAATTTGCCGGCATGACGTTTCACGAAGTCATGGCCAAGAGTGCCCTCAACCGTGTGCCCGGGCAGAGCGCAATGCCCTTCGACTGGACCGTCAACCCCTATCGCGGGTGCTCACACGCCTGCGTCTACTGTTTCGCGCGGAACACACACAAGTACCTCGACCTCGATGCGGGCAGCGATTTCGATAACCAGGTTGTTGTCAAGGTCAACGTCGCCGAGGTGCTGCGCGCCGAACTCGCGAAGCCCAAATGGGATCGCGATCCCGTCGCACTCGGCACCAACACGGACCCGTATCAGCGGGCGGAGGGGCGCTACGGGCTGATGCCCGGCATCATCACTGCGCTCGCCGACAGCGGCACTCCGTTTTCGATCCTCACGAAGGGAACGCTGCTCCGCCGCGACCTCCCTCTCCTTGTTGAGGCCGCAGACCGCGTGCCCATCCACATCGCGATGTCGATAGCCGTCTACGACGACGAGCTCCAGCAGAGCATCGAGCCGGGTACCCCCACGACGGCCGCGCGGCTGGCGACCGTGCGCGCTGCCGTCGACGCGGGCTTCGACGTCTCCGTGTTTGTTATGCCCGTTCTGCCCTACCTGACCGATACGAGGGCGCATCTCAGCGCTGCGCTGTCGTCGATCCGAGAAGCGGGTGCCACGCGCCTCACGTACGGCGCGTTGCACTTGCGGCCCGGGGCGCGGGAGTGGTTTTTCCAGTGGCTCGAGCGCGAGCATCCTGGGCTCGTCGGTCGTTACCGGTCCATGTATTCAGGGTCGTCCTCTGCACCCAAGGCCTACCGTCAGTGGCTTCGCGAGAAGATGGGCGCGCTCATGAAGGAGTACGGGTTCGACTCACGCGCGACGTGGGCTCCTCCCGCACGCACACCGGCCGTAGTGCAGCAACTGAACCAGCCGACGCTCTTTTGAGTGGTGGGTTCTAGGTGTGTGAGCCGACGTCGGCGAGGATGGGAGCGTGACCTCTCCGAGCGAAACCATCTCCGGCACGTTTACCGACGATCAGTGGGCGCGTATCTCCGCCTACGCCGAGCCCATCGACGCATCGCCCGGCGACTACGTGCTCGAGGAGGGCCTGCAGTGGTACCCGCTCATCCTCGTCGACACGGGTCTCGTGGATATCGTGCGGCCAGCGAACGCGTGGTTCCCCGAACTTCTCGTGGCGACCGTCGGTGCGCGCTCCTACGTGGGCGAGCTGGGCGTGCTGAGCGGCCAGCGGGCGTTCCTCGCCGGTCGCGTGAAGGAGGGTGGCCGGATGCTCGCCCTCGACACCGCGGCATTCCGCCGCGTCATGGCCGAGCACGATGACCTCGCCGACCTGCTTCTCCGCGATCTCTGGAAGCGCCGCCAGGGACTCCTGACCGGCCCGGCGGCGCTCACCCTCAAGATCGTCGGGCCCGAGCGTTCGCGCGGTGTGCTCGCCCTCCGCTCGTACGCGATTCGTCTCGGGCTCGCGCACACGTGGCACGACGGCAGCCTTCACGCCGACGAGTTGCGCGACAACGGTGTCACCGCCGATCACATGCCCATCGTGTGGGTGCAGGGCGAGCCGATCCCTAACGCGACACCCGGCATGGTTGCCGAGAAGCTCGGCCTCGCCTACCAGGAGCCCGAGGATGTCACGGTCGATCTCGCGGTCGTCGGTGCGGGTCCCTCCGGGCTTGCCGCCGCAATTTACGGTGCATCCGAGGGCCTGTCCACGGTTCTCCTCGACGGCATCGCCCCGGGCGGTCAGGCGTCGGCGACCTCACGCATCGAGAACTACCTGGGATTCCCTTTCGGAGTCAGCGGCGGCGACCTCATCGGTCAGGCCCAACTTCAGGCCCTCAAGTTCGGGGTGCGAGTCTTCGCACCGTGCGAGGCGGAAGGGCTCGAGGCATCCGGTGACCACCTCGTGCTGTCGCTCACCGACGGCGCACGCGTGCACGCCCGCGCCGTCATCGTCGCGACGGGTGCCTCCTACCGCGCTCTCTCGCTCGACCGCTGGGCGGACCTCGAGGGCGCCGGCATCTACTACGCCGCCACCCCGCTCGAGGCCAAGCAGGTGGCGGGCTCGACCGTCGTTGTGATCGGCGGGGCCAACTCGGCCGGTCAGGCCGCGCTCTTCCTCGCATCCAACGGATGCACCGTCCACCTCGTCATACGCGGTGACAAGCTCGACGCCAGCATGTCCGCCTACCTCATCGACAGGCTCGCCGACGACTCTCGCGTGACCGTCCACACCCACACGCAGGTCACCTCCCTCGAAGGTGAGGATGCGCTCGAGCGCGTGACCCTCTCCACGGGTGAAGTCATCGACGCGCGTGGCCTCTTCTGCTTCATCGGCGCCGAACCGTCGACCCGTTGGCTGAAGGACGTCGCGACAGACGATCGCGGCTTCCTCCTCACCGGCACCGACGTTCCCCTCGCGGAGGCGGCGACAACACTCGGGCTGCACGGTCGCGACCCGCTGCCGTTCGAGACGAGCATGCCGTTCGTCTTCGCCACGGGAGACGTGCGCAACGGGTCCATGAAACGAGTCGCAGCCGCCGTCGGTGAGGGGTCGAGCGCCGTCGCCTCCGTGCACCGCGCGTTTGCCCACGTCGCACCCGAGCCCAGGGTGGCTGCGGGAACGTGACGGACGCGGAGGAACGCGAACTCGAAGCACTGATGCGGCGGGCCTACGGGCCCGGCGCCGACATTGAGCGCGACCCACAAGCGCTCCAGCGATTGCGCGACTTACAAGAGGCCAGACGGCCTTCGGTCACGATTGAGCCGGGTGCCGTCGAGGTGCTGGATGCTGGGGCATCCGTGCCGGTCATCTCCGTCTCCGCGCAGCCGGAGCCGGAGCCCGAGCCCGAGGCCGACCCGTGGTGGGAACGTGTCGTCGAGCGCGTATCCCGGTTGCGGCGGTCGACCGTGCTTATCGCCCTTGGTGCCCTCGCTTTGGCGGCCGTCCTGGTCGTCGCGCTTGTGCTCGTGCAGCGTGTGCAGACGGATCCGCTGCAGACGGGGGCGACCCAGGTGGCGCGACTTGCGGTGGACGAGGGGTTCGAGATCCCCTCGATCCTCCGGAGCGGCCCCAACGGCGACGTGCCGGCGTACGCCTTTGAGGTGTTCCACGGGCTGCGCTCAGTCGTCAGTACCGGCGGCATCTTTGCCAGTGGCACACCCAGCGACTGCCTCGTCGTACTGTACGAATCGGATGCCCGGCAGCCGGATTCCACGTCGTTCTCGGGGCCACTTCTCGGGGAGTGCGCTGCTGGCGGCTTTCCCGCGAGTGTTCAGTTTGTCGCGGGCGCGGACTCATTCGGCGAGGAACTCGTCGAGGCCTACCCTGACGAGACGGCGTTCCTTTTCGTGTACGACAGCGACAACAACGAGGTGGTCGTGTTCGCCTCGTGACATGTTCACGTTGTGAACATGTGGGCTAGTCTCCTGCCATGAGCAGATTGCGTGTCCACAGCCTGGCCATTTCCCTTGATGGTTTCGCCACGGGGGAGGGGCTCTCCACGGAAGCGCCATTCGGCCACGCGGGCGGCAGGCTCATGGAGTGGTTCTTCCCGACCCGCACCTTCGTCGAAGCATCCGGCCACGAGGCCGAGGCTCAGGGACCGGGCACCCGCGGAATCGATGACGCGTTTGCGGCGGCATCCTGGAACGGCATCGGCGCGGAGATCATGGGCCGTGGCAAGTTCGGGCCCCAGACCGGTCCATGGCAGGACGACAGCTGGCGCGGCTGGTGGGGGGAGGAGCCCCCGTTCCACTCGCCGGTGGTCGTGCTCACACATCATCCGCGACCCGACTTCGCTGCGGGCGAGACCACCTTCCTCTTCCGAGACGCCAGCCCCCGGGATGCCCTCGCCCTCGCCACCGAGCTCGCGGACGGTCTCGACGTGCGCCTCGGCGGCGGAGCCACCACGATCAGATCTTTCCTCGACGAGGACCTCGTCGACCACCTGCATCTTGTTGTCGTGCCGATCGTGCTCGGGCGAGGCGTGCGGATCTGGGATGGCCAGGAAGGGCTCGAGGGTCGGTTCAGCGTCGAAGCGACCGCGTCACCGTCCGGCGTCGTGCATTACCTCTTCACCAGGTAAACTCCGGGGAGTAGTCATCGTGAGAAGGGCACCTGGGCGTGGACCCTTTGAAGCGCAACAATGTTCGCGTTACCGGAAATACGGACGGCACAACACTCGTGCTCATCCACGGGTTCGGTTCGACCCGTGAGACCTGGCGGTACGTCGCCGAGGCCCTCGAACCCCACTTCCGTGTGGTCGTCTTCGATCAGGTCGGTGTCGGCGGCTCCGATAAGAGCGTCTACGACCGCTCCAAGTACGACACACTTCACGGTTACGCCGACGACGTCATCGAAATTGTCGAAGCGCTCGCGCTGACGGATGTTGTGCTCGTGGGTCACTCGATTGGTGCGATGACCGCCGTTCTTGCCGCCAACGCGCGCCCCGACCTCGTGAGCAAACTTGTGCTCATCGCACCCTCACCGCGCTACCTCGACGATGAGGGATACCGCGGCGGCTTCTCGCGACAGGCGATCGACGATCTGTTGACGTCCCTGGAGACGAACTACTTGAGCTTCTCGCAGTCGTTGGCGCCCATCATCGTCGGTATGCCCGACAGGCTTGAGCTCAGTGCCGACTTCGCGGAAGGCATTTACGCGATCGATCCGGAGATCAACTCGCAGTTCGCGCGTGTAACGTTCCGTGCTGACCACCGGCGCGATCTGCGTGACGTGACGGTTCCCGCGCTCGTTCTGCAGATCGCCGAGGATGCCGTTGCGGGGCCCGAGGTGGGGGCGTACGTTCACCGCAGCATCCCGACCAGCACTATGGTGACGATCCCGTCTCGAGGTCACGTCCCTTTGCTTTCCGATCCGGATCTCGTGGCTCAGAGCATCAAGGACTACCTGCGATGAGCCCGCTCCATTCCGTCGACGCGCTCTTCAACGCGGCACCGTGTGGTCTGCTCACAGCGGGTATCGACGACGTCGTCGTTCACGTCAACGACACCTTCCTGCTGTGGACCGGCTACACGCGCGAGGACATCGTCGGTCGCTCTTTTGCTTCGCTCGTGGCGGCGGGGGAGCAGACGGTGTACGCCACCCAGTTCCAGGACGAGCTCTGGTTGCGGAAGGAACTGAAGGAGGTCTCCCTCCGCCTTGTGCGCGCCGACGGCACCGATCTCCCCGTGCTCGTCAACGCCGTCATCACTGCCGACGAACAGGGTGTGCGACTTGCGGTCTTCGACGCCAGCAACCGTCGCGATTTCGAGAACGAAATGCTCGCCGCCAAACGAGCCGCCGAGTTCTCCGAAAGTCGCGTGCGTGTGCTCCAGGATGCAGCCGCCCGCTTCCTTGCCGCCTCGTCCGAGGAGGAGCTTGCGACGATGCTCGTGGAGATCGGTCGCTCTGCTTTCGGCGCTATCGACGCAGCAGTGGTCGCCTACGACCCCGAGGGCGTGAAGTTTCAGGTTGTTGTGGGCGCGCAGCACCAACCCATGCTCGATGCGATCAGGGCGTCGCGACCGGCCGGTTCCAAGGCGCTGTCGCCCGACGAACTATTCATCATCCGGGACATCGAGGACGCCTACTCGCGAAGCGAGGAAGTCGGTGACCTCATGCGCGCCGCGCGAACCTCAACACTCACGGCGATCTCTATCCCCGACGGCGACGCGATTCTCGGCGCCTTCGTGTGCCTCTTCGGCACACCGCGCGATATCGATCAGCAATACATGGAGTTGTATCGCGCGCTCGCCCGTCACGCTGGTCTGGCGCTCTCCAGGATCCGCTTGCAAGCGGAGTTGCGGTATGCGGCCGAGTACGACCAGCTCACCGGACTCGTCAACCGCACGACGATCGACGAGCGCGCGGCAGACGCCTTCGAGGAGGCTCACACCACCGGTGCGCCCGTGTCGCTCATCTTTCTCGACCTTGATGGCTTCAAAGCCATCAACGACGAGCTCGGCCACCGCGCAGGGGACCGAGTTCTGCAGGATGTCGCGTCCCGTATCTCCGAGGTGCTTCGCCGCGAGGGGGATACCGTGGGTCGATTCGGAGGGGACGAATTTCTTGTGGTGTGCCCGGGGGCGGATGCCGCGGCATCCCGTGCCATCGCGGAACGTATTGCCACCGCGGTCAGGGCGCCGCTGGACTGGCTGCCCAACGGCTTCGGGGTGACGGCATCCATCGGCATCGCGGTAGCGGACCCGGGCGGCCCGACCCCCATCAACGCGGAAACTCTCACGCGTATGGCCGACGACGCCATGTACGAGGCGAAAAAGTCCGGCAAAGACCGCATCGCGATCGCTGCCTAAGCGGTACCTTTGCGGCTCTCGTTAGGCGGTCGCAATTAGTCGGACCGTGACGTCGTCGCCGGCGTGTTTACCGATCTCGTTCTGGATGGCCTGTTTGATGGCGAGCATGTGACCACCTTTGTGTGGCAGTAGCGTCGCGTCGAAGTCCGCGCCATCGACGGTCGCATGCACTTTCGCAGCCTTCGACGTTCCGAGGATCTCGCGCGATTCCGGCATCACGACACACGTCCAGTTGTGTGGCCCCATGCCGCCGACGAGTGTGGTCGTGAAGGTGTGATCCAGCGCCATAGTCAGGACGGTAGCAGCATGTGGACACTGTCCACAACGAGTTTTCAGAGCCCCCGTCGGATTCGAACCTTTGCTTTACCCGAGCGAGACGAGCCCTGGTCGGGCAACCACGGATATTTCTAGGACCTCGCCGACTCGGGGACAAGCGAGGTGTGCTTGGGGCTCCACGTTGACCCGTCGATCGCGAGGACAAGGAACCACACCGGCTCAAGCAGGATGGCGAGGATCACGAAGACTCCGCTTTTTTCCAGTCCAAGGCCGATGCGGTACTGCGCGATCCACCTCTGGATGAGGTAAATGATCTGGCCGACGATCGGGATGAGTCCGATGAGAAGGAACCACCCGGGCTTACCCCCGAGCTGCAGCAAACGCCAGGTGACGAGGAACGGCACCCACGCCTGCCAGGGCTTTACGCCCGCTTTTGCGAAGATGCGCGACGCCATGAGGCTGTAGAAGATGTACGCGATCACGCTCGAGATCACAATGATGACCGTGTGGTACAGCTCGTACTCGAATCCCGATCCGGAGTTCATGATTTCCCTTTCAGTTCACGCGGTCGTCGCCGCTGAGATGCCAACAACGAGGAACCATGCGATGAAGCCAAGATAGATGAAGCGCTCAGCGAGGCCGAAGCCGCGCTTCGACCGTGCCGTGACGAGCATCCCGACCGTGCCCACCGCCATGACGACGCCAGCCGCGGTCGACAAGGTCGCGAGGGTCGGTTCGCCGTTGTCGTGGAACGCGCCGCCTGCCACGAACGCCGCGGCGGTTACCGCCCCGAAAGCAGCGAATGCCAGGAAGTTGTGGGTACGCCCGGTGCGCGTGCGGGGTGCAGCCGGAGCATCCATGGGGAAGAACCCGATCAGCAGCCTCGCGACCGCGAAAACCAGCAGCAGAACGGTCGTGACCATCGCTGCGACGCCGCTATAGCGAAGAAGGAGCAGCCCCGCCGCCACGACACCGGTGAATCCCGCCGCGAGGGTCGCGCCGCGGTAGAGGCGGCCATACCTCGTGAGCGCGTACTGGCTCACAGGATTCCGGATGGGCGAGAGGCCAGTGGGGAGCACATGGAGAGCTGCGAGGAACCCGGCGACCGCAAGAGCGCCGACGCTCAACAGGATCCCGATCCCAGATTCGAGAGTCACGGACACAGTCTGGCGGAGAGTCGACGTAATCTCGACCTCTGATCGGGCATTCTCAGAGCCCCCTGTCGGATTCGAACCGACGACCCTCGCTTTACAAGAGCGATGCTCTGGCCATCTGAGCTAAGGGGGCATGAACCGCGCACCATCCTACCGACGCTGGCGCGGCCAGCCGAACGCTACAGCGCCGTGAGGTATCGGGTGGGGTCGATGAGCTTGCGACCGGGCTTCGATTTGTCTGGGACGATGCCGCCGACGTAGAGCCAGCCGAGCAGCACCTCGTTGTCGGCGAGGCCGTGCATCCGTCGAACGGGTTCCGATCGGGTGTGACCTCCCGTGCGCCAGATGACACCCCAGCCGGCCTCGTCGAGGAGGAGGCTCAGCACGTGGGCGACGCCAGCGGCCGTGGCATCCTGCTCCCACTCGGGCACCTTGAAACTCGGCTGGTGCACAGCGACAACGGCGATGAGAAGGGATGCCCGCAGCGGCTTCTCGGCGAGCTTCGCTGCATCCTTGCCCTCGAGCCCGCTGGCCTCCGCGAGCGCGTCACCGAGCCGAGCCCGGTCGGCGCCACGCAGTTCGATGAGACGCCACGGATGCAGCGACCCATGGTCGGCGACGCCTCCCGCCGCGGCCACGAGCGGCAACAGCTGCTCGTGACTCGGCGCCTCCGCCGTCACCTTCGAATGGGACCTGCGGCGCTCGACGGCGTCGCGCGCTGGGTGGGCCACCGCCGAACTACTCCGCGGCCTCGAACGTGAGCGAGACCGAGTTCATGCAGAAACGGTCGCCAGTAGGGGTCGTGGGGGCGTCATCGAAGACGTGGCCAAGGTGCGAACCGCAGTTCGCGCAGCGCACCTCGACGCGCTCCATGCCGAGCGACGTGTCCTTGACGAGCTCCACGGCGTCCTGCTCCGAAGGGATGTAGAAGCTCGGCCAGCCGCAGTGCGAGTCGAACTTGGCGTTGCTACGGAACAACTCCTGGCCGCAACCCTTGCAGCGGTAGACACCCTCGCGGTTCTCGTCGAGGAGATCACCCGTCCACGCCCGCTCCGTCGCGGCCTCGCGCAGGATCGCGTACTCCTCGGGGGAGAGCTGCTGGCGCCACTCGTCGTCGGACTTGTTCACGTTGTAGGTCATGGTGTTCTCCAGAACGGGGAAGAATTCTCGTGCTCCATTAAACTCGCGAGCGTGGCCGAATGTTCCGTGACCGTCAGGCGCAGCGACGAACTCTCGACCGATGAACTCTACGCGGTGCTCAAGCTGCGCACCGACGTGTTCTTCCTCGAGCAGCACATCGACGAGGAGGAACTCGACTGGCGCGACCTGGAGCCCACAACCGTGCACTACTTCGTGCGCGAGGGTCGCGATGTCGTGGCCTGCCTGCGGGTGCTCCTCGACGACGAGCCTGAACACCGGGATGCCCGCCGCATCGTCGGTCGGGTCGTCGTGCACGCGGACCATCGTGGGAAGGGCCTCGCGCACGCGCTGCTGGAGGCCGCGATCGCCGACTTCGGGGGTGACTCGATGCTCCTGCACGCGCAGGAGTACATCGCACCGCTCTACGCCCGGCACGGATTCGTGGCGTTCGGTGACGTGTACCAGGAGGCGGGCATCCCGCATCTCTCCATGTACCGGGCCAGCGACCCGGTAAGGTAATCCTTACCAAAGCTTTGACAGCGAAACGCGTCTCGGCCTAGAGTCGAGTTAGCTTAGCCTTAGCTAAGTGATTGGTGCCCGCACCCTCGGGCCGTCACCCTCTGGAGAATCACACCCGTGAGTCACGCCTCCGTCCGATCACGGACGCTCGCAGCAACCCTGTCCTTCGCACTCATCCTGGGCGGCAGCCTCGTCGCGACCGCGCAACCCGCGCTCGCCGATGCCGCGCCCGTCGTGAGTGTCACGCCCAACACTCCGGTAGATCCCGCGGTGGAGAACACCTTCACGGTGTCCGGTACCGGGTTCACGGGTGACGGCGCTGCCAACGGCGCGTATGTGCTTCTCGGGTCGGCATCCACCTGGGCGCCGGGCACGCCGCTCCCGGGTGCGGGGTGGATCGCTCAAACCCACACCTCGATCACCGACGGCTCGTTCAGCACAACCCTCACGGTGCCGGCGGGGGCGATGGATGCCGCAGGCAGTTACGTCATCGCGACGTCCGCCGCTCATGCACTCTCCCAAACGGACCGCTCGCTCGACACCCTCACCCCGGTGACGCTCGCGGCCCCGCAACCCGAGCCGGAGCCCGAGCCCGAGCCGGAGCCCGAGCCGGAACCCGAGCCCGAGCCCGAGCCCCAGCCATCCGAGCCCACCATCTCCGTCTCCAAGTCGACGGGCATCTCACCCGCGGGGGAGACGATCACGATCTCGGGCACCGGTTTCAGCCCCAACCCGCCGGCCACGTCGGGCACACGCCCGCCCCTGTCGGGTCAGTTCGGCGGCGCCTATGTTGTGTTCGGCAAGTTCCCCGACAACTGGAAGCCGAGCGCGGGTGTCTCATCGAGCCTGCGTAAGGTCGCGTCGCAGAAGTGGGTTGTCGACGCGGCAAGCCTCCCGAGCCTCGGGTCGCAGTCGAGCCTCGGTGTGCCGATCAACGCCGACGGCTCGTTCTCCCTCGAGCTGTCCGTCGCGCCCGGTTTCTCGGGCGAGCCCGAGACGGGCAACTACGGCATCTACACCTACCCGGGTAGCGGCGCGGCGTACGCGCCCTTCGAGACGTACACACCCATCACCTTCGCCGAGGCGATCGCGACTACCACCACTCTGACCTCGACCACTCCCGCCGTGGGCGGTACGGCGACGCTCACCGCGACCGTCACCCCCGACGCAGCAGGCACGGTCACCTTCTCGCGCGGCACAACGGTGCTCGGTTCGGCACCGGTTGCGGGTGGAGCAGCGTCGATCGAGACGGATGCCCTCCCTCAGGGTCTACACGAGTTCACGGCATCCTTCGCTCCCACTAACACTCGCGTCTACGCAGCCTCGACGGGGTCACTGTCGCTTCAGGTCGGAACACCCACCCCGACCATCTCGGTCTCCAAGACGAGTGGTCTCTCGCAGAGCGGCGAGACCATCACCGTTACCGGCACGGGCTTCACCCCGCAGCCGCCAGCGACGACGGGTACGCGCCCGCCGCTGTCCGGTCAGTTCGGTGGCGCCTACGTTGTGTTCGGCAAGTTCCCCGACAATTGGAAGCCGAGCGCCGGCGTCTCCTCGAGTCTGCGTAAGGTCGCAACCCAGAAATGGGTGGTCAACGGGTCGAGCATCCCGAACCTCGGGTCGCAGTCGAACCTCGCCGTTCCGATCAACGCTGACGGCTCCTTCACCCTCGAGCTGACGGTCGCGCCCGGCTTCGCGGGCGAGCCGGAACTCGGCAACTACGGCATTTACACCTACCCCGGTAGCGGTGCGGCCTACGCGCCCTTCGAGACGTACACCCCGATCAGCTTCGCGCCGGTACCCAAGGTGACGGTCTCCAAGTCGTCTGGCCTGTCGCCGAACGGCGAGACCATCACCGTCACCGGGAGCGGATTCAACCCCCAGCCGCCCGCGACGAACGGCACCCGCCCGCCGCTGTCGGGCCAGTTCGGTGGCGCCTACGTCGTGTTCGGCAAGTTCCCCGACAACTGGAAGCCGAGTGCCGGTGTGCCCTCGAGCCAGCGCAAGGTGGGCGCACAGAAGTGGGTGGTGAACGAGTCGAGCATCCCGAGCCTCGGGTCGCAGTCGAGCCTCGCGGTGCCGATCAACGCCGACGGCACGTTCACCCTCGAGCTCCCGGTTGCCCCTGGCTACGCCGGGGAACCCGACCTCGGCAACTACGGCATCTACACCTACCCGGGCAGCGGTGCGTCGTATCCCGCATTCGAGACGTTCACCCCGCTCTCCTTCGCTCCGACGCCCACCGTCACGGTCTCCAAGTCGTCCGGTATTTCACCGGCGGGCGAGACCATCACGGTCACGGGTAGCGGGTTCAACCCCCAGCCGCCGGCAACCAACGGAACCCGCCCGCCGCTGTCGGGCCAGTTCGGTGGGGCGTATGTGGTGTTCGGTAAGTTCCCCGACAACTGGAAGCCGAGTGCCGGCGTCGCCTCGAGCCAGCGCAAGGTGGGCACACAAAAGTGGGTGGTGGATGCCGCGAGCCTCCCGAGCCTCGGATCCCAGTCCAGCCTCGGCGTCCCCATCAACGCCGACGGAACGTTCAGCCTCGAACTGACGGTCGCACCGGGCTACTCGGGCGAGCCGGAGCTCGGCAACTACGGCATCTACACCTACCCCGGTAGTGGTGCGGCCTACGCTCCCTTCGAGACGTACACCCCGATCAGCTTCGGGGGCAGCACGGCAACGACCACCGTCCTCTCGGCCGATCCCGCGACCGGTCTCATCGACGGTGACACCACCACCCTGACGGCGACCGTGTCGCCGTCGGCGGCAGGCACGGTCACCTTCACCGACGGGAGCACCGAAATCGGGTCAGCGCCGGTGACCGACGGTATTGCATCCCTCGAGACCGACCCGCTCGCCTCAGGTAACCACGCCTTCCGCGCGACATTCGTTCCGTCCAACCCCTTGGTGTTCTCCGGGTCTGCTGGCGAGCTCGCGATCGTTGTCGGGTCGCCAGACCTCACCAACCCGCTCACCTGGGGAATCAAGGAATCGTTCCGCACCTACGTGGAGGGCCCCATCGCTGCGGGCACCATCACGACGCTCGGTACGGGACGCGACGGTGACGAGTTCCTCTTCGGAAGCCGCACGGGCGGTACGTTCGACGGCGCCACCGCGACGGGAACTGCCGAGTACGCGGGCGGAGTGCGATTCACGGGTCACGGTGGGATCCTCGATCTGACGCTGTCCGACCCGATCGTGGACGTCACGTCCGCGACATCCGCGACACTCCTCCTCCGCATCGACGGCGGCGAGCACGTGCCCTTCGCAACCCTCGACCTCGCGTCGGGTACACGCTCCAACACGACGTCGACCGTGACGTGGGCGGATGTCCCGGCCGTGCTCACGTCGCAGGGCGCTGGTGCTTTCTCCCTCGGCGGGCAGCCCTTCTACACACCCGGCACGGCACTCGATCCGCTGACCTTCGTCATCGCGGCGGTCATCCCGAAGCCTGCCGTCGCCACCTCCCTCACGCTCACGGCCTCCCCGGCCTCGGTGACCACGGGTGACACCGTCACGCTCACCGCCAGGGTCACCCCCAAGGCCGCTGCGGGCACCGTGTCGTTCTACAACGGTTCGACGCTCCTCGGCACACGCGCCGTCGTCGGCGGCAGCGCAACCCTCGGATTTACCCCCACGGTTGCTGGCACCGCCGCACTGCGAGCCGACTTCGCCCCGGCGACGACGGCATACCTTCCGTCGACGGCATCGACGAGCGTGGCCGTCGCCGCGCCCATCGTCGCGACCGGTTCCCTGCGCTGGGGTGTGAAGGAGTCGTTCCGTTCGTACATCACAGGCGGAATCGCCAAGGGTGCCATCACAACGAGCGGCGCAGGCTTCGAGGGGGGCGAGTTCGTCTTCGGACAGTCGACGGGCGGCACCTTCACCGCCGCGAGCGGCACGGGAACGTCGAATTACTCGGGGAGCGTCCGATTCACCGGACACGACGGCATCCTCGATCTGACACTGTCCAACCCCATCGTTCGCGTCGACTCGTCGTCGACCGGTGCGCTGCTGGCCTCCGTCAACGGAGGGTCGCCCGTAGCTGTCGCCACGCTCGACCTGAGCTCCGGAACCCGCAGCACCCCCGGCAACGCCGTGGCGTGGTCGGGTGTGCCAGCGTTCCTCACGGCGGCGGGGGCATCCGCGTTCTCGCTCGAAGGCTCCAGCTTCTACGCGGTGGGCACGGCACTCGACCCGGTGAGCTTCGTCATCGGTGCGCCAGCCTCTGCCGGCAGCGGCAGCAGCGGAACAACGGTTGCGTCCTTCGGAGGGGGCCGCCAGCCCGCGGCAACACCGCCCGCGACGACCGGTCTGGAGATCGTCAGCACCGGCGACATTGTTGCTGGCGGCGAGATCACCGTTCGTGGCTCCGGTTTCGAGGCCAACGAGGAGGACATCCTTGTGGTCATCTACTCCGAGCCGCTCGTGTTGACGCGCGACCTCAACGCCGATGCCGACGGCGTCGCCACCTGGACAGGGAGACTGCCCGGCACCCTTACGGGCAAGCACACGCTCACCATGCAGGGCAGCATCAACCTGGGTGTCGAGCTCGACATCGCCCCGCGCATTACGCGCGCTGCACTCGGCTGCACCGTCGCCGACGCCGAACTCTCCTGGGGGTTCAAGGAAACCTTCCGCAGCTACATCAGCGGCAGTATCGCGAACGGCGAGTGGACCGTCGCCGACGGCGCCACCTACGAGACACCACTCTTCGGGTGGAGCGGCGGCGAGGGATCGTACGACGCGGAGGCCAGTGAGGGGCTGGTGACGTTCGCCGGGTCCATCACGTTCACCGGGCACGGTGGCATCCTCAACACCACGGTTTCCAATCCGCAGCTGCGTTTTGTGGACAGCGACACGGCCATCCTTCTACTGGATGTGTCTGGCACAACCCAGGAGGGTGAACCCGTGCAGGCCACCGGTGTGGAGTTCGTGGAGCTCGATCTCGCGAATGCGACCGAGTTTGCCGGCGATTCGCTGGTGATCATGGATGCCCCCGCCGAGCTCCTACCGGAGGGCGCTGCAGCCTTCGGCACCTACGAGTCGGGTGAACCCTTCGACGCGGTCAGCGCCATCCTCCCCTTGGACGCACAGTGCGCCGAGGCCGCTCCGCTGCCCGCCCCCGAGCAGACCCTCGGTGTGACGGGTGAGCCGGCCGCAGCCGATTCGTCGGTGCCGTGGTGGGCGTGGGTGCTCGGTGGTCTGCTGCTCGCGGCGATCATCGCCGCTGTCATCGTGATCGTAACGCTCCGCCGCCGCCAGGCGTAGCCGTTCGGCGGCTCCTCGCCCCGCCGGGGGCGGGAGCCGCCGAACCGTGCGTCCGAGGTGCGGCGTGCAGTGGTTTCGATAACGCCGGGCTGCGCCGCGGCTACTCAACCACCAGGTAGTCGCACCCCCGGTTGAGGAGCGCTTCGCAGGAGCGCGTCTCGAAACCCGCCCCCCCCCCCGCAATAACCCCGCTGGTTGAGGAGCGCTCCGCAGGAGCGCGTCTCGAAACCTGCGCCCCGCAATACCCGCTGGTTGAGGAGCCGCGAAGCGGCGTCCAAACCTGCGCCCCGCAATACCCGCTGGTTGAGGAGCCGCGGAGCGGCGTCTCGAAACCTGCGCCCCCGCGCTACTCCGGCGCGTACACCGCACGCGCGAGTGCGTCGAGCACGCCGGCGGTGCGCGGCCCAAAGCTCAGGATGTCCCCGTCGGCCATGTCGACGAACCTGCGGTGCTGGCCGGCGGCGGTGAGCCCGATGGCGGGCTTCGACTGCAGCAGTCCGTCCACACCGCCGACACTCTCGATGCCCGCCGTCATCACGAAGATGAGGTCCGGGTTGGCCGCCACCATTGCCTCGTCGGTCATGGGGCGTTGTCCTTCGAACCCGAGTTCGGCCGCAACGTCGATCCCCCCGAGCGACTCGATGAGTACGTCCGCGCCGGAGTCGCCACCGAAGAGGTAGTAGATGCCTGAGTTTCCGCGCAGGTAGAGGAAGAGCATCCGAAGCGGCTCGCCGCCGGGCACGATCTCGGCTATTTCCGTGATCTTGGCCTGAATCTCGGCGTCGAGCGTTTCGGCGAGTGCCTCACCGGCGTCGGATGCCCCGAGCGTTTCGCCGACCTGTCGTGCCAGTTCGCCCACTCCCGCCAACGATGGTTCGTTCTCGACGAACACAACGGACACCCCGGCTTCTCGCAGTTGGAGCACAACATCGATCGGTCCGATCGTCCCGTCGGTGATGACGATGTCGGGCCGCAGGGCGAGGATCGCTTCTGCGTTCACGGTGTGGCCGTTGGAGGTCACGAGGGGGAGGTCCGCTAACTCGGGCGCGGTGGTCGAGATGTCCCGCCCGACGAGCTTGTCCCCGAGCCCGAGGGCGGCGACGGTCGAGGCGATGGATCCGGCTATGTCCATGGCGACGATGCGCTCGGTGCTGTTGACGGTGACCGTTGTCTCACCGTCGAGGTCGCGGGATGTGACGGTCACGGGTAACGACTGTTCGGGGGCGGGCGCGGTCCCGAGGGAGCGATCGGCGAGCACCGCGGTCGATTCTCCGACATAGCTCCGCGGGTCCTCGAGGATGTCCAGGTCGGCGAGGGGGACGGCCGGGGCGCTGGACGCGACGGGTGTTTCGTGCGCCGGGGAGGCTGGCACGGTGCATCCGGCGAGCGCCGTGATGACGACCGCACCGAGCGCCAGGAACGCGCTCGTGCGTGTGAGCATGGGGGCCAATCGAGTCGGGAGTACTTAGGACATCCTAACCTTGGTGGCGGCTCGACTGGCTGGGAGCGAGCGCAGAGCGCGGCGCAACCGCTCCGAAGGCTTGGGCGCGCCTAGGATGAGCGGTCGGGAGGTCGAATGTCCGCGCAACCGCAGCGTCACAGCGCCGATGGCGACGAGTTCCCCGAGCGGGAGCGCCGCATTCTGGCGTTCGAGCGACAGTGGTGGCGACACGCTGGAGCCAAGGAGGTCGCGATCCGCGAGGAGTTTGGACTCAGCACAGCCCGCTATTATCAACTGCTGAACGCCGTGATCGATATGCCCGAAGCTGTGCGACACGATCCCATGCTGGTCAGGAGACTGCTCCGGGCCCGGGACGCTCGCACGAGTGCCCGCGCTGCCAGAGAGTTCAGAATTTCTTCCCCCGACCAGGAATAGAACGATTTAGCTATGGCCTCTTTCCCCCCGGATCGCTTCGACAACGTTCCCGCTGACCTCTCCCGCGTTGGCGCACACCGCGCGCCCGCCCGCAGGGGGCGCGGTTGGATCGCGTTCGCGTGGGCCGCTCTGGCCACGGGTGTGCTCGTTTTCGGCGGCCTGTTCGGCATCAGCCGTTTCCTCGACATCGATCTGGGGCTGGGCCTGGCCCCTGTCGCCGAAACGCCGACACCCACACCCACGCCGACGCCGACGATGGATGCCGTAACCGACCCCTCGGCGATCGACCCGGCACGCGGCTTCACGATCACCGTGCTCAACGGTACGAATGAGGTCGGCCTCCAGAACACGATCGGTGACCAGCTTGCCGCCGCGGGTTGGCCGATCGGCACTCGCGCCAACGCTCAGGCCGCCGATGTCGTCGACGAAACCATCGTCTACTACCGCATACCCGAGGACGAGGGCATCGCGCGTGGCCTCGTAGCCGCTCTCGGCGTCGGCGATGTTCGCCTCGTTCCGCCGGAGACTTTCCCCGGAGCGGACATCACCATCGTGCTCGGCGCGGACGACGAACAGCCCGTCGCCGAGGGCTGATTCCGGCGTGAAATGACACGCCCCGTATCGGGCGTGTTACGTGCGTGTTTAACATTGCCCGGATGCCCCTCCCGGGGCCTGTTTCCCCGTTTTCTGCCGCGTTTGCTCCGCTAGCATCTGGAATCTGTGGCGAGTACACAGCCACGTTTCACAGCAGGGAGCAACACATGGCGAACGGAACCGTTAAGTGGTTCAACGCTGAAAAGGGCTACGGCTTCATCACCGTGGACGGTGGAGGTCAGGACGTGTTCGTTCACTACTCCGCCATCGACATGGCCGGCTATAAGGTCCTCGAGGAGGGCCAAGCGGTTGTTTTCGAGGTCGGTACCGGCTCGAAGGGTCCGCAGGCCGAGTCGGTCAAGCTGGCCTAGCCTTCGGCGGGCCTGGTCGCCTCAGCGCAGCACCGCGAACGCGATCAGCACCGCGGCCGCCACGATCAGGACTATGGCGAGGCCCGCGGTGAGCCCGATGGCGATCGGATGCGCTTCCCAGAACGAAATCCAACGCTTGTCTATCCCTCGCAACTGCGCGCCAGTGAGCGCCTCCGGTTTATCCACGAGGGTCACTCCGCGGTTGCCGAGATCGCGAGCGACGGCATCCAGCTGTTCCGTGTTCCACAGGTAACCGGTGAGAAGGCATAGTCGTTTCGTCGGTCCCACGATGAGGAGCATGGGTGCTCCCGGCCACATCGCGAATCGAGCGTTGCCGAGCGCGACGACCTGGTCGACATCAGCAGCGCTGAAGTTTTTGCCACCCGGCGTCTGACGGAGCTCGTACGTGCCGTCGCCAAACCGGAGGAGCGCGCGTGAGGCATTGCGCTTTCCCAGGACAAAGCCGACGGGCAGGGCGATGATCAGTGCGCCGAAGACGATGATCGCGCCGACAGTATTGCCGCTGACCAGTTGCAGCGTGGCCGACACCACGAGGAGTGGACCGATGACGGCGTACAGAATCAGGTTCGTCCGCATGAGACGCGAAACTTGTGCCTGAGTCGGTTTGAATTCGGTGATGCCAGAAGGTGCGGACGGGGAGTTCGACGGCTCTGTCATCCACCCAGCCTAGGCAACCGTCATTTCTTGCACTCGACCCTACCGAGTGCTAGTTTTTCCTTTGGCACTCGCACGTTTCGAGTGCTAGAGAATTCGCTTGTACGACGTCCGGGAGGGACGAGAAACACACATGGCAAAGATCATTGCTTTCGATGAGGAGGCCCGCCGCGGCCTCGAGCGCGGCCTGAACACGCTGGCCGACGCCGTCAAGGTCACGCTCGGCCCGCGCGGACGCAACGTCGTCCTCGAGAAGAAGTGGGGCGCCCCCACGATCACCAACGATGGCGTCTCGATCGCCAAGGAGATCGAACTCGACGACCCGTACGAGAAGATCGGTGCGGAGCTCGTCAAGGAGGTCGCAAAGAAGACGGATGACGTCGCCGGTGACGGTACGACCACCTCCGTTGTCCTCGCTCAGGCACTCGTGCGCGAGGGTCTCCGCAACGTCGCAGCGGGCGCCGACCCCATCAGCCTCAAGCGCGGCATCGAGAAGGCGACCAACGCCGTCATCGAGTCGCTCGTCTCGAGCGCCAAGGAGATCGAGACCAAGGAAGAGATCGCCGCTACCGCGTCGATTTCGGCTGCAGACAACGAGATCGGTGCGCTCATCGCAGAGGCGATCGACAAGGTCGGCAAGGAGGGTGTCGTCACCGTCGAGGAGTCGAACACGTTCGGCACCGAGCTCGAGCTCACCGAGGGTATGCGCTTCGACAAGGGCTTCCTGTCGGCGTACTTCGTCACCGACCAGGAGCGCCAGGAGGCGGTCTTCGAGGACCCGTACATCCTCATCGTCAACAGCAAGATCTCCAACATCAAGGATCTGCTTCCCATCGTCGACAAGGTGATCCAGAGCGGCAAGCAGCTGCTCATCATCGCCGAGGACGTCGACGGTGAGGCGCTCGCGACTCTCGTCGTGAACAAGATCCGTGGCATCTTCAAGTCGGTTGCCGTCAAGGCTCCCGGCTTCGGTGACCGTCGCAAGGCTCAGCTCGCCGACATCGCCATCCTCACCGGTGGCCAGGTCATCTCCGAGGAGGTCGGTCTCAAGCTTGAGAACGCCACCCTCGACCTGCTCGGCCGTGCCCGCAAGGTTGTCATCACCAAGGACGAGACCACAATCGTCGAGGGTGCCGGTGACCCCGACGCCATCGCGGGTCGCGTGAAGCAGATCCGTGCCGAGATCGAGAACACCGACAGCGATTACGACCGCGAGAAGCTCCAGGAGCGCCTCGCGAAGCTCGCCGGCGGTGTTGCGGTCATCAAGGCCGGTGCCGCGACCGAGGTCGAGCTCAAGGAGCGCAAGCACCGCATCGAGGACGCCGTCCGCAACGCGAAGGCAGCCGTCGAGGAGGGCATCGTCGCCGGTGGTGGCGTTGCGCTCATCCAGGCCGGCAAGACGGCTTTCGAGTCTGCAGCGATCACCGGCCTGTCCGGTGACGAGGCCACGGGCGCGAACATTGTCAAGGTCGCCGTGGATGCCCCGCTCAAGCAGATCGCCCTCAACGCCGGTCTCGAGCCGGGCGTTGTGGTCGACAAGGTGCGCAACCTTCCCGTCGGTCAGGGCCTCAACGCCGCGACCGGTGAGTACGTCGACATGCTCGCCGCAGGTATCAACGACCCGGTAAAGGTCACGCGCTCCGCGCTGCAGAACGCAGCGTCGATCGCCGGCCTCTTCCTCACCACCGAGGCCGTCGTCGCCGACAAGCCGGAGAAGACCCCGGCCATGCCGATGGGTGACCCCTCGGGTGGCATGGACTTTTAGTCCGAACGCGTAAAACGGCCGGTCCCTTCGGGGGCCGGCCGTTTTGCGTTCCCGCGTTACCGCACGAAGAGCCGCGTGTTGGCGCTTTCGATCTCCGCATACTGCTGGCCGGCGAGCGTCAGCGCCTGGTTGATCGAGCCGAGGTTCTCCTCCACTCGCTGCTGCGTTGCCTTCCACTCGGCGACGACACTCGCGAAGGCGGTGGCGGCCTGACCGGACCACGAACCCTCGAGATTGGTTAGTTGCCCATGGAGGCCCGCAACTTCGGCCTGGATGCGGCTGATCGTGTTGCGCACCGTTCCGGTCGCGCTGAGAACGGCTTCACTGTCTACCTGGAATCGAGTCATGGCTCGACGGTAGGCGGCGCCGGGAGCGCTCGACCCCGCTACTGCGAGACGGTGGCCTCGGCATCCGGTTGCGTGCTGGGGAGGAGGGGAAGCAGCACACGGAAGGTGGCGCCGCCACCCGGGGTGTCGACGATCTCGACCTCACCCTTGTGGGCGTCGACGATTGCGGCAACGATCGCGAGTCCCAGGCCACTTCCGCCCGTCTCTCGCGTGCGCGAGTTGTCGGCGCGCCAGAAGCGCTCGAAAATCTTGCCGCGAACCTGAGGCGGGATGCCCTCGCCGTGGTCGATCACGGCGAGCACCGCTCGTTCGCGCTCGGGGTCGACACCAACACCGATCTCGATGGGACTACCAGCGGGCGTGAACCGCATGGCGTTACCGATGAGGTTGGCGAGCACTTGGCGGATCTTGTTCTCTTCGGCGAGTACGACGGCGCGAAGGTGCACGTCGGGTTTGGGTAGCTCGATGTGAGGAGGCGTCGGGATGGCCCGGTTTGCTGCGCCGCGTCGCGCGAGGCGACGAAGGGCGCCAGCAAAGGCGATAGGTCCGGTTGCCAGTGCCGTCATGCCTCGCGAGGGTGTCGGCGTTTTGGTGTCGCCGAGTTCGAGCACCTTGGTCGGGGGGTTCGGGTCCTCGGCGGGCGGTTCCTCGGAATCTGTGCGCGCGGGGGGTTCGATCACGACGACGGTGACAACGCGGTCGGGGGACGATGCCATCGCGTCGAGCGCTGCATCCCCCGCCAGGGGAACAAGGTCAACCTCGGTGAGAGCGAGAGGTTTAGTTTCGTCCAGTCTCGCGAGTTCGAGGAGGTCTTCGACCAGCCCGCCCATGCGGATGGCCTCCTTCTCGATGCGTTCCATGGCCTGAGCGACATCCTCCGGTTTCGTGAGCGCGCCCATGCGGTAGAGCTCCGCGTAACCGCGAACCGAAACGAGGGGGGTGCGAAGTTCGTGGCTGGCATCGCCGACGAAGCGTCGCATCTGCTGAATGGTGCGTGCCCTGTCGGCGAAGGCGCTGTCGATGCGCGAAAGCATGGCGTTGAGGGAGGCGTTGAGGCGCCCCACCTCCGTGTTCGGGGTAGCGCCCGACATGCGCTGGTTGAAGTCGCCAGCGGCGAACCGCGCGGCGGTGGCCTCGACATCCCGCAACGGTGCGAATGTCGAGGTCACAAGGAGGCGCGTGAGGGCCCCTCCCACGATGACCACGGTGAGTCCGAAGAAGAGGAAAATCGCCGCGTACCGAGCGACGATCCCGTTGGTGTCCTTGAGATCGAGCCCGAGGGCGACCGTGTAGTAGTCGGTTCCCGTGTTGTCCGTCGCGGGGTAGGCACCGACGCGCCACTGTCCGCCGGGCTCGGTGCTCGGGAGGGTGATCTCATCCTCGATGCGGCTGACCGTCTCGAGTGTCAGTGCCTCGACCTCGGGTCGAGCCGACCCCGCTGGTCGGTTGCTGCAGACGATGTTGCCGCGAGCGTCGACGACGGCGAGGTAGAGCTCGTTGGGGAGTTCCGAGGTGGGGCATTGCGGATCATCCGCCGACCCCATCGGTTGGATCTCATCGAGTTTGACGGCGGCCGCGACGATCTTCGCATCGAGCTCGTCTTGGAGGTAGCTGCGCAGCACCGCCGCCGTGCCCACGCCAGCAACGATAAGGCCGGCGGTGAGCAGCAGGACCGTGACACCAGTGACTTTGGTGCGCAGCGAGATCCTGTTCCACCAGCCGGCCAGATCGTGCACTCCGACAGACTACTTGGACGCTTTGAGCATGTACCCGAAACCGCGCTTGGTCTGGATGAGGGGCTCGGGGGTGAGCTGATCCAACTTGCGGCGGAGGTACGAGATGTAGCTCTCGACGATGCCCGCGTCGCCGTTGAAGTCGTACTCCCAGACGTGATCGAGGATCTGCGCCTTCGACAGCACGCGGTTGGGGTTGAGCATGAGGTAGCGCAGGAGCTTGAACTCGGTGGGAGAGAGGTCGACCGATTCGTCGGCAACCGTCACCTCGTGGGTGTCCTGGTCCATCGTGAGGTCGCCCGCACGGATGATCGCTTCCTCGTCGTCCTGCATGGTGCGACGGAGGATCGCCTTGATGCGGGCCACGATCTCGTCGAGGCTGAAGGGCTTGGTGACGTAGTCGTCGCCGCCGACGGTGAGACCGGTGATCTTGTCCTCGGTGTCGTCCTTTGCAGTGAGGAACAGGATGGGAGCGGTGTAGCCGGATGCCCGGAGGCGCTTGGTCACACCGAATCCGTTCATGTCGGGCAGCATGACATCGAGGATGATCAGATCGGGCTCTTCTTCGAGCACCGCGGAGATCGCCTGGGCGCCGTTTCCGACGGCACGGACTGCGAAGCCAGCGAAGCGCAGGCTCGTGGTCAGCAGATCACGAATGTTGGGTTCGTCATCGACAATCAGAATCTTCGGTCCATCAGTCATGCACTCATTCTCTGACAGTTCTCTGAACGTTATCTGGGAGTCGTTCGAGCGATTCTTGAATGCTGGCCGAATGGAATCCGCCCCCGCGTAACGCACACTGGTCTCGTGGTCACCTACGCACTCTTCGTCAGGGCCGTCAACGTCGGCGGCGCGAAGCTCCCCATGGCCGAGTTCCGGGGGATGCTCGAAGAACTCGGCGCGGCCGACGTGCGCACCTACATCGCCTCAGGCAACGCAGTGCTCGACCTCGGCGGCGAGCCGGACGACTTCGCACGCTCCGTCGAGCGAGAGCTCGAATCGCGGTACGGGTACCGCCGCGAGGTGATGCTGCGCACACCGGAGGAGCTTCGTGACGCCCTCGCCGCGCATCCTTTCGAGGTCATCGACGAGCGCTTCTCGTACATCGCGATGCTGTCGGCGGAGCCCTCAGCGGATGGCCTTGCCGCAGCATCCGGGGTCCGCGCCAGTGACGACCTGTGGCAGGTCATCGGCCGCGAACTGCACCTCCGCTACACGAATGGCGCGGGCAAGGCCGAGCTCAACCAGGAGACCCTCGCGAGGCGCCTCGGTGTTGCCGCAACGGCTCGCAACCTCCGCACCATCGGCAAGCTCATCGACCTCTCCTCGTGAGGTGCCCAGTTCGGTGGGTCCCATCGAGCTAACACCCACCGAAGTGGGCACCTCACGGGCCGCTAGGCCGGGGCGAGGGCCGCAGCGTCGAGAATGGTGTAGCTGTAGCCCTGCTCGGCAAGGAAGCGCTGGCGGTTTTGGGCGAAATCCTGATCCACCGTGTCGCGCGCGACAAGCGTGTAGAAGCTCGCAGGGATGCCGCTCTCTTTGGGTCGCAGCAGGCGACCGAGTCGCTGCGCTTCCTCCTGGCGCGACCCGAACGAACCCGAGACCTGGATCGCGACCGTTGCCTCGGGGAGGTCCACCGAGAAGTTCGCGACCTTCGAAACGACCAGCACCTTCGTAACCCCGTCGCGGAACTCCTGGTAGAGCCGCTCACGCTCGGCAACCGGGGTGGAGCCGGTCAGAGCGGGAGCGGAGAGGGCATCCGCCAGCTCCTCAAGCTGGTCGAGGTACTGCCCGATCACGAGAATGCGCTCGCCCTCGTGCTTGGCAACGAGTTCCTTCACGACCCGGATCTTCTCGGGGGCGGATGCCGCGAGCCGGTAGCGCTCGTCATCCGCTGCTGCCGCGTACTGGAGCCGTTCGTGCTCCGGTAGATCCACCCGCACCTCGAAGCATTCGGCGGGCGAGATGAATCCCTGCGCCTCGATCTCCTTCCAGGGGGCGTCGAAGCGTTTCGGTCCGATGAGGGAGAACACGTCTCCCTCGCGGCCGTCCTCGCGTACGAGGGTCGCGGTGAGACCGAGGCGGCGTCGCGCCTGCAGGTCGGCAGTGAGTTTGAAGACGGGAGCGGGGAGGAGGTGCACCTCGTCGTAGATGACGAGGCCCCAGTCGAGCGCGTCGAGGAGTGCGAGGTGGGCGAACTCGCCCTTCCGCTTCGACGTGAGGATTTGGTACGTGGCGATGGTGACGGGCTTGATCTCCTTCACCTGCCCGGAGTACTCGCCCACTTCCTCCTCCGTGAGCGTGGTGCGCTTGAGAATCTCCGCCTTCCACTGCCGCGCAGAGACGGTGTTGGTCACGAGGATGAGCGTCGTGCGACCCTCCTCGGCCATGGCGCCCAACCCGACGAGGGTCTTGCCTGCGCCACAGGGCAGCACCACAACGCCCGAACCGTGCGCCGCGAAACCGTCGATCGCCTGGTGCTGGTAGGGGCGCAGGTGCCACGACGTCTCGTCGAGTTCGATCTCGTGCGGCGTGCCCGGTGTGTAGCCCGCCTCGTCTTCCGCGGGCCAGCCGAGCTTGAGGAGCTCCTGCTTGAGTTGCCCGCGCGCCCACGCCTGCACAACAAAGGAACGATCACCGACCTTGTCGAGGAGCAGTGCGGCGATTTTGCGTGCGCGCGTGATCTCGCTGAGGACCGCAGGATCTTTGGCCGTGAGCAGGAGTGTGCCGTTGTCGTCCCGTTCGATCACGAGCCGTCCGTAGCGCCCCACCGTCTCGGTGATGTCGACGGCGACCGACTGGGGGATCGGGAACTTGGAGAAACGTTCCAGCGTCGCGAGCATGTCGGTGGCGTCGTGGCCGGCGGCGCGCGCGTTCCAGAGGCCGAGGCGCGTGATGCGGTAGGTGTGGATGTGCTCGGGTGCGCGCTCGAGTTCGGCGAACACGGCGAGCTCGTGCCGGGCATCCTCGGCCTGTGGGTGGGCCACCTCGAGCAGCACCGTGCGGTCGCTTTGCACGATGAGAGGGCCGTCAGTCATCCCTCCAGCCTAGGCGCGTGCGGCCGAGAATCAGGGTGCGGGAGCGACGGCGACGATGCTCGCGAGCGGGAGGGTTCGCTCGAGGTCGGAGCGCCGGTCGCGACCGCGGAGCCTTCCCCCGGCCACGCTCGCCGGTTCGAGGAGGTAGTCCACGACGCTGGAGTCGGGCATCCGCACACTCACCGCAAGCGCCTGCTTGCTGCGGATGGCCATGTCGAGTTGCCGCGCGATCCACGCCTCGCCCGTGTCATCGGACATCTCGTCGTCGGCGCGTAGCCGCAGCAGAAGGGCGCCGACGGTATCGGGAACTTCCGCGACGACGGGCGCTCGGCGCGGTCGTGACGGCACCACGATCTCGCCAGATGGCCCTTCGGCGGCGACCGGGTAACGGGCATCGCGCAGGCTGAAGAACACGACGTCGCGGTCGAATCGACTGACCAGATCGACGCCGTCAACAACGAAGCCGAGGGATGCCACCGACTTATCCACGAGCAGGGTCTTCAGCATCGCGGCATCTCGAGACCGCACGCGCGTGCCGCCGACGTCGTTACGCGACACCCTCACTAGCCCGAATCGCGCTTCCGTCTCGGCGAGGAGGTATTCGAGCGGCTGAGGGATGCCGGTGAGCGAAATGTCGCCCAAGAACTCACGGATGCCCGGCACGGTCTCACCGCGTGCGATGGCGCGGTCCAGCGACTCGCCGGACACCCGCCACGTGCTCGCGAGCGCTCGGGCCTCCAGCGACGCAAAACTGCGGAGGCGCTCCGACACCGCCGGCGCGAGCGGGCCCGGCGCGACAATCGTGAGATCGTGCTGCACGTAGACGCGATCAACGGCCGACGGGAAGAGCCGCGCCATCTCGCCACACGCCGCGTCCACGCCGTCGACGAGCAGCGCGGAGCCGGGCGCACTCGGAAACTCTCGCGCCGTGATGCCGAGGAGTTCGGCATCCGTCGAATACGCGGCAACACGCTCGCGCATCCACTCGCCCGACGCGGGGAACAACCACGCGATGTACTGCGCGAGCTTCTCGCCCCACTGGGCGCGGGCGAGAGCGGACAGTGCCTCGCGGAGGTCCGGGGGAACCTGTTCGAGCCACGCGCCCGCCAGTCGCGCCCATCGCCGGGGCGAATCGAGCAGGAGCCATTCGGCCGACGACGGCTCAGCGCGCCACGTCGAACCGTCGAGCGCGATCAGTCCAGCGCGGGCAGCGATTTCAACGAGACGCGGGATGGTGTCGATGGGCACAAAACTCGCCGACGCCAGTCGCTTGCTGTCGGGCAGAGCGAGGCCCCCGCGTGCGAGTTCATGGGCACCCTCGTCGCCGATCGCGACAACGAGCTCGGCGATTGCGGCGGTCGTATCGAACGCGTGCTCGGCGGCGGTGACATTGACCGACTCGGCTTCCGCGCCCATCGCGGGAATGACCGCGGGCGGTCTCAGTCCGGCCGCGAGTTCCTCGACACCCGGCAGGCCGCGGATCGGCCACTCGCGAAACTCGTCAGCTACAGGTGCGACGGCGAGCACGATGTCATCGGAGCGCACCACGAGGGCCAGTGACTCCGCCGTGACCAGGGCGGCAGGTACGCGCTCACCGGAACCGCCGAGGGACGACAGCCGCGCCGAGAGCTCTGCCGGGGTCGCGTGTCCCAGGGCTGCAAGGGCCGACAACGCGGAGAGTGTCGGTCGGTCCAGTCGAGACAGCGCGGCACGCACGGACGACGGGTCGAGCAGGGCATCCGCCAGATCGAAAAAATCCCGGATGCCCGTCAACCGCACCTCGCGAACCGCCAGCAGTTCGCGCAGGGCCTCGTCGCTCGACGACCGCAGCTGGTGAGCGAGCAGCTGCGCCGAGTCGTTAACCGTCGGCATCCTTCGCAGCCCGGCTGCGCCGAACCGCCGTCAAAACGAGCAGCGTGATGAGGAGGATGAAGCCGAAGACGAGCGCGATCGGGGTGAGAACGAACGCGAAAGGCCACAGCCCGGTGCTGAAGTCGCGGACGCCCACTGCAGTGCCGATAACGACCGCGAGCAGCGCGACAACGGCCAGTCCCACCGAGGACGCGATCATGAAAGCGATGACGCGCTCAGCGCGCGGAACCGGGGGAGTGTCGTTAGCCACCCCCCAAGGATAGAGGACGCCCGACTCGCCCGCCGCTGGCGGACTAGGCTTGCACTACAAGCATTTAAGGAGTTCCCTCATGCCTACCGGCAAGGTCAAGTTCTACGACGACGAGAAGGGCTTCGGCTTCATCTCGAGCGATGATGGCCAGGAGGTCTTCCTGCACGCTTCCGCCCTGCCCGCGGGCGTCACCCCCAAGGCGGGCACTCGCCTCGAATTCGGAATCGCCGACGGCAAGCGCGGTGCGCAAGCGTTGTCGGTGCGGGTGCTGGATGCCCCGCCGTCGCTCGCGAAAATCAACCGCAAGCCGGCCGACGACATGGCGATCATCATCGAGGACCTCGTCAAGCTCATGGACGGTATCGGCGCTGGACTCAAGCGTGGCCGCTACCCCGACAAGGCGCACGGCGCGAAGATCGCTGCCATGCTGCGCAGGGTCGCGGACGAGCTGGATGCCTGAGCCCACCCCGCGCGTGAGTGCTGCCCGCGCAGCACTCGTCGAGATCACGCCCGACGCCACCATCGGTCGCCTACTCGGTGAAGCGGTGGAGGAGGACGGCAGCATCACTGTGACCTTCGATTCCGCGCTCGCCGGGTACCCCGGCTGGGCGTGGACGGTGTCGCTCGCCGAAATTGACGGTGAGGCCCCGACCGTCCTCGAGGCGGAACTGTTGCCCGGCGACGGTGCCCTTCTCGCGCCCGACTGGGTGCCGTGGTCGGAGCGTCTCGCCGAGTACAAGGCGGCCCAGGAAGCGCAGAACGCATCGGATGCCGCGGATGACGGCGATGCGGACGACGAAGACCTCGACGGCGACAGCGAAGACGAGGACGAGGACGAACTCGATGAGGACGACGTGCTCGGCAACGACGTGCTCCACGGCGGCGATCTCGACGGTGTCGACATCGACGACCTCGACGAGCAAGAACCCGACGACGATGACGATGAGCGTGAGCCGGTCTTCGACGAGGTGGGCGAAGGCTCGGACTAGGCCCTAGCGCCGGCCTCCACGCCAGTGGGTGTAGAGGATTCCGATGAGCCCGAGTGCGATGCCGGCGATGCACGTCCAGAGCCACCCGCCGAGGCCAGCCTCGGTCAGCTGGGGCATGAACAGCAGCAGCACGGCTAGCGCCACGAGCCACAGTGCGATGCCGATGAGCATGGGCTTGCGGTCATCCGTCGCCACGGGTGCCGGGTCGGGGCGACGCTCCGAGTCCTTCAGCCACAGTCTCACGGCAGCAGCCTAGCGGCGGCGAGTTGCGCGGGGGCGCAGGTTTCGAGACGCGCTCCTGCGGAGCGCTCCTCAACTAGCGGGGTCTGTAGTACCTGTTGGTTGAGTAGCCGGGCGCAGCCCGGCGTCATCGAAACCAACGCCTCAAAGAGACATAGGTTGTTGTCATGCGTGCACTCGGTCTTATCGTCGCCGGGGCGATGGGAGGGATCGTCCTCGCGGTTGTGGCCTCGTTCGCGGCCAGAGCGGCGGACCCCGAATACGAAATGTTCCTGGGGTTTGCTGTGATGGCCGGGATGGTCGTGGGTGCCGCCGCAGGACTGCTGGCGTGGCTCGGGTCCCTTGTTGGCGAGGCGGTTGCGAGATCGTCGCGGGCTTCCGCTCCGCTGGGAGCAACGGTAGTGACTTCCGCCATCGGAGCGTGGCTGATCGCCAGCAGCGGGGGAGCGGTCTACGCGATCGTGTTCGCCGCGGTTGCCATCGCCGCCACTCCGGCCATCGTGCTGTGGATGGACTTCGTGAAAACGAGCTAGAGGTTTTCGAGCACGTAATCGATCGAGGTGATGAGGGCGCGCACGTCGCTCGGGTCGATCGCGACGAACGTCGCAACGCGCAGCTGGTTGCGCCCCAGCTTGCGGTAGGGCTCGGTATCGACGATGCCGTTCTCGCGGAGGGTCGCGGCGACGGCCGCAGCATCCACCGACTCGTCGAAGTCAATCGTGACGACCACCTTCGAGCGGTCGGCCGGGTCCGCCACAAACGGGGTGGCGACGGAGGATGCCTCGGCCCAGTCGTACAGCGCCTGCGACGACTCGGTGGTGCGAGCATCCGCCCACGCGAGGCCGCCGTTGCCGTTGATCCAGTCGATCTGGTTCTCGAGCAACAGAAGTGTTGTGAGGGCGGGAGTGTTGAGGGTCTGGTTGAGGCGCGAGTTGTCGACAGCGTTCTTCAGCGACAAGAACTCGGGGATGTAGCGATCGGATGCCGCGATCCGCTCCACACGCTCGATAGCCGCTGGCGAGAACAGCGCGAACCACAGCCCGCCATCGCTCGCGAAGTTCTTCTGCGGCGCGAAGTAGTAGACGTCGGCCTGCGAGGCATCGAAGTCGATGCCGCCAGCCGCGGACGTGCCGTCGATCACGGTGAGTGCGTCACCCGCAACCCGGGAGATGGGCGCCATGACGCCCGTCGACGTCTCGTTGTGCGGCCAGGCGTAAACATCGACGTCGTCGAGTTCGACCTCAGCCCGTGTGCCGGGCGCGGCGTTGATGACGCGGGGTGCCTGAAGGTGCGGTGCCTTCGCGGCAGCGGCGAACTTGGCACCGAACTCACCAAACGTGAGGTGTTCGCTGCGGTTCTCGATGAGCGAGTAGGCGGCGGCATCCCAGAACGCGGTCGATCCGCCGTTGCCGAGAACGACCTCGTAGCCGTCGGGGATGCGGAACAACTCGCCGAGTCCTTCGCGCACACGTCCCACCAGGTTCTTCACCGGCGCCTGGCGGTGAGATGTGCCGAGCACGGTCGCGCTGGCGGCCAGGTGCTCGAGCTGCTCGGTGCGAACCTTGGAGGGGCCGCAGCCGAATCGTCCGTCGACGGGCAGTAGTTCGAAGGGAATGCTGATGCCGGGCATGCGTTCAATCCTAGAGTTCTCGCAACGTTAGGCTGGACTCATGACGGACCTCGTCGATACCACTGAAATGTACTTGCGCACGATCCTCGATCTCGAGGAGGAGCACATCGTGCCCCTGCGCGCGCGCATTTCGGAGCGCCTCGGACACTCGGGCCCGACGGTCTCGCAGACCATCGCGCGTATGGAGCGCGACGGTCTCGTTGTCGTCGAGGGCGACCGCCACCTGGAACTCACCACCGAGGGGCGGTCTCGCGCGGTCCACGTCATGCGCAAGCATCGCCTCGCCGAGCGCCTGCTCGCCGACGTCATCGGTCTCGACTGGGCATACGTGCACGACGAGGCATGCCGTTGGGAGCATGTGATGAGTGAGCAGGTGGAGCGACGACTCCTCGACATGCTCGGCAACCCCACGGAGTCGCCGTATGGCAACCCGATCCCCGGCCTCGAAGAGCTGGGTGGCACGGCGGCACCCGCCTTCATGGACGGTGTCGTGAACCTCGTCGAGTTCGTTGCTGCGGGGGATGCCCGCACCGCCGTGATCCGTCGCCTGGGCGAACCCGTGCAGTTCGAGCCGGAGCTGCTCCAGCAGCTGCAGAACGCGGGAGTTGTGCCTGGTGCATCCGCCACATTCTCGGCCGCCGGCTCCTATGTCGCGGTTCAGGTTGACGGTTTCGACGAGGGACTCGAGCTGCCGAACGAGGTCGCGGTCCACATCTTCGTGGAGCGCTAAACCGCGCCACTTGAAGCGCTGAGGCGCTTTCATGACACGCGAACAGGTGACATTCGCCGCAAGGTCGCGTACACTCGCTAGGTCCCGCAGATCTGACACCCGATCGTGGACGCTGAGGTGAGCGCCTCGCAAAGCCCGTCTCACCCAGGTACGTGAATACATATACGGAACGGATGGGGCAACAACCTACAGTTGCCGAGGCGCCAGGAGGTCACCTCTTGACGAATGCAGGACCCGAGCACGACCGCAGTACCGAAGTAGCAGTTCAGTTCAAGGCCATCGCCTCGAAGCTCACCCTCCCGACTGCACCCCGAATCTCCCGCCCGAGCGCCAAGTCTGTGCGCTCCGGCATCCTCAGCGTCGCCGTCATGGGACTCGTCGTTCCCGGGCTCTTCGCCACCGTGGCATTGCCCGCGTATGCGTTCCGTAGCCCCGACGCAGCGATCCAGGCGTCCGGCGAACTGGAGACCCTCAAGAAGGCGGATGCCCAGAACCTCACGGTCGCGGGTTCCGCTTCGGTCCTCTCCGCAAGCCGCGATGGCTTCGGCGCGACCAGCCCGGAGGAACTCGCTGCAGCACGCGAGGCAGAGGCGGCCGCTGCTGCGGCTGCCGCCGTCGCGGCATCCGGGCCCTCGATCTCCGATCTGCTCGCCAACCCGCCATACCCGAGCTTCGACCTCGCGTCGGTGGCAAGTGTTGCGCTGCAGTACCAGGGTGTTCCGTATGTCTACGGTGGCGCGACCCCCGCAGGTTTCGACTGCTCCGGCTTCGTCTCCTACGTGTACGCGCAGTTCGGTATCGCGCTTCCGCACTCGGTGTCGGGTATCGCCGCAATGGGCACCCCGATTGCGACCGAGGCAGCACTCCCGGGCGACATCGTGACTCTGCCCGGCCACAACGGCATCTACCTCGGCGACGGCATGTTCATCGACGCCCCCGACTACGGTGACGTCGTGCGCGTGCGACCCATCTACGACAGCGGCTACTACATCGTTCGCATCGGGATCTGAGTTTTCGCGTACGCCGCTACGGCCAGCCAAGTGAAGGCTGGGTTACGTCTTCGCGTCGCGTAACAGTTGCACCGACAAACTGGGTTACCCTGTAGCCCTCGGAGTAATTGCGTACGAGGAGAGCCCTATGTGTCGCAGGTGCAGCATCCAAACCGTGGATGCGCGTGCCTACTTCTACATACGGCACAGCGGGCAGGGCGCGGTCAGCCGCGCGCTCCAATGAGGCATCGTCTTAGTTGACGGTGCCTTTTTTGTTGCCCCGAAGTCGCCGCGCGCGCAGCTGGTCTGAGGTTGTCGAACCCGCCTGCAAGCCGTGCAGGCCCTTCGAGAGGATGACCGTTGCGAACCCTGGTACTCAACGCGGGCTATGAACCGCTCGCCGTCGTGTCCTTCAAACGAGCGCTCGTGCTCGTCATGAATCAGAAGGCGACGATCGTCGCCGCCGATATCGAACACCCCGTGTGGGCGGCGGATGGCGCGTGGGAACGCCCGTCCGTGATCATCCTCCGAAATTACGTGCGCATCCCGACGGGCCGCCACGTTCCCGTGTCGCGCCGAGGCGTGCTGCGCCGCGACAACAACCGTTGCGGCTACTGCGGCGGGTCCGCGAACACCATTGACCACATCATGCCCCGGTCGCGAGGCGGCAAGGACACGTGGGAGAACCTCGTCGCCTGCTGCCTCCGCTGCAACAACATCAAAGGCGACCGCACACCAGCGGAGATGAACTGGAACCTGCGCAGCCAGCCGCGCCCCCCGCACGGCACCTCGTGGCTCGTTCGCGGAATCGAACGCGCGCTTCCCGACTGGGAGGAATACCTCGCACCTGCGGCTTAGCAGGGAATCCATTACCTCAAATGGACTTGAGCGAGTACCTCGCGTACCCTCGAACGGAGTCCTGAACCCGAAGGGAACCGCATTCGTGGTTGACCGCACGCCATCCAGAAACTTGGATGACCTGTTCGACCCTGCATCAGCGCGGGGTAATTCTGCGGATGCCCCTGCCCAGGTTCAGCACGAGTCGCGCCGCGCGGCCCGCCAGGCGGCGGCGCTCTCGGCAGCCGCTCCGCGGCCCACACGGCAGAAGCAGCCACGGGTTCGGGCCGTGAAGAAGACACTTCGTACCTCCGAGGTGCGGGAGGTTCGGGCATCCGGGCCCCAGCCCTCCAAGCGCAACCCGCTGAGCGTTCTCGCAACGATGACCGCAGTAGGCGGGTTGTTTGCTGTCGCGGCCATTCCCGCGTACGCGACGCAGCAGACCCAGGTGATCGAGGCGAAGGCGCCCGGCACCACGCAGACCATCCAGGTGAGCGACGACATCGCGGCGAGCATCGCCACGCGCGACGGCTACAGCGCCACCACGCCGGAGCAGCTCGCACAGGCGAGTGAGGATGCCGTGCGCGCTGCGGCCAACGAGGCCTACCTCGCGTCGGGCGCTCGTGAGATGGGTGACGACTACCCGTGGCCCTACGAGATCATGGACAACCAGCTCTCGCCGCTCAATTACTACTACCGCGAGTGTGTCGACTTCGTCGCGTGGCGCATCAACCGCGACCAGGGCTCGTTTGCCCCGCCGTTCAAGTGGGTGTGGTCGAACCTCACCCCGTACGGCGGCAACGGCGGCCAGTGGCAGTACAACTGGGAGTCGCTCGGCCGCACCATCTCGAACGTGCCGATCGCCGGCGCGGTCGCCTACACCGGCGGCAACCACGTGGCCTACGTGAAGAGCGTCAATGCCGACGGCACCGTGACGCTCGAGGAGTACAACTACGTGCCCGGCATGTACAGCCAGCGCACCATTCCCGCGTCGTCGGTGGTGTCGTTCCTCTACCCTCCCAGCTAGGGCCGCTTGCTCGACTTGTCGCCGAGTGATGCCATTTGGCTGCTCTGGCGCCTTATTTAGCGACCGTTTGGCAACACTCGACGCCTGTCGCGCGCAACTACACTGGATGCACCAGGCCTCTGTAGCTCAATGGAAGAGCAGTTCCGTCCTAAGGAAAGAATGTTCCCTCACGGGTTCAGGTTTTCCGGGGTTTTCAAGTGTTTTCGTGGGGCAAACATGGGGCAGGGTAGAAGAAACTCCCTGGTAGGGAAAAGGTTGGCCTCCGTAGCTCAATGGAAGAGCGTGCGCGTCCTAAGCGTTAGGTTGCAGGTTCGAGTCCTGTCGGGGGCACTCAGGCGATGTTAAGCCGCGAGTCCCGCGCCCGGACTCTTAGCCACCTAGTTGACCCTCTAGCCACTTCCAAACCGTGGCGAACGCAGCGCCTTCGATCCGGTTTCCGTTCCGAACAAGGAAGTCCTTGAGTCTCTGACGGGCCCCAATCCGCGCTGGTGCAGGCGCCCCAGGATCGGAAAGTTCGCGCGTGTCAGATTCAAGTGCGTTCATGGAGTCGCCGCCGAACTCGCGAATCAGTTTGATTAGATCGTCAGCGGGTGTTCCGAAGGTGATCGAGCCGTTTACGTTCTGAGCCACAACGCCTTCGACATGGTGGAAGAACTGCTGTTGAACGACCAGTTGAGGGAATGCGGATCCCGGAAGAGTCTTTTGAGTGTAAGGGCTAGACGCAAAAGGAGAATGAGGTACGAGCTCTTGGACCCAGCGTTCAATCTCCGCGGGAGGGACAGCTTGCAGTTCGTCGACCAGTTCGGATTCAAGCTGCTGTTGAATCGCGAGTGTTCGACGATCTCGTTCGTGTTTCGTATCTAGCAGTACTCGGCGAGCCTCCTTCGAATACTTTGCCACTAGTTCCCTAGCGCGCCGCGGCTCAAGGCCCATTTCGTTCAGCATTCGCTCCGCAGCCTCCGGCTCGTCAATAACGCTAAGAAATGCGGTGAACTCCTGGAGTTCGGTACTCATTTCGGCTGCAGTCGTTCCTGGTTCCCCATAGAACTCAATCACGCGTCCGCTTGGAGTCCTGTACCCTTCCTGCCTCACCGTCTGATGCTTCACCGCACCTAGCCAGTCGTGAAATAGTTCGAGGAGCTTCGCCAACTCATCCTCATACAACCTCCCCGACGGCACGTAGATCCGGAACAGAAGATTGCCTTGCGAGTCATCGACGAACGATGCAGCGAGAACCGAGGCTTCGGCGTTGCGCTTATACGTGGACATGGTCAGGCCATGACTTGCCAACAGCTCTTGAACGTGGGCGCGAACTTCGTCTGGCACGGTCCCGAAGTACGCTTTGGCAACTCGATCGTTCCAGGATCCGTCGTCCCAGTCGTCGTCGACCACACCTTCGTCGTTCTCTTGAAGAGGTTCGTTTGGCAGCTCAAGTCCCGGCGCGCTTGCGACAGCCTCGTGCACAAGGAGGATGTGCGGCACCTTCGTAAGCGCGTTCAACAACCCTGCGGCGGCATCGCGGTAGCGATCCTGGTGTAAGCGTTCAAAGTCCTTACCGGTGAGCTTGACGATCGCCCCGGTGAGGTCGGGGCGTTCAAGGAGCTCAGTGATCTTTCGCCAGTTTGCCGGCCCTGACGACAGCGCTTTGGATACGTACTTGCTGCCAGATGTTGTGATCCTCGTAGTGACTGATTCGCTAAGAACCGACCCAACTGCAAGGTAGAACCCGGGACTAGTTGCCATACTCAAATTCTCTCAGCAGGCGCGACATCGAGCACTGGCCGCTCGGAGGTGTCCCGCCATCGCCATCGCCTTTGTCTAGCTGGGTGGCGGGCTGGCCTAGTGCGCTGGCCACGCGATAACGGCGAGGTCGGCGAGTTCGCGCGTTCGCTTCTCGATCTCCGCCCTGCCCCAAGTTGATTCACTCGCCAGACTCTTGGTTAGCTCAAAATCTGATGTCGCGTAGTTGGTCTTTTTGGCGCTGAATGGTTTCGCACCCAGATCCCGGTTGAGTTTCTTCTCAAGGATCGCGAGGTTGCCTATCGTTCCGACGATCTCATTCAGGTCAGGGTCGGACTTGCCTGCGCTATTCGAATAGACATGCTCGATGTTGTAGGACGTAGATGCCCAGTCCACCGACCGCGGGGCCCGGCCAGCTTTGGACTCAGCCGCGCGGTCAAGCATCGCAAGCACGTATTTCGCCCGTGTTGTGGGAACTGCGCCGTACGCGACAAAGGCGGCCTTGAAGGTTGAATCGGTCGGGATCAATTTAGCGAGGTGCGTTCGAACTGCGCTTTGGTTGGTTGCCGCACCGGTGGTAATTGCGACGGCGGCAGTGCCGAAGGCTTCCTCGGACTGCTGTCCGCCGATTCGTCCGTCGAACTGGGCACGAACTGACCACTTCGACAGCTTGACCAGCAATTTGGACGCGCTGGGTTTGGTCCACTTTAGAAATGCGGCCATGAGTGTCGGAAAACTGCTCTCAAATCCAAATCGGCGGTACGCAAGGAGTGCGTCCCGAACGTCGGTGTCCTGAGTAGACCAATACGCATCGTCCGGGTTGCGGAGCGCGCGGTACACGTCGCGAGCCTTCAAAAGCCTCTCGACATATTTTCTAGCATCTGCGCCCGGCTGCTCGAGCTCGGTCTGGATGGAGCGGTAGAGCCGACGCACTTGCACTGCACCATTACGTGTCGCGTACTCGTACCGGATGAAGCGCACCAAATCGTCCGCCTTATCGAAGCCCGATTCAAGCGCGACCCAGGAGTGCTCGAAGTAGCGCATATGTGCACCGGCCTTGCTGAACAGGTAATTCTTGAGCAGGTCTGCGGTGGTCAGGTCTGCGCCGCGGTCGTTCAGTGTCTCAAAGATCACGTACGCTTCGGAAAGCCCGGAAGCCACAGCGACTAGGACTTGCACGCGGGTCAAGAGCTGAGTCGCGACTGCGTTGACCAGATCAACTTCCTTTGGAGTCGGTGCGACCTCCCGCAAGTGATTGAGGCAGACGTCGTAGCAGGCGGTCAACAGGTGGTCATCGTCGGCGTTTGCTCGGTCGCCATCAAGCAGCAAGTTGTAGGTCGGGACGTCTTTGGGGCTCAAAATCAGTCTCTCGACTTCCGCCTGTGCCGAAAGCGCGTATCCCCGCAGATATTGTTTTTCGGTCTCCTCTGCTTGTTTCGCCAATCCGTACTCAGCGAGGAGATCGCGGATGGCCATGAAGAACACCGCTGTAGTTGCAAGGCGCTGCTGGCCGTCGACAACTTGTAATCGATCCTTCGGATCCGCAGGCTTAGCAAAGACGGCAGTCCCCATGAAGTACGCGTCGCCACGCGACCTCGCGGCCTTTAGATCGGCCAAATATTCCTCGACATTCTCCTGCTTCCACGAGTACGCGCGCTGGAAGCGTGGAACCTCGAGCAACTGGTCCCCGAGGATGTGACCGAGTTGGTCATGGTTGAAGTCGGTGTCGTTCGCCACTGAATCTCCTTCGG
Source organism: Antiquaquibacter oligotrophicus (assembly GCF_020535405.1). NCBI lineage: Bacteria > Bacillati > Actinomycetota > Actinomycetes > Micrococcales > Microbacteriaceae > Antiquaquibacter > Antiquaquibacter oligotrophicus. The sequence continues at coordinate 875,927 of NZ_CP085036.1, read as the reverse complement.
GAATTCCCCAAACTCTATCCGCAGACGAGTCCGGATTAGCGGAACCGGCTTTCTGCGTGCCACTCGAAGACCAGCGCTGCTCCGTTGAGGCGACATCCTCGTATCTCCGGCGTGGGGCAGAACGTGGGGCAAACGTGGGGCAACAGCCGTGGCAATCCCCTTCAATCGCTTGCAATCCGCGCGACCAAAACTGTCCAACAATCCCGTATTCCCGCGGATCTCGGCCTAGAGACTGCGATGGATTGCAATCTCTTGTTTCGCGATCGTGACCGTCCTAAGGAAAGGGTTGGGGGTTCGAGTCCCTCCAGGGGCACGAATGTGAGAAGCCGCCTGCGGGCGGCTTTTCACATCGTGCCGGTGGGTGGCCCCTCGGATGCCGGGGGTCCCCGCCCCGCCGGTTCCGACGGGTCGCGCTTCGCAGTCACTTGCACTTGCGGCTTACCGCGACGTGGCGGCCGTGCCGGTGGGGCGTCGAGTCCCTCCAGGGGCACGACGTAAGGCGTCGCCTTTGCGAGAGGCAGCGCAGCACCTTCTCCGCTGACTCGAGAGATCGTCGCTGATATGCCTCTGCCGCGCGATCCCCGGCGGGCGTAGGCTCCTGGACCATCGCGCATTTCGTGCGCACTAAGTTGAATCTCGTGCGGTATTTCCCATTGGATCGGGGCATGATGCATCAAGGCCATACTCGCCTCGGCGGGATCCTCGCGATCGCCGTTCTAATATCGACCCTGACGGCCTGCTCGTTCCTTGATTCTCGCGAGATTGAACTGCAAGAGGTAGTAGGCACTTGGACTTACGTGGCTCCCACCGGGCACACATCCGAACTGTCGATTTCACGTGACAACTCGTTCACACTAGAGAATGCCCCGCAGGAGTTTTTTCCCTTCGGTCACGCTCGCGAGAACTCTTCATGGAGCGACGGAATCGGCTCAAATGAGATCGCCGACATCACTGGCACTATCGACCTCGTCAATAGTGCCTCGGAGATTAGATTCGATATTGATGATCCGGATTCGTTTAATGGTTCGCGGCAGGGCTGGCTGAACAGGATTCGCGACTCGATTAGCTTCTACGTCGGCGACCCGGATGATGAGGTTGTGGCCGAGTACACGCGCGACTGACATGCGTCGGTTGCGCGGTTCTGTGGTTCTCACAGGGATTTCATCATCTGAAGAGGCCGCCAGCCACGCCGCACGCAGGTTCGTGGCCGGTCAACTCCCACCGACAGCAGTGCCTCCCTGGTGCACGCACATTGAAGAGCTTCGCGGAGTCACCCAGGCGCGTCACATCAATGCGCAGTCGACTTCATGTCACGCCGAGTGATGCCATATGGCTGCTCTGCGGGTCGTTTTAGCGACCGTTTGGCAGCACTCGCTGCAGCAGGGGCAGCGCGCTACGCGCCCACGGGCATCCGGAGCACTTTCTCCATGGGTTTGCCCTTGTAGAGCTCGTCGACGAGTTTGTCGAGGTAGCGGATCTTCTGCATGAGGGGGTCCTCGATGTGTTCGACGCGCACGCCGCAGATCACACCCGTGATGAGGTCGGCGTGCGGGTTGAGGTGGGCCGCCGCAAAGAAGTCCTGGAATGTCGTCTGAGCTGCGAGGTGCCCGGCGATCTCGGCATCGGTGAAGCCGGTCAGCCAGCGGATGACCTCGTCGAGTTCGGCCTGGGTCCTGCCCTTGCGCTCGAGCTTCTGCACGTAGAGGGGGTAGACGCTTGCGACGGGCATCCCGAAGATCCGGTGCATGCCTCGAGGGTAGCCGCAACACGAAGGGGGCGACAGGCTCGCGCCCGCCGCCCCCTCGTGTCACCTCTTATCTACCGGTGCACGGCGTGAGTGCGAACACGTCCGGGTAGAGGGATGCCTCGCCACCGAGGAGTGTCACGTGGTCAACCCCAAGCGACTCGAAGTCGGCCAACACACCCGCGGTCACACACGTGCCCGGCGCCAAGAACAGCGGGGCGCCAGCCGAGGCCGCCCACGCAGAGCCCGCGAGAGCATCCGGGAAGTTCGCGCCCGTCGCCACGAAGGCACGGTCGGCCGCGTCGAATGCATCAGCGTTGACCGAGCGCGCCGCCTCGTAGCGGTCGACACCGCCGAGGCGCACCGCGGTGGTCAGGGCCGCGACATCCTCGAAGACGCCGGGTGTCACGGATGCCTCGCCTCCAAGCACGCGTGTGTCGCTGGTGCCGAGGTCCGCCAGCAGCGTCGCCGTGTCAGCGTCGAGGTCCGTTGCCGAACCTCGCACCAGCACGACGGGCGCGCCCTGGGAACCGGCGGCTCCACCCGCAGCCAGAGCATCCGGGAACTTCTCGCCCGTCGCCACGTACACGAGCGGCACGTCGGCTGCACCGAACGCGTACTCGGCGACCGCGCGCGACACCTCGTAGCGATTGGCTCCGGCGATGCGCACCGTTTCGTCCGCGAGCGCCGCGAGGTCGTTGAACACACCCTCACTCACCGAAGCGGTCCCGCCGACGACAACGATCTTCGACGGCTGGAGCCGTGCGATCTCGCTCGCGATCACGGTCGGCAGTTCGTTCGGGCGCACGAGGAGGAGCGGGCCGCCCTCGGCCGCGGCCGCGGGGCCAGCGGAGAGAGCATCCGGGTAGTTCTCGCCGCTCGCGACGTAGACGACCGGCGCCGTCTCCGGGTAGGCGGCCTGCGAGATGTTGCTCGCGACCTCGTAGCGGTTGGCGCCGGCAACGCGGTCGACGGTGATCCCGGTGTCGCTCGTGAGATCCAGGCCGACAATCACGGGGTCGTGGTCGCTCGAGCGGAACACCGACTCGTCGTAGAACAGCGTCGCGTTGTAGTTGTAACGGCTGTACTCGAGGGCCACCGGCTCACCCGCGTTGATGTTCCAGATGTCGACACCCGTCACCGCGGCCGCCGCTGCCGGCGAGGCGATGATGTGGTCGAGCGAGCCGACCCGGCCCTGGAACGCATACGTGTACTCGCCCGTGGTCGAACCGAGGTCGGTGTATCCGGCGTCGTAGAAGACCTTCATGGGGTCCTCCTGTGTGTACGCGTTGAAGTCACCCGTGAGGAACACCATGTCGGTTGCTGCCGCGGCGGCCTGCTGGTCGGCGAATGTTACGAGTGCTTGTGCCTGTGCGACGCGGGACGCATTGGATGCACCCTGCCCGTCGTTCTGGTCGGCATCCGGTCCGCTTCCGCTGCTCTTCGACTTGAAGTGGTTGGCGATGGCGACGAACGTCGTCGACTCGTCGCCGCCCACCGGGCGGAACGCTTGCGCGAGGGGTTCGCGTGCGTTGCCGAAGGCAGGGGAGTTCAGCAGGATGCTCGACTCACCGATCGGCGCGATCGCCGCACTGCGGTAGATGAACGCACTCCTGATCACGTCCTCGTCGGCGGGCACCGCGGCGGGCGAGGGAACGAAGTCCCACACCTCGCCGTCGAGGTCGGCGTTGAGGGCATCCACGAGGTGGCTGAGGGCCTCGTCGCGATTGGTGTCGAACGCCGCCGAGTTCTCGATTTCCGCGAGGGAGACCACGTCCGCGTCGAGCGCGTTGATGGCGGCGACGATCTTCACCTGCTGTCGCGCAAGGTTCTCGTCGTTCGCGGCTCCGCGCGCGTCGCATCCTTCGTCAACCGAGATGGGATTGTCGTTGCGATCCCGGTAGTAGATGCAGCCCGTGAGCTCGTCGCCGGTGGTGGTGAAGTAGTTGAGCACGTTGAAACTTGCGAGGCTCACATCGCCCCCGACATCCTCGGGCTCGTCGACTCGAATCTCACCGAATTCCGCCGTCTGCACGGTCGCTGCGTTCTCGACGGTGAGTTGCGTCGTGGGCTGCAGCTTCCAGGTGTTGTTGCGGAAGTCGAAGATCATCGGCGACGTAAACGTCACCGGTGCCCCGACGGAGATGACGTCGGTCGTGAGGTAGGGGAGCGGCGTGTTACGGGCGTCTCCGATGAGGAAGTCGATGCTGGCGCCGTCGTCGAGTGTGATCGCCCGGGCCGCGTTGTCGGCGACCACAGCCGCGTACTCCGCGGTGCCGGGGCGAGCGATCTCCGTCGGCTGGATGAGGGGGGCCGTGCCCACCGCGAGACCGATGTCTGCGTACTGGTTGGTCGTGTAGTTGTTCGAGACGGTGAAGTCGCCCTGCGGTGCGAGAAGCATTCCTTCAAGGGCTTCGCGCCCTTCGACGGTCCCGGGGATCGCGATCGCCGCCGGCGTCACACCGGTCGCGGGGTTGTCATCGACGATCGTGAGGTCGTCGGCGCTTTCGACGATCACCTCGGTGAGTCCGTTGAACTCGTCGACCTCTCCCGTGACCTCGACGAGGTCGCCGATCGAGACGGAGCCGACTGTCGACGGCGAGTAGACGAAGACGGCGTCGGATGCCGCGTGGCCCTCGCCGATCGTTCCCGTGCCCTGGGTCTGGATGAAGTACCCGCTGTACCCACCCGTCGGGTAGGCTGCGGTGACGATACCCGTCGTGATGACGAGGTCACCGTGGAAGGGGCTTTCGCTGCCGGTCCCCTGGATCTCCGCGATGGTGGCTTCGACTGCGGGGCCGGGCTCCTCGATCTCCGGACCGGAAATGCCCGCGAAGGTCTGGCCGCTGTTGATGGTGCCAAAGCTGCTGGTGGCCGGGCCCGTCCACGTGAAGGCGGATGCGACATCCCCCGTTCCGATGCGCTGCAGCGATGAGCCGACGGGCGCGTTGGACGGCTGCGAGACCCCTACGTCAACGCTCGTCATTCCGGATGCCGGGCCGTTGGTCGCGGTCATGACTCCCTCGTAGGAGAGGAACTCGACCACGGTGGTTCCGTTGACCAGCGCCAGGCCGTCCGGCGAGCCGTTCTGCATTCCGGGGGCCGGCACAACGACCGTCGCGGTCGCGCCGACGGTTCCGCTCAGGGGGAGCGTGCCGTAGGAGGCTCCGTTGCTTCCGTTGTACAGCACGATGCTCCACCCCGTGAGGTCGGTACCGGGTGCCGCCGCGACTTCGATCGCTTCGCCGACATCGGCTCCGTCGTTGTCGTAGTGGAATTCGTTGATGAACACCGCGGTCTCAGCGGCGTGCGCTGGCGCGGCAGCGAGGGGCGCGGCGATGAGGGCCGCCCCGATCACCCCCACGCACCAGGCTCTGGTTCTGATGGATCGACTGGGTGACATGTTTCGCTCCTCGTGTGATCGACCGGCTGTTGCCACGGGGCAGACGTGCGCGACACCGCGCGAATCCCCCTGACCTTTCACGCTAGGTCGGTGATGCGCACGCGCCGTTTCCACTTCGTGAACAGGATGTGAACCCCAAATGGGGGTCACCTGAAAGGTCTACCCCAGGGAGCCGACATCCGTCTAGGACGCGAGTGCCTGCCGATCGACAACGTTGCGGAGGATGGCGCGCCGAGAGCGGGCATGCAGCGGGCCACTGCAGGGCGTGTCATCCTCCGCAACGTTTGGATAGCAGGGATGCCCAGGCCAGCGTGGTCGGGCTGGCGATCGGGGGCGCTACCGCCCGCGACCACCCAGCACAACGTGGAGGAGCGGCACCACCGAGGCGCCCATGAGCACCCAGCCGAGCACCTCGTCCGTCGGGCGCAGGAGCACCCCCGCGATGAGCAGCGCCGAGAAGACGACGGCGGAAGCGACCCGACTGACGGCGCGCTGGAGGAGGCGCATCCGTCGGTCCAGTTCCGGGGTGCGCACGGCGACTTGTCCGCGTTCGACTCTCGCCGCCAGTTCGTCAACGCGGCGGGGGAGCCGCGCGAGTGTTGAGGCGAACGACACGGCTTGCTGACCGAACTCCCGCAACGCGCCCGTGCCGGGGTTCAACACGGTGCGCGCGAAGGGTTCGACGGCGTCCCACATGTTGAAATCGCGGTTGAGTGCGCTCGTGACACCGGAGATGAGCGAGATCGTGCGGATGAGCAGGAGAAAGTTCTCGGGCAGTTGGAACGGCAGTGAACGGATGGTTTCCCCGAATCGTGCCGCGAAGACCTCGAGTTCTCGGGGGTCCACCCGTTGGAGCTCCGCTACCCCCATGCCGCCGAACCTGTCGAACAGGGCGGACATGGCCCGCTCCAGTTCGTCCGTCTCCGTCGACGGCAGGAGCACTTCGAGTCGTTCGAGCGAGGCGACGAGGGCGCGCGAGTCCCGGGCGACGACGGCGAGGATGAAGTCACGCAGCCCAGCGCGGAGGGTGTCGGTGATCTCGCCCATCATCCCGAAGTCGATGTAGGTGAGACGCCAATCGCCGGGCTCGCCGGTAGCCCCCGGGGTGACGAAAATGTTGCCGGGGTGCGGGTCGGCGTGGAAGAAGCCCGCGACGAAGATCTGCTGGAACGTCGCGCGTGCGAGCTCCTGAGCTACCTCCGCGGGGTTGATGCCGGCGGCGGTGAGGCCCGCGACATCGCTGATCTTGATGGCCGTGACATCCGAGAGCGTGAGAACACGCAGAGTGGTGCGCTCCCACACGACCGTCGGCGCGGCAACTCGCGCATCCCCAGCGAAGTCGGCCTCGAAACGCTCGGCGTTTGCGCCCTCGTGCAGGTAGTCGATCTCTTCGAGGCTCGTCGCGGCGAACTCCTCGACCAGCGCTGGCGCATCGACACGCGATGACACGATGCGCACACGCGCGAGCCACCGCGACACTCGCCGAAGGGCCGCGAGGTCGACCTCGACGATCGATTCGATGCCGGGGCGTTGGACTTTGACCACAACGTCCGTGAAACCGAGATCGGCGGCGAGGCCCTCCGACAGTGTCGCGCGGTGGGCCTGGCCGAGGGATGCCGCGGCGATGGCCACCGGGTCGAACGAGGCGAACGCGTCCGAGAGTGACAGCCCCAACTCCGCTTCCGCCTGCGCACGAATCCTCTCGAACGCTTCGGGCGCGACTTCGTCTTGGAGTCCCTCGAGCTCGCGAGTGATCTCGGGTGGGAGCACGTCGAGGCGCGACGACATGAACTGTCCGACCTTGATCATCAGCCCGCCGAGTTCGATGGCGAGACCGTGAAAGCGTCGCGCGACCTTCTGCAGGCGGGGGATTCGCCCCCGCGCGGCGAAACGCGCGAGACCGAAACGCGGGAGCACGAGTTCGAACCACCACGCTTGCACGAGCACACGCGTCGCGAAGCGCATGATGCGCCGGTAGCGCGCGCGATGTTGTTGGAGGGCAGGCGGCTCAGTTGTGCCGCTGCTCGGCATCCCCTCAGTCCTCGGCGAGGATCGTGTAGATCTTGCGCCGTGCTTCGTCGATGACGGCGACGGCGCGGTCCTGCTGGTCGCGTGTTCCGGACTGGGCGACTTGCGCTGCGGCCTGTGCGAGCTTGGCGCCCGCCTTGGGGAGTTCCGTCTTCGCTTCCCATTCGCGCGACCGGCGCGGCGCCCAGGGGAGGGGGCCTTCCGCCGATTCGTCGGCGACGGCGCGGCCGCTTTCGGTGAGCGAGTACACCTTGCGTTCGCCCTGTTGCTCGGCGGTGACGAGTCCTTCGTCGGCGAGGAGCTGCAGCGTGGGGTAGATGGATCCGGGGCTTGGCTTCCACGCGCCGTTGGTGCGCGCTTCGATGGCCTGGATGATTTGGTACCCGTGCATGGGCTGTTCGAGGAGGGCAACGAGGATGGCGGTGCGGATGTCTCCGCGCCCCATTCGTGCGGCGACCTTGGGGGCGAAGGCTTCGCGGAGGCCGTCGAGGCTCTCCCAGAGATCGAAGCCGGTGGGGGGTGTGGTGCGCATGGCGTGTCCTTTCCCGTCGCGGCATCCGGCGATACCTAGCGATACGTAACGATACATCGTTGACCTGGGAGGCGGGTGGGCGTGGGATGCTGGGGTGTGCGCGACTTCACTACCGTCCATCTGACCGACGAAGCCCGACAGTTTCTCAGCGATTACCACTTGGCAACACTCTCCACCGTCGCGAAAGACGGCTCGATTCACGTCGTACCGGTCGGCTTCACGTTGCGCGACGGCGTGGCCCGCATCATCTCGGGCGGGGGCTCGCAGAAGGTACGCAACATCGAACGGGATCCGCACGTGACGATCTGCCAGGTCGAGGGCGGCCGGTGGATCACCATCACGGGAACGGCACGCGTGGCGAGGGATGCTGCATCCGTCGCCGAGGCAGTCGAGCTGTACGCGGGCCGCTACCGGCAGCCCCGCCCAAACCCCGAACGTGTGGCGATCATCATCGAGATCGAGGGTGTGCTGGCAAGCCAGGGGATGTTCGACTAACACAGTGCCGCGCGACGATGTCCCCGTGGCATCCTGGAGTGACCGACCTGACGAAGGAGTTAGCGTGGCCATTCATCTGAACCCGTACCTGAATTTTCGGGACTCTGCGCGAGAAGCGATGGGGTTCTACCAGTCCGTGCTCGGCGGCGAGCTGTCTGTGATGACCCTCGGTGAGTTTCAGATGGCGGATGACCCCGCTGAGGCCGACAAGGTTATGCACGCCCAACTCGAAACCCCAACGGGCCTCATCCTCCAGGGAGCCGATGTCCCGAACTCGATGGGCTTGACTCCCGGTGACAACGTCTCGGTCTCGCTTCACGGCGATGACAACACCGAATTGCAGCGGTACTGGGACGGCTTGACCGCAGGCGGAACGATCATCGTGCCGTTCGAGGTCGCACCCTGGGGCGACCGGTTCGGGATGTTTGTCGACCGATTCGGTATCAACTGGCTCGTCAACGGCGCTCCGGAGTAGACCTCCACCAATGAGGACGCGGATTTTTCGCGCCATTGCGAATACGTCACATGTATGATCTACTACGTATAACGCCGATACCGGCGCGCTAGTCGTCAACGACGTCGACCCAGAAAGGCACGCGACATGTCATCACAGCATCGCCGACCGTTCACTCGATCCCGCCGCATCTTTGCTGCCACCGCCGCTGTAGCGGTTGCCGGCATGCTCGCCGCGTGCTCGGGCGGCACGGGTGAAGTAAACGAGGATTACGGCTTTGCCATCGCCGAGCAGGTAGAGGGCAGCCCCATCACGATCTGGGCAGACGCCACGCGTCAGCCCGCGGTCGAGGCCTTCCAGGCCGCACACCCCGACATCGAGGTCGACCTCGTCATCGACGACGGTTCCGCGAGCGGATCCGCGACCTTCCAGACCAAGATCGCGCTTGCCGACCAGGCCGGTGAGGGATGGCCGGATGTCGTCTTCTCGACTCAGAACAACGATGCATCGTGGGCGTCCAAGGAGGCCAACGGCGTTCAGGCATTCGCGGCGCCCCTCAACAAGGGCTACTTCGATGAGGACTTCCTCGATGGATTCACATCCGGCGCTCTCGACCCGCTAACGGTCGACGACACCGTGTGGGGTCTGCGCAACGACCTCGCCCCCGTGCTCTTCTGGTACAACCAGCAGCTCATGGACGAGTTCGGCTACGAAGTTCCCACCACGTGGGAAGAGTACGAGGCACTCGGCGAGCGTCTTGCCACCGAGCACCCCGGTTACTTCCTCGGTTCGGTCGGTGACAGCTTCGTCGGCCCCTACGTCTACTACTGGGCGGGCGCAGCGCCCATCTTCCAGGTCGACGGCAACACGTTCAGCTCGGACGTGAACGCGCCGAACTCGGTGCGCGTCACCGAGATGCTCGACACCATGGTCGCCAACGGCAGCCTCATCCAGGACAGTGTGTTCAGTGCCGAGTTCGTTGCGAAGTCGGCAAACCTCCTCGCGATCCCCGGCCCTGCCTGGTATGCGGGTGCACTGTTCCAGAACCCCGACAGCGTCAACGCCGCCGAGGGTCAGTGGGGCACCGCTGAGCCGCTCTACTGGGAGGGTGACGAGAAGGTCACCGGCAACGTCGGTGGTGGAACGTGGTTCGCCTCGAGCCACTCGCAGAACCTCGAAGCGGTCAAGACCTTCCTCGAGTACATCGTGAGCGACCCCGAGGTTGCGGGTACGGGTGGCCTTCCCGCCTACCAGTCGGCAGCCGACACGTGGGTCGCCGACCAGGCCTCGAGCGGATTCTTCTCCGGAGACTTCGAGACCTCGATCAACACGGCTGCCTCGAGCGTGTGGAGTGGCTGGGGCTTCCCCAACTTCAGCGCTGAGACCTCGTACTCGAAGATCGTCGTTCCGGCTCTCGCTGCAGGTCAGTCCATCGCGGATGTCGCGGACGCCTGGCAGACCGAGATGGAGAACGAAGCGACCGTCGTCGGTTACACCGTTCAGTAAGAGAACCCCCACCCGAAACTGATTCGATGAGTACTAACACCCCGCTGGCTGCCGCTCCCCTCACGGAGCGGCAGCCAGCCGGCGTGCGCCGAGGCCGCGCCGGAAGCACTACCCGAGCCCAGGCCGTCACGGGGTACTTCTTCGTGAGTGGTTACACGCTGTTCCTCGTCTTCTTCGGCATCCTCCCGGCGTTGTACGCGGTCTTCCTCGCGTTCACCAAGCAGGGCGCCTTTGTCGGTGTCGACAACTTCGCGAGAGTTTTTGCCGACTACCGCTTCCTTCCCGCGGTGGCCCACGTCGCCGCCTACGTCGCCATCTGGTTGGTGGCGCTCCTGCTCTTCGTTGTTCTGCTCGCCCTCATCGTTCATGCGATCCGCGTCCGCTGGCTCTCCAACGCATCGCGCTTCATCTTCTACATCCCCGGCGCGCTCGCGGGGGCCGCGAGCGTCATGCTCTGGCTGTTTGTGCTCGACCCGACGGTGAGCCCCGTGTCCTTCCTTCTCAGGGCCCTCGGGAGCGAAAGCCTCGTCACGACCGTCCAACTCGACTCACTGCCGATCGTTCTCGCGATCATCGCGTTTTGGACCGGAGCGGGCGGATGGATCGTCATCATGTACGGCGCCCTCAACAACATCAGCACCGATGTGATGGAGGCCGCCCGTATCGACGGATCTGGCCCGATCTCGACGGCCTGGTACATCCAGATCCCGCTCCTTCGTAAGTGGATCTCGTACATGGCGATCCTGTCGCTGGCCGCGGGAACCCAACTCTTCGTTGAGCCGCGCGTGCTGTCGCAGGCCACGCGCGGCGTTGTGCCCCAGGATTACTCACTCAACCAACTCGCGTTCCTCTACGCGTTCCGTCAGAACGACTTCAACGGGTCAGCTGCGATCTCCCTCGTGTTGCTTGTTGTCGCGCTCGGACTGTCGGTCTTCTTTGTGTTCCGTGGAGGTCTCTTTGAGCGCGACTAATGCCCCCAAGACGGCCCTCCGGTGGACGGGCCGAGGCATTGCCGGCATCATCATTGTCGGCTTCGTCCTGTTCTTCATCACGCCCATCGTGTGGCTATTGCTCGCGCCGACCAAAAACGCGCGCCAGCTGCTCCTCGACAACCCGTTCTCATTCGGCGGGTTCGATCAACTCGCCGCCAACTGGGAGAGTCTCACGAGCTTCCAGAACGGTCTGATCTGGGTGTGGCTCGGCAACGCGGCGTTCTACTCACTTGTTGCCCTCGTCATCACCCTCGTGATCAGCATCCCGGCCGGCTATGCACTAGCTCTTACCGAGTTCAAGGGTCGCAGTACGCTGCTGGCCATCACCCTCATCGTGATGTTGATCCCCAACACGGCACTGGTGCTGCCCGTGTTCCTCGAATTGAGCGCGGTGAAACTCGTGGGAACCCCGCTCTCGGTGATTCTGCCGTTCTCGTTCTTCCCGTTCGGGGTGTACCTGACCTACATCTACTTCTCGACGACGGTCTCGCGTGATCTGCTCAACGCTGCACGTATTGACGGCGCGGGGGAGTTCCGGGTTTTCGCGCAGGTGGCGATGCCGCTCGCCACGCCCGTTATCGCCCTGGTTGGCTTCTTCAGCTTCGTGCAGAACTGGAACAACTACTTCTTGCCGTACGTCATGGTGCCGGGCCGCAGGGCGCCCATCCAGGTCGGCATCGCCGAACTGCTGTCCAACGTGCCGCAGTTCAATCCGACCAACGCGTCGTCGACAACGATCGACCTTCCCACCCTCGCTCTCGCAACACTTTTTGCCGTTGCACCGGTTCTCCTGATATTCCTGTTCTCGCAGCGTTTCCTCGTTTCGGGAATGACTGCGGGAGGAACAAAGGAATGACTCGTCGCTTCGGCATGGCTTGCCGTGTTCTACCCGAGAAGCGCGAGGAGTACCTCGAATTGCACTCCGCGGTCTGGCCGCAGGTCGAGGCCACCATCACCGAGTGTGGCATCCGTAACTTCACGATCTTCGTCCGCGGTGATGTGCTGTTCGGCTACTACGAGTACATCGGTGAGGACTACGACGCCGATCAGGCCAAGATGGCGGAGGATCCCGTCACTCGCGAGTGGTGGTCACGCACCGACCCGTGTCAGTACGGGTTCGACGATGACGCTCCCGAGGGTGTGCGCTGGCAGGAGTTCGACGAGGTCTGGCACCTCGACTAGGCCGACGTGCGCGGCAGGCAGCGCTAGGAGCGCTTCGGCTCGTCCTTCGGGCGACGTCGCGCCCACGCGCTCGCAATGTGCTCCTGCATCGCTTGGGCTGCACCGTCAGCATCACCCTGGAGGATCGCCTCGAGAATCCTGCGGTGCTCATCGAGAGTGATGTCCATCGCTTCCGGGCCCTGATTGCCGGTGAAGCGGGCGCTCTCACGCGCGCGGGCGAACAGGATGCGCGTGATGTTCGCCGCGAGACGGATTCCGGACTGCTCCATGATCAGGTAGTGGAACGCGGCATCCGCATCGTTGTAGGCGTCGAAGTCCCCGAGGTGCTTCGCGGTCTCGTCGAAGGCGTTCTGGAGGTCGGCGGATGACTCGGGGCTGAGGCGTCGCGCGGCTTCGGCCGACATCGACGCTTCGAGGCTTGCGCGCACGATCGTGAGCTCGTCAAGCACACCGAGTGTGTCGTCGTGGTCGACGAGCGCGGACAGCACAACGGGGTCGAGCACGTTCCACGCGCTCGGCGGGTTGACGGTTGTGCCGCGACCCTGCGCGACGACCACGAGACCCTTCTCCTCGACTCGTTTGACGGATTCGCGAATCACGGTGCGGCTCACCCCGAATCGCTGGCTGAGGGTACTTTCGGGGGGCAGTACATCGCCGGGCTCGAGCTCACCCGTGACGATCGCGGCGACAAGGTCGGCGACTACCGCGACGCCTAATCGTGCCGGGGGAGTCCTCGGGTCGGAGCCGCCGAGCACGGAGCGTCGCAGGGGGACGGGACTCGCGACGTGCTCACTCATGGGTTTCAGTGTAAAGGTCAGAGGCTTCAGGCCAACGGAAGCGCGGCGCGCTCGGCGACGAGCTGCAGCCCCGCGCGATCCGGCCGCACGTGCGGGCCTTCCTTGATGAGCCAGGATGCCTCGGTCTTGGCCGCGGTCGCGATCTCATCCTCGTCGATCGTCACGCCAACGCCGGGGGTTTCGCCGAGAACGATGCCGCCGTCGGAGTACTCGACGTCGATGGTGATGCCGAGCGGCGATCCGAGGTCTTGCACTTCAGCCGAGAGATGGTTGGGGATCACGGCCGCGGCATGGGCTACTGCCGGGTTGGCGGTGAGGCCGACGGGGCTGACCGGGAGGTCACGACTGTGTGCGGCGTAGGCGACTCGAAGGAAGTGCGTGATGCCCCACACGCTCGCGGCCTGTACGACATCGACTGCTCCGGCGTCGAAGAGCGGGGTGTACTGCTCCAGTCCCGTGAGGTTCTCGCCTGTGGCGACGGCGGCGCGGATCGAGCGTGTGAGTCGCGCGTGGCCCGCGGCATCCCAGCGACGCAGCGGCTCTTCGATCCACGTGAGGTCGTGCACGGCCTCGACAGCCGCGATGTGGCGGACGGCCTGCTTGAGGTTCCACGATTCGTTCGCGTCGAGCATGAGGGCCGGGTGCGCGGCGTTGCGACGCAACTCCTCGTAAATGATTCCGAGACGACGGTTGTCGTCGTCGACGTTGCGGCCGCCCTTGAGTTTGCCCGAACTGAACCCGCGCTCGGCCATGGTCTTGTAGAACGAGGCGAGCTGGTCGTCGTCGAGGGCGATGTCGAGCCCGGAGGCGTAACCGGCGACGAAGCGGTCACCCCCGCCGAGCAGGCGCCACAGGGGTTCACCCGCGAGTTTGGCCTTGATGTCCCACAGCGCCATGTCGAGTGTGCCGAGTCCACCGAAGGTGGCGCCGGCGTGGCCAGCTTTGAAGACGCGCGCGAGCATCCGGTCATAGAGCATGGAGACGGCTCGTGGATCCTGCCCGTCGAGGGCGGGGTAGAGGCGATCGATGTCCTGGTGGGAGCCCATGCCGACACCCGTGATGCCTTCGTCGGTCTCGAGGACAACGACGGGGACCTCGGTAATGCCGGAGCTCACGAAGCCGTTGACGTCGCCCACGGGGCGACCCCAGTCGTGGAAGGTACGCAGAGCGCGGTATCCCGTTATCTTCATCATCGCCCTTGACGGTCTCGATATCGCGACGATCAGTCGCGTCTAAACAGCATACATCACACGTAGGATCAATCCCTAGCGTTGAACGGGGTCCGATCCGTCCAGAAAACCCAGGTCCTGGCGATGCGGAAGACTCTCCCAATCGCCAGCTCCGAGGCACGCGAACGCACCAGCAAGCACCGCGGTGCCGAGCGCCTGCTCGGAGCTCAGCCCCGAGACGTACTCGGCCAGGTACCCCGCCGCGAAGGCGTCACCCGCGCCCACGGTGTCGGCCGGTGTGATGGGTACCGCCGGGACACGGAAAAGGTCTCCATCGATGAGGGCGACGCATCCCTCAGCCCCGAGCTTGACGAGAACCCGGGTGGGCCCGAGTCCGCTGAGCGCGACCGCGAGCTGCTCCGGGCTATCGCCGTCGACGAGAAGTCGCGCCTCATCGTCGCCGGCGAAAAGGATGGTGGAGCGCGCCGCGAGGGAGCGGTAAACCGCGCCGGCGTCACGGTCACGCCACAGCGACGCGCGGTGGTTGATGTCGAGGGAGACCGGGATGCCCGCTCCCGATGCGATTTCGATGGCGCGATCCACCGCGGCACCCGCCGTCTCCGAGAGTGCTGGTGTGATCCCCGTGACGTGGACGACGGATGCCCGGCCGACGACCTCTTCGTCGATGTCGTCCGGCTCGAGCCTGCTCCCGGCGCTGCCGCGGCGGTGGTATTCGACTCTCGTGCGGCCGGCGACCGGCCAGCTCTTCATCATGAGCCCGGTCGGGGCATCCGGGTCGACGGTGATCCGTGACGTGACCCCTTCGGCGCGCAGTTCTCGCGCGATGAGGTCACCGGTGCTGTCAGATCCGAGTCTGCCGATCCACGTGGATTCGACCCCGAGTCGCGCGAGTCCGATGGCGAGGTTGCTTTCCGCCCCACCCATGCCGAGTCTGAACCCGGTGGGACGCGGCCCCGGGTTTTCGGCCACGAGCAGACCCATGGTCTCGCCGAGTGTGACGACGCCGCTCACGGTCGAACGCCGATCGCGCGTGTGGCTTCGGCACTCAGTCGGGCAATCGTGGCGAAGTCTCGTGCCTCGAGGTGAGCGCGCGACGCCATCCACGACCCGCTGACGGCGGGCACCGCGGGGTCTGCGAGGTATTCGGGGGCGGTGGCGGCCGTCACGCCGCCGCTCGGCACGAACCCGATACCGGGGAAGGGCGCGGCGAGCGCGCGAATGGTGGCGAGCCCGCCGAGGCGATCGGCCGGAAAGAACTTGACCGCGTCGAACCCGGCATTCACGGCGGCCATCGTCTCGCTCGCCGTGGCGACGCCGGGGAGTACGCCGAGTCCGAGAGACCGGGTCTCATCGACGAGTCCCGCATCGAACCCGGGGCTCACCACAAACGTTGCGCCCGCGTCGCGAGCGGCGTGCAGTTGCTCGCTCGAGATCACCGTTCCGGCGCCGACAGTGAAACCCTCGATGGCTGCCATGGCGGCGATCGCGTCGGCTGCCGCGTTCGTGCGAAACGTCACCTCGGCGCATCCGATCCCGCCCTCCGATAGTGCGTGGGCGAGGTCTGCTGCCGCTCCCGCGTCGTCGATGACGATCACCGGCACGATGCGGTGTCCCGCGAGAGCGCCGAGGCTACTCATCGCCCCAACCAGCCGCCGTCGACCGGGAGCGTGATGCCCGAGACGTAGTCGGATGCGGGCGCCGCGAGAAACACGGTCGCCCCGGCGAGGTCGCTCGCGCGACCCCATCGCCCGGCGGGGATACGGGAGAGGATCGCCTCCGAGCGGTCGGGGTCATCCTGCAGTGCCTGTGTGTTGTCGGTCGCGATGTACCCGGGTGCGATGGCGTTGACGGTGACACCGCGCTGCGTCCATTCGTTGGCGAGCGCCTTCGTGAGCCCCGCGATGCCGGACTTCGCGGCCGCGTAACCCGGTACCGTGATGCCACCCTGGAACGACAGCAGGGACGCCGTGAAGATGACCTTGCCGTACCCGCGCTCGAGCATCCCGGCGCCGATCGCCTTGGTGAGCACGAAGGGGCTCGTGAGGTCAACCTGCAGCACCTCGTCCCACCACTCCTGCGGGTGCTCGGCTGCTGGCGCGCGACGGATGGTGCCTGCGTTATTGACGAGAATGTCGATCGGTCGTGCGGCGAGGGACTCTGCGAGGGATGCCACGGCCGAGGCATCCGCGAAGTCGCACGAGATCGCCTCGAAGCTGCGCCCGCGCGAGCGCACCTGGGTGGCGATGTCGCTCTCGTCGGTGAGGGAGGCGCTCACACCGATGATGTCTGCACCGGCTTCGGCGAGGGCATCCGCCATCGCATAGCCGATGCCGCGGCGCGCGCCGGTGACGACGGCGAGGCGCCCGCTCAGGTCGAACGCGCCGGTCATGCCGCACCGCCGATCTCAACGAGAACCTTGAGCGCGCGGCCGTTCTCCAGGTCGGAGACGCCGTCGGAGATCTGATCGAGCGGAACGATCTTGCTGATGACCTCGTCGACGGGGATAGTGCCGTCGCGGAGCAGCTCGATGGCGCGCTCGAAGTCGGTGCGCTGGTACACGCGTGCACCGAGGATGCGCAGCTCACGCCAGAACACACGCTGCAGGTCGATCTCGCGCGGGGTGGGGTGAATGGCGACAACCACGATGGTTCCGCGGACCTTGGCGAGCCCGGTCGCGGCGAGCACTGCCGCCGGCGCACCCGATACCTCGAACACGACGTCGGCGCCCGCGCCGTCCGTCCAGGCGGTCACCCACTCGGCGGCGTCAACCTCGCGCGGGTCGATCGTCTCGAATCCGAGTCGCGCGATCTGCTCGCGGCGCTGGGGCTCCGGTTCGCTCACGGCGACGATGGCTCCCTCGGAGCGGGCGACAGAGGCGATGAGCACACCGATGGGTCCGCCGCCGAGAACAACGACGTGGTCGCCAGCTTTCAGCTCCGACCGCCGCACGTCGTGGACGGCGACGGCCACGGGCTCGGCGAGCGCCGCGTTCTCGAGCGAGAGGTCGTCGGGTACCGCTACGAGGAGGTCGGCCGAGACGTTCCAGCGCTCCTGGAGAGAGCCGGGGGAGTCGATTCCCACGAACACGAGGTTCTGGCAGATGTGGCTGCTGCCCGCGATGCAGGCCGGGCACGTGCCGTCCCACTCGAGCGGCATCACGGTGACGTGATCGCCGGTTTTCCACTCGGTGACTCCATCGCCGACCGCACTGATGGTGCCGCTCATTTCGTGTCCGAAGGTCAACGGGGTGGTCACACGCGCATCCATGTTGCCGTGCAGGATGTGGAGGTCGGTGCCGCACAGTCCTGTGTAGGCGACGGCGATCTGCACCTCGCCGTGGCCGGGTGCGGATGCTTCGGTTTCGGAAATCTCGATGGCATGGTTGCCGGTGTACGCCGCTGTACGCATATCGCTCCGTAATTCGTGTGATGTACGATGAATTGTAGTCCCGACAAGGAGGTTGTGCCATCCGTACTCGAACCCTGGGCGAAGCGCCCGCACTCACGGAGATCGGAATCGGAACCTCCCCGTTCGGCAATCTCTACCGCGAGACAAGCGATGAGGACACGGCCGCCGCGGTCGACGCGGCGTGGGTCGGCGGCATCCGCTACTTCGACACCGCACCGCACTACGGACTCGGACTCGCCGAAAAGCGGCTCGGCGCTGCGCTGCGCTCGCGGCCCCGCGACGAGTACGTACTCTCGACCAAGGTCGGTCGGGCCCTCGTGCCGACACCCGAGAACGCGCACAACCTCGATGACGACGGCTTCGTTGTGCCCGCCGCGCACCGGCGCGAGTGGGACTTCTCGCGCGACGGCATCCTGCGCTCCGTCGAGCAGAGCCTCGAACGACTCGGGCTCGATCGCATCGATGTGCTCTATCTGCACGACCCCGACAACCACTGGGAAGCCGCGTCGACAACCGGTATGGACACTCTCGTGGAGCTGCGCGATCAGGGAGTCGTGCGTGCGATCGGTGCCGGCATGAACCAATCGGCGATGCTCGCCGCCTTCATCGAGCGCTGCGACGTCGACCTCATGATGCTCGCGGGGCGCTACACACTTCTCGATCAGTCGGCGCAGGATGACCTCCTCCCGCTCGCGCTCGAACGCGGCGTCGGTATCGTCGCCGCCGGCGTGTACAACTCCGGGTTGCTCAGCAAACCCGTTGTCGCCGATGACGCCTATTTCGATTACCGCGCTGCGCCGCGGGAGGTCGTCGACCGCGCCAGAGCGATCGCCGCCATGTGCGACCGCCACGGGGTGACCCTCCCCGACGTTGCCGTGCAGTTCGCCCTCCGACACCCCGCGGTCGTGAGCGCCGTGCTCGGCGCGCGCAACGCCGCCCAGGCCGAGGGCGGACTCGAGCGGTACGCGGCACCCGTGCCAGGCGCCCTATGGGCGGAGCTCGAGGATGCCGGCTATGTGAGGCCGCTGACGTGACGGGCACCATCGACGCCCACGTCCACGTGTGGGACCTCACACGCGCCAGCTACCCCTGGCTCGGACCGGATGCAGGAGCGCTCTACCGCAACTACGCATTCGACGACATCGCCCCGACCCTCGCCGACCGCGGCATCGGGGGCGCCGTGCTGGTGCAGGCCTCAGACGAGGCGGCGGACACCCAGGTCATGCTCGACGCCGCAGCCGAGCATCCGGAGATCCTGGGGGTTGTTGCGTGGAGTCCGATCGACGACGCGAAACAGCTGACCGCCGATCTCGCGAGCTTCGACGGGTCACGGGTCGTGGGGATCCGAAACCTCGTCCACGAGCATCCCCGGGAGTGGCTCGACAGGCCCGAGGTGCGCGAGGGGCTCTCGGTGCTTGCGGCGAGCGGGTTACCCCTCGACTTCCCGACCTCGACACGCCACGCGATCGCGGACGTTGTGACGATCGGCTCCGAGCATCCTGACCTCACGATCGTGCTCGACCACCTCGGAAAGCCGCCGATCGGCGGAACGCCCGAGGAGCGCGACGAGTGGCGGATGCTCATCGCCGAGGTGGCGCGCAACCCCCGCTCGGTGGCCAAGCTCTCCGGGCTTTACGCCGCGACGGGACCACTCGACTCCTGGACGACCGACCTCGTGCGCCCCTTTGTCGACGACGCCCTCGAGGCCTTTGGTGCCGAGCGTCTCCTGTACGGCGGCGATTGGCCCATCGCGGTGCTCGCCGGCGGCTATGAACGTACGTGGGCGGCGATCACCGAGATGCTGTCACCGCTGAGCGCACGTGAACGCGACGCCATTCTGCACGGGACTGCTGAGCGCGTCTACCGGCTGGCGACTACCGTCTAGCGGCGAGCTGGCGCTGCCAGTCGATCGGGAGGCGGCTCGCCGGGCCCGGCGCGGTCTGTGGTGGCGAGTAGCTGTGCGGCGGCGCCAACACGGGGCCCTCAGCGTAGTCCTCGGTCTCGTAATCCCAGAACCAGTCCTCGCCGGGCTCGAAACTCTGAATGATGCGGTGGCCGGTCTCCCGCCAGTGTGCCGTGGCGTGCCTATTCAACGAGTCGTCGCAGCACCCCACGTGGCCGCACTCTGCGCAGCGGCGCAGATGCACCCACCAACTGCCGGTGTCATCGCACTCCACACACGTGTGCCCGCTCGGCGGAACGGTGACGTCGATGAACTCGCTCACGGGGTGCTCTCCTCTGCTCGTCGGGTTACCCCTCGATGCTCGCACGGAACTCGTCGAGCGTG
Organism: Antiquaquibacter oligotrophicus; assembly: GCF_020535405.1. NCBI lineage: Bacteria > Bacillati > Actinomycetota > Actinomycetes > Micrococcales > Microbacteriaceae > Antiquaquibacter > Antiquaquibacter oligotrophicus. Next base: position 855,909 of record NZ_CP085036.1, on the reverse strand, counting down.
AGGCGCGCGGCCGCGAGGGCGTCGCCGGCCGCGAGCTGGCGCACGTAACCGGGTCCGTCGCGGACGATGGATGCCACGCCCGCCAGCTCGTCGGAGCATCCGAGTTCCTCCGCGATCGGGGCCAGCACACCCAGAAGGTCGTCGAGCTCGGCGGTGAGTGCCCGCAGCTCCAAACCGTCCGGCGAGAGCAGGATCGCGCCCAGGCCGAAACGCGACGCACTCCACCGGTTCTCGCGCATGAGCCAGCTCGGCGGCGGTGTGTAATCGACCCCGGCGTCGAGCTGGCGCGACAGGTACTCGGTCGTGCACTGGATGAGCGCGACAATCGCGGCGATCTCGTCCAATCGCGTCAACGAATCGCACACGCGGATCTCGATCGTGCCGTAGCGATGAGCGGGGCGGATGTCCCACTTGAGGTCGTTCGGTTCGGTGATGACACCGGCGAGCCGCATGGCGGCGACAAGCGTCTCGAACTCGTGCCACTCCGACAGGTGGGGTGACGGGCCGGCCTGCGGGAGCTGCTCGAAGACGAGTGTGCGGTACGAGGCGTAGCCCGTATTCTCCCCGTGCCAGTAGGGGCTGGAAGCGCTCAGTGCGATGAAGAGCGGGATGTACTGCTGAAGCCGCGAGATGAGGGGAAGTGCTTTATCGCCGTGCTCGACTCCCACGTGAACGTGAACACCCCAGATGAGCATCTGTTTGCCGACGTACGCAGTGCGCTCGAGCAGTTCGACGTAGTGTGTGACCGAGTCGTCGATGACCTGCTCGTGCCACAGGGCCAGTGGGTGGGTGCCCGCCGTGCCGAGTTGCACACCGAATTCGTCTGCAGCCCCGATGAGGAGAGCTGCGCGCTCCCGCAGATCGGCGACCGCATCGGCAACGAGCATCCGGGGCTCGCTCGTGATCTCGACCGTGTTCGTCATGAACTCCCGCTGGAGTGCCCGCGCGGGAAGGTCGGGACGCCTGGCGCGTTCGAGTAGCGCTGGCCCCGACCCGACCGGCAGTCCCGTCGACGGGTCGGCGCAATAAAGCTCCCACTCGATTCCGACGGATGATCGCGGCGACTCGGCGAAGCGCATACAGTCATGATGCGGTCAAAACGGCCCAGCAGCTAGTCCACGCGAAAGGTTGACAATGGACGCCGAATCCGCCATGGACGCGGCGAACCCCATGTCACGCATCGCCGCGTTCGCGACTGCTCCGCAGGCGGCCGCTGCGCTGGACGACATCGATCGCCAACTCTTGGTCGCGTTGAGCCACGATGGTCGCAAGTCCCATCGGGCTCTTGCCCGGGAGATCCCCTTATCCCCACCGGCCATCGGGGAGAGGATCGCGCGGCTCGAGCGCCTGGGCGTCATCCAGGGGTACACGGTACGAATCGGATGGCCGGAGGTTGGGTTCCCGATCGTCGCGCACCTCGCCATTTCGATTACGGCGGGCGCGGACCTGGCAGCGATCATGGACGCCATTTCGGAGCTGCCCGAACTGGAGGCGGCGCACATCGTGACCGGCCAATGGGACGTGCTCGTCCGGTTCAGAGTCGCCGACCACCGCGGGTTGCAGACGCTCGTTCTGGCCAAGGTCTGGCAGATCCCCGGTATCCAGAGAGTCGAGACGAATCTCGAACTGGCGCGCGTCATCGGCGACAGCACACGACTCGAAGGCACGGATGATTCGGCCCCCTGACACCTGGGTTCGAAAGGCGAGAACGCCGCTCTACCTTTCAATCGAAAGGTAATGTTACTTTCATGCCGTTAATACAAAGGTAATACTCCGGGAACTACCCCGAAACGCCTCCCTGGTGCACTGAGAGCGATTCCTTTCCTGAATCATTCCCACAGCCACCATCGAGAACAGGGGTAACACCATGTCCGAGCCCGCCCGCTCGAAGCCATGGCGTCGACGAATCGGCGCCATCATCACGGCCGGAGCAATCGGAGGCGCCCTCATCGTCGCGCCTACGCTTGCCACCGCCGTACCGTCCGATGCACTTTCCACCATCGACCTAGCCACGGCGGGTGTCCCCGAGGTGCGCGCGGGCCTCGACGCCAAGCAATTCACGTCGGTTCAACTCGTGACCGGGTACCTCGAGCGCATTGAAGCGCTCAGCATCGGTGGTCCGGCACTCAACTCGGTTCGGTCGATCAACCCGAGGGTGTACGAAGAGGCCGCTGCGCTCGACGCCGAACTCGCTGCCGGAAACCTCCGCGGCCCGCTGCACGGTGTTCCCATCCTGGTCAAAGACAACATCGATGTCGCCGGGATGCCCACCACTGCCGGCGCGCTCTCCCTCGCGAACTCGTACCCGGCGTCGGATGCCCCGCTTGTCACCGAACTTCGTGCTGCTGGCGCGATCATCCTCGGCAAAACGAACCTCTCCGAGTTCGCTAACTACCTGACGTCCGGCATGCCCTCCGGCTACAGCTCCCTCGGTGGACAGGTGCTCAACCCCTACGACGCGAGCCAAACGCCCAGCGGTTCGAGCTCCGGTTCCGGGTCGGCGGGAGCCACGGGCCTCGCGACGCTCACAGTCGGCACGGAGACCTCCGGCTCGATCCTCAGCCCGGCGAAGGCGAACTCCCTCGCGGCGGTCAAGCCGACCGTCGGGCTCGTGAGCCGGACCGGCGTCATCCCGATCTCCTCGTCGCAGGACACGGCCGGCCCGATGGTCAAGACCGTTTACGACGCGGCCGCCCTCTTGACGGCCATGAGCGCCATCGACCCGGAGGACCCGGCTACCGCAGCCAATCCGCTCGCCGACACCGACTTCACGGCAGGGCTGTCAACGTCGGCGCTTCAGGGGGTACGCCTGGGTTACATCGCGAACACGGACCCGCTCTACACGGCGTCCCTCGACGTGCTCGCCGCGCAGGGCGCGACCCTCGTGCCCGTCACCGTCGGTGGCACGAGCGCTCCAGGCATCCTGACGGCCGAGTTCAAGCGCGACATGAACGCCTACCTCGATCGCCTACCCGCGGACGCGCCGATCCAGTCGTTCGACGAGATCCGCGAGTACAACCTCGCGCATCCCGAGGCGATCAAGTTTGGTCAGCGTTACTTCGACGAGGGCATTCTCGTGAATTTGGACGATCCAGCCCAACTCGCAACGTACGAGGCCAACCGCGACCAGGGAATCACCGAGACCCGAGCGGCGATCGACTCTGTGCTCGAAGCGAACGACATCGTCGCCATCGTCTCCAACACGGCGACGACGGGCACGGGAGCACGTGCTGGCTATCCGACCGTGGTGGTTCCCAACGGATACACGCCGGGCAACCTGCGTCCCGGTGGCACCGCCTTCCTCGGCACGGCGTGGAGCGAGCAGACTCTGCTCGCGCTCGCCTACGACTACGAGCAGGCATCCATGATGTGGCAGTCCCCCGAGGTGACCAACCCGTCGCTCTTCCGTTGCGCAGAGACATCAGCGGTCGACGAGTGGAAGGATGCCGCGTGCCTCACGATTCCCGCCGCCCCCGGCACCGAGCCCGAAGAGCCGGAGGAGCCGGAGGAGCCCGGAACGGAGGAGCCGGGGACCCCGGCTCCGGTCGACCCGAGCGCCCTCACGCCCGAGACCAAAAACCTCGAGATCTCAAATGTCACGCGCGCCTCGCTTACGGCCAAGGTTCCGACCGCCGGTGAGGGAGACGACGTCACGTTCTACGTCTACTCCGAGCCCCAGCTGCTCGGCACCGAGGCGATGCCGTCCTCCCTTGCGGTGACACTCTCACTGCCCTCGGGCCTCGAGGGCGCGCATTCGCTCGTGGCGCTCGACGAAAGCGGAGCGCTCCTCGGGTGGGGTGAGTTCACGGTCCCGCCGGTGGCAGCGGTCACGCCACCTACGCGGCCTGACGCGGATCTCGCGAGTACCGGTAGCGGCATTCAGTGGGGTGTCCCGATCGGTGCCTCGATCCTCCTCCTCGCGGGAGCTGCGACAGTCATCGCGGTTCGTCGCTCGCGGGCATCCGCCATGGAAGCCGGGCAGCACGATTAAGGCGTAATCGCGGCGAAGCATGCCCCGTCCGGACTCGTCCGGGCGGGGCATCCTCATGGCAACGGCAACAGTTCGGGGCGCTTCGGCTCGCGAGCGTCGCCCGAGGACTTGCCGGTGAGTCTGCGACCAATCCACGGCAGAACGTAGTCGCGCCAGTATTCGGCGGTGCGCGGGCGCCGCGGCTCATCGGGCTCCGGCCCGAAATCCGGCACCGGTACTTCAAGGGCCGCGAGCACCCTGGCCGCGACACGGCGGTGCCCGAGTGTGTTCAAGTGCAGACGATCGGTCGACCAGTAGCGCAGCGCACGAAGCTCCGTGTCACCCCAGTTATCGACCCACGTCACGTTCTGTTTTGGCAGGTGGGCGAGTACGGCTTCGGCGAGGGCATCGCCGCGGGCACCGATCCGGGCGCCGAGCGGGATGTGGTCGGTCGGGTTGGCGCCGCTCGCGAGAACAACGTGGGCACCGGATGCCACGGCCCGGTCCACGGCGTCGATCAGGTGCGACGCGATCCCCGGTATCGACACCGAGGGCCGCATGATGTCGTTGCCGCCGCCGTTGATACTCACGAGGTCGGGGCCGAGGGCGATCGCGGCGTCCATCTGGCCCGTCACGATGGGAGCGAGGAGGCGGCCCCGGATAGCGAGGTTGGCGTACGAGACCGGCTCCGACGATGACAGAGCGAGGCCGAGGGCCACGAGATCGGCCCAGCCTCGCGGCGAGCCGTCGGGCAGGTCGTCGCCCATGCCCTCGGTGAAGCTGTCGCCGATCGCAACGTAGCGCGAGAAGTGCATGGGTCTACTCCACCACAACGCACCCCGAATGCGGCCCGTGACCCCCGAGCGCGCTCACCCTAAGCTGTGGGCCATGGACCGCGCGGAGCAGAGGATCGCGTTCCGGCAACGCTGGGAGGCTGCCACGACGATCCCGCTCATCGTGCTCGGCGGGCTCTTCGTGATCACCTATTCGGTGTACGCGATCATCGCCGACCTCCCACCTCTCCTCCTGGCGATCGTTGTCCTGGAACTCGTGGTGGTGTGGATCGTCTTCCTCGGTGACTACCTCGTGCGTCTATTCGTCACGCCCCGTGGTCACCGGTGGGCTTTCGTGCGCGCGAACGTCGTTGATCTCCTCTCGGTGGCCTTTCCCCTCTTCCGCGGTTTCCGCGTCATCAACCTCCTCGCGAAGGTGCCCTACCTGAGCGGGCGCAGCGGCACCCAGGTGCGCACGCGCATCGTTGTGTACCTCGGTGCGTACGCGATTTTCTTCGTCTACTTCATCGCGCTCGCCGTGCTGCTCGCCGAGCGAGGAGCCGACGGGGCCACCATCCACGACTTCGGAGATGCCATCTGGTGGGCGTGTGTCACCGTCGCGACGGTGGGGTACGGCGACATGTACCCCGTGACCTTGCTCGGGCGCACCTGGGCCGTGGTGCTCATGGCGGGTGGAATCGCGATCATCGGTACGGCATCCGCCGTTGTTGTCTCCTATGTCGGCGAACTCGTCGGAAAGCACCGGCCGTCGTGAAACGTCGCCCCATCCCCACGGTGCCCGTGCCGGAGTTCGCTCCGAAGCCGGAGGTCGATCGTGCACTCGATTGGGTCTTCTTCCTGCTCGGGGGAGTTGCGGCCGTGTGGCTCGCCTACCTCCTGCTGCGGCAGAGCTTCGACCTGGGATGGTGGCAGATTGCCTTCCTCGTCGTCTATTGGGTGCTGCTCGCCTACCTCGTGCTACCGCGGCTCCACCGCATCCTCACGCGCATCTACGTTCCCGACTACTTCATTGGCCGAGCCCGAACGAGCGACGGACTCCTCGGCGACCCCATCAACCTCGCACTCCTCGGCTCGGAACCCCAGGTGCACGAGGCCATGATCCGAGCTGGGTGGACCCTCGCCGACGACCTGTCCTTTGCCACAGGGCTCACGATCGTCAAGTCCACCGTGCTCAGGCGCAGCTATGACGAAGCACCCGTGAGCCCGCTGCTGCTGTTCGGACGAAAACAGGACTTCGCGTACCAGCAGGAAGTCGACGGCACCCCGGGCAAGCGCCATCACGTGAGATTCTGGCGCTGCCCACCCGGCTGGAAGCTCCCGGGCGGTCAGCCGGCGGACTGGCTCGCCGCCGGAACCTACGACAAGAGCGTTGGCTTCTCGCTCTTCACACTGCAAATCACCCACAAGATCGATGAGCGCACCGATGACGAACGAGATCACATCGTGGCGACGGTGACGGATGCCACCCCCGTCGTCACGACAAAGGTCATCGAGGACTTCTCCACCGGCTATCACTCGCGCAACGGGGGAGGGGACTCCATCGTCACCGACGGCGATCTTCCCGTACTCGATCTGCGGGCCATCGCCACCGAACCCGGCGCGCTGGGTGAGGAGCCGACAGACAGCCGCCAGAAGCGACCGGCGCCCATTGTTGTCGGAGCCCTCCTGATGGTGCTGGGTGCTGCGTCCACCGTGATCATGGCCGTCGCCATTTCTGCGGCGTGGCCAGAAATCATTGGCTCGTACGATCCCAGTGGCCTCTACTCCGGGGCGCTTCTCGCCGGTGTGCTCTGGTTTCTCGCCATCCTCGCCCTCGCCGAACTGTTCCTCGCGTGGCTCGTGTATCTCGGCAGCAACTGGGCCCGGGTTGTCGCGTTGACCGCGAACGCGATCGCCCTCGGTCTCGAAGTGCTGAGTGTCGCGACGGGTGGCCCGGCGATCACACTCGACACGAGCCTCATACCCGTCGCCGTCGACATCCTGCTGCTCCTGGCGCTGTCGAGTCAGCGTGCGACCACCTACGCGCGAAGTTCGCGCAAAACGCGCAAGCGCAACTCATCCCGCCCCGGCGGTGTGGCGGCGTACTGACCCGCACCATCCCGTGAGGTGCCCACTTCGGTGGGTTTCGAGCAGGAAATACCCGCCGAACTGGGCACCTCAGGGTTGGAGGCGGCGGAGAGTCCAGGCCTCGTTCTCTCGTGTGAAGAGCAGGCGGTCGTGCATCCGGGAACTCCTGCCCTGCCAGAACTCGAAGGATGCCGGGCTCACGAGGTAACCACCCCAGTGCTCCGGTCGCGGCACGGGGCCGTCGGCGTAACGCTCCTCGAACTCGGCCACACGGGACTCGAGGGCCGCGCGGTCCGCGATCGGCCGCGACTGATCGCTCGCCGCGGAGGCGACCTGAGACCCGCGCGGGCGGCTCGCGAAGTAAGCGTCGGATGCTTCGGCGCTCGCCCTCCGCGTAGAGCCCCGCACGATCACCTGCCGATGAATCGTGTACCAGGGGAACACGATCGACACCTCGGGGTGCGCGGCGAGGGCTCGGCCCTTCGCCGACTCATAGTTGCTGAAGAACTCGAGGTGCCCGTCGCTCACGTCGCGGAGGAGCACCGTTCTGCTGCTCGGGGTTCCGTCCGGGTCGATCGTGGACAGCACCATCGCATTCGGTTCGTAGACACCGGCCCTCTCGGCATCCTGCAGCCATCTCATGAGCTGCACAAACGGGTCGGGGTTGACATCGGATTCGACGAGGGGCGTCTGTCCGTAGTCGGTGTGGCGTGCAAGGGCGTCGCTCATGTCATCCCATCGTGTTGTACCGCGCGAGCGCGTCGGCATCTCGGGCGTGGGTGACCGCTCGGCGGATCGCGTCGAGTGCCTCCACGGGGTCGGTTTCGGCCTGGGCGATCACCAACTGGCGCTCGGCTTCGGCGAGCCGCGTGCGGGCGTCGACTCCCACCCTGCCGTTCGCGACGAGTTCGCGCGCCACGGAAATCTGGCTGCGGGCGGAGACGAGCGTTCCCTCGTACGCCGCCCTAGCGTGTGCCCGACGATCGGCCTCGTTCCGGGAGGCGGCGAGCGCGAGATCGAGGCGGGCGAGCGCGTCGCCGAGACGCTCCAGGTCATCGACCGGGTCCGCCGGGTCGGAGGGCGCGACGGCGAGCACGGCGTCGATCGCCTCCAGGATGGCGCGTGCCGACTCGGGTTCGGGGGCGCGATCGACTTCGGCCCGAGCCTCGTCCACGTCTGCCGCGGCGGATGCCCGGCGTTCCTCGAGTGCCGCCCTGGCCTCGGCCAGTTCCGCGGCACGCCGCTCCACGGCGTCGAGGCGTTCCGCGGCGTCGCGCACCTGACGCGCGGCCTCGGCGAGGTCGGGGGCAACCGCCGTCACGCGTGACTGCGAGATCGTGGCGGCCGCGGCATCCGTCGTGTGTTCCGCGTCGCGGAGCAGGGAATCGGCCCTGTCCACGAGTTGCCGGATGCCCGCTGCCGCTCGTGTCGCGTATCGGGTGTGTACCTCGTCGGCGAGCGCGTGGGCTCCACCCAGTCGGGACTGCTGCTCCCGGATGCTCCGGCGGATCCCCTCGAGGGTGCTGGCAGCGCTTCCCTCCTCCGACCGGCGGCGGCGGAAGGTGCGCTCCTGTTCGCCGAGTTCGCGCTCGGCTCTCTCGCACAGGGCGATGATCTGGAGTGTCCATTCGCGTTGCTCGCGAGGCGTGTCCGGTATCGCGTCGTCGAGGGCCTGTCGGAGTCTGAACGCTTCCGCGAGGTCGGCTCTCGCTCGGTTGAGCGCCGCGACAAAAGGCTGGGCACTTTCGGTGCCGAATTGCGCGAGCGCGAAACCGACTTCGGCTTCCGCATCCCGCACGTCGTCGTCGAGCCGAACCAGGAGAGTTCCGGCGGTGCGGTTCAGTTCGGCGAGCCCACCGCCGGTGACCGATCGATCGCCGCGGCGGCGGAACAGGACAACAAACCCGACGATGCCGAGCGCCACAACGAGCACAACGAGAGTGCCGACGGCGAGGGAGGCGCCCGCGAGCAGGTCCATGATCGGCCATTCTACGGTTCGGCGGCTTCGCGAAACTCGGGAGTATCTGCCCAGAAATCCCAGGGTGCGCTCCTACAGTGGCAGTGTGTGGCGTGCCGATAAAACTCCCGAGAACTACCGGGTCGACCCGGAACTCGTCGAGCCTGAAGAGACCGACCGGTCAGCTCGTGCCCGGATGAAGGCGACCCTGCCCCACGCCGTGAGCCTCGGGGACCCGCGGCTGGCGCTTGGCAATGTGGCCGAACCGGCGTGGATCCGCTGGCGTGACGAGCTCGCAGCGGTGGGCGGACGTAACCCGCTCCTCCACTTCGACGACTCACCGCGGTCGCGGATCGAACTCTCCGCGACCCACCCCGGTGGTCTTGCCCAGTTCATCACCGGTAAGACGACGCTCCTGTCCAACCTCATCCGCGACGAGATAGCACTACGCGGTGCTCGACAGGCGGCGGCAGCCGTCGCCGCTCGCAGCCTCGACCTTGCAACCGCTCGCGGAATCGACTCCGTGCACCTCGGTATCGGCATCGCCGAATGGACCTGGGTCGGTCGCAGCTATCGCGCGCCCATCCTGTTGCGTCCGCTCGCGATTCGGCGCCACGGCAGTGACTTCGAGGTCAAGCTCCGTGGCAGCGCTGTGCTCAACCCGGCGCTCGCTCGCGCGCTCGCCGAGCAGTTCCAGGTTGTGCTCGATCCCGAAGCCTTCGCTGCCCTCTCCGACAACGACGGCTCGTTCAAGCCCAACGCGATCATCGACCGCCTGCGCGGCCTCATGACCCACGTCGACGGATTCCAGGTCAGCCCGCGACTGGTCGTCTCCACGTTCGCGGAGGTTGCCCACGACCTCGTGACGGATGCCGGCGACCTCGCCCACCCCGTCATCGATGCGCTCGCCGGCAACGAGTCGGCGGCCAAAACCCTCACCGAGGCCTACGCTCCTGTCGATTCGCCTTCCGCCGACGACCGCGCCCCCGAGACGGATGCCCTTCTCCTCGACGCGGATGCCGAGCAGGAGAACGTGGTCGCCCAGATCGGTGCCGGCAACTCGCTCGTCGTGAAGACGCTCCCCGGAACGGGCGGTACCCAAACGATCGTCAACGCCATCGGGTCCCTCGTCTCGAAAAACAAGCGTGTGCTCGTTGTGAGCCCCCGCCGGGCATCCCTTCAGGCGATTGCTCAGCGTTTCGGTGATGTCGGACTCGGCGGTCTCGCCGTCTCGCCGCGCACCCTGCGTCGCGACCTCATCCGTTCGATCGCCCGCAACGAGAAGGCCGCTCAGCCTGCCGTCGCCGAGATCGATGACGCCCTCACGCGTCTGCGGAAGGTGCTGCTGGACTACCGCTCGGCGTTATCGCACGAGGATCCGGAACTCGGCGTCTCCATGCTCGACTGTGTGGCAGAGCTGAGCCGACTCGCCCTCCTGCCGAGCCCGCCCACAACGACGGCCCGGTTGTCGCGCAAGGCGGTCCAGCGTCTGTCGACGGCACGGTCACGTGCCGCGGAGATTATGGTGACCGCCGCCGAGCTGGGCGAGTTCCGCTACGGTCCCGGCGATTCGCCCTGGTACGGCGCCCAGTTCGCCGACGGTGACGAGGCCCTGCGCTCGCACGAGACCGCCAAGCGCCTCCACTCCGAAAGTCTCCCGCGCCTCATCGAGGGCGGAAACCGACTCGTGGCGAGCACCCACCTGCGCCCGTACGAGACGGTGGCCGAACTCGGCATCTACTTGCGCCTCCTCGTCGATCTGCGCGAAACGCTCGACAAGTTCCTGCCCATGGTCTTCGACCGTCCGCTCACCGAACTGATCGCAGCGACGTCGCCGCGGAAGGACAGCCCGGAGATGAGCGGAGGCAACCGCCGACGTCTCCGCAAGCTCGCACTCGAATACGTGCGGCCGGGCGTGCGCGTCGGCGACCTGCACAGTGCGCTCATCCGCATCCAGCAGCAGCGGGTGCTGTGGCACCGTTACGTCGCCGTCGGCGCGATCCCCGAGGTTCCCGTCGGTCTTGGCGAAGTGCAGGCCGCCTACAGCCAGGTCGTGCAGGACCTCTCGGCCCTCGAGGGTCCGCTCGGGCTCATCAGCCCGCTCGCGGAAACCCCCATCGTCGAACTCCTCAGCACCGTCGACGGGCTCGCTGCCGAATCGGACGTGCTCCACAACCTGCAGGAGCGCACGGCGCTCATGGCCGCGCTCCGGGACCTCGACCTCGACCCGCTCATCGAGGATCTCGCCCGCCGCCACGTTCCCGAGGACCGTGTCGCGCTGGAACTCGAACTCTCCTGGTGGAAGTCGGCACTCCAGAGCCTGCTCGAGACCCAGCGCGCTCTGCTCGGTGCCGACACCTCGATGCTCGACCGTCTCGAGGCGGATTTCCGTCTCGTGGACGAGGCGCACGCCGCCGGCAGTGCTCACGTGCTCGCGTGGCAGTTGGCTGAGACCTGGCGCATCGGCATCGTCGACTGGCCGGACGAGGCGACGGCGCTCAAAAAGCTCCTCCATCGCGCCGACGTGAGCTCGCTTGAGCTGCAGACGACCGCGCCCCACCTGTCTCGACCCATCGCGCCCGTGTGGCTCGCCTCCCCGTACGAGGTGCCGTCGATCATCGACACCATTCCGTTCGACACCGTGTTCATCGTGGATGCCGGTGCTCTCACGGTCGCCGAAAGCCTGGGTGCACTCCGCCGTGCCAAGCAGGTTGTCGCCCTCGGCGACGCCGTGACGCAGACCCCGGCGCCGTTCGAGATCTCCGTTGGCGAGACCGCTGCGCTACCGGAGCACGACATCGACGAAGCGCACGGGGCATCCGTTCTCGCGGCCCTCGCCGAGTTGCTGCCGACTCTCACGCTCACCCGCAGTTACCGCCCGGGTGGCGAAGATCTCGCCGAACTCGTCAACCGTCGCTTCTACGGCGGACGCATTCAGTCGCTCCCGTGGGCTGGAAGTTTCCTCGGGCACGGCAGCATTGCCCTCGACTACGTCGAAGACGGCCAGGGCATGCCCGACCCGGATTCCGGTGCGGTTGAGAGCCCGCAGGCCGAAGTCGATCGTGTTGTGGGTCTCGTGCTCGATCACGCGGCACGCAAGCCGCACGAGTCGCTCATGGTGATCACGGCGAGCGAGAAGCACTCCGTTGCGGTCATGCAGGCCGTGCTCGCGGCGCTCCCGACCAGGCCCGAACTCATCGAGTACATCACCGGCGACCGTTCGGAGCCCTTTGCGGTCTACACGATCGATCAGGCCGTCGCCCAGAGCCGCGACCGCGTGATCTTCTCGATCGGCTTCGGACGCACACCGCACGGTCGCGTTCTGAGCGACTTCGGCGCGCTGGGTCTCCCCGGCGGCGAACGACTCCTCGCGGTCGCGATGACCCGCGCGCGGCGCTCCATGGCCATCGTGAGTTCGTTCCAGCCCGCCGATCTCGACGACGGTCGCATGAAACACGGCGCGGTCGCCCTCGCCGAGATCCTGAACGAAGTCACGGCGCGGCAAATCCAGGAACCGATCCCGGATGACAGCAACCCCATGCTCGTCGACCTCGCACGCAGACTCGAGCTCCACGGCCTTCGGGTGGCGCTCGGTCACCGCGGCAAGCTCGGACTCGTGGCCGCTCGCGGCGGCATGTGCCTCGCGATCGACACGGATGACGCGCTCCTCTCGTCGAGCCTGCGCGAGTCACTTCGCCTCCGCCCGGAGATCCTGCGTCGACTCGGTTGGCACTACCTGCGTGTTCATTCGTTCGAGCTTTTCAGCGACCCGGATGGCGTTGCCGAGCGCATCGTCACGATGCTCGGCGGTTCTGCCGCCCCCGTCACGGCTCCCGTGTCGGTCACGCCCGGTGCCTGACGAGCCGGAATCACCAGAGCGCCCTCCGCGGCAGCGGCGTTCGCGCAGAGTGACAACCGAGCCGCCGCCTGGCTCCGACCCCGCCCCCACGCCCGAGCCACCCCGTCACGGCAACACCGAGAACGACGAACGGCTCAAGCGCGACGTTCCTCCGCACTGGTGATGCGACGCTAGCGACTACTCCGCGTGTTTGCCGTGCGTCTCCGATGCCGCAACCGTGTCGGCATTGGCGCCCTTGTCCGCCGCGAGAAGATCCCGGATCTCCGCGAGGAGTTCGAGCTCCGTGGGCGGCGGTGCGTCCTCGGACGGCTTCTCGTCCTTCTTCGCGAAGGCGCGGCGCTTGATGTAGTTGATGGGCACGATGAGCGCGAAGTAGACAACCACGGCCACCAGCAGGAACTGGATGATCGCCGCAATCACCGCGCCGAAATACAGCACCGCCTCGCCGCCCGAGGTTGTGGGCAGCACAACGGGGAGCGCGGTGGCGAGACTTTCCGCGTCGAACAGCGCACCGATCGCGGGGTTGAAGACGCTGTTCACGATCGCGTTCACGATGCCTGTGAACGCAGCGCCGATGACCACCGCGACGGCGAGGTCGATGACGTTACCGCGGAGGATGAACTCCTTGAAACCCTTGAGCATGGTTACTCCTTCGAACCGGATGCCGCAGGCGCTGCGGCGGGCGCGGGACTGGAGGATGCACCGCTCGAGGCGGCAGGGGTTGTCGTCGAACCGCTGGAGCGGCTATCGGTGCGGTAGAAGCCGGACCCGCTGAAGGTCACGCCGACGGGGGAGAACACCTTGCGGAGCACGCCGTGGCATGTGGGGCACTCGGTGAGCGAATCATCCGTGAACGACTGCTGGATGTCGAACGCGGTGCCGCACTCCGTGCAGCGGTACGAATACGTGGGCATGGCTCTCCCGGAGGTTAGAAGGCGACGATGCCGGAGGGCGTCACGACCCCGTCGACTCGCTGATCGTGCCGTTCGGAAGGCACGGAGTCGACAAGCTCGTCGTCGAAGATGACAGCATAAACGGGCGGGCAGTTCTCCATCGAACCGAGGGTTTTGTCGAAATAGCCTCGACCCCAGCCGAGGCGCATGCCGGTGCGGTCCACGGATGCCGCGGGCACAACGATGAGGTCGACCGAGTTGATCGCGATGGGCCCGAGCAGCTCAGACGTCGGGGTGGGCATCCCCAGAAGGTCCTCGTCCTCATCGCTGCCGTCGTACGGTGCCCAATCGAGCAACCCGTCGGCACGGGACACGGGGATGAGCACACGGATGCCGTTCTCGCACGCCCACTCGACGAAGTCGCGGGTGCCCGGCTCCTCCGGCAGCGAAAGGTAGGCGGCAATGGACCGAGCACCGAGGTCACTCGTGAGATCGATGAGGTGCTGGGTCAGGGCCGTGCCCTCCCGCTCACGCTCCGAAGCCGTGCGGATGCGTCGCCGCTCACGCAGTTCCGCGCGCAGGGCGCGCTTCTGGGACTCAGGCGCGTCCGTCATGCCCTCCATTGTAGATAGCCTGTCCTCATGGGGAATCGCATTACTAAGGCCGTCATTCCGGCAGCAGGTCTGGGGACCCGCTTTCTGCCCGCCACAAAGGCCATGCCGAAGGAAATGCTTCCGGTGGTCGACAAGCCGGCGATCCAGTACGTCGTCGAGGAGGCCGTCTCGGCCGGTCTCAACGACGTACTCATGATCACGGGGCGCAATAAGAACGCACTCGAGAACCATTTCGACCGCATGACCGAGCTCGAGGCCACCCTCGAGCAGAAGGGCGACTTCCAGCGCCTCAAGAAGGTCGAGTACTCCAACCACCTCGCTGACATGCACTACGTGCGGCAGGGCGACCCGCGCGGTCTCGGCCATGCCGTGCTCCGTGCCCGCATGCACGTGGGCAACGAGCCCTTTGCCGTGCTGCTCGGTGACGACCTCATTGACGCACGGGACGTACTGCTCTCCCGGATGCTCGAGGTTCAGGCTTCGCGCGGTGCGACCGTCATCGCCCTCATGGAGGTGGACCCGGCGTCCTCCCACATGTACGGCATCGCCACGGTCGAGCCCACCGAGGACGACGACGTCGTGCGCATCATGGGCCTCGAGGAGAAGCCGGTTCAGGGCACCGCGAAGTCGAACCTCGCGATCATCGGACGCTACGTGCTCCAGCCCGAAATCTTCGAAGTGCTCGAGCGCACGCCCCCCGGCAAGGGCAACGAGATCCAGCTCACCGACGCCCTCCTGAAGCTCGCCAACAACAACATCGCCGGTGGTGTGTACGGTGTGGTCTTCCGCGGCCGTCGCTACGACACGGGTGACCGCGTCGACTACATCAAGGCGATCGTGCAGTTGGCCGTCGAGCGTGACGACCTCGGCCCCGAACTGCGGCCGTGGCTGCAGTCGTTCGCCAGCACCCTGGACTAGCGCGTGGCGATCATCCCGACCCTGCGTGACGGGCGCACGAGCATCCGTCCGATCCGCGTTCGGGATGCCCGCACCCTCGAACGGGAGCTCGCAGACAATCGCAGCTGGCTGCGCAAGTGGGAGGCGACAAACCCGCACGGCGCGATGACCTTCGACGTGCGGGCGAGCATCCGAAACCTCCTGCAGCACGCGCGGGCAGGTGACGGGCTGCCGTTTGTGATCGAGTACGACGGGCAGCTCGCCGGGCAGCTGAACGTGTCATCCGTCACCTACGGATCGCTCTCGTCGGCGACCATCGGCTACTGGGTGTCGGAGCGGTTCGCCGGCAAGGGCGTGACGCCGACGGCCGTCGCGCTTGCCACCGACCACTGCTTCTTCGGTATGGGACTGCACCGGATGGAGATCTGCATCAGGCCCGAGAATGCGCCGAGCCTACGGGTGGTGGAGAAGCTCGGCTTCCGGTACGAGGGGCTGCGACGGCGGTACATCCACATCGACGGCGACTGGCGCGATCACTTCTGCTTCGGTCTCACCGTCGAGGAGGTGCCCGCCGGTGTGCTGCGTCGCTGGCAGACCGGGCGTGCCCCGGCCACGGCTGCGACGATCCCCATGGAGGACCGCGCGAAGGCATCGCGACCCCTCTGAGCGCCCGACGCTCCGGATGCTCGGCGCGCCACCCCGACGCTGAACCGACCTGCTCGTACCGTACCTGTATGGAACTCACTGGTCTCGGCGGCGGCGTTATGCTCGCCATCGCCGCCGGCCTGTGGCTGGTCTATCTCGTGCCCACCTGGATGAAGCGCCGCGAATACCTTGCGACCGAGCGCAATGCCGTTCGGCTGCAGCAGACGATTCGTGTCCTCGCCGAGACGACCGAGGCACCAACCCA
The DNA here is from genome assembly GCF_020535405.1 of Antiquaquibacter oligotrophicus. Taxonomy (NCBI): domain Bacteria; kingdom Bacillati; phylum Actinomycetota; class Actinomycetes; order Micrococcales; family Microbacteriaceae; genus Antiquaquibacter; species Antiquaquibacter oligotrophicus. Next base: position 839,948 of record NZ_CP085036.1, on the reverse strand, counting down.
GGCCCTTCGTCGCGCCCCGCGTGGCCCTGTCGCCGTCGGACGCCCCGTCGCGCCGCGACAGGAAACCGCGCCCCACGAGCTCGCCGCCAAGCGGCTCCGTCGCACGCGTGCCCTCGCTGCCGTCGTGCTGCTCGCCTCGGCGGGTGTGGGCGTAGCCCAGCTCGTCGCTATCATGACGGGCGCTGCTGCGGCCTCGGGGTGGTTGGTTGTCGGGGGAGCGGGCCTCGCCGTTGTGGTCTCCCTTGCTCTCCTCGGCCGTCTCGCGGAGGTATCCCGCGCCCGCCGCTCGGCGCCGGCCCAGGCGCGACGCGGTTCGCCCTTCGTCGACCACCACGTCGCTGCCGAGGTGCGCGAAACGGTGCAGGCGGAGTGGACTCCCGTCGCGGTACCCAAGCCGTTGTACCTGTCGCGCACCGAGGCTCCAGCGCCCGCGGAATCCTCGGCCGACCTCGCGGCGTCGCTGCGCAGAGCCGCGGAGGAGGCAGCGGAGAGCATTCGCGCCGCGGAGCAGGTGCCGAGCATCCGTCCCGCAGCAGAGGAGCCCGTGCGGCCCGCCGCGACCGGCTTCGCGGCGATGGGAATCGTGGATGCCGCACCGACGGCCACCCCGGACATCGACGCCGTGCTGGCCCGCCGTCGCGCCGCTGGCTAGCGCGTCACGCCCTCTGCGGAACCTGATAACCTAGCTAACGCATCACGGGCCCTTGGCGCAGTTGGTAGCGCGCCTCGTTCGCATCGAGGAGGTCAGGGGTTCAAATCCCCTAGGGTCCACAAAACGCGAGAAACCCCGTCCGACTGGACGGGGTTTCTCGCGTTTTGGGCACCCTCGCGACACTTCGAACCCCCGGGGCCCCGCCGCGCAGTCCAGAAAACCGCGCGCTTCGACGTGTCTTGCACTCACTCGTTCCGCGCGGTTTTCTGGCGGCCCGGTGGGGAGTCAAATCCCCTAGGGTCCACGAGACGCGCCTTTGGCGGCTCCTCAACCAGCGGGGTATGGGTTGCTTGGTGGTTGAGTAGCCGCGCGTAGCCGGCGTTATCGAAGCCACCGCTGCGGGTTACGGGGGGTCGCAGGTTTCGAGACGCCGCCTTCGGCGGCTCCTCAACCAGCTGGGTATGGGGAATCGCAGGTTTCGAGACGCCGCCTCCGCGGGCATGTCCGCGGACATGGAAGAACCCCCGCTCCCGAACGGGGGTTCTTCCTCCTTCACTCGATAAGGGGAATCACGCTGTTGCGCGCTGCTCCGGCCACGACGTGTCCGTGATGCGCTCTAAAGTCCAATGGTCGACGCCTTCGCGGGCGATCTGGAGGAGGACGATTTTGCGGTCGGCGGTGACCGCGCGGAACATCCATCCCTTGTCCGATTCGACTGCCGGGCTCACAACGCGGTAACGCTCGGAGCCGTGAACGATGCGGTCGGGGACCTCGTCGACGAACCAGACGTTGACCGGAGAGCCGACAGCTGCAGGGTGGAGGAGTGTCATGATGCTTGGGCCGATCCCAGCAGAGCTCCTCGGGCCTGCTCGAAGCTGCGGGTCTGGGCCACCTCAACGGCCCGCGAATACCGGGCGCCTCGGAGTGCGACGTAGATGTCGCCTGCACGCTCGATAAAGCCCACGGTCTGCCCCGCATCTTCAATGCGGAGGGTGGAGAGAGTAGGCGGCATCTCTAGTCCTTCCCGGAGGTGATGCCGCAAAACTATCCCGGGGTAGACCCCATCGTCCGGGGGTTGCAGTTCATGACGCTCGTGTGCTATTCGAGCTAGTCGCGGGGAGGGGCGGTCGGCTCTGGAACCACAACAAGGCCGCCGGGGGAGTTCGCGCTCTTGGTGAGCGCCTGAATCCAGTGCGGGTTCAACACGGGTGCACGGCTGCCGAAGTACTCGAAAACGATCGGCACGCCCTGGGTCAGCCAGATCGACTTGCGGCCGGAGCCCTCGTTGAGACTGTCGTTCCAGGTGAAGGAGAAGGATTCGCCGCGCCGCAGCTTGCCCCACACGACGGGTTGAAGATGAGCGAGTACACGGTCGTCGAATGATGCCGTGATTTTGTCGTATTTCAGCAGTCCCACGCCCTCAATCCTACGGCAGGGCGGCGGAGTATATTCCTCAAAGATTCCTCGCGCTACTGTTTGCCGAAGTCTTTTTGGTGACACATCATTAGTGGGTGTTTCTGTCACCCCAGGCCCTCGCGGCCGAACTCGACGCGGCTGTAGACCAGCGTCAATTGGTGACCTACTACCAGCCTCAGATCGATCTCTCCTCCGGTGACATCGTCGCCGTCGAGGCTCTCGTGCGCTGGATTCACCCGACCTACGGGGTGATTCCGCCGGATGAGTTCATTCCCATCGCCGAGTCGATCGGGAGCATTCGCCGTGTCGGCCGGACGGTGCTGACGGATGCCGCGCAGCAACTCACACGGTGGAGCGCCGCCGGCAAGCGTCTCGAGCTCTCGGTCAATATCTCTCCAACGGAGCTTGGCCCCGAACTCGCGGGTGAACTCGTTGAGACACTGGACGAGTTCGGCATGGACCCGACGTTGCTCACGATGGAGATCACGGAGACAGAGCCGATCATCGATCTCCCCCGCGCGGTGCGGTGCCTCCACGAGGTGCGTGCCCTGGGTGTCGGGGTGTCGGTGGATGACTTCGGCACGGGGTACGCGTCGATCAACCAGCTGCGCAACCTGCCGGCGACCGAGCTGAAGGTCGATCAGTCGCTCATCCGCGGCAATCGCTCCGCTGCGCGTCGCACGCTCATTCCCGTGCTCGCCGAGGCTTCAGATCTCGGCATCCGCATCGTCGCGGAGGGTGTCGAGACCGCCGACCAGATGAACCATGCGATCGAGCTCGGCTGTCAGCGCGCTCAGGGCTACCTCATCGGGGCTCCGATGACCCCTGACGAGTTCAACGCGCACTTCAGCTGATCACCGAAGTGCGCGTCTCGCGCGTCAGATGTCGAGCGGGCTGGACGCGTCGTGTGTCGTCTCGGCCTCGTTCTCCGGTTCGCCGACCTCGATCTGGGTCCACACGACGGGCATACCCGGCGAGAAGAGGATGTCGATACCGGGCCCACCGCGCAGCGGCGGGATGTTGACGTAGCCGCCGCCGGACTTGATCGCTTCGAGGATCTTGCCGCGCAACTCGTCAACGGGGTCCGGAAGGAAGTAATCCCTTCCGTCGATAGACAGTCGGTGCATGATCGTCACGATGACTCCTCGATCCTGGGGCGGGTGCAGTATCAACGGTACGATAGAACAGTCGAAGAAGGGGATGTTCGTGGGCAAGCTTCTCTACGGGTCACCACCTGTGGTATTTGAACTGGATGACCGCACTCTCGCCCACGTCGAGGTGGTCGTTCTGGCGAAGCTTCGCCGCAACGAGAGTTTCGCTTTCTCCGTCGACGGGGATGGCGGTGGTCGTTCCGCGATCTGGCTCAACCCTTCGAGTACGGTCCAGTTCGAGTTCGACAAGGCCGCACAGGAGATCAATCGTGAGTGGCTGGATGCCCTCATGGACACGGCGAATGCGCCGGCGGGCCTGCGCATTGTGAGCGAGCCCACCAAGTAGCCTCAGCGCCTCAGGTCGCGACGCGGTTGCGACCTTCTGCCTTGGCGCGGTACATCGCGGCGTCTGCCGCTTCGAGCAGTCGCGCGCCGGATGACGCATCATCGGCGGTGACGATGCCACACGAGGCGGTTACCGTCACTGTTACACCCTTCGCGTCGATGGGCTTGCCGACGGCACGAACAATGCGCTCGGCGATGAGGTGAGCTTCCTGCGGGGTCGTGTGTTCGCACACGATCACGAACTCGTCGCCGCCAAGCCGTGCAACTGCATCCGCCGTTCGGGAGTTCGCGACGATTCGCCTGGCGACTTCGACGATGACGGCGTCACCCGCGTCATGGCCATAGCTGTCGTTGACCGACTTGAAGCCGTCGAGGTCGAGGAAGAGCAACGAAACACTGTCGGCCTGTTGGCGTTCGACGAGTGCACGCTCGAGGTTCTCGGCGAGGAAACGGCGGTTGCGAAGTCCGGTGAGTGCGTCGTGGAGTGCGAGCTCAGCGAGCCGCGCCTCGGCACGACGAGCCATGGCGCCCTTGAGTGCCTCTCCGAGATCGATTGCCTCCTGCACGGCGGAACCCCACGGGTCGCCCGAGTCGGCCACACTCTCGCGCCATGCCTCGAACGACAATCGCGGGGAGAGGGCGTCAGCGCGGTTCTGGGGTCCGGGGTCACCGAGCCAATCGACAACGTGGGTGATGGCCCGCCGGAAGAAGGTGATGCAGTCACCGGACCCGAGTGGCACAACGATGAGTCCGGGGTAGTCGGGGATGAGTTCCGCGAGGTCCGGCCGCACGCGGCCGAGCACGTGAGAGGCGAGGTGGTTGTCGCCCACGGCATCCATCACCGCGCGAATGGCGGTCGCCGGCGGCACCGTGCCGAGGGTGTAGGTCTTGTCGCCGTGGCGCACGGCCACCCCATCGGCCGGTACGAGGTCGAGTACGGTCGCCGATCCCCGGAGCAGGGCGCTCATGACATCGTCGGACGCAAACAGCGGCGACAGCAGTGCGGCGCGACGCTCACGCACCTCGACCTCATGGCGCAGCACACGAATCTTTTCCATGGAGTCCAGCTGGAACGCGAGCTGTGTGGCCAGAACCTCGAGCGCGCGGCGCAGCAGGATCGGCAGGCGACGCGGGGTGCGATGGGCGCACGTGATCATGCCGATGAGGACGCCGTCTTTCACCTTGGAGAACGACACCGTGGACGCCTGCCCCATATTGCGCATGTAGGCGAGGTGGTAGGGCGACACCATCCGTAGTTCGGTCGCGCCGAGATCGATCGACATCGGTTCTATCGAATCGGCGAGAAGGTCGAGCCCGGGATCCTCGGTGCTCACGATCGCCCGGGACAGCTTGGTCGTATACAGGTGGCGAGCTTGAGACGGGATGTCGGATGCCGGGAAGTGCAGCCCGAGGTACGGAGCCATGTCGTCCGCGCGCGACTCCGCGACCACTTCGCCATGCCCGTCGTCGTGGAAGTGGTAAACCATCACACGATCGAATCCCGTGATGGAGCGGATCAGCTCCGCGGCCGTGTTCCGCAGCTCCTCGGGATCGTTGATGAACGCCAGTCGCTGAATAGCGCTGACGACGGAGGTGCGTGCGTACTCGACGCCGACGATCGTCTGCTCGAGTTCAACGATTGAGGTCGTATCGCCGGGGTGGATGATCGCATCGAACTGCTCGTCGTCGAAGGTCACGCGCACGGGATCAACGACGGTGCCGGCATCCAGAGCTTCGACGATCTGGGGGTGGTCGAGTCGCGTGCCGAGATAGCGTCGCGCGTTTTCGCTCGCGACGACGATCTCGTGGGTGGAGTTGTCCACCACGAAGAGCATCCCGTGGGACTGGATGCGTCCGGGAGTGCGGATGGGTTCTCGAGAGCACTGCTCGAGGCGGAGCTGCTCGTCGGCAGCTCTCAGGCGGTCGCTCACGGCGGCCTTTCGTTCAGGTCCGCACGGAAATGGCGCGGGGATTCATGGTATTCGGAGCGGTCAGCGGACGGGAAGGGTGGGGAATCGCTCGATGCCGGGGAGTGGTTCCGCTACGAATGAGCCTTCTTGGTCGTCGGGCAGACGGCCGTCGACTCGGCCGGAGCGCCACCCCTGGTTGATGAAAGATCCGTGATTGGTAATCGTGCCAGCAATACGTCCGCGAGGCAGAACCATGAGTGTGCCGGCGACCTTGATGTCGACCGGCCCCTCGATGTCGCCGGACACCATCACGCGTGCGAGGCTGCCAATGGTGAGCGCGCCGCGTAGAGTTCCCTCGACAGTGAGGGTTCCGTATGCCTCGACGGGGCCGGAGTGCTCGCCTGAGATCGAGTAGACCTCGTCTTCACCGACGACGAGCGCCCCCGGCATCTCCTCGACGAGCGGTGGTGAACCCGCCGCAATCTCAGGTTCAGAGTTCTGCATCAAGACAGCCTATTAAGCGATCTTCCTCCCCGGCACCCCTTGACTTGGGGTGACCCAGCAGCTAAGCACCCGTCGCAAAAACTCGATCCCACCAGCGCTCGGCCTGGGCCCTCGCGGTGGTGAGGGTGGCTCGATCAGGCTCATGGCGACGAGCCGCTTCGACTACCGCCGTGCCCGTCCCCGCCAGGAGAGAGTCGACCGGAAGGAGGCTCGATTGACCGAATGTGCCGAGCGCCCCCGTGAGCTTGACGGTGGTGTACTCGTCGACCGGGATGCCGACGGTCGGCACACCGCTGGCGGCAGCAAAAACAGCGGGGTGGTAGCGACTGCTCACGACGAGCGCGGCGCGGCGGGCAAGCCACGCGGCCTCGGTAGAGCTGCCCGTCGGTTCGACTCTGGACGGCGCCGTCATCCGCTCGCGCACCGCGTCGTGCATGACCACGTCACCGCGGCGCTGCTCGCCGGCGATGGGCCCGAAATGGGCGAGGAACACGATTTCGAGCCCAGAATTGGCGATCGAATCGAGGAGGGCGGCAACGGCCGACTGAACATCTGCGCGGCTCGCGCTCCCCACGTGTGTTGACAGTGAAACGAGGCAGTGGGGCGCAGCGTCGGTGTCGGCGGTCGGTCTGTCGAGAGCAAGAAAGCTCGCATCGTCGGGATTGTGGGCGAGAAGCTCCTCGGGCACACCGAGGGTGTCGGCCAGTCGGAACGAGGCCGCTTCCCGCACGCCGACGAGCGCCGCCGTGTCGAGCAGTTCGCTCAGGAGTGCGGCATCCGCGGCGGTCAGCTCCGGCCCGAGGGTCTGGCCCGTGACGATGAACGGTACTCCGGCGCGCTCGGCGAGGATCGCGATCGCCCAGCGCTCGATGATGTGCACGGGCCACGTCGAGGCGAGGTTGCCAGCGCCCGTGACGACAACGCGGCGCGCGGTGGAGATCGCGTCGACCGTAGCTCTCGCCGGGTCATCCGTGCCCAGGTCACCGCCCAGGATGCGCTGGGCACGCGCGAGCATCTCGTCACGGGACCCCGACAATCCGAGGCGGGGGACCGAGCGGATGCCGTAGCGCTCGGCGGTCTCTGAAGGATTCGCCGAGATCGCCACGACGTCGCCGGCGCCTCGGGCGCGGGCCTGGTCGAGGAACTCCTCGAACATGGCCTCGTCCCCAATGTGCATCATGCCGTCGACGACCCCGATATCGCCGATGGCCACCGTCTGTCCAGAGCCTGTATTCACGCAGTCGAGTGAACCATAATGACCTTGCCGCATCGCACCACGCGCGGCTCAGCACTAAGGAGATCGTCGTGGGGATTCAGACTGCGCTCGATTCGATCCGCGATTCAGAACGACTCATCGACGCCCTGCGTCTTTCGGACGATCTCGCGTTCGAAGCAAGCCGCAACGGGGGTGTACGCACTCTGCGCGTCCTCGCGCAGACGCTCAACGGTGACGACCAGCTCGCCGCCATTGCCTCGGTGCACGCGCTCGGCCAGATCTTCGACGACGAAGCCGTGAACCTCTTGGGGTCACTCCTCTCGAGCGAACGCGCCTTCATCCGCGAACACGCAGCGTGGGTCATTGGGTTCCGCCTACCGAAGTTCGATGCGGTCGGCCGCCTCATCGCCATGGTCATCGATGGCGGATTCTCGGGGATGCTCGCCCAGCGCACCCTCGAGCAGTGGAGCGCAACGGCATCCAACCTCATCGGTGTCGGGCTCGAGGGAGCCCTTCTCGGAGTGCACGAGCCCGAGCCGCGGGCGAGGCTCATCGAGACCATCAGCCTCGTGCGTCGCGGACTGGCGCGTCGGGTGCTCCTCAGAACGGCGTTGGATCGAGGCGAGCACGAAATCGTGCGGGTTGCGGCCATCTCGGCGCTGGGTCAGCGGCCCGGCCATGCCGGCGTGAGCGATGCGCTCGCCGTGCTCGCCAAGGGCGACGATCACCTCGCGCACGTGGCCCAACTCGCGCTCCTCGACATCTCGTCGACGTGGAATCCGAGCACGGATCGTGCGGGACTCACCGTCGCGCAGCTCTTCCTGAACGCCGACATCGACGCCGGCCTCGACCAGGCGGGCAAGGGTGACAACGGCGGCATCGCGACCCTGCTCGTGCGACTCGGCGACGCGCTCCTCGCCGGGCCAGGCTCCATCGACCGTGTCGTCACCCTTTCCCGGGGGAGCGTCGACGAGGCGCTGCAGAGCGCGGCCGCACTCCCGTCCCTGACACACGGTCACGGCTTCGGGCGTATTCCGTTGTTCAGCGAGCCCGTATCGGCAGCTGCGGCGTGGCCGCTGCGGGTCACGGCTCGCCGCGGCATCCGTCGCATGCTCAAAGCTGCGGGGAGTGTCGACGTCATTCACCTGCGGATGGCCGATGTCGGGAGTCTCGCTGCGGTCGATGTGGCGCGCGAGCTCGGTATCCCCGTCGTCTTCACGGTCGCGCCAGATCCTCACGCGGTCATCAACTCGCTGGGTGTCGCGGGTCGACTCACCCGCGAAAACTTCGGTGACGTCGACGAGCACGAGCATTTCTGGTTCCGCTCGCGACTCGTGCAGCGTCTCGCGGCGAACGCATCGCAAACGGTGCTCTTCCCCCGTCCGGAATTGCAGCGCGACATGCTCGAACTCGTCGGCATCGACATCACGCAGCATCCGGAGCGCCACAGCATCGTGGCCGAAGGCATCGACCTTGGAGTGGTGGATGCCGCGGTCGAGGAGGCGTCAACCGCAGCGAGCGGCCGCGCCACCACAGCCCCGCTGCAGGCGCTCGCGGAGCTGCTCGACGGCCTGCCCGCGGAACGCCGCGACCTGCCGCTCATCGTGAGTGTCGGCCGCCTGCACAGGGTCAAGGGAATGGCGACGATCGTCGAATCGTGGAAGGCGAGTGGTCTCGCCGAGCGCGCGAACCTCCTCATTGTCGGCGGGGACCTCGTGGCTCCCTCGCCGGACGAGCAGGAACAACTCGACCTCATCGACGCGATCGTTCCCCGTGACGAACGGGCTACGCACGGACTGCTCTTGCCGGGTCATCAGCCCAACGACACCGTCGCGCGGTGGGTCGCCGCGGCACGATTCGGCCTGCCGGGTTACGCAGCGCCGAGAGGCATCTACGTGTGCGGGAGCCTCAAAGAAGAATTCGGAATCGCCCTACTCGAGGCCATGGCCACGGGGCTACTCGTGGTCGCACCCGACGGCGGTGGACCGGCGACCTACGTCGAGCGTGACGTCACGGGCATCCTCACGCAGACGTGGGACGCCGAACAGCTCGGCGCGGCGATGGTGACCGCGCTCGACCTCGCCGCCGCCGAGCAGACGAGCGACCGCGCGGAGCGTTCGCGTGCCGTCGTGGAGGAGAGCTTCACGATCCAAGCGATGGCTCGTGAGCTTTCGAATGTGTACGACCACGTTGCGGCCGCCGAGCGTGATCACCGACGGGAGTCCGAAGGCTTCGAGGTGACGGTGCGGTGACGCTCCTCGTCATCAGCCCCGACTACGCCTCGCACCTCCTTCCGCTGGCGACACTCGCCACGTCGTGGCGGGACGCGGGGGAGCGAGTTGTCGTGGCCACGGGCCCGGCCACGGCCGCGATCGTGGAGTCGTTCGGCTACGAGCGCATCGACCTGCGGCTCGGTCGTGGATCCAACCCCGGCACGATCAAGCCGGAGGACCAGCCACCCGGGGAAGACGATGCCCTTCGTGGTTTCTTCGACGCCACCAGGCTCGGGATGATCGAAACCCTCGAGTTTCAGGCCAGGGCACGCCTCACCGACCTCATGTGGCAACCGGTCGAGACGGCGCGGGCCGTCCTCGCCGTGATCGAGGCGGTGCGACCGACGGCGATCATCGTGGATCACCTCGCGTTCAGCGCGCGCCTCGCCATGGTTGCGGGGCGTATCGCCCACGTGGATGTTGTGCTCGGGCATCCGTCGGCACTGCCCTCCCTCGACGAGGTGTACGGTTTTCCGCCCGCGTGGCCCGCGGCATTCACCCCGAGTGCAGGTGAGCTCGCCGAGCTGCGTGCGCTGTGCGACGAGGTGAGTGCGAACTTCACCGCGGAGTGGAATGGCGCGCTCTCAGTGCTCGCGCCCGAGCTGCCAGCTTCGCCGAGCGCCTTTGAGGAGCACGGCGACCTCGTGCTCTACAACTACCCCGGCGAGCTGTCGCCCGCTGAGCGACCGCTACCGCCGCACGTCTTCCTCGGGTCCGCCGTGCGCGAGGAACCCGCCGACGACGAGGTGGCGGCGTGGATCGGGGCATCCGGCGAGCCCTTCGTCTACGTGAGCTTCGGCAGTTTCCTATCCGTGCGCGGCGATGTTCTCGGGCGTGTGGCGGATGCCCTCCGCGAGCGTGGGCTGCGTGCGGCGATCGCGACCGGATCGTCCTCGCCCGACGTTCTCGGCGCGGTGCCCGGCGACTGGCTCGTGCGGGGATTCCTGCCCCAGGTCACTCTCTTGCGATCGGCGTCGGCCGCCGTAACGCACGCCGGCAACAACTCCGTCACCGAGGCACTGACGTTCGGTGTACCGCTCGTCGCTCTGCCGTTCTCCACCGACCAGTTCGCCGGGGCCGCTGCCCTCGAGCAGAACGGGTACGGCGTGGCACTCGCGCCCAACACGGCCACGGTCGCAGAACTCGCGGGTGCCCTCGATCGCGTGCTCGGGATGCCGCGTGACGCGCTCAACGCGCTGTCGCGGTCGCTCCGCTACGCGCCGGGAGCCAGTCGCGCGCGCGAAGCCGTCACGAGCTGGAGCATCGACTCCGGGCTCGACGCTGCCTCGCGGTAGAGCTCCATGAGCGCCGCGTTCGCGTCGTAGTTGGGTCCCTCGCGCAACTCCGCGACATGGTGCAGCGCGAAGACGTGACCGTAGTGACGTCGCGGGAGCTCGCCGAGGAGCGTTTCGTGGGCGAGGTTCCACGCGGCATCCTCGAAGCCCCACCCGCGGAAGCGCTCATCTTGCCCACCGTGGCTCCACCACGTCGTCGGAGTCGTCACGTAAACGCCAGAGCACGCGCCCAGCACAACCTCGTGGTCGCACTGCTGGGCGGGTGTGCCAGCCAGCAGTTGAGCGGTACCGGATGCCCCCAGCCAGTGGTACTGCGTGTAGGGGAGGTGAACACGCCCCGACGTCGCAGCCTGCGCGATCGCGTCGAGGAGGGCATCCTTCTCGGGAATCGTGTCGGCGTCGTTGATGATCACCACCGAGTCCGGGTCGACGACGCTCGCGACGCCAACGTTGCGGCACCGGGCGAGGTTGAAAACCTCGTCGTCCGTGTCGACCGCACGAATGTTGACGTCCCCCAGGTTCTCCCGATACCAGGCCACGACGGCGTCGAACGCGGCAACACGTGACGGCTTCGGGCGCCACGGAATGAGAACGGTGAGGGGCATGGCTACAGACTAAGCGAGCGCGGAGACTGTCTCGTCGATGGCCTGTTCCAGGATGCCGAGACCCAGGTCGAGTTCCCCATCCGTGCTCGTGAGGGGTGGCGCGATGCGGAACGTGCCGCCGATGCCGGGCAGTTGCACGATGTTCATGTGGAGGCCGAGTTCGAGGCAGCGGCGGGTCACGGCAACGCCCAGGGCATCCGAGCTCGCGGGATCATCGCGGTCGACGAAAAGTTCGATGCCCTGCAGCAGGCCGCGCCCGCGAACGTCTCCGACCACCGGGTGCCGTGACTGGATGCCGAGTAGTCCCTCGCGGAGTCGAGAGCCGAGTTGCGTGGCCCGGTCGACGAGCCCATCGCGCTCAATGACATCGAGCACGGTGTTTCCGACCGCGGCGACGAGCGGGTCGGAGACGTGGGTTGTGAAGAACAGGAAGCCGCGCTCGTACGCCTCGCGCTCGATCTCCTCGGAGGTGATGACCGCCGCTAGCGGTAGGCCCGCGCCGAGCGTCTTGGACAGGGTCAGGATGTCCGGGGCGACCCCGTCGCGCTCGAAGGCGTACATCGTTCCCGTGCGCGCAAGGCCCGTCTGTGCCTCGTCGAGGATGAGGAGCATCCCGCGTTCCACGCATTTCTCCTTGAGGGCAGCAAGGTAGCCGAGAGGAAGCTCGATGATGCCGCCCGACGACAGGATGGGCTCGACGATGCACGCGGCGAGGCTCCCGGTCGACTGGGCGTCGACGAGGGCGAAGGCGACGTCGAGTTGCGTGCGCCAGTCGAGTTCACCGTCGGCGTCGACGAAGTCCGGACGGAAGCGATCGGCTACGGGAATCGCGATGTTGCCGGGCGCCGTCGGTCCGTAGCCTTTGCGCCCCGCGCTGTAGGTCGCTGCCGCTGCGGCAGCAGTCATCCCGTGCCAGGATCGCGCGAAGGACACGATCTCGTGTTTGCCCGTGACGAGCTTGGCCAGTCGAATGGCGGCCTCGTTGGCTTCGGCGCCCGTCGTGAGCAGCATCACCTTGCTGAGGGACTCCGGTAGTGACTCGGCGAGCCGGCGCGCAAGGTCGACAACGGGTCGCGAGAGCATCCCGCTGTACAGGTGGTCGAGGCTCGCGACCTGTCGCTGCACCGTCGCCACGATGTCGGGATGCGAGTGACCGAGGATGGAACTCATTTGCCCCGACGTGAAGTCGAGGATGCGGCGTCCGCCCTCGGTGTACACGAAGCTGCCCTCTGCGCGCGTGATGATCTCGGGTACAAAGGAAGCGCCGTATCTCAGCACGTGGCGGTCGACGTCCTGCCAGAAAGTGTCGGTCATGGCTCGACCGTATCGAGGCCGACCTGTGCGCGTCCATGAGGGAGTTGCGGTTAGCCTGTGCAGTAAATCTGAACGGTGGTAAAGCATGCTCAACGTGTGGCGCCTGCGGATTCTCGATGTCTTCGAGCGGACGGGCACCGTACGCGCGACCGCGGACGAACTCGCGCTCAGCCCCTCCGCCGTGTCGCAACAGCTGAGCGCCCTCGAAGCGGAATCCGGCGTCGCACTCTTCGAGCGTCGCGGCCGAGCCCTCCTTCTCACTCCGGCGGGGGCCGCGCTCGCCGAGAGGTCACGCGACGTGCTCGAGAGTCTCGACGAGATCGAGGCTGAGCTATCGGATGCCCGCACCGAGCCCACCGGAAAGGTGCGGCTCGGCGGCTTCGCGAGTTCCCTCTCGCCGCTGCTCATCCCCGCGGTGCGGGCGCTCGCGTCGGAGCACCCGCGACTCGAGGTGGAACTCCTCGAGATCGAACCACGCGAAGCCGTTGCGGCGCTCCACCAGGGGCGGCTCGACCTCGCCGTCACGGTCGACGAAGCCGACGGAACACTCGTCTCGCCAGCGCTCTCGGTGACGGCGCTGTCGAGCGACCCGCTCATGGCGGTGCTTCCGGCCGGGCATCCGCTGGCCGGCCATTCGAGCATCGTGCTCGCGGATCTCGCGGGCGAGCGCTGGGCGCTCGATCACGAGGGCACCTACCTCGGCGATCTCGTGCCGCGCGAGTGTCGGCGCGCAGGGTTCGAGCCGCGTGTCGCCGGCCGCTTCTCGAGTTACGGAGTGCTCCTCGCTCACGTCGCCGCGACCGATTCCGTTGCCGTGCTGCCCGAACTCGCCGTGGACCCCCGGATGCCCGTGGTCGCCCGCCCCGTTACGGCGCTGGCCGATCGTCGCATCGTGGTGGCCTCCCGCCGCGGGGCTGCCGCGCGCCCGGCGCTGCGCGCCGTCGTGGACGCACTCGCGCTGGTCGCTCGCTCCTAGGCCCGCCGCGCGGCGATGGCCGCGATGACGACCGCGGCGACCGCGCCAACAACGGCACTCCACATCGCCGTGATGCCAATCGCTCCGTACGCGAGCGCGCCAGCGATGGCTCCGATCGCGATGGCGGACCACAAAGCCAGTTGTCGAAGCCACGCCGTTCGGCTCCCGCCCGTGAACGCGGAGACGAGTTCTTGCGCCATCTTGACGAGAGCTCCCGTCATGTAGGTGAGCCCGAGGGCTGGGCCGCCGTCCCGGGCGAAGACGGTGTTGATAGCGCCCATCCCCGCTGCGATGAGCACCGCCGGCACGACGGTGGGCAGGCCCATACCCGTGAGGAGGGTGCCGACCAGGAGTAGGAGCGTCACGGCCGCCAGCACCCAGGGCGCAGGTCGGGAGGCCACGCGCGTGATGACGGTGCCCGCGATGACCCCGATGACAAACGCAGCAACGATGAGGAAGGCCGGAGCCCAATCACCACCCTGCGCCAACTCGACGCTGCCGACGGTCGTGTTGCCGCTCATAAACGAGACGAAGAAGCCGCCGAGGTAGATGAAGGCGATGGCATCCACGAATCCCGCGAGCGCCGAAAGCGAGGCAGCGCCGACGAATTGGGCGGGGGAGAGGGTCTTCATGGGTCGAGCGTGGCACAGCGGTGCGCAACGTCGCCGCAACACGGCCGCGACACAATGGGCACATGTTGCTCGTGATCAACGCACTCCTCGTCCCCGTCGACGACGGCCCCGATGTCGTTCCCGACTCCTGGCTGCTCATCGGCGACGACGGACGTATCGCCGACCGCGGCACGGGCACCGCGCCCGCAGTGCCCGACGGTACCGAGGTGCTCGACGTCGACGGCAAGTTCGTCGCCCCCGGCTTCGTCTCCTCGCACAGCCACCTGTTCACGAGCGCCACTCGGGGGCTTGGCGTCGACCAGACGCTCTACGGCTGGTGCGACTCCATGCTCGGGTTCTTCGCGAACGTGAGCCCCGACCTCATGTACTGGAACACCCTCCACGGTTCGCTCGACTTCCTCGCCAACGGTGTGACAACCGCGTTCGATTTCACCGACCCGAGGCTGCCGTGGGAGCCGATGATCGCAGGCGCGCGGAGCGGTGGGGGAGAGCTGCGGCCCGTCGAGTACCTGCTGCGGCAAGCCGACGCGAAAGCTGATGCGGGCATCCGTTACATCAACGCGGTCGGCATGGATGTCACGGTCGGCACCGATGACGAAATCTTCGAGCGGCTCGGTGCCGTCGTCGACCACGACGCCGCCGCCGACCAGTCCCTGCGCCTGAAGACGGCGGTGTTCGGCGCCGTGCAGTGGTCTCCGCGCCGCGACGCCGCAGAGCTCGAGGTCGAGGCGATGCGACGTTTCGGGCTCGTCAACCAGGCGCACTTCCTGGAGACGCGGGAGGCCGTCGACGTGCAGCGCAGCAAGTTCGAGTGGTACGCGGATGCCGGGGCGCTCGGCCCCGACCTCGTGTTCGGTCACTTCATCCAGACGACTCCCGAGATCATCGACCGCGCGGCCGAAGCGGGCTCCGGTATGTCGTGGCAACCCGCGTCGAACGGTCGTCTCGCCTCCGGAAACGCGGATCTGCCCCACATTCTTCGCGCCGGGATGACCGTGGGTGTCGGCCTCGACGACCAGGCCTGCACCGACGTCTCCGACCCGTGGGGCAACATGCGTATCGGCATCTTCCAGCAGCGAGCCGCCACGGGTGACCCGAACACGATGAGCCCCGAGCTCATGCTTCGGCTGCACACGCTGGGGTCGGCACAAGTCCTCGGGATCGACGATCGTGTCGGCTCCCTCGAGGTGGGTAAGTACGGCGACTTCCTGGTGGTCGACCCGCGGCGCCCCGATATCGGACCGCTGTGGCATCCGGTGGCCAACTATGTGCTCGCGTGCGGGCTGCGCAACCTGAAGGAGGTCTACGTCGGCGGCAAGCTTGTCGCACGAGACGGGGTCTCCACCAACCCGCTCGCGGTCGAATCCAGCGCAAAACTCCACGAGCAACTGCCGATCGTCGCGGCGCAGCACGGCTGGCCGGCGTAAGGGAATACTGAGGCAGCACCACGGTTGAACGATGCATACGCATCGACCTGAGTAAAGGAACAGCAATGGCAGAGCAGCAGGTGGAGTTCGGACTCGACACCTTCGGAGACGTGACAGTCGCACCCGACGGCTCGCCGATCACTCAAGCCCAGGTCATCCGCAACGTCGTCGCCGAGGGTGTGCTCGCCGACGAGGTGGGGCTCGACTTCTTCGGAGTCGGAGAACACCATCGCGACGACTTCGCCGTCTCCACCCCGGAGACCGTGCTCGCTGGCCTCGCGACAGTGACCAAAAACATCCACCTCGGATCTGCCGTCACGGTGCTCTCCTCCGACGACCCGGTGCGTGTGTTCCAGCGGTTCGCGACGGTGGATGCCCTCTCGAACGGCCGCGCGGAGGTCATCCTTGGTCGCGGCTCCTTCACCGAGTCCTTCCCGCTCTTCGGCTACGACCTCCAGCAGTACGAACAGCTCTTCGAGCAGAAGCTCGACCTTTTTGCCGAACTCCTCAAGGAGGAACCGGTCACTTGGAGCGGCGGCCTGCGCGCCCCGCTCAGCGAGCAAAACGTCTACCCGCGCACCGAGGGCGGCCACATTCGCACCTGGGTGGGCGTCGGCGGCAGCCCCGAATCCGTGGTGCGTGCGGCCCGCTACGAACTTCCGCTCGTGCTCGCCATCATCGGTGGTGACCCTGAGCGTTTCGCGCCCTACGTCGAGCTTTTTCACCGCGCGCTCGCCCAGATGGGTAAGCCCGACCTGCCCGTCGCCGTTCACTCGCCGGGCCACATCGCCGACACCGACGAAGAGGCGGCCGAGCAGTACTGGCAGCACTACCGCGCCATGCGCGACCGGATCGGTCGTGAGCGCGGCTGGCCTCCCATGGATGTCGCCGAGTTCCGCAGCGAGATCGAACACGGTGCCCTCTACCTTGGCTCGCCGGAGACCGTGGCCAGAAAGCTCGCGACCAAGGTGAAGGCACTCGGCGTGCAGCGCTTCGACCTCAAGTACTCCGCGGGTACCCTTCCGCACGAGCACATGATGCGCTCGATCGAGCTATACGGCACCCAGGTCGTGCCGATGGTCAAGGACATGCTCGCGGGCTGACATGCCCGCCGGTGAGGGGCGCGCGTCATCCGCTGTCCTAATGTGGGGGATGCCCGTTCTTGAGAGGAACACCATGTCTGAGTACATCTACGCCGGCCCCGCTGACATCGATCGCGCGATCGCGTTTCTCGTCGCCCTCGACGCGGAGCAGCGCAACGCTCTCGCGGTGCTCGAGATCGACGACGCGATCCAGGAGGCGGAGGGACACTACGAGAAGGCCGTCGCCGACCCCTCGTACCGTCCCGACGACGACTTCATCGCGCGTCTGAGCGGCTACCTCGCGATGGCCGACGACCGCGAAACCCCCTAGTTCTCCGCTCCGCCCCTGAGGTGCCCACTTCGGTGGGTGTTTTTGGGATCAGACCCACCGAAGTGGGCACCTCACGAAGTGTGGGTGGGAGGTAGCGACGCCGCGGCGGGCTCCTCGGGTGCCTGCGCGACCCTGCGGCTGCGGCGCCACCGCAGGAAGAACAGGATCGCGGCCGTGATGATGGCGGCGAGGATGATCCAGGGTAGGAGCACTCCGAGCACCACCAAGAGTCCCGCGAAGAAGCCCACGAACGCGTTCCATCCCGCGACGAGCCCGTCGATAAAGGTGATGGGTCTCTCGACGGGAGCGTCCTCGGTCGACACGAGATTGAGTGTCACCGTTGAGAGGGCCACCTGGTCCGCGTAGTACCGGCGCTCGGCCTGCATGCTCTCGAGTTGTGCCTGGCGATCGGAGATCGCGGTCTCGAGTGCGATGAGGTTTTCCGTGTCCGTCGCCGTCGCCAGTAGCGCTTCGAGACGCTCGATGGAGGCGCTCAGCGCAGAGATTCGGGCATCCAGGTCCTGCGTGGCCATGGTCACGTCGGAGGAGTCCAGCGAGATTTCCTGCACCTCACCCAGCTCCTTGAACCGATCCAGAGTCTCGGTGAGACCCTCCGCGGGGAGTCGCAGGGTCAGCGTCGCGCTGCCCCTGTTGCCGTCAGCCGGGGCGTATTCGTTTCTGCCGTCCACACGCCCCCCGACGGATTCGGCAATTCTGATGGCCTCGGATGCCGCCTCGAGCGGTTGCTCGACCGTGACCGTCATCCATCCCGTGACGATGACCTGCCGCTCCGACTGCGTGGGATCGGTCGACATTTCGTCGACGGCAACGCTGCCGCCCTCTGAACTCTGGTATTCGACCTCGGGAGCCGGTGCGGACGCGGAGTCCGCGCCACCGGCGGAGCAACCGGTGAGTGCGATCGCGCCGAGAACAAGTGCTGTGGGAATAAGAAGAATGCGCCTCATGGCATCACGCTAAGTTCTCGGCGGTGCAATGGCTACCCAACGTTTGCAACGATTTGGGCGTCATCGCCGTGAGCGGGTCGTCCCGAGTCTGGGAGCCTGGTGTGCATTCCCTCCACGAGTCGCACCGCGGTACTACTGTCACACCACAGGGTGATTACGCCCCCTGTACCGACCGCGAGGAGGACATCATGGGTCTGCTGGATGACGCCAAGGACGCCGCTGAGGCAACCGGTAAAAAGATCGGCGAATGGGTCGACGACACCAAGGAGCGGGTCGAAGACAAGGTCGACGAACTGCAGGCCGATGCCGAGGTCAAGCGCAAGGAAGCGGAGCTGCGCAAGGCCGAGGCCGACCGCGACGCGACGGAAGCGAAAAACGAGTACAAGGAGAAACTGCGCGACTGATAACTCAGGCGCCACCAAGAGCCACTCGCTAGTCTCGAGCCATGAGCTGGTTCGCGCGCATCGCGTCGGCTCTCCATCGACACCGGGCCCCTCTCCTTCACGTCGCAAGCGACGTGGGCGAGGGGCCCGTCGTCGTTCTGCTCCACGGGATCGCCTCGTCGGCGTCAACCTTCCGTCGTGTGATCCCGCAGCTAGAAGGCCGCTACCGCTGCATCAGCCTCGAGTTGCTCGGGTTCGGCGGCTCGCCAGCGCCGGCGGGGGCGACGTACACGATCGAGGAGCACGTGGCATCCATCGCCGCCACCATTCGCTCGCTCTCATTGCGTGAGCCGTTCATCCTCGTGGGGCACTCGCTCGGCAGTCTGCTCGCCGCCCGCTACGCCGCGCAGAACCCGGCTCGCGTCTCACGGCTCGTGCTCGTGAGCCCGCCCGTCTATCTCTCGCCGACCGAGCTGGGCGACCCGCGCGCGCGGAGCCAGGTCGAGTTGTATCTGCGGCTCTACGAGTTCCTCCGCGCCAACAAGGACCTCACCATCGCCAGCGCGACCGCCCTGTCACGGCTGTTACGCCTCGGCTCCGCGCTCGAGGTCAACGATCGTAATTGGGATGCCTTCATCCTCAGTCTGAAGAACTGCATCGAGTCGCAGACCACCGTCTCCGACATCTCCCGTGTCGCCGCGCCCGTGGACGTTGTCTACGGCGGACTCGACCAGTTCATCGCGCCCGCGACCCTGCGCATCATCGGAACCATGCGCCACGTGACCATGCATCGCGTCGATGTCGGCGATCACCTCGTTCGCACCAGGATCGCGAGGGAGCTCGTGTCGGTCATCGGTTGATCCAGATTTGTTACCGTACGTCCATGGACATTCGTAGTACCCGTCGCCTCGGTCGCGACGTCTCCGCTATTGGTTTGGGCACGTGGCAACTCGGCGCGGATTGGGGGGATGTGAGCGAGGCGGATGCCCGCGCCATCCTCGACGCTTCCGCGGAGGCGGGGGTCACCATCTTCGACACCGCCGACGTGTACGGCGATGGCCGCAGCGAGGAGATCATCGGCGGCTTCCTCGCCGATCGCCCCGACCTGAACATCTTTGTTGCCACAAAGATGGGTCGTCGCGAGGCGCAGGTGCCGGAGAACTACTCGCTCGCGAACTTCCGGCAGTGGACGGATCGTTCGCGCCGCAACCTCCGTCAGGACACTCTCGACCTCGTTCAGTTGCACTGCCCGCCGACCCCGGTCTACGTCGAGGACGCCACCTACGATGCGCTCGACACCCTCGTGGACGAGGGAGTTATCGCGCGGTACGGCGTGAGTGTCGAGACGGTCGAGCAGGCTTTGCTCGCGATCGAGCGACCGAATGTCGCGAGCGTTCAGATCATCCTCAATGCCTTCCGGCTCAAGCCCCTCGACATCGTCCTTCCCGCCGCGATTGAGGCCGGCGTCGCCATCATCGCGCGAGTCCCGCTCGCGTCCGGCCTGCTGAGTGGCAAGTACACGAAGGACACGGTCTTCGCCGCGAACGACCACCGCACCTTCAACCGTCAGGGCGACGCGTTCGACGTCGGCGAGACGTTCTCGGGTGTCGACTTCGAGACGGGTGTTGCTGCCGCACAGGAGTTCTCGTCGTTCGCCGAGGCAGAGGGGCTCAGCGCCCCTGTCGCTGCCCTCGCGTGGCTCGCCCAGTTGCCGGGCGTCACGACGGTCATCCCCGGCGCGCGTTCGGTCGACCAGGCTCGATCTAACGCGTCGGCAGGTGCGGTGCCCCGACTTTCCTCCGACTTCTCGGCGAAAGTGCGTGACCTCTACGACAGGTCGTTCCGCGAGGCGATCCACCACCGCTGGTAGCTCTCAGCCGAGGAGGCGCTCGGTGAGAACCGCGAGCGTCTCCTCCGGCTTGTCCCGATGTGGTGAGTGCCCGGCGCCGGCGATCACTCGGTAGTCGATGGACTCGTTCTCCGCGGCGAGCGTTCGGCCGAGTTCGGGGTCCAGCATCGTGTAGATAGCGGGGTCTCCCGCGATGAGAAGTGTGGGCGAGCGCAGCGCGCGGGCCTCGGCTCGGACATCCCACCGGCCGGTGTCGCGGAAGCTGCCCTCAACGGCCGCCGGATCGACGGAACGCACACCGACGAGCTTCGCTGCCCGATCCCGTTCATCCCAGTGCGGCTTTTCTGCGGCGACGGACGCCTCGTCTAGACGCAACTCGCTCACCTGGTCCGCGAGGACCGCCTCGAAGTCGGCTTCCGGCACCTCGAGCACGGGGTCGAGGAGGACAAGGGATCGTGCAAATCCCGGCTGGGAGGCAGCAAGGACCGCGGCGGCACCTCCGAGGGAGTGAGCGACCACCGCATCCCAATTCTCACGGGGAAGGTCCGACGCGTAATCCCGCAGCGCATACGAGTCCGCGGGTGCGCTCGCTCCGTGGCCGCGGAGGTCGATGGTCGTCACACGCGCGTGCGGCGCGAGGGCCTCCACGACGCGCCACCACGAGTCGGCCGACGAGCTGAGGCCGTGGACGAGGAGGATGCGCGGCCCAGCGGATCCGGATTGGTAGCGTTCGAGCATCCCCACACGGTACGAAGGAGTACCGCGAGCCGCAACGTGGCGGGCCGCACTCGCGATGTGTGACACCATGTCATCAGGACTGTTGGGGAAAGGTTTTCGACGTGGAACTTCGCGATTACGTGCGCGTTCTTCGCCGTAGTTGGATTCTCATCGCGCTTTCCCTGCTTCTCGCCGTCGGCATCGCGGCAGCTCTGTCGCTCGTCCAGACGCCCCGTTACACGGCGTCGTCGAAGGTCTTCGTCTCGACCCAGGCAGGCGAGACAACACAGGACCTCGTTCAGGGCAACAACTTCACCCAGGCCCGAGTGAAGACCTACGCGTCGCTCGTGACCACGCCGATCGTGCTCGAGCCCGTCATCGACAAACTGCGGCTGGATGTCACGGCGGCAGAACTCGCGCTCGCCGTCTCCTCGTCCTCACCCCTCGACACAACACTCATCACGATCTCGGTGACCGACACCGACCCCAAACAGGCCGCCGACATCGCGAACGCGGCATCCCAGAGCTTGTCTGCTGTTGTCCGTCAGATCGAATCCACCGAGGAGACCGGTTCGCCGGTGAAACTCACGCGGGTTCAGGACGCGACCGTGCCGACTGTCGCGGTGAGCCCCAACGTTCCGCTCAATCTCGGTCTCGGTTTCTTCATCGGCCTCGTGGTGGGTGTGGTCGTCGCGGTACTCCGTGAAGTGCTCGACACCCGCGTGCGCAACGAGCGTGACATCGAGTCGATCACCGACATCCCGATCATCGGGGGAATCGCCTTCGATCCGCGCGCGGTCGATCGCCCGCTCATCGTTCACGAGGACCCGCGCAGCCCGCGTGCCGAGTCGTTTAGAACACTGCGCACCAACCTCCAGTTCGTCGATATCGAGCGGGGTTCGCAGGCGTTTGTGACCACATCGGCCGTCGAGCAGGAAGGCAAGAGCACCACCTCGGCCAACCTCGCCATCTCCCTGGCGGATGTCGGCAAGCGTGTGCTCCTCGTCGACGCCGATCTACGTCGCCCCAAGGTGGCCGAGTACATGGGTCTCGAGGGCGCGGTCGGACTCACCGACGTGCTCATCGGCAGCGTTGTCCTGTCCGACGTCGTCCAGCCGTGGGGAACGGGAACACTCTCAGTCCTCCCCGCCGGCACACTCCCGCCCAACCCGAGCGAACTGCTGAGCTCCGCGGCGATGCAGAAGCTCGTCGACCACGTGCTCGAGTACTACGACGCGGTCATCTTCGACGCACCTCCGCTGCTGCCGGTGACGGATGCCGCGATCCTCGCGAAGAAGGTCGGTGGGGTCATCCTCGTGGCCGCCGCGGGGCGTACTCAAAAGAACCAGGTCAAGGGCGCTCTCACCGCCCTGCGGACCGCCGGAGCCGACGCGTCGGGCATCGTTCTGACGATGCTTCCGGCCAAGGGACCGGACGCCTACGGCTACGGTCGCTATGGCTACTATGGGTACGGTTCCGGCGCAGTGCCCGCAGTGGAGACACCCGCCTCCTGAGCATGCCGGATCGCTTCACCCCCGGAAGCGAGAGTACGACGACGTCGTCGTGAGCACCCCTCCGGGGCAAACGACGGGAGATACGTGGTTTCGCATCCGAGGTCGGCGGCCCCCGCAAACCGCCGTCCGAAGGCGCCTCGCAGTTCCGCAGCGCGCGCCATCGGTGTGATCCTCGTTGTCCTGTTCTTGCTCATCGATGTCATCCTCATCGGGATGGCGGTGATCCGGATGAATCAGGTGCAGCCCGGGGCCGCCAGCCCGATCCCGTCCTTCGACGACGGCACAACGCCTGCGCCAGAGTCGACCGAGGAGCCTGTGGCCGAGGCATCCTCCGGTCGTTACCTCTCTACTGTCGACGGCAGGACGATCTGGCGCTCCACCCTCGGCTCCTGCGACGGACCCGACGCGCAGCTCGAGTACAGCGTCGATGGCGGTGCCACCTGGGCGGTTCTGACGACAACCGAGATGCGCGCGAGACAGGTGCTTGCCCTCGAGGTCGTCGATGCCGACACGATCTGGGTTGTCGCGCGCGCCGGCGACTCCTGTGATGTCGCCGGTTTTGCGTCCTTCACCGCTGGCGAGTTCTGGGAGCCTAGGCCCGAAGCGGTGAGCCTTCTGCGTTACGTCGATCGGGATGCACCCGATGTGGTCCATCTTCAGGGGGCATCCGTTCCCGGCCCGTGCCCGGTCGCCCAACAGGCACAGGCTCGAGACGCGACAACAACCGTGGTGTGCGACGACCTCGTTGCCGAGTCGATCGGGGGAGGGGCGTGGGCAAGCCTCGAGGTGCCCGGCATTCTCGCCGCGTCGCCCGCACCCGGCGGCCACGTGCTCGCCGTGTGGGGCGGTGAAGGATGCGACGGCATCTCCGTACAGGCGGTTCCGTCGCCACTCGGATCCGAGTTCCCGGTGCGTGTCGGATGTATTCCCGCCGAGGATCCCCCCGCTGACATCGCACTCGCCCGACTGGGGAACGCGACGTGGGCATGGATCGACGGTGAGTTCCGCTCCTCCGCCGACGGTGGGGCCTCGTGGTGAGCGATCGCGTTTACCTCAATATGTCCTTCGTCGGGCAGCGCATTACGGGCCAGCAGCGGTTTGCGACCGAGATCTCGCGTCGCCTCGGCGGGCGATCCGTCGTCGTTCCCGTCTTCGTGCCGTCGTGGGTCCGGTGGAGCCCGCTGCGCTGGTTGTGGGTGCAGCTCATTCTGCCGGTGCGAACGTGGCGCGGGACCCTCGTGAGCCTCACCACGCGCGCGCCCGTCGTGCATCCCCGGCACATCGTCGCCATCCACGATCTATTTCCGCTCACCAACCCGGAGTGGTTCTCGGCACGATTCGCGTCCGTTCAGGCTTTCGTTCTGAAAGCGCATTTGCGCTCGGCGAAGACCATCGTTGCCGTCAGCGAACCCGTCGCCGAGCAGGTGCGGGCGCTCGCGAAGCGCGCGCCCGAGGTCATCGTCATCCCAAACGCTCCCAGCGAGATTTTCACCGCGGACGGCCCGGACACGTCGGGCGTTCTCGAGCGCCTCGACCTCACGTCGGGCTCCTATTTTCTTGTTGTGGGTAGTCGCGATCCGCGAAAGAACCTTTCGCGTGTGGTGAGTGCCTACGGCACCCTGTCAGCTGAGGAACGTGCTCGCACGCCCCTCGTCGTGGCAGGCACCGAGAGTTCGATTTTCGAGCGGGAGAACATCTCCTGGCCGGACGGCACAGTCCACATCGGCTACGTGACCGATGACGAGCTTGTCGACCTCTACCGCAACGCTCGAGCCACCGTGTTCGCGAGCCTCGCCGAAGGATTCGGCCTGCCGGTCGTCGAAGCTGCCGCGTGCGGCTCGCCCCTGATCCTCTCGGACATCCCGGTTTTCCGGTGGCTGTGCGGGGAGGCCGCGACCTACGTCGACCCACACGACACCGCGAGCGTCGCGGCTGCTCTGCGTTCGTCGTTGCGCGGCAGGTCGCGCGAGAACGAGGCAGGGCTGCGAGTTGTGTCCCAGCGTTTCTCGTGGGACCGTTCGGCCGGCAGGCTTCTCGAGACGATCACCGGTTCGCTGAGGTCGGAGCGCCCGATTGGATGATTCGCTCACAGGCGACTCCGGATCTGCACCAGCATCCCGCATCGGCGTCGTCATCTCCACGCTCGGGCGCGCCGCATCGCTTCAGCACTTGCTCGAGGATCTCGCGGCGCAGACTCGTCCGCCCGCCATCGTCATCGTGTGCGACCAGTCGACGTTCGCCGATGGCTCGGCAGCTGGTGAGCTCTCGGTGGAGGCGGTGTGCGGGCGCTTCGCCGCCGTGCTTCCTCTCGAGCGCGTGACGTCGCAGCGCGGACTCTCGCGCGGGAGGAACGCAGGTGTAGCGGCGCTCGCGGGGCGAGCGGATTACGTGTTTTTTCCCAACGACACCTCCCGCGTGGCATCCGATTTTTTCGCGAGATTCACCCCGGATGAGAACGCACAGATCGTCGCCGGTCACTATCGAGACGACGCGGGAGTTCGGCGGGACTTTCCCGCCGAAACGGTGCCCGTGAGCAAGGGAAACGTCTGGCGTGTGATGGAAGCGGCCATGCTCGTGCGTGTCGATGCGGTTCTCGCGGCGGGCGGCTTCGACGAGCACCTCGGTTCTGGAGCCGACTCGCCGTGGCAGAGCGGAGAAGGCACCGACCTTCTCCTTCGGATGAGTGCATCCGGCGCTCGCGTCCACTTCGATCCCGACTTGGAAGTACGGGGTGTGCGGGAGACCGACGGCCTCGACGGTGCAGCGCGCCGTCGCAAGCTGCGCGCCTACGGGCGCGGCTATGGCCATATCCTCAGGGAATGGGATTTCGGGGCACGGCGAGCGTGGGCGGCCGTGCTGGGTGGGCTGACCCTCGGGGTTCGGCAACCCGGACGGTTCAGCGTCGGTGATGGCCTCGTTGTGGGATTGGGTCGGGCGGAGGGAGTCATGAATCGGCTCCTGGGAGATGCACGCCGCACGACGGCGGTGGATCGATGACAACGACCGCACCCGAGATCGCGGATGCCCCGGCGCTGGCCGACACGCCATCGACGACCACCGTTCCGATCCTTCTCCACTGGGCGTGGTCGCCGGTCGGACTCATGCTCCTTCTCCCGTTGCCGGCTCTCGTCGCGGCTCTCACCGTGCCCGACGACTACTACGTCAACCTCTGGGGGCAGCCCCTCTTTGTGACCGCCGACATCAAGCTCCAGGCCTTGCTGTACTCGGCCGTGATCCTCGGGGTGTTTGTCTCGCTCCAACCACTCATTCGCAGATCCGGTCAGCTAAGCTTCTCACCGGCGCAGGTGCAGTGGGTTGTCGTGGCGACGACCGTGCTCGCGTGGATCACATTCGCCTCGTACACGGCATGGCTCGTGATCGGCATCGCCCGAGGAATGGACCTCGGAATCATCATCGACCTCGTCGAGGGCGAAGCCTCCGCGCCGTATCGGTTGAAAGAGTTCTACCTCGACCCGGTCAGTGGCGTGACGACGTGGACGCAGCTTGCCATCGTTGTCGGTCCACTCGCGGTGCTCCGGGGCAAACTCACGGGCCGCAGTCCTGTGCCCCTCGTGGTGGCACTGCTCGTGGTTGCCGCTGCTCGAGCACTGCTGTTCAGCGAGAGGCTCGCGCTGCTCGAGGTTTTTGTGAGTGTTGCGATCGCGTGGCTCGTGTTCCGGGACAAACCACCCTTCTTCTTCCGTTCCACCTCGGCCGTGCTCCTGAGTTACGCCTCGTTGTGGGTGGGCCTCATCGTCTTCTTCGGCGTCTTCGAATACACACGATCGTGGCTTCACTACTACGCGGGCCGATTCGACGGCGGCATCGTCGACTTCGCATGGCAACGTCTCCTCGGCTACTACGCGACGGCCATCAACAACGCGGCTCTTCAAGGCCAGATCGCGGACTCCGATTTCTCGTTCGCCTTCCTGCTACAGGGTGATCTCTACGCGACCTTGCTCGGGCCGGCCGGGGAAGACGCGAGTCGTTTCGCCACGAGCCTCCAGACGCTGTCCAACCCCGAGTTCAGCAACGTCTCCGGGCTGCTCGTGCCCGGCAACGCGCTGGGTTCGCTCGGCGGACTCGTCTTCTGGGTGATCTCCGCAGCCGTCATCGGGATCGTCGCGATCCTCGCCTCGCGCGGCAAGCTGCTGGCGATCCTCGCGTACTGCACGGTGGGCATCGGGGTGCTCGAGATCGTGCGGTTGTTCTACTACGGAACATCGCGCTACCTCGCGGTGGTCATCTGCCTGCTCGCTCTCGCCCTGACGTACTTCATCGTGACGCGGGCCCACGCGCAGGAGACACGAATACTCCGCAGGCTGCCCGAGTGATGGCATGAGCATCCCGTCCACCGACCGGTTGCCGACCATCAGTGTGATCGTCGCGTTCCACAACGATGCCGAGTTCGTGCCGCACGCCGTGGCCGCGCTGCGCGCCCTCGACTACCCGCGCCTCGACATCGTTCTCGTGGACGACGGATCGACGGATGGCACGGCCGACCTCCTCGACGATGCGACCCGCGACCTTGCGGGGGCACGCCTGCTGCGCAACGACACCAATCGGGGAGTGGCCGCGAGCAGAAATCGCGCGCTCGCCGACGCGACGGGCGAGTTCGTGTGGTTCGCGGACTCCGACGACCGATGGGACCCGAGCATCCTGCGAGCGCTCGTCGCGGCCCTCGGTGAGCGCCCCGATGCTGGCGTCGCCGTGTGCTCCGCGTCGATTGTGACCCCCGACGGCGTGAGCACCGGGGCCGTGGACCCCGTGGGTTCTCGGGTCGTGCACGACCGTGAGGCCGCGGTGCGGGAGTTTCTCCTCGGACACATCACCGGGTATCTCTGGACCAAACTGGTGCGGCGTGATCTTGCGAGCGAGTTCCCGCTGCAGCGCTCGCTCTCCGATATGGCGTTCATCGCGGGTGCCCTCTCCGCAAGCAGCACGGTTGTGCACACTCCCGAGCGCCTTTACAGCTACGTGCAGCGAGGCGGATCCATCACGACGGGCCGCGCCGTCGACCTCGACGATCTCGCGCTCGCGGCCAGCGACGTGCTCGCTCAACTCGCAGACGCCCCGAGTGCGCTCCTGACCGCCTTCCGGTATCGCTTCGCGGTGGTTCCCTGCCACACGCAGTGGGCGCGGCGTCGTGAGCCGCGGCGGGATGAGGTTGCGGGGCTCGAGGTGCGCGTTCGTGTCCGCGACATCCCGAGCATCCTCGCTCACGACCGCCGCACGGCCGTCAAAGCTCTGTGGATCGCCCTGACGGGCGCACTTTTCCCGCCGACCTACCGAGCGCTCACGCGGGGGAGACGACGTGGCTGACCGCACGAGTGAACGGGTTCTCGTGTCGCTCGTCGGCAACGTGTTCCCACCGTTGAGTGCCTTCGTCACGGCGCCGATCCTCGCCCAGGTGCTCGGGGTCGAGGGTCGCGGCGAGCTGGGAGCCGCGACCGCGCCACTCCTGCTCGCCCTCGGGATCGCCACGTTCGGGATGCCCGAAGCGATGACCCACTACGTCGGGCGCAGCACGGGCAGCCTCCGCGCGGTCGTGACACGGGGTCTCGCCTGGCTCACCCTCGGCGGTGCTCTCGGAACGGCGGCCATCATCCTGCTCGCTCCGGCGCTCGCCGCGGGTTCCGACGCCATCGCGCGACTCATCGCGATCGCGGCGGTGGCACTCCTTCCGAGCCTCCTTCTGAGTGGTCTCCGCGGCGTCGCGGCGGGCCTTCACCTGTGGGGGCTCGTGACCGCGGAGCGTCTCATCTCCTCCGTTTTCCGGCTAGGGGGGATTGTTGCGCTCGCCGTGACCGGTACCCTCACCGAACTCACGGCCACGATCGTGATCGCGGGGACGTCTTTTGTTGGTGCCGTCGTCTACGTTGTGCTGCCGAGGCACGTCTCGCGTCGGCGCGGGGGCCGTGAACTCGTCGCCCACGCGGGGCTGCTGTCGTTTGGCAGCAGGGTGTGGGTCGGCTCCTTCATCGGCATCCTCCTCGCTCGGTTCGACCAAGCGATCCTCCTGCCGCTGTCCTCGGCGGTGGCGCTCGGACTCTATGTCGTGGCCGTGAGCATCAGCGAGTTGCCGCTCGTCTTCAACAGCGCCATGCGTGATGTCATGTTCTCGAGCGAATCGGAATCCCAGCAAGACGAACGTCTCGCTCTCGCGTCGCGCACCTCCACCA
Source organism: Antiquaquibacter oligotrophicus (assembly GCF_020535405.1). Lineage (NCBI taxonomy): Bacteria > Bacillati > Actinomycetota > Actinomycetes > Micrococcales > Microbacteriaceae > Antiquaquibacter > Antiquaquibacter oligotrophicus. The sequence goes on along the minus strand of NZ_CP085036.1, from coordinate 811,209 downwards.
TCGTGACCGCCGCCATCGCGGTCGTAATCGCGTTGGTGAGCATCCCGGGCATTCCGTTTCTCTTCGGCGCGGACTTCGCCGATGCGCTCGTGCCGACACTCATCCTCCTCGGGGGGGTGGTGCTCGGAAATCCGGGGTCGATCGCCTCGATCGGCCTGAGCGCGCGCGGGCGCCCGGGGCTGCGGGCCTTCGCGCTCGCCGTGGGATTCACGGCCAATCTTTTGCTCATCATCGTGCTCGCACCGATACTCGGCGCGACCGGCGCCGCGATCGCAGCGTGCGCCGGTGCGATGCTCTCCGGCTTCACCGCGATCCTGTGGATCCGCAAACTCTTCGGGTTCCGGTTGAGCGCCTTCTACGGACTGCGGCGCGGCGATATTCAGGCGATCGTGGCGGCTGTGGCATCCATCGCCGGGCGCTTCCGTCGCCGGGCATGATGCCAGCCGGTAAATGGTTGACTTGACACATGAAGCTCATGATCATCGTCGGCAGTATTCGCCCCGGCCGGGCAGGGTTGCCGGTCGCCCAGTGGGTCCACCAGCGCGCCGCCTCACACCCGAGCATTGACGTCGACTTCGTCGACCTCAAGGAACTCGCAATGCCGTTCATGGATGAGCCGAATCATCCGGCCAAACACGAGTACACCAAGCCGCACACCATCGCGTGGAGCGAGCGAGTGGATGCCGCTGACGCCTTCATCCTCGTGAGCCCCGAGTACAACCACTCCTACTCGCCGGTGCTCAAGAACGCACTCGACTACCTGTCGCGCGAATGGCACCACAAGCCCGTCTCGATCGTGAGCTACGGCGGAGTCTCGGCCGGGACGCGTGGAGCTGCAGCTCTCGAGCCCGTGCTCACGACGATCGGCCTGGTCAAGACGGGCGCCAACGTCGAGATCAACTTCATCGCACAGCACATCACGGACGGCGTTTTCCACCCGGAGGAGAAGCACGATTCGCTCCTGCACACGTCGCTCAACCAGCTGCGCGACCTCGCCGAGGCGCTGCGCCCGCTGCGCTGAGCGCAGCGCCCGATCCCAAATACAGGAGATCCGTGTGATCCGGGCCCCTCAACCGCGTGGAGTGCGGCGCAGCAGCCGAATCTCCTGCATTTGGGATGAGGATGCCCGGGGTGCTGGAGCTCGCTAGCTCCCGCTAGCTCGGTTGGGTTGGCACCGGGGCCGTGTCGGGGATGGGGCTCGCGTCGCGCCCGCGCAGATCGGGGTGCCAACGGCGCAACAGCGTAGGCACGAGAGCGCCAGCAAACGCGAAAGCGATCGCCGCCCAGAAGGCGCCGATCGCACCATTGGCGTCGATCAGGAAGCCCGCCACGGCAGAACCGAGGGCGGCGCCAATGAGTTGTCCCGTTCCAACCCACCCGTAGGCCTCTGCGGTGTCACTGAACTTCACGCTCGACGACACGATCGCGAAGATGACCGCGAGGGCGGGGGCGATGCCGATGCCGGCGATCAACAGAGCGAAGGCGAGCCACCAGAAATCGAGCCAGATCGATGCGAGCGCCATGCCGACGAAAACGATGAACATGCGGCGCGCGAGCGCCCACGGCCCGATCGGCACGTGCCCGAGCGAGAGGCCTCCCGCGAGGGAACCGATAGCCCATATCCCGAGCACGATGCCGGCCTCGGGCCCGCCGTGGCCGAACACGGCGACTACTCCAGCTTCGACCGCCGCGCACGCGCCGACGAGGAGGAAGCCCGTGATGGTCGCGAGCAGCACCGGTCGGCGCGTGAGAACGGTGCCGAAGGAGCGTTTGCTTCGCGGGATACGAACGCGGCCGACATCCGGGGCCGTGATGAACCAGATTCCGCCGACCACGAGGAACGCTGCGGCGAGGAAGATCGCCGATTGTGTCGACACCTGGGTCGCGACGAGGGTCGTGATGACAGGGCCAGCCACCCAAATGATCTCCTGAGCCGAAGCATCCAGGGAGAAGAGCGGTGTGAGTTGGCGCGAGTTCACCATCTTCGGGTAGATCGTGCGTACGGCGGGCTGCACGGGCGGGGTGCTCAGGCCGCCGATGAACCCCACCACCATGTACATCGGCACGCTCATGGGGATGATGGCGATCGACAGGATCGCCCCCGTGCAGATCACGAGGGTGAGGATGAGCACACGACGCATGCCCCACACACCCATCCACCGACTCGTGAGTGGTCCGGCGATGGCCTGGCCGATGCTCGTCGCGGCGAGGACGAGGCCCGCCGCACCGTACGAGTCGTGAACTCGCTCGACGTGCAGGAGATAGGCCAGTGAGAGCATCCCGCTCGGGAATCGGGCGGTGAGCTGAGCCGCGATGATGCGCGCGACCCCCTGCGTTCGCAGGAGATCCAGGTAGCTCTTCACAGACCAACCTTAGTTCGCCGGCCGCGCCTGTGGAATTGTGTAGAACACGGGCGAACTTATCCACATCTGTGGATGACACGCCCACTACATCTAGGGTTACCGCAGTGTCGGTACCCCGCTATATAGTGATTGCACCGCGCAGCCGGGGACGGGTCGCGAGGCATCATCAGGGGAAGAGATCGGGTCGTTTTTGGCGACCCAAGAGGAGAGATTTTCGTGGGAATTACAGTCGTCAAGCGCAGTGGCGAGCGGGAGCCGTACGACGCGAACAAGATCAATCTCGCGATCGAGGCGGCGACCGTCGGACTCGACGAGAACATCACCTGGGTCACCCAGATCGCGTCCGAGCTCGAGCTCACCCTCTTCGATGGCATCACGACGCAGCAGCTTGACGAGGCCGTCATCCAGGTCGCGCTGCAGAACGTCAAGGACGACCCCGCTTTCGACACCGTTGCAGCACGTCTCCTCCTCAAGACCATCTACAAGCGTGTGCTCGGCGACTACGCGACCTCGGAGGAGCTCAAGGAGCTGCACCGGGCCCACTTCAAGCCCAACGTGACCCGCGGGGTCGAAGAGGGTCTCCTCGACCCCCGCCTCGTCGAGATGTTCGACCTCGACTTCCTCGCCAGCAAGCTGGAGCCAGCCCACGACGAGCTCCTCAAGTACATCGGTGTTGTCACCCTCAACAACCGTTACGGCATCAAGGGTCGCAACGGCGACGCGCTCGAAGTTCCCCAGTACTTCTGGATGCGTATCGCCATGGGCCTCTCGCTCAACGAGGCCAACCCCACCGAGGCGGCCCTCAAGTTCTACGAGAAGATGTCGAGCCTCGAGTACCTCGCCGCAGGTTCTACCCTCGTCAACGCCGGCACCATCTACCCGCAGCTCGCGAACTGCTTCGTCATGGAGATGCAGGACGACATGGAGCACATCGCAAAGACCACACGCGATGTCATGTGGCTCACCAAGGGCACCGGCGGCATCGGCCTCTCGGTGACCAAGCTTCGTGCGCAGGGCTCGCCCATCCGCTCGAACAACACCACGTCGACCGGTCCGATCCCCTTCATGCACACGATCGACTCGATCCTGCGCGCCGTCAGCCGCGGTGGCAAGAAGTTCGGTGCCCTGTGCTTCTACATGGAGAACTGGCACCTCGACTTCCCCGAGTTCCTCGAGCTGCGCAACAACTCGGGTGACCCCTACCGTCGCACCCGCACGGCCAACACGGCCGTCTGGATCTCCGACGAGTTCATGAAGCGTGTGCAGAACGACGACGACTGGTACCTCTTCGACCCGCTCGAGGTGAGCGACCTCAACGAGCTCTACGGCAAGGAGTTCTCGGCTCGCTACACCGAGTACGTCGCCAAGGCCGAGGCCGGCGAGATGCGGATGTTCAAGAAGATCTCCGCTCGTGAGCAGTTCAAGTCGATCCTCATCTCCCTCCAGACCACGAGCCACCCGTGGCTCACCTGGAAGGACACGATCAACAACCGTGCCCTCAACAACAACACGGGAACGATCCACCTCTCGAACCTCTGCACCGAGATCACGCTTCCGCAGGACGAGGACAACGTTTCCGTCTGCAACCTCGCATCGATCAACCTCTCGCAGCACCTCATCACCGACCCGGCAACGGGCGCTGTTCGGGTGGACTTCGGCAAGATCGAGGAGTCGGCACGCCTCGCGGTGCGCCAGCTCGACAACCTCATCGACATCACCCGCTCGAGCGTGAAGGAGGCGGACTTCTCCAACCAGGAGAACCGTGCCGTGGGCCTCGGTGTCATGGGCTTCACCGACATCATCGAAAAGCTCGGCCACTCCTACGAGAGCGAAGAGGCGTACGACCTCATCGACGAGATCATGGAGCACGTCTCGTACGCCGCGATCGACGCATCCACCGAACTCGCCAAGGAGCGTGGCGCCTACAACAACTTCGAGGGCAGCCGCTGGTCGCAGGGTCTTGTGCCGATCGACTCGATCGCGCTCACAGAGCAGGACCGCGGCATGCAGATCAAGGTCAACCGCACAACGCGTCTCGACTGGGATGCGCTGCGCGAGAAGGTCAAGGGTGGCATGCGCAACGCCACACTCATGGCCATCGCACCGACGGCATCCATCGGCCTCGTCGCTGGCACCACACCCGGCCTCGACCCGCAGTTCTCGCAGATCTTCAGCCGCGCGACCTCGAACGGCAAGTTCCTCGAGGTGAACCGCAACCTCGTTGCCGACCTGCAGAAGCGTGGCATCTGGGAGTCGACGCGCGAGGCGATCCTGCGCAGCCAGGGCGACATCCAGAACATCGCGGCAATCCCGGATGACCTCAAGGCTGTGTACAAGACGAGCTTCCAGCTCTCGCCGTACGCATTCCTCGAGGTGGCCGCTCGCGCCCAGAAGTGGATCGACCAGGCGATCAGCCGCAACATGTACCTCGAGACGCGTGACCTCGGCGACATGATGGACATCTACTTCGGTGCCTGGGAGCGCGGCGTGAAGACGACGTACTACCTGCACATGAAGCCCCGCCACACGGCGGAGCAGTCCACGGTCAAGGTCAACAAGACCGAGGAGCTCGTCGCCTCGAAGTCGGCCCCGGCCGAGGCATCCGCCGGTTCCGCCGCCCCCGCTGCGCCTGCGCGCCGCGGCTTCGGCGGACTCGCCCCGAAGGCAGGTGCGTGATGGATCGGGTAGCCGAATACGACGTTCCGGTCGATCCGATGGACGACCTTCAATGCGACAGCTGCCAGTAGGCGGGAAGAAGACATGGGAATTCTAGGAACGGGCCTCCAGGAAGGCCTTCTGCTCAAGCCGATCCGCTACCAGTGGGCAATGGACCTGTACGACCAGGCCGTCGCGAACACGTGGTTCCCCAACGAGATTCAACTCGGTGAGGACATCGCGGACTTCAAGAAGATGACGGATGAGGAGCGCCACGCGGTGACCTTCCTCATGAGCTACTTCAACCCGAACGAGCTCCTCGTCAACAAGGCCCTCGCGTTTGGTGTCTACCCGTACGTCAACGCCGCGGAGGCGACCCTCTACCTCGCGAAGCAGATGTGGGAGGAAGCCAACCACTGCATGAGCTTCGAGTACGTGCTCGAGACCTTCCCCATCGATCGTGACGAGGCCTACAACGCCCACGTCGACATTCCCTCGATGGCGCGCAAGGAGGAGTTTGAGGTCAAGTACATCCGTCGTATGACGGAGCAGACGCTCGACATCACGACGACCGAGGGCAAAAAGGACTTCATCCGCAACCTCGTCGCCTACAACGTGATCCTCGAAGGTGTTTGGTTCTACTCGGGCTTCATGGTCGCGCTGAGCTTCCGCCAGCGCAACCTGCTGCGCAACTTCGGTTCGCTCATGGACTGGGTGGTGCGCGACGAGAGTCTGCACCTCAAGTTCGGCATCAACCTCATCCTCACGGTGCTCGAGGAGAACCCCGACCTTCAGACCGAGGAGTTCGCGCTCGAGATCAAGCAGATGATTCTCGATGCCGTCGAAATGGAGGAGGCGTACAACCACGACCTGCTCCCGAACGGCATCCTCGGCCTCAACGCGACGTACATCAACCAGTACGTCAAGTACCTCGCCGATCGTCGCCTCGAGGAGCTCGGGTTCGAGGCGCACTACAACGTCACCAACCCGGCGAAGTGGATGGCGGCAGCCAACGACACCCTCCAGCTCGTGAACTTCTTCGAGTCGACGAACACGTCGTACGAGTCGAACGCCTCGGCGTCCACTGGCTCGAAGGCCTAGCCACGGAGGCGATCGAACGGGTCGACTGGTTCGACCCGCGGGCCGTCGCGCTCCGTCAGGCGATGGATGCCGAGACCGGCGCCATGTACGCGGTGTTCACCAACGGCCGGACCCCGGAGCAGCGCGCTGCCATCGACGACGCGCTCTCCGTGGATCCCGCCGAGATCACCGACACACTCCTCGCGCTCGAGGACGGCGTTGCGGCGGGCACGGCCTCCCTGCGTCCGTTCGGCGATGAGCTCGAGGTGAAGAAGGTGTTTGTCGCGGTTCCGTTCCGGGGCCAGGGCTTGTCGCGCCGGATCATGCTCGAGCTGGAGGGCATCGCGCGGGTTCGGGATGTTGCATCCCTCGTACTCCAGACCGGGCCCCTGCAAGTGCCTGCCATTCGCCTGTACGAGAGTCTCGGCTACGTGCGCATCGAGCCGTACGGCAAGTACGGTGTGATCGACGACACCCTCTGCTATCGCAAGCAGCTTCTCTGAGAGGACGACATGACCAACGGCCGGGCCATCATCGCGAACTCCTTCGGCACACCGGAGGTGCTCGAACTCGTCGAGCTGCACGTGCCCGAACCGGGGCCAGGTGAGGTCACGATCCTCGTGCACGCGGCGGGGGTCAACCCCGCGGACATCAAGAAGCTCGCCGGGCAGTTCGGTTCGCCGTCATTGCCGATGAGGTTCGGCAGTGAGGTCGCCGGGGTCGTCCAGGCTGTCGGACCGGATGCGGTCGGGCCCATGGGGCCCATCGAGGTCGGTCATTCCGTGATCGCCTACCCGGTGTCGGGCGGCTACGCGGATGAGATCACCGTCAAGGCGTCATCGGTGCTGCCGATGCCCGAAGGTCTGTCATGGCCCGAAGCCGCGAATCTCCTGGCCACCGGGGTCACCGCGTGGCACCTGCTCGAGGCGACCGGGGTGGGAGAGGGTGACCGGGTGCTCATCCACGGTGCATCCGGTGGTGTCGGGTACACGGCTGCCCAGCTCGCTCTCCTCCGCGGGGCGACGGTTGTCGGCACGGCGAGTGCCGCGAACCAGACGCTGCTGACGGATGCCGGGGCCCGCGCCGTCGTCTACGGTGACGGGCTCGCCGACCGAGTGCGGGCGGAGTTGCCCGATGGCGTGGATGTCGCCCTGGACACGGTCGGAACCGACGAGGCGCTGGATGTCTCGGTCGACCTCGTGTCGGACCGTTCACGCATCGCGACCATTGCTGGCTTCGCGCGGGGTGCGGAGCTCGGGGTGAAGATGCTCGGGGGTGGCCCCGGTGCAGACCCTGGTCGCGACATCCGCACGGCCGCGCGCCCCGAGCTCATCGCGCTCGCCGATGAGGGCAAGATCGACATCGTGATCGCCCGCACGTTCCCGCTCGAGGCGGCCTCCGAAGCCCTCGAGCTCGTTCGCTCGGGTCACCCCGGCGGCCAGGTCGCCCTGCGCCCCAACGACCACTGACCTTTCGTGGGTCAAGCCTTGTCGTGGCTCACGCGGCGCGCCTTCTACGAATGACCAGCACGATGATGACGGCCGCGATCGCCACGACGATGACCACCAGGGTCACGATAAGCCACGTCAAGTCAGGGCCGGCGACGGAGGCCGCAGGCTGAGGATCGGCCGTCGAGACGAGCCTGATCGTGATGTGGTCGACACTCGTGCCCGCGTAGTTGCGGACGAACCCGTCCGCGGCATCCTGCTCGTAACCCTCCGGCACCTCCGCCACGACGATTGTCAGGTCGCCGTCGACCTTCACATTCTCGAAGACGAATGCGCCGTCCTTCGCCGTCGTCGTCTGCAGTGTTTCGCCGTCCTTCTCGAGCCGAAGTTCTCCACCGAACAGATCACCGTCGGTGCCGTCACCGGTGAGCACCACCGTGCCGGCAATCGAATTGCTCGACGTGGCGGGTTTCTTCGCGACGAGGAACAGATCCTGCGCGGAGAGATTGGTGCCGGCCGTCAGCTGCGCCGGTCGTTGGTCGACCGAATACCCGGGAGCGATCGCCTGAATGACGGCCTTCCCCACCGGCACCGACGGGAGGGTGTACTTGCCGGTCGTATCGGTGTTGACGGGTCCGTAGCCTTTGCCGTTCACGGACACCGTGACCGTGGCGCCGGCGATGGGCTTCTTGCTCCCCGCGATGAGGACGGTGCCGCTGACACTCACGGTTTGCACGGGGGTCGGCGAACTCGTCGGCGTCGGTTTGGGCGTCGGCTTCGGGGTCGGTGTGGGGCTTGGCGTTGGCGTTGGCGTGGGGGTCGGAGTTGGACCTGATCCCGTCCAGATGCCCAGAACGTAGGGTGCGTCGTCGGGTGGGCTCGTCCAGTCCGCGTCGTCGAGGTCGGTGACGATGGCTAGGGGGTCGAGCGACCAGAAGTAGTCGTCGTCGGAGGAGTACACGCTGAACGCGTACTCCTCACCGTCCCCGACCGGCACATCGAGCTCGAAGCGCCCATTGTCGTCGGTTTCGAGTGTGCCGAGCGGCCGCTGGTCGGTGCCGTCGTCCACGTACACGGTGACATCGAGTCCGGGGATGCCGGTGTCGCTGGGTGGGCCGTCTGCGGCGACCCGGTAGGTCACGCGTCCTTCGAAGGTGACGTCGCCATCGCTCGGATCGTCGTCGGCAACGGCAGGAACAGCAACTCCCGCGGTGAGAGTCAGTGCGGCAACCGCGAGTGCGGTCACACCCCATCGGCGAATGGCAGAGTTCATGACAGGCCCCAGTCCTAGGCCGAACCGAACGTCGGCCTAGGAGGACTGTAGTGAATGTCGTTCGCCAGTGGCGAGCGGCGCGTCGCGCGCCGTTACGCGGGTTCGACGCCGAAGGCGCGCGCAAGGCGCTCGATCTTCTCGGCGCGACCCAGGCGCGGCAGGTCACTGCCGTCCCGAATGACGCGCCCGCGGGCCTCGAAGTCTGCCAAGAACTCGCGTGCCCACGCGACATCCGAGCGGGTTGGGCTGATCACTTCGTTGATGATGGGCAACTGGTCGATATCGAGACAGAGCTTGCCGGTCATCCCGAGCGCGACGGCGACGGATGACTGCTCCCTGAGCACCGGATGATTGGTGCCCACCGTCGGCCCGTCAATGGGACCCGGTAGCCCGCCGACGCGACTGGCCACTACGAGCCGCGACCGCGGGTAGGCCATCGCGAGGTCATCGGCGCTCGTACCGGTGTCGCGACGGTAGTCGCCGCTGCCGAAGGCGAGACGGTAAGCGCCACGGGCTTTGGCGATGTTGGCGGCCTCCTCGATACCGAGCGCCGATTCCACGAGGGGGATGACAGGGGTGGTGCCCCGAAGTCGATCAAAGGTCTCCGAGACGTGCTCGGCGGCCTCGGTCTTGGCGAGCATCACGCCGCGCAACCCGGGAAGCCCGGCCAGGGCATCCACGTCGTCCGACCAGAAATCGCTCGCGTGATCGTTGATCCGAACCCACGCGCTACCGCCGTTCGAGAGCCATTCCACGATCCCGGCGCGGGCCTCTGGCTTGCGTCGCGGGTCGACCGCGTCCTCGACGTCGAGGATGACCTGGTCGGCGCGTGAGGCCTCGGCCGCATCAAAATCTTCCGGCTTCGTCGCGGCGACGAGCAACCACGATCGTGCGATCTCCGCCGATACATCGCGTGAGGTAGCCACGGATTCAGGCTACCCCGATCGACCGCTACCGGGGCGAACGAGAACGGCGACGCCCGACGAGTGCGGAGAGGGCGACCGCGATTCCGCCGACCAGAAGCAGGCCAAGGGGAACGGCCAGCCCCGGGACGTCGAACCCCGTCTCCGCGAGTGCTGCGGGAGGCTGCGGAGACGAGGGCTCAGCCGACGGGAACCACTCGATCGCCGTCCATACCGGCGTTCGGCCTTCGCCTATCTCGGTGATCTCCCCGCTGGAGAGGTCGATCGTACTGATGACAACTCGGTCATCTTCGCCGTCGGGATCCTCACCCTCGATGTACGTCTGGAACACCAGTTTTGTGCCGTCGGGGGAGAACGCTGGAGCGCTGTCGTCGCGCGAGCCATCCGTCACCGCCGTGGCGGTCCAGGTCGGGAGAGCGCCGCTGGCGTCGGCGACGAAGAGCCGACCATCGGCCGCGAAGGTGAAGGCCGAGCCATCCGCGTTCCATCGTGGCCCGTCGACACTCGTGGTGGCCGGGAGCGAACTCGGGAGGTCGATCGGTGTCACCGAGAGCGTGTCGAGATCGAGGAGCTGCAGACGCTGCGGGAAGATCGCGGCCGGTGCATCCCGGTTCGACTGGAAGAGGAGCGCGCCGCCGTCGGGGTGGGGCGCGGGAGCCGCGTTCCAGATCGCCGGATCCGTCGAGTCGGTCAGCTGCCTTTCGTCGCCGGTGGTGAGGTTGTGTTCGATGAGGTTGTAGGGCTGCGACAGGAATGCTCCGCGGTGGAAGAACACGCTGCGCCCGTCACCGGACCAGGTGGCGCGCTGCTCCTCGAGCGGGCTCTCCGTGACTCGAACTTGCTCCCCGGTTGCCACGTCCAGTGTGTAGATCTGGGGCCGGTCGGCGTGCGGCTCGCGACGGCTGTTGAAGACGAGTTTGTCGCCATCCGGACTCCAGCCGGGTGCTCGGTCGAAGCCCGGGCTTGTGGTGAGCTGCCGCACCTCGGTGCCCGTGGAGTTCATGATGTAGAGCTCGTCGTTGCCCGTCCGATCAGAGACGAAGGCGATGGTGCCACCTGCCGCGGTATCGTCGGCGGCATGCGCGGGAAGGCCGGCGGCCGCCAGGAGCATGCCAGCCGCGATCGCGGTGGTGAGGATTCGGGTGGTGGCCATGGGGCCTTCCTAGGCTTATTGATAACAATTATCGTTAAGCTAGTGCGCCCTCTCCCTCTCGCGCAAACTACTGCGCCGCTAACGCCTTCGCTATCCGCTGGATGCTGACCGGACCGTCGGTGCCGAGGTGCTGCGCGAACAGACTGAGACGAAATTCCTCGAGCATCCATCGCACCGTGACGAGGCGCGGGGGAGCATCGGCGGAAAGCGGCAGCGACCCGCCCGCCTCGACGTAAAGGGCCGTCGCCCGCTGCACGTCGTGCATCCACGTGCGATCGCGGCCCACGTTCTCCGCGAGCTTTGAGATGCGGTGCACGATGCCCGCGAGATACACGGGGTAGCGGCGCAGACGCGTCAGGCCGGCGCGCGAGATGAAGTCGGGATGCACGAGCGCATCGAGCTGGGACCGCGCATCGCCGAGCGGCGCGATGAGGGCCAGGCTCGTCGCATCCCGGATCGCCTTGTCGGCATCGCGAGCCGCGGACAGGATGCGGGCGACGAGAGCAATCGCGTCGAACAGGCCATCGACAACTGCTGCGGACACGGTGTCCCTCGCGGCGACAAACGCCTGCTCAGTGTAGATCTCCGAAGGGTCAACGAGCGACTCGATGAGCGCGACGAGGGCATCGTCGAAGAGAGCTGCGGTGGTGCGATACGGCGACGTCGCGAGGATGAGCTTCTCGGGAGTCGACAGGTGGTCCTGCACATACGCCGTGGGGGACGGCACGGCGAGGAGAAGGAGGCGCACAACCCCCGCGCGATGCTCTCGCGTCTGGTCTTCGGGTGTCGCCATGAGCCGGACAGCTACACTCGACCCCTCATCCACGAGCGCCGGATAGGCGCGGATGCGGTTGCCGCCGTGCTCGCTGTCGCGAATGCGGTCGAGGTCGCCGAGGTCCCATGTCGTGATGCCGGCGCGCTCGACGCGCGGAGGCGGAGGGGTTGCCGCCGCCGTGGGTGCAGGGGTCGCGCGGTCCACAACCCTGGCGACGGAGGCGCGCGCGGCGGGAGCAAGAGCGGTCTGGAGGGTGGACAGCGAGCGGCCCCGCTCGACGACCTTGCCCCGGTCATCCGTCACCGCGAAGCTCGGAATCAGGTGCTCGGGCACACGCGACCAGTCGAAGTCGGCGGGGCTCGTCGGTACGTACGTCTGCGCAGTGATCTCCGACGCGAGGTATTCCGTGATCGACCCCGGGCGCGTCTCACCGGCGAGAGGCTCGAGCAGCCGGCGGGCCCAATCGCCGGCGGGCACCACGTTTTTGCGGATCGGTTTGGGGAGCGCCTTGATGAGAGCGGTCACCAGTTCCTCCCGCAGGCCGGGCACCTGCCAGTCGAATCCCTCGGAACGCAGGCCCGCAAGGAGCGGGAGCGGGACGGCGATCGTCACACCGTCATCGTCCGCGCCGGGCAAGAACCGGTAGCTCACCGCGAGGGTCTGGTCGCCCTGCTTCCACTCCGCCGGGAAACCCTCGCCGAGATCGTCATCGGAAGTCTTCTCGAGCAGGTCCTCCTCGCGCATGGTGAGAAGTTCGGGGTCTTCGGTGCGCGCAGACTTCCACCACTTCTCGAAGTCGCGCTGGGTAGCGACCTCGCGCGGGATGCGGCGATCGTAGAACGCGACGACAGCCTCGTCGTCCAGCAGGATGTCGCGGCGGCGGGTGCGCTCCTCGAGTTCCGCGAGGCGCGCGCGGAGTGCGTTGTTGGTACGGAGAAACGCCGTGATGCGTTTATCCGTACGGTGAATATCCCACTCATTCTGAACGAGTGCATGCCGGATGAACAGGTCCCTCGCGTAGGCCCGATCGATGCGAGCGAACTGCACACGCCGCTTCACGATGATCGGTACCCCGTAGAGCGTCACTCGCTCGTAGGCGACCGCGGCACCCTGCTTCTTCTCCCAGTGCGGCTCCGAGTAGGTGCGCTTGGCGAGGTCACCCGCGATGGGCTCGGCCCACGCGAGGTCGATGGCGGCGTTGACGCGCGCGAAGAGACGACTCGTTTCGACGAGTTCGGCGCTCATGACCGACGACGGTTGCTTTTTGGCGAGAGCCGACCCGGGGAAGATCGTGAAGCGTGTTCCGCGAGCGCCCGCGTAGTCCTTCTTCGCGAGATCGCGCACACCCAGATGGCTGAGCAGACCTGCCAGGAGGGAGCGGTGGATGCCCACGGCATCCGTCGACCGGTCGCCGACGGTCAGCCCCAGCTGCTTGGCGGAGCGTGCGAGTTGCCGGTAGAGGTCCTGCCACTCCCGCACGCGGAGGTAGTTGAGGTATTCGGCGCGGACCCGGCGCCGGAACTGGTTGCCGCTAATCTCGCGCTGCGTGTCCTCCAGATAGTTCCAGAGGTTCAGGAGGGTGACGAAGTCGCTCGTCGGGTCGACGAAGCGCGCGTGCTGCTGGTCCGCCTGTGCGCGCTTCTCGAGGGGTCGCTCGCGCGGGTCCTGGATCGTGAGTGCCGCGACGATAGCGATGACCTCACGCGTGACTCCGTGGCGGCCGGATTCGACGATCATGCGTCCGAGTCGCGGGTCCACGGGCAGCTGAGCGAGCTGGCGGCCGACCTTGGTGATCTGTATGCCGTCCAGAGCATGTAGCTCGCGGAGGAGATCGAGCCCGTCCTTGACTCCACGCGAATCGGGCTTCTGGATGAACGGGAAATCCTCGATGGCCCCGAGACCGAGTGAGACCATCTGCAGGATGACGGCGCTCAGGTTGGTGCGGAGGATCTCCGGGTCTGTGAACTCCGGCCGTCGCTCGAAGTCCTCCTGCGAGTACAAGCGGATGGCAATGCCCTCGCTCGTACGCCCGCTTCGTCCGGAGCGCTGGTTTGCGCTGGCCTGGCTGATCGCCTCGATGGGGAGTCGTTGAATTTTCGACCGGGCGCTATACCGGCTGATGCGCGCGGTACCCGTGTCGATGACGTAGCGGATGCCCGGCACGGTGAGGCTCGTCTCGGCGACGTTCGTCGCGAGCACGATGCGCCGACGGATGCCCGGGGTGCGGCGATCGAACACCTTGTGCTGGTCCGCGGCACTGAGTCGGCCGTAGAGGGGCAGCACCTCGGTGGCGGTGGACCCGCGCCGTGCGAGATGCCCGCGTACGGCATCCTCCGCGTCCCGGATCTCGGCTTCACCGGAGAGGAACACAAGAACGTCGCCGTCGCTCTCCCGTTCGAGTTCGTCGAGCGCGTCGGTGATGCCGTCGAGGTAGTTGCGATCCTCCGACGGTTCCCCTTCGTCGTCCTCGCTGACCTCGGCGACGAGGGGGCGGTAGCGGACCTCCACGGGGTAGGTGCGACCGGAGACTTCGATGATGGGTGCTGGTGTGCCATCCGTCGCCGCGAAGTGCCGGGCGAAACTCTCGGGGTCGATCGTCGCGCTCGTGATGATGACCTTGAGGTCGGGGCGGCGGGGAAGGAGCTGAGCCAGGTAGCCGAGCAGGAAGTCGATGGTGAGGCTTCGCTCGTGAGCCTCATCGATGATGATCGCGTTGTACTTCGTGAGGTCGCGGTCGCGGTGGATCTGGGCAAGCAGCACACCGTCGGTCATGAGCCGGATGCGTGTGTTCGGCCCAACCCGGTCGGTGAACCGCACCTGGTAGCCGACGAGTCCGCCCACCTCCTGCCCGAGTTCTTCGGCAACACGTTCGGCGATGGTTCGTGCCGCGATGCGCCGCGGCTGGGTGTGCCCGATCGTTTCGTAACCGAGTTCGAGGAGCATCTTCGGCAGCTGTGTCGTCTTGCCCGAACCGGTGGCACCAGCAACGATCACGACCTGGTGGTCGCGAATGGCGCGCATAATGTCGTCCCGCCGCTGGCTGACGGGCAGCTCGGGCGGGTACACGATCGTGGGTGCGGTCTCAGACATGAGCCCTCCAGCTTAAGGCCTCGCGATACCCTCGAACATGCAGTGGCCGTGGCGGAGACCTCCCCTCCTCAATGTTGTGGAGGACGTCGGCGATGGCCCGACGGTGGTGCTCATCCATGGCATCGCGTCGTCGTCGGTCACGTTCCAGAACGTTCTGCCGCTTCTGCGCGACTCGCATCGTTGCATCACGATCGACCTACTCGGCTTCGGCACCTCGCCCATGCCCGAGGATTGCGACTACACCCTCGCCGACCACGCGAACGCGATCAGACGCACCATCCGGAGTCTTCGGCTGGGGCATCCGTTCACTCTCGTGGGTCACTCGATGGGTGCACTCATCGCCGCCCGATACGGCGCTCGCTGGCCGCGTTCGGTAAACAAGCTCGTGCTCGTAAGCCCGCCCATCTACCTGGCGCCGGGGGAGCTCTCCGACGATCTCGAACGCGGGCGTATGGACTTCTACCTCAAGGCGTACCGCTTTTTCCGCGAGAACAAGGACTTCACGCTCCAGAACGCGGCCATCGTCGAGAGGTTCCTCGCCATCCCGAAAGCGATGGACATCAACGCGCGCACGTGGACTCCGTTTGTGAAGTCGCTCGAGAACTCGATCGAGTCCCAGACGACGGTGAGCGACCTTGCCGCTGTGCAGGCGCCCGTCGAGGTTGTGTACGGCAGCTTCGACCAGTTCGCCTCGGAGGGCTCGATGCGTATCGTCGCGCGGATGCGCGGTGTTGAGGTTCACCGGGTCGCCGCGAGCGACCACCTCATCGGGAAGCGGCTGGCTCGTGTTGTGGCGCAGGCCGTCGGCTAGGTCGCGCGGCGAACTGACCAACGAGGACTCCCGTCAGAACGAGGGCGATACCCACGATCTGTGCGGGCCCGAGGAGTTCGCCGACGAGGAGCGTGCCGAGCAGCACTCCCGTGACGGGGTTGAGGAGTCCAATCACGCCGACCACTCCCGCCGGTAGGTGGCGCAGCCCGGCGAACCACGCGACGAAGGCGACGGCCGTTCCGATGATGGTGATGTAGGCGAAACCCCACAGTGAGGTGGCGTCGAGGGTTGGCGGTGGCCCTTCGACGATGATCGCCACGGGCGCGAGCAGAAGGGAGCCCGCGATCAGCTGCCACGCGGTGGACGCGAGCAGGGGCACGTCTCCACCCCATCGCCGAGCGAGAAGGAAGCCCACCGACGAGCTCGTCATGGCGACGAGCGAGATCAGCACACCCCATCCGTTGATCGGTTCGCCACCCGGCCCGAGCATGACGGCCACGCCAACGAACCCGATTGCGGCCCCGATCGCCGAGACGAGTCGCGGGCGCTGAGCGAGGAGCGGCCACGCGAGCACGAGGATGACGCCCGCCGATGTCGCCATGACGGTGGAGGCGACGCTCGACGGCAGCAGCACGGCGGCGAGATACACGAGAACAAAAAAGGCGCCGATGTTGAGTGTGCCGAGGACGAGCGATTTCCACCACCAGCTCCCGCGGGGGAGTCGGCGCGCGAGAGCGAGCAGGATGAGACCTGCGGGCAGGGCACGCAGAAGGGCACCCCACAGCGGATGCTCGGCCGGCAGTAGCTCACGAGTCACGACGTAGGTCGATCCCCACGCAATGGGGGCGATGGCCGTCACGACCATCCACCGGAATTTACCTTCCATGGAAGTTATAATAACTTCCGCGGAAGGTAATATCTGCACATGGACCACGTCGACCGCATCCTCGAGGAATGGCAGCGCGAACGACCCGACCTCGACGTCTCACCCATCGGGATCATCGGGCGCCTGCATCGGCTCGCGGGGTCCCTCACCGACGAGTTGGTCTCCGTGTATCGGGAGCACGGCCTGGGCGAAGGCGAATTCGATGTGCTCGCCGCGTTACGGCGGGCCGGGCATCCGTTCGAACGGGCGCCGGGCGACCTCGCCGAACACACTATGGTGACGACCGGTGCGATGTCCAAGCGCATCGACAGACTCGAGGCTGCAGGGCTCGTCACGCGCAGGCCGTCGGCAACGGATGGCCGAGCTCGCGTTGTTGCGCTCACGGCCGAGGGTCGCGCGGTCATCGATCGTGCCTTCGAGGCGCACATCGCCAACGAACAGCGCCTCGTCGGGATGCTCGATCCCAGCGACCGCGAGGCACTGGAGCGCATCCTCCGCACCTGGTCCGAGCACCTGCCCTGACGCCCGCCCAGCCCGCCTGGCCGCTTGCCCGAGTCTGTCGAGCACTTTTCCGGAGGCTATGCGCATACATCACAGGGGTTACCGCTTTGGGGGCCCTGCGAGGCAAAAGCTCCGGAAAAGAGGATGATCACACGAGGGGGTGGGTGAGGTCGCGAAGCGCAGCCGATGTAGCCTCGAACCGGTAATCGGAGCAGTCGGATGCTCGGCCGAAGGGACACCACGCGCATGAAGCTTCACCCCGTACGCACCTACCGCAGTGACGAGCACCTCGCTCGCGAAGACCAGCTGGCCTGGAAGATCGCCGCGGTGGCCAGCGAACAGCTCGAACCCACGACCGAGGTGACCGACATGGTCATCAACCGGATCATCGACAACGCGGCCGTTGCCGCCGCATCCCTCACGCGTGCACCCGTTGTGTCCGCGCGAGCCCAGGCGGCCGCCCACCCTGTGTCGCGCAACGGGTCAGGCTCCACCGTCTTTGGCAACGCCGAGCCAACGAGTCCCGAGTGGGCCGCCTGGGCCAACGGTGTTGCGGTGCGCGAACTCGACTTCCACGACACCTTCCTCGCCGCCGACTACTCGCACCCGGGCGACAACATCCCCGCCATCACCGCCGTCGCCCAACACCTCGGCCGCAGCGGTGCCGAACTGTTGCGCGGCATCGTCACCGGATACGAGATCCAGGTCGACCTCGTCAAGGCGATCAGCCTCCACAAGCACAAGATCGACCATGTCGCCCACCTCGGGCCGAGCGCCGCCGCCGGAATCGGAACCCTCCTGAACCTCCCGACCGAGGTCATCTTCCACGCCATCGGCCAGGCGCTGCACACCACCACCGCCACACGCCAGTCGCGCAAGGGCGAGATCTCCACGTGGAAGGCTCACGCCCCCGCGTTCGCCGGCAAGATGGCCGTCGAGGCGGTCGACCGAGCCATGCGGGGCCAGACGAGCCCGACCCCCATCTACGAGGGCGAGGACGGTGTTATCGCGTGGCTGCTCGACGGACCGGATGGCCGCTACGAGGTGCCCCTGCCGGAGGCCGGCGAGGCGCGAGTGGCAATACTCGACACGTACACAAAAGAGCACTCGGCGGAGTACCAGGCGCAGGCGTGGATCGACCTCGCGCGCAGACTCGGCAACGAGCATCCGGCGCTGCGTGATCCCGCGAACATCGTGCGTGCGGTCCTGCACACCAGTCACCACACCCACTACGTGATCGGGTCGGGCGCCAACGACCCGCAGAAGTACGACCCGACCGCGAGCCGCGAGACCCTCGATCACAGCATCCCGTACATCTTCACGGTCGCCCTGCAAGACGGCGAGTGGCACCACGAGCGCTCCTACGCCCCCGAGCGGGCAGGGCGCGCGGACACCGTCGAACTGTGGAACAAGGTCACCACGGTCGAGGACGCGGAATGGACTCGTCGGTACCACTCGCTCGACATCACCGAGAAGGCGTTCGGCGGCCGCGTCGAGATCGAGCTGACCGACGGCTCGCGTGTCGTCGAGGAGATCGCCGTGGCGGATGCCCACCCGCTGGGAGCGCGTCCGTTCGCCCGCGCGCAGTACGTGCAGAAGTTCCGCGAACTCGCTGACGGGGTGCTCGCCTCCGCCGAGATTGAGCGGTTCCTCGACACCGCGCAGCGGCTCCCGGAGCTCTCGGCAGCCGAACTCGGCGGCCTCACCATCAACGGCGACTTCCCGGCCGTCACCGCGAAGGGAATCTTCTGATGCTGTACACCCAGAAAACCCCCGCCGAGAAGCGTGCAGCCCTGCGGTCGGCCCTTGCGACGGGGGAACTACTGCGTTTCCCTGGCGCATTCAACCCGCTGAGCGCGAGGCTCATCCAGGAGAAGAACTTCGAGGGTGTCTACATCTCGGGCGCCGTGATCGCGGCGGATCTCGGCTTGCCCGACATCGGCCTCACCACGCTCACCGAGGTCGCTGGCCGTGCCGCGCAAATCTCACGCATGACCGACCTGCCCACCCTCGTCGACGCCGACACGGGCTTCGGTGAGCCCATGAACGTCGCGCGAACGGTGCAGAGCCTCGAGGATGCCGGGGTCGCCGGTCTCCACATCGAGGACCAGGTCAACCCGAAACGCTGCGGTCACCTCGACGGTAAGTCGGTCGTCGACGACGACACCGCCATCAAGCGCATTCGCGCCGCCGCCGATGCCCGCCGCGACGCGAACCTGCTGATCATGGCGCGCACCGACATCCGCGCGATCGAGGGGCTCCCGGCATCCATCGACCGCGCGAAGGCTCTCGTTGATGCCGGAGCCGACGCGATCTTCCCTGAGGCCATGAAGGACCTCTCCGAGTTCGAGGCGATGACAAACGCCCTCGACGTTCCCGTGCTGGCCAACATGACCGAGTTCGGCAAGAGCGAGCTGTTCACCACGCAGCAGCTGAAGGATGTCGGCATCCGCATCGTCATCTACCCGGTCAGCCTTCTCCGGCTCGCCATGGGTGCCGCGGAGCGGGGACTCGACACCCTCCTCTCGGACGGCACCCTCCAGCAGACGGTTCCCGACATGCAAACGCGTGCGAGGCTGTACGAGTTGCTCGACTACGAGGCCTACAACACGTTCGACACGTCCATCTACAACTTCAAGGTGTGAACATGAACGACATCCGCAAGGGGCTCGTCGGCGTTGTTGCCGACACAACCGCGATCTCGAAGGTCAACCCGGAGACGAACTCGCTGCTGTATCGCGGCTACCCCGTGCAGGAGCTCGCGGCAAAGTGCTCGTTCGAGCAGGTGGCGTGGCTGCTGTGGAAGGGCGAGCTGCCGACGGAGGAGGAGCTCGCCGAGTTCCAGCGCCTTGAGCGTTCGCAGCGGTCGTTGCATCCGTCGGTGCGACGCGCGATCGACGACCTTCCGCTCACCGCCCACCCGATGGATGTCGTGCGTACGGCGGTGAGTGTGCTCGGCGCCCTCGACTCGACGCTCGGCGCCGACCCCACCTGGATCGACGCGGAACTCACCCAGCAGCGGGCGATCGCGCTGTTCTCCCAGTTGCCCGCCATCGTCGCCTACACGCAGCGGCGCCTGTGGGGCAAGGAACCGATCGATGCCCGGGAGGACCTCGGGTATTCCGCGAACTTCCTCAACATGACTTTCGGCGAGGTGCCGAGCGAGACCGTGGTGAAGGCCTTCGACGTGTCGATGATTCTGTACGCGGAGCACTCCTTCAATGCGTCCACCTTCACGGCGCGAGTGATCGCGTCCACCCTCAGTGACGTCTACTCCTCGGTGACGGGCGCGATCGGCGCACTCAAGGGGCCACTCCACGGTGGTGCAAACGAGGCAGTCATGCACACGTTCCAAGAGATCGGAACCGCGGATGCCGCTGCCGCATGGCTCGACGAGGCCCTCGCCGCGAAACGCAAGATCATGGGCTTCGGGCACCGTGTCTACAAAAACGGCGACTCGCGTGTGCCAACGATGAAGGCGTCCCTCGAACTGCTCGTCGCCGAGTACGACCGACCCGACGTCATCGAGCTCTACGACACGTTGGAGACGGCGATGGTGGAAGCGAAGGGCATCAAGCCGAACCTCGACTACCCGTCGGGACCCGCCTACAACCTCATGGGCTTCGATACGACGATCTTCACACCGCTCTTTGTCGCGGCGCGAGTAACCGGCTGGACCGCACACGTGATGGAGCAACTGGCATCCAATGCGCTCATCCGCCCGCTGAGCGCGTACACCGGAGTCGACCAGCGCGAAGTGCCGTGACCAGTCCGACTTAGGCTGGGGTCATGCAGATCACGCTCAACGACGGAAACAGCATCCCCCAGCTCGGCTTCGGCGTCTTCCAGGTCGACCCCGACCATGCGGAGCGGATTGTCACCGACGCGCTCGAGGTCGGCTATCGCCACATCGACACCGCTGCCATCTACGGCAACGAGGAGGGTGTCGGCCGCGCGATCGCGAAATCGGGCATCCCCCGCGATGAGCTGTTTATCACCACCAAACTGTGGAACAGCGAGCAGGGCACCCAGACCGTACGCGACGCCATGAATGTGAGCCTCGCCAAGCTCGGGCTCGACCACGTCGACCTGTACCTCATCCACTGGCCACGCCCGGATCTCGACCGCTACATCGAGACGTGGCACGTCTTCGAGGAGTTGCAGTCGAAGGGACTTGCCACCTCGATCGGTGTCTCCAACTTTCACGAGCAGCACCTGGACCGCCTCATCGCGGCGAGCACCGTGGTGCCTGCCGTCGACCAGGTGGAGCTGCACCCCGCGTTCTCTCAGGCGCCGCTGCGCGAGTACCTGCGCGGTAAGGGCATCGCCACGGAGGCGTGGGGACCGCTCGGCCAGGGCAAGTACGACCTGTTCGGGATGCCCGCTGTCGCCGACGCCGCGGCTGCCCACGGTGTCACTCCTGCTCAGGTCGTGATCCGCTGGCACCTGCAGCACGAGATCATCGTCTTCCCGAAGACGAACTCGCGAGAGCGTATGGCGGAAAACTTTGACGTGTTCGGGTTCGAGCTGAGCGCGGCGGAGATGGCGGCGATCGACGGCCTCGACCAGGGTCTGCGCGTCGGGTCGAACCCGGAGACGGCGACCTTCTAGTAGCTACAGCTCCACGCGCTGCCCGCGGGGGCAATCCACCAGCAGCCCCGTACCCTCAAACGCCGCGGCCAGTTGCTCCGGCCCCTCACTGAAGTGCTCCCAGTCCGACGTGTGGAGGCCGACAACGCGGGAGACGCCCAGCGTGCGGGCAGCGGTTGCGGCATCCTCTGACGTCAGTGTGAGCTGGGCGTCGATCTGCGGCACCCGCGCGGCACCGGCGAAGAGCACAGCGATGTCGATCCGGTCGAACGCACCCGCGATTTGCTCGACGAGGGGGAGCGACGCGTTGTCCCCGGATACGTATACGGTCGGCTCACCCGGCGCTTCGAGCACAAACCCGATCACGGGGCCGAGCCGCGCCTCCGACCCCGGCGGGCCGTGCAGCGCGGGCACGGCGGTGACGGTGACATCGCCGATCTCGTGGGTCTCCCAGTTGTCCAAGCCGATCACTCCACCACCGAAGAGATCGCCAGCGGCTTTCATCGTGCTGAGTGTTGGAACACCCGTCGCGAGCAGTTCAAGTCCCTCGTAGTCGAGGTTGTCCTCGTGCTCGTGGTGCGACAGCAGCACGAGGTCGACGGGACCGAGGTCGGAGCGCGGGATGCCCGGCCCTGCCGTCTTGACGAGCGGCGGCTCACCGGACTCGACGTAGTTGCCGGGCGGGTCGAACGTCGGGTCGGTCACGATGCGCAGGCCGGCATACTCGAGCACGGCCGTTGGCCCGCCGATCCAGGTGAGAGTCGTCGTCGACATACTCTGAGACTATGCCGAATCGCCTCAGAGAAGCTGCGAGTCCGTACCTGAGATCGCACGCCGACAATCCTGTGGACTGGTGGCCGTGGGGCCCGGAGCCTTTCGAGGAGGCGGCCCGGCGTGATGTGCCGGTCATGGTGTCGATCGGCTACTCGACGTGTCACTGGTGTCACGTCATGGCTCGCGAGAGTTTCAGTGACCCCGAGATCGCCGAATACCTCAACACGAACGCGGTATCCATCAAGGTGGATCGCGAGGAGAACGTCGAGGTGGATGCGAGCTACCTTGCGGCGGCCGGCGCCTTCACCCCCAACCTCGGCTGGCCGCTCACGGTGTTTGTGACGCCTCAGGGCCGTGCGTTTTTCGCGGGCACCTACTTTCCACCGCAGCCGGTGCAGGGCCATCCGTCGTTCCGGCAGGTGCTCGACGCGGTCTTCGCGGCGTGGCGGGACCGCCGCGAGGAAGTCGAACGGAATGGCCGCGCGATCGTCGAAGCGCTCTCCCAGCCACGCGAGGCGAGCACCGATCTCGTGACCGACTTCGCGACCGTGCAATCGCAGCTCGCCCAGGTCGAGGATCACGAGTTCGGCGGCTTCGGTACGGCGCCGAAGTTCCCGGTTGCTCCCGTGCTGCGGTTTCTGGTCGATCAGGGGGACGCTCTCGCCGAGCGCACCCTCGATGCGATGGCTTCGTCTGCCCTTCGCGACCCCGTCGATGGCGGATTCTTCCGTTACTCGACCCAGCGCGACTGGAGCGAGCCGCACTACGAGCGCATGCTCTACGACAACGCGCAGTTGCTCGCCTGCTATGCCCTCCTCGGCCGCACCGAGATCGCGGACGGTATCGCGTCCTTCCTCATCGGCACGTTGCAGCAGCCGAGCGGGGGCTTCGCGAGTGCACAGGACAGCGAGAGTGTCGTCGACGGGCGCCGCGTCGAAGGTTTCTATTACACGCTGGATGCCGCGAGCCGGTCGCGACTGGAGGCCCCACCCCTCGACGGCAAGATCCTCACGGGATGGAACGGCCTCGCCATCGGTGCCCTTTCACTCGCGGGCAGCCTCGTCGGCCGGTCAGAGTGGGTGGACTCCGCCCGTCGTGCCGCAGAAATTTTGCTCGAGCACCACGTGCGTGCCGATCAACTCGTCCACTCGTCCATCGACAACACAATCGCTCGTGCTCCCGCCACGCTGGATGACTACGGGCTGCTCGCGAGCGGACTCATCGAGCTTGCTCGCGCGACGGGGGAGGTGAGGTACGCGGTCGCCGCGCGGAGCCTCATCGATGCCCTCCGCACGGACGGCGAAGCGCTCCAGGTACCGGGCGGAGGGGATCCCGTGCTCGCGGCGCAGGGTGTAGTTGTCGCCCCGGACCCGAGCGACGGTGCACTTCCGTCGGGGCCGAGTGCCGTGGCATCCGCGTGCCTCGATCTCTACGAGCTCACGGGGGATCGTGTCTACCGGGATGCCGCGGCGATGGCCGTGACACCCGCAGTGCCCATCGCGGCCTCGAGCCCCATCTCCGCGGGCGCCGCACTCGCGGTGATGGCCCGACTCGCGCGACCGCTGCACCACGTGATCGTCGTGACGGACAGCGCGGATGCCGCGGCCGCCGCACGCCGCGACCCTGCCACGACGTCCGCCCTCAGCGCCGCAGCGGCCCTGGAGTTCACGAGCGCGGGATTCGAGCTCTTCGCGGGCCGCACAACAACACCCGGCGCCACGACAACCTACGACTGCGAGGATTTTGTGTGCCAGCTCCCGGTGGTCACGCCAGACGTCGCTTAGGGCGCCGCGAGTGCGTCGACCTGCTTCTGCGTGAGCGCCACCCAGGGGCTGCCGTCCGGATCGGAGGAGAGCGCCTCTGGGCTGTCGCCTTGCGTCCACCACTTCGCCCGGTACGGCACGCCGTCGAAGGTGACGACGTCGCCCTTCTCGTACGGCTCCGTGCCGATCCACTCGGGGAACATCCCCGCGCCGTCGACGGTCGTGTCGATCGGCTTCTCGCCGGGGAGCACCGGGCCGAGGAGGGTCCACGGTGTCTCCCACTCGTTGAGCACGGGGTTGTCGGGGAGGTCGCCGCTTGTCCACCACTTCGCCTCGTACACGTTGCGGTGCCAGACGACCTTGCTTCCCTGGAGGTAGGCCGACTCCTCGTCCCAGACCGGGTACGGGCTCGTCGCGGGATCATCGACGAGGCTTGCAGGGTCGACGGGCTCGGGGCTCGTTGTCTGGGAGGCCGAGTCGAGGAGAGTTCCCGCGAAACCGGTGGCGAGGGCATCCGCGAAGAAGTCCTCACCCTGGTCGATGCCACTGCACGAATCCGAGGCGACACCCGTGGTCACGTAGTTGACGCCGCACGTGCGGTCGCGGTTGAGCGACCACATCGACATCCGGCCGAGGCCCTTCTCGAGAGCGAAGTCGTTGAGTTCGGCGGCATCCGCGAGGTCGAAGATCTCGCCGCGTACATCGTTCTGCCCGATCATGGGTGTCGCACCCACCTTGGTCCACACGGTGGCGTCGGAGAGCGGGATGCCCGCGCGCTGGTAGAGCGTCGAGACCTGGCGGTGTGTTGCCTCTAGGGCACTCACTGGGGCCGCGCCCATCGACACATCGTCGTCCCGGCTCTCGCCGAAGTTCATGGTCATGGCGTTGATGCCCGCGAGATCGACTCCGTGATCGAGCAGAGTCGCTACGGCATCGGTTCCCTCCTGCGTAAGGCCGGAGGTCGATGCGGGAAGTGTCACCCAGACCGCGAGCGGTTTGTCGGCGGGGCGTTCGGCCTGAAGTTCCGCAATGACCGACGCGCGTCGTTCGGCGCCCGCGGTGTCGGCAAGCTCGTCACCTTCGAGATCCAGGTCGATTGTGGAGATGGAGTATCTGTCGATCACCGCCGTGTAGGCGTCCGCAAGTGACTTCTCATCGGTGCACGCAGAACCCAGCTCGTCGCCGAGAAGGCCGCCGAAGGAGACGGCGACGTCGCCACCGCGTTCCCGGAGGAGCGCGATTCGGCGGTCGAGGTCGAGTTCGGCGGCGGCGGAATCGAGGGTGTAGTAGCCACCCCACGACGGCTCACACGCGTCATCCGGGTCAGCGACGATAAACGACAGGACCGCGTGGCGAGCAGCCTCCGAGGCCGGTGTCTCGAACGCGAAGCGGGGTGTCGCCGTGACGTCGACGTACCCTGCAAACCAGGGTTCCCCGCTCGGGTCGGCCTGCGCGGATGCCCATGCCTGGTAGCCAACAACGCCTCCGGCCGCGAGCCCCACCGCGGCGACCGCTGCGATCACGACACGTGCGGGGGAGAGCCGCATGCCCGGGTAGCGAGCACTCATCGGGACACCCCGAGCGGCTCGCGTGTCGGTGCGATGTCCACGGGCACGATCGGCGAGGACGTCGCGCCGTCAGCGCCATAGTGCAGCACGGCTCGCCAATCGAGGTCGCCCGTCGAGACAGCGCCAGCTCGGCGATCGGGCACATAGAGCATGCGGATCGCGCCGAACCAGAGGTCGACGATCGAGTGACCGATGCCGATGTAGGAGACGATCGCAGCGAGGGCGAGCACGGCGTTGATGCCGGCGAAGGCTGCGTTACCCCAGTTTCCGACCGCGTAGTCGCGCACGAACGTGAGCACAGAGAACGCCACGATGAGCAGCGGCACGATGACGTAGAGGAACGGCGCCGCGGTACGGTTCTTGACCTTCGGGGTGCGTGCGAAGGGGATCTTCTGGTTCGTGATCGCCTGTTGGATCGACTTGAGCACGCCCGCGAGGTTGACCGGGAGCAGGATCAGGTTGAAGCCGTAGATCCAGAAAATGTCCCGGGCACGGTAGCCGGTGTACCGAAGGTCGCTGGCCATCGCGAGGAAGTACGGCAGCGCCGCGAGCAGGATGATCGGGCTCAGGAGTCTGCTGTCGTAGGGGTACGCGAGCAAAAAGAGCAGGCCGAAGCTCGCCCACGCAATCGATGCCATGTAGTTGGTGCGTAGAGCGAGTTCGGTGACGCGCACACGCTCGCCGCGGGCGCGCTGAGCTCGCACGTAGCTCCACAGCTTCGGGAGGATGAGCAGACCGCCGTTGGCCCAGCGACGACGCTGAACGATGAGCGAGCCGAAGTCGGGTGGGGTTGCGCTGTAGCTGAGGCGTTCCGGGTAGTTCACGAGGGTCCATCCGTGTGCCGCGAGATCGACACTCGACTCGGTGTCCTCGATGACCGTGCGGTCCTGGACGAAGCGCGAAACCGGGAAGCCGTTGTGGTACTCGACCTCGACGATGTCGGCGAGCGCCCGTTTGCGGATGACCGCGTTCGCACCAACCCAGAAGGTTGCACCGAAGTAGGTGAACCCCTGGTGGAGGATGTGCTGCAGATCGGTCGTGGCGCCCGCCAGTCGCTCGATACGCGTCGGTGCCCCACGGAAGGCCGAGTACGGTGTCTGCGTCACCGCGACACGTGCGTTCTCGGGTTGCTCCAGCAAGTAGACGAGCCGCAGGCAGTAGTCGCGGAGGAGCAGCGAGTCGGCGTCGAGGGTCAGGAGGTAGTCGGCATCCGGGATGTGGACATCGCCGGTCTCGTCCGGCACGAGGATCGAGCCGAGCGGTGTCTCCTCGACCCGGTAGTCGGCACCCATGAGGCCGATGTAGGAGTTGAGGTTCATCGCCTTGTTCGCTTCGTGGCTGAGCGACGCGTAGCGCTTGCGTTCGAACGTGTCGAGTTCGGCAGAGAACGTCCAGGCGAGACGACGGTAGAGCTCAAGCAGTCGCACGTCGGGGAGGCGCTCGCCCGACCGGTCGGCGGCATCGAGTGCGGATGCCGTGAGCTCGAGCTCCTCGGCGAGAGCGCCGAGCACCTGCGCCGTGAAGAACTCGTCGACGTGGTCGTTGCCCTCGTGGCTCGCTGCCTTCGCGCGGAGCCACTGCGCCGCCCACGAGTAGTGCTCGACGAGTTCCTGCACGGCGCGAGGGCTCAGCTCATCGCGGTGCGATTCGATCTCAGCGTCGATGAGGGCCTCGTTGAAGCGTGCAGCAGGGACGGCCAGTTCGGCCTGGATGCCCGCCGCGAGGCCACGAGTCTGCTCCAGTCGCGCAGCGATCGCCGGGTCGGTCGGGTACGTGGGGTCGTCGACGAGCAGCACCACGCGCAGGGCCGGGTACTCCTGCAGCGCCGCGGACCACAGCGTTTTGCTCACCACGTCGGGCTCTTCGGCGTACGACGGCACGAGCACGGTCATGGGGCGCTGGTTGTGGGTGAAGTGCCGGTCCAGTTGCGCGCGCGGCGCACGGGAGTGTGTGCCGAATCGCAGCAACGCGCCCTGGCGAGCAATGAGATACATCAAGGCCGAGAACGTCAGGAAGCTCACGACAACTAGGTAGGAGATGGTCTCCATCGTGAACTGGAAGCTCACGGGTCCGTCGTCGAAGAACTGTCGGACGACGGTTGTCAGCACGTAGGCGATCCACGCGACGACGGTGAACGCGATGGCAACACCGCCGAGCGTGACTTTGAGGGTGGACGGGGTGGGGTGAACGGTGGACAGGGGGCGGGTTCGGGTCTCCGCGCCCCACTGCCGACGGCGCGCTGGCGCGCCCGGCGATGAGAGCATCTTCGGGTCCTCGGGTAAGCGCGATATTGGCAGGCTCGGGTAGCCGCCATCGGATATATCGCGCTACGAGTCTACGAATCGGCGCAGGAACACTCTTCCCCCAGTGCGGGGGGACAGAACGATCTGTCTAGGCGGCCCACTCGTTGAGCGATTCGTCGTAGACAACGACGTTCCTATGCCCCACAACGGTGAGGGCGAGGGCGTCCGCGGTCGCCGCAATACCGCCCTTGCAGTAGACGACCACCCGACCGGCGGCCAGTGCCGGCGCAAGGAGACCACGAAGCTCACTGTCGCCCAGGAGCTCATTCGTCGACCGATCAACGAGGCGGCCCGCCGGCACGCTCACGCTGCCCTCGATGTGATTCTCCGCGAACTCCTTGGCGGGCGTGCCGCAGACGAGAGCTCCCTCGGCGCGACCGGCGACGATGTCCTCCACCCCCGCGCGGTCGATCCACAGTTCGGGGCGCTCGGACGCGACAAACTCGGTCGCCTCGGCCGACACGTGCCCGATCTCGGTCGGCCGCCCCTGTGCAGTCCAGCGCGTGAACCCGCCGTCGAGCACCGCCACCCGGTCGTACCCGAATGCACGGAACAGCCACCACACGCGTGAGGCCCACTGGCCGACGAGGGAGTCGTACACAACAACGGATGTCTCGTTGTTGATGCCGAGCGCACCCACCGCACGCTCGAAGCGCTCGCGATCGGGCCGCGTGAACGGGTACGGGCCCTCCGGGTCGGAAAGCTCCTCGATGACGTCGGCGAACAGCGCGCCCGGCACGTGGCCGTTCATGATGTAACTCTCATGACCGCTCAAATAGCCAGCGGCGCCATTCGGTTGTGTGTACCCGACCACACTCGCGTCGAGCACAACGAGGTCGTCGGCTCCGAGGTGATCCGCAAGCCATTGGGTCGAGACGAGAGGCGACTCGATGAGGGGACCTGACATGCACCCCACGCTAGGCGGAGGCGGGCATCCGTTCGACCCTCGTCGTCACGCTACGTAACCGGGAGTCGCGACTAGCGGACGGTCTTCCTCGCCGTGATGACACCCGTGTCAAACCCGAGGAGGTGGAGGCCACCGTGGAAGCGGGCGTGCTCGACCTTGATGCAGCGGTCCATGACAACGGTGAGGCCCTTGCTCTCGCCGTACTCCGCCGCTTCTTGGTTCCAAATTCCGAGCTGCACCCACACGGTTTTGGCGCCGATCGCGAGCGCGTCGTCCATGACGGAGGGGATGTCGCTCGCCTTGCGGAACACGTCGACGATGTCGGGTACGACGGGCAGCGACGCGAGGTCCGGATAGGCCTTGTGGCCGAGGATCTCGTCCGCGTTGGGGTTCACGAAGTACACGTCGTAGTCGCTCGATTGCAGCAGGTAGGTGCCGACGAAGTAGCTCGAGCGCGCCGGGTTGGGTGAGGCACCGACGATCGCGATGGACTTGGCGGCGCGAAGGATGCCGAGGCGCTCCTTGGCCGTCGGTCCAACCCACGTTCGCTGAGACTTCAGGAGCTTCGCCAACGGCGAGCTCGCCGGGATGTCACACGTGAGCCCGTTGGCCAGCTGCGTCGTGACCGTCTCGGTCGCAGCATCCGTCGCAATGGTCATGATCAGCCCTTCGTTGCAGCGCTCAGCGCCTGGTCAAGGTCATCAACGATGTCTTCGGGGTCTTCTATTCCCACGCTGATGCGCACGACACCCGGCAGGACTCCCGCGTCGATCAGCTGTTGCTCGGTGAGCTGGGCGTGCGTCGTAGACGCGGGGTGGATGACGAGGGTCTTCGCGTCGCCGATGTTGGCGAGGTGGCTTGCGAGGTTGACGTTCTCGATGAACGTCTGGCCGGCCGCACGGCCGCCCTTGACTCCGAACGAGAACACCGAGCCCGGGCCCTTGGGCAGGTACTTCGCGGCGCGATCAAAGTGGGGGTGGTCGGGGAGGCCCGCCCAGTTGACGAAGTCGACACGTGGGTCGGCCTTCAGCCACTCGGCGACGATGCGGGCGTTGTCAACGTGTGCCTGCATGCGGAACGGCAGCGTTTCCACACCCTGGGCGAGAAGCCAGGCGGAGTGCGGGGCGAGCACGGGGCCGATGTCACGCAGCTGCTCGGCGCGCAGTCGCGTGAGGAACGCGTACTCGCCGAAATTGCCGTGCCAGTTGAGGCCACCGTAGGACGGCACCGGCTGGTCAAACAGCGGGAAGCGCTCATTTGCCCAGTGGAAACGGCCGGACTCGACGACCACACCACCGAGGGTCGTTCCCGCCCCGCCGAGGAACTTGGTGGCGGAGTGCACGACGACGTCTGCGCCCCACTCGATAGGCCGATTGAGGTAGGGGGTCGCCACCGTGGAGTCAATGATGAGAGGCAGGTCGTGGGCATGTGCCACCTCGGCCAGTCCCTCGATGTCCGCGATCTCACCGGACGGGTTCGCGATGGTCTCCGCGAAGATGAACTTCGTTTTGTCGGTGATCGCCGCAGCGTAGTCCGCCGGGTCGGCCGAGCGCACGAACGTGGTCTCGACGCCGAACCGGCGAAGGGTGATGTCGAGCTGCGTGATCGTGCCGCCGTAGAGGTTGGCGGACGAGACGACGTGATCACCCGCCCCCGCGAGCGAGGCGAAGGTGATGAACTGAGCGCCCAGTCCACTCGCGGTTGCGACAGCGCCGAGTCCGCCCTCGAGGGATGCGACGCGCTCCTCGAAACTCGCGACCGTGGGGTTGGCCACACGCGAGTAGATGTTGCCGTACTTCTGCAGTGCGAAGCGCGCCGCGGCATCCGCGGTGTCGTCGAAGACGAATGCGCTCGACTGGTAGATCGGGAGAGCTCGCGCGCCCGTCACGTCATCCGGAATATTGCCTGCGTGGATTGCTCTGGTGCGGAATCCGTACTCGCGATCTGCCATCCGATCAGGTTACCGGGAGGAGCAGTACACACGGCGTCGCCCGGCGTAACACGGCGTTACTCGTGGCGACTCTCGGTCAGAGTTCGATCGCTTCGGCGTCCGCTCGCTCCGTCGTGGAGGCATCGTCACCATCGTCGTCTTTGTCGGTGAGCCTGAAGTAGAAGTAGATGGCGAGAGCCACAACGGCGAAGCTGCCGAGAACGATGAGCCAGTTCGTCACGGGGCCGCTCAGTTCACCCCACGACGACGGGATGACGATGAGCACGAACGCGGCAGCAGCCACGATGTAGCTCACCAGCCACAGCGGCTTCGAGAACTCGAACACGTTCGACCCGTTGAGCAATCGGAACGGCAGCATGCCGACGAAGAGAGCCGTGAGCCCCTCCGCGGTGACGGCGACCAGGGTATCGACGGTGAGCGCGCTCGCGAAGGTGTCGGGCGGGCCGCCGGCGGTGAGGATGCTGTATCCGATCCACGCCACCACCGCGAGCCCGAACACCACACTTGCGTGAATGAGTGCGGCCTTCGCGCGCTGGGCGGCTGAGGTCATACCGATGACCGAGAGGCCGAGAACGAGTCCGATGAGGAAGCCCGGTGCGAAATCGAGAAGCCTCGACAGCACGACACCGACGATGGCCAGGACGATCCCCAGCGGCTTCAGTTCCACCGCCGTGGCGAGGCCGAGAGTGCGCCGAATGATTGCACCGCTGAGGGCGCTCGCGATGTAGCCCACCACGAGGAGGGCGAGACCGACAGCGAGCACGGTGCGCAGCGAGGTGAGGTCGAACCCGAAACGAGGATCGACGAATCCAAAGATGAAGGCAGTGACGAAGGTGATGAGGATGCCCCCGAGCACGGGTGTCACTTTCAGCCAGTTGCGGAACTGATCCCACCAGGCCACCCGCCGCGTGGGTATTCCGCGCGTGATTCGTCCGTAGTTCTCCGAGATGGTGCTGTTGAGCAGTTCGGCTGGCAGTGCCACGAGCAGAAGCAGGGCAAGGCCGGCGAGCGCGGCACCTCCGAGCAGGATCGGGTTGTCGAACACGGTCGCGACCGTCTTGAGGGAGCCCGTGAGAGCGCTAGGCGCCGCGGGGTCGTTGCGGTCGGCGACGGCGGCGGCATCCGATTCCGTGTCGCTCGTGAGGGCGTTCGGGTCGACCTGCCCCTGCGCTCGGGGTGGGTCGGTAATCGTGACCCCCTTGGCGAGCTGCATCGGCTCACCACCGGCGGGAGTCACGATGAGCACGATCTCGTGTTCGCCCGGCTCCACGTCCAGCGGAACGGTGACCGTGAGCGAGAACCTCCCGTCATCCGCCGCCGTCGTCGAACCGAGGTGGACGGGGGTCGAATGCAGTTCCGCGTCGATCTGCGCCAGGGGCGGAGCGCCATTACCCGTGAGGGTCGTCGTCTCGCCCGGGGCGAAACGAGTCGAACTGAGAGTGAAGCTGAACATCGAGGCCGCGGCGGGCGGCGGAGTCGTCACGGTCGGCGTCGGTGTGGGGGTCGGTGTTGGTGTTGGTGTTGAGGACGGGACAGGACTTGGCACGGGCGGAGCCGGAGGGTCGGGAGTGGGGTCGACGGGCGGGGTCGGCACCACCGCCGTCACGGTCACGGACTCGCTGTAGGCGGAGTATCCGGCGATCGATGCATCGACAGTCCATTCGCTGAACTCGAACTCGAATCCGGTCGCTTGCTGAACCGCGCGATACGTCGCGGTCCCCGCGGGAAGGGTCGTGGTGCACGACCATTCACCCGCATCCGTGACGGTACCGACGCAGATCGGAGCACCGTCGGCGCGCTGTACGGCAACGGTGTAGCCGCCGACAGCTCCCGTTCCCGAGAACGTCGCAGTTGTTCCCGAGGTCGTACTGGCCCCGAGAGTTGGCGCCGGTGGGATGGCGATGTAATCGTCAGTCGACGAGAAGCTCTCGCCGCCGGCGTATTGGGTGACGTAGGCGTTGTAGATGCCGGGTTTCAGATCGGAGTACGGTCCGCACTGTGCTTCAGCGGCGGCAAACGCCGGGGCCGACGCGAGGAGGGCGCCTTCGCCTTCGCCGCCGCCGCCTTCGCCACCCGTGCCGCAGTCGTCGAGTAGAACAAACCCGGGTCCGCCTTCGCCTTCACCTTCGCCGCCCCCTCCTGGCGTGACCTCGTACCAGCCGACCTGCAGGTCGCCGGTAGGAACACCCTCGGCATCGAAGGCGACGGATGCCGGGCCGAGCGTATAGGTAACCGAGGGCTTCGGCAGCTCCCCAACGTAGGTGACGCTGACAGGTGCGCTCGAGGAGCTCTCGGTGCCGGGCACACCCTCGAGGGAGGCCACCGCCGAGATCGAGTACGTGTCGGGAATGAGGTCGAGGTAGCAGCCCCAGTTGGTGGGACCCTCACTCGCGGGTTCGACGACCTCAGAGCACGTTGTGCTGCCCAACGCTCCGACTGCAGTGACGTCGATTCGCACGGCGCCGCCCCCGCTTGCCTCGACCTCGCCGAAGACGCCGAGCTGGTTCCAGTACACGACCCCGGACGAGGGCGAGACGATCGTAGGAGCCGATGGGCCGGGCGGGTTGGCAACTGTCACGGTCGCCTGGGGCGAGCTCGGAAGTGTTGAGACATTGAGGGCACGGTCACGCTGTGTGGTCGTCACGTCGTAGACACCGGGGGCAATTGGAGTCGATGGTGTGCACGACCACGCCGTGTCGTCGCCGACGATCGCGGGATCCTGACAGGTGACGGGTGCGTCGTCGAGGTAGAGAGTGACTTCGGCACCGGGCTCGCCCGTGCCCGTAAACGTCGGGTAGGGAGCCTCGAGAGTTCCGCTCGTTGTCACGACGGGCGGAAGGGCCTCGGTGTCGACGACCACGGTGTGCTCGATGGATGTCACAGACTCGCCGCCCTCGCCCGGCAGCGAGAGCCGCGCGACGTAAGGGTACGGGCCGTCGCTCAGGTCGCTTGCCGGAGTGCATTCCCATGTCCCCTCGGACACGTCGGACACACAGAGGTTGTCCTCGAGCGACTCGATGGCGACTGTCGAACCCAGGGGGTCTGCCGTTCCGGAGAACGTCGGGGTGCTGTCGCTTGTGTAGACGAGCGTGCCGGGCCCCGGGGAGGTCACGACGGGCTGCGCCACAAGGGTGATGTAGATCGGGTCACCGATCAGACTCGAATCGCCGGCCTCATTGAGCACCGACCCGCGCAGTTCATTCACGCCGAGTTCGAGCGATGCGTACGAGGTGTTTGTTGTCGGGTCGCATGTGTACACGCCACCGTCGAGCGACACGGGCATTTCGCAGAGCGGCACGGCGGTGGCGCCACCGCCCCCGGTCTCCGTCCAGATCCAGACCAGGAACCGTGTGGTGTTCGCCGGGATCTCGCCCGTGATGGACGGCAGCGCGGTGGTCGTGTACCAGGGGTTGGCCTCTTGGTAGAGGCTCGGGGCATCCGGAATCGCGACCTCGAGAGCCTGCTCCGGCGAGCTGGCGACCGGCGCCCCGACGATGTCAGTGGCTGTCGCCGTGATCGGGTAGCTGATGCTCCAGGCAAGCGGCTCCTCGGAGTAACCGGTAAGGGGAACCGACGACTCGCACTGCCAATACCCGTCGGGAAGTGTGGCCTCGGCCGAACACAGCACCTCTGTGCCGTCTCGCACGACGGACACGGTGCCGAGTTGCGGGCCGTATCCCTCGAAGATCGGCGTGGCATCCGTTGTCACGGTGCCGGGCGCCGGTGACAGGATGCTCGCCGCCTGAGTCCCGCCGATCGTGTAGCTCACGGTGGGACTGAACGCGCTCGTATCACCCGTGTTGTTGTCCACGGTGGCGGCCCTGAAGTAGTGCGTGCCGGGGGTGAGGATCGTCTCGGCGGCGCACGACCATGGCGAGGCCGGGTCGGCTTCCGCGATGTAATCCTTCGAGGCGTAGCAATACTCCGACCAGCTGATGCCCTCGTTGTCGGAGCGATAGACGATCGTGGTTTCGCTGCCACCGTCGACGTGCTGCATCACGCCATCGAACGAGGGCCCGTCACTCACGGTCGTAACGGACGGGGTTCCATCCCCAACGATGGGCCACGACAGCGTCGGGGCGGTCGGCGTGTAGGCCGACGCGGCAATCGCTCCGCCGAAGACGGACGCGCCGATGAGCGCGAGCGCGGTGGCGCCTGCGGCAATGCGTGATCGAGCCATGTGTGCCCCGTTGCGGCGAGGTAGAGCTGAGGAGTAAAAAACGTTCGGGTCCGGTCAATATACCGTCGGATGCCCGGCGCGGGGTTACCTCCAGGTAACAAGCCACCAGTGGAGTCGGAGGTAGTCGTAGTTCAGCTGCATCCCCGTCCACAGCGGCCAGAAGAAGATACTCACGAGCAGCGCAACTCCGAGGAAGACGGCGACGATACCGAGCCCACTCGTTCTTCGGTCTCGATCGTCATCGGGGGAACCCAGGATGAGCCCGATCACAAAGGTCAGGGCGAGCAGCATGTAGGGCTCGAAGGCGATCGAGTAGAACTGGAACACCGTGCGGCCGAGGTACAGCAACCACGGGAGGTATCCGGCTGCCATCCCCATGAGGATGAAACCGACCTTCCACTCGCGATACCGCACCAGACGGTAGGCGAGGTAGAGCACAGCGGCGGTCGCCGCCCACCAGATCACGGGGTTCGCTATACCCGTGACGGATGCCCCGCAGACGTCGTAGTCGCAGCCGAGTTCGCCGCCGTTGGCACCCTGGTACCACATGCTCGTCGGTCGGATGAGGAGTAACCATGTCAGCGGGTTGGCCTCGTACCCGTGCCCCCGGTTCTCACCGACGTGATAGTTGTACACCGACACCTCGAAGTGCCAGAGACTTTGCAGACTCAGGGGAACCCACGAGAGGCCTCCCGTCCAGGCGTTGCCGTCACTCTCCGCCCAGTGCCGGTCGTAACCACCGTCGCTCGTGAACCATCCGATCCAGCTCGCGAGGTAGACCGCGACTGCAATCGGGACCATGAGCACGAACGTGACCGGTGCCTGCTTGAACGCGGTTCCGGAACCCCACAACTGGATGCCGGCGTTGCGCCTCGCGATGGCATCGACCACGAGTGTGTAGATGGCGAAGCCTGCCAAAAAGTAGAGCCCACTCCACTTGACAGCGGCCGCAGCGCCGAACGCGGCACCGGCGGCGATGAGCCAGGGGCGCCACCACAGTGCCGGACCCCAGTCGGTGCTCTTGTCTCGCTTTTCCCTGGCGGCAATCCACGCACTCAGGCGGACTCGACTCCATCGTCGATCGAGTAGCACGAAGAGCACACCCAGGAAGGCAAGAAACATCACCGAGTTGTCGAGCAGTGCTACGCGACTCATCACGATCGCATTGCCTTCGATGGCCATCAGGAAGCCCGCGATCGACGTGAGCGCAATCGAGCGGAACAGCACGTGAGCCACAACCATGAGCAACACCACGGCGGCTATCCCGACGAGCGCGGTCGACAACCGCCACGCGATCGGGTTCTCCGGCCCGAGCACGAGCATCCCGAGGCTGATGATCCATTTGCCGAGCGGCGGATGCACGATAAATGCCGGGTCGCGAAGGAACCCGTCGGCGTCTCCCGAGTTGAAGGCGGTGTCGGCATCGGCCGGCCACTGGGCTTCGTAACCGAGGTTGGCGAGGGTCCAGGCATCCTTCACATAGAAGGTCTCGTCGAAGACGAGCTCCGACGGATGCCCGAGGTTCCACAGGCGCGCGACCGCGGCGATGAGCAGAGCCAGCGTGGGCGCGGCCCACCGCACCGCGCGCTGAGCCGCGGGAGACCTGCGCAGCCACCAATCGTCCAGTCGCGAGCCGACGCGACGCAGTGGGCTTTCGGCCGGTGGCGGAGCATCGACGATCTCATCGAAGGCGGCACGCTCGGTCACCCGCCCAATGCTACTTTCCGGCGGACCCCGCGGCGTGCGGGAGAGAATGGGGCGTGATCATCCTCGGCGCAACCCCGATCGGCAATCTCGGCGATGCGTCCCGACGCCTCATCGACGCGCTGTCCACGGTGGAGATCATCGCGAGTGAAGACACTCGCACGACCATCCACCTGCTGAGTGCCCTCGGTGTCGAGAACAGGCCGCGCCTCATCGCCATTCACGAGCACAACGAGACGGACAAGGCTGCCGAGATCGTGGAACTCGCCCGTGAACGGGACGTCCTCGTTCTGAGTGACGCCGGGATGCCCGCCATCAGCGACCCCGGCTTCCCGCTCGTGGCCGCTGCCGCGGCCGCCGATGTGCGTGTGACCGTACTTCCCGGCCCGAGTGCCGTGCTCGCCGCGCTCGCTGTGAGTGGCCTGCCCACCGACCGTTTTGTCTTCGAGGGGTTCCTTCCGCGCAAGGGCAGGCTCGCCCATCTCGCCGCGCTCGCGAGGGAGCCGCGCACGCTCGTCTTCTTCGAGTCGCCGCACCGGGTCGGAGGTGCCCTCGCCGACATCGCCGAGGCGTTCGGCCCGGAGCGCCGTGTCGTCGTCTGTCGTGAACTCACGAAGTTGCACGAAGAGGTCGCGCGCGGCACGGCGGCCGAGCTCGCCGACCGATTCTCCGAAGGTGCGCGCGGTGAAATCTGTCTCGTGGTCGAGGGCGCTGCTGCCCAGGCATCCGACCTGCCGACGGCGCTCGCCGAGGTGCGTTCTCTCGTCGAGTCGGGAATGCGCCTGAAGGATGCCACGGCCGAGGTCGCCGCGGCGACGGGCATCCCGCGGCGCGACCTCTACGAGGCGGCGCTCCGGGAGCGCTGACCCGCCCTCAGTTCGTGACGGCGATGTCGTAGTCGGATAGGCGCGGATCGTCAGGTCTAGTCAACACAGGTCTAGTCAACGAGGTGCGCACGAAGTAACAGTGGCGCGGGCATCCGTAGACTGGACTCCATGCCCTCCGGCGAGTCCTTCTACATCACGACGCCCATCTTCTACGTCAACGACGTGCCTCACATCGGCCATGCCTACACGGAGGTGGCGGCGGACGTGCTCGCCCGCTGGCACCGCCAGCGCGGCGACGACACCTGGCTTCTCACCGGCACCGACGAGCACGGTCAGAAGATCCTCCGCACCGCAGTCGCCAACGACACGACCCCGCAGGCGTGGGCCGACTCGCTGGTCGAGAAGGCGTGGAAGCCGCTGCTGGAGACCATCGATATCCGCAACGACGACTTCATCCGCACCACCGAGGAGCGGCACGAGAAAGCCGTCGCGCTCTTCCTGCAGAAGCTCTACGACGACGGTCACATCTACTCGGGTGAGTACGAGGGTTACTACTGCGTCGGCTGCGAGGAGTACAAGCAGATCGACGACCTCATGGAGACGCCCGACGGTGACTACGCCGGTCAGCTGGTCTGCAAGATTCACGGTCGACCGGTCGAGATCCTCAAGGAGAAGAACTACTTCTTCCGCATGAGCGCATTCGAGAAGCCACTCCTCGACCTCTACGAGTCGAACCCGTCGTTCGTGCAACCGGCGAGTGTGCGCAACGAGATCGTGCAGTTCGTCAAGCAGGGACTCGACGACCTCTCGATCTCCCGCTCGAGCTTCGACTGGGGCGTCAAGGTGCCCTGGGACGACACCCACGTTGTCTACGTGTGGTTCGACGCGCTCCTGAACTACATCTCCGCCATCGGGTACGGAGTCGACGACGCGGAACTCGAGCGTCGCTGGCCGGCCGTCCACCTCGTCGGCAAGGACATCGCACGCTTCCACGCGGTCATCTGGCCCGCCATGCTCATGGCTGCTGGCCTCGAGGTGCCGCGTGCCGTCTTCGGGCACGGCTGGTTGCTCGTCGGCGGCGAGAAGATGTCCAAGTCGAAGCTCACAGGTATCGCGCCGGCGCAGATCACGGACACCTTCGGGTCCGACGCGTTCCGCTTCTACTTCCTCTCTGCGATCACCTTCGGTCAGGACGGCTCCTTCAGCTGGGAAGACCTGAGCGCGCGCTACCACGCGGAACTCGCGAACGGTTTCGGAAACCTCGCATCCCGCGTCATCGCCATGGTGACGAAGTACTTCGACGGCGAGATTCCGCAGGCGCCGGTCGACGAAGCCATCGCCGTTCTCGTACGCGAGGTGACCGCCTCCGCGAACGCCGCCATTGACGCGTTCGCCATTAACGAGGCGATCGCGCACACATGGACCCTCGTCGACGCCCTCAACCTCTACATCACCGAGCAGGAGCCGTGGGCTCTGGCCAAAGATCCCGCGCAGCGCGAACGCCTCCAGCAGGTGCTCGCGACCGCCGTGCACGGTCTCGGCACACTCGCCATCCTTCTCGCGCCCATCCTTCCGCGCGCGTCCGAGCGGCTGTGGCACGCCATCGGCGGCGAAGGGCCCGTGGATGCCCGCCCCATCGATCATGCGTTCGATTGGTCAGGCGGTACACACGTGACACCCTTGGAGACATCGCTCTTCCCGAGGATCGAGGAGGACTGAGTGGTCGAGGCATTCGTGCGGCAGCGAGACACCGAGGGACGTAAGGAGCTCGAGTACCCGCCGCTGCCCGAGGCCTTAACCGTGGGTGTCTACGACAACCACACTCACCTCGAGATCGCCGACGGCGGGCCAGACAATCAGCTCGACTACCGCGAGCACCTCGACAGGGCATCCAGTGTCGGCGTCAAAGGTGTCGTGCAGGTCGGTGGCGACCTGGAGACATCGAGGTGGTCCGCCGAGGTCGCCGAACGAGAGCCCCGTGTGCTCGCCGCCGTGGCCCTGCACCCGAACGAGGTGCCGGAGTTCGCGGCATCCGGCACCCTCGACGACGCCCTCGCAGAGATCGAGTCGCTCGCCACCCAACCCCGTGTTCGCGCCATCGGTGAAACCGGGCTCGACTTCTACCGCACCGGCGAGGACGGGCGGGATGCCCAGCTCGCGTCGTTCGAAGCCCACATCGAGATCGCCAAGCGCCAGGGCATCGCCCTGCAGATCCATGATCGGGATGCCCACACCGAGGTCATCAACACTCTGCTTCGTGTGGGGGCACCCGAGCGCACCGTCTTCCACTGTTTCTCCGGTGACGCCGAAATGGCGCGCCTGTGCGCCGACCAGGGCTGGTACCTGTCGTTCGCCGGAACGGTCACCTTCAAGAACGCGGCGAACCTTCGCGAGGCGCTCGAGGTGATCCCTCGTGATCGCATCCTCGTGGAGACGGATGCGCCGTTCCTCACGCCGCACCCGTACCGGGGACGCCCGAACTCGCCGTACCTGCTCCCGCTCACGCTGCGCGCCATGGCCGCGGTGCTCGAGACGGACGTACCCATGCTCGCCGCGCAGATCGCATCCAGCACCGAAGAGGTCTACGGCCTGTGGGACGAGGACCTGCCCGACATCGTCGAGTCGTACGACCGGCCGGAAGTCTACGAGCCCCCGACACACACGGACCGTCACGAGTTGCCCGGTCGACCGGAATCGTACGACCGCCCGTGAGTTCCCGCGCGCTCGGTCCCGCGGAGATTCGGGACCTCGCTGGGCTACTCGACCTCCAGCCGACAAAAAAGCTCGGGCAGAACTTCGTCATCGACCCCAACACGGTGCGGCGCATCGTCACCGCGGCCGGGGTCGCCCCCGGTGAGACGGTGGTGGAGATCGGTCCGGGACTCGGGTCGCTCACCATCGCGTTACTGGAGGCCGGAGCATCCGTCGTCGCGGTGGAGATCGACGATCGTCTCGCCCGGCAGCTCCCGGTCACGTTGCGTGAGCGGCTGGGAGAGGTCGAACTCACCGTCATCGGCCAGGACGCCCTCACCGTCACCGAG
Source organism: Antiquaquibacter oligotrophicus (assembly GCF_020535405.1). Lineage (NCBI taxonomy): Bacteria > Bacillati > Actinomycetota > Actinomycetes > Micrococcales > Microbacteriaceae > Antiquaquibacter > Antiquaquibacter oligotrophicus. The sequence continues at coordinate 770,682 of NZ_CP085036.1, read as the reverse complement.
CTTCCCGGCGACCCTGCCGTGCTCGTGGCAAACCTCCCGTACAACGTCTCTGTGCCCGTTCTCCTGCACTTCCTCGAGCACTTCCCCGGTCTCGATCGCGGTCTCGTGATGGTGCAAGCGGAGGTTGGCGAGCGGGTGGCGGCGGGTCCCGGAAGCAAGGTCTACGGCGCACCGTCGGTCAAGGCCGCGTGGTACGGCGACTTCTCGACGGCCGGAAAAGTTAGTCGGCAGGTGTTCTGGCCCGTTCCCAATGTCGATTCCATCCTCGTGCGCTTCGATCGCCACGACCCGCCCGGCACTGAGGACGAGCGACGGATGACCTTCGCCCTCGTCGATGCGGCCTTCCAGCAGCGCCGCAAGATGCTGCGCCAGTCGCTGGCCCCCGTGCTCGGCGACTCGGCAGCGGCATCCGCGCGACTCGAGGCGGCGGGCCTGGCGCCGACCGCACGCGGTGAGGAACTCACGGTCGCTGACTTCCTCGCGATCGCGCGGAGCTGACGCGCAGCGCGCGCGGCGTCGACTCGGCTAGGTTGGGTTTCATGAACGGCCATGCCGCCCATCCGATGATCCACACCAGGGCGCCGGGCAAGATCAACGTGTTTCTGAAGGTCGGGGCTCTCCTCGACGACGGGTACCACGACGTCGCCATCGCCTACCAGGCCGTGTCGCTTTACGAGGATGTGCGAGCGTACCCCGCAACGGACTTTTCGGTGACCGTGACGGGGAGTGTCGAACTCTCCCGGGTACCGACCGACGGCTCGAACATTGCCATCAAGGCTGCACGCCTTCTCGCGGCGCGCACAGGTTTCCGCGACGGGGTGCGTCTCGAGATCGACAAACACGTTCCCGTCACGGGAGGTATGGGTGGGGGATCGGCGGATGCCGCCGCAACCCTCCTCGCGTGCGATGCCCTGTGGGGCACGGCTATGCCGCGCGAGGAGATGCTCACGCTCGCTGCCGAGCTCGGAGCGGACGTTCCCTTCGCCTTCACCGGCGGGACGGCGATCGGCACCGGCCGCGGCGATCAGTTGAGCCCGGCGCTGGCTCAGGGCCAGTTCCACTGGGTTCTCGCGCTCGCCGACTTCGGGTTGTCCACTCCGGCGGTGTATCGAGAGCTCGACCTGCATCGGGAGCGTCACGCGCAGGACATCTTCCCGGCCCAGATCGCGCCATCCGTCGACACCAATGTGTTGCAAGCGCTTCGTGCGGGTGACCCGCACATGCTCGCCGAGTGCCTGCACAACGATCTTCAGGCGCCAGCCATCCACCTCGAGGAGTCCCTCGCAGGTGTGCTCGAACTCGGGGAGCGCAACGGAGCGCTCGCGGGTATTGTCTCCGGCTCGGGCCCCACGGTCGCGTTCCTCGCCGCGGATTCGGACTCCGCGCTCGAGCTGCAGGTGGCGCTGAGCGCCGCGCGTCTGACGGTCGTGCGCGCGACAGGCCCCGTCCACGGCGCCCGCATCATCACCGAGTAACTCGTGAGGTGCCCACTTCGGTGGGTCTTGCCCGCGAAACACCCACCGAAGCGGGCACCTCGCGAGGGGAGGGCTTGGGGTCGTAGCGGTAGATTGGTCTCCCGTGCCGATTCCGTTCTCCCTCCCACTCATCGATGACGACGTCATCGCGGAGGTCAACGATGCGCTGACCAACACCGGCTGGCTCACCACCGGCCCCAAGGTGCGGCAGCTCGAAACCGAGATCGGCGCCATCACCGGCACACCCGTGCTGTGTGTCAACTCCTGGACTTCCGGCGCGATGCTCATGCTGCGCTGGTTCGGAATCGGCCCTGGCGATGAGGTCGTCATCCCCGCGTACACCTACAGCGCGACAGCCCTGTGCGCCATGAACATCGGCGCGACCGTGGTCATGGTCGACGTGCTGGACGACTTCACGATGGACCCCGAGAAGCTGCGCGCCGCGATCACGCCGCGCACGAAGGCCGTCATCCCCGTCGACATCGGGGGGTGGCCGGCCGACTACGACACGATCAGGTCGATGGTCGAGGCATCCGCGGCTGACTTCACGCCGTCCACGCCACGCCAAGAGCAACTCGCCCGCCCGCTCATCGTCTCGGACGCTGCCCACTCGATCGGCGCGACCTACAAGGGTCGCCCGAACGGCCAGTGGGCGGATGCCACGGTCTTCTCGCTGCACTCGGTCAAAAACGTCACAACGGGGGAGGGTGGCGCCATCGCCCTGAACCTCCCGGCGCCGTTCGACAACGAGTCGGAACTCGGCTTCCTGCGTGCCTTCTCCCTGAACGGCCAGAACAAGTCGGCATTCGAGAAAAACCAGACGGGCGCCTGGCGATACGACATCGTCGACCAGGGCCTCAAGGTGAACCTGCCAGACCTCAACGCTGCTGTCGGTCTCGCCCAGATCCGCAAGTACGAGAGTCAGCTGCTGCCCGATCGGCGGGCCAAATTCGACCTCTATCAGCAAGCCTTCGCGCAGGATGACTGGGCGATCTTGCCCCCCGTGCGCGACGAGAACCACAACTCGAGCTGTCACCTCTACCTTCTGCGTATCGCGGGAGCCGACGAGGAACGCCGCGACCGAATCATCGCGCACCTGTCGGCCGCGGGCATCGGTGTCAACGTGCACTACATCCCCATGGCGATGCTCACCCTGTTCCGGGAGCGCGGCTACGACATCGCCGACTACCCGAAGACGTACGAGCTTTACGCCAACGAGATCACGCTCCCGCTGTACAACACGCTCACGGAGGAGCAGATCGCGGAGGTTGTCGCCGGTGTGCGCGCGGCCGTGGCGGCGACCGCGGGCGACGGCACAGAGGGTGCGGCGGGGACGGCATGATCGACTTCGACCTCGACGCGTTTATCGCGAAACACGTCACCGGGCGCACGGAGAGCATGTTTGCCTCCGACCTCGCGGCCCACGACGCCGAGCTGCGCGCGGCAGTGGCCGGGGCATCCGTGCTCGTCATCGGTGGGGCTGGCACCATCGGCTCCTCGTTCATTCGCGCGCTCTTGCCGTATGAGCCCGCGAAACTTGTGGTCGTTGACCTGAGCGAAAACGGCCTAACCGAGCTGACGCGAGACCTGCGCTCGACCGACGGCCAGTACGTGCCCGCCGAGTACCTCACCTACCCGATCGACTTCGGTGACGCCGTGTTCGAGAGGATGCTGCAGGCATCCGGCCCCTTCGACATCGTCGCCCACTTCGCCGCCCACAAGCATGTGCGCAGCGAAAAGGACCGCTTCTCGATCGAGGCGATGGTCGAGAACAACGTGCTCTCCACCGCGCGACTGCTCGACCTGCTGCTGCCCCATCCCCCGAAGCACTTCTTCTGCGTCTCGACGGACAAAGCGGCCAACCCCGCCAACGTCATGGGCGCCTCGAAGAAGCTCATGGAGGAGGCGGTTCTCGCCTACTCCACCGAGCTTCCCGCGACGACGGCGCGATTCGCGAATGTCGCCTTCTCTAACGGCAGCCTGCCCGCAGGGTTCCTCGAGCGCATCGCCAAGGGGCAGCCGCTCTCGGCGCCGTCCGACGTGCGGCGCTACTTTGTCTCGCCCGCCGAGTCCGGGCAACTGTGCCTCATCGCGTGTGTGCTGGGCGAGTCGGGGGACATCGTCTTTCCGCAGCTCGAGTCGCCGACCATGCTCACCTTTTCGACGATCGCGGATGCCCTCCTCACCGAACTCGGATACACACCCGTGCGGTGCTCCACCGAGCAGGAGGCCCGCGAGCGCGCAGCCGCCCGCGCCCCCGGTGACACGGAATGGCCCGTGTACTACTTCGCCTCCGACACCTCCGGCGAGAAGCCGTTCGAGGAGTTCTACACAAGCGATGAGGACGTGGACCTCGAGCGCTTCGGTGCCTTGGGTGTTGTGCGTGGTGTTCCGCGCTACGACGTCGCGGGCATCCGCGCCGTCCGGGACAACCTGCGCGCACTCTTCGCTCGAACGGATGTCTCCAAGGACGCGATCGTCGAAGAGCTCACGACTCTCGTTCCCACCTTCCAGCACGTCGAGACCGGGACCGGTCTCGACCAGAAGATGTGACCGTGTACTCCGCCGTCAAGCGAGGCCTCGACTTCGCCGCCTCCGTGCTCATCCTCGTGGTGCTCACGCCGATTCTGCTGCCGATCATGCTTGCGCTCCGGCTGACGGGTGAGGGTGAGGTCTTCTACAAGCAGAAGCGTGTCGGTTACCGCAACGAGGACTTCGGTATCTGGAAGTTCGCGACGATGCTCAAGAACAGCCCCAACATGGGCACGGGTTCGCTGACGGTGCGTGGCGACCCGCGGGTGACACCGGTCGGCAAGTATTTGCGCGCCACGAAGGTCAACGAGCTTCCACAACTCCTCAACGTGGTGACGGGGGAGATGAGCTTCGTCGGCCCGCGACCGCAAATGCAGATCGACTTCGACGTCTACCCGCAGCACGTCCGCGAGACGATCTACAGTGTTCGACCGGGCATCACGGGCATCGGCTCGATTGTGTTCCGGGACGAGGAACGTTTGCTTTCCGTTCCGGGTCGCGACCCGCGTGCGTTCTACGCGGACTACATCGCGCCATACAAGGGCGAGCTCGAGATGTGGTACTTGCGACGCAAATCGCTTGTGACGGACATCCGTCTCGTCTTCCACACGGCTTGGGCCGTTGTGGCGCCACAGTCCGGCGCGATCTTCCGAGCCTTCCCGGACCTCCCGCCCCGTCCCGACTGGCTCGAGTAACTCGATCTGCTCCTGAGGTGCCCACTTCGGTGGGTCTGAAGCACCGCACACCCACCGAACTGGGCACCTCACGGAGGGGGACGCGCGCAGGGGGCGGGGGTAGCATTCCCCCGTGAAGCGCGAGACGTGGTGGGCCGCAGGGGTCGGAGTTCTCTCCGCCGCGGCATCCGTGTCCGTGGGTCATCTCGTTGCGCTGTTTGTCGCGCCCGCGGCGAGCCCGCTGCTCGCGGTGGGCGCGTGGGTCATCGACATCGTGCCTCCGTGGGTGAAGGATGCCGCGATCGCCCTGTTCGGCACGGGCGACAAGGTAGCGCTGCTCGTGTCGTTGGGGCTCCTCGTCGCCGTTCTCGCGGTGCTCGCGGGTGTCGTGGAACTTCGGCGCTCCCCGTGGGGTGTCGTCATCCTCGTGATCGTGGGTGCCATCGCGACGGCTGCGGCGCTGTCGCGCGCCGGTTCGACCATCAACTGGGCTATCCCCACGGCGGTCGGCGTCGCCGTCGGGGCGGGGGTCCTGCGGATCACCGCGGACCGCCTCCGCCGGTGGTCGCGGGCACCATCCACGTCAGTTCCCGCCGAGTTCTCCTCAGCGGGAGTGAGTCGTCGCGGGTTCCTCACCGCGGTCGCCGTGTCTGCGGGTGTCGCCGCGCTCGCCGGCGTCGCATCCGGAGTTATGTCTCGCGTGACGGAGGCGGCGAACACCGTGCGCGAAGCGATAAGGCTGCCGAAACCCGCGGTCGCTGCGCCTCCGATCCCCGCGGAAGCGGAGTTGGACATCGAAGGCCTCGCAACCGTGGTGACTCCCAACGCCTCGTTCTATCGCATCGACACCGCGCTCGGAGTGCCGAAGATCGATCCGTCGGAGTGGCGGTTGCGCATCACCGGCATGGTCGAGAACGAGATCGAGATCGGGTGGGATGAGCTGCTGGCCTTGCCCTTGGAAGAAGCTGCGGTCACGCTCACGTGTGTCTCGAACCCGGTGGGCGGAGACCTCATCGGTAACGCTGTCTGGCTCGGTTATCCGATCCGCCACCTCTTGGAGCGGGCACGGCCGACGGTCGATGCCGACATGGTTCTGTCGCGAAGCATCGACGGTTGGACGGCGAGTACACCGCTCGAGTCGCTCACCGATGATGCCCGGGTCGCGATGCTCGCCGTGGGGATGAATGGCGAGCCGCTCCCGCTCGAGCACGGATTCCCCGTGCGGATGGTGGTCGCGGGGCTTTACGGCTACGTGTCGGCGACGAAGTGGGTCACCGAGTTGACGGTGACGCGGTTCGACCGCGAGACCGCCTACTGGACGGATCGCGGCTGGGCGGAGCTTGGGCCGATCAAGATGTCGTCACGCATCGATGTTCCGCGTGCTGGAGTCGTCGTCGACGCCGGTCGAGTGGTGGTGGCCGGGGTCGCGTGGGCTCAGCACAAGGGCATCCATGGAGTGCAGGTGAGCGTTGACCGCGGGGAGTGGCACGATGCTCGCCTGGCTGAGGAGATCAACGTCGACACCTGGGTGCAGTGGGTGTGGGAGTGGGATGCCGAGCCCGGAGATCACGAGCTGCAGGTCCGAGCGACGGACGCGTTCGGCGGCACCCAGTCTCCGGAGCGCGTGGCGCCGGTGCCCGACGGGGCGGAGGGCTGGCACACGGTTCGTGTGAGTGTCGCCTGACCCACCCGAGCTTTGTCAGCCCGCGACGGCGGCGGTCGCTCGGGTCGCGAGCGCCGCATCGATGAGCACTTCGGCCGCGGCACGCGCGTGAGAGGCGACGTCGGGGCGTCGGAGGATGGATGCCGTGGTCTGGGCGCCCTCGGCAAGCAGCACGAGCTGCGGTGCGAGATCTGGCCCAGCGCCCGCCTCTTCGGCGAGGCTGACGACGTAGGACTCGAAGGACGCTTTGTGTGAGCGTGCTGCTTCAGCGACACCTGGTGCCGTTGAACCGAGTTCTCCGAACGAGTTGATGAACGCGCATCCGCGGAAGTCGTCCTGCACGAACCAGCCAGCGAGGAAGTCGTAGATAGCGAGCAGCTTGCCGCGCGGGGTGGAGTGTTTCTCGGCCTCCGCGCGCACTCCGGCGCTCCATTCCCGGTTTCGCCGCCTCAATACTTCTTCGACGATCTCCGCCTTGGACGGGAACAGTTGGTAAAGCTTTTTGAGGGAGACTCCTGCGCCCGTGCGCAGCTCGTCCATTCCGACGGCCTGGATGCCCCGCGAGTAGTAGAGGCGGTCCGCGACGTCGAGTATCTGAGCTCGGGCCTGCTCGTCGTTCATGACTTTTTCACCTTCGTGGACTTGCGCTGAGAACGCGCGTTCTCTAGTGTAGTCGCATGGCGCGGAGAACGACCGTTCTCCGCCGTGGTTTCGAAAGGAAGATCATGTCGTTCATCACCGCCGGTCAGGAGAACTCCACCGATATCGAGCTGTACTACGAGGACCACGGCACGGGACAGCCCGTTGTGCTCATTCATGGCTACCCGCTGAGCGGGGCATCCTGGGAGCGTCAGACCGCCGCACTTCTCGACGCCGGATACCGCGTCATCACCTACGACCGTCGTGGTTTCGGCGGCTCGAGCAAGGTCACCACGGGATACGACTACGACACCTTCGCCGCTGACCTCAATGCGGTGCTCACCACCCTCGACCTCACCGATGTCATCCTCGTGGGATTCTCCATGGGTACGGGCGAGCTTGCGCGTTATGTCTCCCGCTACGGCTCCGAGCGTGTGGCCAAGCTCGCGTTCCTTGCCTCTCTCGAACCGTTCCTCGTCAAGACGGACGACAACCCGACCGGTGTCGACAAGGAGGTCTTCGACGGGATCGACCAGGCGGCACGTGCCGATCGCTACGCGTGGTTCACGAGCTTCTACGAGAACTTCTACAACCTCGACGAGAACCTCGGGAAGCGCATCAGCCAGGAGGCCGTCACCAACAGCTGGAACGTGGCCGCGGCGAGCGCACCGGTCGCCGCCTACGCTGTCGTACCCACGTGGATCGAGGACTTCCGCGCCGACGTCGACAAGGTTCGCGAGGCTGGCCTGCCGACGTTGATCCTGCACGGAACGGCCGACCGAATCCTGCCGATCGATTCGACCGCTCGCGTCTTCTCGACACTCGTGCCCGACGCCGAGTACGTCGAGATCGACGGTGCACCCCACGGTCTCCTCGAGACCCACCACGCTGAGGTCACCGCGGCACTGCTCTCCTTCGTCGCGAAGTAGACGCGACGCACCCGATACGAAGGCCCTGCTCGTCGAGTGGGGCCTTCGTCGTGTTCTCGGGCCTAGAGCAGAGTCGGTTGCGCGAGCACCCGCTCGGTCCGGAGCACCGCGGGTCCCACTGAGAGCGTGCCGCTCGTGAGCGGTTCGCACCGGATGCCGCCGCGCTTCAGTAGCGCCTTGTGCGCGCCGGGGGCGAGCGCCACATCCATCCACGCGCACGGGTTCGCCGGACGGTGCGCGCGGAACAGCACGGGCCCCGACCCCGTGTCGAGGGAGAAGACCTCGCCGCGCAACTCGTCGACGGGCGCACCCCGCAGCACGATGTTGCGACGCGCGGCAGCGGCGTCCACGGGTGGCACACCCAACACGTGCGTCACGTGGTCGAGGGACTCTGCGGCGATGAGGGTCACCGACGCGGTTCGGTGTGCGGCATGTCCGAAGTAACGGTCGCCGACGATGCCGAGCCCCGCGCGCACCTGGATCGAATCGTGGACCTCGCGGGACGTCGCATCCCGCGGACCGTCAGCCGGGCGCCCCTCGTATCGATGCACGGGCGAAGCGAGCAGCAGCTCGATCACCACATCGATGGCGTAAGGCAGCTCGGGCACCCGCCAACGGTAACCCGTAAGCTCGAAGACATATGGCACACCTGCTCGGCGCCGAGGCGCTACACCTCGAGTACCCGACACGCATCATTTTCGACAGCGTCACCATCGGACTCGACGAGGGCGACCGCGTCGGTATCGTCGGCCGCAACGGTGACGGCAAGACCACGCTGCTGAGGATGCTCGCCGGCAAACTCGATCCGGACGCTGGCCGCGTCACGCGCCGGGGTGGAATCCGCGTCGGCATGCTCGACCAGGCCGACGAACTCGACACGGGGCTCACAATCCGCGAGACCGTCGTCGGAGAACGCCCCGAGCACGAGTGGGCGGGTGACCCCAAGGTCCGCGACGTCATCGCCGGGCTCCTCGGCGACCTCGACTTCGACGCCATCGTCGACGACCTGTCCGGCGGACAGCGTCGTCGTGTCGCGCTCGCCGCGGTACTCGTTGGTGAGTGGGACGTCATTTTTCTCGACGAGCCGACCAACCACCTCGATGTCGAGGGCATCGCGTGGCTCGCCCAACACGTCAAGCGCCGGTGGCCCGCGAACGCCGGTGGGCTTGTGGTCGTCACGCACGACCGGTGGTTCCTCGACGAGGTGTGCACGGCCACGTGGGAGGTGCACGACCGCATCGTCGAACCCTTCGAGGGTGGGTACGCGGCGTACATCCTGCAGCGGGTCGAGCGCGACCGGATGGCCGCGGCATCCGAAGCCAAACGCCAGAATCTCATGCGCAAGGAGCTCGCCTGGCTGCGCCGCGGTGCGCCCGCGCGCACCAGCAAACCGAAGTTCCGCATTGACGCCGCCAACGAGCTCATCGAGAACGAGCCTCCCGTGCGCGACACGGTGTCGCTCGCGAGCATGGCGATGCAGCGTCTCGGAAAAGACGTCGTCGATCTCGAAGACGTGACCGTCACCTTCGGAGATCGCACGGTGCTCGACGGCGTGACCTGGCGCATCGCGCCCGGCGAGCGCACGGGCATCCTGGGGGTGAACGGAGCGGGCAAGAGCACACTCCTGAGCCTCGTCGCGGGTACCCTCCAGCCGACCTCGGGCCGCGTCAAACGCGGCAAAACCATCAAAGTCGCCGTCCTCACCCAGCAACTCGCGGAGCTCAAGGACGTGTGGGATGACCGGGTGAGCGACGTCATCGGTCGCCAACGGCGCAGCTACATCGCGGGAGGCAAAGAGCTCACCCCCGGGCAGCTGCTCGAACGTGTCGGTTTCTCGAGTGCGCAGCTCGCCACCCCCGTCAAAGACCTCTCCGGTGGGCAGAAGCGCAGGCTGCAGTTGCTCCTCATCCTCCTCGAGGAGCCCAACGTGCTCATCCTCGACGAGCCGACCAACGACCTCGACACCGACATGCTCGCCGCCATCGAGGACCTCCTCGACAGCTTCCCCGGAACTCTCCTCGTCGTCAGCCACGACCGCTACCTCATCGAGCGCGTCACCGATCAGCAATACGCGGTGATGGATGGTACGTTCCGACACCTACCCCGGGGCGTCGACCAGTACCTCGAACTACGCGCAGCCGCCACGGCACCACCAACCGCGAAGGCGACGTCGACCGCGCCGCCAGCGGCCACACGCCTCGCAGGAGCAGAACTTCGCGCCGCCGAGAAAGAGCGGGCCGCGGCATCCCGCAAGATCGATAAGGTCAACGGGCAGATCGCCGAACTGCACGAGCGGATGGCCGCGCACGATCAGTCGGACTACGTCGGTGTCGGCGCGCTCGCCGAAGAGCTGTCCGCACTCCAGGCGCAGCTCGAAGCTGCGGAGACCCGGTGGCTCGAGCTCGAGGAGCTGCTCGGCTGAGCTAACTCAGCCCGAGGGTCGCGCGATACTGGCGGACCGCGTCGGCGATGGCATCGACCTCGGCGCGCTGGTCTTCGCTGAAGCGCGTAGGGATCATGCATCCCTGTGCTTCGGCCTGCACGAGAAGTTGCTGACCGCAGGGGCTCGGGTGCTCGGCCACCTCCACGCGCGAGATGAACGCCGCGTGGAAGCGGTGGCTGCTGGATTGTGTGAACACGTCCAGGACCCCGTCGGAGAACTGGGCGACAACGAACCAGCCAGCGGCGGTTCCCGCGCCCCCGGGCGCGCCACCGATGGCGCGAATCGGCGTGCGTGAATCTTCAGTCATGATTCCGTTGTAGCGGCGCACTGCCACCTTGTCTCCGGGCGAAGCGTGCCAGGGCACTACCCTGCCACGTGAGCGCGTAGGCTCACTGCGTGCGTGCTGCGTCTGCCCGAATCTCCGGGATCGGGGTGTACCTGCCCGAGAAGACGCGGCCTACGCGTGAGACCGAAGCGCGACTCCGAGAGTCCAACCCCCGACTTCGGCTTGCGACGGGGCTGATCGACCGGATGACGGGTGTGACGTCGGTCCACGTGCGGCCTGACGACTGGCAGACCTCGGACCTCGCCGCCGCGGCATCCACCGTCGCCCTCGAGGAGTCGCCCGGGGAGATCGATCTGCTCCTGTTCGCGAGCGCCAGCCAAGATCTCATTGAGCCCGCCACCAGTCATATCGTTGCCGCAAAGCTCGGGCTGACGTGCCCGGTCATGGACATCAAGAATGCGTGCAATTCGGTCATCAACGCCATGCAGGTCGCCGAAGCGCTCATCGCCACCGGCCAGTACCGGCGGGTCCTCATCGCGAGCGGCGAACAGCCATCGCACGCGGTTCGGTGGCAGCTGCGAGACCACGAGCAGTTCATCCGTTCGTTCCCCGGTTACACGATGAGCGACGGGGGAGCGGCGGTCATTATCGAGAAAACGGATGACCCGGGGCGGGGCATCCTCGACTCGAGCTTCCATGCCGTCTCGCGTCACTGGGATATCGGAACTCTGCCAACGGGCGGTTCGATGAACCCTCGCGACCCCGACGGGTCATATTTCGACATGGACGGCGCGGGGCTCCAACGTGCTTTTCTCGAGCTCGGCCCCGAGCCCGTTCTGGAAATACTCGAACGCAATGGCCTCGGTTGGGACGATATCGATCTCGTCGCGATCCACCAGGTGGCCGCCCCCTACCTCCCTCCGATCCTTGACAGGCTGGGCGTCGAGGCGAGCAAGATCGTCGAGACCGTGGCCGATCACGGCAATCTCGCTTCGGTGACGTTGCCCCTCCAGGTACAACGAGCACGACGTGACGGACTTCTGCCCGACGGGGGTCTTGCCCTGCTCATAGGGCTTGCGGGCGGCATCAGTCTCGGCCTCATGCTCGTCCGCGTATAGGTCACCTGCTAGTTTGGTGTGAATCTCACGCACCTGATGTGAATTTCACGTACCGAAAGGGTCCGACGCGATGTCCGCACGCCGAACCACTGCACGTTTCTCTCTCGCTCTCGCACTTGTCGCCTCCTTCGCCGTCGGCGGGGCCGCGGCGTCCGCTTCCGCTGCCGGTGAGCCCGATGGCCTCTACTCCACGTCGTCCCCCGGCGAAGGGGCGGCCAACGGATTTGTTCAGCTCGATAAGACGGATGCGACCGCCACACCCGTCGGCCCCGTCAGCGACACCTACTTCTTCCTCTCCGTCGAGGTCGTGAACGGTCTGGGTTACGCGATCGGCTACGAAGCCGACGCGGAGGATGCCCCCTTCCAGGTCTTCACGTGGGACATCACGTCCGGCGCGGTTCTCACGGCCGTCGTGGCCACCGCGCCGATCGACGGCGAATTCTCGCTGGAGGCGCTCGACACCACCAACGCCGGTGTGCTGCTGACCTACCTGCAGTCCGGTGACATCGAGTGGCTCGCCTCCATCGACCCCGCCACTGGCGTTGTCACCCCGCTCGTCGACCTCGACACCGCGCCCGACGGCCGCATCTTCGAGGGCATCGCGACGAACCCGGTCACGGGTGTGACCTACCTCCTCGCCGACTACGACGATGGAATCCCCGCCTACTCTTCGATCGACATCGCGACCGGCGGCTTCGGCGAGTCGGTCTTCTTCCCGCAGTTCGCGGAGACGCTGGGTTCGGGCTGGTTCTCGGAGGGTGACTTCGACGCAACCGGAACGCTCTGGTTCACCTACAGTGGCGACGTGGGCGTCGCGCGCACCGACGGCCCCGCCGAGGTCGGTGTGGACGCGGTTGAGCTCGGTGACCCCGACATCGTCAGCAAAGCCATCACGATCGGCCAGACGGTTGTCGCTCCGGCCCCCGCGCCCGAGCCGCAGCTGGCCGCGACCGGCTTCCCGGTTGCCCCGGTCGTCGGCGGAGCCGCAGTGCTCCTCGCCGCCGGACTCGGAATGATCGTTCTGCGTCGACGGGCCACCGTCTAAAACGCTTAGTCGAAGCGGCACCCACCTCTCGGGGCGGGTGCCGCTTCTGCTATTTTCGGGGAGTCATGAACGGGTCCGAGCAGCTCGCAGTCGTCGTCCCCGTGTTCAACGAGGCGACGGGCATCCGACCGACACTCGAGGCGCTCGCCAGCCAGAAGGACCAGGACTTCTTCGTCGTCTTCGTCGACAACGGTTCCACGGATGATTCGGCCGAGATCATCGCGCGATTCGCGAGTGAGCGCGACCTCCCGTGGCACGTCATACAAGAGTCGCAGAAGGGTACGGGTGCCGCAGCCGACACCGGCATGCGCGAGGCGATCGCCCGCGGAGCAACCATGCTCGCCCGCACCGACGCCGACTGCCTGCCGCGGGAGGACTGGACGGCAGCTGTACGCAGATCCCTCACGACGGGCGGCCTCCAGCTCGTCGGCGGAGAACTCGTTCCGCGTCACGACGAGGGGCTCGCCTGGACAACTCGGGTGCTGCTACGGGGAGCGGTCCATCTCGCCGAAGCCTTCGGGCGCATCCGCTCCGGAAACCGTGACGCCGCCTACCTTGGTCCGTACATGATGGCTGCGGGGTGCAACGTGGGCATCAGGGCCGAGCTCTACGTGGCCGCCGGCGGCTTCCCCCGTACGGCGATCGAGGATCTCCACGAGGATCGTGCGCTCGTGAACGCCGTGCGCCGACTCACGAAGAAGTACGCTCGCCGATCGGATGTCGTCGTCTACGGCTCATCGCGTCGTGTGCGGGCCTGGGGGCTCAAGAACACGCTGCTCTGGTACAAGGACCACCAGTACCGCCCCGACGTCGTGGATATTCGGTGAGCACGACGTGGGAGGAGCGTGTGCTTCGCGCCGCGCATCCCGTCGCCGTTCCCGCCCTGCGAGCCTCTCGTCGGCCGGTGCAACGCATCCCGAGGCTCGGAGTGCTCGTGCGCGATGCCGCGGTGTTGCGCTCGGTGCTCATGGACTCCGATCACTTCTCCAAGTCGGGTCCTGGCGCACCGAGCGATCTGTGGACACCCGTTCTTGGCCCGGCAGTCCTCCTGAACATGGAGGGTGCAGACCACCTCGCCCTGCGCCGCAAGCTCGGGCCGTTGTTCTCCCCCTCCTACGTCGATCCGCTCGTCGCTCGATCCCTGCCGAGCGCGGCTCTTACCGAGCGTCTCAGACGCGGAGAGACAGTTGACCTCGTCGCCGAAGCGAAACGCAACGCGAGCATCATGATCAGTCAGCTCGTCGGGTTGCCTGTCGATGAGGTCGATGACGCCTTGTTCGAGCGTGTGTCCTCGATCACACGATTTGTGAGACTGTCCCGCCCTCGCCTCACCGAGACTCAGGCGGCAGCCGCGCGACAGATCCTCGCCGACCTCACGACCCATGCGCGTGCCGCGTGGCGCGAAGGCGACGAGTCGACCGTTCCGGGGCGCATGCGAGGTCTCGGCCTCGGCGAAGAGGAAGCGATGGGCGCCGTCGGGGCGTTTGTGCTCACCGGTACCGAGACGCTCGTGTCGTACATCCCGCGCCTCATCGCGTTGCTCGTCGACACGGGATGGATGCCGCGGCTCGCGAACGACGCCGCGCTCGTGGAACCCGCCATCGCCGAGGGACTGCGAGTGACGACACCCTCGCCCGTGATGCTCCGGAGTGTTGTCGCGGAGACGAGTATCGAGGGGGTTTCCGTCCGGGTCGGTGACCGCGTCATCCTCGCGACCTTCCTCGCCAACGCCGCGGCGGGCGCATTTGATCCGATCGGCAATCCGGCCGCGAGTCTCAAACAATTGTGGTTCGGTGCCGGTTCGCACTTCTGCCTCGGTGCGCCGCTCGCCATGGCTCAGACGCGCGCGACTCTGGGGGCCCTGCTCGATGCGGGACCCGTCCGAATCGTGGAGCGGCGTGCCGCCCGTGGTGTGCTCATCCCGTCGTACGCGAGCCTTTCGGTGACGGCGGCATGACCGACATCCTGCGCGCGCTCCTCGACTCGTGCGAGCGCACCCCGACGGCCCCCGCCCTGACGTTGCGGAGGACGACACTCCGCTACGCGGACCTGCGTGACCGCGTTCTCGGCGTGGCATCCTCCCTCAGCGAGCGCGGGCTCGTTCCGGGCGATCGGGTCCTATTCTCCGTGCGGCCGGGACTCGATGGCATTGTCCTCGCGCTCGGCATCATCGCCGCCGGCGGCACCGTCGTTTTTGCCGACCCCGGGGCGGGCGACACACTGTTCCGTGCTCGTGCGCAACTCGCCGCCCCGCGATGGATCGCAGCGGAATCCCTCCTGTACGCCGTATCGTCGGGGCCGCTGCGTGGGATCGCTCGGCGTCGCGGCATCGACCTGCCCGACTACGCGGCCATCGTCCCGGATGCTCGGCACCTCTACAGCGGACCGTGGCTGCCCGGGGTGCCGAAGTCAGCGGTGGCGCTGCGGCGGCTGTTCCGCGGGTCGCCCGGCGTTGTCGTCGCCGACCCCCACGCCGAGGCGTTGGTGATCTTCACGTCGGGAACGACCGATGCCCCCAAGGCCGTAGTCCATTCGCGCACGTCACTCGGCACCGGCCTCGACGACTTCGCTCAGGCCGTGGGCTTCGTCGCTGGCGAGCGAGTTCTCACTGACCAACTCATGGTGGGCATTCCCGCTCTCATCGCGGGCGCGCACTGGGAACTGCCTCCGCCGGGCCTGGATCCCGGAGCCCGTCCCGAGCGTTACCTCGGGCTGCTCCCGCGCGCGGACGTTCTGTTCGCCGTGCCGGCGGCACTCGACGCGCTGCTTCATCTGCTCGAGTCTCGGCCCGAGCTCACGCCGCACCTGCGTGCCCTCGTGATCGGCGGCGCGCCCGTCCTCCGGCCTCTCCTGGAGCGCGGGCGAAAGCAGCTCCCTGGCACGGCAATCCGCTGTATTTACGGCATGACGGAGATCCTGCCCGTCGCGATCGCCGACGGTGACGAGAAGCTCGAGTACACGGGGGCGGGTGACTTCGTTGGAACACTCGCGAGCTCGGTGAGCGCGAGCATCCGCGACGGGGAACTCGTCGTCTCCGGCCCTGGGCTCGCCGACTACCTCGATGAGCCTCTCGACGAGCTCGCCACGGGAGACCTTGCTCGCCTCGAGGGAGAGCGTCTTGTGCTCGCCGGGCGGAGCAAGGAGATGTTCATCCGCGGCACGACCAACGTCTACCCGGGGCTGTATGAGCCAGTGATCGCGGGGCTCCCCGGTGTCCGTGCTGCCGCCCTTGTGGGCATCCCGAACCAGATAGGCGACGACGAGCTTGTGTTGGCGGTAGTGCTCGACGGCGCGACGGTCGACGCGGTGAGGACCGCGCTGCCGGGGCTCATCGATGCCGCGGTACTTCCGGATCGGATCGTCGAACTCGATGAGCTGCCTACGGCCGGGCGCAGCGCCAAGCTCGATCGCGACGCGCTCGCAGAGGCGCTGCGATGAGGATCGCGGTTACGGGGGCGAGCGGCTTCGTCGGCGGTGCCGTCGCGACCGCCCTTGTCGCACGCGGACACGACGTCACGGGTTTCGGCCGGAGGCCTCACGGTTGGCGCGGCACCTACGAACAGTGGGATCTCGCGCACGGTCCGCACCGCGGATCGTTCGACGCGGTGGTCCACAGCGCTGCCCTCGCCGACGACTGGGCGCCCCTCGGCGATGCCATGCTCGCCAATCGCTTAGGCACCCGCAACGTCGTGACAAGTTTTCCCGGAGCCAGGCTCGTGCATATCTCGACATCGAGCGTGTACGACGCCTTCGGGCCGAACGTGCGATCAACCGAGGATGAACCGATTCCGACACGCTTCCTCAGTTCATACTCCGAGTCGAAGGTCGCTGCCGAGCGCGAGTTGCCGACCGATGCCGTCATCCTCCGACCTCACGCCGTGTACGGACCTGGCGACACAACCCTCCTCCCGCGCATCCTCGAGGGGATTCGCGGTCGTCGGCTGGTCCTGCCGGAGGGCGCCCGGGTGCGGCACACGCTCACCCACATCGACAACCTCATCCACGCCGTCGAGCTCGCTCTGCGCGGGCCCGCCGGTGTCTACAACGTGGGCGACGACACCGAGGTACTGCTCTCCGCGGTGCTCGGCGAGTTTCTCTCCCGACGCGGACGACCGGATGTCACGATCACGAGCGTCCCGTACCGCGCTGCTTTCGCGGCGGCGGGAGCCCTGGAGCGAGCCGCGCGTCTGAAGCGCACGAGGCCGCCCATCACCCGCTACGCAATCAGCCAGGTCGGTCTCGAGCGCACCTTCGACCTGAGTCGCGCCCGTGACCTGCTCGGCTACCGCCCCGGCCCCACCTCGCTTGCCGGAGCGGAGGACTGGTAATAGTACAGTCGCGGCTGTACCGTTAAAGCATGATCACCGTCGCGACGCGTCTGGACGCCATGCACCGGCTCGGTCGAGCGATGGCCGATCCAACGCGGTCGCGGATTCTCCTCCGGCTGCTGGATGCCCCCGCCTACCCCGCGGCGCTCGCCGAAGAACTGGGACTCACGAGGCAGAACGTGTCCAATCACCTCGCGTGCCTTCGGGACTGCGGCATCGTTGTCGTCGAACCGGAGGGTCGCCAGTCGCGCTACGAGATCTCGGATCCGCTCATTGCCCACGCCCTCAGCGATCTCGTCCAGGTGATCCTGCAGGTCGACGAGAACGCCCCATCGCACGAGCCAAATGCGGAGTGTTGCTGATGAGTCACGACCACGATCACGGGGCGGCGGCATCCGGTCGCGGGCGCCTCGCGATCGCGCTCGCGATCACCGTGACGGTGCTCGTCGCCGAGCTCATCGGTGCCGCGCTCACCGGCAGCCTCGCGCTTCTCGTCGATGCGGCACACATGCTCACGGATGCCGGGGGGCTCGCGATCGCGCTCGTGGCAGCATCCCTCGCCTCCCGCCCGCCGACCGCTCGCCGCACGTGGGGGTGGGACCGCGCCGAGGTGCTCGGTGCGACCGCGCAGGCGGCGCTCCTGCTCGCCGTAGGGGTGTTCGTCGTCATCGAGGCGGTTCGCCGCTTCTTCGAACCCCCCGAGATCGTGGGCAGCGAGTTGGTGGTGTTCGGTGTGATCGGTCTGCTCGGCAACATCGCCGCGATCATTGTGCTCGCGTCGGGTCGGAC
The DNA here is from genome assembly GCF_020535405.1 of Antiquaquibacter oligotrophicus. NCBI lineage: Bacteria > Bacillati > Actinomycetota > Actinomycetes > Micrococcales > Microbacteriaceae > Antiquaquibacter > Antiquaquibacter oligotrophicus. Next base: position 752,761 of record NZ_CP085036.1, on the reverse strand, counting down.
CAAAAACCTCAATATGCGCGCGGCGTTCCTCGAGGTGTTGAACGATGCGCTCGGCTCCGTCGCCGTGATCGTGGCGGCCGTTGTCATCCTTGTCACGGGGTTCCAGCTCGCGGACGCGATCGCGGCGATCCTCATCGGGGCCCTCATCGTGCCGCGAGCGATCATCCTTCTGCGTGACGCGACCAACGTGTTGCTCGAAACGACACCGAAGGGACTCGATCTGGAGTCGGTGCGGGAGCATCTCCTCGGTGTTCCCCACGTCATCTCCGTTCACGATCTCCACGTCAGCCAGATCGCGACGGGGCTACCCGTGCTCACCGCTCACGTCGTGGTCGACGATTCGTGCTTCCACGACGGTCACGCGCCGATCATGCTCGACCAGTTGCAACGCTGTGTCGCCGAACACTTCCCCGTGCAGATCGAGCACTCGACGTTTCAGCTTGAGCTTGCCGCGCACGGTGAGCGCGAGCATCCGACCCACGATTGAGGCCGGGGCGCTACTTCGCGATGACGAGGCTCTCGTACGCGGGAATGAGAACCTTGCGCCCGTAGCGACGTGAGACAACCCTGAACGGCCGGCCGTCACCCACCAACAGGTCGACGATCGCGTTCAGTTCGGCACGCGCGAGCGGTCCGCCGAGGCAGAGGTGGCGGCCGGCCCCGAACCAGAGCTGGCGATTCTGCGGAATGTAGGGGCGGTCGACACGATAGTCACCGGCGAGATTGTTGGCGGTCCACGTCAACACCATGATGCGCTCGCCGGCTTTGAGGGTGCGCCCGCCGAGTTCGAGGTCGGCCATTACCGACCGTCCGATGAGCGGTGCGGGGGACGTCACTCGCAGGGCCTCGCGCACCGCGTTCTCGCGCCACGCGGGATTCTCGATGAGCCGGTGCTGCTCACCCGTGTCGTAGAGCAGCGCGGCGGTGCGCGCCATTGCCGACGCGGCGGTCTCGGTGCCGGCGACCATGAGCAGCGTCGAGAGACCCTTCGTTTCCGTAAGGCTCAATCCGATGTCACGACACCGACCGATGATGGTGTCGCTGGATGCCGTGGCGAAGGCATCACCGATGTGTCCCGTGAGTCGTTCCACGATCGTTCGCGCGGTCGCGATCTTGTCGGGCGGGAGCACGGTATCCGCGGTGGTGCCGAGCGCGATGGATGCGAGCTCCTCGCCGGTCTCGAAGATCTCCCGGTACGCGGCATCCCCCCGACTGGCATCAACGGGGAGGCCGAGCAGGGTGACAACCATCATGCCGACGAGCACACGGCTGAGGTCGGCGAGATCCAGTTCTTCGCCGGACTCGAAAGCCGCGCGGGCCTCGTCGAGCCGCGTGCCCCAGGCGTGCCTCACGAAGTCGGTGCTCGTGCGCTCGGTGAAGAGTTCGCGACTGCGCGTGCGGAGATCGTAGTGTCCTGGACCGTCGAAGAGGTCGTAGACCCAATCGCCGAGGATCTGAGCCCACAGGTGGCCGACACCACCCTCGCTGAGCAGAGTGAAGTGTTCTGGGTCATTGAGCACCGCGCGCGCGGTGAGCGGGTCGGCGGTGATCCAGCCGAGACTCGGAACCTTCAGGAGCGGACGGGCGAGCATCCCGAGCCAGTTCAGATACGGCAGTGCCGGGCGTGCTGCGCTCAGGAGGCGATGTTCGTGAGCGCGTGCGCTGCGTCCGAAGCCATCGAGCACGGGGTTCAGCACACGGCCGCGTTCCGGTGCGACAAGATCCTCGGCTACGGGCACCCCGCTAATCTAACCGGATGGAGGACGTCCGCTCGCGCTATAAGCGCATCTTCGACAACGGCAGCGATACCGACCGCATGGTCTTCTTCAGCGATGCCGTCTTCGCCATCGCTATGACCCTCCTCGTGATCGATCTCGCGGTCCCAGAGGATCGCCACGGCACCGCGGGGGAGGTGCTGCTCAACCTGTGGCCGAACTTCCTCGCCTATGTGCTCTCCTTCACGATCATCGCGATCAACTGGCTCGGGCACTACCGACGGTTCCGTGTCATCAAGACTCACGACTCCCGGCTCATGCTCCTCAATCTCACGCTCTTGTTTTTTGTCGCGCTCCTGCCCTTCCCGACGAGCTTGCTCAGTTCGTACAGCGGTGAGGCGCCCGCCGTTGTGCTGTACGCGTTTGTTGTGGGGCTGCTGAGTGCCCTCCAGTGGGCGATGTGGGAGTACTCGTACCGCAAGGGATTCGTCGACCCTTCCGTGGACGACGGACTCTTCCGCTGGGTGCGCCTGAATCAGCTTGTGGTGCCGGTCGTGTTCTGGACGTCGATCCCGATCGCGATCTTCTGGGACGGCGGGATCGCGATGTGGTCGTGGTTCGCGCTGTTCCCGCTCAACATCATCGTCGGCAGCTTGTCGCGGCGTTACTGATCGTCGGCGACGTCGAAGTCGAGGCTCAGCTTTCGCAGGAGACCACTCAACCGCTCCTGCTCCGCGCTGGTCACGTGCACGAGAAGTTCGGCTTCCGCGTCGAGAAGGGTGCTGATCGCGGCATCCACCCGTGTGCGCCCACTGTCGGTCATCTGCACGAGGATGCCGCGGCCGTCGTTGGGGTCGGTGCGCCGCTCGACGAGGCCTCTCCCCACGAGCCGATCTATGCGGTTGGTCATGGTGCCGCTGGACACGAGCGTCTGCTGCAGGAGTGCCTTGGGGCTCAGCTGATACGGGGTTCCCGCTCGCCTCAGCGCCGAGAGCACATCGAACTCCCACGGCTCCAGGTCGGACGCCGCGAATGAGGCCCGACGGGCACGCTCGAGGTGTCGCGCGAGCCGGTCGACGCGGCTGAGTACCTGGAGCGGCGAGAAGTCGAGGTCGCTGCGCTCGCGCGACCAAGCGTCGACGATGCGATCCACTTCGTCATTGCTGGTCATGGGTCAATTATCTCGACATCGAGCTATTCGCGGGAGCCGGAGGTGGTGAAACTCTGACGTGCGGGCGAGTCACCACTTACGTTGCGGAGGATGACACGCCGCCGCGGCACGCGGCCGCGGGCCCGGGCCTGCGCGCCATCCTCCGCACTGCGTCTGGCACACTTGTTGAGCGCCCGCGAGCGCAATCCGTCTTGGTGTAATGGCAGCACGACAGCCTTTGGAGCTGTTAGGTCTAGGTTCGAGTCCTGGAGACGGAGCAACACAGGAGCAACCGGGGGAGCGCGATGGAGGTCTTCTTCGAGACGGTGACGCGATCGTTCGAGGTCGCGGGAGTCGCGGCGATGGTGGTGGGCTTCGTGGTGTCGGTGGTTCTCGGCATCCGCACCTGGCGTCGGTCTCGCGACGGACATCGTGCCTTCACGACTCTGCGAGATTCGATCGGCCTCTCGATACTTCTCGGTCTCGAGATCCTCGTGGCCGCCGACCTCGTGCGCACCGTGACATCGACGCCGAGCCTCACGGATGCCGTCATCCTCGCGATCATCGTGCTCATCCGCACCGTGCTGAGTTTTTCGCTCCAGGTGGAGATCGAGGGTGTTGCCCCGTGGAAGCGCGCGCTCATGACAGCCCCGCAGCAGATCGTCGCGCGCGCGGCATCCCGATCGGCGCGCGAGCGTGCCGACGCCGAACGCGAGAAGGAAGAATAGCCGCATGACCGATCTCAATCTCGCCGTCGTTGTGCTCGCCGCAGGGCAGGGCACTCGCATGAAGTCCCGTCGACCGAAGGTGTTGCACTCCCTCGCCGGCCGCAGCCTCATCGGTCACGTGCTTGCCACGGCTGGCGAGCTCTCACCCCGTCACGTTGTTGCGGTCGTCCGCCACGAGCGTGATTCAGTGGTGGCGACGATCTCCGACATCATGCCCGCTGCGATCATCGTTGACCAGGACGAGGTTCCGGGCACCGGTCGAGCGGTAGAGGTGGCATTGAGAGCACTCCCGTCGGACTTCGATGGTGACGTCGTTGTCGTCTCCGGCGACGTCCCGCTGTTGGACTCGGCAACCCTTCTCGGGCTCGTCGGGGAGCACCGCTCCGCCGCAGCCGCGGCCACGCTTCTGAGTGCCGTGATGGAGGATGCCACGGGCTACGGACGTCTCGTCCGCTCCGCCGACGGGGCTGTCGACCGCATCGTCGAGCAGGCCGACGCCGCCGACGAGGAACTCGCGATCCGCGAGGTGAACTCCGGTACCTACGTGTTCCGCGTCGCCCCTTTGCGCGAGCAGTTGGCCGCGGTGACGTCGGCGAACGCCCAGGGGGAGAAGTACCTCACCGATGTCGTCGGGTTGCTGCGGGCATCCGGTGCCATCGTGTCTGCGGTTCCCGTTGACGAGGGTTGGCGGGTCGCTGGTGTGAACGACCGCGTGCAACTCGCGGAGGCGGCCAGGCGCATGAATCAGCTCATCGTGCAGCGCTGGCAGCGCGACGGGGTGACAGTGCAGGATCCGGCGACCACGTGGATCGATGCCGACGTGACCCTCGCTCCGGATGTCGAACTGCTACCCGGTACCCAATTGAAGGGCGCGACTCTCGTGCAGGCTGGTGCGACCATCGGCCCCGACACGACGCTCGTCGACACGGAGGTCGGCGAGGATGCGGTCGTGCGGCGCACGGATGCGACGCTCGCCGTGATCGGGCCGCGTGCAACGGTCGGCCCCTTCGCCTACCTGCGCCCGGGTACCTATCTCGGCGCGGACGGCAAGATCGGCACCTTCGTCGAGACGAAGAATTCGACGATCGGCGAGGGCAGTAAGGTGCCGCACCTGAGCTATATCGGAGACACGACCGTCGGCGAGCAGTCGAACGTCGGCGCCGGCACGATCACGGCGAACTACGACGGCGTCAACAAATCGGCAACCACCGTGGGCTCGCACGTGCGGACCGGATCGCACAACGTCTTTGTCGCTCCCGTGACGATCGGTGACGGCGCCTATACGGGAGCGGGCACCGTCGTCCGCAAGGATGTGCCGCCGGGCGCTCTGGCGATCACGGCAGCCTCCCAGCGCAACATGCCCGGCTGGGTCGCGGCGAACCGCCCAGGCACGGCGGCCGCGAAGGCCGCTGAGGAGGCTGAGCGCGCGGGCGAGTGACGATGTAGCACATGTGCTGCATCGCGCGTAGGCTGTGGGTGTGGACACCGTCGGACTTCGTGAGCTCAAGCAGAATCCGAGCGCAGTGGTGGCGCGCGCCGAGCGCGGCGAGACCATCACCATTACCGTCCAGGGTCGGCCCGCCGCGCGCCTCGTGCCCATCGAGGTAACGCGGCGGCGTTGGGTCCCGGCGGACGAACTCGCAGCCGCACTCGCCGAAGTTCCCGCTGATGCAACCGGCTGGGCCGAGGAAGCGTATGCCATCCGCGATGGCGACCCGCTCGTTGACCCGTGGCAACGCTCCTCGTGATACTTCTCGACACGAGTGTGCTCATCGAGCCCCCGACCCGCTGGCCGGCACCCGTTCTCGGTTCCAGCTCCCTCTGTCTGGCAGAACTCGAGTTCGGCATCCACATGGCGCGTACCGCCGCGGAACGTTCGCAACGAGTCCGGCGGCTGGCGGTGTACCGGGACCGCTTCGAATGGATTCCCTTCGAGCGTTCGGATGCCGCGAGCTTCGGAATCGTGGCCGAGCGTGCGGCCCGCACTCGACCCGGTCACGCCAGGAGCACGGACATCCTGCTCGCCGCCCAGGCTCTCACACTCGGCGTGCCACTCCTCACGCGTAACGTGAAGGACTTCGCCCTCGTCGCGGACCTCGTCGAGATTCTCGACGGGAACGTCTAGCGCCAGCACCATAGAATTACCCCCGGTAGACGCCGTCGTGGGCAGGAAGCAGGCATAGTGTCCGAGATCAAGATCTCCGGTGAGAAGCGACTGGTGATCGTCACCGGTCGAGCCCACCCCCAGTTGGCGAAGGACATCGCCGCAGAACTCGGCTCGGACCTCGTGCACACGGATGCCCGTACCTTCGCCAACGGCGAGATCTACGCTCGCTACGACGAGAGCGTGCGCGGCTGTGACGCGTTTGTCATCCAGTCGCACACGAGCCCCATCAACGAGTGGCTCATGGAGCAGCTCATCATGGTTGATGCCCTCAAGCGCGCATCCGCGAAGCGCATCACCGTGGTCAGCCCGTTCTACCCGTACGCGCGTCAGGACAAGAAGGGTCGCGGGCGTGAGCCGATCAGCGCGAGGCTTGTCGCCGACCTCTACAAAGCTGCCGGCGCCGACCGCATCATGAGCGTCGACCTGCACGCCGCCCAGATTCAGGGGTTCTTCGACGGTCCAGTCGACCACCTGTTCGCGATGCCCGTGCTGCTCGAGCACTTCCAGCGCAAGCTCGACCCCGCCACTCTCACCGTGGTCAGCCCCGACATGGGGCGGGTGCGTGTCGCCGACATCTGGAGCGACAAGTTGGGCGCGCCGCTCGCGATCATCCACAAACGTCGCGATCCGCTCGTTCCCAACCAGGTCACAGTTCACGAGATCGTCGGCGAGGTTGAGGGGCGTGTGTGCCTTCTCGTCGACGACCTCATCGACACGGGCCGTACCATCGTGAAGGCCGCCGAAGCTCTCAAGGCAAACGGAGCGACCAACGTTGTTGTGGCCGCAACCCACGCTGTGTTCTCGCCGCCGGCCGTCGACCTCCTGCAGAGCGAGGCCATCGACTCTGTTGTGGTCACCGATACGCTGCCGATCCCGGAGGAGAAGCGCTGGGATCGCCTCGAGGTGCTGCCCATCGCGCCCCTCATCGCGCGTGCTATCCACGAGGTCTTCGACGATGGATCGGTGACGTCGATGTTCGACGGTGCTGCGTGAGCCAGTACACGCCGCCTCGTCCGTGGATCTCCTCCTACGCGGAGGGTGTTCCCGCTGAGGTCGAGGTGCCCGAGGGGTCGCTGTACGACCTTGTCGCGGCATCCGGCGTCGAGTTCGCACCGAACGTCGCCCTCGAGTTCTTCGGTCGCACCACCACCTACGCGGAGTTGCTGGAGCAGATTGATCGCGCCGCGGAGGGGCTTCGGCTGCTCGGGGTGCAGAAGGGCGATCCCGTCGGCCTCGTGCTGCCCAACTGCCCGCAGCACATCGTCGCCTTCTACGCGATCCTGCGTCTCGGTGCGATCGTTGTCGAGCACAACCCGCTCTACACTCCGCGTGAGCTCCGCCACCAGTTCGAAGATCACGGTGCGCGCGTCGTCATCGCGTGGGACAAGGTGGTCGCGACCATCCAGGACTTCCCGACGGATGTCTCGGTCGAGACCATCATCTCCGTTGACCTCACACGTGCCATGCCGTGGCGGACTCGCGCACTGCTGAGGCTGCCGATCGCGAAGGCCCGCGAGTCCCGCGCGGCTCTCACGACCACCGTGAGCGGCACGATCCCGTGGGAGGAGCTGCTGCGCTCCGACCCGATCGCGAGCCGCATCATCCGCCCCGTGTCGACGGATGTCGCGCTCATCCAGTACACCTCGGGCACAACCGGTCACCCCAAGGGTGCCACCCTGACGCACGCGAATCTCCTCGTGAACGCCGCGCAAGCTCGAGCCTGGGTGCCGACGGTCGCGCGCGGAACCTCGGTGGTCTACGCCGTACTGCCCATGTTCCACGCGTACGGGCTGACGCTGTGCCTCACCTTCGCGATGAGTATGGGTTCGCGTTTGGTGCTGTTCCCGCGATTCGACCCGGACCTCGTGCTGCCTGTCATCAAGAAGCATCCGCCGACGTTCCTTCCGGCGGTGCCTCCCATCTACGAGCGACTTACTGCGGCGGCCGACGCCAAGGGCGTCTCGCTGAAGGGAATCCAGATTGCCATCTCGGGAGCCATGCCGCTTTCTGCCGCGGTTGTGGAACCGTGGGAGGCGCGCACGGGCGGTTACCTCGTCGAGGGCTACGGCCTCTCCGAGACGAGCCCCGTGCTGATGGCCAACCCGGTCGGGCCCACGAGGCGGGCGGGCACCGTTGGACTGCCCCTCCCAGACACCGAATTGCGAGTCGTTGACCCCGAGAACCCCGCCGTCGATCGCGCTCCCGGGGAGGAGGGCGAGCTGCTCGTCCGGGGTCCGCAGGTCTTCAGCGGGTACTGGAAGAAGCCGGAGGAGACGGCTGCCGTGTTCGCCGACGATCCTGCCGGTGGTGCGCCCTGGTTCCGCACGGGCGACATCGTCACCATCGATGCCGACGGGTTTGTCTCGATCGTGGACCGCATCAAGGAGCTCATCATCACGGGCGGTTTCAACGTCGCCCCGAGCGAAGTCGAGGAGGTCGTGCGCCGGCATCGATCGGTCGCGGATGTCGCCGTTGTTGGTCTGCCGAGTGAGCATTCCGGTGAGGACGTTGTGGCGGCCGTGGTGCTCGTGCCGGGCGCCGAACTCGATGAGGAGGGCATCCGGTCCCTCGCGCGCGAGAATCTGACGCCCTACAAGGTGCCGCGCCGCGTGGTGGTGGTGGATGAACTGCCGAAGTCACTCATCGGCAAGGTGCTCCGCAAGAAGGTGCGCGACTCGCTCCTCGCCGACTAGCGCGTTACGTGTTGTCGACTGGGCTCGAAGGAAAGCTAACCCCGCCGGGAATGATGCCGAGTGGTGCCAGCAGTGTTTCGGTGCCGTCGAACGCCGTGACGTAGCAGTTCCAACCCATCCCCGCGGCACTCGCGAATTCGAACCGTGCAGAGTTCGATACCGAGCTCGGAGCGTAGAGCGCCGTGTAGACGTTGCACGCCGAGGCCGCGGTGCGCGATGCGGTGCCGAGTGTCACGATGATGCCGGGCAGGATGAGCGCGACCAGTCCCACCAGCACAACAACACGCAGGATCGCCCGTTGGCGATTGCCGCGGAGGGGGCGTTCGTGCGGCTCGTAGCCCGCGAGTTCCGGTTCGTCATCGTCGCGGCGGTCGTCCATCCGCTCATTCTCGCACCGTCATCACGGCACACCCCGAGCGGTGGCATCATGATGCGATGAGCGTGAGCGAGCCGAAGCCGACGCGTCACCGACTGGCCCGTATGGCCGGCCGCGACCCCGGGGAGCGTCACCGCGCGGCGACGCCGCTCGAACTGCTCTTCGACCTTGCCTTTGTTGTGGCTTTCGGTCAGGCGGGCGACCAGTTGGCGCACGCGATCGCAGCCGATCACGTCGGTACGGGTATTGCGGGGTTCGCCTTCGCGCTCGGCGCGACCTGCTGGGCGTGGATCAACTTCTCGTGGTTCTCCTCGGCGTACGACACCGATGACTGGCTCTACCGCGTGCTGACCATGGTGCAGATGATCGGTGTTGTCGTTTTCGCTCTCGGACTCCCGGAGATGTTCCACTCGCTCGAGGAGGGGCACACCATCGACAACGGGGTCATGGTGGCGGGTTACGTCGTCATGCGTGTCGCCCTCATCGCGCAGTGGTTGCGAGCGGCACGGCAGGATCCCGCGCGTCGACGCACGGCGCTCACCTACGCCGTGTGGGTCGGTGTCGCCCAGGTTGGGTGGATCGTCCTGTTGGTGCTTCACACGAGCCCGGCACTGTTCTTCGTCGCGGCGATCGCACTATTTGTCGTCGAGGCCACGGGCCCCATCGTCTCCGAGGGGCGCACGAGCGGAACACCGTGGCATCCGCATCACATAGCGGAGCGCTACGGTCTGCTCGCGATCATCGCGCTCGGTGAGGGCGTGATCGGCACCGTCGCGGCCGTGTCCGGTTTTGTGCAGGAGGACGGGTGGTCTGCGGATGCCGTCATCATCGTGACGGCGGGCATCGGGTTGACCTTCGGTCTGTGGTGGATCTACTTCATCGCCCCTGCCGGTGAAGTGTTGTCACGGCACCGCGAACGATCGTGGGTGTGGGGATACGGCCACGTTCTTGTCTTCGCGTCCATTGCCGCGACCGGTGCTGGGCTGCACGTCGCCGCGTACGTGGCGAAGGGGGAGACGGATGCCGGTTCCCTCGGTGCGACGGCCGCCGTGGCCATCCCGGTCGCCGTCTACCTGCTCGCGATCGTGGGGCTCGATCTCTGGCTCGTCAGGACTATTCCGCGCTTCAAAGTTGTCCTTCTCGCGGTCGCGCTCATCGTGCTCGCCGGTGCCGTCGTTCTCGCGGCGCTCGGCGACCCGCTGAGTGTGAGCCTCCTGATCGTCATGCTGGCGCCCGCGATCATGGTCGTCGGGTTCGAAATTCGAGGGCACCGGCGAAACGCCGATGCCCTCGAGGTGGAGTAAAGCTGCGTGACTAGTGCGAGTCGACCGCTTCGATTTCGCTGCGGTCACCCGACCACAGCGTGTGGAAGGTGCCCTTCTTGTCGACGCGCTTGTAGGTGTGCGCACCGAAGAAGTCGCGCTGACCCTGAACGAGTGCCGCCGGCAGGCGGTCGGCGCGGAGGCCGTCGTAGTAGGCGAGCGAGCTCGAGAAGGCGGGGGCCGGGATGCCCGCGTAGGCGGCATCGGCGACAACCTTGCGCCACGCGACCTGTGCCTTCTCCATGACGTCCACGAAGAACGGTGCCGTCACGAGGGCCACGAGGCCCGGGTTCTCGGCGTAGGCCTCGGTGATGCGGTTGAGGAAGCGAGCGCGAATGATGCATCCGCCACGCCAGATCTTGGCGATCTCACCCTTCTTGATGTCCCAGCCGTACTGCTCGGCGCCAGCGACGATGGCGTCGAAGCCCTGCGAGTAGGCGATGACCTTGGACGCGTACAGTGCGAGGCGCACACCCTCGATGAAGGCATCCTCGTCCTGGGCGCGGAAGGCGTTCTCGTCGGGACCGGGAAGGGCGGCCGCGGCATCCCGCTGCGCCGGCTTCGACGAGAGCGAGCGCGCGAAGACGGCCTCGGCGATACCCGACACCGGGATGCCGAGGTCGAGCGCGGTCTGCACGGTCCACACGCCGGTGCCCTTGGAACCTGCCTGGTCAAGGATCACGTCGACGAGCGGCTTGCCGGTGTCGGCGTCGACCTGCTTGAGCACCTCGGCGGTGATCTCGATGAGGTAGCTCTCCAGCTCGCCCTTGTTCCACTCGGCGAAGATCTCCGAGATCTCGGCGGGGCTCTTGCCCGTGCCGCGACGGATGAGGTCGTAAGCCTCGGCGATGAGCTGCATGTCGGCGTACTCGATGCCGTTGTGGATCATCTTGACGAAGTGTCCAGCACCGTCGTGGCCGACGTGGGTGACGCAGGGCTCGCCCTCGGCGACGGCGGCGATCGACTTGAGGATGGGGCCGAGGGTCACCCACGACTCATCCGATCCACCCGGCATGATCGACGGGCCGTTGAGCGCGCCCTCTTCGCCGCCGGAGATTCCCGCACCGACGAAGTTGATTCCCGTCTCGCGCACGGCCTTCTCGCGACGGATGGTGTCGGTGAAGAGCGCGTTGCCGCCATCGACGATGATGTCGCCCGGCTCGAACACCTCCGTGAGTGCGTCGATCACGGCATCCGTGCCCTTGCCGGCCTGCACCATGATGATGGCGGTGCGGGGCTTCGAGAGGGATGCTGCGAACTCCTCGTAGGTGGAGGCCGGTACGAACTCCGCCTCGGGGTGCTCGTCGAGAAGCGTCTGCGTCTTCTCGTACGAGCGATTGAAGATTGCGACGGTGTTGCCCTCGCGACTCGCGAGGTTGCGGGCGAGGTTCGATCCCATCACCGCGAGCCCAACAACACCAATGTTTGCCTGTGACACGTGTCTCTCTCCTGTGGTCGACGTCGGCTTACAGGGTATCGCTCCCATCCCTCTCCTCTTTTCGCAAGGGGTGGCAGGCAAATTACGCTCGCTGATAGACTTCGCAATAAGTCTGATTTATTGCTACCTTCATGACTTGAGATCAGACGTAATGGAGCGTCGACGGAAGGATGAACGTGCAGACCAGCTATCCGCCTCTCATCGTTATGGGGGTATCGGGCTCGGGTAAGTCGACGATCGGCGAGGCGCTGGGGCAAAAACTCGGCATGCCGTTCATCGACGGCGACGACCTGCACCCCCGCGCCAACAAAGAGAAGATGGCTGCGGGCCACCCGCTGAACGACGAAGATCGGGCACCGTGGCTCGAGATCATCGCGGATCGCATCGGCGCCGAACTGGCTGAGGGAACATCCATCATCGTCGCGTGCTCAGCCCTCAAACGCTCCTATCGCGAGCTACTCATCGCCCACGCGCCATCCGTCGTTTTTGTGCACCTCGTGGGTACGCAGAAGGTCATCGCCGAACGACAGTCCCACCGTCACCACGAGTACATGCCCAACAGCCTGCTCGACTCGCAGTTCGCGACACTCGAGGATCTCGCGAGCGACGAGCGGGGCATCCTCGTCGACCTCACTCAGACTCCGGACCAGATGGTCAGCTACATCATCACGACCCTCGACGAGAACTTCGTCGACCACCAGTAACCGACAAGAAAAACCGACGTTAGGACAACGATGACCGACATCGAACTCGCCTGGGAGCTCCCCACCTGGGGACTCCTCCTTATCGCGGCGGGAGCCATCGCACTCCTGCTCGTTCTCATCATCGCCGCGCGAATTCACGCGTTCCTTGCGCTCATCGTCGTGAGCCTCGTAACCGCTGTCGCGACCGGAATCCCTGCCAACCAGATCATTCCGACGTTGACAACAGGTTTCGGCGGCACACTCGCCACGGTTGCCCTCCTCGTCGGGCTCGGCGCCATGTTGGGCCGAATGCTCGAGACCAGTGGCGGTGCGCAAGTGCTCACGGATGCCCTTATCCGGCGCTTCGGTGAGAAACGCGCGCCGTTGGCGCTCTCCATCGCGTCCCTCATGATGGGGTTCCCGATCTTCTTCGACGCGGGGCTCGTCGTGATGCTCCCCATCATCTTCTCGGTCGCTCGACGCCTCGGCGGTTCGCTTCTGCTGTACGCGTTTCCTGCTGCGGTGGCCTTCTCCGTCATGCACATCTTCGTTCCGCCGCACCCGGGCCCCGTCGCCGCGACGGGACTGCTCGGCGCCGACGTCGGCCTCGTGCTGCTCCTCGGTCTACTCATCGCCATCCCCACGTGGTACATCGTCGGATACAAGTTCGGCACGTGGACCGGTAAGCGCTTCGACATCGCGATCCCGGACATCCTCTTCGGGCAGAAGGACGACCCCAACGCGGCGGAATTCGCTTCGGCCCCGAAGCTGCGCACCATCGTGTTCCTGCTTGTGCTGCCGCTGGTGCTCATCTTCCTCAATACCGGACTGAATGCCCTCGCGACGGCGGGAGTGGTGTCGCTGGAGAACCCCGTCGTCCAGGTGCTCCGCCTGCTGGGCGAGACCCCGGTCGCCCTGCTCATCACGGTCTTCTTCGCGATGTGGCTCCTCGGCTGGAAGCCGCGCAAGCGTGGTTCGCTCGTCGAAACCATCGTCGATAGCGCCCTCGGCCCGGTGTGTTCCATCATCCTCATCACCGGCGCTGGCGGAATGTTCGGTGGTGTGCTTCGTGCGAGCGGCATCGGCACGAGCCTTGCCGACACCCTGGACGCGATCGGCTTGCCCCTGATTGTCGCGGGCTTCGTGATCGCGGCGATCGTGCGTGTCGCCCAAGGCTCGGCGACCGTGGCGCTCACGACGGCCGCCGCACTCGTCCAGCCCGTGGTTGCGGCGGACACGAGTCTCAACCCCGTCGAACTCGCGGCCCTCGTTCTGGCGCTCGCCGCAGGCTCGGTCTTCGCCGGTCACGTCAACGACTCGGGCTTCTGGCTGGTCAGTCGCTTCTTCGGCATGGACACCCAGACGACCCTGCGCACGTGGACCGTCGGTCAGGCACTCATCGCCGTGATCGGATTTGTGCTCGCCCTCGCGATCTTCCTGATCGCCGGACTGTTCTAGGGGCACCGTGGCATCCGCACTCTTCGATCTCACGGGTCGTATCGCGCTCATTACCGGGTCCAGCCGCGGCATCGGCCGCGTCATCGCGACGGCGCTCGCCGACGCGGGAGCGACGGTTGTGCTGAACGGTGTCGACGCTGAGCGACTCGAGACGACGCGCGGCGAGTTCGCCGAGACGTACGGTGACGACCGGGTTCACGCCCGCGCATTCGACGTGACGGATGCCACGGCGGTGGCCGCGGCCGTGAACGACATCGAGGCTTCCGTCGGTGCCATCCGCATCCTCGTGAACAACGCGGGCATCCAGCACCGCGAGCCGCTCCTCGAGCTCTCGCTGGACGACTGGAACCGGGTGATGTCCACCAACCTCACGAGCGCGTTCCTTGTCGGTCGCGAGGTCGCCCGACACATGCTCGAGCGGGGTCAGGGCAAGATCATCAACATCGCGTCGGTGCAGACCGACCTTGCGCGGCCCACCATCGCGCCGTACACGGCGTCGAAGGGTGGCATCCGCAACCTAACGCGTGCGATGACGGCGGAGTGGGCATCCGGCGGCCTGCAGATCAATGCGATCGCTCCGGGATACATTCACACCGAGATGACGCAGAAACTCGTCGACGACGAGGAGTTCAACTCGTGGATCGTGGGGCGCACCCCCGCCCACCGATGGGGAACACCGTTCGATCTCGGTGGCCCCGCCGTGTGGCTCGCCTCCGATGGCTCCGATTACGTCAACGGTCAGGTCGTCTTCATCGACGGCGGCATGACCGTTGTGGTCTAGGAAGAAGGAATCGATGACCGTTCCCGAGCGGACACTCGCCGTTGTCGCGCACGCGAAGGACGACCTGCGTGTGGAGGAGATCGCCGTGCCGACGCCCGGCCCCGATGAGGTCGTTGTTCGTATCGCCTACGGGGGAGTGTGCGGATCGGATCTGCACTACTGGCAGCACGGGGCCGCGGGCGAGTCGATACTCCGGGCGCCCATGATCCTCGGTCACGAGGTTGTGGGTACTGTCGCCCAGGCTGCGTCGGACGGGTCGGGCCCGGGTGTCGGCGCTGCGGTGGCGGTGCATCCGGCAACACCCGGCGGTGAAGGCGCGCGTTACCCCGTCGACCGACCGAACCTCTCACCCGGGGTGACGTACCTCGGTAGCGCCGCGCGGTTCCCGCACACCGAGGGTGCCTTCGCCGAGTACGCGGTGCTGCCGTCGCGCATGCTGCGCGAGCTCCCGGCGGGACTCGACCTTCGCGAGGCCGCCATCGTCGAACCGGCCAGTGTCGCGTGGCATGCCGTCACGCGCGCCGGGGGTATTGCCGGCAAACGAGTGCTCGTGATCGGTGCAGGCCCCATCGGAGCGCTCATCGTCGCCGTCGCGAAGCGTTTCGGCGCGGCCGAGATCGTTGCTGTCGACCTTCACGAGAAACCCCTCGAGATCGCGCGCGCCGTCGGTGCCACGAGCACCATCGTCGCGACGGATGCCGACGCCATCGCCGCGGTCGAAGCCGACGTGGTCTTCGAGTCCTCGGGCAGCCACCGGGGTCTCGCCTCGGCGGTGCGCGGAGCCATGCGAGGCGGCCGGGTCGTGATGGTCGGCCTGCTGCCGTCCGGCGAGCAGCCAGCGCTCATCTCGCTCGCGATCACACGAGAGCTCGAACTCGTCGGCTCGTTCCGCTTCAACAACGAAATCGACGAGGTCATCGCGGCGCTCGCCGACGGCAGCCTCTCCGTCGAGCCGGTCGTGACACACGAGTTCGCGGCAGCCGACGCTCTCGACGCGTTCGCGACGGCCCGGGATGCCTCCGTCAGCGGCAAGGTGCTTCTGCGCTTCTAGCGGCGATCCCAATACACACGGGGTTCGCCCGCCCAGATCGACTGAACCTCGTGCGCCGTGCGGTTCATGATGCGCTCCATCGCGGCGGCGGCGTCCTCAGGGCGCCCGCCCTGGATCGCGTCTGCCACATCGACGTGCCACTGAAGCGCCTCCTCGTGGGGATGCCGCGGCATGAGTCCCTGGTCGGTGCGCCCCGTGAGTACCTCCGCGATGACGCCGTCGAGTTTCGCGAACATCTCGTTGCCGCTCGCGGCCAACACAAGGGAGTGGAAACGGATGTCCAGCTCGAGGAACAGCTCGAGGTCCCCCTCGCGGCCGACCGACCGCATACGCGCCGCGAGCGCGAGCAGTTCGGCTGTCGCCTCGTCGTTCGCGTAACGCGCGGCGAGCTCCGCGGCGCGAGGCTCAACAGCGCTGCGCAGTTCCGTGAGGGAGCGTAGTTGCGCGCCGCGTGTCGGCTGCGCCAAGCGCCAGCGGATGACGAGCGGGTCGTACAGATTCCACCGGGACATCGGCAGCACACGGATGCCCACGCGCTTGACGGTCTCGACGAGACCGAGGCTCTGCAACACCCGTACGGCCTCCCGAACGACGGAACGGGAGACACCGAAGCGCTGCTCCGCGTGCTCGGCGTGCATCGTGTCGCCGGGTGCCAGTTCCCCGGACACGATGAGGTGGCCCACCCCGTCGAGAACCCGCTCGTGAAGACTGCCCAGCACCCCTCCACGGTAACCGGCGGAGCCCCGACGGCGGCGGTGCCGCACCGTCGCACTCGCGCGTGACCGGGGCCGGGGCATCCGTGTAAACTCGTCCACTGAACTTCGGCGAGGGAACCCTCTGGGTTCCGTTATCGACGCGGTGGGCGAGCCCCAGGCTTTTCCTCACGCTGGCATGCGTTCGAGTTGAAACAACAGATCACTGGGCGAGAGCCCACACACAGGGCATCGGCCCGCAAGGAGAGACAGACATGGCTGAAGAAGTCAGCAACCACCTCGTGACCGAGGAGCGCACCCAGTTCGGTAAGGGTGCTGCCCGCCGAATCCGCGCCGTCGGCAAGATCCCCGCCGTCATCTACGGCCACGGAACCGAGCCGCAGCACGTGACCCTCCCGGGCCACGAGGTTTCGCTCATCCTGCGTAAGGCCAACCAGGTGCTCGAGCTCGACATCGCCGGTAAGACCCAGCTCGCCCTCGTGAAGGACGTGCAGAAGGACCCGGTGCGCCAGATCATCGAGCACGTCGACCTCATCGTCGTCCGCAAGGGCGAGAAGGTCACCGTCGACGTCCCCGTGCACCTCGAGGGCGAGTCGTTCTCCGGCACGATCGCCGTGCAGGATGCTGCGACCATCTCGCTCGAGGTTGAGGCCACTCACATCCCCGAGAACGTTGTCGTCTCGATCGAGGGCCTCGAGGAGGGTGCACACGTTCTCGCGAAGGACATCGAGCTGCCCAAGGGCGCCTCGCTGCTCTCCGAACCCGAGCTGCTGATCGTCGGCATCACCGTGCCGCGTGCCGCCAGCGCCGCGGACGACGCCGCCGACGCGGCCTCTGCTGAGGCGGGTGCCGCTGCCGGTGCCGACTCAGCTGCCGAGGACGCCGAGTAACACTCCTCGTGAGCGATACCTGGCTTGTGGCCGGGCTCGGTAACCCCGGGCCCGGCTACGCCGGTAACCGCCACAACGTCGGCCAGATGGTCCTGGCAGAGCTCGCCTCCCGCGCGTCGGCGAGTTTCAAAAATCACAAGGCGAACGCCGCCATCGCCGAGGGGCGTATCGTGCCCGGCGGCCCCAAGTTTGTGCTCGCCAAGCCGAACACCTACATGAACCTGTCCGGCGGGCCCATCTCGGCCCTCCTGAAGTTCTACTCCCTCGATCCGTCTCGGCTCATCGTGCTTCACGACGAGCTCGACATCCCCTTCGACACCGTGCGCCTCAAGTTCGGCGGTGGCCACGGCGGTCATAACGGCATCCGCGACACGATCGCCCACCTCGGTACGGGTGACTTCACCCGCGTGCGTATCGGCATCGGCCGCCCGCCGGGAAGGCAGCCGGCCGCAGACTTCGTGCTGCGCGATTTCTCCTCCGACGAGCGGACCGTGCTGCCGAACCTCCTCGTTGACGCGGCGGATGCCGTCGAGCTCATCGCCACCGAGGGCCTCCCCGCCGCACAACTGAAGTTCCACACCGCCGGGTAGCGACGTCGCTGAGCGACACTTCCCGCGCGCAGGTTTGAGCCGCACGCGCATGTTTATACCTGCGCGTGCGGCTCAAACCACCGCGGGTGGACCGTCGCTGAGCGACGTCCAGACAATGGTGTCGGCAGCGGTAACTAGAATCGACCGGTGACTCTCGACGGAATTATCACGGGGCTTTCGCGCGCCCGCACGGTCGAGAGCGCGCTTCGGGTCGCCGATCGTAGCGCTGACTTCTCGCTCGTCGACGGGATGCGGGCACCTCTGCTCGCGACGTTGTTGCGGGCATCCGACACCCCTCGTGCCGTTCTCGCGATCACCGCGACCGGCAGGGAATCGGAGGCGCTGCGCCGCTCCCTCGCCAGCTACCTGCCCGACGCGCGCATCATCGAGTTCCCCGCGTGGGAAACGCTGCCGCACGAGAGGTTGAGCCCCAGCGCCGAGACGGTCGGCAAGCGCATCCGCGCACTCCGTGAGGTTGGGGCCTGGCAGGAGCATCCGAGCGGCCACCTCATACTCGTAGCCTCGGTGCGAGCCGCCCTCCAGCCGCTCGCCGACAACCTCGCGAGCGTCGAGCCGGTCGAACTGTCCGCCGGCGGCCGCGGCTACGACCTCCCAGCACTCTCGGATCGACTTGTCGGTCTCGCCTACTCCCGTGTGGACATGGTGACGCGTCGCGGCGAATTCGCTGTGCGCGGGGGCATCCTCGACGTGTTCGCTCCCACCGACGAGCATCCGCTTCGCCTCGAGTTCTTCGGCGACGAACTCGAGCAGATCCGAGCGTTCTCGGTCGCCGATCAGCGTTCGCTCCCCGAGGAGATCACCGCCGCCGAACTCGCCCCCAGCCGCGAGATGCTCCTGAGCGACTCCGTGCGTCAGCGCGCGAGGGAGATGCAGCACGAGTTCCCGAGCCTGTCGACCATGCTCGCCAAGATCGGTGAGGGTATCCCCGTCGACGGTATGGAATCGCTCGCCCCCGCTCTCGTGGACCGCCTCGTTCCCCTCACGCATTACCTGCCGACGGATGCCGCGATCGCCGTCATCGCACCCGAGCGGGTGTCGGGGCGCGCTGCGAGCCTCGTCGAGACGAACCGCGAATTCCTCGCCGCTGCGTGGAACGCCGCCACCGCCGGTGCCGAAGCACCCATCGACCTCGAGGCGGGTGAGTTCGTCACCCTCGCGAGCCTCCGCGAGTCCGCTGGCGATCGCACGTGGTGGACCCTTTCCCCATTCGACAGCAACAGCGATGACGACGACTACGTGCGGATTGATGCCACCGCCGTTCCGAGTTTTGCCGGTCAACCGGATGGCGCGCTCGAACACGTCGAGTCACTTCTGCGCGATGGGTGGCGGGTCGCCGTCGTCGCGGAGGGTCACGGGTTGGTGGAGCGGGCGGCATCCGTGCTCGCCGAGCGTGAGCTTTCGGCGCGCGAGGAGCCGTTCCCCGAGAACGCTGAGCCGGGTGTTGCCTACCTGTCGATGGCGACCCTCGATCAGGGCTTCGAACTCGCGGAGGAGAAGCTCGCCGTCCTGAGTGAGGCGGAGTTCTTCGGTCGCGCGGCAGGCTACGGCACACGCCAGGTCAAGAAGCTCGCGAGCCGCCGTCGCAACGTCGTCGACCCGCTGCAGTTGAAGCCCGGCGACTACGTCGTGCACAACACACACGGCATCGGAAAGTTCGTCGAACTCGTGCAACGCGAGGTAAGCACGGGCGGGCGCAACGCGATCAAAACGCAGCGCGAGTTTTTGGTGCTCGAGTATGCGCCCAACAAACGTGGTTACCCGGGGGACAAGCTCTTTGTCCCCACCGATCAGCTGGACCTGCTGTCGCGTTACGTCGGCGGCGAGGCGCCGAGCCTCAGCAAGATGGGCGGCAGCGACTGGGCGGCCGCCAAGGGCAAGGCGCGCAAGGCTGTGCGCGATATCGCCGTCGAACTCGTCAAGCTCTACAGCGCCCGTATGGCCAGCAAGGGCCACTCTTTCCCGCCGGACACCCCGTGGCAGCGCGAACTGGAGGAGGCGTTCCCGTTCGCCGAAACCCCCGATCAGCTTCAGACGATCGACGAGGTGAAGGCCGATATGGAGCGGCCCATCCCGATGGACCGTCTGCTGTCGGGTGACGTCGGGTACGGAAAAACCGAGGTCGCCGTGCGAGCCGCATTCAAGGCCGTGCAGGACGGCAAGCAGGTCGCCATGATCGTCCCGACGACCCTCCTCGTGAGGCAGCACCTGGAGACGTTCGCCGAGCGGTTTGCGGGCTTCCCCGTGCACCTGCGCGCCCTCTCGCGGTTCCAGACCGACAAGGAAGCCAAGGAGACGATCGCGGGTCTCGCGGATGGCACGGTCGATGTCGTCATCGGAACCCATCGCCTTCTCAGCCAGGGTGTGACCTTCAAGGATCTCGGGCTCGTCATCATCGACGAGGAGCAGCGCTTCGGCGTCGAGCACAAGGACGCCCTCAAGAAACTCAAGACCAACGTCGACATCCTGGCGATGACGGCGACACCGATTCCCCGCACCCTCGAGATGGCGGTGACGGGCATCCGTGAGATGTCGACTCTCGCTACCCCGCCGGAGGACCGTCACCCGATCCTGTCGTTTGTCGGGCCGTACTCGGAGAAGCAGGTGGCCGCCGCGATCCGCCGCGAGCTACTGCGCGAGGGGCAGGTCTTCTACGTGCACAACCGTGTCAGCTCGATCAACCGCATCGCGGCCCAGCTCGCCGAACTCGTGCCCGAGGCGCGTGTCGCGGTGGCTCACGGCCAGATGTCGGAGAGCGCCCTCGAGCAGGTGATGGTCGACTTCTGGGAGCGCAAGTTCGATGTGCTCGTGGCGACGACCATCATCGAGACCGGTCTCGACATTGCCAACGCCAACACGCTCATCATCGATCGCGCCGACAAGTACGGGCTGTCTCAGCTGCACCAGTTGCGCGGACGAGTCGGTCGCGGTCGCGAGCGCGCGTACGCCTACTTCCTTTACGACCCGGACAAGCCCCTGAGCGAGACCGCACACGAGCGACTCAACACGATCGCCGCGAACAACGAGCTCGGTGCCGGCATGCAGATCGCGCTCAAGGACCTCGAGATCCGCGGTGCGGGAAACCTGCTCGGTGGCGAGCAGTCCGGGCACATCGCCGGGGTCGGATTCGATCTGTATTTGCGGATGATCGGCGAAGCGGTCTCGGCGTTCCGAGGAGACGTTGCCGAGGGGCAGACCGAGTTGCGCCTCGAACTTCCGGTGGATGCCTCGATCCCTGAGGAGTACATCGAGTCCGAGCGACTGCGGCTCGAGGCGTACCAGAAGCTTTCGACGGCTTCAGCGCCCACGGCATCCGACGATTCGATCGACCGTGTGCTGGAGGAACTCGCCGATCGTTACGGCGAACCTCCCGTGCAGGTGGTCAATCTCATCGCCGTCTCGCGCTTGCGGCGGATGGCCCAGAAGGCGGGCCTCGGCGAGGTCGTGGTCATGGGCGACAAGCTTCGAGTTGCCCCCGCGAACCTTCCGGATTCCCTGCAGATTCGGTTGCAGCGGATGTATCCGGGCGCGAAGTATCACGCGGCAGCGTCGGCTGCGATCATCCCGCTCCCGACGGTGCCGGACGACGCGCACCTGATCGAGTGGGTGGGCGACCTGCTCGTGTCGATCTTCTCGGCCGAGCAGGTCGCTGCGGGGGAGCAGTCGTAGCTACTGCGCCGCGTATCCGCCGTCGACGAGGTGGTAGCTGCCGCTGACGAAGGATGCGGCGTCGGAGGCGAGGAAGGCCACGAGCGATGCGACCTCTTCTGGCGTGCCGAGGCGACCGAGCGCGTGCTTGCTCGCGAGAAACTGCTGGGTCGCGTCGTCGAGGTTCGCATCGACGAGGGGTGTGTGGATGAACCCGGGGCCCACGGCGTTGACACGCACGTTTTTGTCGCCGTATTCGAGCGCGGCGTTTTTGGTGAGTCCGAGGAGACCGTGCTTCGCGGTGACGTAGGCGGAGGACATCGGGAATCCGACCGAGCCGAGCACGGAGGCCATGTTGACGATCGACCCTCCACCGTTTTCCGCGATGGCGGGAAGCTGGTACTTGAGACCGTAGAACACGGCGTTGAGGTTGATCTCGATGACTTTGCGCCAACTGTCGATTGGGTAGTCGCCGACGGTGGCGGCGGCGCCTCCGATTCCCGCATTGTTGACGGCGATCTTCAGCGGAGCGAGGCCGTTAGCGGCGGCCACCGCACTCTCGGATACCGCGGGGTCTGATACGTCGCCGACGTGCGGCTCGGCGGTGCCTCCTGCTGCGCGAATCTCCTCGACGACCGCCTCGGCGGACTCGGCCCCGAGGTCACTCACGATGACGGCGGCGCCGCTCGCGGCGAGGGTGTGCGCGACCGCTCGCCCAATGCCAGAGCCTGCTCCCGTGACGATCGCCGAACGGTTCTGAACGTCGTAGGTTGCCATGTTCTCCTCCATAAATCCATTAACCGACATGTGTCGTTTAGAGAGATACTACTCTTGGTCAGCCCACCACAGACAGGGAGTTTCGTATGGATGCCCGGCAACGTCGAAGCCGCCTCAAGCTGCATGCTGCAGTCTTCGAGCTCGCGGCCGACCGCCGCGCGGACGACCTCACGGTGGCCGAGGTGGCGCGCCTGGCTGGGGTCCACCGTTCGACGTTCTACGAGCACGCGGAATCACCCGCCGCTCTCCTCACTGATGCTCTCCGTGCGGAACTGGATGAGGCGCGCACTCGACACCTTTCGGGACTCGACGCCCGGTCGCTCCCCGCTGCGCTGCGGGACGTGACGCTCGCGGTGCTCGAGCACGTCGAGCGCCATGCGGCCATCTACCGGCGGGGCCTCGCCGACGGCGGGCCCCTCCACGACTTCTTGAGCGCACACTTCCAGGCGTCTTCGCGGCTTCTCGTCACTCAAGGGTTACTCGAGCCGCCGGCGATCCCCGGCATCCCGAGCTCACTGTCGCGCGATGCGGCACTGCGGTACGTGGCGGACGGAACGGTTGGCGCGATTTCGGTGTGGCTCGCCGACCCCCGCGACCCGCACGACTTCCTGGCGGTACTCACTGACCTCACCCCGCCGTGGTGGCCAGCGCACGATCATCCCTCCGTAGGTCGGGAGACCCTGTCGCGATCGGTCTGATGGTGCAAACATGGGGCCATGACCGCCGCGAGCGCAGCATCCTGGCCCATTCTGAACGCCGTCCCTCCGAATGACGAGACGCTCACCACAGTCCACGACTGGTGGCGCACCGCGAACTACCTCTCGGTGGGGCAGATCTATCTGCTCGACAACCCGCTCCTGCGCCGACCGCTCACGAGGGACGACATCAAGCCGCGGCTCCTCGGTCACTGGGGAACGACACCCGGACTCAACCTCCTGTGGGCACACCTCAACCGTGTGATCGTCGAACGCGATCTGAACTCGATCTACATTTGCGGCCCCGGCCACGGCGGGCCGGGCATGGTGGCGAGTGCCTATCTCGACGGCACCTACTCTGAGCTCTACAGCGACATCGACCACAGCGAGGAGGGGCTCCGGAGGCTGTTCCGACAGTTCTCTTTTCCCGGTGGCATCCCGAGTCACGCGGCGCCCGAGACCCCGGGGTCGATTCACGAGGGTGGCGAACTCGGCTATTCGCTGTCTCACGCCTACGGAGCGGCGTTCGACAACCCGGATCTTCTCGTCGCCGCCGTCGTCGGTGATGGCGAATCGGAGACGGGGCCGCTGGCCACGGCCTGGCACTCCAATAAGTTCGTCGACCCGCTGCGCGATGGCGTCGTGCTGCCCATCCTCCATCTCAACGGCTACAAGATCGCCAACCCCACCGTGCTCGCGCGCATCCCCGAGTCCGAACTGCTCGAGCTCATGCGCGGCTACGGACACACGCCGTACCTCGTGTCCGGCGGATTCGACGGCGAGGATCCGATGCTCGTCCACCGGCGACTCGCGGAGACGATGGATGCAGCACTCGACCACATCGGGCGCATCAAGGCTTCCGCTGCCGACGGCAGCCTGGTGGGACGCCCCGCATGGCCCATGATCATCCTTCGCACGCCCAAAGGATGGACGTGCCCGGCCGTAATCGACGGCCATCCCGCGGAGAACAACTGGCGATCGCACCAGGTGCCCCTCGCCAACGCTCGCGACACCGAGGAGCACACGAGGCTGCTCGAGGAGTGGCTGCAGAGTTACCGGCCGGATGAGCTCTTCGACGAAGCCGGTGCCGTCGTCGCGAGTACGCGAGCGCTCGCCCCTCAGGGCGATCGGCGCATGAGCGCCAATCCCGTCGCCAATGGGGGTGTGCTTCGGGTCCCGCTCAGGCTGCCTGACTTCCGGAAGTACGCGGTGGACGTGCCGCGCCCGGGGGAGACCGTCGACAGCGCCACGGGCATCCTCGGCACCTGGCTGCGTGACGTCGTGCGCGACAACCCGCAGAATTTCCGTATTTTCGGTCCGGACGAGACGGCGTCAAACCGTCTGCAGGCGGTCTACGAGGTCACCGACAAACAGTGGAACGCCGAGTTCTTGCCGATCGATGCCGACAACCATCTCGCGCGAGCCGGACGTGTGATGGAGATGCTGAGCGAGCACCAGTGTCAGGGATGGCTCGAGGGGTACCTGCTCACGGGCCGGCACGGTCTACTGAACTCGTACGAGGCGTTCATCCACATCGTCGACTCCATGTTCAATCAGCACGCGAAGTGGATCACCTCATCCAAGGACATCGCCTGGCGTCGCCCGATCTCCTCTCTCAACTACCTCCTGAGTTCGCACGTGTGGCGTCAGGACCACAACGGTTTCTCCCACCAGGATCCGGGATTCATCGACCACGTCGTCAACAAGAAGGCCGACGTCATCCGGGTCTATCTTCCGTTCGACGCCAACACCCTCCTCTCCACCTACGACCACTGTCTTCGCACCGTCGACTACGTCAACGTCGTGGTCGCCGGCAAACAGCCCCAACCGAACTGGCTCACGATGGACCAGGCGATCGAGCACTGTACGCGCGGTCTCGGCATCCTGAACTGGGCGGGCACCGAGGTTGCTGGAGAGCAACCGGATGCCGTGCTCGCCGCCGCGGGAGACGTGCCGACTCTGGAGATGCTGGCCGCCGCCTCCATCCTGCGCGTACGGGTGCCGGGGCTGAGGTTGCGTGTCGTGAATGTTGTCGACCTCATGCGATTGCAGAGCGAGCGCGAGCATCCGCACGGGCTGTCTGATCACGAGTTCGATGCGGATTTCACCGTGGACAAGCCGATCGTGTTTGCCTACCACGGCTATCCGTGGCTCATCCATCGGCTCACCTACAAGCGCCACGGTCACGACAACCTGCACGTTCGCGGCTACAAGGAGGAGGGCACCACAACAACCCCGTTCGACATGGTCATGCTCAACGACCTCGATCGATACAAGCTCGTCATCGATGTGCTCGACCGTGTGCCGGGCCTCGCCGAACGCGAAGGGGCGCTCCGCCAGGAAATGCAGGATGCCCGCGTCCGTGCCCGCGCCTACACGCGAGAACACGGAGAAGACATCCCCGAGGTCGCGGAGTGGTCGTGGTCGGGTGGTGGCGCGGGGTCGGGGTTCGAGGCGACCGGCGACGACAACGCGTGATCCGCGGAGTGTTGTCGCTGACCCCGTGTAAAACGGTCTCATGGCACCCCCGCGTCGTAATCGGCGAATTCAGCAGTCCAACTTCGGGCCGAAGCAGTACTTCGTCGCTGCAAAGGACATCGCGAAGCTCACGTGGGAGACAACACCCGGCACGATCGTCATCCAGATCGCCGGTGCGCTCATCACCGCGATCCTGCCGATCGTCACGACCTACTTCGCGGCTCTGACGACGACCGCCCTCGGCGAGGCGATCATGGGCGATCCGACCGCGGGCACCCGAGCGATCACATACGTGATCGTCACCGGCGTGCTCGGCCTGCTGCTGACGGGGTGGCGCAGTCTCGAGCAGTACGTGCAGCGCCTCATGCGGTACGCGCTCGAGGCGAAGGTGAGCGACATCATGTACGAGCGGTTCCTGTCGTTGGAGTTCTGGCGTTACGACGACAAAGACACCATCGACATGTACGACCGCGCCCAGAGGTTCTCCCTGTTCTATGCGCAGGCGTTCACCACGCTGTCCCGGATGCTCTCCCAGGTGATCACGCTTGTGGCGAGTGTTGTCGCGCTCCTCCTCGTGGGCTGGTGGCTCGCCGTCATCCTCGTGGTGGCGATCGTGCCGGGGGTCTACCTGCAGTTCTCCCTCTCGCGAGCGCAGGTGCGGCACTGGAACTCGACCGTCGACGTACGCCGAGCCAAGGGAACTATCGAGCGGCAGTTGTTCCAACCCGAGCACATCGCGGAGCTCCGCCTCTACGGAATGGTGCGCTACCTCCTGAACCTCCGGCAGGAGTTGCGGGACGCCGATGAACGCGAGCGCATCATCTTCGAGCGCAAGTTCATCCTCAAGCGCTTGGCGGCTGACGCCCTCGAGTTGGCCGCCCAGGTCGGATCGCTCCTGTGGGTGACCGTGCAGATCATCGCCGGCAGCCAGCCGATCGGTCAGTTCCTCTACGTGCAGCAGATCGTTCAGCGGGCACTCACCGCGATGAACAGTTTCGTGACCGAGGTGAGTTCCCTCGACGAGCAGCTCGCGAATCTCTTCGACTACCAGGAGTTCATGGCGCTCGACGTGCGTCAGGGTGGCGAACGTGAGCTGCCGGGCCCGCCCGAGAAGATCCGCGTCGACCACGTCTCGTTCCGTTATCCCTCCTCCGAACACGACGTGCTGAAGGATGTTTCGCTCACGATCGATCGCGGCCAGCGGGTCGCGATCGTGGGGGAGAACGGCGCTGGCAAGTCGACACTCATCAAGCTGCTGAGTGGCCTCTACGCTCCAACGCAGGGGTCGATCACCCTCGACGGTGTGCCACTGTCCGAGTATTCACTCGACTCGTGGCACAAACAGTTGGCAGTCCTGCAGCAGGACTTCCTGAGCTACAGTTTCGCGACAGCCAAAGACAACGTGTTTTTCGGCAAGGTCTCCAAGCCGTTCGACCGTGACGCTTTCGAGGAGGCCCTCGCCAAGGCCGAGGCTGGTGACTTTATCGCCAAACTGCCGAAGGGTGAGGACTCGTACGTATCGCCGTGGATGGCGCACAAGGACGGCACAAACGGTGTCGACCTTTCGGGCGGCCAGTGGCAGCGGATGGCGCTTGCGCGGAACTTCTACCGCCAGGCTCCTGTCATCATCCTCGATGAGCCGACGTCCGCGATCGACGCGCTCGCCGAGTCGCGCATCTTCAACCATCTCTTCGCCAGTCACGATCAGACGCTCATCATCATCAGCCACCGACTGACGACGATCGAGCGCGCCGATGTGATCTACATGCTCGCGGACGGCCGCATCGTGGAGAGCGGAACGGCGCGGGAACTCATCGAGAAGCGCGGTGCGTTCTACACGATGTTCGAATCGCAGATCTAGGGAGCACTGCCGTCGGAGGGGGACTCCTCGGGTTTTGGCTCGGGTTTCGGCTTCGGTAGTGGCGCGATCACGCGCTGAACCGTGCCGTCGATGCGATGGGCCCCGTAGAGCATGCTGGGCAGCACAACGAGCGAGCGCAGGTCCAGGAGCACGTGGAGCACGACCGGGGCGACGATCGAGCCGGTCGCGATGTAGGCGGCCATGAGCGCTGCACCAACGATCGTCGAACCGACAACACCCTGCGCGCCCTGGTAGATGTGCAGTGCGCCGAAAAGGACGACGGAGCCCGCGACCGCCACGATCGCACTACCCGAGGCGCCGTAAAGAGCGGCGGGCACGGCGAGGCGGAACATGAGCTCCTCCGAGACCCCGGCGTTCAACGAGAGCAACCATCCGATGCGGATCTCCTGGCGGTTGCGGGGGATCATGGCCGCGATGTCGCCGAGCATGACCGCCTCTTCCGGCGTCGACCGCACGGCCCGGAAACCGACGATCGTGAGCGCGGCAATGACGAGCACAACTGCGACAACGATCACCCAGCCGAGTAGCTCCGGCACGGCAATCCAGGTGCGAAGCTCGATGAGCAAAGGCCCGACGAACTGCCACGACAAGACCAGCAGCACGATCGAGAGTCCGCCGATAGTGATCGCCGAATCCCTCAACCACGTGAGAAGCATCGCCTGACGTCGCCGAGTAGTGCGGTAGCGCTTGAAGCGTTGGTACTCACGGCGGTCGCGACGGATGGCGCGGATCACGAGCACCGCGATGAGCCCCACGAGCGCACCCCACAGCAGCACGGGTGTCAGCGGCCAGTCAACAGGGAGCATGCCACCATCGTCGCACCCGGAGCGATGCGTCTAGCCGGGGTCGAGGTTCTAACGCTGCCGAGAGGCCCAGGCGGCCCCGAGCTCGAAGCGAGTCGGCGCGTCGAGCTCGTCCATAGCCTCGGAGATCCGCCGGCGCACGGTGCGCAGGCCCCAGCCCAAGGCATCCGCTACCTGTTTGTCGCTGAGGCCCTGGGCAAGCAGCCGAAGCACGGGCTCCCATCCTTGTTCCGTCGCACCGACGGGAATGGCCCGAGCCCACATGAAGTCGTACAACCACGACATCATCGCGATGAGACTCGCGTCATATACGACAACCATCCCCGCGGGATTTCCCTGGCCCCATACGAGCGGGATGCCGCCGATGCCGACACCCGCTTTGCCTTCGTCGACGTAAAACCAGCTGGGAGGATCCGCAATCGCGCGAATCTCGACGCCGGCGTCGATCAGCACCGGAATGTAGCTCGTGTCGATGCCCGACTCCGGGTCGAGTTCGCGGAGCGAGATGAGCACACGCATGTGGAAGTCGCGCGCGATGAAATCTTCTTTGACTCTGTCGATATCGCGCACGACCTGCTCGCGCAGCATCACGGAGTCGGGAACCATCACGCCGGGGCGGGAGGGGGTAACTCGGAAGGAGTCTTGCCACCAGCGCGCCCACACGTCTTCGTGGTTGTCGATGACGTCAAATGCGGGCCCGCCGTCGAGCCCCCGCCCTTCCCGCCAGAGTTCAACGATGCCGGGCAGAGCTTCGAGGAGGGAGATGGCGGTGTCGAGCCCTCGCCGCTGCTCGGTGAGTTGCCCGACGAGTCGGGCGGAGATTCCCTCGGTGGGATCGAGGATGCTGAGGCGCTCGCCGTCGCGGGCGGCGATGCCTGCGGATGACAGCGCATCGAGTGCATCCTCGAGGGTCATGCCGAGCGCCTCCGCCAGTTGCCCCAAGTGCTTGAGGGTGTCCGGTCGTGCGCTCAGCGCGCTTCGGAATATGGGATCGATCTCTCCGGACCCTGCCACGTGCACCGCTCCTCGCTATCGTTCCCGCCCTCACGAACGGCACTGACTCTGGCTCAGGGGATCGTATCGAGATCGTTGTCGGCTCCTCAACAGAACCGCAATCAACGGTGCGCCCGGCCCGACACGAGGTCGGGCCGGGCGCACCGGGATCTGCTTCTATTCGATCCACTGGCCCCGCTTGCGACGAGTGGCGATAGCGAGGAGCACTCCCGCAGCAAGGACGAGGAGCGCCGCAATTGTCGGCATGAGCAGGTCGACACCGGTGAACGCGAGTCCGCTCACCGAGGATGCGTGCTTGTCTGCCTTGTCGGCCGAGTCGGTGCTCGTGTCTGTGTTGCTTTCGGTGTTGCTATCGGTGCTGCTATCAGTGTCGTCGTCACCGTGTGGCGGGACACCAACGGTAATGGTGACCGTTCCCGGTTCGCTGCGCAGATCACCATCCTCGTTGCTGTAGCGGAACGTGTCGACACCGACGAAGCCGGGATCGGGCTCGTATGCGAACGACCCATCGGGGTTCAACACCAGGG
The DNA here is from genome assembly GCF_020535405.1 of Antiquaquibacter oligotrophicus. Classification (NCBI taxonomy): domain Bacteria; kingdom Bacillati; phylum Actinomycetota; class Actinomycetes; order Micrococcales; family Microbacteriaceae; genus Antiquaquibacter; species Antiquaquibacter oligotrophicus. Next base: position 723,164 of record NZ_CP085036.1, on the reverse strand, counting down.
TGCCGTGCTCCGTGTCCTCCACGAGTTCGTGTACGGAATCGATCGGTTGACCGCCCGGCACATCGTTGGCGAGTACACCGGGAGCGTCAACGACGAGCAGCGTGTTGACCATCGTGCTGTAGAAGTCGTCGACCGCTACCGGCAGGTCAGGAGTGTCATCGAACACTTCGATGGTGACCGTCGTCTCCGTGCTTTCGAGTCCGTCGGCACCCACGGCGCGATAGGTGAACGTGTCATTGCCTTCGAACGCGGAGTCGGCGTCGTACTGGAACTCGCCGTTCGGAGCCAGCTCGAAGCCAGCGGCGTGATCGGGTCCATCCATGAGCGCCACGGTCATGTCGGCCATGCCGTAGTCATTGGCGAGTACCGTGAGCGACTCTCCAGTCGCGAAGAGGGTCTCGCCCGCCTGGACTCCGTAGTTGTCGGGGTTCGCGATCGTCTCCGCGTAGTTCAGTTCGACAGTGATGGTCGTCTCCGAGTCGTTCGCGACAGAGATCACACTCGAACCATTGCGGATGGCGGAGTCCTGCCACCATTCTTCTGCGAGGAGTGACTCGTCCTGTGGGATCACCTTGACCTCGTAGTCGCCGACGTCAAGGGCCGACACGAGGGTGTAACCGAGGCTGTCGGTCGATCCGTAGGACACGAGGTTGTCTCCGCCGACCGGGTACAACTGAACCTGGGCGAACTTTACGGGCGCTCCGTACGGATCGAGCACCTTCGCACGCAGCATTCCCCCGTACTGTGGAAGCTCCACCGATGCCAGAGCGACGGGCGTTGCGGCGTTAAGCGGCAACGAAATGGCCGCGACCCGCTCCTGGCCGCCGAACCACATCGGGAAGTAGCCGTATGACCAGGCCTTCAACTCGAACACTCCGTCGCCGAGCCCACGGAAGGCATAGCTGCCGTCCTCATCGGCGACCGTCGTGACCTCGGGGTAGGGCTGACCGAATCGGTACAGGTCGATAGTTGCGTGAGGAACCGGCTGCCCGTGATCACCCGTGATGACACCGGTGATGCTGCGGTTTCCCGCCGACGGAGAGGCGTCGAGCTGAACGGCGAAGGAGACGGGACCGGTGGCGGCGATAGTAGCCGTGACAGCATCCGACGGTGCGTACGCATCCCCCCACCACTCGCTGCGAAGGTCGAGGCGAGCCTCGGGCGCCTGGATTTCGAATCTGTAGGTTCCCCAGGGCACGTCGGTGACTGTGGCGACGCCGGAGGTGTTGGAGAAGCCGAAGATCGAAACGTCCGATCCGTTGACGACGTGGTGTGGCACGACCTCTGCCCCCAGCACCGGGTCGCCCGAGGGGTCCGTGATGGTGAAGGTGAGGTCGCGGGTGCCAGCGGAAAGAGCGAACTCCGGCGTTGCTGCCTCCCACATGCGCTCTGGAGTCGGCGATTCGTTCGTCGGAGGCACGGACGCGGATTCTGCGGTGGACTCGGAGTCCGTCGAGGGTGTCGCAGGGGCCGGTGCGGATGACTCGGCCTGTGGCGCGGTTTCGTCGACGACGGGTGCGACGAGGACGCTGTCGGGCGTGGCGCCGTCCGTGGGCGCTGCGAGTGGGGTCGCTTCCGGCTCCGGAACGGATTCGACTGCCGTTGGTGACGGTGCCTCGGCCACCGGGGTGAGCGTGACCGCGGAGGGCTCGGAGGTCTCGTCGGCGATCGCGATGGATGCCGGGATCACTAAAGCCAGTGACAGGGCCGCGACGGTGCCCGCTGCGAGAAGGGTTGTGGTTTTCATGGTCTGTCCCGTGATTGATGTCCTGTGAGTTTGATATCTACGGATCGTAGTTATCGCGAGTTAAACTATGAGATGTAGATTCCGCACGCTAGAGTGAACTCGTGCCACGGCAGGAAGTGGCCACAACGGAAAGGGCCGCGCATGGGTCGACCGACTGCCCCGCTCATCACCCCGGAGCTCATCGCCGACGCGGCGCTCCAACTGATTGACGCGCAACGAGGTCAGTTCACGCTGACGCAGATTGCGCGAACCCTGGGCGTGAAGGGGCCTTCGCTCTACAACCATGTCTCGGGCAGGGAGGATGTGCTCGAACTCGTTCGCAAGCGAATCCATCTTTCCGTGAACGCGGAGCTGCGCGCGGAATGGTCGTGGCAGGATTCGGTTCGTCACGTCGCCCGCAGTGACCGAGACTCGATCGGCCAGCATCCCTGGATCGCGGCCGAGTTCATGATCTCGTCAATGGCTGCGACAGAGCCGCTCGACGCCGTGGCCCGATTCGCGGAGAAGCTGGAGGCTGCAGGGTTCGCCTCCGTTGATGTGCTCAAGATCATCACCTCGATCGACCTGCTTGCTATCGGCAGCGCACTCGACATCAATGCGCCGGATGACATCTACGGCCCCGACGCGATCGAAGCGGATACCGCTCTCGGTCGAGCGCTCCGCGCGAACCGTTCTGGCAAGGCTCGTGCCGACGAGGCATTCGAGTTCGCGCTCGATCGACTCGTGGAATCGCTCGAGTTGCTGCTCGAGCGCACCAGAAGCGACCAGCACCCCGCTTGACGTTGGGGAGGCCTTCCCGCAAACTACTGACTGTAGTTAATGTAAGGAGACCGCCGTGCCAACTCACTCGCTCGTCGCGCTGCTCATCGCGCTCACCGCGGGAGCGCTCGCGGCCCTCATCGCCCTGCTCAGCCGCGTCGCTTTCTCGCCTGATGACGGCGGCCGGGGCGTCGTCGTCACCGAGTTCCAGCCTCCGAAGGGTGTAGGTCTCTTCCTCGCGGCCAATGTGCTCGGAACACCCCTTCGGGCGGCAGGCGCCACCATCCTCGACCTCGCCGAGCGGGGAGTTGTGCGGATTGTCGAGTTCCACCAGGGCGCCTCTCACCCGGTCCTCGGCATCCAGTACCTCAGCCAGGGTGACGCCACCGAGCCCGAACGATCCTTGCTCGACAGCATCTTCGGACATCGAACCCGAGCAGCGGCGGATGCCGACGGATCGGCCCCGGTCTCCTGGCTCACCGGCAGACGAGATGCCGTGGATCGTACTGCGGTGGAGCTGGCATCCTCGGCCGCGGGCGAGGCCGTTGCCCTCGGGCTGCGACGCGGACTTTCCCCTGCCGCCGTCTCTACTGCCGCGCTCTGTGCAGCACTGACATTCGTTGCCGGCGCAGTCGCGGTGGTCGAAGCCGGATCGTCGGACTTCTGGACGATTCTTGTCACGATGCTGCTCGCGATGGCCGGCGGCGCGCTCGCAGTTCTGGGCCTGATTTTGGTGCTTCGTCACCGACCGCTCACGCGAGACGGGGCCCTCATGCGAGAGCAGCTTCTCGGATTGCGAGCGTATCTGGCGCTCGCCGAGCAACAGCGGATTCAACAGCTTCACGACCTCCGCACAGCACCCCGTGAGCCGAACTCCGGCGCCGTCGCGGTACTTGAGACACGGGAACCGCTGCTGTCGTGGGCGATGGCACTCGGGCTCGATGTCGAGTGGTCGCGGCGCCTAGAGTTCGGCCGTCGACGAGACGGTGTGTGATCGTCGGAATGTTGCACACCCTGCAAGACTTGGCTCTCTTATGACGTCAGCTGTAGGTCTTCGCTCGGAGCGCGGTCCCGTTCTTCTCTCGCTCATGGTGACCACGGGACTGGTGGCCATCGACGCGACCATCCTGGCGACGGCAGTCCCCACGATCGTCTCCGAACTCGGCGGCCTCTCCCAGTTCCCGTGGTTGTTCTCGATCTACCTCCTGACGCAGGCGGTCACCGTGCCGATCTACGCCAAGCTCTCCGACATTTTCGGCCGCAAGCCGATCATCCTCATCGGAATCGCGCTCTTCCTCGTCGGCTCCATCCTGTGCGGTTTCGCGTGGAGCATGCCAGCGCTCATCGCGTTCCGCGCTGTGCAGGGGCTCGGCGCCGGCGCGGTCCAGCCGATGGCCGTGACCATCGCCGGTGACATCTACACCGTCGCGGAGCGGGCGCGTGTGCAGGGCTATATCGCGAGCGTGTGGGCCGTGGCATCCGTTGCGGGTCCTGCCCTCGGCGGTCTGTTCGCCCAGTTCGACGTGTGGCGCTGGGTTTTCTTCGTGAACGTGCCCCTGTGCCTCCTCGCGGGATGGATGCTCGTGCGACACCTTCACGAGAACGTGGAGCGCCGCTCCCACCGCATCGACTACGCGGGCGCTGCTCTCCTGACCGCGGCGCTCTCCCTCCTCATTCTCTCCGTGCTCGAGGGTGGCCAGGCCTGGGCGTGGAACTCGTGGCAGTCCATCGGCGGATTTGTGGTCGGGGGAGTGCTGCTCCTCGCGTTTGTGCTCGTCGAGAGGCGAGCCGCGGAACCCATCGTGCCGCTGTGGGCATTCACGCGTCGCCTGCTGTTGACGACAGCCCTCATCGGACTCGGTGTCGGCGCGCTCATCACCGGTGTGACGTCGTTTGTGCCCGTCTATCTCGAGGGATCCCTGGGTGTTCCGCCGCTCATCGCGGCAATCGGACTCGCGACCCTGACACTCGGCTGGCCCCTCGCCGCGTCGTTCTCGGGTCGACTGTATATTCCGCTCGGCTTCCGAGCCACGGCACGGATCGGTGGTGCGATCACCGTGGCGGGCGCCGCCGTTCTGGCTGGGTTCGCGTGGAACCCTTCGGTCGTCACGGTCGCTGTCGCCGGATTCATCATCGGGCTCGGGCTGGGGTTGGTCGCGACATCTTCTCTCATCTCCGCTCAGTCGAGTGTCGAGTGGAACGAACGCGGTGTGGTGACCGGTATGCAGATGTTCTCGCGCTCGGTGGGCTCCGCGGTGGGAGTGGCCGCCTTTGGCGCTATCGCCAATTCGTACTTCGGCGAGTCGAGCGCGCCGAACCCGGACGACATCACGGCGGGATCGGCAGCGGTCTTCCTCGTGGTTCTTGGCGTGACGATCGCGATTTGGATCATCTCGTTCGCGATGCCGAAAGCCCCAGCTCTTCCGGTGACTCAGGACTGAACTCGTATCACGTTGTGCCCCTCGTACGGGGGCCATACGATGAATGAGGAAGCCTTGTTTCTCACCTGGGGGTAGTTCATGACTCAGCTTGACCAATCCCGTCCATCCTTGACCCCGATCCGCCGAATTCTCGGTGTGATTACGGCGCTCATTCTCGGTGTCGGACTCGTGGGAGCATCGCCGCTCGCCGCGAGCGCTGCCGGAACGGGGGTGATCGCGGGCACCGTCACGGGAGCCGCCGGAGTGCCACTCCAGGGTGTCAACATCCAGCTGTTCTACTGCGACGAGGACTACGACCCGCAGACGCAGCTTGACTGCTGGACGCTGCTGCCCGGGGCGACACCGACCGCCGCCAACGGCACATACTCGATCGGCAACCTCGACGCAGGTCTCTACCGGGCCTCGATCTTCCCTCAGGCGAACAACTCGCAGTACGCGTACGAGTACTGGGACGGCGCACGCACCGTCGAGACAGCGACGGACATCACCGTCACTGACGGTGTGACAACCACGGTGAACCCGACACTCGACCTCGGTGCGACGATCTCCGGAACGGTGCTCGGTGACAACGGCCTGCCAGGCGACGACCTCATCGTGAGTGCGACGAACACGGCAACCCCCAACTCGTCCCAAACTGCCCTGGTGCAGGCGGACGGGAGCTACTCGTTCTCGGGGCTCGCGCCGGGGGAGTACTACCTCTGGGCCGGCCCGAACTACGGCTCAACGTCGACCCTCGTCCGCGAGTACTACGACAACAAGCCCGACGCGGCGAGCGCAACCCGTTTCACCGTGGGTTCTGGAGCGACGTACACCGCGAACTTCGAGCTCGAGACCGGCGGGATCATCTCCGGCACCGTGACGAACTCCTCAAGTGCTCCGCTGGCGGACATCGACGTCACCGTCTTCGAAGAGGACGATTTCGGATACTGGCGCCAAGTCAAGACCGCGACTACGAACGCGTCCGGTCTCTACACGGTCGAAGGTCTGGAGAACGGCGCATACGTCGTGCGGTTCTCGGACTTCGGCGGAACGTACGCGCAGCGCTACAACGGGGGAGCGGTCGACCGCTCGGCCGCAACGCTGTTGAACGTGGGGCCCGGTGCCAACGCCACGGCGGTGAACGCTCAGCTCGTGGCGGGGGGCTCGATTTCCGGCACCGTGACGCAGACACCGACGGGTGGTACGGCGACACCCAGCAATGGCGCCTACGTGAGCATCATCAAGGTCTCGGGCGGAGAGCACGAGGCTGTCGAGAGTGTGCAGACCTCGGCATCCGGAACCTACTCTCTGAGTGGACTGGCACCCGGCAACTACACGATCCAGACCTTCGGCGACAACTCGGCGAACTGGGCGTGGACCTACCTCGGCCAGGTGTACTACCCCGAGGAAGCGACCACCGTCGCCGTGTCAGCGGGTGCGACCGCCAACGCGGGCACCACGAATGTCCTGCCCGGAACGACGATCTCGGGGTACTTCACCGACACGTCGTTCGCGCCAGTGCCGAGCGTGCAGGTACACATCCTCTACGAGCGCACCCCGGGCAACTGGGTCACACCGCCGCCGTCGGGTGGGGCCGGTGACATCAACTTCTACCGCGTCGGCGGTCTCCCGCCCGGAAAGTACAAGGTTCGCTTCCAGGACACCGCGACGACAGGAACCCCGTATGTCACGCAGTACTGGGACAACAAACCGACTCTCGAGACGGCGACCGTCATCGATGCGAGCAACGGTGGAACGTTCGACAACATCACGGCTCGAATGACGACAACCCCGACCCAGGTGTTGCCGGAACCCGAGCGCATCGAGGGCCCCGACCGTTGGGCCGTTTCGGCGAACATCTCACAGGAGTCCTACCCCGATGGCGCGGATGTTGTGTACATCTCAAGCGGCAACGTGTTCCCCGATGCCCTCTCCGCGGGGCCCGCTGCGGCACGTGACGGGGCGCCACTCCTCCTCGTGTCCGCCACCGCGGTCGCCCCGTCTGTCGTGAGTGAGATCCAGCGACTCGACCCCAGCAAGATCGTGGTCATCGGAGGCGAGGCATCCGTGTCCCCCGCGGTGTACACGCAGTTGGCCGGGCTCGCGGATTCGATCGAGCGGGTCGCCGGAGCTACCCGCTACGAGGTCTCGCGAGAGATCGCGGAGCGCTCCTTCTCCGCCACGGGTGTCGAGACGGCCTACGTGGCCACGGGAGCCAACTTCCCCGACGCGCTCGCGGGGGGTGGTGCCGCTGGCATTACCGGTGCGCCGGTCATCCTCGTCAACGGGTCGGCGACGACTCTGGATGCTGCGACCGCCACGCTCCTCGACGAGCTCGGGGTCGAGGAGATCAAGGTACTCGGCGGTCCGAACTCGGTGTCGGCCGGTGTCTTCGAGGATCTGGGGGATATCGCTCCGACGGTGCGACTCTCGGGAGCTGACCGGTTCACCGCGGCCATCGCTATCAATGAGGACGCGTTCGCGGGCGGAGCGAACACGGTCTTCCTTGCAACCGGATCCAACTTCCCGGATGCACTCGCCGGGTCGGCGTGGGCGGCGAAGCAACCGGCGCCGCTCTACGTGGTGCGTCCGAACTGCGTGCCGCAGGCCGTTCTGAACTCGATCTCGTCGCTCGCGCCGACAAACATCGTGCTTCTGGGCGGTCCCGCGACCCTGACCCCGGCAGTGGAGGACCTCACGCCCTGCGCGTGATCCGCTAGCAGGAACCCCACAGTCCGACGAGCTCCGCGCTGGCAGCTTCTTCCGCCGCGTGGAGCTCGTCGCTGTGGAGCCAGTTCGGCTCGTACTGCTCGATCTGGGCTGCACCCCGACGAACGAGCTCGACGTTGACGTTCGTGCCGTCCTCGGTGAAGACGAACAGCAACGACCGTCCGTATTGGTCGAGAGGCTCGATGTCCTGCTGCACCCACACCGCCGAACCCTCCGGTAGCAGCTCGCGCGCTTCACTCGTCGCGTGGTCACCCCAGCACTCTGCGTTGTCGCCGATCTCGGGGGTGTTGATGCCGAGGAGCCGCACCTTGCGTCCGTCGGTGAGGAAGAGTGTGTCGCCGTCGTGCACGTACTCGACGGTTGCCTGTGTTGCGTCGGCGGGGATGCCCTGGGTGGCTGTGTCGGATTCGACGGGGTCAGCAGGAGCCGAGGTTGGCGCCTCGGCCCGCTGAGGTTCGAGCATTGCGGACAGCTGGTCCACGGGGCTCCAGCCCGTGCTCAGCGCCCACCCGATGAAGACGGCGAACACCAGGAGGATCACAAGAATCGCGCGGCGCATGGTCACCAGTGTGGCCGATGGTGCTCTCTCGGGCTGTAAGACTGGGCGCATGGAGCAGACTCACCCCCAGCTCGAGAACCTCATCGCCGTGATGCACCGTCTTCGCGCGCCCGGCGGCTGCGCGTGGGATCGCGATCAGACTCACGAGTCGCTCGTGCAGTACCTCATCGAGGAGACGTACGAACTCGTGGAGGCAATCGAAGCGGGGGATCGCGACGACATGGTCGAGGAGCTCGGTGATGTGCTTTACCAGGTGCTCTTCCACGCGGACATTGCCGAGGAGGAGGGCCGTTTCACTCTTGAGGATGTCGCGGAGCACATGGCCCAGAAGATGGTCGGCCGGCATCCGCACGTCTTCGGCGACGCCATCGCGGAGACGCCGGACGCCGTCATGGCGTCGTGGGATGCGCTCAAGAGTGTGGAGAAGCCCGGGCGCACGAGTGTCGTCGACGGAATACCCCAGGGGATGCCCGCCCTCGCCCTCGCCGACAAACTCCTGGGTCGCGCGCACAAGGTCGGACTGCTCGACGCGACGGCGCCGGGGGCCGTTGGCGTGACGAGTGAGGACGAGCTCGGTCCGCTGCTGCTGGCAATCGTCGCATCCGCGAAAGCGAATGGGCTCGATTCCGAGCGGGCTCTTCGCACGTCGCTTCGTGAACTGCAGGCCGAGATCCGGGCTCACGAGACCGAGGCCCGAGAGGGGTGATTCGGTGCCCTCCCCACCCGAAGGGAAGGGCACCAGGACACGCGAGATCGCACTGCGATGCGCGGGCCCCCCGGCCGGCGGGTTTACCCGAACCACCGACCGCGACTGCGGGAAGACGGGCCAGCTCTGGCCTCTCCAGGCGCGCTCGGAATTCTCGACAAGCGGCCTTCTCAGTTTAGGTCGCGCGTCGGCGATTGGCAAACGACCGTTATGTTAATGGAATGGCGCGCACCGCTGACCCGTCACGTCGAGTGACACTCGTCGACCAGATCCTCGAGTACCTCCTCGACAAGACCCTGTCGGAACTCACCTTCCGTACGCTCGCGAAGGGCATCGGCGTGAGCACCTACACGCTCGTTTACCACTTCGGCACGAAGGCCGAACTGATCCGCGCCATCGTGGGCGCCATCAGTGCTCGAGCCGAACTCATCGAGCCGCGCCTCGAGGGTGCGGATGCGACGCTCGATACCTACTTCGAAGGTTTGACGCTCTCCTGGCAATGGTCGATCGACCCCCGCAATCGCCAGCTTCAGCGCCTCGACTTCGAGGCTGGCCTCCTCGAGGCGCTCAACCCCGACGAACTCCGGCTCGGGCGCGATCTCTACAGCCGCTGGTTGGACATGGGAGTTACGGCTCTCCGCCACTTCGGTTTGTCGGAGGAGGAGGCGCTGGTGGAAGCGCGGGCGGTCGTCAACGTGTTCCACGGCATGCAGTACGACCTCGTGTTGAACGGCGACGTCGACCAGGCGACACGCGCCTTCGAACTGTCGATACGGCAGCAACGAGCGCGGTTGGAGGCACTTCTTTCGTCGCGCCCGACCCCCTGACCCGGCGCCTTCGTGTCCTCTGAGAGAATCGACGGATGGCCACACAGGTGAACCCCCCGCGCGGGATGCGCGACTTCCTCCCGGCCGAGAAGGCCAGGAGGGAGGGCATCCTCTCCGTCATTCGCGACAGCTACCGTGCTCACGGGTTCGACGAGATCGAGACGCCCGTTGTCGAAGACAGCGCGCGGCTCCACTCCGGTCTCGGGGGCGACAACGAGAAGCTCGCCTTTGCCGTCATGAAGCGAGGCATCACGGTAGACGACCTGCGTGAGGCATCCGACCCCCTCGTGCTCGCCGATCTCGGGTTGCGTTTCGATCTGACCGTGCCGCTCGCGCGGTTCTACGCGAGTCACCGGCCCGAACTTCCCACCGTCTTCCGAGCCATTCAGATCGCACCCGTGTGGCGTGCCGAGCGACCGCAAAAGGGGCGGTACCGCCAGTTTGTGCAGTGCGATATCGACATCATCGGCGAAGCAGGGCCGATGGCGGAGATCGAACTCATCACGGCGACGGTGGCGACTCTCCAGGCTTTGGGACTCACCGGTTTCACCGTGCGGGTCAACGATCGTCGGATCCTTCTGAGCGCGCTCGCTTCTCTCGGGTTCGACCCCGCCGACAACGACTCTGTTCTCATCACGGTTGACAAGCTCGACAAGGTCGGGGTGGATGGTGTGATCGCCGAGCTGCGGTCCAAGGGCATCACCGAGGCCGCCGTCAGCCAGCTCGAGAATCTGCTGCGCAGGCCCGCGGAGCGCCTGCCGTTCGGGGAGGCGGGCATCCGCGCGGTTACACCCGACGGTGTGGACACCGCCGCCGTCGAGAGCCTCGTCGCCATCGGCGACGCCGTGGCGGGTGTGATCGGCGAGGGGGTCATCGAGTTCGATCCGTGGCTCGTGCGCGGCATGGGTTACTACACCGGCACGATCTTCGAGATCGCCCACCCCGACCTTGGCTACTCGCTGGGGGGCGGCGGACGCTACGACGGCATGATCGGTCGATTCCTCGGAACGGATGTCCCGGCGGCGGGTTTCTCACTCGGTTTCGAGCGTTTCGTGGATCTCGTCGACCTGCCCGCCGGATCGCGGGCGGATGCCGTCGCGCTCCTGTACGAGGCAGATGCCTCGCCCGCGCACCTCGCGGCACTCCAGTCGGCGCTCGTTGCGCAAGGCCTGCGCGTTCGGCTGGAGCGGAAGCCGCGCAATGTTGCACCGCTGCTGGCCGGGCTCGCGGCATCCGGTTTCTCGAGGATCGCGACGGTGCGCGCGGATTCCACCCCCGATTCACTGGAGTTCCGACCCCTCGAGTGAGCGCCCGCTCGAACCCACCACTAGGCTCTTAGGCGATTCCCCCCACAAATTTCCTAAGGAGTATTTCCGTGGCACTGATCGAGGCAGTAGGCGCTCGCGAGATTCTGGATTCGCGCGGCAACCCGACCGTAGAGGTCGAGGTTCTTCTCGAGGACGGCGTGGTTTCGCGCGCGGCGGTTCCTTCAGGCGCATCGACGGGCGCATTCGAGGCGTACGAGCTCCGCGACGGCGACAAGGGTCGCTACCTGGGCAAGGGCGTTCAGAAGGCCGTCGAGTCGGTCGTCGATGTGCTCGGCCCCGCCATCGAGGGCTTCGATGCTGCCGACCAGCGTCTCGTCGACTCGGAGCTCATCGCCCTCGACGGCACCGACAACAAGGCCAAGCTCGGCGCCAACGCCATCCTCGGCGTCTCGCTCGCGGTGGCCAAGGCTGCTGCCGACTCTGCTGACCTTCCGCTCTTCCGTTACCTCGGTGGCCCGAACGCACACGTGTTGCCCGTTCCGATGATGAACATCATCAACGGTGGAGCTCACGCCGACACCGCGCTCGACATTCAGGAGTTCATGGTGCTGCCGGTCGGCGCCGAGACGTTCGCCGACGCACTCCGCTGGGGCGCCGAGGTCTACCACGCGCTCAAGTCGACGCTCAAGAAGAACGGCCAGTCCACCGGTCTCGGTGACGAGGGTGGGTTCGCCCCCGACCTTCCCGGCGCTCGTGCGGCCCTCGACTTCATTGTCGAGGCGATTTCCACGGCCGGCTTCACTCCCGGCAAGGACTTCGCTCTCGGCCTCGACGTTGCCGCGACCGAGCTCTACTCGGATGGTGTGTACTCGTTCGAGCAGCAGAAGCTGAGCGCCGATGAGCTCACCGACTTCTGGGTCAACCTGGTGAACGACTACCCGATCGCCACCATCGAGGATGCCCTCGACGAGGACGACTGGGACGGCTATGTCGCCCTCACCGAGAAGCTCGGTGGCAAGGTGCAGCTCGTCGGTGACGACCTCTTTGTGACCAACCCGGCTCGCCTCCAGAAGGGCCTCGACCTGGGTGCGGCGAACTCGATCCTCGTCAAGGTCAACCAGATCGGCACACTCACCGAGACGCTGGATGCCGTGAGCCTCGCGCAGCGCCACGGCTACACCGCGGTCATCTCCCACCGTTCTGGTGAGACCGAAGACACGACGATCGCCGACCTCGCGGTGGCGACCAACTCGGGTCAGATCAAGACGGGTGCTCCGGCGCGCTCCGACCGTGTTGCCAAGTACAACCAGCTCCTGCGTATCGAGGAGGAGCTGGGCGACGCCGCGGTGTACGCGGGCCGCTCCGCCTTCCCGCGGTTCTCGGCGTAAGCCGGGGTAGCGCGCCGTACCCTTGAGGTATGGCGGCACGAACACGCACGAGAGGCGGCGGGAGCTCACAGCATCCCGCCGCCTCTCCGCGTGAGGAGTCCGCGATCGAGGCGTGGCTTCGCAATCTGCGACTGTCGGGCTTCACACTTTTTATGCTCGCCCTCATCGTTGTGGCGGTGATCGTGCTCGCTCCGAACCTGCGTATCCTGCTCGAGCAGCGAGCGCAGATCGCGCAGCTCGAGCAGTCGGTGAAGGATGCCGAGTCCGCTGTGTCGGAACTCACCGACGAGGTCGCCCGCTGGGACGACCCCGCCTACATCGAGGCGCAGGCGCGGGAGCGGCTCTACTACGTCTTTCCGGGGGATGTGAGCTACCTCGTGATCGGGGAGGCGACGGCCGACAGCGGCACCGTCGATGGTCTCCCCATCAGTGACGAACTGCAGACGACGCAGGTTGACTGGATGAGCGGTCTGTTGTCGTCGATTTACACCGCGGGCCTGACGACGGCCCCGCCCGAGACCCAGGAATCCGAGTGAGGCCTCCCTTCGATCCGCCCACCGAGGCGGATATTGCAGCCGTGTCCCAGCAGTTGGGCCGCCCAGCGCGCGACGTCGTGGGCATCGCGGCTCGGTGTGTGTGCGGTCGCCCGACCGTCGTGTCCACGCGGCCGCGTCTGAGCGACGGCACACCGTTTCCGACGTTCTACTACCTGACGCATCCTGCGGCGACTGCGGCCGTGTCCACGCTCGAGGCGGAGGGTCGGATGCCCGAGCTCGCCGCTCTTCTCGAGGGTGACGTGCACGACACCTATCGCGCCGCCCACGAGCAGTACCTCGCCGATCGGGCCATGTTCGGCGATGTTTCAGAAATCGACGGAATCTCAGCTGGCGGTATGCCTGATCGGGTAAAGTGCCTGCACGCTCTCGTGGGGCACGCGCTGGCGGCGGGCCCCGGAGTGAATCCCATCGGTGACATCGCGCTCGCCGAGGCCAGGTGGACCCCGGAGGTGTGTGAGTGCGCGCTGGAGCTATAAGCGAAGGCCCTTTCGGGCCTTCGCCGCGACGCCAGCGCCTCGGCCCGTCCCGGGCCGAGGTTTCACGTAGTAGTACCTCGCGACGCAAGCGCCGAGGCCCGTCCCGGGCCGAGGTTCTACCTACTACCTCGCGACCCCAGCGCCGCACCCCTCTAGCCATCGCCCTCCTAGCCTCCATAACGGCATCCCTGCTCATCCCGCTTCCCGCGCACGCTGACCCTGTCCGCGACAGCGAGTACTGGCTGGACGCGTACGGCATCCGCCAGGCGTGGTCGACTACCCAGGGGCAGGGGATCACGATCGCGGTCATCGACACGGGTGTCGACGGTACGGTTGCCGAACTGAGCGGTGTGGTTGTCGGCGGTGCCGATTTTTCTGGCTTGGGGGCATCCGACGGCCAGAAGCCTGTCGGTTCGACCGGCTCTGACCACGGAACGATGGTGGGTTCCCTCGCTGCGGGGCGCGGCACGGGTGCTGACAGCGGCGTCATCGGATCGGCTCCCGCTGCAACGCTGCTCTCCGCGTCGATCGGTTTCGGCGAGGGGGCGACAAGCTCGGACGATCAGATCGCGGAGGCGGTGCGCTGGTCGGTGGACAACGGCGCCGACATCATCAACATGTCGCTCACACGCAACACCCCAGACTGGCCGGAGAGCTGGGACGACGCGTTCCTCTACGCCTTCGAAAATGATGTCGTTGTTGTGGCGGCGGCAGGCAATCGCGGCAGCGGCACGACTCAGGTCGGCGCCCCTGCGACGATGCCGGGTGTGCTCACCGTCGCCGGTGTGGATGCGGCGGGGCAGGCGAGTTTCGATGCGTCATCACAGGGCATCACGATCGCTGTTGCGGCTCCGAGCGAGAACCTCGTCGGGGTCACGCCGGGTGGTGGGCACGTCCGCTGGAACGGCACGAGTGGCGCCGCTCCCATCGTGTCCGGCATCGTCGCCCTGGTCATGGCCGCACACCCCGAGCTGGATGCGGCGAACGTCATCAACCGTGTTGTGGCGACGGCACGGGACGCGGGGGAGCCGGGCACCGACCCCATCTACGGATTCGGGTTGGTGGATGCTGCGGCTGCGGTTTCTGCATCCGTTCCGCTCGTCGAGTCCAACCCCATGGGCGAACTGAGCGAGTGGATCACCCTGTACCGCCGAGCGGATGCGCCGGAGACGCCCGCGCCGACGAGCGCCCCGCCGTACACGATCCCCGAGCCGCTTCCGTTGGCCCCCGGCAGCCCTCTCGGCGTTCTGCTTCCCACGATGAATCAGTTGCGGATCGTTGGCATCCCCCTTCTGGTATTCGGTGCTTTCCTCGCCTTGGCCGGGGTCGCCGTCGGGGTGGCCGTCCGGCATTTCAGGTCCCTGCGTAAGACGGAGTAGGGTTAGGGCGAACTTCCACCAAGGAGAGCCCTACACGTGCCCAAAATCCTGATCGTCGGCGGCGGTTACGCCGGTTTCTACACTGCTAAGAAGCTTGAGAAGTGGCTCGGCCGTAACGAAGCCCAGGTCACCATGGTGGACCCGCTTCCTTACTTGACTTACCAGCCCTTCCTGCCCGAGGTTGCTGCCGGCTCGATTGAGCCGCGCCACGCGGTGGTCTCGCACCGCAGGCACCTCAAGCGCACTCGTATCGTCAACGCGCGTGTCACGTACGTCAACCACGCGGAGAAGACGGCCACGATCACTCCCGAGGTGGGTGAGCCGTGGGAGGAGACCTACGACATCGTCGTCATGACGGCGGGCGCAGTCTCGCGCACGTTCCCGATTCCGGGTGTCGCGGATGAGGCGATCGGCCTGAAGAACATCGAAGAGGCTGTCGCCGTTCGCGACCGCATCATCTCGAACTTCCAGAAGGCGGCGAACCTGCCGGAGGGCAGCGCCGAGAAGAAGCGTCTCCTGACCTTTGTTGTTGTCGGTGGCGGTTTCGCCGGTATCGAGGCGTTTGCGGAGATGCGGTCGCTCGCGTCGTCGCTCGTGCGTGAGTTCCCGACGATCTCTTTCGAGGAGACGGAGTTCCACCTCATCGAGGCGATGGGTCGCATCATGCCGGAGGTGTCGCTCGAGACGAGCAAGTGGGTGATCAAGTCCCTCGCGGAGCGCGGTGCGCAGATCCACCTCGACACTCAGCTCAGCTCGGCCGTCGGTGGTGTCGTCGAGTTGTCGACCGGTGAGTCGTTCGAGTCCGACACGATCGTGTGGACGGCGGGTGTCATGGCGAACCCGATGATCCGCAACACCGATCTACCGCTCGAGGAGCGCGGCCGTCTCCGGGCATCCGCCGCCCTGCAGATCGTTGACGACAACGGTCCGGTGGCTGACGCGTGGACCGCCGGCGATGTCGCGGCGGTTCCCGACCTGACCGGCGCTGGCGTTGGCGGCTTCTGCGTTCCGAACGCCCAGCATGCCGTGCGCCAGGCGAAGCTCCTCGCCAAGAACATCGTGGCGTCGCTACGCGGCGAGGACCCCAAGGAGTACTACCACAAGAGCCTCGGCGCGGTTGCGGGCCTCGGTCTCTACAACGGTGTGTACCAGTGGCGGAAGCTCGCCATCAAGGGCCTCATCGCCTGGTTTATGCACCGCGGTTACCACGGTCTCGCGATCCCCATGTGGGAGCGCAAGATTCGGGTGTTCGGCAACTGGATCCTGAACTTCTTGCTGCGCCGCGACATGGTTGAGCTGTCGGCTCGTGTGACGCCTCGTGCAGCGTTCGAGGAGTTCGCGTCGCGCCCGAAGGCCTAGCGGCAGGATCGTTTAGCGCCGGGCGGCTTTGACGATGAGCGAGATTCCCCACGCGATCGTCGAGACCAACGGGATCGCGGCTGCGAGCACGGCGATCTGGTTGGGCTGGAAGCGAAGCCCGGAGGGGCCTCGCACGTAGGCGCCCAGCGGGATGGCAACACCTCCACCTCCGCCTCCGCTGCCCAGTTGTTCGAGGTCTTCGCCGCCGCCGAAGCCATAGGTGACGAAGGCGACGGGGATGATTTCGGCGCCGTCGACGGTCTGTTTCTCGCCGTAGGCGAGTTTCACACTGCGGTCGGGTACCCCGGCGGCGAGTTTCTCCGTCAGCCGGTCTTTCTGTGAGGTCGTTTCTGCCATGGGGGTGACGCTACGCCCCGTGAGGCGGGGTGTCGAGAAAGAGCGCATGACGTTAGTGGTGCCCCGGCAGGGATTTGAACCCTGACTGTGACGATTTTAAGTCGCCTGCCTCTGCCAGTTGGGCTACCGGGGCGCGGCGGATGCTGAGCATCCGGCGCCCCAGCCTAGCGAGGCTCCCCGCATCGGTGTGCACGCGAGAGAATTTCGCTACTTGCGCAACTAACCCGAAACCCCGTCGTTATATCGGTGAACATCATTAACTTGACCTTCGGCCGTTAATTTAGTCGTATAGAACCACAAATGGTGGAACCACCGGTTCACCGACTTCAACGGAGATGATCAATGAAGACCTTCTATCCTGCGGCCATCGCCAGCGCCGCTCTCGTGGTTCTCGGGGGAGTGGTCGCCGCCCCCGCGAGCGCCGCCGCTCCGGAGGACCCGGCCGTCCTCGTGTTCTCTGCTACGGCGGCATTCCGGCACACGGAGTGCATTGCATCCGGAACCGATGCGATCGAAAACCTTGGTGCCGAGAACGGTTTCCGCGTCGAGGCGACCGAGGATGCGAC
Source organism: Antiquaquibacter oligotrophicus (assembly GCF_020535405.1). Classification (NCBI taxonomy): domain Bacteria; kingdom Bacillati; phylum Actinomycetota; class Actinomycetes; order Micrococcales; family Microbacteriaceae; genus Antiquaquibacter; species Antiquaquibacter oligotrophicus. The sequence continues at coordinate 706,066 of NZ_CP085036.1, read as the reverse complement.
GGTGTTCTCCGATTCCTCGCTCGCCGAGTACGACGCCGTGGTGTTCCTCTGCACCACGGGCAACATCCTGAATGACGAACAGCAGGACGCATTCGAGCGCTACATCCAGGGTGGCGGCGGATACTTCGGTGTGCACTCGGCATCGGACACCGAGTACGACTGGCCGTGGTACGGCGGTCTCGTCGGCGCCTACTTCCTCGACCACCCCTTCGCACCGCAGTTCCAGGAGGCCACGGTGCACGTCGAGGACGAGCACACCGCGGCGACCGACTTCCTCCCGAACCCCTGGGTTCGCACCGACGAGTGGTACAACTTCCGCTCGAACCCGCGTGACATCACCCACGTCCTGCTTTCGCTCGACGAGTCCACATACGACCCGAGCGGGTACACCGGGTCCACGGGTATGGGCGACCACCCGATCGCGTGGTGCCACCCCTACGACGGCGGTCGTTCGGTCTACACGGCGATGGGCCACTCGGGTGCGTTCTGGTCGGAGCCGCTCCTGCTCCAGCACATGCTCGGCGGCATCCAGATGGCCGCAGGCTACGAGGACTTCCGCTGCTTCGATCCCGTGACCTTCGCCGACCTCGCCGATGACAACCGCGGCGGCGTCGACGCGGCGACCTCGGTCGTTCAGGGAACGGCCCTCGCCATTCAGGTCGGGGCTGACCGCGCGGGCGAGACGCTCGAGGTGCACCTCTTCCCCGTCTCCACCGAGACTGCGGTCTCGCTCGGCACCGGCGTAGTCGCCGAGGATGGCACGCTCTCCGTGATCGTCCCCGCTGACTTCACGCTCGGTGCGGCGAAGGCCGCGGTGCTCTCCACCGATGGCGAACTGCTCGGCTGGGATGACACGACGGTTGTCGCCCCCTCGAGTGCGCTCGCCGCGACGGGTATCGATGCCGGATCCGCGAGCGGTGCTGCGGCGCTCCTCCTCCTTCTTGGAGCAGCTGTGACGCTGGTCGCGGTGCGTCGTCGCTCCGCCTAGTCGCCTGAGGTAACGCCCTCCCACGCGCGCTCGCGTGTGGGAGGGCGTTACCTGTTTAGTCGTGCGCGTCATTCGCGCTTCGAACTGCGGGCAACGGCTATCTCGCTCCAATGGGATTCGCGTGTCTGCTAACGGTGAGTGTCGTCTGCAAATTCACGCGCCGCAATCATTTTCTCGGGAATGTCGGCCTTAAAACGAGACCCGATGCTGCCGCATTCACCAGGGCCGTCCTGAGCGCCTGGGACATGAGGATCATGTTCCCCGCGCTGCCCCCGCTTCCAAACCATTGGCGTGAGCGGACTAGATGGGCTGAGCAGTCCGCAACAGGGGCGGGGGAAGGGCCGCGCGCGACCGGTTCGTACTTCGTCGTGCCGCAGTCACGGCACGCGTGTCCCACGAGGAAGTTCGTGTCGACTTCAACAGCCTCGGTTATTTCAACCTGCACCACGGACTCCCGAACTCGTGCGCTCGTCCCAAGAACCTCGCGGGTGGTGATTCCGAATTTCCAGAAGACGTCCCTCGCGAGTTCGGGCGTAACGAAGAACTCGTCCGTAATCCAGTGGAGCTGGAAGAAGTTTCGCCGGCGCGACTTCGGGTCTCGATTCACGCGGAACGGCGCAACCTGCACGCGTCCGACCCCGCAGGATGCGCACGCATTCGACGAATCGTAGGTCGAGTGCTTGTAGCCAAAGCCACGTTCGGGCTGGGGATAGGCCCATCTTCCCGAAGCCAACGGTTGAACCCATTCAGCTTCGTCGATCTCTGCCCTGGTGAAGATGGTCTGCGAAAGAGAGCTGATAGTTGTGATCTGTGCGACGGCCGAAAGTCTCGGATCGTCCTCATCGATCCAAAATCCGAAAAAGCTCGTTGGAGAAACGCGGAAGCCAAGCGCGGCGAGCTGCGCGGAGACTGCTGGCGAGCCGTGCCCTATGACGCGTCGCTGAATCTTCATCTGCCCTACGTTCTGTCGGTCACACTCTCGTTGATGAGACAAAGTCTCCCGCATTCGCGCTCTCGGTCGGCCGTTGCATCCGGGGCGATTGTCTGGGACAGTTGACCCACTCAGCAGGGGAGGGACAGTGGTGCGCATTCCGGCCGACGAACGTCGCGACCTCCTTCTGCGTGCCGCACTGCGGGTCATCGCCGAGAAGGGTGTGTCCGGAGCGACGACGCGGGCCATCGTGGGCGAGGCGGGGATGTCGCTCGCGAGCTTCCACTACGCCTTTCGCTCCCACGACGAGATGATGGCCGAACTCGTCGCGCTCGTCGTCGAGGGGGAGTCGACAGCCGTGTTCTCGGCACTACAGCCGGATGCCGACATCCGGTCGTCGCTGAGAACGGGCCTGCACGCCTTCCTCGACTACGTCATCGCCGACCCTGGCCACGAGCGAGTGATGCAGGAGATCTTGCACTACGCCATGCGGACTCCCGAGCTCGAGCACCGTGCACGCGAGCAGTACGACAGCTACCGGCGTGCCGTCACCGAGTTGCTTGTGGCCGGCGCGGCGGCCGCCCGAGTCACGTGGACGATGCCCGTTGAGGACATCGCCAGGCTCGTCGTCACCGTCACCGACGGTGTGACCCTCGCCTGGCTCGCCGATCGAGACGAACCGGCAGCACGCCGCGTTCTTGATTTCGCTGCCGAGACCTTTACCGCTCTTGCCACTCCGATTCCCGTCCGCGAAAGGGCCGAGTGATCCATGAATGTGACCGACAGCACCCCTCGCGCACCATTCGCTGAACCTACCCGGGCGGTGACCGGCGGGTGGATTGCGTTGTTCGCCACTGCGTGGTTGGGCATCTGGATGGCCCAACTCACTCCCGTCCAACTGTTGCTTCCGTTGCAGGTCGAAGCTCAATTGCACTCCGATTACTGGGTCGACAACGTTGTGGCGTTCGGCATCATCTCGGGCATCGCAGGCCTGTGCGCACTCGTCGCCTACCCCCTCACCGGTGCGCTGTCCGATCGCACAACGAGTCGCTTCGGCAGACGCCGCCCCTGGATTGCGGCGGGTGCACTCATTTTTGCCGTGAGCTTATTGCTGCTCGGGCTGCAAGAGTCGATCGTGGGGGTCGGTATTTTCTGGGCGTTGGCCCTCACCGGTTTCTGCGTGCTCACGGCCGCCCTGACCGCCGTCATCTCCGACCAGGTTCCGGTCGGCCAACGCGGGTTCGTCTCGGGCTGGATCTCCGCGCCACAGGCGGTCGGCACCATCCTGGGGCTCGTGCTCGTCACCGAACTCTTCGTCGGCCAGTTCTTGGGCTACGCGGCGATGGCGGCCCTGCTCGTGCTCCTCGTTCTGCCCTTCCTCCTCCGGGTCCCGGATGCCCGCCTCAGCGCCGCGGAAAAGCTCACGGTGCGCAGTCTCATGGCGGGGTTCTGGATCAGCCCACGGGATTACCCGGACTTCGGTTGGACGCTCCTCAGTCGCATCCTCGTCAACTTCGGCAACGCGTTCGGCACCGCCCTGCTCCTTCAGTTCCTTCTCTACGGTCTGCGCGTCGACGACGCCGAGGGAACCCTCATCGTGCTCACTCTCGTGTACATGGTGTTCGTCATCGTCGCCTCGCTCGTATTCGGCAAGCTCTCCGATCGTGTTGGACGACGCAAGCCGTTCGTTTTTGTCGCGGCGACCCTGCAGGGCATCGCGGCGCTCATGCTCGCCTTTGTGCCCGACGTCACGGTGGCAATGATCGCGGCGGGTCTCCTCGGGCTCGGCTACGGAACGTTCCTGTCCGTCGATCAGGCACTCGCCACCCAGGTGCTGCCCGACCCGCACACCCGCGGTAAAGATCTCGGCATCATGAACATCGCCACCGCGGTGCCCCAGGCGCTCGCCCCGCTGCTCGGCGCTCTTGTCGTTGCCCTTCTCGTGGGGTTCCAGGGCCTCTTCATCCTGTCCGCCGTCGCTGCGCTTCTGGGCGCCGCGGCCGTGTTGCCTATCCGGAGTGTCCGATGAAACTCGTCAGACCCACAGACCAGCCGTGGCTGACCCCCGCGGCGTATTGGGGCGCGATGACCGAGGCGACGGCATCCCTCGACACCCCGATCGGTGCGCTGAATCTCACGGCACTCGCCCACAACGCCCACACCATGCTCGACCGCGCCGCTGGCACGACCATCCGTGTCGCGAGCAAGTCACTGCGAGTGCGCTCGGTCGTCGAGTCGGTGCTGGCTCTTCCCGGTTTCGCCGGTGTTCTCGCCTACACCCTCCCCGAGGCGCTCTGGCTCGCGGAGACGGTGGACGACGTTGTTGTGGGGTATCCGAGTGTCGATGCGGCGGGCATCCGCGCGCTCGCCCGTTCGGCCGCCCTTTCCCGTCGCGTCACGCTGATGGTCGATTCCGTCGACCAGTTGGACGCGATCGACGCGATCCTGCCGCCCGGCACCCGCGAGAGCGTGCGAGTGTGTCTCGAACTCGACGCCTCCTGGCAGTCCAAGCTCATCGGGTTCACCGGGGTCTATCGTTCCCCCGTCCATTCGGTCGACCAGGCGGTGGCGCTGGCACGGCACATCGTGGATCGCCGCGGTTTCGATCTTGTGGGCATCATGGCGTACGAGGCGCAGATCGCGGGGGTCACCAATCGACCGCCCGGTCGCCCCGTTCGGGCGCGCCTCGTGGACTGGATGCAGCGCAGTTCTTTCGCGGAACTCTCCGAGCGACGCTCGGCGGTTGTCAGCGCCGTGCGCGAGATCGCACCCCTCGAGTTTGTGAATGGCGGTGGCACGGGATCGCTGGAGCGGACGGCGAGCGATTCGTCCGTCACCGAGATCGCCGCGGGAAGTGGCCTCTTCGGTCCGCACCTGTTCGACGGGTACAGCCACTTCTCGCCCGCCCCGGCCGCCGCCTTCGCGCTCTCCGTTGTGCGTAAACCCCGACCCGAGTTGGCGACTCTGCTCGGTGGCGGGTGGATCGCGTCGGGACCACCGGCGCCGGACCGGATGCCGCAGCTGGTCTGGCCACAGGGTGTGTCGTTTGTGCCGCGCGAGGGCGCCGGCGAAGTGCAGTCGCCGCTCCGGGGACCCGCAGCTCGCGGGCTGGGCGTCGGCGACCGCGTGTGGCTGCGACACACCAAAGCGGGGGAGCTGAGCGAGCATCTGAACGAGTTCGCGCTCGTCGACGGTTCCACTGTCGTTGACACTGTTCCGACGTATCGAGGCGAAGGGAATGCTTTTCTGTGACCATCCAGGCGGGCAGTCGTTGGCAGAACTGGGGTCGTTCGGTCGAGGCGACACCACAATTCGTGGGGCGGGCGAACACTGTCGGCGATGTCGTCGATACCCTCACCTTCGCCCGCGAGCGCGGCACAACGGTGCGCGCGATCGGGGCAGGCCACAGCTTCACCCCCATCGCCGCGACTGAGGGTGTGCTGCTCGATGTCTCGGGACTTCGCGGTCTGCTCGGGGTCGACGGTCGCCTCGTCACGCTCGGTGCCGGCACGCACCTGCATGAGCTACCCGAGCTTCTCGCGCCCCACGGACTCGCACTCGAAAACATGGGCGACATCAACGTTCAGACGATTGCGGGGGCGCTGTCGACCGGCACCCACGGCACCGGTGCTCGCTTCGGGGGGCTCGCGACACAGGTTCGCGGCGCGACGATCGTCACGGCGTCGGGTGAGTTGCTCCACATCGATCGTGACCATCACGCCGATCTGCTCCCGGCAATCGCCCTCGGCCTTGGTGCGCTGGGTGTGCTTGTCGCGGTTCAATTGGAATGTGTTCCCGAGTTCGTGTTGAGCGCGGTCGAGCGACCAGAGCCCGCAGAGACTGTTCTCGCCGAGTGGGAGCAACGGATCGCCGAGCACGACCACTTCGAGTTCTATTCCTGGCCGCATGCCGACCTGGTCAGCACCAAAACCAACACCCGACTTCCCGCAGACGCACAGCGTGAACCACTCGGGCCGATGCGCGAGTGGTTCGACAATCGGTTTATGTCCAACACCGTGTTCAGGCTGTCCCTCGAGATGCTGCGCGCGATGCCGGCGATGATTCCGCCCATGAACAGACTGTCGGTGAGGCTCGAGGCCGACCGTGCCTTCTCCGACTACTCGTGGAACGTGTTCTCCACGGTGCGTACAACTCGGTTCCGCGAGATGGAGTACGCCATTCCCGTCGCCGAGGTTCCTGCCGCGCTGCGTGAGGTGCACGACCTCATCGAGCGCAAAAACTGGAAAATCTCGTTCCCGATCGAGGTTCGCGCATCTGCCGCCGATGATCTGTGGCTTTCGACCGCCGCGGGTCGACCCACCGGGTACATCGCCGTGCACCGGTACTGGAAGGACGACGAGCGGGAGTACTTCCGCGAGGTGGAGGCCATCATGCGCGCACACGACGGCAGACCGCACTGGGGAAAAATGAACTCGCGCACCGCTGACGACCTGCGCCCGTCGTATCCACGGTTCGACGACTTCCTCGCCGCGCGCGATCGGCTCGACCCGGATCGGCTCTTCCAGAACCCCTATCTGGCCAGAGTGCTCGGCGCATGATCGATCCGGAGGCGATTGCGGCGCGACTGCCACCCGGGTTCTTGATCGGTGTGGCAACCGCGGCGACCCAAATCGAGGGTGCCATTCACGAGGGCGGACGCGGGGAATCGACGTGGGACGTGTTCGCCCGCCAACCGGGTCGCATCGCCGACGGTTCGACCACGGAGATCACGACAGACCACGTCCACCGTTTCCGTGAGGATGTCGCACTCCTGCGCGATCTCGGTGTTGATGCCTACCGCTTCTCGCTCGGGTGGCCCCGCATCCTCCCCGACGGTCGAGGGCCGGCACGAGCCGAGGGCATCGCCTTCTACGATCGCCTGCTCGACGCCCTCCTCGAGGCCGGAATCAGCCCGGTTGTCACCCTCTTCCACTGGGATGTCCCGGAGCCGCTCCAGCGCGCCGGCGGGTGGATGAATCGTGACACCGCTTATCGTCTCGCCGACTTTGCGACGGTAGCCGCGGAGGCATTCGGGGATCGCGTCGACAAGTGGATCACACTCAACGAGCCGACCACGGTCAGTCTCAACGGGTACGCCCTCGGGATCCACGCTCCGGGCGAATCGCTTCTCTTCGATTCACTCACGAGTGTCCACCACCAGTTGCTCGGGCACGGTCTCTCGGTCACGGCACTCAGGGCGGCGGGGGTGCGGGGTGAGATCGGTGTCACGAACGTGCACTCTCCGGTGTCGAGCGCTCGGCGCGGATTCCTGGGCGACCAGTACACGCGTGTGTTCGATCTCGTGCACAACCGCATCTATGCCGACCCGATCCTGCTGGGCCGGTATCCGCGATTCCCGCTCCTCGCGCGCAAGGAGTTCCGCGCGTTGCGGGAGACAGACCCGGCAGACCTCGCCATCATCCACCAGCCCCTCGACTTCTACGGGGTCAACTACTACATGCCGACGCGTATCGCTGTCGGACCTCCGGAGGACTCGAGCACCCCGGATGGCGAGGCGGAGGCCATGCGCGACCTGCCCTTCCATCTCGCGCCGTGGCCCGAGTATCCAACGACCGGATTCGGTTGGCCTATCGCGCCGCACTTCCTCGCCGACACTCTCCGAGACCACACGAGGCGTTACGGGTCGGCCCTTCCGCCCGTCTACATCACCGAGGGGGGAGCGAGCTTTCCGGATGCTCCGGGGCCCGACGGTCGCGTCGATGACACCGAGCGCATCAGCTACCTCGCTGGCCACCTCAACGCCGCGCTGTCCGTGCCGGAGGTCGACCTTCGGGGTTACTTCGTGTGGACCCTCATGGACAACTGGGAGTGGGCGGCGGGGTTCACCCAGCGATTCGGCCTCGTTCACGTCGACTTCGACTCACTCGTGCGAACCCCCAAAGCCTCCTTTGAGTGGCTACAACGCGTGCAATCGTCACGAATGCGCTGATCATCCCCTTCTTTCCGAGTAATCACCCGGTCTTCTGCCGTACCATGTGAGCCATGGAAATCCTCATCGTCGTCGGCGTCATCGTTCTGCTCGTTGTCATCATCGGCATTTACCTGTGGACGACATACAACTCTCTCGTCACGCTCAACGTTCGCGTTGACGAGGCGTGGAGCGACATCACGGTTCAGCTCAAGCGCCGTGCTGACCTCCTGCCCAACCTCATCGAGTCGGTCAAGGGTTACGCCGCGCACGAGAAGGGCGTTTTCGAGAACGTCACCAAGGCGCGTGCCGAGACGCTCTCGGCCCAGGGCCCGGCCGACGCGGCAGTCGCTGAAAACCACATGCAGCAGGCGCTCAAGTCGATCTTTGCGGTCGCGGAGGCCTACCCGCAGCTCCAGGCGAGCCAGAACTTCCTGCAGCTCCAGGCGGAGATCGTCGACACCGAGGACAAGATTCAGGCAAGCCGCCGCTTCTACAACGGTGGTGTTCGCGAGCTCAACACGAAGATCAAGCAGTTCCCCAACACTCTCTTTGTGCGCGGTCTCGGTTTCACGGAGCGCGAGTTCTTCGAGGTCACCGACTCGGCCGCCATCGCCGAGCCCCCGCGCGTTCAGTTTTGAACTGAAGGTCGAGGCTTCCGAAGGAAGGTTCGACCGAAAGTTCAAGGTTGAGTAGCGGCGAAGCCGCGTATCGAAACCCGGCACGGAGAATCCCATGTATCGCGCCATAGCGAAAAACAAACGCAACACCGTCTTCATCATCCTGCTGTTCATCCTCATCATCGGGGGCCTTGCTGCCCTCGCGGCGTGGATCTACCGGGACGTGACGATCGTCATCATCACGCTCGTGATTGCGATCGGCTACGCACTCATCCAGTACTTCGCGGCGAGCAGCCAGGCGTTGGCCCTGAGTGGCGCGCACCAGATTCAGAAGGCGGACAACCCGCGGCTGTATCGCATCGTCGAGAACCTCTCGATCACGACGGGCACGCCGATGCCGAAGGTCTACATCATCAATGACCCGGCCCCGAACGCTTTTGCGACGGGACGCGACCCGGAGCACGCCTCGGTCGCCGCCACCACCGGTCTGCTCGACATCATGACGGACTCCGAACTCGAGGGTGTCATGGCCCACGAGATCGGTCACGTGCGCAACTACGACATTCGTGTCTCGATGATCGTTTTTGGTCTGGTGGTCGCCGTCGGCATGATCGCCGACGTTCTTTTGCGTGTCGCTTTCTTCGGTGGTCGCAACTCGAACAACAACAACCCGATTGTGCTCGTGTTCGGGCTTGTGGCGTTCCTCGTTGCACCCCTCGTGGCCGCGGTTGTGCAGGCAGCGGTGTCCCGCCAGCGTGAGTATCTGGCGGATGCGACGGGTGCGCTCACCACGCGGCATCCTGATGCCCTTGCGAGTGCTCTGCAGAAGCTCTCCGACTACGGCAGGCCGATGATCAAGCAGAACTCGACGATGGCCCACATGTGGATCTCCGATCCGACGAAGCCGGGTCTCATGGATCGTCTGTTCGCCACCCACCCTCCGATCCCGGAGCGCATCAAGCGCCTCGGCGAGATCGGGCGCGGGTTCTAGCGCGAGCGATACGGGTAGTGCTCGGCGAGAGCCGCGATGAGATCGCCGCGCTCCGCGAACTCCACGGCCTCGAGCTCCTGCCAAGCGGCGATACGATCCAGCAGCCCGGACACTCGATCGAGGTCGACGGATGCCCCGTCCTCCCGCCACGCGGACTGCACGCGGAGCACTCGCCGCTGCCGGTCGCTCTTGAGGTCGATGCGCCCGACGAGCGCTTCGTCCTGAAGTAACGGCAACGTGTAGTACCCGAAGGTGCGCTGCGGGGCGGGGGTGTAGACCTCGATGCGGTAGTGGAAGCCGAACATCCGCTCGGTGCGGCGACGATCCCACACGACGGGATCAAAGGGGGAGAGCAGCGCGTCGGCTCGTATGGCGCGCGGGATTCGGGCGTTCGCGTGAAGGTAGGCGGGTACTGTCCAGCCCCGAACCGTGACGGGCAGGAGGGTGCCGGCGTCCACGAGTTCCGTGATGGACGGCTTCACGTCGGCAGCCTTCAGGCGAAAGTAGTCCGCGATGTCGCTCGTGGTGGCAACTCCGAGGGCACGGGCGCTTCGTTCGACGAGCACACGGTGTGCGTCTTGCCGCGACGGCCGGGCGTCGAGTAGGTGCGGGATCGCGGCCGAGGCGAGCGCGTACGTGCGCTCGAATCGGGTGCGACCGGCGCTCACCGCCTCGCCCCAGCGAAACAGGTACTCGAGCCCGCGTTTGACGTCCGACCAGCCCCACCACGGGCCCACTCGCGTGTTCGCGTCGTGCTCGATCGCGCTCGCCGCGATCGGCCCGCGGGTGGCGAGTTCGGTGCGTAGCCAGTCGAGCATGGCGCCGTTGGAGCGCACCCACTCGTCGCGGTCGTAGTCGCGAGCGCGGAGGGCATCCATCTTCCACCGCCACAGGGGCAGGTCGTCTTTGGGAATGATGGCCGCCTCGTGGGCCCAGTACTCGACGTAGTCGCTGCGTTTACCGAAGGTGAGGCGATCGAGCGCGGCCTTGTCGTACGCGCCCAGGCGAGCGAACGGCGGGAGGTAGTGGCTGCGTTCGAAGACGTTGATCGAATCGAGCTGCAGCAGCCCCAGTCGTTTGATCGTCGAGTTCAGCTGACGTGTCCCCACGTCGCCTGGCGGTCGCCCGAAGCCCTGTGCCGCTAGGGCCACACGCCGTGCCGCGGCCGCGCTCAGTGATTCCACCACGTCTCGACGCTATCGCCGACGGATGACACGATCCGTTTGCTCTCCGTTAAGGCACGCTCGACCAACCATTAGCCAACGCTCCTTAGCCTCGCCCGTGGACCTTCGGCTCCATCCGTTCGACCACAGCCCGAACGACCGAAGGCCCGAGGAGAGGAACCCTTGACCATCACGCGCATTCTTACGGGCACCGCGCTTGTCGCTGTGTCCGCAATCACGCTCGCGGCGTGCGCCCCCGCGGGCGACACCCCCGCCGGCGATGTGGACGCGACATCCGCGACATCCGTCGCCGACTTCGGTACCTTTGCCGACCTCGAGGCCGCTGCCAAGGCCGAGGGCGCACTCAACGTCATCGCGCTGCCGCGCGACTGGGCTAACTACGGCGAGATCCTCGACCTGTTCGCCGAGCGCTACCCGGAAATCACCATCACCGAGGCTTCGCCCGACGCATCGAGCGCCGAGGAGATCCAGGCCGCAGACAACCTTGCGGGGCAGGACACGGCCCCCGACGTGTTCGATGTCGGTCTCGCCGTGGCCCTCAGCAGCACTGACTACTTTGCGCCCTACAAGGTGCAGACCTGGGACGACATCCCCGACGCCCTCAAGGAGTCGACCGGCCTCTTCGTCGGCGACTACGGCGGGTACATGTCGGTCGGGTACGACCCCGACGCGGTTCCGGCCCCCGAGTCGCTCCAGGACCTGCTCGGCGCCGACTACCTCGGCAAGGTCGCCATCAACGGTGACCCGACGCAGGCCGGTGCCGCATTCGCCGCGGTCGGCATGGCCACGGTGCAGAACGACGGAACCCTCGACGACTTCACCGCGGGTATCGACTTCTTCTCCGAGCTGAACAAGGCGGGCAACTTCCTCAAGATCGACCCGACCGACGCCACAATCGCCTCGGGCGAAACACCCGTCGTCTTCGACTGGGACTACCTCAACACCGGTTACGCCGCGAGCCTCGAGGGCCAGCGCAACTGGGAGGTCGTCGTGTTCCCCGGTACCGCCTACGCCGGTTACTACAACCAGGCCATCAACAAGGACGCACCCCACCCCGCCGCGGCTCGTCTGTGGCAGGAGTTCCTCTACAGCGACGAGGTGCAGAACCTGTGGCTGAAGGGCGGAGCGCGCCCCGTGCGCGCCGACGCGATGGCTGAGGCTGGAACGATCGATGAGGAGCTCTTCGCAGCGCTTCCGGTCGTCGAGGGCGAGACCGTTGTGCCGACCGCCGAGCAGAGCGAGGCAGCTGGCACCCTTCTCGGCGAGAAGTGGGCAGCCGCTGTCCAGTAGCACTGTGCCGGCTAGCACCGTCACCGGTGGTGCCCCGCGGCGTTCGCGTCGCGGGGCATCCCGCCTGTCCATCCTCGGTCTTGCGCCCTTCGCGGCGTATGTCGTGCTGTTCCTCGGGCTGCCGACCGTGCTCGCGCTCAGCACCGGACTGTTCGACGGGGACGGCGCCTTCACCACAACGAACCTCGAAGCGCTCGTAGACCCGGTCATCGTCCGCACCTTCTGGAACTCGATCTGGCTTTCCGCGCTCACCGCCGTCATCGGAGCGGTCGTGGGTGCCGCGGCCTGCTACGCGCTGCTCGACGCCAAGCCGGACGGCCCCCTTCGCACCGTGGTCGATTCGATCTCCGGAGTGCTCGCGCAGTTCGGCGGTGTCATGCTCGCCTTCGCGTTCGTGACCCTCATCGGCACGCAGGGTCTGCTCCGTGTCATCCTGCAGAACAACTTCGGCATCGACATCTTTGCCAGCGGCGTGTGGCTTTACGAAGTCCCCGGGCTTGTGTTGCCCTACATCTACTTCCAGGTGCCGCTCATGATCATTGTTTTCCTGCCAGCGCTGGAAGCCCTCAAACCGCAGTGGGCCGAGGCATCCGCCACCCTCGGTGGAACACGCGCCACGTACTGGTGGCGCATCGGGATGCCCGTGCTCGCGCCGAGCTTCATCGGCTCTTTGCTCCTCCTCTTCGCCAACTCGTTCTCGTCGTACGCGACCGCGGCGGCCCTCACGAGTCAGGGCCAGGGCATCGTTCCCCTGCAGATCCGCGCCGCCCTCACGAGCGAAACGGTGCTCGGGCGGGAGAACCTCGCAGGGGCCCTCGCGCTGGGGATGATCGTGGTCATGGTCGTGGTGATGGCCATCTACTCCGTCTTCGAGAGAAGGGCTTCACGATGGCAGCGGTGAACCGCAGGCTGCAGCGCGCCCACCACCCCGGGCCGACCGCGGCGACGCGCACGGTCATCCTCGTTGTTGTCGCGCTCTTCTTCGCACTGCCGCTCGTGAGCATGGTGGAGTTCACTCTTCGCGGCGGACTCGAGGGGGGCTACACGATCGACCGCTGGGTCACCGTCTTCACGGGGCAGCTCGGCCCTGAGTTCAACCAGCTCTGGATCGCGATCGGCAACTCGCTTGTGCTCGCGGTGGTGACGGTCGTCATCATGCTCGTGCTGCTCGTACCGACGATGATCCTCATCAAGCTGTCTTTCCCGCGGTTGCGCCCCGTCATGGAGTTCATCTGCCTGCTGCCGATCACGATCCCCGCGATTGTGCTCGTCGTGGGCCTCGCCCCCGTGTATCGCGTCGTCTCGTCGATCTTTGGCAGCGGCGTGTGGACACTCGCCTTCGCGTACGGCATTCTCGTGCTTCCGTACGCGTACCGGGCAATCCAGGCCGGGCTCGACTCGATCGACGTGAAGACCCTCAGCGAGGCCGCTCGTTCGCTCGGAGCGGGGTGGGCGACGGTGCTGTTCCGGGTGATCGTGCCGAACCTGCGCCGCGGACTTCTCGCCGCATCGTTCATCTCGGTCGCGGTTGTGCTCGGTGAATTCACGATCGCCTCGCTCCTCAACCGCATCAATCTGCAGACCGCGCTTCTCGTGGTGAACAAAGCCGATCCTTACATCGCGGTGATCTTCGCCCTTCTTGCGCTCGTTTTTGCCTTCCTGCTCCTCGTCATCATCGGCCGGCTCGGGTCGGCTCGTCGTAAGGACAACTCATGACCAACACCATTCCCGTGGCGACCGCGATCGACCTCGAGCCCGTATCCGGCGCCCGCGTAGAGCTTGCGAACGTGGTCAAGCACTACGGTCCGCACCGGGCGCTCAACTCGATCAACCTCGCGATCGAGCCCGGTGAGTTCATCGCACTGCTCGGCCCGTCGGGCTGCGGCAAGACGACCGCCCTCCGGGCCCTGTCGGGGCTCGAGGGCATCGATGGCGGTGAGATCCTGATCGACGGTGAGGATGTCGCATCCGTTCCCACCAACCGCCGCGACATGGGCATGGTGTTCCAGTCGTACTCGCTCTTCCCGCACATGACGGTGCTCGAGAACGTGCAATTCGGGCTCCGGATGCGCCGGGTCCCCGCCGCGGAGCGCAAGGGTCGCGCGGTCGAAGCCCTGGACATGGTTGGTCTCGCCCAGTTCGGCTCGCGCTACGCCCACCAACTCTCGGGAGGGCAGCAGCAGCGTGTGGCGCTCGCGCGCGCCCTCGTCACGCGCCCGCATGTGTTGCTCCTGGACGAACCCCTCAGCGCGCTCGACGCGAAGGTCCGCGTGCAGCTGCGGGACGAGATCCGTCGCATCCAGACGGAGCTCGGCATCACCACGGTCTTCGTCACCCACGATCAGGAGGAGGCGCTTGCCGTCGCCGATCGTGTCGCGGTCATGCGCGAGGGGGTCATCGAGCAGGTGGGTACCCCGGAAGAGTTGTACGCCGCGCCGGCGACGCCGTTTGTCGCGGATTTTGTGGGACTCTCGAATCGTGTCGCCGGTATCGCCACGGATGGCACCGTCTCCGTACAGGGTGTGGAGTTGGACATGCTGGGCGCGCCCATCCAAAACGGCGAGGTCACGGCTTTCATCCGGCCGGAGAACATCCGATTCGCCGACGACGGAATCCCCGCGACCGTGGTGTCCTCGAGCTTCCTCGGATCGTTGCGACGTACGCGTGTGCGTCTGGGCGACGACACCCTGCTGTCCGTGCAGCACGCCGTTGACGTGCATCCGCAGATCGGCGACACCGTGCATCTGCAGCTTCGACCTGCTCCCGTGAGCGCGGTACCGCGCTGAGCCTGTGCGACGGCGCGGGGGAGCGTGCCTAGACTGATCGGATGATCTTCGCAAAGCGGAGGACCGCGGAGCCGACGAACGAGTCACAGCTCGTTCCGCCCGGTCTTGCCATAGCGGGGGCATACGGATGGCGCATCCTCGTGGTGCTCGGACTGGTCGCCGTACTCGTGTTCCTCGTGATCGAGTTCCGCTACATCGTCGTTCCCTTCTTCGTCGCGATCCTCCTGAGCGCCCTGCTCGTCCCGCTCGTGAACTTCCTCCGTCGGCACCGGTGGCCCAAGGCTCTTGCGGTTGCGGTCGCGATGCTGGGCACCCTCGGAGTCGTCACAGGACTCGTCATCCTGGTTGTCGCTCAGGTGCGGTCGGGGTACCCCGACCTGCAAGAGAAGACGCTGCTCGCCTACGCCGATTTCACCCAGTGGCTGAGCCAGCCGCCGCTGGACATCAGCCAGGACGACATCAACGTCTGGGTGGGCGGTGTGTGGGAAACCATTCAGCGCGACAACGGTGCGATCGTCAACGGTCTGCTCTCGGTCGGATCGACCGCAGGCCACGTCATCGCTGGCGTGCTCCTCGCACTCTTCGCGACCCTGTTCATCCTCATCGACGGACGCCGCATCTGGACCTGGATCGTGCGGCTGTTCCCGCAGCGCGCTCGCCCGGCCGTGACGGGGGCGGGGGAGGCCGGCTGGATCACCCTCACCACGTTCGTCAAGGTGCAGATATTCGTGGCGTTCGTCGACGCCGTCGGCATCGGCCTGGGTGCCTGGATACTGGGGTTGTTCTACGGCGGTTTCCCGCTCGTCATCCCCATTGCCGTCGCAGTCTTCCTCGGTGCGTTTGTGCCCGTCGTCGGTGCGTTGCTCACGGGTGCGCTCGCGGTGTTTGTCGCGCTCGTTTACCTCGGCCCGCTACCGGCCGTGCTTATGCTCGGCATCGTGCTCCTCGTCCAGCAGATCGAGGGCCATGTGTTGCAGCCGCTCGT
Organism: Antiquaquibacter oligotrophicus; assembly: GCF_020535405.1. Taxonomy (NCBI): domain Bacteria; kingdom Bacillati; phylum Actinomycetota; class Actinomycetes; order Micrococcales; family Microbacteriaceae; genus Antiquaquibacter; species Antiquaquibacter oligotrophicus. Next base: position 690,362 of record NZ_CP085036.1, on the reverse strand, counting down.
CCTCGGCACGGCGGTCAAGGTGCATCCGCTTGCCGTTGTGTTCGCCGTGGCCGCCGGCGGGTTCACCGCCGGCATCGCCGGCGCGCTCTTTGCTGTCCCCATCGTCGCCACCGCCAATGTCATGGTGAAATACATCGCGGGCGGTACGTGGCGTACCGTTCCCCATCCCACCGCGAAGGACATCCTGCCCCATGCCTGACACGACGCTCGTCGGCCCTCGTCTCGCAGATTTTGAGGCCGCCCGTGCCCGAATCTCCGCCGTGGTGAACACCACACCGATGGAGAGTTCGCGGTTCCTCGGCGATGTGTTGGGTGCTCCCGTGTACCTCAAGTGCGAGAACCTGCAGCGCACGGGGTCCTACAAGATCCGGGGAGCGTACAACCGCCTCTTCCTCCTCAGCGACGAGGAGAAGGCGCGTGGCGTTGTTGCCGCTTCCGCGGGCAACCACGCCCAGGGGGTCGCTCTCGCCGCGCGTGAATTGGGCATCAAAGCCACCATCTTTATGCCCCTCGGAGTCCCCTTGCCGAAGCTTCAGGCCACGCGAGATTACGGAGCGGATGTTGTGCTCCGAGGTCACACGGTGGACGAACCGTTGCGGGCCGCCGCGGAGTTCGCAGCGGAGACCGGTGCGGTCTTTATCCATCCCTTCGACCACACGGATGTTGTGACCGGCCAGGGAACGATGGGTCTCGACATCCTCGATCAACGGCCAGACGTGGAGACGGTTGTTGTGCCCATCGGCGGCGGTGGGCTGATCTCGGGAGTCGCGAGCGCCATAAAGCAGCGCGCCGCCCTCGACGGTCGTACCGTTCGTGTCATCGGGGTTCAGGCGGCCAACGCCGCGGCGTACCCGCCGTCGCTTGCCCAGGGCAGCCCGACGGAGATCACGATCCTGCCGACCATCGCCGACGGGATCGCCGTCTCGCGCCCCGGTCTGCTCAACTTCGAGATCATTAGTGACGTCGTCGATGAGGTCGTGACCGTCTCGGAGGACGAGACCGCGCAGGCGCTTCTCGTCCTCATCGAGAGAGCGAAGCTCGTGGTAGAGCCCGCTGGCGCGGTGGGTGTTGCCGCGATCCTCGCGGGGCGTATCCAGGCCACGGGTACCACGGTCGCGATCCTGTCCGGCGGCAATATCGACCCGCTCGTGATGGAACGTGTCATCAGCCACGGGCTCGCTGCTTCGGAGCGCTACCTCAAACTCCGTATCCCGCTCCCTGATCGTCCCGGCCAGTTGGCGCGGGTGTCTGCCATCGTCGCCGAGTGCAACGCCAACGTCGTTGAGGTTCTGCACACCCGGCACAACGGCGGACTCCAGATCAGTCAGGTCGAGCTCGAACTGCACATCGAGACCCGCGGCCCTGAGCACGCCGACCAGGTGCTCGCTGCGCTCCGAGCCGAGGACTTCGAGCCGCGGGTCGACTTCTAAGCTCGTGGCGGGGGCTGAGATCTCCACTCACGGGGAGTCAATCCGAAACGAGCCTTGAAGCGGCTCGCGAAATGACTGGCGTTTCTGAAGCCCCAGGCTCTCCCGATTTCGGCGACCGACGTGCGCGGATCGCACACTCGTAGTTCCTCGCTCGCCCCTTGCAGGCGTTGGTTCATGATCGACTGCTCGAGGCTGGCGCCCCGGCGCTCGAACTCGCGGTAGAGCTCGCGCACGGAAACCGCGTTCGCCGCAGCGATACGAGCGGGAACCAGATCGGGGTCCCGTAGGTGGTGTCGTATGTAGGCGTCGATCCGCGCTCCGACGGAAGAATGCATCGTCTCCGCCGCGTGTCGCGTGTCGCCCGCGGCCGAAACGATGAGCGCACGCATGAGTTCGACTGAGGCAGCACCGACATCGGCACCAACACCGCTCCGTACGATCTCCCCGGCCCCCGTCATCACGTGTTCGATGTGGTCACGCACGAGCCCGTAGAGAGGACTCGACGGCAGTCGAACCATCGCCGAGCGGATCGTCTCCATGGGCAGGTCGAGCTCATCGAATTCGACATGGAACGCATACGACGCACCGTCGCCTTCCCACCCGTAGACATACGGTGCAGAGAGGTCGACGAGCATCATGTCGCGGCGATCGTATGCCTCGTCCTCCCGCTCCCACTGCAAACGATTCCTCGACCGCACGGGCAGCGCCAGGGCGATGGGGCAGTCGTTCATGCCACGCGCCATTCGGGGTGTGCGTCGGAGAGTTGTTCCGGATGCATCGATAGTCAAGACCTTTGCCGGCCCGAGGTCGAAGGCTTCGATTTTTGCCCACAGTCGACCGGGCGACTCAAAACGGGCTGCACTCGTTGTGCAGTTCGCGCTCACAGCGCCCTGGTAGGCATCGCCTCGGTCGTGCGCGGGCAGTGTCTGCGTGTCGAGAACGAGCATAGAGACTCCATTCGAGCGGAGCAGTGGTGCCGGACATCGACAGCATCGCAATCAACGTGAACGAGTGTCAAACTGCGATTCGGCACGCAGACAACATTTCCCGGCAAACAAGCGACAGGCGAGAACAAAAAGTCCTGGGACAGTGAGCGCACACCTGCTCTGATCTCACGACGGAAGGACGCCCATGTCGTCAAAGCCACCCATCCTGCTCATCCATGGACTCTGGATGACCCCCTCGAGCTGGGACACGTGGGCCACGCGGTTCCGCGAGGCCGGGCATCCGGTGGTCGTGCCGGGCTGGCCGGGTATCGGGGACCGGACCCCGCCGGACATCCGCCGCGATCCGTCCGGCCTCGCCAATCGCGGAATTGCGGAGATCCTCGACTCGTTCGAGGCCGTGATTCGAGGCCTCGACGAATTGCCGATCATCATGGGCCATTCGTTCGGTGGGATCTTCACTCAAGTGCTCCTCGATCGAGGATTGGCTCGAGCTGCGGTCGCCGTCGAGCCGGGTAACACGGCCGGTGTTCGCGCCCTGCCCTTGTCAACGCTGCGGACCGGTGCTCCCGTGCTCTCGAACCCGTTCCGTCGACGGGGCACCACGCCAATAAGCCGCGGTCATTTCCACTTCACATTTGGCAATGATCTGACGCGATCGGAGTCCGACCGAGAGTGGGAAGCCAGCGCCATCCCCTCGTACAACCGGGTGTTCTTCGAGGGGGTGCTCTCGATCCTGAACGAGAAGTCGGGCGTGACACGGGTGGACTACATGAAGCCCGATCGGGCACCCCTCCTGCTGATCTCCGGCGGGATCGATCACGTCGCTCCGCCTGCCATCCAGAAGGCGGCGCTCAAGCGCTATGCGGCAGGACCATCAATTGTCGAGCGGAAAGAGTTCGCCGGGCGAAGCCATCGAATTGTTTCTCAGAACGGCTGGGAAGAAGTCGCGGACTTCGCACTCGTGTGGGCGAGCGAAATGGGCGATCGCCACGCGGCGGTCATGACGCGATCCTGATCAGGGTACGAAGGGCTCGACCTTCAGGATCTTCACCGGAATCGAACGGCCGTTGGGTGCCGTGTACGACGTCTCGTCGCCAGCGCCGAGACCGATGATGGCCGTGCCCAGCGGGCTGCCCTCGCTGTAGACGTCGAGGTCGCTGTCGCCCACGATCTCGCGGCTGCCGAGAAGGAACGTCGACTCGTCACCGAGGATGGTTGCCGTCACGAGTGTTCCCGGTGCGACAACACCGGTCGACTCCGGAGCCTCACCCACTACAGCGGTCCGGAGCAGTTCGGTGAGCACGCGGATCCGCGCCTCGATCTTGCCCTGCTCCTCGCGGGCGGCGTGGTAACCACCGTTCTCCTTGAGATCACCCTCTTCTCGCGCAGCCTCGATCTTCTTGGCGATCTCGATGCGGCCCTCGCCGGAGAGCTGGTCGAGTTCTGCGCTCAGTCGGTCGTACGCTTCCTGGGTCAGCCACGTGACGGTGCTGTCGGTCACGATCTCTCCTTACAAGAACGAAACCGGCCACGAACGGGGCCGGTTCTGGGGTGTAGCCCTCAACCTTAGGTGAGCCAGCAACGGTAGATCAACCCGGTGACGGCACGCTCCGTCGTCAAGACACTCTCGGTGAAGACGCGGGTGTTCTGATCCGACGGCGGCAGGTCGACCACGCGCCATCCCACGATTCCGAACGTCGAGTCGAGGGCCTGAATGGCGCAGGATGCCGGGGTTCCCGGTTCGGCGGTGAACTGCCACCGCACGCTGACCCTCGAGTCGCTCTCGATCGTGTGACCCGTGTCTTTCGCCTCGAACTGTGCGGGCGCCTCGAGTAGTCCGCCCCACCACAACCACAGCCCGAAGACGATCGCGACCGCCACCGCAGCGATGATCCCGATGGTGCGGGTTCGACGTGCGGTTCCCGGCGTGCGGCCGTAGCGAGAGGAGAGGGTGTCGGGCGAGGTCACAGGTGGCTTTCGTTAGGCTTATCCAAGGCTAACCCGGACGGAGTCAGGCAACACGATGATCACCCTGTGGACGATCGATCCCACTCCGACACCTCTCCCGGCATTCGACGGGGACCCCAATATCGTCACCCCCGGAGTCATCGGCTTCGGCGCGACGTTCCTGATCGCGATCGTCACCGTGTTTCTTGTCATGGACATGGTGCGCCGTGTTCGTCGCATCCGCTACCGCGACGAGGTTCGCGCGGAGCTCGAGGCCGAGCAGGCTGCAGAGAGCAAGAACCGCGACGCCTAGGCCAGCATCGGTGGGTTGATCGCCACGAGGAAGATGCCAACCCAGTGGCACAGGAACGCCAACAGGGTGCACAGGTGGAAGAGCTCGTGGAATCCGAAGTGTCCCGGCCATGGGTTGGGACGCTTGAGGCCGTAGAAGACCGCGCCGACGGTGTAGAGCAGGCCGCCGATGATGATGAGGGTCATCGTGACCGGTGCTGACTGGAAGAAGTCGACGATGAACATGACGGCCGCCCACCCCAGGAGCACGTAGAGGGGAACGTAAAGCCAGCGAGGCGCACCGATCCAGAACACGCGGAAGCCGATTCCGAGGAGGGCGCCACCCCAAACCAGCGACAGCAGGATGATCGCCTTGTCCGTCGGGAGGCAGAGCACCGAGATCGGGGTGTACGAACCGGCGATCAACAGGAAGATGTTCGCATGGTCGATGCGCTTGAAGATCGCCTTGACGCGGGGGCTCCAGTTGATGCGGTGATACAGCGCAGAAGTGCCGAACAGGAGGAGTGAGCTCGCGAAGAACACCGCAGAGCTCGCTTTCGCGGCGACCCCGTCGGCGAGAACCACGAGCACAACACCCAGTGCTATGGCGACCGGGAAGGTCGCCGCGTGGATCCATCCTCGCCACGTCGGTTTGAGGTCTATTTTCTCGTGGTCGATCGCTTCGTCGAGGAGGGGCAGGTTCGGCAGATCGGCTGCTGGTTCTGTATCTCTCACGGGCACCGCGCCAGTGTAGAGCGTCGCCCTGCCCGCAAGCTGGGCACGCGAGTGGACTAGCGTAGGCGTGTGAGTGAGCGCCGAGTGACTTTCGGGCGCGGGCTTCTGTACGGGCTGTACCAGAATCGGATCCGTCGGCAGCTGTCCGCGGTCGAACTTCCACACCACGTAGCGATGATCATCGACGGCAACCGCCGGTGGGCCAAGCTGCGCGAACTGGAAACCGCCGCCCACGGTCATCGCGCCGGCGCCGCGAAGTACCGGGCGTTCCTCGAATGGTGCGATGATCTCGGAATTGGCGTCGCGACGCTCTACCTTCTCTCGACGGACAACCTCACGGGTCGCACCGGTGAGGAACTCGAGGGACTCTTCGAGATCATTGGTGACCTTGCCGACGAACTCTCGCACGTGCGCGACTGGCGTATCCAGCACGTGGGCTCGAGCGAAGGCCTACCGGAGGGCCTCCGCCAGCGTCTCGCCGATGCGCAGGCCCGCACGGCCTCCAACACCGGGCTCCATGTGAATCTCGCCATCGGCTACGGCGGGCGACGCGAAATCGCCGACGCTATGCGCAGTATCGTGCAGAAGCACGAAAGCTCGGGTGGAACCCTGGACGCTCTTGCAGAGCTCCTCACCCCCGAACTGATCAGCGAGCACCTCTACACGGGCGGCCAGCCCGATCCGGATCTCATCATCCGAACCTCGGGGGAGCAGCGCATCAGCGACTTCATGCTGTGGCAGAGCGCGCACAGCGAGCTGTACTTCGTTGAGGCGCTCGGCCCTGATCTGCGCGAGGTCGACTTCCTCCGCGCGATGCGGGCCTACGGAACACGACACAGGAGGTTCGGCCAGTGACAACGGAGTCGCTTGCAGAATTCAGCGAACAGTTCAGCGATGAGCCGGGATACCTCGACATGGCGGCTGTGGGTCCGCTCGGGCGGCCCGCACGTGACGACGAGTCGGCCCAGTCGAGCCTCCTCGGCCGAGCCCGATTCGGAACAATTCCCTCCCTTCTGGAGCAGGATGCTCGGGCGCGCGAGGCCGTGGCCTCGCTCACCGGATTCGGGAGCGACTCCGTCGTGTTCCAACCGAGCACAACACAAGCCATGACCCAGGCGATCTTCGGGGTTGAGGGCGAACTGCTCCTCTCGACGAATGAGTACCCCGGCATCACCGTTGCCGCGGAGCGGGCAGGCGGGGTGCTAGGCCGCGAGGTGCGCTGGTTCACGCCCGAAAGCGGTCACGTTACCCCGGAGGCGCTCCGGGACGAGCTCACTCCCGACACGGCGGCGGTTGTCGTCAGCCTCGTTGATTTCCGTACCGGTTACCGCATCGATCTGGATGCCGTGCGCGAGGTCATCGGAGATCGACTCCTCCTCGTTGATGCGGTTCAGGGGCTCGGCGCCGTGGACGCACCGTGGCAGGTCGCCGACGTCATCGCCGCCGGCGGACAGAAATGGCTACGTGCCGGATTCGGCACCGGATTCCTGGCGCTGAGCGACAGGGCACTCGAACGACTGGAGCCCGTGCTCAGCGGCTTCGCCGGCATCGACACGGACAACGTAGACCCCATCGTTGCCCCGCCGCCCGCGCGGGTGGCGCGATCGTTCCAGTTGACGAGACCGGACCCCGTCGCCGAGGCTCGGCTCTCGGCATCCATCGAGGAGTTGGTCGCCATCGGTGTCTCGTCGGTCGCCTCGGCGATCGCCGAGAACGTGACACGCATTATCGACCTCGCCGACGAATTCGCCCTCCCCGTGGTTTCGCCGCGCGATGAGTCCGAGCGCGCGGGCATCGTGGTGCTGGAACCGGAGGACGGCGCCCTCACCTATCTCGCTGCGTCGCTCCACAATCACGGCATCACGGCAACAACACGCAATGGGCGTGTGCGCCTCTCGCCGCCCGCGACTGCGGACGAGGAGACGTTCGCAATGCTGCGGGCGGCCCTCATCTCCTTCGGCACCGTCGCGCCCTGACCTACGCGGACGACGCGAGGGTGAACCATCGCGTTAACCTGACTGTCATATCCGGAGGGCGTGTCGTCCCACCGCTGTAACCAAAGCCGCCTAGCGTCAAGACATCAGGTATGGCGCCTGATCGAGACGGCCACCTAAGTTCGTCTCGGGATCTGTGCTAAACCCACAGCGGCCGTCTTGCGGATACGGATCTGGAGTAGATCTCCGGGGATGGAGCGCACGTGGCCGAGCTAGCCCAGCCAAAGCAGAAGAACACCACAGCACAGGCGGGGGGCTCGGATACGATCGAGCGCACCTATGTGCTCGACACGTCGGTGCTCCTGTCAGACCCGAAGGCGGTCTTCCGTTTCGCCGAGCATCACGTGGTGCTTCCCGTGGTGGTGATCACCGAACTCGAGGCCAAGCGCAACGATCCGGAGATCGGATACTTCGCACGTCAGGCACTGCGTAACCTCGATGAGCTGCGAATCCAGCACGAGCGCCTCGACTTCCCGATCGCCGTCGGCGATGGCGGCACTCTTCGAGTGGAGCTGAACCACTCCAGCATGGCGTCGCTGCCGTCTGGGCTCCAGGTCGCCGACAACGACTCTCGCATCCTTGCCGTGGCGATGAACCTCGCCTCCGAGGGACTGTCGGTCACGGTCGTATCGAAGGATCTGCCATTGCGTGTCAAGGCGGCATCCATCGGCCTCTCCGCCGAGGAGTACCGCGCAGAACTCGCTGTCGACTCCGGGTGGACCGGTCAGGTCGAAATCGATCTCGGTTCCGATCAGATGGCAAAGCTGTACGACGACGAGCAACTCTCCACGCGCGCCGTCGAAGACCTTCCCATCAACACCGGCCTCATCGTGCATTCGGACCGCGGGTCCGCTCTCGGCCGGGTGACCGGGCGCGGCCAGTTCAAGCTCGTGCGGGGCGACCGGGACATTTTTGGTCTCCACGGCCGCTCCGCCGAACAACGCCTCGCGATCGACCTGCTCCTGGACCCCGAGGTGGGCATCGTCTCCCTCGGCGGCCGTGCCGGCACGGGTAAGTCGGCGCTCGCGCTGTGCGCCGGGCTCGAAGCCGTGCTGGAAAAACAGCAGCATCGCAAGATCATGGTGTTCCGCCCGCTCTACGCGGTAGGAGGCCAGGAGCTCGGTTACCTGCCCGGCGACGCGGCGGAGAAGATGAACCCGTGGGCGCAGGCAACCTTCGACACCCTCGGTTCGGTCGTCTCCCAGAACGTGCTCGACGAGGTCATCGACCGCGGGATGCTCGAGGTGCTGCCCCTGACCCACATCCGTGGCCGCTCCCTCCACGACGCGTTCGTGATCGTCGATGAGGCGCAGTCGCTCGAGCGCAACGTACTCCTCACGGTGCTCAGCAGAATCGGCCAGAACTCGCGGGTCGTTCTCACGCACGACGTCGCCCAGCGCGACAACCTCCGCGTCGGTCGTCACGATGGTGTCGCCTCCGTCATCGAGACCCTGAAGGGACACTCCCTCTTCGGTCACATCACGCTCACCCGATCGGAGCGCTCGGCAATCGCAGCGCTCGTCACGGAGATGCTCGAGAGCAACGAACTGGCGTGATCGTCGGCCCGAACGGGGTCGCGCTCGCGTCGTTTCGGCGGTAGCGGGCGCGACCCCGTAAGGTCGATGCGTGGCATGGGTCTTTGGAGTGGTGGCGGTCGGCCTCACCGTGTTCCTTCTCTGGACCCTCATCTCTCCCCGCGGCCAGTGGCGCGCCCTCGTCGGGTGGAGTGTCCGAGACATCCATCGGGATGAGCCAAGCGGCACCGGTTACGCACTTCGCCGCCTCGGGGCGGCCATCAGCCTTCTCGGCATCCTGACGGTCGCCGGTTTCGCCGCAGCGCCGTTCATTCGCGACCAGACCGCTGCAGCCCCGACCCACGTCGCCTCGCCGATCGAGCTCATGTGGGGCCCTGTCCAGCCGGTGGTCATCAACCGCATCATCGTGCCGAGCGGGGCGCCGTCTGGGGCTTTCCCCGAGATGCCCGTGCTCGGATACCAGAGTTTCGCCGACGGCACCCCCAACTACGTCAGTCGCCTCCAGGACTTCCGGCTGCTCGGCCGCGACACACCTCCGGGGATGGTGGGCGATCTGCCTCCCATCGGCAACGGCGCGATGGACTTCGCCGATATCGTGTTGAACGTTCGTGCGCCGCTGCTGTGTGTACCGCGCGAAATTGTGCTCGTCGAATCGGCGGACGACGTCCGGGTGGGCGTCTTCTACGGTCTGCCGTCGAACCCTGACGGCACCGAGAACGACAGTGTCGCCGGATGCCCGACCACGGCATCCGTGACAACATCGGTGCTCATTCCGCTGCAGCTCGGTGCCCCGCTCGACGGTCGGCCCGTGCTGACGCTGGGCGGCGAGCCCATCGACGAGGTCGGGCTCATCGACTGAGCTCGTGCGGCTGTGGAGGGTTCCTCCTCACCGGCGCGCGACGCAAGTACGGTCGCCGAATGCACGCAGCGTTCGGCACCCCCGCGTCCCGCGACCTACCGATTGTCGCGCTGCTCCTCACTGTCGCCTTCGCCGGGTTCGGTGATTCGCCACTCGTTGCCCTTGCCGCGTGCCTCGCCATCGTCACACCGCGCTTGTACCGTCACGACGTGCTGGAACACCGCCTCCCCAACCGGCTGATAGTTCCTGGTTATCCGCTCGCGATCGCATCCCTCTTCGCCGCGGCACTACCTCGAGGCGAGGTTCCCTGGGTCGCTCTCGGCGCGGGTGGCGTGATGTTCACCCTTTTTCTGGTGCTCGCCCTCGCCGGGGGTATGGGGATGGGTGACGTCAAACTCGCAGGCCTCCTCGGGCTCTCGGCCGGAGCGCTCGGTGCGGAGGCGGCCATCGCGAGTGTCGGCGTGGCGTTTTTTCTCGGCGGACTCCAGGCCGTGGCTGCTCGCCGTCACCGGGAGCGCAGCATCCCGTTCGGGCCGTCTCTGCTCGCGGGCTATTGGACCACGGTGACCGCCGCGGCGGCGTGGGCCTAGCCGGGATGCGTCATCGACATCACGTCGAGCGCGGAATCGAGCTGCTCGAGCGTGACCTCACCGCGATCCACGAACCCTAGAGCGATGACGGCCTCCCGGACGGTGATGCCTTCCGCGACCGAATGCTTAGCGATCTTCGCCGCAGCCTCGTATCCGATGATCTTGTTGAGCGGGGTGACGATCGAAGGCGAGGACTCGGCGAGTGCCTTGGCGCGGGCCTCGTTCGCAATGAGGCCCTCGATGGTCTTGTCCGCCAGCACAACGGTTGAGGTGGAGAGAAGACGGATCGACTCGAGCAGCGCGGTACCCATCACCGGAATCGCGACGTTCAGTTCGAAGTTGCCCGATGCTCCTGACCAGGCGATCGTCGCGTCGTTTCCGATGACGCGGGCACACACCATGAGCACTGCCTCCGGCACAACAGGGTTGACCTTGCCGGGCATGATCGATGATCCCGGCTGCAGGTCGGGGATGTGGAGTTCGGCAAGCCCCGTGTTCGGGCCAGAACCCATCCAGCGCAGGTCGTTGCAGATCTTCGTGAGCGACACCGCGATGACGCGGAGCGCGCCGGAGGTTTCAACAAGAGCGTCGCGCGCGCCCTGAGCCTCAAAATGGTCGACGGCCTCCGTGATCGGCAGCTGCGCATCGGCGGCCAGCACTGAGATCACGCGCTGGGGGAAGCCCACGGGCGTATTGATGCCCGTGCCCGTCGCCGTACCACCGAGCGGAACCTCGGCGACGCGGGGGATAGTGGCCCGCACTCGTTCGATGCCCAGTCGCACCTGACGTGCATAGCCGGCGAATTCCTGCCCGAGTGTGACGGGGGTGGCGTCCATGAGGTGCGTGCGGCCCGACTTGACGACGGTCTTCCACAGCTCGGCTTTGGTCTCGAGGGCAGTGGCGAGGTGTTCGAGCGACGGAATGAGGTCAACCACGAGGGCGCCGGTGACGGCGAGATGTACGGATGTCGGGAAAACATCGTTCGAGGACTGCGAGGCATTCACATGGTCGTTGGGGTGCACCGTCGACCCGAGCGACGTGCTCGCCAGTCGCGCGATCACCTCGTTCATGTTCATGTTCGAGGAGGTGCCGGAGCCCGTCTGATAGACGTCGATGGGGAAGTCACCGAGGTGCTCACCCGCGATGATCTCGTCGGCAGCCGCAACGATGGCCTTGGCGATCGATTCGTCGATGATGCCGAGTTCACCGTTGACGATCGCCGCTGCACGCTTGATGCGCGCGAGCGCGATGATCTGTGCTGGCTCGAGGCCGTCCCCCGAGATCGGGAAGTTCTCGACGGCCCGCTGGGTCTGCGCCCCGTAGAGGGCGGCGGCGGGAACCCGCACCTCGCCCATGGTGTCGTGCTCGATACGGTAGTCGCTCACTTCGCGTGCATCCTTTGTTTCGCTGGTTCGGTGGTTGTCTCAGAGGCCGGTCGGTGTGTCGCCGAGGCCGACCGTCACGTCGGGCTGAGCGCGTCCCTCACGCAATTGGTAGTTGGCGCCGACGATCGCGAGCGAACCGCTTGCCACCGCCTCGCGAATCATCTCCGACGACTCTAGGAGTTCCTCGATAGTGTCGCGCAAGTGTTCGCGACCTACGGCCTGCGCATCGATCGACAGCGGGTCGACACGACGGTATTGCGCGACGCGGCGCACCGCCGGCAGGATCGGGGCGATCAGGTTGGAGATGTGGGGTGACAGCTGCGGGGCATCCGCGCCCTGCGAGTCGATTGCGGCACGAACGGCCCCGCACTCGTCGTGGCCGAGAACAACGATGAGCGGCACGCCGAGCACCCCGACGGCGTATTCGAGAGACCCGACAACCGACTCGGAGATGACCTGGCCCGCGTTACGGACGACGAAGAGATCACCGAGGCCCTTGTCGAAGATGATCTCGGCGGCGAGGCGCGAATCGCTGCAGCCGAATAGCGCGGCGTCCGGGAACTGGGCCGGGGCCACCTCGGTGCGACGATCCACATCCTGACGCGGATGCTGAGGCTCGCCTGCGACAAAACGCTCGTTGCCGCGCACCATCTCGGCCCACGCCTCGGCTGGGGTCGTCTTCGACATTCTCGTCCTCTCGTTCGTCTCGGAGTGTGGGTGGGAACTACTCGAGCTCGTCTGACATCGCGGAGATCGCCGCCGCGAGAGTCTGGAACTCCGCGTCGGACGCCGTACCGTGCAGCACGATCGTGGACGTGCCCAGCTCGGCCGACATCGCGAAAGCGTGGTTGCCGGGGTCGTCCGCCCCACGGTTGTCGTACAGAGTCCAGGCGACACCGTCGATCGTGGCGGATCCGCTCGCCTCCACATCGTCGACAACCGCGGCCAACCACGTCGCGTTCGCGTCGATGCCCTGGTTGACGGCAATGAACTGAACTCCCGGAGTTACGTACCCCACATACCAGGTCGGGACCTGGTCGACCGTGCCGAAGCGTGCAGCGTTCGCGCTCCACCCTTCGGGCAGGTCCGGGTCCAGGAGGGACGTGCCGGCCGTTGATTCAGCGGACGACGCAACACTCGATACATCGATCGGCGGAGCGGCCTCCGGGGTGGGGCGCACGACAACGATGACGAGAAGCAGCACGATTCCGAGCGAGGCCACCGTTGCGACAACAAGGTTGAAGAGCGTCTGGTTCGCGCGACGCTTGGCCGATGCCGCGGCTTTGCGATCCGCGGTCTCCTGCGGCGTCTCGGGGCGACCCAGTTCGGCGACGATCCTTGGTTCGGCCATCGTCACTCCGTCGCAGTCGATCGAGCCGCGTCGAGCCTGGCCCGCGCGCCCTTCAACCACTCCTCGCAGCGCGAGGCGAGGAGCTCTCCGCGCTCCCACAGAGCGAGTGACTCCTCGAGTGTTGCCGCACCCTGTTCGAGCTGCTGAACGACCCGCACGAGCTCGTCGCGTGCTTGCTCGTAGCTGAGCTCGTCGACATCGGTCGGGGAGGGGTTGGACACAGGCAGAATCCTATCGCGAGGGGGTGGGATCGACCTTGGCATCGACCGTGCCTTCGGCGAGGGTCAGTGTGAGCGCATCGCCCGCCGAGACGTCTTCTGCCGAGCGCAGAATGTGACCGTCCGACAGCTGCGCGATCGCGTACCCGCGGTCGAGGGTGCGTTGCGGCGAGAGTGCCCGGAGATGGCCAGCAAGCTCAGTGACCCGATTGCTCGCGGTCTCCAGGAGGCGCAGGCTCAACTCTCGCCCGCGCTCGACATATCGACCGAGCTCGTCCGCTCGGGAATCCACGAGCCACGTCGAATTGGCGAGAACCGGTCGAGAGCGGAGGGACTCGATTCGTTCGACCTCCGTGCTGATGCGTTGGGTGACACGGGAGCGGATGGTCGCGCGCGCCTGCTGCACACGAGCGAGTTCTTCCGTGACATCCGGAACCACACGTTTGGCTGCGTCGGTGGGGGTGGATGCCCGCAGGTCGGCCACCTCGTCGAGCAGGGGGCGATCGGCCTCGTGCCCGATCGCGCTCACGATCGGTGTTATCGCCGCGGCCGCGGTGCGCACGAGGTTCTCGTCGCTGAAGGCGAGAAGGTTCTGGAAGTCGCCGCCCCCGCGCGCCACGATGATGACGTCGACCTCCGGGTCCGCGTCGAGTTCGCGGATCGCGGCCGCAACGTCCGCTGCCGCGCGATCGCCCTGAACGGCTGCGTGCCGCACACGGAACTCCACTGCGGGCCACCGCAGACGCGCATTACGGAGCACATCCTTCTCGGCGTCGCTGTCTTTGCCGGTCACGAGTCCAATGCAATGCGGGAGGAACGGCAAGGGCTTCTTGTTGTCGAACAGTCCCTCGGCTTTGAGCTTCTGCCGCAACCTCTCGAGGCGTTCGAGGAGGTCTCCGATGCCGACGTGCCGCATGTCGGACACCTGCATGGTGAGTGAGCCGCCCTTGAGCCAATAGGACGGCCGCACCGCGGCGATCACGTGATCGCCCTGCTTGAGGTCGGCGGGAATCCGTGCGCGAACCGACGACCAGACCGTGAACGAGACGGTGACGTCGTCCTCGAGATCTTTGAGCTTGCCGTAGACGTTGCCTCCCGATACCCCCCACTGGGTGATCTCGCCCTCCACCCACGCGGTGCCGAGTCGCTCGATCCAGCCTTTGAGCTTGGAGGCGAGGAGCGCGACCGGCCACGGAGCGTCCAGGGAGGACGGGGCCTCGTCTGCTGCCATCGTGCCTATCGCTCTCTCTCAGGGGAAATCGCCGCGCGCCACCTAGAATTGTCGTGTGGGCACAATCTCCAACGGCGCCAAGGCGACACTCGACTTGCCTGCGGTTCCCGCGCGTCGGGAGCGGCTCAAGGATACCCCGGCGCCCCGCGCGAAGAGGGTGGTTCTCGCTGCTCCCCGTGGATACTGCGCGGGTGTGGATAGAGCCGTCATCGCCGTCGAGAAGGCACTGCGCAACTTCGGAGAGCCCGTCTACGTGCGTAAGCAGATCGTCCACAACATCCACGTTGTCTCCACCCTCGAGCGGCAGGGTGCAATCTTCGTCGACGACGTCACCGAGGTGCCCGAGGGCGCCCACGTGGTGTTCAGCGCCCATGGCGTGTCGCCCGCGGTCGTCCAGGGTGCCGCCGACCGCAATCTCCAGGCCATCGATGCCACCTGCCCTCTCGTCACGAAAGTGCACCGGGAGGCGACACGATTCTCTCGCGACGACTACCAGATCCTGCTCATCGGTCATGCCGGCCACGAAGAGGTCGAGGGCACGATGGGGCACGCCCCCGAGCGCACCATCCTCGTCAACGGGCCAGAGGATGTTCCCTTCGTCGAGGTCGACGACGTTGAACGTCTCGTGTGGCTCTCCCAGACCACCCTGAGTGTCGACGAGACGATGGAAACGGTGCGTCTCCTGAGGGAGCGATTCCCCACTCTGCAGGACCCCCCGAGCGACGACATCTGCTACGCCACCCAGAACCGCCAGGTTGCCATCAAGAAGGTTGCAGAAGAAGCCGAACTCGTCATCGTCGTCGGCAGCGCGAACAGCTCCAACACCGTTCGACTGGTCGACGTCGCGCTCGAAAACGGCGCGAAAGCGGCGTATCGCGTCGACTACGCGAGCGAGATCAAGCAGGAGTGGCTCGACGGTGTCTCCACGATCGGCGTGACGAGCGGAGCATCCGTTCCGGAAGTCCTCGTGCAAGAGGTGCTCACCGACCTTGCCGACGCGGGCTTCGCGGATGTCTCGACCGTCGTCACAGCGGAAGAGGACCTTATGTTCTCGCTACCCAAAGAACTCCGCACCGATGCTGCGGGTAACCCCGACGAAAGGGGACTCGGCGGGCGAGTACGCAAACTCGACTGGCAATCCGGAACACCATGAGTGACGAGCGGCCGGCACCCCGTTACGGCGAGTACGCGCCCGGCGCTCCTCGGGTCGAGGATCCGCCCCTGCCGCCACCGACCCCGGTCGAGCCTGAGCCAGAACCGAAGCCTCGCTACAACACGCGTGATCTGATCATCACGACCGCACTCTTACTCGTCGGCGTCTGGGACGTCGCCTCGCGGTGGCAGGAGTACCTCGGCTTCGGAAGTGTTCTCGCCGAGGCCTTCGCCTTCCAAGGTCTCGATGAGTTCACCTCCTACGACGAGGCTGCGGCGGTCGGTCTGTGGATGAACATCTCCCGCGCGGCGATCCTCGTCATCACCATTGTGGTGTCGCTCATTCTCATCAGTCGCGGCCGTATCGCATTCTGGGTGCCGTTGGTCGGCGGCGCACTCGCCATCATCGTGCTGCTGGTGTTGTCGGCATCCGTCATGGTGAATGATCCGGCATTCGTCGACTTCGTCGGCCGCACCGTGCAGCAGAACTGATCATGCGCGTCGCCGTGCTACCGCGGGAAGTCGCCTCGCGCATCATCACCACCGCGCTCGCGCGCGCCTTCGCCGCCATCAACGTCACGAGCCTCGTGCTGAGCATTCCCATGCTCGTCGAGTTCATGACCCATCGCGGTCTCGCGGCAGCGTTGCCGGCGCCGCTCCTCATTCTCGCGGCGCTCATCGGTGCGGCGCTCTTGTGTGTGCTCCGTCCCCAGCGGATGTCGCTCACCATCTTTCTTGTGGTGGGAACGGTTGGGGCCGTTGTCTACGAACTCATCCTCGTGAGTGTCTATCCCGACTTCCTCGTCGAAGGTCTGTACATCCTCAATCGCCCCGCGGTGGCCCTCGTTCTCGTCGGGGTGACGGCGTCCACGGTGCGCCAGGGATTTGCGTGGTCCCTCGTTGGGTTCGGGCTCTCGACGCTCGTCGCGTTGGCCGTAGCCGTGATCGCGACTGTGCCATTCACTCCCGGCTACGGCGCGCTCCTCAACCTCATCGCCACCACCATCGCCTACACGTCGCTTGCCGCGATCCAGTGGAGCCTACGGCGTCGAGTTCCTGACTTCGAAGAGGTCGAAAACCTCTCCCGACGAGCCACCCTCGAGGACGAACTCCGGGTTCGCGTCGCCGCCAACGTGCACGACACGCTTCTCAACGGTCTCGCCCTCGTTATCAACGCACCCGATGAGCTCGACGCGCGCATGGTTGCCCGATTGCGTCAGGATGCCCGAACTCTCGCGAGCGCGGAATGGCCCGAGGAGGCCGGCTCCGACAAGGTGGAGCGAGGTGACTCGCAGTTGCGCAACGATATCCTCCGGATGCTCAGCGATCTCCAGTGGCGTGGCTTGACCGTGCGCATCACCGGCACCGACTCGAGTTACGTACCGCTGCCACCGGGCTCGGCAGACGTGCTCGTTGGCGTCGTGCGCGCTTGCCTCGAGAACGTGCTCAAGCATTCCGGAACCTCGGTCGCCGAGGTCGACCTCAGCCACTCGGACACGGACCTCAGCATCGTGGTCACCGATCAGGGGTCTGGGTTCGACCCGAGGGCGATCGCGAGCGATCGCATCGGACTTCGAGCGTCGGTGATCGAACGGATGAACGGCATCGGCGGTTCGGCGCGCGTCTGGTCGACACCAGGGCAGGGAACATCCGTGGTGCTTCACCTTCCTTTGCCCCGGGAGGTGGCTGTCGATGCCTAATAGGCGCTACCTCCTGACCTCCGCCCAGCAAGCCGACCCCTTGAGCTGGTTCACCGGGCCCTACCTCCCGCTCACCTTCGCCGGTGGAATTTTTGTCTTCGGCACCATCGTCACGCTCCTGACCTGGGATGCGAGCCCCAATCCTTGGCTGCAACTCGCAGCGCTGTGGTTGTGCGTCGTCGCGGGGCTGCTCGTTCACGTTCGTTCGCGACCGTTCACCCCACCCATCGGCTGGGGCACCTCGACCCTGGCTCTCGCGACCGCGATCGCCGGTTTGGCTCTCTCCGCATTCGACTACCGCGACGTCGACTTCAACTTCGGTTTGTGGTGGGGGCCTGCGGGGCCGGCGTTTATTCTCATCGGTCTGTCGCCGTATGTCTCGACACGACGGCTCATCGTGCTGGGGATCGGCACCACGGTGGCCGTCGTAACCATTGCTGTCGGTCTGCTCCAGCCGGCCCAACTCGCCGAGGCGCCGATCACCACGGCACTGGTTTTCGCCTACCCGCCTGCGATGGCGGCCGTCGGTTCTGCCCTCTTCTCGTATTCGATCGTCTCCACAGCGACAGCAACCCTTGAAAACCCCGATCGGGCGCTACGCGTGAGAGATGCCAGTCACGATGACGCCGTGGCAGAACTCGAAAACAAGACCCTCGCACGTCTTACGGCGCGAGCGACCCCGTTTCTCCTCGATCTCGCGGAGCAAGGCAAAGTGACCCCTGAGGATCGCGCTCTCGCCGGGCAACTCGCGAGGCGACTGCGAGATGACCTCGTCACCCAGGCGAACGAGACCTGGCTTGATCGTGCTGGCCAGGATCTGGGTGTGCTCGTCGTCGACCCGGACCGGCTCGCTCGTCGCATGAGCAACGCCCAGCGCACCGCGCTGATGGCACTGTTGCGTGCCATCCTCGAACTCCCCGAAGCCGACGCCGGGGCACTCATGGTCGAACTGCGGGCAGCGGATGATGGCGCAACGGCGGTCGCGATGAGTATGGACCTCGACCTTCCCGAGGGTCGACGAATCATGCACCTTGCGCCGTACTACCTGACACTGGGTACCGCGGTGGACGACCTCGAATTCGATCGGGACCGGCTTACGTTCAGCTTCGGATCCGAGTCACAAACGCGCTAGCGTCAATGACCCTCGGGGGCGTGGTTACTTGCCAGAGTGACCGGCGGAACCGAGCTGCTGGGTGGCCTCGACGACACGAGCGGCCATCGCAGTTTCCGCAAGCTTGCCCCACGCGCGCGGGTCGTAGATCTTCTTGTTGCCGACCTCGCCGTCGACCTTGAGGAAGCCGTCGTAGTTGCGGAACACGGTGTCCGCCAGCGACCGGCTGTAGGCGTACTGCGTGTCCGTGTCGATGTTCATCTTCACGACGCCGTTGGCGACTGCCGTCGCGATCTCCTCGTCAGTCGAACCGGAGCCCCCGTGGAACACGAGGTCGAGAGGCTTCGGCCCTGTGCCGTACTTAGCGGCAAGGCCATCCTGAATCTCTTTGAGCAGTTCGGGCTTGAGCTGCACGTTTCCGGGCTTGTAAACGCCGTGCACGTTTCCGAAGGTGAGTGCCGCCATGTAACGGCCCTGCTCACCGAGGCCGAGAGCCTCAACGGTAGCGATCGCATCGTCGAGCGTCGTGTAGAGGTGCTCGTTGATGTCGTGGCTGACGCCGTCTTCCTCGCCGCCGACAACACCGATCTCGACCTCGAGGATGGCGTTGATCGCCTTCATGCGGGGAAGGATTTCCTTGGCGATCTCGAGGTTCTCCGTGAGAGGAACAGCCGAACCATCCCACATGTGGGACTGGAAGATCGGGTTACGGCCAGCCTTGACCTCGGCCTCGGAGGCAGCGATGAGCGGAAGCACGAAACCGTCGAGCGCGTCTTTCGGGCAGTGGTCCGTGTGGAGTGCGACGGTCACCGGGTAGTTCTTGGCGACCTCGGTCGCGAATGCGGCGAACGCGAGCGCTCCGGATGCACGTGCCTTAACGCTCTGGCCGGCGAAGTAGTCCGCGCCACCGGTGGTGACCTGGATGATGCCGTCCGAACCCGCGTCGCTCAAACCCTGGAGGACGGAATTGATCGTCGACGAGCTCGACACGTTGATCGCCGGGTAGGCGAAGCCGCCCTTCTTGGCCTTGTCGAGCATCTCTGCGTACTGGTCTGGGGTGGCTACGGGCATCGCGAAAGTCTCCTCGAAAGATTCGGTCGTAGATGTCGACCGCCTCCGAGTCTATTGAACCCGCGGGACTCGCGTTTCCCCTGCCCGATGGGGTGGACGTCGCTCAGCGCCGCTCGCCGCGCGGAGGTTTGACGAGCACGCGTACGTTCAAACACCAGCGCGCGCGAGCAACCACAGCGCGGGGCAGCAAAAAGCCCACGGGCGGCTATGCCGACTTGGCGTTGCCCTCGGGGTGTGCGATGTCGGGCAGCTCCAGCTCCGCGCGGTGAACCCCTTCGAGTTCATCGAGGGCGCCCAGCTCGAGTTCCACAGCAGTGAGCTGCTTTGGCGACTGCTCGATCGTCTTTGCCGTGCCGATGACCTTCGACTCGTCGAGCGCGTTGAGCTTGCGCGCCGTGACCAGCACACGAGTTTCGAGCGAGTTAGCGAACTGGTTGTAGCTGTTGACCGTCGAGTCGAGGGAGCGGCGGAGCTTGTCGGCGTGTTCGGCGAGTGTCGACATCCGTCCATACAGCTCCTTGCCGAGGTCGAAGAGCGTCTTGGCCTGGTCGGTCAATACGTCCTGCTGCCACGAGAACGCCACCGTCTTGAGCACCGACCACAGGGTCACGGGCGAGGCAAGGGCGACCCGCTTCGCGAAGGCGTAGTCCATCACACCGGGGTCTGCCTCGAGCGCCGAGGACACAAGCGATTCGCTGGGGATGAAGGCGATCACAAGCTCGGGGGACGCCTCGAGACCGGCCCAGTACGCCTTGCTCGCGAGCGCGTCGATGTGGCCACGGATGACCTTCACATGCTGTTTGAGGAGAGCCTCCCGGCGCGCGGCCTCCTCTCCCGTCGCGGTCGCGGGGATCTGGTTCGCCTCGAGGTAGGCGGTGAAGGGCACCTTGGCGTCGACGGCGATGTTCTTGCCACCCGGGAGGTGGATGACCATGTCGGGCCGGCCGGCCCCGGCGTCCGAGCTGATGCTGGACTGCACATCGAAGTCAACGCGCTCGATGAGCCCCGCAGCCTGCACGACGTTGCGCAACTGAGTCTCACCCCACACGCCTCGCGTCGAATTGCTCCGGAGAGCGGAGGCGAGCGACTCGGCGGTCGAGCGCAAGCGCTCCTCCGACTCCGTGGCCGACTTCAACTGCTGGGCGAGCTCTCCGTGCTGCTGTGCGCGCTGTGCCTCCAACTCGGTGACCTTGCTCTGCATGGTGCGCAGTGTCTCCTGTACGGGCGTGAGCGCCTGGAGCACCTTGGAGTCGCGAGCCTCCCGCTCGGCTTGAGCCTGGGCATCCGTGCGCTGACGCTCGACCAGCAGACGGTACTGCTCTTGCGCGTCCGCGAGCTGGCTGCGGAACCCGTCGACACTCGCGCTCGCGGCGGCGAGCTGCGCCTGAAGCTCGGCGCGGACAGAGGCTTCCTGGGCGCGAACCTCCGCGACGACCGCATCGTGACGTGCCGTGAGCAGAGCCGGGTCGACCGCGGTCGAGCGGGTGCGGGCGATCAGGAAACCGCCCCCGATTCCGAGAGCAACACCGATGACGAGGCCAAGGAGCAGCGAGACGATGGGGTCCATGCCGACAGTGTCGCAGCGGCCGGCGACATTACCGGGGTGCACCGCCGATGGATGCCCGGCCTAGGGTGATTCCATGGCTCCCGACCCGCACGGCGTCTCGACGGACGACCTGCGCTACCTTCTCGCGGTTGCGCGCACGGGTCGACTCGTCTCGGCGGCAACCCTCCTGGGGGTGGACCACACCACCGTGCGACGCAGGCTCGACAGGCTCGAAGCGGCACTCGGGGTGCGACTTCTCGATCGTGGCGCGGACGGCTGGGAGCTGACCGCCATCGGTAGGGACGTCGCGGCGCGGGCGGCGCCCCTCGAGCACCTCGTCGACGATGTGCTCGGGGCTGCCTCCGGCGGGCCGGAAGCGCTGCGCGGCACGGTGCGACTGGTGGCACCGGAGGCCTTCGGCACGCTCTTTGTGGTGCCCGCACTCGCGCGAGTGCAGGCCGAGCATCCGGGTATCACGGTCGAGCTCGTGACATCGACACGGCCGCTCAGCCTCCGAGGCTCTGGTTTCGATCTCGCGGTGACCGTCGGCTCCGCGACGAGTTCGCGCCTCGCCAGCGAAACCCTCGCGCCCTATTCGGTTCGGCTGTACGCCGCGCGAGAGTACGTCGCGAAACATCCGCCCATCACCACTCTCGCGGACCTCGAGCGCCACCCGCTCATCTTCTATGTCGATGCGCTTCTGACGGTGCGCGAGCTCGACCTCGCGCCGGTCCTCGGCGGGATGCACGTGCGTTTCGGCTCGACGAACGCGTTCGCCCAACTCGCAGCCACGAGGGAGGGTGCAGGCATCGGTCTGCTGCACGCCTTCATGGCGGACCGCGAGCCCGACCTCGTGCCGGTGCTTGCGAACGAGGTCGATTTTCGGGTGCAGTTCTCTCTCTCGGTGCGGCGGGATGCCCTCACCGTGGACGCGGTTCGCCTGGTGCGAGACGCGCTCCTGGAGGAGGTAGCCGCCCGAGCTCATGAACTCGTGCCGCAGTAGGCGCATAAACGCAGATCGGGTGTGCGCCATCGGCCCTTGATTGCAGATGCCGGCACGCGCACACTGGGCATATGACTGAGATCCTCGACCACTGGGTGAACGGTGCCGCGTTCGCCGGAGCATCCACCCGCACGTCCCCCGTCTACAACCCGGCGGAGGGTTCCGTCTCCCGCGAGGTGCGTCTCGCGTCCGTCGCCGACGTCGACAGCGCCGTCCAGGCAGCGAAGGCCGCGTTCCCGGAATGGTCTGAGGCATCAGTGGCCAAACGGCAGTCTGTGCTCTTCTCCTTCCGCGAGCTCCTCAACGCGCGCAAGGGCGAGGTCGCGGCGATCCTCACCAACGAGCACGGCAAGGTGACCTCCGACGCCCTCGGCGAAGTTGCTCGCGGCCTCGAGGTTGTCGAGTTCGCCACGGGCATCCCGCACCTGCTCAAGGGCGAGATCGTTCAGAACGTCTCCACCGGCGTCGACGTGTACTCGGTCAAGCAGGCGCTCGGTGTCGTCGGCATCATCAGCCCGTTCAACTTCCCGGCGATGGTGCCGCTCTGGTTCTTCCCCGTCGCGATCGCCGCGGGCAACACGGTTGTGCTCAAGCCCTCCGAGAAGGACCCGTCCGCCGCGATCTGGATGGCGGAGCTCCTCAAGGAGGCTGGTCTGCCCGACGGCGTGTTCAACGTCGTCCACGGCGACAAGGAGTCGGTGGATGCACTTCTCGAGCACGAGGACGTGGCATCCATCTCGTTCGTCGGCTCGACCCCGATCGCCAAGTACATCTACGAGACCGCATCGAAGGCTGGCAAGCGTGTGCAGGCACTCGGTGGCGCCAAAAACCACATGCTGGTGCTTCCGGATGCCGACCTCGACCTCGTGGCGGACTCCGCCGTCAATGCGGGCTTCGGCTCAGCGGGCGAGCGCTGCATGGCGATTTCGGTTGTTGTCGCGGTCGAGCCTGTCGCCGACGAGCTCATCGCGAAGATCCAGTCGCGTATGTCGGGTCTCACCGTCGGTGACGGCACCAAGGGTTGCGACATGGGGCCGCTCATTACGAAGGAGCATCGCGACAAGGTCGCCGGGTACATCGATGTCGCCATCGCGGACGGCGCGGAGGTTGTCGTCGACGGCCGCGGCGTGAAGGCCGATGGTGGAGCGAACGGGTTCTGGTTGGGCCCGACTCTCATCGACAAGGTGCCGACGTCATCCGACGTGTACACCCACGAGATCTTCGGACCGGTGTTGTCGGTGGTGCGCGTGAAGACCTACGAGGAGGGTCTCGCGCTGATCAATGGCTCCCAGTACGGCAACGGAACGGCGATCTTCACCAACGATGGGGGAGCGGCACGTCGCTTCCAGCGCGAGGTGACTGTCGGCATGGTCGGTATCAACGTGCCGATTCCCGTGCCGGTCGGCTACTTCTCGTTCGGCGGCTGGAAGGACTCGCTCTTCGGAGACGCCAAGGCGTACGGTCCGCACTCGATCAACTTCTTCACGCGCGAGAAGGCGGTCACGAGCCGCTGGCTGGACCCCTCGCACGGCGGCATCAACCTGGGCTTCCCCCAGAACGGCTAGATAGGACGTCGCTCAGCGCGCCCCGCCAGGGCCGTGCCCCCGAACTACAGGGACGCGACGTCGAGTTGCTCGACCGGAGAGCCGATGCGCCCCACCTTGGCACCGGTGAGTTCTGCAAGGTCGCGCACGGATGCTGCGCCGTGACGGTCCGCGGCGTGCACGATGATCGCGGCGCAAGCCTGGGCATCCGCCAACGCATTGTGGTGGGCGAAATCCTCGAAGCCGGCCGCCATCGCTGCTGACGGCAGGCGGTAGGAGTCGAGGTGGTAGGTCTTGCGCGCAATCTGGAGGCTGCACAGATAGTCGTACGACGGCGTCGGAATGTAGCTCGCGCGGCTGGCGGCGTCGATGACCCCCATGTCGAATCGGGCGTTGTGGGCCACGAGAGTGTCGTTCTCGGCGAACGCGGTGAGATCGGGGAGCTGCTCGCTCCACAGGAGCGCGTCCACAACATCCGCCGCCATGATGCCGTGGATCCTCACGTTCCACTCGAGGAAGGCGTCGTGGCCGAGCGGGGGCTTGATCAGCCAGTAGGCCGAATCCACGACGCGACCGTCGCGTACCTTGACCATGCCGACAGAGCAGGCGCTCGCCGCAGAGTTGTTGGCGGTCTCGAAGTCGATCGCAGTGAAATCCAGTGGCACAACCCGATGCTCACACGTGCCTCCGACGCCGCCCACGGGGCGCGCCGATGTCCTGCGAAGCAACGACGCCGCCCACGTGGCCGAGTGGAGCGCCCCGTTCACTGTCCACTATGGTGAACCAAATCCGGAAAGGAATCCCTATGCGCCGTCGTGCCTCCGCAGCCTCGTCCGCCGCCATCATCGCCGCCCTCGGACTCGTGTTCGTCGGCGTTTCTCCCGCCGGCGCAGCCGAACTGCCCGAGACGGACGTGCTCCACCCGATCACCCGCGAGGCCCTGTACACCTCGACGTCCACGGGCGCTTCCACTTTTGTTGCCGACCTCGAGTCAGAAGGCGGCAAGTACGGTGCGGATTACGACCCCGCAACCGGCGTTGCCTACTACTTCGCGGCCACTCCCGTAGCGTGTGACCTCTACACACTCGACCCCGCCACCGGTGCTTCGACACTTGTTGGACCGGTCGCTCACGAATCGATCGACGAGTGCGACGGGCTCAATGTCGCCCTTGACGGAACACTTCGCATCATCGATCAGGACGCCGTGATCGTCACCGTTGACAAGTCGACGGGTGCCGTACTGTCATCGCTTCCCATCGACGGCGCTGACTACCTGTCCTTCATCGACCAGACGACAACAGGTGAGTTCTACCTCGGTGGTTACGACGGTGCGATCTACTCGCTGGACGTCGCGACGGGTGTCGCGGAGTTCATCGCGCAGCCTCTCGACTACATCGAGACGGCGTCGTTCGACAGCGCCAACACGCTCTGGTACAGCACCGACGGTGACGCGTGCCAGGGGCTGGGCTCGCTCGACCTCGGCGACCCCACCGGTACAGCCACGTTCCAGGGCGACTTCTTCGCGGGCGATGACTGCCTGAATGCCTACGCCATGTTCATCACGCAGCCCGGTGTCGCTCCGGCACCGCAGCCCGCTCCCGCGCCCGGCCCGCAGCTGGCCGCAACCGGGTCGACCCCCACCGCGGTTCTGCCGATCGCAGGCGTCGTGCTGCTCTCGGGGTTCGGCGCACTGATCCTCGCGCGCCGCGCACGTCGGGCCTAATAGTCGCGGAGAAAGCCGGGCGACCGCTGGGTCGCCCGGCTTTTCTGCGCTCATAAATCGCCGACGTAGGCTGGATCGATGAGCAATCC
This sequence comes from Antiquaquibacter oligotrophicus, assembly GCF_020535405.1. NCBI lineage: Bacteria > Bacillati > Actinomycetota > Actinomycetes > Micrococcales > Microbacteriaceae > Antiquaquibacter > Antiquaquibacter oligotrophicus. The sequence continues at coordinate 664,910 of NZ_CP085036.1, read as the reverse complement.
CGAGGCAACATCGTTCGGCGCCGCGGTCGACGTCTACGACGCGGCGCGCCCCGAGTACCCCCGCGAAGCCCTCGAGTGGGTTGTGCCCAGAAGCGCGCGCGAGGTCGTTGACCTCGGAGCGGGGACGGGCAAGTTCACGCGCCTCATTGTCGAGTCCGGCCGCACTACGGTCGCCGTGGACCCGGATCCGGTCATGCTCGAGCGCCTCCACACGTTGCTGCCGACGGTCGACGCGCGCCCGGGAACCTTCGAGCAGATCCCCCTCCCCGACGCGAGCGTGGATGCAGTTGTTGCAGCTCAGTCATGGCACTGGGCGGATGCCGAGGCCGGCCTCACAGAAGTTGCCCGGGTACTGCGGCCCGGGGGCACGTTCGGCCTCGTGTGGAACATCCGTGACGACTCGGTCGACTGGGTGGCAGCTCTCGGGCGCACGATCGGCCAGAGCAATGCGGAGGCGCGCTTCGAGGAGGTCGCACGGGTTGAGCCTCCGTTCGGGGAACTAGAACGTGCCGAGTTCCGGTGGTCGACCACGGTTACTCGAGATGATCTCGTGCGGCTTGCTGCCTCGCGCAGTTCGTACATCACGGCGGACGAGACCGAGCGCGCCCGGGTGGTGGCAGCCATCGACGAACTTCTCGCGACGCATCCCGATACTGCAGGGCGGAGCGAATTTGTGTTGCCCTATGTCACGCACTGTTTCCGCTCGCGCGTGAGCGACCCTCCGTTGGACTATGCCCACGCTCTGAGCCCTGCCCGAGGCTGGTGGCGAGGCGCACTTGCGATCGTTGTGTTCGTGGCCGCCTACCTCGCGGTTTCCGCTGTTCTCGGCGCCGTCGGGTTTGCGATCGAGTTCGCGCGCGGGGAGTTGACGCTCGAGCAGCTCGAGTCGGGTCTCATCCCGTTTACCCCGGTGATCATGCTCGTGAACAACCTGTCGTTGGCCGCGTGCATCCCGCTCGCCCTTGTGCTTCAGCGGTTGTTCTTCGGGGCACGCGTCGGGTCCCTGTCATCGGTGGTGGGTCGCATCCGGTGGCGATGGATGCTGCGGCTCGCGCTCATCATCGTTCCCGTGTGGGCGCTGTACGTGGGCATCTCGATCGTGGTGGAACCGGCCGGCGAAGTGCGCATCGACGCTGGCGTCATCATCATGCTCGCGATCGTTGTGCTCACCACCCCGCTGCAGTCCGCGGGGGAGGAGTACGGTGCGCGGGGGCTCATCCTGCGTGCGGCGGAGTCGTGGTTCCGTAATCCGACGGTCGCGTTTGTTGTTGGCCTGGTCATCTCGAGTGCGGTGTTTTCGTTGGCGCACCTCGCTGCGGACTGGTGGCTGATCGCGTATTACTTCGTGTTCGGGGCATCCGCGGCGCTCGCCGCTCGCCTCACGGGGGGCCTCGAGGCTCCCGTGCTCGTGCACGCCACAAATAACGTGCTGCTGTTCATTCCGGCGGTGCTATACGGGCAGCTCGAGCAGGGCATCGACCGCAGCGAGGGCACGGGTGGGCCGTTCATGCTGTTCCCGATGATCATGTGTGTGCTCGCCGCCCTCATCAGTTGGCGCTGGGGTCACCGCAACGGTGTGGTCACCACCGCGCCGTCGCCCGTGCCGCCGCGCTTGCGGCGCGCGCCCGCTCCGCGCACCGCCTAGGCTGGTCTGCCGTGGCTCTCACTATCGCAATCGTCGGTCTGCCCAACGTCGGAAAGTCGACCCTGTTCAACGCCCTCACGCGCAACACGGTTCTCGCGGCGAACTACCCGTTCGCGACGATCGAACCGAACGTGGGTGTCGTCAACCTTCCGGACCCTCGCCTGAACGTGCTCGCGGAACTGTTCGGGAGCGAGCGCATCCTCCCGGCACCCGTGTCGTTCGTCGACATCGCGGGCATCGTCAAGGGCGCGAGTGAGGGAGAGGGGCTCGGCAACAAGTTCCTCGCCAACATCCGCGAGGCCGACGCGATCGCGCAGGTCATCCGCGGGTTCAGCGACCCGGATGTTGTGCACGTCGACGGACGCGTGGACGCGGCATCCGACATGGAGACCATCAACACCGAGCTCATTCTCGCCGACCTGCAGACACTCGAGAAGTCGATTGCGCGCTACGAGAAAGAGGTCAAAGCCAAAAAGCTTGAGCCGGTGGTGCTGGAGACCGCGCTCGCCGCCCAGAAGGTGCTCAACGAGGGGACGCCCCTGTCAGCATCCGGCATCGACACTGAGCCCATTCGCGAACTGGGCCTGCTCACCTCGAAGCCCTTCATTTACGTCTTCAACGTCGACGACGAGGTGCTCACGGATGACACGGCCAAGGCCGCGCTGGCGGCCCTAGTCGCTCCGGCCCAGGCCGTCTTCCTCGACGCGAAGATCGAGTCCGAGCTCATCGACCTCGACCCGGAGGATGCCGCGGAGCTCCTCGCATCCACCGGCCAGACCGAGTCCGGCCTCGACCAGCTCGCGCGCATCGGATTCGACACGCTTGGACTGCAGACCTATCTCACGGCCGGACCGAAGGAGGCCCGCGCCTGGACGATCGGCAAGGGCTGGAAGGCACCTCAGGCGGCCGGCGTGATCCACACCGATTTCGAGAAGGGCTTCATCAAGGCGGAGGTCATCGGTTTCGACGACCTCGTCGAGACCGGCTCGATCGCGGAAGCCCGCGCCAAGGGCAAGGCCCGCATCGAAGGCAAGGACTACGTGATGCAGGACGGCGACGTGGTGGAGTTCCGGTTCAACAACTAGGGCTCTGAAGGGCACGACTAGCGTGAGTCCGCGCCGAGGGGCGCTCCGTTCTGAGCAATCACGCTCGAACTGCGCCACGAGGCGGATGCCGCACTGCTCACTGACCGTTCGCCGCGATCCGCAGCGCGGTGACGCGGCTACGCCGACCTCTCCTCCCAAGGAAGGAAAGGCGCCCACATTACCCAATCCCGATGACCAGTTCTCGGCCACGTGGCGGAGAGCGTACCGTCCCCCTATGAACACCGGATCGGACGATCAGATCGTGGCGTGGCTTGAGGAACAAGATCGGATGATCACCCAGATCGTTCGTCAAGATGGCTGGGCCGTGCAGTATGTCAATGGGGAGGGCACTACGCCTCCCTTCGCCTATACCGTCGGCCTTTTCGGGCTCAATCATCCAGAGCTCATCGTCTTTGGACTCGACTACTCGTCCGCGATTGGCCTTCTCAACTACATGGGCACAAAGGTGCGGGAGGGTGACGACTTGTTGCACGGCGATGTCGTGCTCTGGGAGGGGACCGATACTCGCGTGCGGATCGAGGTACTTCCAAATCCTGCCGAATTGATCTTCACAGCCAACCGCTTCTATCAGCGACCCGACGAAGCATCCGTTCCTGCATTCCAACTGACGTGGGACGTCAATGGTGCGTTTCCGGGCCAGCCCGGCTACTCGAAGCCCGGCTGGCTCCAGCCCGCCCCGGGTACAAGTTGGGCGTGATGCTCGACCGCGCCGGAGAGTGCGCGAGGCCGGTGATATCGTGATATCACCGGAACGTTGGGGAGATGGCTATGACGAACGTACTCATTCGTGGATTGAGCGCCGCCGCCGTCGAGCGTATTGATTCAGAGGCAGCAGCGCTCGGTCTATCTCGAAACGAGTTCCTGCGTCGCAGGCTCGAGACGGAAGCCTCGATGTCCGTTGCAGCCACGATCACCGCCGATGATTGGACCCGATCTGCAACGACCTTCGGTGACCTTGCTGACCCAGAGACAATGGATGCTGCGTGGCGGTGACGCACTGGCTCATCGACAAGTCAGCCTTTGTGCGAATGCAGACCGGACAGGCGGCGAAGATCGACGAGTGGAACGCGCGAATTGAGCGCGGCTTGGTCCGCCTCTCCACCGTGACAAAGTTGGAGCTCGGCTTCTCCGCGCGTTCGGGCGAAGCAACTCGTCAGACCTTCAGTCTGCCGCCGCTGTCGCTTATGCCCGTCGAGCACCTGAGCCCCGCGATGGAAGACCGCGCGTTCGAAGTTCAGATGCTGCTCGCTGATCGTGGACAACATCGCGCACCGTCCATTCCCGACCTCCTGATTGCGGCAACAGCTGAGAAGGCCGGACTGACTGTGCTCGCGGTCGATGAAGACTTTGAACTGATCGCCCAAGTCACCGGTCAGCCGGTGGAGTTGCTAGCGCTGCAGTGACGGGTCCGCGTTCGACGTGCAGGTTGGTCGGGCGTAGGCGGGAGCATCAGTAGTGGGCAACGTGCGGCGGCTGCGCCAGGATGGTCGCATGAGCGCGGCCTTTCCATCCCCCAAACCTGCACGTCAACGCGGGATGCGGTGGTGGTCGTGGGCTTTGATTGCCGCAGGAGTGCTCGCCGTCATCGGCATCTTGTGCCTCCCCGTCTTGGGCTTCTTCGCGTACGTCAACCACAGCATCAGAGAGACGAGCCCAGACCAGCCATTTCTCGACGGCCCCGCCCAAGATCCCGATGCCCGTTCGCCGCTTCCGTGTGTCGAGCCATGCTTCGGCCTCGATGACGCGGCCACGTTGGCGGTCTCGGCCGGCGATGTGTCCTCGCTGTCGATCGCTGATGAGCTCTACGGAGCCGGAGAACTCGACGCGAGCACGGTCGCCGACGACGCACCAGCGGGCGGCGAGCAGTGGCTGGCTGTCGGTGGAGACGCGGAATGTGCTTTCGTCACCGCGAGCGCGCCGTATATCTCCGTCGGACCGGACAGCACCTCACAGGACCCGATCAGCTGGGTCCAAGCCTGGCAAACCGGCGATGAGGTGGTGGACATTGCGGCGCGCGTTTTCCCCGCAACGGAGAGCGCGACCGCGTTCATGCACGACCTTCACGATCGAGTCATCGCCTGTCCGTGGCAGGACTTGGACATTCGCGCGCCGGGCAGCATCGATACGAGCCTCGTGCAGATCACCTCGCAGGCGGCCATCGCCGTGCCGGACGAGGTTGCGGCGGTGGGCTGGGTTCGGGAAGGCAGCCCAGGTGCTCGGTGGCGGTCGTACGTATGGGATCTGCAGCGGGGCAATCTCGTCGTCCAAGTTCGTGTGCTCACTGACGGTCGCATCCTCGAGCGAGACGTTGCGACGTTCGCCGAACTCATAGCTGATCGGCTCAGCCAACTCGAACCCACAGCCTCATGATCGGCGATCAGCTAGCTCAGCCCGCTGAGTAGTCTTGGCGCGTGTCCGATCAAACATTCAGCGAGCTGAACGAAGCAGAGTCCGCGTGGCTCGCGAGCCTGCTCGACGAGCTTGTGGCCGCCGGAATCGATCTCAGCCCCGAAGACCTGTCCCAGTACTTCGACAACGAATGGGGCGCGTGGGCCGCACTAGCAGAAGACGCGCGACCAGACCCGAGCGCCACGATTACCCGCATCGGAGCGGGGGTCGGCGCTGTGGTTGCAGAGAGGCTCGGATTTGGCTGGGGAGTCGTGACGGACGAGTACGGGAGCGACCTCGCCATCCGTGGTGAGATACGAGAGCTCACCTTCTTCCCGATCAGCTCTGTCGCCAAACGGTGGATGAGTGGTGACCTCGGCTGGATCGTCCCCTTCGTGAATTGGGCGATCACCTCCGTCGAGGATGCCCGCTCTACGAGCTGAGCGATTCCTCTCGCTCCCGCCCCCGGACAGGGGCGCGCGGTGACCGGCTCGCGCTCGCTAGCGTTCCCTTCATGGAACCTGAGTCGCAGATGGGCCCAACGCGCTATCGCATCTACATGATCCTCGGTCTTGTCTTTTCGCTTGCACTCGTCGGGGTTGGTATCTGGGGCATCCTTGGCAGCAACGAGCCGATCCTGGGATGGGTGATGCTCGTAGCTGGCGTTGCGATCACCGGGGTCTCGATCATGCAGCTTCGACGCGCCTAAGCACTGATCGCCGCCGCGATCCTTGAGGCCATCGCCGTGACGTCACTTGCCGCTCCTGACGAGATCGCAATGATGAAGTCGTAGGCCTCGTCGTTAGTCCATCTCAATCGGGCGCCGTTGATCCCCAAAAACGTGAAGAGCGTGGCGAGCCCCAGGCGCTTGTTCCCATCGACCAATGCGTGGTTGTTCACGATCGATTGGGTCAAGGCCGCGGCCTTCGTCTCCAAGTCGGGATAGGCATCTTTCCCGAACAGGGTCGCGCTCGGGCGAGCAGCGGCGGACTCCAGAAGGCCAAGATCGCGGACAACGGGTTCAGCTTCGAGTGTCCGCCGTGCGATGTGCAGGAGGTCTTCCAGGTCGAGGTAAATCACGCTGGTCTCTAGCGGCCGAGGCGGTCTAGCGCTTCGGCGTAGCGCGGCAGTTCAGTGTCGAGCACCGAGTCGATGAGGTCGCGCTTGCTTGTTGTTTCGATATATGAGCGGACTGCGTCACGCGCGACGTCCTGCATGGAGCGCCCCTCAATCTCGGCTCGTTTTCGGAGCGCTGCGGTTTCGTTCTCGTCGAGTCTCAGAGTCATGGCCATCCTCAGATGATACCAAACTTGATACCAAGCCTTGCCTCGCCGAGTTGACGCAAATCGACGTTACGCGGCGGGTTTTGGGTCGGTTCGTGGCAGCTCGCCACCGCGGAGGCGCGTGAGGTGCCGCTCGCGTAGCGCCAGGAAGAGCGGCACCGTGAACGCGACCGCCGTGAGGAATGACAGGGGCACGAGCATCCATGCCCGTCGCATGCCGAGGCGTCTGCTTTCGACGATCACGAACACGCTCGCTGCCGTAGCCAGCACTACGAGGTCCCACTGCAACGACTGCGTCGCCGCGCCGTTGCTGAACCACTCGCCGAACCACGCGCTGCCCTGGGCGATAGCGAGGCCGTTGAAGGTCCACGTGATTGCGAGCCCGGCGATCGAGAGCGCGAGGTAGACGAAGAAGAGGGGCGTCAATCCGCGTGCCATGTCGACAATGTGACCACCCGGGCGTGGGGAGGTCAACCGCAGAACTCGCGGATCGTGCGCTCCAGCACGTCGGTGAGCGTCTCGAGCGAGGCAACGGTGACCCACTCCTCGTCGGCATGCGCGCCGCCCCCGTCCACACCGAAGACCAGGCACGGGATGCCCGCCTCAGCGTAGAGCCCGGCGTCCGTCCAGAACGGCTCGCCGCGCACACCTGGCGCGGCGCCGGTCACGGACTCGAAGGCACGCCCCACGGTCGTGACGATGCGCGACGCGGGATCTGCCTCGAACGCACCACGGCCCACCAGCCGCGTCAGCGTCGCGGTCAGCCCCGGAACGGAGTCTGCAGCGGCCGTGACGAGAGCGCGCAGTTCCGTTTCGACCTCGTCGATGGTCTCGCCCGGCAGGGTGCGGCGCTCGAGGGTGAGGGTGCACGACGGGGCGACAGTCGCGGCATCCACCCCGCCCGATATGGTCGCGACGCGAACGGTGCCGTGCCCGAGCAACGGATGCCGCGGCATCCCCTCGAGCCGCAACCGAAGCTCATCGACCGACGCCAACAGAGCGCTGGCACCCGCAATGGCGTCCACCCCCTGCTCGGGCATCGACCCGTGCGCGGCGACCCCCGTGAATTCCGCTTCGAACCACGCGAAGCCTCGGTGCGCGAGGGTGAGTTCGAGTTCGCTCGGTTCGGCGACGATGGCTGCATCGGCCCCGAATCGCGCCAGCACCTCGGACGTGCCGAGGCTGCCGAACTCCTCGTCAGCGACGAGCGCGACGATGAGGTCACCCCGGAGGGGCTCGGTCGACGCGCGGTCGGCGGCCACGAGGATCGCTGCGATGCCACCCTTCATGTCGAACGCGCCCCGGCCGAACACTGTGTCGTCCTCGAGGCGAGCCGCGAAGGCGTCGCCGCGGTAGGTGGAGACACCGACGGTGTCGAGGTGGCCGTTGAGCATGAGCGACTGGCCGCCGCCGGTTCCGCGCAGAATCGCGACGACGGAGGGGCGCCCGGGGTGAGCTTCGAGTCGCTCCACGGTGAACCCGCGACGCGCGAGCCACTCTGAGCAGAATGCCGCGATGTCCACCTCACCGTTCGCGCGAGGGTCGATATGCGGGTTGACCGAGTTGATCTCGATGAGTGCCCGAACGAGGGAAACGACATCCGCAGTCATCCCTGAAGACTACGAGCCGTGTTCCAGATCTGCACAGGTTGCGTTGCTACGCTCGCCCCAGAGGCAGCACCGCCTCCCGGACGACGGTTCAGTACCCGGAACGCGACAAGACTGGCCAAGGAGCTCGTCATGTCGTGGCTGATTCTTGTTGTGTCCGGAATTCTCGAGGCCGTGTGGGCCACAGCGCTCGGTAAGAGCGAGGGATTCACCAAGCTCGCGCCGACGGTTGTGTTCGGGGTTGCACTAGTCGCGAGTATGGCGGGGCTCGCCATAGCGCTCCGCGAGATTCCCACGGGCACCGGGTACGCGGTCTGGGTCGGCATCGGCGCCGCCCTCACGGTCGCGTTCGCGATGGTCACGGGCGCTGAGCCCGTCTCCACCATCAAGGTTCTCCTCCTTGTGGGACTTGTCGGATGCATCGTCGGACTCAAACTCGTGAGCGACGCAGGTCACTGATCGACCGGCGCGGGTCTGACTGGCACGATGGAGTCACGTCTGAGGGGGAGATGTGGTGACCACTGCACGTGACCTTGCGCGGGTGAGCGCAATTGCCGACTACGGAGTGCTCGACGAGGAGCCACCACCCGATCTCCGTGGCGTCGTGCAGTTGGCGGCGACCCTGTGCGCGGTGTCGGCCGCGGTCATCAACATCATCGACGACCGCCACCAGCATCAGATCGCAGCGATCGGTTTCGAACCGGACGTCTGCGCCCGCGAGGACTCGATGTGCGCTGCAGTGTTCGAGCGTGGCGAGCTCGTGGTGGTGTCGGACGCGAGAACGGATGCCCGCTTCGCCACCAACCCGTTTGTTACGGGTGAGATCGCCACCGTGCGGTTGTACGCGTCGAGTCCGCTCGTCACTCCGGAGGGGGTCCCGATCGGGACTCTGTGCGTCTTCGGCGATGAGCCGGGCGACCTGAGCCTGACCCAGCAGGAGGCTCTGGGCATCCTCGCAACGCAGATCGTTGACGTGCTCGAACTGAGCCGCCTGTCGCGGTCCCTGCGTGTCACCAACGACCGGTTGACCCAGGTCGCAAGCCAACTGGGGCACGACTTGCGCAACCCACTATCGGCCGTTGCGGGTTTTCTGGAACTGGCGATCGACGACCCCGACCTGGAGAAGGCGCCGTTCGCCGTCGAGGTACTCACGCGAGCAGAGTCGGCTACCGCCCGGGTGATGGCTATGGTCAGTGGGCTCGTCGACTTTGCTCGCTCCGAGGGGGCAGCTCCTCACGCCGAGACCGTGGAACTGAGCGGAGTCGTCAGCTCGGTGATTGACGACCTGGCGAAGCCCCTCGCAGACTCCGGCGCCCGTGTGACGGTGAGCTCGGATGCCCGGCTTGTCGCCGACCCGTCGCTCCTGGCCGTGCTGCTTCAGAACCTCATTGCCAACGCCATCAAGTTCACCGCGGCGGGCGGCACGACACCGCACATCGTCGTCGGTGTCGAGGAACTCGACGACGGATGGCGCATCGCCGTGGACGACAACGGGCCGGGAATCGCTCCTGCGGATCGGGTCCGCGTCTTCGGACGTTCGCAGCGCGCGGGCACGGGAGCGGTTCCGGGGCTGGGAATCGGTCTCTCCACGTGCCAACGCATCGCTCGAGCTCACGGCGGCGGTATCGGGATCGACGACTCTCCGTCCGGTGGAACGCGGGTGTGGGTCGCGCTCCCGCGAACGAGAGGCGAATCCCGAGGTTGAGCGCATAGCCTGGACTCATGTCGGACGCATCGAGCACCAACGAACCGCAAGCGCCCCAGGGTTCCGGCCCGGTCACTCCGGAGCCCGTGGTCGGTGGAGCTCCGTATGGTGCCGCGTCGACCGCTGAGGGTGTGAACGTGCAGTGGTCCGCGACATCCTTCGCCACCCCGCAGCCGCGCAATCGCACGCAGGCCGTGGTGCGCAGCGTCGTCGCTGGCCTCATGGTTGCCGCTGCCATCGCGGGCCAGGTTGCTGGCGCGGGTTTTCCGAGCAATGCCCCCGTCGAGATGTTCATGAACTTCGGGGTGACGGTCGCGTTGGTTCTCGGTGCCATCGCGCTTGTGGTCTTCGCTGTTCTTGCCGCCACCGCCCCCGGGGTCCCCGTGCGCCCCGAGAAGGTCGGCCCGCTCGCGATCATCGGCGTGCTGATGACGGCGATCCCGTCCGTGATTTGGCTGCTCACCGTGCCGATCACTCTCGTCGACAATGCGACGACGGGGGCGACGCTGCGTTTTATGTACCTCTCCGGTCCTGCCTTCTGGCTGGGTTTTGCCTGGGTCACCGGCATGGTCTTCGGGGCGATCTCGTTGCGTCGTCCGAACGCGCTCACCCGCGTGCTCGGTTCGGCAGCGGTGGTGCTCGGGCTGCTGCTGGCGACCTCCGTCGTGTGGGCGGCGGCCATCTACAGTGCGGGTCTCACGGAGTAGCACCCGTCGTGGCGTGCCTCGGTCACCCAGTAGCCTGAGACGATGGGCACGGGCATCGACGCGGAGTTGATGCGCGACATCGTCGGGTGGGATGTTCGCACCTGGTCGACGGCGGTCGAGTTCTGGAATGACCACCTCGGCCCGACGGATGCCCCGCTCCGCTGCCTCGAGGTGGGTGCGGGCCCCGGCGGTCCCTCACTCTGGTTGGCGCTGCAAGGGCACACCGTCGTGTGCACCAACTTCCAGAACACCGAGGGTCAGGCGCGGCCCCTCCACGACCGGTACGGGGTCACTGGAATCACGTATCAAGACGTCGACGCGACCGCCATTCCGTTCGAGAACGAGTTTGATCTCGTGATCTTCAAGTCGGTGCTGGGTGGCGTGGGGCGTGAGTTCGAGGCCCAGCAGCGGGCGATGGCCGGGATGCTCAGGGCGTTGAAGCCGGGCGGCCGGTTGTTCTTCGCCGAGAACTTGAGGAGCACCTGGTTTCACCGGGCGGCACGGGCGATCGCGTATCGAATTCGCGGATCATCCTGGCGCTTCATGTCGGTTCGGGAAATGCACCAGCTCTTGAGCGGCTTCCGGGAACATGAGTTGTATACGACCGGGTCGCTTGCGCTCTTCGGCGTGACGGAGGGTCAACGCGGAGCGCTCGCCGCGGTCGATGACGCTTTTGCGGATCGGCTCACCCCGCCGAGCTGGCGCTACGTCTCCTACGGTGTCGCGACGAAGGGATGACCCCGATATACGGGATGCCGCGGCATGGTGTTTCAGTGCGATAGTGTGCACTAACCCATCTCTCTGAGACTTCCCTGGAAGGGGACCCCCGTGAAGTCAACCCGAATCGTTCTTGTCGCCGCGCTCAGCCTCGGCCTCGTTGCTCTGGCGGCGCCCGCACATGCCGCTCCTCCGGCGCTCCCGGCAGGCGAGCACCTCGTCGCGACAACGTGTGACAGCGAGACCTTCCCGGACCTCGGATTGTTCGAGGTCGACGCCGCGACGGGTACGAGTACCCAACTCGCGAGCGCGGACGGCGCTTACTGCGGATACCAGGGTGGCTGGGACCGTGTCACCCACAAGTTCTACTTCACGACGTGGGACGCCAGCTTCTCGGTGCTCCACAGCTACGACCCGGCCACCAACTCGGTCACGACGATCGGCGACATCACGGCAGGCGACGAGGCGCCGAACGTCTACTCGCTCGTTGTCTCGCTCGACGGCAAGGGTTACTTCGTCGAATACGACGACCTCTACTCGATTGACCTGACGACCGGTGCTGCGACCTACCTGGGTGACCTCGAATTCGAGGACTCGGCGTGGGGCTTCGCTGTCGACCCAACCTCTGGCCTTCTCTACCTGCTCACCGAGGGTGGCGAGCTCTACACCGTCGACCCTGCTGCGGTCACTGCAACGGGGGTCGCCAACTGGTCGTTCTCCGAGGGCGCTTCCTACACCTACGGTCTCGCCATCGACAGCAACGGAACGGCGTGGGTCGTTGAGTACCCGGGTGACGAGGCGTACTCGGCACTCTGGAGCACCCCCCTAGCGACTTTCGGCACGACCGTCGAATTGTCGGGCAACATCACGATCGGGGAGACCGGTGACGACTACGAGGGATGGTGGGTCGCCATCATCGGCGAGCCGGCTCCCGCACCGGCGCCCGAGCCCGTACTCGCGGCAACCGGCGTTGACGTGACGCCGTTCGCGGCGGGCGGGCTGCTCCTCCTCGCGGCTGGTGGAGTGCTCCTCGCACGCCGTTCGCGCCAGGCATAGCTGCCGTTTCTTCCTGAATCGACGGGTCCGTTTCGACGGGCCCGTCGATTCTTTTGTGTCGACGTAGACTGAGTGAAACTGAGGAGACCCCATGAAGTTCGCTGCGTTTGCCATCGTTACCGTCGCGCTTCTTGCGGGATGCACGCCCGTCGCCTCGCCGACCGCCACTCCCACTCCGGCGTCGAGCTCCACCGCTGAACCCTCCGCGCTCCCGACGGATGACGCGCCCGATCCCACCGACCCGTCGACCTGGGTGATCGAGTCTGCTGCCGTCGGGCCGATCGCACTCGGCGATGCCGCCGCGGATGCGGCGGACGCTCTCACGAGCTACGGGCGAGGAGAGGCCCTCGGTGATTGCCCGGTGATCTTCCTCGACGCCCCCGGTCTGCCCGGCGTGGTGCTCAGCCCCGGCTCTGACGGCGCAATCGAGGCAATCACGATCACCTCGAAGTCGGCAGGTATGCCACAGGATCCAACCGTCCTGGCTGATGCGTCACCGCGAACCTCGGAAGGCGTCGGCATCGGTTCCACCCGAGATGAGTTGGTCGCAGCGCTCCCTGACGCCGAGATCGTTCGCGACGATCCCGCATCCGTGGTCTACCGCACCGGTTCGGCGAGCCCCTATCGGCTGTTTGTTGTGGAGTCGGATCGCGTGGTCGCGATCACGGTGTCCTACGCCGACGCCATCCCGCGCGAGTTCTGCTGAACGAGCGCCGAGCACCACGCGCGCACGAAGTTCACGCTGCCGAAACATCCGCGGCGCTAGACTGGCCCCACAATCGAATATCGGCCGCACACTCGATGCGGGAGAGCTCCCCCGGGAGCACCGAAGGAGCAAGCCTCCCCGCCAATCTCTCAGGTCCAGTACCGCATCGACGAGGCCACTCTGGAAAGTGCTCCGCGCGGAGCGCGGAGCAGGTTGAGGAGCGCGCAAAGCGCGTCTCGAAACCCATCCGTGCAAGGTTCGAGCCGCCGATGGTGAAAGCGCTCAGGCGCGAAACTCTCAGGCACCGATGACAGAGGGGGAGTTCTTTCCGCGCATCAGCCAGGAGAACTCTGTGACCGATAGTTCCACCACGCTCAGCCCCCTTCACGCGACCCACACTGCGGCTGGGGCATCCTTCACCGACTTTGCCGGATGGCAAATGCCGGTACGTTACGGCTCCGACCTTGCTGAGCACCACGCTGTTCGCACCGGAGCGGGCCTGTTCGATATCTCGCACATGGCGGAGCTCAGTGTTACGGGGCCGCAGGCGGCCGCGTTCCTCGACTACGCACTGGCGGCCAACGTCTCCGCCCTCCCCGTTTCCCGTGCGAAGTACACCATGATCCTCGACGAGAGCGGCGGCATCATCGACGACCTCATCGTGTACCAGAACGCCCCGGGGGAGTACCTGGTGGTTGCCAACGCCGGCAATCGTGTCCCGGTTGTGGCGGCGCTGAAGGAGCGCATTCACGGCTTCGATGCCGCGTTGACCGACGGCACCGAGGCCATCGCGCTCATCGCCGTTCAGGGTCCTGCCGCTCGTTCGGTGCTCGAGCACACCAAGGGGCTCGCCGCGGCACCGGAGTCGGCGATGGGTCACACGCTCGCGACCCTCCCGTACTACGCGTGTATGGGCATGCGTTTCGAGGGGCGAGCGGTGCTGGTCGCCCGCACCGGGTACACGGGCGAGGACGGCTTCGAACTCTTTGTCGGAGCGGGGGATGCTGCATCCCTCTGGTCTGCTCTCCTCGTCGCGGGGGAGCGTTTCGGCCTTGTCGCCTGCGGTCTCGCGGCTCGTGACACCCTGCGTCTCGAGGCCGGCATGCCCCTCTACGGTCACGAGCTGTCGCTCGACGTGCAACCGGCTCAGGTCGGGCTCGGTCGCGTCATCCCGCTGAACACGAAGTCGGCAGACTTCGTGGGTCGTGCCGCCCTCGAGAAGGGCGCGGCACCGGATGCCCGTGTGCTCGTGGGCCTCGTCTCCGAGGGTAAGCGCGCCGGCCGAGCGGGGTACCCGATCTACGCGGGCACGGAGCAGGTTGGGGAAATCACGAGCGGGGCGCTGTCGCCGACGCTCGGGCATCCGATCGCCATGGCCCTTGTCGATCCCGCCGTGAGCGCGGTCGGCACCTCGCTCGACATCGATGTTCGCGGCTCTCGCATCCACGCGACCGTCGTTTCTCTGCCGTTCTACTCAAGACAGTCCACTTCGAAGGAGCACAGCTCATGACCGACCTCAGCGCATTCCAGTTCACCGCCGAGCATGAGTGGGTACTCGTGGACGGTTCGACGGCCACGATTGGTATCACCGCGTACGCGGCGGAGAAGCTCGGCGACATCGTGTACGCCGACCTTCCGTCGGTGGGCGCGACGATCAGCCACGGAGCGGTCGTGGGCGAGATCGAGTCGACGAAGTCGGTCGGGGAGCTGTTCGCGCCCGTCGATGGGACCGTGCTCGAGATCAACGAGGCGGTGATTGCGAGCCCCGAGCTCATCGGCAGCGACCCGTTCGGGGAGGGTTGGCTCATTCGTGTGTCGTTCGAGTCGCTTCCCGAACTGCTCACGCTCGAGGCGTACGAGGATCTCACGCGTGACTGAGCCGTTCGTTTCCCGTCACATCGGCCTGGATCGCGACGCTGAGGCGACGATGCTCGCCGCAGTCGGTTACTCGTCGGTCGATGAGCTGGTTCGTGCCGCGGTTCCGACCGCGATCCAGGCATCCCCGGTGGAGCATTCCACCATTCCGCCGGCCGCGAGTGAACGCCAGGCCCTCACCGAGTTGCGCGCGATCGCGTCGCGTAATCGTGTACGCCGGTCGATGATCGGTCTCGGCTACTACGACACGATCACACCAGCCGTGATTCAGCGCAACGTACTCGAAAACCCGAGTTGGTATACGGCGTACACGCCCTACCAGCCGGAGATCTCCCAGGGGCGCCTCGAGGCTCTCATCAACTTCCAGACGATGATCGCCGACCTCACGGGGCTTGCGACCGCGAACGCGTCCATGCTCGATGAGGGCACGGCCGTCGTCGAGGCGATGCTCCTTGCACGACGGGTGTCCGGTTCGTCGTCGAACGTGTTCCTGGTGGACGCGGATGCCCTCCCACAGACCAAACGTCTGCTCGCACACCGTGCCGAGGCGGTGGGCATCCAGCTCCAGGAGTTCTCCATTGGCGCTGAACTCCCCGAAGCCTTCGGTGGAGTCATCCAGTACCCGGGTGCTTCCGGTCGTGTCGTCGACCCATCGGCCGCGATCGCGGCCATCAAGGAGCACGGCGGTGTCGCCGTGGTGGCCGCCGACCTCCTGGCCCTCACCCTCCTCGCCTCCCCGGGTGACCTGGGGGCGGACGTCGCCGTCGGAACCTCGCAGCGGTTCGGTGTGCCGATGGGATTCGGCGGCCCGCACGCTGGATTCATGGCGGTGCGCTCAGGGCTCGAACGCCAGTTGCCGGGTCGCCTCGTCGGAGTATCCCAGGACGCGTCTGGCCAGCCCGCGTACCGCCTGTCGTTGCAAGCGCGGGAGCAGCACATCCGCCGTGAGAAGGCGACATCGAACATCTGCACCGCGCAGGTGCTCCTCGCCGTGATGGCGTCAATGTACGCGGTCTACCACGGGCCGGACGGGCTGAAGCGGATCGCCCAGCACGTGCACGGCGCGGCCGTCCTCGCCGCCAAGGAGCTGAAGGCCCGCGGGCTCGAGCTCGTCCACGCGCACTTCTTCGACACCCTCGCCGTGCGGGTGACGGATGCCGCGGCCGTCGTCACCGCGGCGGGTGAACGTGGCATCCTTCTCACCGCCATCGACGACGCGACGGTGTCGCTCGCGTTCGACGAGGTCTCGGCCGACGATCTGGCCGAGGTGCTGCCAGCCCTCCTCGAGTCTCTCGCGCCGGGTGTGGAACGCGGACCGCTGGACGGGGAGGGGGTCTTCGCGCCCGACGAGGAGCGCTGGTTCGCATTCTCGCCGCTCACCGCCCACGAGTACCCGCCGGAGCTTGCCCGGTCGAGCCCGTACCTCACCCACCCCGTGTTCTCGACGCACCGTAGCGAGACGTCGATGATGCGCTACCTCAAGTACCTCGCCGACAAGGATTACGCCCTCGACCGCGGCATGATCCCCCTCGGCTCGTGCACGATGAAACTCAATGCGGCGACCGAGATGGCCTCCATTACGTGGCCGGAGTTCGCGAACATCCACCCGTTCGCTCCCGACAGCGACACCGAGGGGTACCGCGAACTCGTCGGTGAGTTGGAGGACTGGCTTGCCGAGGTAACGGGCTACGACGCGGTCTCGCTGCAGCCGAACGCGGGAAGTCAGGGTGAACTCGCGGGGCTTCTCGCGATCCGCGGCTACCACCGCTCCCGAGGCGACAACCAGCGCACGGTGTGCCTCATCCCGTCGAGTGCCCACGGCACGAACGCCGCGAGTGCCGTCCTCGCCGGAATGCGGGTTGTTGTTGTCGCGTGCGACGACCTCGGCAATGTCGACCTCGACGACCTCCGTGCCAAGATCGCCCAGCACGCCGACGAGCTCGCCGCCCTCATGATCACCTACCCGTCGACCCACGGGGTGTACGAGCACGACGTGCTCGACATCACGGCCGCTGTCCACGAGGCCGGGGGACAGGTGTACGTCGACGGCGCCAACCTCAACGCTCTCCTCGGTTACGCGCGCTTCGGTGACTTCGGCGGGGACGTCTCGCACCTCAACCTGCACAAGACGTTCTGCATCCCACACGGGGGTGGCGGGCCGGGTGTCGGTCCCGTGGCCGCGAAAGCGCACCTGGCGGAGTTCCTGCCGCGAGGCAGCGAAAATCCCGTCAGCTCTGCGCCGTACGGGAGTGCGGGCATCCTGCCGATCTCCTGGGCCTACGTGCGGATGATGGGCACGGAGGGTCTCACGAAGGCGACGGGTGCCGCGGTGCTCGCGGCCAACTACGTGGCGGTGCGTCTGCGGGACCACTTCCCGGTGTTGTACTCGGGCGATAACGGACTCGTGGCGCACGAGTGCATCCTCGACCTGCGTCCGCTCAAGGCTGCGACGGGGATCGACAACAACGATGTCGCCAAGCGGCTCATCGACTACGGGTTCCACGCGCCGACCATGTCGTTCCCGGTGGCGGGCACGCTCATGGTCGAACCGACCGAAAGCGAGGACCTCGCCGAGATCGACCGCTTCATCGATGCGATGATCGCGATCAAGGAGGAGGCGGATGCCGTGGCCGCCGGCGTGTGGCCGGCAAACGACAACCCGCTCGTGAACTCGCCGCACACCGCGGTGTCGGTGATCGAGGGGGAGTGGC
Organism: Antiquaquibacter oligotrophicus; assembly: GCF_020535405.1. Taxonomy (NCBI): domain Bacteria; kingdom Bacillati; phylum Actinomycetota; class Actinomycetes; order Micrococcales; family Microbacteriaceae; genus Antiquaquibacter; species Antiquaquibacter oligotrophicus. The sequence continues at coordinate 647,404 of NZ_CP085036.1, read as the reverse complement.
AGCACGCCTATTCGCGGGAGCTGGCCGTGTATCCGCTGCGCAGCATCATCCGTCAGAAGTATTGGCCTCCCGTGCGCCGCGTCGACAACGCCTACGGTGACCGCAACCTCATGTGTGCGTGCCCGCCGATCGAGGCCTTCGCCTAACCCGTCCTGCTCATCCCAAATACAGGAGTTTCGCGCCTCGTACGCCAGATCATGCGGGAGTGCAGGGCCGGGGGAGTGCACACTCCTGTATTTGGGATGGGGCGGATGCCCTACGCGGGTACTCCGAAGAGCGCGGGGAACGTTGCCGCTGCCCACGGGTAACCGACGAAGATGGTCGCGTCGATGAGCACGTGGGCGATGACGAAGGGCAGTACTCGACCGGTTCGCGCGTAGAGCCAGCCGAAAAGGATGCCCATCGCCACGTTGCCCACGAATGCACCGAACCCCTGATACAGGTGGTAGCTGCCCCTGAGCAGCGCACTCGTGAGGATGATCGGCCACGACCCCCAGCCGAGGTCGCGGAGGCGTGCGAAGAGGTAACCGATGACGATGACCTCTTCGGTGACACCGGCGCGCAACGCAGAAAGAAGCAATACGGGCACCGTCCACCAGTAGGCGTCGAGACCTGCCGGATTGACGGCCACGGTAATCCCGAGGGCGCGCCCGGCGAGGTACACGCCGATGCCGGGCACCCCGATGACGAGCGCGAGTGCGACGCCGTGCAGAACGTCGCGAGCGGGGTGTGCGCCGTCAATACCGAGCCGCGCCAGGTGTGGACGTGCGACCTGCCACAGCAGGAAAGCGACGAGGGCGACCGGCACGAGGTCGAAGAAAATGCCCATCAGCTGATAGATGAGGTCGAAGATGGGCCGCTCACTGAGCGACTGGTTGATCGTCGCGGTCTGGCTCGCGAGCGTCTCGTCTCGCGTTGTGCGGTTGACGATCGAGACGATCGAGTAGGCGGCGGATGCCCCCAGCGAGAGCCCGAGCACGATGCCGATCTCCCACCACACTCGACGTCGCGAGGCGATCGTTTCGGGGAGCGGAAAGTCTCCCGCACCAAACTTTTTCATCTCACACCCGTCGATTTTTTGTAGACAACTGCAAACGCTTCCACACTACGTCGGGGGCGCATCTGAAGGTTGCCGACAACCCTAAACCAGCGTCGCTTTCATCTTTTAGCAAACTTCGCCACGAGATGCCTCATCGGTTGCGTGACGCGTCAACTAGCTGCGTTTTTTTGCCCAGGTTGCAAAAAAACGCAGCTTTGGTTTCCAGTCGGTAACGAGAAGCTCAGGATGTTTGGGTGCATCCGCAACCCCCACTTAGGGTGGCATCCATCCCGCAGGTCCCGGTGCTGGTAGCGCTCGGACCTGCTCTCACGTTTCAGGAGGAAACTTGCGAATTCCACGTCTTCTCGCAGCGACAGGAGCGCTCTCCGTCGCGACTGTCCTCGCGCTCGCAGGATGCGCGCCCAGCACCGGTGGTGACGGTGGCGGCAGCTCCAGCGCGATCGTGACCACAAACATCAACGAGCCTGAGCACGCGCTCATCCCCGCCGACACCAACGAGGTCGGTGGCGGTCTCGCACTCAACAACCTGTTCGCTGGCCTCGTCTACTACGAAGCGGACGGATCGCTCGGCTACGACGTGGCCGAATCCATCGAGTCCGAGGACAACCAGCTCTGGACGATCACCCTCAAGGAGGGCAAGACGTTCACCGACGGCACCCCCGTGACGGCCGAGTCGTTCGTGAAGGCGTGGCAGTGGGGCGCAGCTGACCCCGAGCTGCTCAACCAGTGGTGGTTCGCCAACATCGAGGGTTACTCGCCCGAGGGTGGCGAGGACTCGCTCGCTCTCGAGGTCATCGACGACAAGACCTTCACCGTCAACCTCGTCGCTCCTCAGTCGGACTTCCCGCTGAGCCTCGGCTACACCGTGTACTTCCCGCTGCCCGAGGCCTTCTACGAGGACACGGCAGCCTTCGGTGAGGCCCCCATCGGCAACGGTCCGTACATGCTGAGCGACACCGGATGGGTGCACGACGAGCGCATCTCGATGGTCGTGAACCCCGACTACGAGGGTCCGCGTGAGCCGGTCAACGGTGGAATCGACCTCGTTGTGTATGCAACGCAGGAGGCCGCGTACGCCGACCTGCTGTCGGACAACCTCGACATCATCCAGCAGATCCCCGCGGGATCCCTCGCGACTGTCGCCGATGACCTCGGCGACCGCGCGATCGACCAGCCGGCCGCGATCTTCCAGTCCTTCACGATCCAGGTCGGTCAGGAGCACTTCGGCATGGACGAGGAGGGCAAGCTGCGTCGCGCTGCGATTTCCCACGCCATCAACCGCGAAGAGATCACGGATGTCATCTTCGAGGGCACCCGTCAGCCTGCCGTCGACTTCACCTCGCCCGTCATCGACGGCTGGTCGGACGACGTCGAGGGCAGTGACGTTCTCGAGTACGACCCCGAGCTCGCTCAGGACCTGTGGGCTCAGGCCGACGCCATCGCGCCGTGGTCTGGCCAGTTCACCCTCGCCTACAACGCCGATGGTGACCACCAGGCATGGGTCGACGCAACCGTGAACTCGATCCGCAACACGCTGAGCATCGACGCGGTCGGTGTGCCGTTCCCCGACCTCGCCTCGCTGCGTACCGAGGTCAACAACGACACGATCGGCGGCGCGTTCCGCACCGGATGGCAGTTCGACTACCCGGGTCTGTTCAACATTCTCGGTGCGCTCTACATCACCGGTTCGGCGACGAACGACGCCCGTTACAGCAACCCCGAGTACGACGAGCTCATCCGCTCCGGCTCGACCGCTGACTCCATCGAGGAGGCCAATGGCTTCTACCAGCAGGCGCAGGAGATCCTCTTCGAGGACATGCCCGCGATCCCGCTGTGGTACCAGTCGGTCAACGCCGGACACTCGACGGTCGTGAGCGACGTCGAGATCGGGTGGGACAGCTGGCCGATCCTCTACAAGGTGAACAAGGCCGAATAGGCCCGTCGTTTCCCGGTAAGGCCGGTGTGGTCCAGTTCAGACTGGCCACACCGGCCTTGCCGGGTCGATCGGTGCGTCACACATGACCGCGTACATACTCCGACGGCTTCTCCAAGCCATTCCCGTCTTCTTCGGGTCGACGCTGCTCATCTATGCGATGGTCTTCGCCCTCCCCGGTGATCCCATCCTCGCGATGTTCGGCGACCGAACGCCGACTCCCGAGCAACTCGCCGCGCTCCAGGAGCGCTACCAGCTGGGCGACAACTTCTTCGTCCGGTACTTCAGCTACCTCGGCGACCTCTTCCAGGGCAACCTGGGCACTACCTTCTCGGGTCAGTCGGTCAACGAGATCCTCCTGCGGACCTTCCCGAACACTCTGCGCCTCGCCCTGCTCGCCGTGGTCATCCAATTGCTCTTCGGTGTGCTCGTAGGCCTCGTCTCCGGACTGCGCAAGGGCAGCATCTTCGACCACGCCTCGCTGCTCATCAGCCTCGTGCTCATTTCGCTCCCCGTGTTCGTGCTGGCCTTCGTCGCGCAGTTCGTCCTCGGAATTCAGCTCGGCATCTTCCGACCAACTGTCGGGCCGGGAGCTCCATGGGCAGACCTGATACTCCCGGCGATCGTGCTCGCGGCGCTGAACTTCGCCTATGTGGTGAGGTTGACCCGGGCATCCGTCATCGAGACCAGCCAGCAGGACTTCGTACGTATGGCCTACGGCAAGGGACTTCCCGGTCGCCGCGTCATCCCCGTGCACGTGTTGCGCAATTCGCTCATTCCCGTGACAACCAACCTCGCCGCCGACTTCGGAATCCTCATCGTTGGCGCAACCGTCACCGAGGGAATCTTCAACGTGCCGGGTGTCGGCAACGAACTGTTCAAGGCGATCAACCGCCACGACAGCCCCGAGATCGTCTCGATCGTGACCATCCTCGTGATCATCTACGTTCTCGTGAACCTGCTCATCGACCTCCTGTACGGCGTCCTGGACCCGAGGATCCGCTATGTCAAGTAAGAACCCCATTCGTCAGATGCCGCGTTACGTCGCGGACACCAAGGACTACGAACTCGGCGCCGTCGACGCGGTGCGCGTGAGCGATCGCACGAGCAACCTGTGGCTCGACGCCTGGCGCGACGTGCGTGGGCGATGGATGTTCTGGGCCTCGGCCGCGGTCATCCTCCTTGTCATCGTGGTCGCACTGTTCCCCACTCTTTTCACGAGTGTGCCGCCGAACGATGACTGCTTCCTCTCGAACAGCAACGGGGCGCCCGAGCCCGGGCATCCGCTCGGCTTCACCAAGCAGGGCTGCGACGTGTTCTCCCGCATCGTTCACGGAACCTCGACCTCGCTGTCGGTGGGTCTCATCGTGAGCGTCATCGTGACCGTGATCGGCATCGTCGTTGGTGCCTTCGCCGGATTCTTCGGTGGATGGCTCGACTCGCTGCTCATGCGCCTTGGTGACATGTTCTTCGCGATCCCCTACATCCTCGCGGCGGTCGTCATCATGTCGATCTTCCTGGATGACCGAAACATCTGGATCATCTCGCTCGCCATCGGTTTCTTCGCGTGGCCAGCGACGGCGAGAATCCTCAGATCCGAGGTGCTGAGGGTCAAACAATCCGAGTACGTGACCGCGTCGACCGCGCTCGGGCTCTCGAGGGCCCGCACGATGTTTGTGCACGTGCTGCCGAACTCCATTGCACCGGTCATCGTCGTCACGACCGTCGGTCTTGCCGCGGCCATCACGGCCGAGGCGACCCTGTCGTTCCTCGGTGTTGGCTTGCCCAACAACCTCTACATGTCGTGGGGCAACGACATCTCCGCGGCCCAGGGCGACCTGCGCACGCACCCGATGACTCTCATCTACCCCTCGATCGCGCTGTCCCTCACGGTGCTTGCCTTCATCATGCTGGGCGAGACCGTGCGGGATGCGCTCGACCCGAAGGCGAGGGCATCACGATGACCGACGCACAGCCCCTACTCCAGGTCCGCGGACTCGAGGTCGGATTCCGCACACCAGACGGCATGGTCCCGGCGGTACGCGGTGTCGACTTCGACATCTACCCCGGTGAGACCCTCGCGATCGTGGGTGAGTCTGGTTCCGGCAAGTCCACGACGGCGCACGCGATCATCAACCTGCTCGCCGGTAACGGTCGGGTGACGGGTGGCTCCGTGATCTTCGACGGGATCGAACTCACGAAGGTGTCCAAGCGCGAGATGGAGAGCATCCGCGGTCGCCGCATCGGTCTTGTGCCGCAGGATCCGATGCAGAGCCTCAACCCCGTATGGAACATTGGCTTCCAGGTCGAGGAGACCATTCGCGCCAACGGCGTGGCCTCGGGCAAGCGCGAGGTGCGCAAGCGCGCCATCGAGGTGCTGCGTGAGGCTGGACTGCAGGATGCCGACTCCCGGCTCGGTCAGTACCCGCACCAGTTCTCCGGCGGAATGCGCCAGCGCGTACTCATCGGCATCGCACTGTCGGGTAACCCGCAGCTCCTCATCGCGGACGAGCCGACCTCGGCCCTCGATGTAACGGTGCAGCGGCGCATCCTGGATCACCTCGACACCCTCACGACGCAGCACCAGACGGCGATGATCCTCATCACGCACGACCTGGGTCTCGCGGCGGAGCGTGCCGAGAACATCATCGTGATGAACCGCGGCACGATCGTCGAGGCTGGTCCCGCGCTCGAGATCCTGCAGGATCCGCGCCACCCGTACACCCAGCGTCTGGTTGGCGCGGCGCCGAGTCTCGCGTCAAAGCGAATCCAGTCGGCGGTCGTGCGCGACGAGCCGATCGAACTCGCAAGCCCGAGCGAGAGTCTCGACCTCGGTCACGCGGCCGAGCGTGTGCAGCACGCCTCCGCGGAGGCGGGAGCGCCCGCCATCGAGTTCCGCAATGTCACGAAGGTGTTCTCCCTGCGTAAGCCGAGCGGGTTCGGTCGCACCGATTTCGCGGCTGTCGACGACGTGTCGTTCAGTGTGGCGCGCGGCACGACGCTCGCACTCGTCGGCGAGTCCGGTTCTGGCAAGTCGACGGCGGCGAAGTTGCTGCTGCGCCTCGAAGAGAAGACCGCGGGCTCGATTCTCGTCGGAGGAACCGACACCGACACTCTCAGTCGTCGGCAGATCTTCGACCTTCGCCGCACGATGCAGCCGGTGTTCCAAGATCCGTACGCCTCGCTCGACCCGCTGCGCAACATCGGCAACACGATCGCCGAACCACTCGTTGTGCACAAGGTCGGGGATTCGGCCAGCCGCCGCGCACGCGTGCTCGAGGTGCTCGATCAGGTCTCCTTGCCGACATCCGTGGCGACCCGATACCCGAACGAGCTGTCGGGTGGTCAGCGGCAACGTGTGGCCATCGCCCGCGCGTTGGCGCTCAAGCCGGACATCGTGGTTCTCGATGAGGCGGTATCGGCGCTCGACGTGCTCGTCCAGGCGCAGGTGCTGAACCTTCTCGCGGATCTGCAGGCCGAACTCGGGCTGACCTACCTGTTCATCACCCACGACCTCGCGGTCGTTCGAGTGATCGCGGACCACGTCTGTGTCATGCGCCAGGGACGCATCGTCGAGGCAGCGACCGTCGACGAGGTGTTTGAGCATCCGAAGGACGACTACACACGAGAGCTGCTCGAGGCCATTCCTGGTCGATCGATAGCCCTCGGCGCGTAGCGGCGCGGTGGCGGCGGGCCGGTATCGTGGGGGCGTGATGACCCGACCACGAGTAGCTGCCGCCGCCACCCTCGCTCTCGCCGCTCTGGCCCTCACGGGATGCACGGCGCCCGCCTCGCAAGTGGTGCAGGGCTCGAGCATCGACGTCGGCTGGAACCAGAGCTTCACGTCGTACAACTCGCTTACGTCGTACGGCAATCGGGGCGCCAACCCCGCCGTGGCAGGGGCGACACTCTCGGGCTTCACCTTCACGAACGATGTGCCGGAAGTCGTCGAGGACGACTCGTTCGGCCGCTACGAGGTGCTCTCGGAGGATCCTCTTGTCGTGCGGTTCACCGTCGCCGACGGTGTCACGTGGTCGGACGGCACCGCGATCGACGCAGCCGACCTGCTGCTGGAGTGGGCGGCCCTGTCGGGTGCTTTCAACGAGCCGGACTTCGATGCGAGCGAGTTCGTCGACCCCGACACTCGCCAGTTCACTGACGAGTTCCCCACAGACGTCGTCTACTTCGATTCCGGAGCCGACCCTGAGTTCGGCCTGGGGCTCGTCACCGAGACACCCACGGTGAGCGAGGACAAGAAGTCGATGACGATGGCGTTCGACGAGCCGTTCATCGATTTTGCTCTTGCGATGCCAGCGCCGCTTCCGGCTCACGTGGTGGCCGCGAACGCGCTCGACATCGACGACGTGCAGGAGGCGAAGGAAGCCGTCTACGAGGCCATCGAGACCGAAGACGAGGAGGCGCTCGCGGCTCTCTCGCGGTTCTGGAACACCGGCTTCAACTTCGAGGAGATGCCGGATGACGAGAGCCTGCTGCTCTCGAGTGGCCCCTACGTCGTCACCGACTTCGTTCTCGACCAGTACGTCACCCTCTCGGCGAACTCGGAGTACCGCGGGTCTCGCCAGCCGAAGATCGAAGAGGTCACCATCCGCTACCTCAGCGAGCCACTCGCGCAGGTGCAGGCGTTCCAGAACAGTGAGCTCCAGGTCATCGTGCCCCAGGCGACCGCGGATGTCTGGACTGCCCTGAGCGGTCTCGAGGGCACCGTCGTCGGTGGGGGAGAGGCGAACTTCGAGCACCTCGACCTGCAGTTCGCGCAGTCGAAGTCCGGCAGCTTTGACGATCCACTCGTGCGCGAGGCGTTCCTCAAGGTGGTTCCGCGCCAGGAGATCGTCGACAAGCTCATCACGCCGTTGACGGGGTCCACCGAGCTCCGCGATTCGCAGGTGTTCGTTCCGGGTGCGGCCGGGTACGAAGCATCCGTCGCCGCTAACGGGTCATCCGAGTTCGCCTCGGTCGACGTCGAGGGAGCCAAGGAGCTCCTCGCGGAGGCAGGCAACCCGAACCCCGAGGTGTGCATTCTCTACAGCCCGACGAACCCCCGTCGATCCAACGAGTTCCTCTTCATCCAGCAATCGGCGGCGCAGGCGGGCTTCAACGTCACCGACTGTTCGAGTGCCGATTGGCAGGATCTGCTTGGCACGGCGGGCTCGTACGACGCCGCGATCTACGGCTGGGAGGTCACGAGCCTCGGCATCCTCAAGGGTGCTCCGAACACGTTCGCGACCGACGGGCCAACGAACCGCAACTTCTACAGCAACCCCGAGGTGGACGCGCTCATCGACGAGTTGACCGTCGAGTTCGACCCCGAGCGTCAGGTCGAACTCCTCACCGAGATCGACGAGCTCGTGTGGGGCGACTTCTACGGTGTGCCGTTCTATTCGAACCCCATGATTGCCGCCTACGACCAGTCCGTTGTGACCGGAATCTCGCCGTCGCCGGTGCCTCCCCGGGCTTTCTGGAATATCTGGGATTGGGCTCCGGCATCCTGATTCGGCCCGTCGCCGGTCGCATCGTGCGGGGGCGGTAGACTAGGCGAGCGCAAATCGCGAGGTCGATGCTGCGCTCCCCTTGAACTTATACGGCGCCGGATGCTGTCCTGCGGGTCGCTCGAATGATCGCGTACCCCGCTCGAAGCGCCACCGTGCGCCGTTCCACCCTGAACCCTAAGGACACGCCATGGCGATCGCCACACGTTCCGACCTGCGCAATGTGGCCATCGTGGCGCACGTCGACCACGGCAAGACGACCCTCGTCGATGCCATGCTCCGTCAGACCAACTCGTTCGACGCGCACGCTCACCTCGAGGACCGCGCCATGGACTCCAACGACCTGGAGCGCGAGAAGGGCATCACGATTCTCGCCAAGAACACGGCGATCACCTACAACGGCAAGCACGCGACCGACGGCGCCGTGACCATCAACGTCATCGACACCCCGGGCCACGCCGACTTCGGTGGCGAGGTCGAGCGCGGTTTGTCGATGGTCGACGGTGTTGTGCTGCTCGTCGATGCGAGTGAGGGCCCGCTGCCGCAGACGCGTTTTGTGCTGCGTAAGGCACTCGAGTCGAAGCTTCCCGTTGTGCTGCTGGTCAACAAGACCGACCGCCCGGATGCCCGCATCGACGAGGTCGTCTCCGAGAGCCAGGATCTGCTGCTCGGCCTCGCGAGCGACCTGGCCGACGACGTGCCGGACCTCGACCTCGACGCCGTTCTCGACGTTCCCGTTGTGTACGCCTCGGGCCGTAACGGTGCCGCGAGCTGGACCAAGCCCGCCGATGGCGAGCTCCCCGACAACGAGGACCTTGAGCCGCTGTTCGACGCGATCCTCAAGCACATCCCCGCGCCGACCTACGACGACGAGCACCCCCTCCAGGCCTGGGTGACGAACCTCGACTCGAGCCCGTTCCTCGGTCGCCTCGCGCTTCTGCGCATCTTCCAGGGCACCATCAAGAAGGGGCAGACGGTCGCGTGGGTCAAGCACGACGGCTCGGTCTCCAACGTGCGCGTCACCGAACTGCTCATGACGAAGGCGCTCGACCGTTACCCCGCCGAGTCGGGCGGCCCCGGCGACATCGTCGCTGTCGCCGGTTTCGAGGACATCACGATCGGTGAGACCCTCGCCGACCCCGAGGATGTTCGACCGCTCCCGACGATCACGGTCGACGACCCCGCCATCTCGATGACGATCGGCACCAACACGAGCCCGCTCATCGGCAAGGTCAAGGGCCACAAGCTCACCGCGCGTATGGTCAAGGACCGCCTCGACCGCGAGCTCATCGGTAACGTCTCGATCAAGCTCGTCGACATCGGGCGCCCGGATGCCTGGGAGATCCAGGGCCGCGGAGAGCTGGCTCTCGCCATCCTCGTCGAGAACATGCGTCGTGAGGGCTTCGAGCTCACCGTTGGCAAGCCGCAGGTGGTCACGAAGACCATTGACGGCAAGCTGCACGAGCCGTACGAGCACCTGACAATCGACGCTCCCGAGGAGTACCTCGGTGCGATCACGCAGCTGCTTGCCGCCCGCAAGGGCCGTATGGACGGCATGACCAACCACGGCACCGGTTGGGTGCGTATGGAGTTCATCGTTCCCTCGCGCGGTCTCATCGGTTTCCGCACCGAGTTCCTCACCATCACGCGTGGAACGGGTATCGCGAACGCGATCTCGCACGGCTACGAGCCGTGGGCCGGTGCGATCGAGACGCGTACCAACGGTTCGATCGTCGCCGACCGCGCCGGTTCTGTGACCCCCTTCGCGATGATCGCGCTCCAGGAGCGTATGAGCTTCTTCGTGGAGCCGACGCAGGAGGTCTACGAGGGCATGGTCGTCGGCGAGAACTCCCGCGCCGAGGACATGGACGTGAACATCACCAAGGAGAAGCAGCTCACCAACATGCGCTCCTCCACGGCCGACAACTTCGAGAAGCTCGTGCCCCCGCGCAAGCTCACGCTCGAGGAGTCGCTCGAGTTCGCTCGCGAGGACGAGTGTGTCGAGGTCACACCCGAGGTGATCCGCATCCGCAAGGTCGAGCTCGACTCGGTGGTCCGTGCCCGCGAGACGTCGCGTCGCAAGAAGCAGAACGCCTGATCGTTTAGGCGAACAGCGCGGAGCCGACGAACTCGCCCGCTCGAGTGCCCGGCGGCACGGCGAATATCGCCGAGCCGACGTGGCGGATGTACTCGTTCATCGAGTCCTTCGCGAGCGCAGACTGCACGTCGATGAACTGTTGCGGTGAGCGCTGGTAGCTCATGAAGAAGAGCCCGGCGCGGAGCTGCCCCAGTTCGTTGGACCCGTCGACGAAGTTGTAGCCCCGGCGGAGCATCCGTGTTCCCGTCTGTGTCGGATGCGCGAGCCGAACGTGCGCGTCCTCGGGAATCGCGGGCTCTCCGCTGGTGCTCCGCAGCTCGAAGTCGGGCTCGCTGAACTCGGAACCTCCCGACAATGGCGCACCTTCGCCCTTGTCGCGCCCGATGATCGCGTTCTGTTCGCCGAGACTTACCCTGTCCCAGTTCTCGATGGTCATGAGGATGGTCCGGGTCACGAGGTAACTGCCGCCGTGCATCCACGTCTGCGGTTCGTCATCGCCGACCCACACGAAGTCGCGCAGCGCTTCGGTCTCTTCGGCTTTGACGTTCGCGGTGCCGTCTTTGAAGCCGAAAAGGTTGCGGGGTGTGGCTTGCGTGGTCGACGTCGACGACGTGCGACCGAAGCCGAGTTGACTCCAGCGGATGCGGGCGGTGCCGAAGGCGATCCGACTGAGGTTTCGAATCGCGTGGACGGCAACTTGGGGATCGTTGGCACAGGCCTGGATGCACAGATCTCCGTCGCTGGCCGATTCCTCGAGGAGGTCGAATGCGAACAGCGGTAGCGTCGCGAGTTCGGCGGGCTGGCGGTCGGCGAGCCCGAACCGATCCGTGCCGTCTGCGGTGCGGAAGAGGCTCGGCCCGAATCCGAAGGTGATGGTGAGGCCGCTCGCAGCAAGGCCCTGAGCCTCTCCCGTGTCATCCGGCGGCAACAGTTCGGGTCCTCCCACGGAGCCGCTCTCGGACACGTCGAGGCCCTGGGTCAGCCGTTCGGCGGCCGCGGTCCAGTCCTTGAGCAGTTGGATGAGGTCGTCGCGTGTTGCCGTGCTCGTCAGGTCGAACGCGGCGAAGTGCAGACGATCCTGCGCCGGAGTGACGATGCCGGCCTGATGCTCCCCGCGGAACGCGTACTGACCGGCCGCGTCGACGGAGGGGGATACGCGGGATGCCGCGACCGCCGAACCACCGATGAGCGCGCCCGTGCCGACCCCCGCCGCCACGAGGCCGAGCAGCCCGCGACGGGACACACCTGTGGGCGCTGCGAGCGACTCGTCGTCTCCCGCAGCGCCCACGGCACCATCGGTGTTGTCGCTCACGCGGCCGGGTCGACCCCCAGCACCGCGTGGGTGAGTTGGGCCAGTGGCTCGCTGAGCGCGTTGAGCTGTGCGCCGAGCTCGTTGCGCTCGCTCTGGCTCACCGTGTCGTAGAACACGAAGCCGCTCTCGTAGTCGCCATAGGTCGAGAGTAGATCCTTCATTGCGGCGAACTGTTCGTCGAGTTCCGCGACAAGCGCCTCGCCATCCGCACCGGAGTCGAGTGCGATCTGACGCACGGCGTTGTAGGCGACCTCGGCACCCTCGACGTTGGCGTAAAAGTCGTAGAGGTCGGTGTGCGCAAACTCGTTTTCTTCGCCCGGCAGCTTGCCGTCGGGCGCGGCTACCTCGTCGAGGAGGCCGATCGCTCCATTGGTGATGTCGCTCACGCTGAGCTCGAACTCGTCGGCGTGCACGGCGTCGTAGAGGGCCGTGACATCCGCCACGAGCTTGTTTCCGATCTCAGCGCGCCCGGCGGGGTCGAGCGCAGTGATCGTCTCGTCGGGGTAGTTGGCGGCAGCGGCATCCAGCCACAGGTCCATCTCAATGCGGTGGAAACCCGTGAACTCGAGGCCCTCCGCCTCGGCGCCCGGCTTGCGGTAGTCGATGGCCGGGTCGAGGTCGCCGAACTGTGCTGCGGTCGGCTCGATGCGCTCGTAATTGATGCGTACGAGCGGGAACAGACGACGAGCCTCGTCGTCGTTGCCCGCGAGGTAGGCGTCCACGAACTCCTGCACATTCGGCACGAGCTCCGCAGCCTGAGTCTTCACGTAGGCGGTGTAGTTTGTGACCGCCTCGGCAATTGCGGCCTCCTTGTCCTCCGATACCGCAACGGTTTCGCCTGTCACCGTGAAGGGAGCCTGACCGATACCGGCACCGATCATGCCCGGCTTGCAGACGGTGAAGTAGGAGCCGGGCTGGGCGAGCACGGTGAGGTCGCGGGATGCCCCGGGCGCGATGTTCTCGACCTCGGACACGATCGACAGCTCGTCGTCGCCGAGCAGGTAGAACTCGGTGATGCGCTCACCGCTGTTGTTCACGCGGAACGTGACGGTGCCGCTCGCGACCGTGTCGGTCTCGACAGTGCAGCCGCTCTCGGTGCTGTCGACGGCGATGACCGTGGCGGCAGCGTCGGTGCCCGGGTTTGGAACACACCCCGCGAGCAGGGCGGTGCCGCCGGCGAGGGCGAGCAGATAGAGCGGGATTCTGGGCTTCATCGTTCTCCTTGTGGGACGGGGACGTTGGCGGCGATCGTTCGCGCCAACCGGGCACGGCGTTGATCGGCGACCCTGCGCAGGAACAGGGTGAGCACAACCCCGACGTAGATCGCCCAGGCGATGACCTCGAGCCAGGTCATCTCGGGGGAGAAGCCGACCACACCCTTGAGGACGGCTGCGAGAACACTGTCGGGTGCGATGACGTGCGGAATCTGGAACGCCCAGCCCCACAGCCACTCGAGGCCCGCCGGTACACCCGATGGCATGGGCTGGAAGGGACCGGGAAGCACTCGCGCTTCCTGCAGGTCGTGAATGCCGTACGCGAGAACGCCGGCCGCGACAACGATGAGAAGGGCGCCCGTCCACGTGAAGAACAGGGACAGGTTGATGCGGATCATCCCGCGATAGATGAGCCAACCGAGGAAGGCCGCCGTGAGGATGCCCAGCACCGCGCCCGCGAGGGCGAGAGGTGCCTCACCCGAGGAACGTGCAGCCGACCAGATGAACAGCGCCGTTTCGATGCCCTCGCGCGCGACCGAGAGGAATGCCAGGAGCACAAGCCCCCACGCGCTGCGCTCGAGCGCTCGGTCGATGCCGCTCTCGAGCTCGGACTTCATGCTGCCAGCGGTGCGCAGCATCCAGAAGATCATCCAGGTGACAAATCCGACGGCGACAATCGAGAGGCTGCCCCCGATGATCTCCTGCGCTTCGAAGCTCAGCCCGTAGGCTCCGAACGTGAGAATCGCGCCGAGGAGGAGCGAGAGTGCGACGGCGATCGCCACGCCGAACCACACGGTGCGAATGTGCTGCTCGCGCCCGCTGCGTCGGAGGTAGGCGATGACGATCCCGATGACGAGTGCGGCCTCGAGGCCTTCGCGCAGACCGATGACAAAATTGGCGAGCAAGGAGAGCTTTCTGATCGAGTGGGGATGGTTAGCCTTACCTAACTCGGCTCACTCTAGACCTGCTGCGTCCATGCTGTCCATTCGGCGGCACAACAGCGCGGAGGCCGCGACCCGAGGGGGTCGCGGCCTCCGCCGTGGATGGATCTCGTTACTGCGGGAGCGGACCGTAGAGCGCCGGCGTGGTGCGCTTCTGCGTCTCCTGCTCGAACGCATAAGTCAGCCCGATGAGGGTGCCTTCGTCGAACATGCGACCCAGGAACTCGAGGTTCACGCCACCGCCCGCGTTCGTGCCAACATTCGCGTCACTTGCGGCCGCCTGGCCCATCGGCACGGACACCGACGGCAGGCCCGTGTTGGGGCTGAGCCGCAGGTTGGTGCTCTGAGTGCTGTACGGGTTGCCCGAGGGGTAGACGATCGCATCGATGGCGTCATCCGTCGCGGGGTTGCCGTCCGGGTCGTTGAGCAGCGCAGTCACGAGCACGCGACCCGCGGCGAGCTGCAGGGTGTGCGAGCCAGTGGGGCCGGCCCACGCCTGGTAGGTCTCCTCGGTGATGGCGTCGCGCTCCTCGTACACTCCGATACGGCCAGTGACGAGTCGACGGGAATCGACGATCGCTTCCAACGAGCGGAGCGTCACATCGGGGTCGAGGTGGGCGTCGATGTAGCCGTTGAGGTCGTGCTTGAACTCGTTCTTGCTGCCGCTTCCCTCGTTGAGCACGTTCGAGAAGCCCTGCGGCGCCGTGAGCTGCACAAATGTCGCGCCCTTGGCTTCCATTGCCGCTCGTGCCTCGTTCCAGAGGCGAACCGTTGCCGCGTTGCTGCCGATCATAGAGGGGACAAATCCGATGCGCGCACCCTCGAGCGAGTCCTCGTCGAGGAACTTCGTGTAGGACTCGGGCACGAGACCGGTCTGTGCCGAGGTGACCGGGTCGCTCTCGTCGACACCCGTGACGGCGTCGAGCGCGATCGCGGCATCCGTGACCGAACGTGTGATGGGCCCACCCGTGTCTTGGCTGAGCGCAAGGGGCACGATTCCGTCACGGCTCGCAAGGCCCACCGATGGGCGGATGCCCACGAGCTGGTTGTAGGAAGCGGGAACACGAATCGAGCCTCCGGTGTCGGTACCGAAGCCGATGCCGGCGAGGTTCGCCGCGATCGCGGCACCCGTTCCACCGCTCGAGCCTCCGGCCGTCTTCGTCGTGTTGTACGGGTTGGCGACCCGGATCGACTGCTCGTTGACCTGGCCAACGGAGTACTCCGAGGAGAAGCCATAGGCCCACTCGTCGAGTGTCAGCTTCGCGATGATGACCGCGCCGGCGTCGCGCAGGCCCTCGACCATAAACGCGTCGGTCTCGGTCTGGTTGTCCACCCAGCAGTCACAACCGGCGGTCGTGGGCATGTCCTTGGTGTTGTAGTTGTCCTTGAGGG
The DNA here is from genome assembly GCF_020535405.1 of Antiquaquibacter oligotrophicus. NCBI lineage: Bacteria > Bacillati > Actinomycetota > Actinomycetes > Micrococcales > Microbacteriaceae > Antiquaquibacter > Antiquaquibacter oligotrophicus. The sequence continues at coordinate 631,947 of NZ_CP085036.1, read as the reverse complement.
CAACGGGGATACCGAGGAGTGTGCTCGTCATTCCGGATTCGGCACGCTCAGCATCCGCTGCTGCTGCCGCTGCGAGAGCGACGGAACTCGTCGTCATGACCGAGTTGAGCGGACGACCGCCCGCACCTTGGTCGACGAGCACCTTGTCGTAGGCGGCGATGCGGTCGAGGTACGTCTGGGTGAGCTCGACGGAGGTGGTGACTCCGGCGTTCATCGCGGCCTGCATGTCGATCGCCGAGGCCTCGACGATCTCGAACGGGCCATCGTCGTAGACCATTCGCTGCGACACGGCGACCAGGTCGGTGATGGTGATGATGTCGTTTCCGTCGACATCGGCAACCTCGACGGATGCCCAGGCGGCAGCCTCGGGGGTCGCCCCCATGTTCGCCGCCAGGAGGTCGAGGTCGGCGGAGGTGACCTGCTGGTCTCCCGTGAGGTCGAGCTCGGTGTAGAACGGCGCCAGCAGGGGCGCCGGGTCGGGTACGGCGACGGCGGGAGTCGCCGTCAGTGCGCCCACGGCGACGAGCGAGGCGATGCCCGTTGTCGCCGCGATCGCGGTGCTGATGCGTCGAGTCTTCACTGAGTTCCTCGTTGAGTCGGTTCGAACGGTTCGAGTGGTTGGCGTCGCGCTCATCGGGTGCCCGCAATCCGGCGACGCACGAGCACGAAGCCGAGGGTGAGGGCCGCGAGGGCGACGACAACGATGATCGCGATGTTGCTCGCGAGTGTGCTTCCCGTGAAGGCGAGCGGTCCGCCTTCACCATCGCCAGCGCCAGCGGATGCCGAGGGGGAGGGCGACGGCGAGGGGACGACTACCTCGTCAGCCTCGATGGTGACCTCGGCGCTCGCGGCATCCTCAAGCGGTGTGGTCGCCGATTCGCTGTCGACGAGTGTGATCGCGGGGATCTCGATCGTCGTCTCACCGTCGCTGATGGCCTCGAAGTCGGCGGTGACGACAAGGTCGCCGCTCAGCGCGGGGGAGGTCCCGAGGCGCGTGTGCGTGACGGTGATTGTTCCGTCGCCCTCGGTGACAGCGTCGAATCCGCCGTCGGGGCCGGTCGCGCTGTCGTCGACGTACTCGAAGAGTTCGGCGTCGAAGGCGAAGGTCACCTCGTAGGCGAAAACGTCGGTCGTGGCGGGGAGGGTGGCTGTCGCGGTGACAGTGTCACCGATCTCGAGCGTCGTGGCGCTGAGACCGAGAGTGACGGTGCCGACGGTCGGTGCTGCCGCCGCGGGGATGACACCGACGAGGGCGAGTCCGAGTCCGAGGGCTCCGGCGATCACCGCCGTTCGACGTCGGGTGCGAGTGGTGTGTGCGGGGTTCATGAGATGCGTCCTCTGTGTTCGCGTCGCAGGTCAGGGGTTCGCCTGACGTTAGAGAGGTGTGATGTTCGCGGGGTTTCCGTTTCGTTTCGCAAGTATTTCCTTACGTTTCGCAAGCATTTCGTTGAGTTCGGCTCATCCAGACTCGCCCGGTGCCCGCTCGCTAGAATTGGCGCGACATCCGCCATTCGAAGGGGACGACCATGACGTCAGCACGTCGCATCGCAGCACCCGTCGCACTCGCGCTCTCGATCGCGCTCGTGCCACTCCTCTCCGGATGCATGGGCAACCCCATCGAATCCGTCATCGAAGGGGCCACGGGCGGCGAGGTCGACCTCGGCGGCTCGTCGCTGCCGTCCGGCTACCCGGAGCAAGAAGTGCCCGTCATCGACGGTGAGATCCTCTTCGGCGGAGGCCTCGGCAGTGGAGACAGCAAGGTCTTCAACGTCACGATTCGCGTCTCGGGCGAGACGGCCATCGACGACATTCGCGCACAACTCGAAGGCGCGGGTATTGTCGCCCAGGCCGACGTCGGCGGTGCCGCAGCCGGAACGTTCGTCGGCACCAGCGACGCGTGGGGTGTGCTCGTTGTTGTCTCTGAGGACGGCACCAACGGCTGGGTCGCGAACTACACGGTCACCCCCGCCGTCACTCCGTAACAACTCGGCACAGACAGAGAAGCGGGAACCAGTCATGGAGCGAGTGCTCTTCGTGCACGCGCATCCCAGCGACGAGACGACCGCGACCGGTGCCACGATCGCGCGGCTCGTGCGCTCCGGTGCCCCGGTCACCGTCGTCACGTGTACTCGCGGCGAGTTCGACGAACTGCTCCCCACACTCCAGCCGACCGCCGATCGTGCTGCGCTGGGCAACCTCCACGTCGACGAATTCACCCGCGCGATGGCGACCCTCGGCGTCGAGGACTACCGGATGCTCGGAGAACCCGGTGCACGGTGGAGCGGCCTCCCGCCGCGGCAGTACGCGGACTCCGGCACCACGTGGGGTGCTGCGGGGCCGGAGCCCCGGCCCGATGCGCCCGCGAACGCGCTCACGCGTGCCGACCTCGGGGAGGTCGCATCCGATATCGCCGCGGCGATCATGCGCAACCGACCCGATGTTGTGGTCACCTACGGGCCGGAGGGGCTCGCGGGGGCGCCCGATTCTCGGCGTGTGCACGACGCGACCCGGTGGGCCGCGGAGGTGCTCGGTGTTCCGCTCTACGTGCTCGGTGACTACGCCGGCCGCGGCTCGGTGCGAGTCGATGACCCCGAGTCGCTCGGGCGCAAGCGGGAAGCTCTCGGTGCCTACGGGAGCACGATCGTGGTGTCGGGCGAGACGTTCAGTCGGGCATCCGGCGCGCCCGTACCGATCGCCGCACCCGAGCGTTTTGCGCGCTTGCGGCCGCCCGCTCGCGGTTTCGGTGGCTTCGGCTTGCTGTCGCGCATCATCGCGTGTGTGTTCGCGTTTGTTGTCGGGGGAGTGGCCGGTGCGGTGCTCACGGTCATCCACCAGTCGTCGGTTGTTGTGGGTTCGGTTCCCGTGCCGTGGGGGCTCATCGCCGCTCTTGTGATCAGCGCCGCCCTCCTCGCCGGTCTGCGAATCGTCTACGAGACACGTATCGTCGCGGGGGTCGCCGCCGCTGGCCTCCTCGGAGCCGAAGCGCTTCTGGCCCTCGGCACACCCTCGGGCAGCATCCTCGTCGTCGACAATCTCGCGGGCACCGTGTGGACGATTGGATCGGTGCTCATCGTCGCCGTCGTGCTGGCGTGGCCGCGCTTGCCAACGTCGCGCGGCGGTAGGATGAGAACTCCCGCCGCGAAAGGTTAGATCGCCCGTGACCTACGTCATCGCACAGCCCTGTGTCGACCTCAAGGACCGCGCGTGCATCGATGAATGCCCCGTCGACTGCATCTACGAGGGTGACCGAATGCTCTACATCCAACCCGACGAATGTGTCGACTGTGGAGCGTGTGAACCGGTGTGCCCCGTCGAGGCGATCTACTACGAAGACGACCTCCCCGATAAGTGGGCCGACTACTACAAGGCCAACGTCGAGTTCTTCGACGACATCGGCTCGCCCGGTGGTGCCGCCAAGGTCGGCGTGATCCACAAGGACCACCCGCTCATTACCGCCCTCCCGGTCGGCGGCGAGTAGCGTGCCGCGCACGCCCCTGGCGCTGCCCGACTTCCCCTGGGATTCGCTCACCCCGTTCGCCGATCGCGCGCGGTCGCACCCTGACGGCTTCGTCGACCTCTCCGTCGGCTCACCCGTCGATCCGACTCCCGCGGTCGTAGCGCGGGCGTTGGCCGAGGCGACGGATGCCCACGCCTACCCTCAGACGGCCGGCACCCCCGCGCTGCGCGAGGCCATCGTCGACTGGTACGCCCGTCGGCGCGGAGCTGACGACCTCACGGTCGCCAACGTCATGCCGACGATCGGCTCCAAGGAACTCGTTGGGCTGTTGCCATTGCTACTCGGGCTCGGCCCGGGCGATGTGGTTGTCCACCCCGCGATTGCCTACCCCACGTACGCGATCGGTGCGGCCGTCGTCGGTGCTCGCGCCGTGGCATCCGATGACCCCGCGGAGTGGCCGGCGGAGACGAAACTCGTGTGGCTCAACAGCCCCGGTAACCCGACGGGCTCGGTGCTCAGCGTCGAGCAACTACGCGCGGCCGTTGCGCGGGCTCGTGAACTCGGTGCGGTGATCGTCAACGACGAGTGTTACGCGGAGCTCGTGTGGGACTCCTCGGAGCCGGCGCCCTCGATCCTCGATTACCGGGTGATCGAGGGGGTGCGCAGCAATGTGCTCTCCGTCTACTCGCTCAGCAAGCAGTCGAACCTTGCCGGCTATCGCGCCGCGTTTGTCGCGGGGTGCAGCAACCTCATCGGCGAGATCCTCGCGGTGCGCAAGCACCTCGGACTCATCCCGCCCGCCCCCGTGCAGGCCGCCATGATCGCGGCGCTCGCCGACGAGGAGCACGTCGCACACCAGCGCGAGCTGTATCGCGCGCGCCGCGCAAAGCTTGTGCCGGCGCTGCAGCGCGCTGGATACCGCATCGACGACAGCGAGGCCGGCCTCTACCTGTGGGCAACAAAGGGGCTCGACGCGTGGGCGACCGTTTCCGAGCTCGCGGATGCCGGGGTTCTCGTTGTGCCCGGCTCCTTCTACGGGGAGGAGCCAGCAACCCACGTGCGGGTCGCGCTCACGGCATCCGACGCCAACATCGCCGAGGCCGTGGCACGGCTCGACCTGCTCTCCTGAATGTCGACTGCCTCCAAGCAAATCGGCTCGTTCTTGCGGCATGTGACAGTGGTCTGAGGCGCACCCTAAGCTGTAACGGTGACTGAAGCGACCTCCCCACCCGAGAAGGCCACCCTGCAGTTTCCCGGGGGAACGGCTGCGTTCCCCATCGTTCGGGGCACCGCCGGTCACGACTCGATAGACATCTCCACGCTGACCAAGCAGACCGGCTACACCGCGCTCGATCAGGGCTTCGTAAATACCGCCTCGACGCGCAGCGCGATCACCTTCATTGACGGTGACAAGGGCATCCTGCGCTACCGCGGATACGCCATCGAGGATGTCGCGAAGAACTCCACCTTCCTCGAGGTGGCGTGGCTGCTCATCTACGGCGAGCTGCCGTCGGCGAGCGAGCTTGCCGAGTTCGACGAGCGCATCCGCCGTCACACCCTCCTCCACGAAGACCTTCGACGCTTCTTCGACGCCCTTCCGCACAACGCGCACCCCATGTCGGTGCTCTCGAGTGCCGTCTCCGCGCTCTCCACGTACTACGAGGACTCCCTCGACGTGCACGACCCCGAGCAGGTCGAGATCTCGACGATCCGCCTGCTCGCCAAGCTTCCCGTCATCGCCGCGTACGCGCACAAGAAGAGCCTCGGCCAGGCGTTCCTCTACCCGGACAACAGCCTGAGCTTCGTCGACAACTTCCTGAAGCTCAACTTCGGCACGATGGCCGAGCCGTTCGAGGTGAACCCCGTGCTCACCAAGGCGCTCGACCGTCTCCTCATCCTCCACGAGGACCACGAGCAGAACGCGTCGACCTCGACGGTGCGTCTCGTGGGCTCCACGGAGGCGAACATCTTCGCGTCCGTCTCCGCGGGCATCAATGCGCTCTACGGCCCGCTCCACGGTGGTGCCAACGAGGCAGTGCTCCGGATGCTCAGCGAGATCCAGGACTCCGGCGAGGGGGTGAAGAAGTTCGTCGAGCGTGTGAAGAACAAGGAGGACGGCATCCGCCTCATGGGGTTCGGGCACCGCGTCTACAAGAGCTTCGATCCGCGCGCCAAGCTCGTCAAGGAGAGCGCAGACGAGGTGCTCGAGTCGCTCGGTGTGCAGGACCCGCTGCTCGACATCGCCAAGGAACTCGAGCAGGTCGCCCTCGCCGACGACTACTTCATCGAGCGCAAGCTCTACCCCAACGTGGACTTCTACACGGGTGTCATCTACAAGGCGATGGGGTTCCCGACGCGTATGTTCACCGTGCTCTTTGCGATCGGCCGCCTGCCCGGCTGGATCGCCAACTGGCGTGAGATGAACGAGGACCCGCGCACCAAGATCGGGCGCCCGCAGCAGCTGTTCACGGGATCGCCCGCACGGGATTGGCCCAGCCGCTAGGAGGCCGTATGCGGTTCTTCAGGCGCCGCAAGAAACTCGATCTCGGTAAGTACGTCGCCCCGAAGCAACAACCGGAGGCGCCGCTGCAGGACCTCATCGATGAGGGTGTGCTCATTGCCGCCGCAGCGGTGCGGCTCGCGGTCAAGAACCTCATGGTGCTGCGCTCGGTTCGGGATGGCTTGAATTACGACGAAGAGCGCTACGTGACCGCCGTGCGTGAGGAGCTGCAGAACCTCGCCGACGAGAAGGACGGCGACGCGATGCGTGTCGCCCGCCTGTCGGATGACGCGGCCGGCCGCACCGGCAAGGCGACCCACCACGCCGACTACCGCGAGGTCGACACCGACAGGCTCAGCCGGCGCGAGCAGGTGCTGCGCCAGCTAGCGCGGCGGCTGCGGTCACTCGCGGACGACGACGAGTGGGTGCGCGACCTCGTGGCGTCCTCACGCGGTGAGGCCCTCGAGGACCTGGCGGCATCCGCAGACGCGGTGTCCCTGGCCGAGCGGATGCAGGACACCGAGGAATACCGCGAGCTGCGCGCCGACCGCATGCGCAACGTGAAGAACGACCTCCTCATGCTGCAGGTCACACCCCCGGAAAACCGCTGAGGGTAGGTCAATGCTCCCTGAAGAGCGCGGCTCGCCCCACCTATGCGAGGCGAATTATCCAAGGAAAGTACTGCTTCAGTACCGCGTTGGCGTACGAATCCCGAGGGAGATATCGCGCATGAAGCGCGTCCAGTCGCGAGTACGCCTCTTTCACGGTCGGGAGATACTGCAGGTCGTCTTCTCGCAGTTCTTGGCCGGTGCTCCTCGCAAGAAGCACACATTCTTCCCCATCAATTTCCCACCCAACGATGGCGAAATACGTGACCTCGCTCTCGTTCTGTACTACCGCGATCAATGGTTCATTTCGCTCGTCAACACCGCTTAGTTGGATTGACCGGCGAACTGACGAATGGGCCGTGACTGCGTTCCGCCTCGTCCGGCGAAAGGATATCCAGGCGGCGAGGACCACAACAGGTAGGAACGCGGCGTACACACGAATCAACACTTGGTAGTCAGCTCCCAGAAGGGGCACCACCACGAGAGGCAGGAGCAGCGCCCAACTCCAGCGGCGAACGAAGAAAGTCCAGAATCCCATTAGGCAAGACGCCCTCTCCACAGGATCGAAGGGTCATACTTTCCAGAAGCCAACTCGATAAAGAACCTTCCTGTCTCAAACGCACCATATATTTGCGCGCCGAGGTAGATCCCGCCTCGCTCGTAATTGGACCTCCAGAGGCACCCGTCGCGCCGGATAGCATTTCGCGCCGGAATGTTTGGCGTTCCTCGCACGAACCGGGGCGTCTGCTTCAATGCGGCCTTCGTCACCGACTTAGCAACCATGACAACCCCAGTCGATGCACCAAACGTCGCGGCCCCGATTAGGTCAACCCATCCTTCCTGATTTCCGGTTGCAAGACGAGCTACCCCGGTAACGAGTGAAATGCCCGCCGAAATCACACCGCATGCGGCGCAACCAAACAGTGCCAACACGCCAAGCGCACCTGCGGCGAAATCGGCGACCTCCCCGGCGGTGTTCCAATCCCACTCAAATTGCCCGGTGAGGTCGACCTTGTTAACGGGGTCGGTCGGGTAGTTGTAAGAATTCGTCACACTCACCATAACGAACGCTCATTTCCGAAAATGTCGTTTCGTCGTGAAATTGAGTTGAATTTACGTGACGTTCACAATCGAGGTCGCAACAGCGACGCGAATTGGGAACGTAGCGCGCGCCCTGCGCGCCTTATCCCCGCCTCGCGGGGTCGCAGGTTTCGAGACGCGCGCTGCGCGCGCTCCTCAAACAGCGGGGCACTTGTCGCTACGCGTGGAGGGCGCTGTTGAGGGTGATGCCCGCGCCGCTGCGGGGGAGTACCTCCACGGCACCGTTCACCGAGTTGCGACGGAACAGCAGGTTCGGCACACCACTCAGCTCCGAGGCCTTCGCCGTGCGCGGCTCACCCGTGCCGTCGAGGATCGTCACCTTGGTGCCCGCCGTCACGTAGAGGCCAGCCTCCACAACGCTGTCCTCGCCGATCGAGATACCAACACCCGAGTTCGCTCCGAGCAGGGCGCGAGCGCCGATCGCGACACGCTCGGTGCCGCCACCGGAGAGGGTGCCCATGATGGATGCCCCGCCACCGATATCCGCGCCGTCCCCAACAACAACACCCTGGGAGATGCGGCCCTCCACCATGGAGGTGCCGAGCGTGCCGGCGTTGAAGTTCACGAAACCTTCGTGCATGACGGTGGTGCCGGGTGCCAGGTGCGCTCCGAGGCGAACGCGCGAAGCATCCGCGATGCGCACGCGCTCGGGGGTGACGTAGTCGATGAGCCTCGGGAACTTGTCGATGCCCGTCGGCGCGATACCCGCGCGCTGCAGCGAGGGGCGCAAGCGGTCGAAGTCGTCCGGATGCACGGGGCCCGCGTTCGTCCACACGACGATGGGCAGGTGCGGGAAGAGGCCGTCGAGGTTGATGTCGTTGGGCTGCACCAGCAGGTGGCTGAGCAGGTGCAGGCGGAGGTAGGCATCCGGGGTGGAGGCGGGAGCAGCATCCAGGTCGATCTCCACCGTCTCGAAGCGAAGCTCAACGGCGCGACGGGTGTCCGACCCGATGAGGTCCTCGAATTCGGCGGGGGCAATGTACGGGTCGGTTCCCTCGGGCAGCGAGCCGAGCTTCGGGGCCGGGAACCACGTGTCGAGTGCCACCCCGCTCGTCGAAACCGTGACCAGACCGTATCCCCATGCAGTGCGAGAGCTCATGACTCTCAGGCTACCTAAACTGGCATGGTGCCTGCCCGCGACTCAGACCTGCCCGTGCTCGACCTTGCCGGGTCTGCCGTCGACCTCACGGTTGCCCTGTGCGACATCGAATCGGTGTCGGGCAACGAGGCCGCCATCGCCGACGCGATCGAGGCGAGCCTCGCGATCTACCCGCACCTGGAGGTCATTCGGGACGGTGATGCGGTCGTCGCCCGCACGAACCTCGGCCGGGCATCCCGTGTTGTGATCGCCGGCCACATCGACACCGTGCCCGTCAACGCGAACCTCCCCGTGCGTCGCGAGGGCGACGAGCTCATCGGCCGCGGAACCGTCGACATGAAGGCGGGTGTCGCCGTTGCGCTTGTGCTCGCCGCCGACCTCAGCGAACCGCCCGTCGACCTCACGTGGATCTTCTACGACAACGAGGAGGTCTCGAGCGACCTCAACGGGCTCGGCCGTCTCGCTCGCACGCGACCGGAGCTGCTCGCCGGCGACTTCGCGATCCTCGGCGAGCCGACAAGCGCCACCGTGGAGGGCGGATGCAACGGCACGGCCCGCGTCGAGGTGCGACTGTCGGGCATCCGCGCGCACTCGGCGCGCTCGTGGGTGGGCCACAACGCCATCCACGACGCGGCGGAGGTGCTGCGCATCCTCAAGGACTACGAGCCCGAACAACTCGAGGTCGACGGCCTCGTGTACCGCGAGGGGCTCAACGCGGTGGCGATCACCGGGGGTGTTGCGGGCAACGTCATCCCCGACCAGGCCGTGGTGACCATCAACTACCGTTTCGCGCCGAGCCGCTCCGGTGAGCAAGCCATCGCACACCTGCGCGAACTCTTCGACGGCTACGAGCTCACGGTGACCGACCTCGCCGAGGGTGCCAGGCCCGGGCTCGACGAGCCGCTCGCGCAGGACTTCCTCGCTGCGGTCGGCGGCGTCGCCCACCCCAAATACGGCTGGACGGATGTCGCCCGCTTCTCCGCCCACGGAGTGCCCGCCGTCAACTACGGCCCCGGCGACCCTCTTCGCGCCCACGCCGACGACGAGCGCGTGAACATCGCGGAGATCATCGCGTGCGAGCAGGGCCTGCGGGCGTGGCTGGGCACACACTGAGCCGTTCCCCGATGTCGGTGGCGCTGCGTGTGCGCTATCGGCTGAGCCCGTGGTGGCTGCGGGTGGTTGTGGTGTTCGCTGTCTCGCGAGTCATCTCGACGGGCATCCTGCTCTGGTTCGCCAGCATCCAGCAACCGAATGCGTGGACGGGCGCCTCGCCCGGGTACTTCGATTTCGCCCGCATCTGGGACGGCCACTGGTATTTCATCATCGCCGCCACCGGATACCCGAGCAGCTTGCCCATGACCGCGGACGGGCACGTGGGCGAGAGCGCGTGGGCGTTTATGCCCGCCTACCCCTCGATCGTGCGGCTGTTCCTACTGCCGGGAGCCGATTTCGGCGTCGTCGCGGTCTTCGTCTCTGTCGCGTTCGCGCTGGGTGCGGCGCTCGTCTTCTACCGGCTCATGGCGAAGTTTTTGCCGCCGGGCTCGGCGCTCTTTGCCGTGGTGCTGTTCTGTGTTGCGCCCGTTTCGCCTATCCTGCAGGTCGCGTATGCGGAGTCGATGCACGCCTTCCTGCTGATGCTGGCTCTCCTGCTCCTCGTCGAGCGGCGCTACGCGCTCCTCATCCCGGTGATCGTCGTGATGGCCTTCACGCGCCCGAGTGGGCTCGCCTTCGCCCTCACGCTCCTGCTGCACGTGAGCTACCGGTGGTGGATGGATCGCCGCGGGCGAGAGCCGTTCCCGTGGCGGGAGCGGATTCTCGCGTGTGCTGCCGGTCTCGTGAGCGCCGCATCGGGCGTCGCGTGGCTCGTGATTGCCGGCATCGTCACGGGCCGGCCCATGGCGTATCTGGAGACGGAACTCGCGTGGCGTTCCGCCTACATCGGCTACGACGAGCTCGTGCCGTTTACGCCGTGGTTCCGTGCCGCCGAGTGGTGGGCTTCGTGGTGGGGCATCCCGCCGTGGTTGCTCATCGTCGCGCTTGTGCTTCTGCTCGTGCTGGTCGGGGCAGCGTTGTTCTTGCCCGCCATGCGTCGCCTCGGGGTGGACATCCGGTTTTGGCTCGTCAGTTACAGCCTCTACCTGCTTGCGGTGTTCTTTCCGCAGTCGAGCACGTTACGCCTGCTCCTGCCCTTGTTTCCGGCTCTCGGGGCCGTCGCAGCGCCGCGGTCGCCGGTCTATCGCGTGAGCATCGTTGTGCTGTTCATCCTCGGCCAGGTCGCGTGGGTGTACATGGCGTGGTGGGTGGACGGCTCCGACTGGACGCCGCCGTGATCGTTCACACGATTTAATGATGTCCGCGGGATGCGGGATAATGGTTGAGTAACCATCGAAAGGGGACAGTTCATGGCAGCCATGAAGCCGAGGACCGGTGACGGACCGATGGAGGCTGTCAAGGAGGGTCGCCTCATCATCGTTCGTGTTCCGCTTGAGGGCGGCGGTCGTCTTGTTGTCTCGGTGAACGACGCCGAGGCCAAGGAGCTTCACGACGCACTCGCCGGAGTTGTGTCGGCCTCCTGAGCCGCCGGGGCGAGCGTTACTCGCCCACCTTCGTGAGCATCAACAGCCCATCACCGACAGGTGACAGGGCGCTCAGCACCGCGTCCGATGCCAGGGTCTCCTTGAGCAGCAGCCGGAAGTTCGCCACCGTCTCATCACGCTGAGCCGGGTCGGCCACACGCCCGCGCCACAGCGCGTGCGCGACGATCACGGTGCCGCCGGTGCGCACCATCCGCAGCCCGTGCTGCACGTAGTCGAGAATCGATGCGGAGTCTGCGTCGATGAAGGCGATGTCGTAGCTGCCCTCATTCATGCGGGGGAGTACGTCGGATGCCCGGCCGGTGATCAGTCGCGTCTGCTTGGCCGCGATGCCGGCGTCCGCGAACGCCTGGCGCGCCGACTGCTGGTGGTCGACCTCGATGTCGATGGTCGTGAGTACGGCATCCGGTGCTCCGCGCAGCAACCACAGGCCGCTCACGCCGACACCCGTGCCCACCTCGATGATGGTCTTCGCCCCGGTCGCCGCGGCGAGCAGCGCAAGGTGCGACCCGACGGCGGGGGTGACGGGCTCCACACCCAACTCGAGGGAGTGCGTGCGCGCGGCAGCGATCACCTCGGGTTCGATGATGGAATCCTCGGCGAACTTCAGGCTCAGCTTCTTGTCTGACACAGGTGCGGTTCTCCTTCCCGACCACTGTAGAGGGCGCACGCAGCCGCGGCGGCTATCCTGATCGAGTGTCCTTCGGCCTGACCTTCGACAAACTGCTGATCATCGGGATCATCGCTGTCTTTCTGCTCGGGCCTGAGCGTCTGCCCTACTACGCGTCACAGCTCGCTCGACTCGTCCGAAACCTCCGCAACATGGCTAACGGAGCCAAGGAGCGTATGCGCGACGAGATGGGCCCCGACTTCGACGACATCGACTGGAAGAAGCTCGACCCCCGCCAGTACGACCCGCGCCGCATCATCCGCGACGCCCTCGTCGAGGAGGACGAACCGAAACCCGTCGTGCGCGCCCCGCGCGAGTCCGCGTACGCGCAGCGTCAGCGCAAGCTGCGTGAGGCCGAGGCGGCCCCGTTCGACGCGGAGGCTACGTAGGGGTTCGCTACGCGGCGTGCTCCGACAGTATTTGGGACACCCTGCCCACGGTCATGCGGAGCAGCCAAGCAATATCGCGCTGGGAGTATCCAGCGGCGGCGAGTGCAGCGGCTGTGTGAGCTGCGGAGTCGGCGAGGGTAGCGCGCTCGATTTCTGCCTGCGCGCGGCGGGCTCCGAGTTGCGCGGCGTCAACGAATCGATCGTCCACGCCCTCGAACGAATACTCCACGTCGAACGGCGCATCGTCCGGTAGGTCTGCCACGAGTGCGATGACTTCACGCACTGCGGCATCGAGCGCGGCGAGATTGCCCGCATAGGTATGCGCGCCGGAGAGGTTTACAACTTCGGCTATCCACGAGGTTCCTTCGCGGGTCACTACCACCGTGTACTTCACCGCAGCCATCCCTTCCCGAGTGCAGGCTCCATGTCCCGCTGGATCTTGGCGAGTAATCCTTTCGGGATGTCGCCAGCGTGTTGTGGAACCGTCGTATGCGCAATCGCTCCATCAACCTCGACGCGGTAGAAGCGGTGTGACCCCTTCTGTCGGAGTACGACACCACCTCGCTCCTCGATTCGTCGGTTGACGTCGCGCGCATTCACGATCGTAATTTAGGCGATAAACACTTTCAATGTTCAGCGCCTAAACAATTTGTGGAGAATCGCTCCACCGACGATGTTGTGGAAGTCGGAGCGAGTTCGGCCCAGAATGAGCAGGCTGGTTCTCGCGCATATCCGGTTTCATGTCCGGCGGTCGGCGGACCTCGATCGGCTTGCGCATTCTGGGCTCGCCGACCTTGCGCGCTGATTGGGGCCACGAAGTCTCCCACCGAATCCGCTTGAGAAAGCTAGAAAGCTGCGGCACAAGCCATGATTAGAGCGTGGGTAAGAACTTGTAGTGGGGTGAACGGTGGTAACAGAAGTCATCTTGCCGGACCGATATGTACTGGACGCAATGGGAGTCGCGTTCGAGTACGGGGATGAACCGTGGGATGCCTCAGTCGAGTTCGTTGCTGGAGACGGTTCGATCGTCTATGTCGGCTGGGACCAGTTTGCCGAGTATGTGTACATTCGCTGGCGTGACCGCGAGGATCGAGCTGTCTTGGTGCGCTACAAGGTTGTCAAGCTCCACGTCCGTGAGTTGGCGGTAGGTGCGCAGGTGGAGGTGGTGTCGAAGTCGTTCGAGCTCCACGGCCGACTCGTCATCGACATCGGCGAACAGGTGTCGCTAAACGACCAACTGACAACTTTCCCAACCACCTAGCGAAGCTAGTCGGGGCCGCCGTGATGGGGATCGAAGATGCGGTCGAGGTACTGAGGTCAGGCCGGCGCTCAGCGGAGAACAGGGCACTCATCCGTATAAGTTTGGCGGGCTTGTACCGAGGGCGTCGTCTCCCGCGACATGACGCGGTGAGCGTGATTAGGGAGCTCAGCGCAAGCGCAGCGTGCGCATCGTCTTCAGCAGCGTCATCACCACCGGGAGCAGCTGCTCCATCTCGCGGCCGGTGCGCGGCAGCTGGAACAGCACCGTCGCCTCGCCGATCGTGCGGGTGTCGACGAAGCGGAGGATGCCCTCCGGCCCGTTTCTCCGGCCGAGACCTGATGCCTTCATACCGCCCATCGGTGCATCCACACTGCCGAAGGCGGCGCGGTAGGGCTCGTTGAGGTTCACGATGCCCGCGTCCAGCTGTCGCGCGACGGCGCGGCCGCGCGTGAGGGATCGGCTGAAGACGGACGCGTTGAGGCCGTACTCGGAGTCGTTGGCGCGTCGGATCGCGTCATCCTCGTCGTCCACGATGTACACCGACAGCACGGGGCCGAAGGTCTCGCCGGCGAAGCACGACATGTCGGGCGTGACATCCGTGAGCACCGTCGGCTCGTAGAAGAACGGGCCGACGTCCTCGCGGTTGACTGCACTGTGCCGAGTGCCTTGACAGCTCTAGTGAGATGCAGTGACGTCTGTGCGACTACTTGCAGAATCTCACGCAGGCGTGGACTGCTGGTTATCCGTATTGTTATGCAACTCCTACTCCGACGACGTTGGGTTCGGCGGCGCCCTATTGGAAGAGTTGGTCGGTTGATCCGGTCACGGGTAACCGTGAGGAGCTCATCGATCATTACTCCGGTGGTGCTGGTGTCGACACGGTGGACACGTACAGCTACCCGACTACGGGTGATCAGCCGCACACTTTGACGGGTATTTCCACGTCGGTGGATGGGGGTGCCCCGACGGCGCAAGCGTTCACGTACGACGAGTCCGGCAATCTGGTCGAGAGCGACAATCTGTCGTTGACGTGGGATGCGCAGAACCGGTTGGAGAAGATCGAGACCGACACATCCGAGGAGCAGGACAATGTCTACTCCGCTAGTGGTGGTCTGTTGTTGCGGCAGGACAGTGTTGAGGGGACGACTCTGTATTTGGGGTCGACTGAGCTGAATATTCCTGCGGGGTCGTCGACGGTGTCGGCGTTGCGCACGTATTCGATTGCCGGGCAGACGGTGGCTGAGCGGGAGGCGACTGCTGGTGTTTCCGGGTTCACGCTGCGGTGGTTGTCGATGGATGTTGTGGGCACGTCCAAAGTGTCCATTGATGCCACCACGGGTGCTGCGACCAGGCGTCACACGGACCCGTTCGGTGTGTCGACGAACCCGTCATCGTTCAGCACGCCGTGGCCGTCCAGCCACGGGTATTTGAACGCACCCGAGTCCGACACGACTGGGCTGACCAGGTTGGGGGCACGCGAATACGACCCGGCACGGGGACGGTTCATCTCTGTTGATCCGGTGTTGGCGCCGATGAATCCGCAGCAGAACAACGGGTACTCGTACGCAGCGAACAATCCTGTCGCTAACGCTGACGCGTCGGGTCTTTGTTACACGCCAATGGATAAGAAGGCGTGCGATCACTACACCGACAGCTGGAAGAAGTACCACGAGAGCCTCAAGGGCGGTGGCGGCGACGGCGGGGGCGGTGGTTCGGATGCGCCGGGTTCCCCGGGTAACGGCAGCGGCGGTGGTGAAGGCGGCGGGGAGCCGCAGTGGTGGAACCCATTCACCTGGTCCGGTGACACCTGGCAAGACGTCGGCGCCATGGCTGCCGGAATTGCCGTCACGATTGCCCTCACCGCTGCCGTAGTTGGGGCGGTCGGTTGCACCGCCGTCACTTTCGGAGTGTGTGGCGCGGTCATCATCGGTGTCGGAATCGCCGCCGGAGCAGCGGGCGCCGCAGTCACCTACGGCCTCCAAGTGGCGAGAAGAGCGCCGAAGGCCTCGGCCAGGCGGTACTGGGAGGTGCCATCGGAGGAGCCATACCCGGCGTCGGCGGCGCACTGGGCAAGGTTCTACCGACTGTGGCGAAACAGCTCGATGGACTCGTGACACAAGCTGTTTCCTCGGCCTCAAGTTCAATTCGGTCCGGAGTTAACACAGCGATTTCGAGCGTCAAGTCGGCCGTCGCTCGGCCCGCACCGAAGCTTCCGAGTCAACTCGCTGGCGGGCCAGCGAACAACAGCGTCTATCAGGGCGTGAAAGGCGGAGAGGACATTTACGTTGGAATCACGAACAATGTTGTCCGGCGAACGTCGGAGCATGGGACTCGCTTCGACGAACTGACAGTGATGGGGAGCGGTCTCACGCGAGGCGAAGCTCGCGCAGTCGAGCAAGCAATGATCGTGTCGAACAACTATGACAACATCATTAACAGTATTTCCCCGAAGCATTCCTACTACGACGATGCTGTTGCCTGGGGTCAGAACTGGCTCAAGCAGAATGGATTACCGTGACCGAGCAAGAAACAAATCTGGCGAAGTTGAGGGGCTCGCGTAAGGTGCCGAGCACTGGTGACGTCTTCACGTTGTTGATGCCCCAGGTGGGGTACTTGTTTGGTCGGGTGATGGGGGACGAACACGACCTGGCTGCGGCGCCCATGCCAAACTGCTACCTCATCTACATCTACAACGTGGTCTCCGACGAGCCCACGCCTGACGTTTCGCAGTTCTCTCCCCAGGGACTTGCAATGCCGCCCGTGTTCATCAATCGGATGCCGTGGACGAAGGGGTACTTTCAGGCCGCGGGCACAAGCGAAGTAAGTTCAGACGACTATGTAGTCGATCCGTGCTACTGGGACGCTCCCAAGCGGAGTTACGTCGACGATCGGCGGGACAAGATTCCTGTCCCTGCGGACGTGGAGCGGTGTGGCTCCTGGGGGCTTGTAAGTTACAGATGGCTGGACGATCACCTCAGCGATGCGCTTGGTCTGCAGAGGGCGCCCCTCACGGCAGAGGACGCAAGCGAGCTCGCGAATCTCACACCGCTCCGCCCCGAGTACTGGATCGCGCCACGATGGCTCACGACGCAACGGCGAAAACTTAAGGAGTGACGACTACCTGGGACTTCAAGTGAGTAATGAGCAAATACCGGTAGTTTCCATCGGGACCATCATTGGCGGGACGACGGCCGACGCTGAATGTTGGAAGCAAGCGACACACGATGTGCGGACCCGACTAGTTGCGAATCGTGACAGCCGCGGCGACGAGGTCTCGGCTTCTGAGCTGAAGGTCAACTTTGAGGTCCATATTGGCGTGACCTGTGGAGGCCGGAGTTCGAGGGCGTTCGCACGGGATACTTTCGAAAACGCGATCATTGGCTCAAAGTCCAGATCGGGCTTCCCCAAGTCTGCCCGCCGAGCGCGGTAGAGGCGCTGGAGCAGTTGCTCGACGCGTCGGTGCGTGAGGTTGATGCGTGGGTGGCAAAGCGAAGGTACGGGTACGACACCTCAGTCATCCGAGAGTTGATTGCCTCCGTGCAGAGTCCGAGACCTGAGTAGCTGCCTTCGGCGTATCGAGTGCGCCGAAAATCCCGCTCTGGCGTGGCGCATTACGGGATTATCGGGAGTTTCGCGCCGTTGGCGGGAGGTCAGCGCAAGCGGAGGGTGCGCATCGTCTTGAGCAGCGTCATCACCACGGGTAGTAGCTGCTCCATCTCGCGGCCGGTGCGCGGCATCTGGAACAGCACGGTCGCCTCCCCGATCGTGCGGGTGTCGACGAAGCGGAGGATCCCCTCCGGCCCGTTTCTCCGACCGAGGCCTGATGCCTTCATGCCGCCCATCGGTGCATCCACGCTGCCGAAGGCGGCGCGGTAGGGCTCGTTGAGGTTCACGATGCCCGCGTCCAGCTGTCGCGCGACGGCGTGGGCACGCGTGAGGGATCGGCTGAAGACGGACGCGTTGAGGCCGTACTCGGAGTCGTTTGCGCGTCGGATCGCGTCATCCTCGTCGTCCACGATGTACACCGACAGCACAGGGCCGAAGGTCTCGCCAGCGAAGCACGACATGTCGGGCGTGACATCCGTGAGCACCGTCGGCTCGTAGAAGAACGGGCCGAGGTCCTCGCGGCGCGTGCCGCCGGCCAGCACCGTCGCGCCCTTCGAGACCGCGTCGGACACGTGTGCCTCGACGCGCTCGAGCTGTGCCGCGGAGGTGAGGGAGCCGACATCCGTGCTGTAGTCGAGCGCGGGGCCCTGGTGCAGCGCCTTCACGCGTTCGACGAGCAGCGGGATGAAGGCGTCGGCGATGCCCCTCTCCACATACACGCGCTCCATCGAGACGCACAGCTGGCCGAGCGCGCTGAACGCGCCGAAGGCGACACCCGCGGCGGCCTTCTCGAGGTCCGCGTCGTCGAGCACGATGATGGGGTTCTTGCCGCCCAGTTCGAGGGATGCCCCGTGCAAAGCCCGCGCAGCACGCTCCGCGACCTTGCGTCCCGTCGCCGTAGAACCGGTGAAACACACATAGTCGGACACATCGACCACAGCGTTACCCACCGTGTCCCCAGGCCCCGCGACCACGCTCCACAGCGCTTCCGGTACTCCGGCGTCGACGAACGCACGCCGCAGCGCGAGAACGCTCAGTGCCGCCTGGTTGTCGGCCTTCTGCACGACGGCGTTGCCTGCCGCGAGTGCGGGGAGCACGTCCATCCCGGCGAGCGACACGGGGTAGTTCCAGGGTGTGATGATGCCGATCACGCCCTTCGGCACGTAGTCGACGCTCGCGCGTGTGACGACCGGCAGCACACCCTTGCGCCGCTGCGGGCGGAGCAGGGCGGGCGCCGTGAGAGCCACGTATCGCGCGGTGTTGGCGGCCTGCACAACCTCCTCGAACGCCTGAGCACGGGTCTTGCCGGTCTCGAGCTGGTTGAGGTCGAGCAGGGTTCGGCGACGCTCGAGGAGCAGATCGTGGCCGCGCAGCAGTACCTCTCGACGGTACGCAGCACCGGCCGCGAACCATGCGACCTGCGCCTCCCGCGCCGCCTCGGCGGCCGACGCGACATCCGTCTCAGACGACTGCGGCAACTCGACGAGGGGCTCGCCCGTGAAGGGGGCGATCACGGTCACGGTCTCGCCCGAGGTCGCCACGAGGTCGGCGGTCAGATCGTCGTAGGCGGAAGCAACGGCGGTGTCAGTCATGGGGACAGAGTACGCCCGCGCGCCCGAGAAACTCGGGGGAGGGTCATCCGGTGGCGTGATCGCGCGCGAACCGCGACGCGATATCGCTGAGCGCTCTCACAACGGCACGAACAGAGGGTCGCTCCGCGCGGTCCGGCCGGGTGAGAGCCGAGATGAGACGACGCGAACGGATGCCCTCCAGCGGCCGCGTGATGAGCCCGTTCTCGCGGTCGCGGGTTGTGAAACGGGGAAGGATCGCGATGCCGTGCCCGGCCGCGACGAGCGCCTCCACAACACCGTTGTCGGCAATGCGCTGGGCAATGCGCGCGGGGGTTCCGTTCGCGGCTTCGATGTCGCGCAGGATTCGATCGAAGGGGAGACCCGCTGGCACTCCGATCCAGGTCTCGTCGGTGAGGTCTCCGGGCTTCAGCGCGCGCTTCGAGCCCAGCGGATGATTCTCGGGCAGAGCGACGTCGAGCGGCTCCCACATGAGCTCCGTCACACTCAGACGTTTGTGTGTCCACTCGGGCTGCAGGTCGGGGGAGTCGATCACCACGACGTCGAAGTCGGCGGTGAGATCTTCGGGCTCGTCGAGGAAATGATCGAGATCGCTGCACGCCAGGGTGAGACCGGGCAGGGCATCCACCGCGGTCAGAAGGCCGGGCAGCAGCATCTGGCCACCCGAGGGAAAGGTTGCCAGCGTCACTTCTCCCCGCGGCTGGGATCGGAAGTCCTCCCACACCGCCTCCGCCCGCTCGATGGCGATCGCCACATCGGTCGCCGTGCGGGCGAGTTCGCGTCCGGCGGCGGTGAGATGGATGCCCCTCCCCGAGCGCTCCGTGAGCGGCACACCGGCCTCGCGCTCGAGCACCTTGAGCTGCTGCGACACCGCGGATGCCGTGCGATGTGTGGCCCGTGCGACCGCGGTCACCGAGCCACGGTCGGCCAGCTCACGGAGCAACTCCAAGCGCCTGATGTCCATGTAGCTAAACTACATCGTCAGTTCAGTAATACGAGCTTGTTCTTAAGTTTGGGACGGCGTCAAATGGATACATGACTTTCACCATGATCCTTCTCGCAGCCCTATCCGCCACGGCGATCGTCGCCGTCATCCGCTCCGTCTCCCGCGATGGATACGGACCCGTACCGACCCGCCGGTGGGTGCGCTAACGGCTAGGTGACGCTCAGCCCGAGCTTGCGCCCCGCGAGGCCGCGACCACGCCCAGCGACGGTCGCGGCCAGCTCGGTGATCGCCCGCGCGGCGGGGTCGTCGGGGTTCGCCAGCACCACGGGCATCCCTGAGTCCCCGCCCTCGCGCAGGGCAACACTCAGCGGAATCGACCCCAGGAGCGGAACGTCCAGCCGCGACGCGACCGCCTCTCCACCACCCGCACCGAAAACATCGAGCACAGAGCCGTCCGGTTGCACCAGACCCGCCATGTTCTCGACGACGCCGATCACCGTCTGGCCGGTCTGACGGGCCACGATCGCACTACGTTCGGCGACGTCGGCCGCAGCGGCCTGCGGTGTCGTCACCACGAGAACCTCCGCTTGCGGCAGCAATTGCCCGAGCGAGATTGCCACATCGCCCGTGCCGGGCGGCAGGTCGATGAGCAAGACGTCAAGGTCGCCGAAAAAGACATCGGTCAAGAACTGCTGCATCGTGCGGTGCAGCATCGGTCCGCGCCATGACACAGCGGTACCGGGCTCCGTGAACATGCCGATCGAGATCACCTTCACGCCGTGAGCGACGGGGGGCAGGATGAGCTCACCGACGCGGGTGGGCTTGGCGTGCGGGATGCCGAGCAGCCCGGGGATCGAGAAACCGAAGACATCGGCATCCATGAGCCCGACCCGCAAACCGCTCTGCGCGAGCGACACCGCGAGCCCCGCGGTGAGCGACGACTTGCCGACGCCGCCCTTGCCGCTCGTGACGCACACGACCCGCGTGAGGGAATCGGGTCCGAACGCCGACGTTCGATTGCCCTTCAGTCGGGCGGTCAGGGCGTCGCGTTGCTCGCGACTCATGACACCCACGGTGAGGTCGATCGCCTCGATGCCTTCCACGCCGAGCACGGCAGCGCGCACATCACGCTCGATCGTGTCGGCGGCAGGGCAGCCCACAATCGTGAGCTTCAGATCGACGGATGCCGTGCTCCCCGCCACCTCGATAGCACCGACCATGTCGAGCTCGGTGATGGGTTTACGGATCTCGGGGTCGACGACGCGGGAGAGCGCCGCGTGGATCAGGCGCGAACGATCGGTCACCCGGCGGTGTCCTTCTGCGGGGCATCCTTGACGGCATCCGCTTCGTCGGACTTTGCCTTGTCGAGCTCCTCAAGCAGCGAGCGCAGTTCGGCGCGCAAGAAGTCCTTGCTGGCCAGATCCTTCACGGCGAGGCGCAGCGCCACCACCTCGCGCGCGAGGTACTCGGTGTCGTTGAGGTTGCGCTCGGCGCGCTGACGATCCTGCTCGATCTGCACACGGTCGCGGTCATCCTGCCGGTTCTGTGCCAACAGGATGAGCGGCGCGGCATACGACGCCTGCAGGGAGAGGATGAGCGTCAGGAGCGTGAAGTTGGTGAGCCGCGGGTCGAACTGGTACTCGAGCGGAGCCACCGAGTTGTAGACGAGCCACACGGTCACGAACACCGTCAGGCCGATGAGGAACCACGGGGTGCCCATCGCGCGCGCGAAAGCCTCCGAGAATCGACCCGTTCGGTCGCGGCTTTCGAAGCGGGGGAGGGCTGAACGCAGGCCCTTCGGGGAGTCGAGTCGATTGTCGTTTCGGCTAACGCGTGCCATTGCGGGTCCTCCTTCCCTTCACGGGTACGGATGCTGTCGTCGTCGGTTGCAACTCGGGTTCGTCGTTGGTACTTCGCCAGTCGTCCGGCAGGAGGTAGTCGAGGACATCGTCAATGGTCACCACCCCGACCAGACGGTGGTTCTCGTCGACGACGGGAACCGAGACCAGGTTGTAGCTCGCGAGGATGCGCGACACCTCCGCCGCGCTCGTATCCGCGTGAACCGGCTCGAGGGTGGCATCGATGAGGGTGCCGAGGCGTTCGCTCGGCGGGTAGCGCAGCATCCGCTGGAAGTGCACGATCCCGAGGAATCGGCCCGTCGGTGCCTCGTACGGCGGCAGGGTGACGCACACGGCAGCACCGAGCGCCGGCGCCAACTCGTGGCGGCGGATGAGGGCGAGACCCTCGGCGACCGTCGCGTCGGAAGAGACGATGATGGGCTCGTTCGTCATGAGGCCACCCGCCGTATCGGGGGCGTAGGTGAGGAGGAAGCGCACATCCTCGGCCTCTTCGGGCTCCATGAGGTCGAGCAGGGCCTCGCCGCGCTCACTGGAGAGCTGCGCGATGAGGTCGGCCGCGTCATCCGGTTGCATCTGGTCGAGCACGTCGGCGGCGCGCTCATCATCGAGGTGGGCGAGGATGTCCACCTGCTCAGCCTCGGGCATCTCCTCCAGCACGTCGGCGAGACGGTCGTCGGAGAGTTCCTCGGCGACCTCGATCATGCGGGTTTCCGGGAGGTCGAGCATGACGTTGGCGAGGTCGGCGGGCAGGAGGTCCGCGAAGCTCGCCACGAGCTGGGTGGCGGACTGCGCCTCACCCGGGGCTGTGTCATCCGCGATCTCCGACCACGACGCGAACACGGTCGCGCCCTTGCCGAACGGCGACGGGCCGGTGCGGGGGCGGCGGAGAAAGACCTGACCGATCTCCCAGTCGCCGAGGCCGACCTCCTCGATCGCGACATCCTCAATCTGGGCCGTGCCGGAACCGTCGGCGAGGCTCACGCGGCGACCGAGCAACTCGGCGATGACACGCACCTCACCACCGCGCTGCTCGAAACGGCGCAGGTTGATGAGGCCCGTCGTGATGATCTGGCCCGAACCGATGCTCGTGATGCGACCGATCGACAAGAAGACGCGGCGCTTGCCGGGCACCTCCACGATCATGCCGACGACACGAGGCGAAGCCTTAGCGCGATTGACGACGAGGATGTCGCGGACCTTGCCGACCTTGTCGCCGTTGGGGTCGAAAACGGAGCAACCCACCAGCCGGGCGGCGAAAGCTCTCGTCGTACTCACGCATAAACCCTACTCCCGCGTGGGAGAATGCCTCCGTGAGCACACCGAGCGGCTTCGGTCGCAAGCCCCTTACTCCGGCCCTCCCCAAGGGTGACGTTCTCGGTACCTACGAGACCTACGCCGAGGCGCAATCCGTGGTGGACAGGCTCTCGAAAGCCGAGTTCGACGTCAAAGACCTGAGCATCGTCGGCAACGACCTGAAGACGGTCGAGCACGTCACCGGCAAGCTCACCTACGGCCGTGCGGCGCTCGCCGGTGCGGCCTCCGGAGCGTGGCTGGGACTCTTCTTCGGCCTCGTGCTGTCGATCTTCTCGCCGCCCTCGCCGCAGTCCTTCTCCATCGTGGGTGCGGCGCTGCTCATCGGTGCCGGATTCGGCATGATCTTTGGCATCGTCAGCTACGCGGTCACCCGACGCCGTCGCGACTTCACCTCCACACACCAGGTGCTCGCGTCGAACTACCAGATCATCATCTCGCCGGAGCTCACCGCCAAGGCGCAGCAGACCCTCGCGGAGCACCCCCGCCAGGACTAGCGCGCCGTTGGGGTCGGTACCCCGCCACCCGGGCTATGCCAAATGCAGGAGATTCGTGGCATCCGGTACCTACGTGCCCGTTGCCGCGCGGTAGGCGGGCACATCTCCTGCATTTGGGATGCGGGGCGGATGCTCGGGCTCGCGCCACTCGCGGAGCCCCCAACCGCCGCTCCCTCTCGAGCTATCGAGCACTTTTCCGGAGGGTTGGGCCGAAATCGGCCCAGATCCTGTAACCAGTGTGATGTGACGCCAAAAGCTCCGGAAAAGAGTCAAAAAACCTCTCGGGAGCTTGGAATGTGGTGCCGGTGCGCGGGCCGTGGCCGTCAGCGGCGGAGCCAGGCCTCCACGTCGTCGGCGGTGCGGGGGATGCCCGCCGAGAGGTTCTCCGCGCCATCCGCCGTCACCAGGATGTTGTCCTCGATGCGCACCCCGATGCCGCGGTAGATCTCCGGAACGCTCAGGTCGTCGGGCTGGAAGTACAGCCCCGGCTCGATCGTGAACACCATGCCCTCCTCGAGCACCCCGTCGAGGTAGAGCTCGCGGCGGGCCTGCGCGCAATCGTGTACGTCGAGTCCCAGGTGATGGGACGTTCCGTGCACCATGTAGCGGCGGTGGTACTGGTGATCGGGCTGCAGCGACTCCTCGGCGGTCACCGGCAGCAGACCCCACTCGGCGGTGCGCTCGGCGATCACCGCCATCGCCGCGGCGTGGATCTCGCGGAACCGGATGCCCGGCCGAACGATCGAGAAGGCTGCATCGGCCGCGTCCAGCACCGCTTCGTAGATCTGGCGCTGGATCGCCGTGAAGCGGCCGGACACCGGCAGCGTGCGGGTGATATCCGCGGTGTAGTAGCTCTCCAGTTCGATGCCCGCATCGATGAGGATGAGGTCTCCTGGCACAACCGGTCCGTCGTTGCGTGTCCAGTGCAGGATGCACGCGTGCGGTCCCGAGGCTGCGATCGTGTCGTACCCCACCGTGTTGCCTTCGGCCCGCGCCCGGCGGTTGAAGGTGCCCTCGACGAGTCGCTCGCCTCGCGAATGCGCGATGACCTCGGGGAGGTCGGCGATGACATCGTCGAAGCCGTGTTTGGTGGCGGCGACGGCGGCCCGCAGCTCGGCGATCTCCAGCTCGTCCTTCACGAGGCGCAGTTCGCTGAGGTCTCGTTCGAGGTCGGCGTCGAACGCGGCATCCACATCGGTGGCATCGAAGCGTCGGGCATCGACCTGGTCGGTGAGGTCACGGTCGGCTTCGCGCACGATGCGGGTTGTGGCATCCGTCGTCTCGAGCACGGTCGCCAGTTCGCCAATGGCTCGCGTTTCGAGTCCCAGTTCGGCCGACACATGAACCAATGACGGGCGAGATCCCGTCCAGAATTCGCCGATGTCGGAGTTCGCGTAGAACTCGTCGGTGTCGCGACCGGCGGCCTCACGGAAGTAGAGCGTGCTGTCATGCCCGTCACCACTCGGTTCCATCACCAGCACGGCACCAGGTACCGAATCGGCGCCCCAGCCGGTGAGGTGCGCGAAGGCGGAGTGCGCACGGAACGGGTAATCCGTGTCGTTGGAGCGCTGCTTCGGCCCGCCTGCCGGAATGATGAGGCGAGCGCCCGGATGCAACGCCGAGATGCGCTCGCGGCGCCGGGCCGCGGCTGCCGCGAGCGGTCGGAGCTCCGGCACCTCCTCCACCCGGTCCGCCCACTGCGACGAGATGTACTGGGCGAACGTCTCCGACCGTGGGGTCGTGGAACGGTTGGCTGTCGCGCGGGCGGGTGTCGAGGTGTCGGACATGCCCCTATTGTCCCCCGGAGTGGGCGGGCTACCTCAGGTCGTCGGCGTGTACTGCACGAGTACGGGGCGGTGGTCGCTGCCCGCGGCGTCCTCCGACTCGATGACGCGCATCCCGGTCGCCGTCCACTGCGGCGAGGCCATGACGTGGTCGATGGGGGCACCGAGGAGTGCGGGGAGGCGGGAAGGCCAGGTGCCCACCGCGGCGTTGTCCGTGGCATCCGCCGCGTCCCGACACGTGCCGAGGTCACCACCGTCGCTGCGGGGCATGCCGGAGAAGTGGTCGAGGGTGGCGTTGAAGTCGCCCGCCATGATGACCTCACCCTCGGCGCAGGTTTGTGCGACCCAGCGGAGGTCAGCCTGCCAGGTGACCTCCATGGGCGGGAGCGGGGCGACCGTGTGTACCGCAACGAAGGTGGGGCCGTCGCCGTCGATGGGGGTCGCGACCACGGAGGGGAGTACCGCGGTCGTCTCCGCTTGCGTGTCGACGTTGTACTCGCCGAGGTCGGCGCTGATGAGGAGAGTCGTGGATCGTGCCTTGGACACCTCGTCGTAGGCGACCGTGTGCACCCACATGGGGCGGCCCTCCGCCTTCATGATGGCGGCAATCTCCAAGCCGAGTTCGTTGGTCGTTTCGGGGAGGGCGAGCACGTCGGCGTTGTTGTCGAGGGCGAGGCGTGCGATCGTGTCGGCTCCCGGTTCGTCGCCCAGGGTGTTCCAGGCGAGCACTGTGATGTCACCGGGGGCCGCCGTGGGGAACGAGATGTCACCGAACCCGCGGCTGGCGAGCACCGCCGTGTTGATGCCGGCGAAGGCGAGTGCGATCACAGCAAGGCTGGCCAGGAAGCGGCGAGCGCCCACCCACAGCAGTGCTATCACGGTGAGCACCAGTGCGAGCACGAGTCCGCCGGCAGCCGCGAGTGCACGAAGCGCAACAACCTGGGCAACGCCCGGTGCCCATGCGAGCCCAAAGAGCTGCGGCCACGCGAAGACGAGCGCGACCGCGGCAGCGAGCACAACGATGATCGCGGCGATGAAACGTGGCATGGGTGAGGTTCCGGCTCGGGGCGAGGGGCTGCATGAGCTTAGACGAATAGAGTGGCAGGATGCCGGGAACTCCCATCGACCTCCACGCCCACAGCGCGGTATCCGATGGCACCGAGACTCCGGCCGAACTCGTCCGGGCGGCCGTCGCAGCCGGTATCGGGACTCTCGCGATCACCGACCACGACTCCACCGCGGGCTGGGTCGAGGCGATTGAGACGGCCGCAGGCACGGGGATCACCATCATCCCCGGCATGGAGCTCAGCACCAACTACGGTCCCGCGAGCGTCCACATGCTCGCCTACCTTTTCGACCCGCTCGACGGGGCGATCATCGCCGAGACGGCGCGCATCCGCGAGGGGCGACTGCATCGCGCCGAGCGCATCGTCGAACGCATCGCCGCCGACTACGACCTCACGTGGGACGACGTTCTCGCCGAAGCGACGGATGACTCGACCCTGGGTCGACCGCACATTGCTGACGCCCTCGTGCGCAAAGGATACGTTCCCGATCGCAGCGCGGCGTTCGAATCGATCCTGCACTGGCGCAGCGGGTACTACGAGAAGTACTACGCACCTTCACCGCTCGAGGGGGTGCGCATGATCGTGGCGGCGGGCGGTGTGCCCGTGCTCGCGCATCCGGCCACCCACGGTCGCTATCGCCCGATGTCGGATGCCGTCATCCGCGAACTGGCAGACGAGGGTCTCTTCGGTCTCGAACTCGACCACCGAGACAACACCGAGGAGGGCAAGCGCGACCTGCGCCAGCTCGCCGCCCGCTACGGCCTCGAGATCACGGGCGCGAGCGACTACCACGGGGCGGGCAAACCCAACCGTCTCGGCGAGAACACCACCGCGCCGGAGGTGCTCGAGAAACTCATCGCTCGAGCGTCGGGAACCCGCCCCGCGTTCCGCTAGATACCGGCAGCGCGGTCGTACTTGGCGCCCTCGGGGTTCGAGGGAAGCAGCGCGAGGATGAAGACGATGATGCCGCCAACCGACGGGATGAGGTTCAGGAGGTAGAGCCAACCCGTGAAGTTGCCGTCGTGAAGGCGGCGAACCGTCACGGCGATGTGGGGAATGATCAGGCCGAGCACGACGATGCCCCAGACGACGAGCACCGCGATCTCTGGTCCAGTGCCGCGAACACCCGTGCTCGTCTGCTCGCCCGTGGTCGAGAGCACGATGACCAGGATGATCGCGAACACGGCGCTCACCAGAACGTTGAACAGAGCCGCCCACCAGTACTCGCTGCGGCTCGCGCGACCGCTTACGGTGGCGTACTTCTTGAAGAATCGGCTCACGGCCTGGCCGAAGCTGGCGCCGTACAGGGGCTGGGAAAGTGCGGTATCAGTCATGCGAGGAGCATGGCAGAACGTTGAGTCTATGTCACGCCCCCAGCGTGGGGTGTTGCGCCGTGTTGCGCAGGGTGGTGGTTTCGATGACGCCGGGCTGCGCCGCGGCTACTCAACCACCAAGGTGACTCCTGTCCTGCTGGTTGAGGAGCCGCCGGAGGCGGCGTCTCGAAACCTGCCCAAAGTGTTACGCGGTGGGGGTGCCGCCCGTGCTCGGGCGACGCGTGCGCGTGCGGTTGCGACGGCGGCGCGGTGCTGCACCGTCGTGCGTTCCGCCACCCTCGGCGCTGTCCTTTCGCGGCCCGTCGGTGCGCTGACGCTGGGGGCGATCACCCGAACTGCTGCGTCCACCCTGGCGCGGGGGACGGGATGACGGGTCCTTCACGCTCGGCGCGTGTGCACCGGGCAGGCGACCCTTGGTGCCCTCCGGGATGTCCAGGTCCGTGTACAGGTGCGGGCTCGACGAGTACGTCTCCACCGGCTCCGGAACACCCATCTCGAGGGCACGGTTGATGAGCGCCCACTTGTGCATATCGTCCCAGTCGACGAACGTTACGGCGATTCCGGTCTTGCCGGCGCGGCCGGTACGTCCCGCGCGGTGCAGGTACGTGTCGTGGTCGTCGGGCACCGTGTGGTTGATCACGTGGGTGACGTCGTTGACGTCGATACCGCGAGCCGCGACATCCGTGGCGATGAGGATGTCCTTCTTGCCGGCCTTGAAGGCGGCCATGGCGCGCTCACGCTGCTCCTGACCGAGGTCGCCGTGCACGGCTGCTGCATTGAAGCCGCGGTCGTTCAGTTCCTCGACGAGTCGCGCTGCTGCACGCTTGGTACGCGTGAAGATGACCGTCTTGCCGCGACCCTCGGCCTGGAGGATGCGGCCGATGACCTCATCTTTGTCGAGGTTGTGGGCACGGTAGATGACGTGCTTGATGTTGGCCTGTGTGAGGCCCTCGTCGGGGTCCGTCGCGCGGATGTGGATGGGCCGGTTCATGAAGCGACGCGCGAGGGCGACGATCGGCCCCGGCATGGTGGCCGAGAAAAGCATGGTGTGGCGGGTCGCAGGTGTCTGCGCGAACAGCTTCTCGATGTCGGCGAGGAAGCCGAGGTCGAGCATCTTGTCCGCCTCGTCGAGCACCATCACCTGCACGTCAGACAGGGAGAGCAGTCGCTGGCTGGCGAGGTCGAGCAGGCGGCCCGGTGTGCCGACGACGATCTGCGCCCCTGCCTTGAGTTCCTCGATCTGGCCCTCGTAGGCCTTACCGCCGTAGATCGCCGCGACCTTGGTGTTGCGGTTGGATGTCGCGAGCACGAGGTCCTCGGCGACCTGCACGCACAACTCGCGCGTGGGAACAACAACGAGAGCCTTGACGCCAGGCTCCGGGTCTGGCCCGAGGGCCTGGATGAGCGGCAGACCGAATCCGAAGGTCTTGCCGGTGCCGGTCTTGGCCTGGCCGATGATGTCCTGCTTGCCGAGTCCCATGGGGATGGTCTGGCTCTGAATGGGGAAGGGCTCGGTAATGCCCTTGGAGGCGAGAGCGTCGACGATGTCCTGCTCAATGCCCAGGTCTGAAAATGTCAAAGTATGTGCACCCTGTCGGAATTGCGAGGTACGCCCGCGTTGTCGTAGGGCGTATGGCCCCCTCCAGAAGCGGGGGGCATGCCACCAGTTTAGCGGGAGAACGCTGCTGGGCCGCGGAACGTCGGGCTTGCGAGCTCCCGAGCCCTAAGCTTGTCGTCGTGGCACAGTGGTTCAGACGCCGGTCGCGGCGCACCGAAGCGCCGAGGATCCGACCTCGCTCAGAGGACCTCGCGGCGACTCGGCTCGACCTCCACGAGTTCGCTCCTCCCGTTCAGGAGTTCCTCGGGCGGGCCGCTTACGTGCAGCTCACGATCTTCGAGAACCTCTCTCGTGCTGTTGCGTCCGCGCCGACCACCGCAGGCAAAGCAGCCATTGGTGCGGCGGCGGAATTGTCCATCGCCAAGCACCGTGCGCTCGCCGCGGAGTTGGAGCGCGTTGGTGCCAGTGTGGCCGACGCGATGGAGCCGTACACGGCATCCGTCGATGAGTTCGATCGACGCACTCGCGGCGCCGACTGGTTCGAGACCCTCATGACCGCCTACATCACGGCAGGCTTCCTCGACGACTTCTTCGCGCGGTTGGCCTCGGGCCTTCCCGCCGACGAGCAAGCTCGGGTCGACACGATCTACGCCGACCGATCTGGCGAGAAGATCCTCGCGGAGCAGCTCACCGAAGCACTCTCGTCGAACACGAGGCTCGCGGCGCGACTGGCGATGTGGGGGCGGCGACTCGTCGGTGACACGATGCTCGTGGCCCGTTCTGCGCTGTCGATGGACACCGTGTCAAAGGCCAACGCGGTACGTGTCGAACCGGTGTTCACCGAACTGATCGCCGCTCACACGCGACGAATGGATGCCCTGGGCCTCACCGCCTGAGCGGCTCCCGCGGCACTACGCCGTGGTGGTGGCGAGCTTCTCGAAGAGCGCGGCGTCACTCTGGGCGCGACGACCCGGGATGAGCAGCGCCGTCAGCAGCGCGACAACAACCGGCGCGACGAGGCTGATGAGCCAGATCCAAGGTGCGTCGGGCTTGAGACCGAGCCACGTGAGCGAAACCCACGCGCCAGCGGTCACTGCTGCGCCGAGCGCGGGAAGGAGTGCGACCCCGTAGGTCTCACGCTTCGGCAACACGTAACGGAGAATGAGGGCGAGCGCCGCCCCGATCACGGTGACGTAGATGATTTCCATGTCAGGCCACAAATCCGATCCGGCGGGACTCCTCGGAGCCCACCTCGACGTACGAGAGGGATGCGGTCGGCACGATGTAGATCTTGCCCTTGTCATCGGCGAGCTTGAGGAAGGTCGCCTTGCCATCGAGGGCTTCGGCGACGATCTTCTCCACGTCGTTCGAGGTCTGCGCTGACTCGAAGCTGAGCTCACGGGGGCTGTTGGCGATACCGATGCGAATGTCCACGGACACAGATTACGGCACATCGCGGCGGCACCGTTGCGTCGTTCTCTGTCAGCGCACGGCGTTAGCGTTGGCGGGTGACGATCACCGGATTCCGTGCTCCCAGCGGCTCCGAGAACGTGATCCCAGAACTCGACGAATCCCAGCGCGGTGTGCTCGATCTCGATGTCGCGGCATCCGCTGCCGTCTTGGGGGCGCCCGGCACCGGCAAAACGACAACTCTTGTCGAACTCGTCGCCGATCGT
Source organism: Antiquaquibacter oligotrophicus (assembly GCF_020535405.1). Taxonomy (NCBI): domain Bacteria; kingdom Bacillati; phylum Actinomycetota; class Actinomycetes; order Micrococcales; family Microbacteriaceae; genus Antiquaquibacter; species Antiquaquibacter oligotrophicus. The sequence goes on along the minus strand of NZ_CP085036.1, from coordinate 601,041 downwards.
GTCATCGGTCGCGGCTGGGGCCCGGATGCCGTGCTCGCGCTCACGACGAGCCGAGCCACCGCGACCAGGCTCCGAGATGCGCTGGCCCTGCGTCTCAGCCTCCCCACGACGGGTGCGCTCGCACGCAGCGTGAACTCGCTCGCGTTCGAGATCGTGCGTGATGCCGCTCGCGCCGCGGGCGAACCGCCACCGCGCCTCGTCAGCGGCGGCGAGCAGGATGCCGAGCTCGCCTCCCTTCTCGAGGGCCACATCCTCGACGGTGGCGGCCCGGAGTGGCCGGAGTCGCTCGGGCCGGAGGTGCGACAACTCCGGCGCTTCCGCACCGAACTCCGCGAACTCATGACGAGGGCGACGGAACACGACGTGCGCCCCGAGCAACTGCGTCGCCTCGGCGACGCGCACGGACATCCTGAGTGGCGTGCCGCAGCCGACCTCATCGAGGAGTACGAGCAGGTGCTGTCCTACTCGAGCGAGACGCGGCTCGACCAGGCGGAGCTCGTCCGCTTTGCGGTCGCCGCGATCCGCCGGGGGGACGGTGGCGAGCGTGTCGCCGCCCTTCGTCTCGTGGTGATCGACGACCTGCAGGAAGCGACCGAGACCACCCTGTCGCTCCTCGCGGCGCTCGCCGAGCGCGGCATCGCGGTTGTGGCCTTCGGGGACCCGGATGTCGCGGCCAACGCCTTCCGTGGTGGCGAGCCCGACGCGCTCGGGCGGCTCTCGAGTGTGCTCGGTGTTCCCGCAGAGACCCTCGTGCTCTCGACGAGTTACCGGCACGGTATGGTCGTGCGCGGGCTGCTCGGTGCGGTCACGAAGCGCATCGGCGCCGCGGCGGCGGGACGACAGCGTCGTGCGACCGCCGGTGGTAGCGAGCCGGAGCATCCGGTCGTCCGCGTTGAGGCGCCGAGTGTGGCGCGCGAGTGGGCGACCGTCGCGCGGATCCTCCGTGAGGAGCACTTGCGCCGCGGGGTGCCGTACCGCGACATGGCGGTGATTGTGCGCAGTGGCGCCCAGATCGCGGCAGCCGAGCGTGCGTTGGCGTTCTCCGAGGTGCCGACTCGAACGACGGTGGGCGGGCGCGCACTGCGCGACGACGCGGCGGCCCGGGCGCTTCTGCGCGTGGTCCAGGCGGGGATCGGACACGTGGAGCTGACTCCCGAGCTGGCGACCGAGCTGCTGTTGAGTCCGTTCGGGGGGCTCGACAGGCTGGGGCTCCGGAGGCTTCGCATCGCACTGCGCGCCGAGGAGGTCGCCGGTGGCGGCACTCGACCCGCGGACGATCTTGTTGTCGAGGCCCTGGCGCAGCCGGGGCGGTTCGTCACGATCGACCATCGGGTCGCCCGCATTGCCGAACGTCTCGCCGAAACCCTTGCCCAGCTGAGATCGAGCGATGGGTCGATCGAGGAACTCCTGTGGCTCGTCTGGGAGCGAAGCCGCCTGGCACGCACCTGGTACACGCAGGCTCTCTCCCACGGGATCGCAGCGTCGGAGGCCAATCGCAACCTCGACGGTATCGTCGCGCTCTTCACGTCGGCCAAACGGTTCGCCGAGACCCGCCCCGGTGACTCGCCGCGACTGTACCTCGACGATGTGCTCGGCGCAGAGGTGCCGGAGGACACCCTGTCCCCGCAGTCGTACGAGAGCGCCGTTCTGCTGACAACGCCATCGGCCACGGTGGGCCTCGAATTCGACACCGTTGTTGTTGGTGGGCTTCAAGACGGGGTGTGGCCGAACCTCCGCCTCCGCGGCTCACTTCTCGCGCCGCAGCAGCTCGCCAGCGCGGTCATGGGTGTCGACGCCGAGGCGATCGACGAACGCCGCCAGGTGTTGGGCGACGAATTGCGGATGTTCGCGCTCGCCGTCTCTCGCGCCCGCCACCGAGTCGTGCTCGCGGCGGTGGCCAACGACGACGAGGCGCCGAGTGTACTCTTGGGCCTCGCCCCGGATGCCCCCGCCCTCGACACCTCGGTGCCACCCATGACTCTGCGGGCACAGGTGGGTAGGCTCCGGCAGCGCCTGGCGCGCAACCCCGCGGACTCGGCCGCCGCGAACACGCTCGCGGCGCTCGCCGTCGAGGGTGTTCCCGGAGCGGAACCCGACGAGTGGTTGGGTCTCCTCGATCTCTCCACGGAGGCGCCGCTCTTTGAGGACTCCCCGGTGCCCGTCTCGCCCTCGGCGATCGAGTCGCTGCTCGCGAGCCCCCTGGATTGGTTCCTCGATCGTGTCGCCGGTTCGGAGTCCGGGGTGATCGCGGGGGTGGGCACGATCATCCACTGGGCGATGGAGACCGCGGACGACATCACGGTCGACGCCCTCTGGGAGGCGGTCGAGAAACGCTGGAGCGAACTGCTTTTCGACGCGCCATGGCTCGCCGACAGGCAGCGCGTGATCGCTCGCGGGTTCATCGAGGCCCTTGCGGAGTACCTCGCAGACTTCCGACGAGACGGCAAAACGCTCGTCGGCAAGGAGAGCCGTTTCACCCTCGAGGTCGGCCGTGCCCTGCTCAGCGGCTCGATCGACAGGGTGGAGCGCACGCGCGACGGCGACGTGGTGATCGTCGACCTCAAGACCGGCACACCGGAGACGCGCGCGGCGGCGATCGCCGAGCATCCGCAGCTCGGTGCCTACCAGCTCGCGTACTCGTCCGGCCTGCTGGACGAGGCTCTCGCGCCCCACGGGGAGCACCGAGCTGGGGGAGCCAAACTCCTGTACGTCAAGCAGGGCATCCGGGGCAGAAAGTACCGGGAGGCGACGCAGTCCGCCTTCGACGCGGAAGCACTGGAGAAGTTCCGGCAGCGGGTGGAGGCGGCGGCAGCGCTTATCGCCGCGGCCGAGTTCGTGGGGCCCGTGGAACTCGACACGTTCCGCTCCGACACGTCGCGACTGCGGTTGCACCGGGTGCGGGAGGTGTCCAGTGACTGAGCATGGTGTGCGATTCACGGCGGATGACATCGCCGACGCTCTCGGCAGGCCGAGACCCACTCCGCAGCAGCGTTCCGTCATCGAGTCGCCACTCGGTCCAGCGCTCGTTGTGGCAGGCGCCGGATCGGGTAAAACGGAGACGATGGCGGGCCGGGTTCTCTGGTTGCTCGCCAACGGCATTGTGGCGCCGGGTGAGATCCTTGGCCTCACGTTCACCCGCAAGGCCGCTGGCGAGCTCGCGCAGCGCATCCGCGAGCGCATCGGTGACCTCGCGGCGGCGGGGATGCTCGGCGACGACTACGACCCGTTTGATGCGCCGTCCGTCGCAACCTACAACTCCTACGCGAACGCGCTGTATCGGGATAACGCGGCCGTCCTCGGACGTGAGGCCGACGGTGCCGTCCTGGGTGAGGCGGCCGCATGGCAACTCGCGCGGTCGACCGTGATTCGCAGCACTGACGCACGCCTCGCGGGGCTCGGCAAGAACCTCGATCCGATCACGCGCGCGGTGTTGTCGATCGCACGGGCGCTCGCCGAGAACGTCGCCGACCCGGAGGCGGTGCGGGCGTTTGCGCTCCGCATGCGTAGCCTCGCCGACTTGCCGCCCGGTGGTCGCGGTGAGTACCCCGAGGTGGCGCGCATCGCCGAGAACGTCGGCTCCCTCGACGTGTTGGTCGACCTCGCCGCCGAGTACGAGGCCGCCAAAAGCGCCCGCGGGCTCGTGGAGTACTCCGATCAGGTCGCCCTGGCCCTGCGCATCCTCGAGTTGCGTCCGTCTGTCGCCGACGTGGAGCGGGAGCGCTACAAGGTTGTGCTGCTCGACGAGTACCAGGACACGTCGGTTGTGCAGACCCGACTGTTGGCGGCACTGTATGGCGGGCATCCGGTTATGGCCGTTGGTGACCCCAACCAGTCGATCTACGGCTGGCGCGGCGCGAGCGCATCGAACCTCGACGACTTTGCGAGGGCGTTCGGCGCGGAAGGGTCGCGCTACGCGCTATCGACGAGTTGGCGCAACGGCACTCGCATTCTCGAGGCGGCGAACCAGATCGTCGCTCCCTTCGCCCAGGGTCGTGCTGTGGTCGAGCGCCTCGAGGCGAGTCCGACGGCGAGTTCGCTGCCCGTCGAGGTGCGCATGCTCGAATCGGTTGTCGACGAGGCGGAGGCCGTCGCGTCGTGGCTCGCGCCCAAGCTCCGCTCGTCGACTCCGCCGTCGGCGGCGATCCTTTTGCGTACGCGCAAGTCGCAGGGGTTCTTTCTCGAAGCGCTTCGCCGCCACGACATCCCGTTCCACGTTCTCGGTATCGGTGGGCTGCTTGCCGAACCCGAGGTCGCCGACCTCGTGAGTGCATTGACCGTGGTGCACGATCCCTCCGCGGGGCTCGAGTTGATCCGACTGCTTGCCGGTGCGCGCTGGCGGATCGGAGTGAGAGACCTGTGGGCGCTGCGGCGTCTCGCGTCGTGGCTGCGAGACCGTGACTACGCTCACCAGCGCTACGACGAAGTGGTGGCGGAGGCTCTTGCCGCCTCGATCGCGCCGGGCGAGGGCGGCTCGATCGTGGACGCGCTCGACTTCGTCGGCACCGCGAAGCCCGGTCACGGGGCGCTCTCCGAGTTCAGCGACGAGGGACTCGAGAGGATGCGCGACGCCGCCGACCTCCTCGCGCGCCTACGCTCGTGCGCCGGGCTCGACCTACCGGAGTTCGTTGCGGTTGTGCTCCAAGAGCTGCGCCTCGACATCGAGATCGCCGCGAATGAGTTCCGGCCGCTCGGGTCGGCCACGATCGACGCCTTCTTCGACGCCGTCGGAAGCTACGTCGCGCTGGAAGACGTCGCGACCCTCGGCGGCTTCCTCTCCTGGCTGCGCGAAGCGGAGCAGCGTGAGGATCTGTCCCCGCGCCCCGAAGATCCGGAGCCCGGCACGGTGCAGGTGCTCACCATCCACGGCTCGAAGGGTCTCGAGTGGGATGTCGTCGCCGTCCCGCGCCTCGTCGAGGACGAGCTGCCCGGAAGGCCAGCCGAGGGTGGCTACCAGGGCTGGCTCGCGTTCGGTCAACTTCCGTGGCCGTTCCGAGGTGACGCGGCCGAACTGCCCGAGTTCGAGTGGGAGGCGGCGACAACCCGTGTCGAACTCCGCGACGCCCAGAACGATTTCAAGGCGCGCGTCAAGGAACACCTGCTGCGCGAGGAGCGGCGTTTGGCCTACGTCGCGGTCACGCGCGCGCGACATGCCCTCCTCCTGACGGGGTCGTTCTGGGCCACCCAGTCGGCACCCCGTAAACCCAGCACGTATTTGCGCGAACTCGCCCAGGCGGACCTGATCGACGCGATTCCTGACACGAGCGAGCTCGAGGCCAACCCGCTTGGCGACGACCTCGAACGGATCACGTGGCCGCGCGACCCGCTCGGCTCACGACGGCCCGCGGTGGAGGCCGCCGCGCGAGCCGTGCGCGAGGCAGAGCCGGCGCTGTCCGGCCCCTGGGCGTCAGACGTGCAACTCCTCATTGCGGAGCGACGCGAACGTCTCGAGGGGGACTCGCGTGTCGATGTGCCAGTACGCGTGCCGGCGTCGAGATTCAAGGACTACGTGGATGACCCGGCATCCGTCGCTTCGGCGCTCAGGCGACCCATGCCCGAGCGTCCCTTCCGTGCGACGCAACTGGGCACCCTCTTTCACTCGTGGGTCGAGAACCGTTACGGCGTCGGTGGTGATGCTGCCGAGCTGGATGCCGACGTCACCGAACTCGACATCGACGACGTCGCTGACCTCGATCTGGATCGCCTTCGCGCGATCTTCGAGGCGAGCCCGTGGGCCTCTCGTCGCCCTGTCGACGTGGAACGAGAGATCCACCTTCCCTTCGCCGGGCGCATCGTCATCTGCAAGATCGACGCCGTGTACGCGCTCGACGACGATCGATTCGAAATCGTGGACTGGAAGACCGGAAAGGCGCCGAAGACCGCAGCCGAACTCGACGAGAAACAACTGCAGCTGGCCCTCTACCGTCTCGCCTACGCGAAGTGGAAGGGAATCGACCCGGATCGGATCGACGCGGTGTTCTACTACGTGGCCGAGGATCGTGTCATCCGTCCCGACCGTCTCGACGACGAGGCTGCCCTCCTCACCCGGTGGCGTGCGGTAGTCGCGTGAGTCGCTAGGGCTACACCATCCCCAGCGCAGCGACGACGCTGTAGACGAGGTATGAGACGAGCGGCGCCAGAGCCGCGATGATCGTCGCGACGATTCCCTGCACACGACCCCTCTTGGTAGAGATGGCGATGATGCCCATGACGAGCGCGCCCACCCCGAGGAGAGTGCCAACGCCGAGGTGGGCCATCGTGCTGAGACCAAACAGGGTGTCTTGCATGCTCATCTCCGAGGTCATGCTTTCTTGCATGATCTCCTCGAAACTCGACCCGGTCGGAATCTCGATCTCCCACGATGCGATGCCATTGGCGATCGACCACACGAGTGAACCGACAAAAACGACAATCGAGAGGATCAGAGCCGCGATCCCGAGCCCCGGCTTCTTGGGGGGAGCGACCGGCGCCTGGTAGTTCGACCCGACAGGGGAGTATGGAGCGCTGGGCTGGTACGGGTTGTTTTCGGGCGATACGCGCACGCCAAACTGAGGGATGTTCTCGGACATGGGGTCAACCTAGCAGCCCGCGGCCCGAGCAGCGCGACTGTCCACAGCGGGTCAGACCGCGCGGCGCGTGCGCTCCAGAAGAGCTTCGACCTCATCAACGGCCATGGTCGGCATCGTCTGGGCGCCGAGAGGATTCACGACGTCCGTGCGGAGACTGTCGGCCAACCCCGTCAGCAGCTCCACCGCGTCGTCGACGATCTCGGTGCTGTGGATCTCGGTGCCGTGCAACAGCCACTGTGCGAGTTCCAGTTCCGAATAGAGACGAGCGCGCTGCAGCAACTCGCGGTCGTGAGCCCCGCGCGCACGCTGGTAGGCACCGAGTGCGCTCTCGACGAGCGACTCGCTACGCGTGCCAAGCACAAACTGGAGATCCTTCGCCGGGTCACCGACACGGAGGTCGTGCCAGCCGAGGATGCCGGTGACTGTGCCGCCCGCGGAGAGGATCGACTCGGAGGCCAGGGAGCCGTGAATCACGGATGGTTGGAACTGCCAGAGCCGGGCATCCTCGAGCCCTCGTTCCCAACGACCCACGAGTGCTGCGGGAAGCAGGCCGGTCGCTGCCGCGCGATCGGCGATGGACACGCACGCACGCTGGCACTCCGCCGCGGTCATCGAGGGGAGGCCGGCGTCGGAGACAACACTGGAGGGGAGGGCATGGATGCTCCCGATGGCGGCGCCGACGGATGCCGCGAGTGTCGCATCCCACGACGCGAGGGGAACCTTCGCGCCGTACACGAAGGAGTAGACCACCGCGCGGGTGCCGCTCACCGGCACCTGTCCGGCGAACTGGGCGACCGCGAAGGGCAGCCGAGCACGCACACCCTGACTGAGGGCGCGAAGTGCGACCAGATCGGCCGACTGCTCCGCCTCGGCGTGCGGGGTCGTTGGCACTTTCACCAACCAGTGGCTGCCGTCGCGCGCGGTGATGATCGCGCTCTCCACGTCGCCGCTGCCCGAACCGAACGGGGCGGCCGCAACGGCATCCAGGTCGGGCACGGCCGATGCTGCCAGCGCAGCTAGAGTGAGATGGGACCTCGCCATACCCAACAGGGTAGGTCGCGGGGTGCTGTCATTCGCTGTACGCCACGCATTTCCGACGGGTCATCCATGTCGCAGAGTTTCCTCCGGAATCTGCCGCTCGCGCGGTTCGAGGTCGACCGCGATCACGCCGCCCGCGAGCGCGAGTTGTTGTGGGACGAGCTGTGGAGTGACCCGAGCACACGCATCCTGCCGATCTTCCAGGGCACCGGTCTGCTCGACGAGCACGGCGGACTCGCGCTCCTGCCGATCGATGCCGTGCCGCCGTGGGAGACACGCGTCTACCTCGGTCGCTCCCTGTCCCTCACGAGCCCCGAACCGGTCGGAACACCCGTCGTGGCCGTCGAGCTCACCGATGCGCGACATCTCGCGGAATGGGACTGGGCGAACCTTCGGCAGATGGGGACCGCCCTGAGCGACCGGGATGCGGGCCTCCTCACCGAGGCGATCGCCATCCTCAACTGGCACGACTCTCACCGTTTCTCCCCACGCACGGGTGAGGCCACCGTTCCCGAGAAGGGCGGGTGGGTGCGGCGCGACCCCATCACGGGGCTCGAGGTGTTTCCGCGGACCGACCCCGCGGTCATCGGCGGGGTGACGGATGCCGCCGACCGCTTGCTCCTCGGATCCAACGCGCTCTGGGAGTCCAATCGCTACAGTCTGCTCGCCGGGTTCGTCGAGCCCGGGGAGTCCTTCGAGGCCGCGGTCCTCCGGGAGATCCACGAGGAGTCTGGCCTGCGGGTTACCGATCCGGTGTATCTCGGCAGTCAGCCCTGGCCGTTCCCTGCCTCGGTCATGGTGGGCTTCACCGCTCGCGTCGAGGAGGACTTCGCCGGCGAGGCGACACCCGACGGCACGGAGATCCTCGACCTGCGCTGGTTCACTCGCGACGAACTCGCGGGTGCGCTCGACGAGATCCGCCTGCCGGGGCGCACGTCGATCGCGCGGGCGATCATCGAGGAGTGGTTCGGCGGCGCGATCGATGACGGGCGCGCGTGAGCACGGCGGCTGACCTTCTCGCATCGCTCGACGACCAGCAACGCGCTGCGGCGGAGGCACTGCTCGGGCCGGTCTGCATCCTCGCCGGAGCCGGCACCGGCAAGACGCGGGCGGTCACCCACCGCATCGCCTATGGCGTGGCTAGCGGTGTCTACCCCCCGGGGCGAGTGATGGCACTCACGTTCACGGCTCGGGCTGCCGGCGAGCTGCGCGTGCGTCTGCGTGGCCTCGGGGTCGAAGGTGTCGCGGCTCGCACCTTCCACGCCTCGGCACTCTCGCAGCTCAACTACTTCTGGCCGCAGGTCATCGGCGGAACCATGCCGAGACTCCTCGACAGCAAGGCCCGGCTTCTCGCTCACGCGGCCGACGAACTCCGATTGCGGCTGGACACGGCGACACTGCGTGATGTGGCCGCCGAGATCGAGTGGCGCAAAACATCGCGACTCACCATCGACGAGTACGCCGCTCGCGAGCGACCAGCACTGGCGTCGCTCAGTGCCGACCGTGTTGTGGACCTGCAGACCGCCTACGAGCGGGTGAAAGACGACCGACGTCAGCTCGATTTCGAGGACGTTCTCCTCGCCGCTGCAGGAATGATCGAATCCGAACCGCGGGTCGCCCAACAGGTTCGCGAGCAGTACCGATTCTTCATCGTCGATGAATACCAGGATGTCTCGCCGCTCCAGCACGACCTGCTGCGGCTCTGGCTCGGCCCGCGCACCGACGTGTGTGTTGTTGGCGATGTCAGCCAGACGATCTACACGTTCGCTGGGGCGAGCCCCGATTACCTTCTCGGGTTCGCGACCGAGTTCTCCGAGGCATCCGTGCTCCGACTCGAGCACAACTACCGCTCGACGCCCGAAGTCGTGGGCGCCGCGAATCGCCTCATGAAGGGGGAGCCGGGCGCCCTCCATCTTGTTGCGGCGGCGTCGCCCGGGCCCGAACCCACGATCACCGCCTACGAGACCGACCAGGCGGAGGCTCGAGGGATTGCCGCGGCAATACGGGGCCAGCTCGACGCGGGGGCCGATGCATCCGATATCGCGGTGCTCTTCAGGATCAACGCCCAATCGCAGGCGCTCGAGGCGGCCCTCGACGCCGCGGGAGTGCCCTATCAGGTGCGCGGGGCGACGAGGTTCTTCGAGCAACGTGAGGTCGTCGAGGCGATCATGCTTCTGCGCGGCGCCACGCTCGGAGCAACGGATGCCCCGCTCGAGCGATCGGTGAGTGACGTGCTCAGTTCCCTCGGGTGGACGCCGACGCCGCCGGAGGCCGCCGGAGCCGTGCGATCGCGCTGGGAGTCGCTCGATGCGCTCCTCGGGCTCGCACGCGAGGCACCACCCGGAACGAGCCTGCGTGCGTTCGTGGATGATCTCACCGAGCGTCAGGCCGCGCAGCACGAGCCGACCCTCTCCGCGGTGACGCTCACGACCATCCACTCGGCGAAGGGCCTCGAGTGGGGATCGGTGTATCTCGTCGGCCTCGCCGAGGGCCTCCTGCCGCTGAGCTATGCCAAAGACGATCGAGCCATCGCGGAAGAGAAGCGCCTGCTCTATGTCGGGATCACACGTGCGCGTGAGCGTCTCGCGATGTCCTGGGCTGCTGGGTCGACGGGGTTGCGGTCGGCTCGTCGAATGAGCCGATTTCTCGACCGGTTGGAGTAGCGTCGCCAGGCGAAAGCCCGCGGCATCCGCACTCCGGGTGCGCCGGCCATCGGGTGCACTCGCGCTCGCCGGTGTAGGAGATGCGCAGCGACTCGCCACGGGAACGGGCGCCAGCGACTCGCGCGAGGACAAGCCGAGCGCACTCCGCTGCAGCCTCGGCGACGACGACGGGCGGCTGCCGGACCGCATACTGCTGCAGTAATTGGGTCGCAATCGCCGGCCAGGCATGGTCGGCGTCACGTCGATGCAGTTCGACACAGACGAGGCACGGCCCGGAACCCGGCTCAACGAAGGGCCCCAAGTGCACTGCCGAGTCGGTGAAAACGACGGGAAGGTGGGGGATGTCACGGCGCAACCACGCTGAATGAGCGTCGGGCGCGAGCACTCCGTGTCCCGTCGCGACGGCGAGATCGACGTGCTCTTCGCGCAGATCGAGTGCTCGCTCGGCGACTAGGACCCGAACACCGGCGTCGGCGAGCACGGCGCTGCAGAGCTCCACGAATCGCCCCCTGCCCGTGACAGCGACCGCCCAGACCCGGTCCTGGGGTGAAGGGGCACGCAGCACCGGGGTCAGCCGTTCCAGCAACGACTCCACCACTGCGGTCTGCCCGTCGGCGACGACCACAAGGCCCCCGCGGGTAGCCCCGATCCGGAGGGCGGAGATGACCCGCTCCTCGAGGGTCGTGACATGTTCCAGCACCACTCGCGGCGGATCGATGCCGATCTGCAGCGTGAATGGGTCACGCCAGACGAGAGGCCACCGCGGGTCGATTCTGATCGTCATCGACACAGTGTTGGCGGGCGTGCCGAGCCTCGGCGCCCGCCGTCCACAGGCGGGGACGGATGCCCCTACTCGACCGGTCGGTCGCCGCCCTCGTCGTCCAGCAGATCCTCGAGAGCCTTGTCGAACTCGTCGGGCTCCGGCGGGCCCGCCGTGATCCTCGCGATGAGCGCGGCCGGGTCGTCAATATCGGAGGCGACGGGCACCAGGTCGGGGTGCGACCAGAGCGCGTCGCGTGCCTCGACACCCACGGCATCCGTCACCGCCTGCCACATGGCTGCCGCCTCGCGCAGGCGGCGCGGGCGCAACTCAAGGCCGACCAGCGTGGCGAACGCCGACTCGGCCGGCCCACCCGACGCGCGACGACGACGCACCGTTTCGGCGATCGCGCCGCTCGACGGCAAACGCTTCGTCGCTTCTGCGGTCACAACATCGACCCAGCCCTCGATGAGGGCGAGCATCGTTTCCAGTCGAGCGAGCGCGGCGAGCTGCTCCTCCGTCTTCGGCGGGATGAGAGCGCCGCTGGACATCGCCTGACGCAGCTCCTCGGGGTTCGAGGGGTCGAAGTCGGCCGCGAGACGCTCGAGGGGCTCGGTGTCGATGTGGATGCCGCGCGCGAACTCGGTGATCGAGGTGAGGAGTTGAAGCCGCAACCAGCGCGCATGACGGAACAGTCGAGCATGGGCGAGCTCGCGAACCGAGAGGTAGAGCTCGACCTGGTCGAGCGGGATGTCGAGGCCGGCGCCGAACGCGACCATGTTCTGCGGAACGACCGCCGCCTCCGCTCCCTCAAGGAGCGGGATGCCGATGTCGCCGCCGGAAACGGCCTCGCTCGACAGCTGCCCGACAACCTGCCCGAGCTGCATGGCGAAGAGGGTGCCGCCGACATTGCGCATCACCTGGCTGGCTCCGGCGAGCATGTCGTCCATGTCTTCCGGCGCGTTCTCGCGCAGCACCTCGGTGAGCGAGTTCGCGATCGAGGATGCCACCGGCTCCGCGAGTTGAGTCCACACGGGCATCGTCGCCGCCACCCACTCCTGCCGGCTCATGAGTCGCGGCTCGGACGTCAATTCGCCGATCGCGGTGGCCTCGTCGAGCCACAGAGATGCCACGTGCATGGCCTGCTCGAGTTGCGACCGCTCCTGCGGCAGCGATGGCACACTCGACCTCGCGGCAAGGGTCTTCGCCTGCTCGAGCGCGAGGCCCCAGTTGACGTCGTCACCGGAGGACTGCAGGGCGTTCTGCAGCTGGGAGATGAGCTGGGCGATCACCTCTGGGTCGTTGGGAAGGCCAGCGGCTCCGGCGAGCTGCGCCGGGTCGATCTCCCCGTTGCCCGAGAGAAACTCGCGCAGCATGTCTCGGAACTCGTCCTCGGGACGCTCCGAACCGTCGTCGTCCCGCTGATTCTCAGGCATGCAATCTACGGTAGCCCGTGCGCCATCGAGCATCCTGGCTTTTCGCCTAGGCTGGCTGGGCGCGCAGTGCGCCCGTGGCGAACACTGCTTCATCCCGAAACATCGAAGGACCTCGGTGGCCCTCTTTAACGACCTCGCGCCCGATCCGGCGCCGTCTCGTCGTGGGCGCGGATGGCTCGGCTGGGGGCTGCTCGGATTCGCGCTCGCGGCGCTCATCATCATCGCGATGCTGCCGGCGCCCTACGTGATCGAGCGCCCGGGACCGGTCTTCGACACCCTCGGCGACGTCGAGATCGACGGCGAGGATGTGCCGATGATCCAGATCCCCGTAGAAGAGACCTATCCCACCCAGGGGTCCCTAGACATGCTCACCGTGAACGTCAGCGGAAGCCCGAGCCGGCCGCCGAGCTGGTTCGACATCGCAACCGCATACGTTGACCCGAGCAAGGCGATTCTCCCCATGGATCTCGTGTACCCGCCCGGCACGAGTCTCGAGGACTCCAACGAGCAGGGGCGCATCGACATGGAGAACTCGCAGAAGGAGGCGATCGCGGCAGCGCTCACACACCTCGACTACGACTTTCCGAGCACCCTCACGGTTCTCGACACCGCGACTGACTCGCCGGCCGACGGGGTTCTCGAGGCGGATGACATCATCACAACCGTCAACGGTGAGACCCCGGCGGATGTCACGGAGCTCCGCGCACTCATCGCCGAGAACGGTCTCGACTCCGCGGCGCGCGTTGGCATCATCCGTGACGGCCAAGCGCAAACGCTCAGCATCACACCGGTTATGAGCGACGAGGCGGAGCCTCAGCCGGTCGTCGGCATCATCGTAGGCAGCGACTTCGAGTTCCCGTTCACGGTCACGATCCAGCTCGAGAACGTGGGCGGACCGAGTGCGGGAATGATGTTCGCGCTCGGCATCATCGACAAACTCACCGAGGGCCCCCTCACGGGCGGCGAGAACATCGCCGGAACAGGCACGATCACCTCGACGGGTGAGGTCGGCCCCATCGGCGGCATTGTGCAGAAGATGTGGGGAGCGGAGAATGCGGGCGCCGACTGGTTCCTCGCGCCGTCCGCGAACTGTGGCGAGGTCGACGGTCACGTCCCCGCCGATCTTCGAGTGTTCTCCGTCGAGACCCTCGACGACGCGCTCACGGCTCTCGAGGCCATCAGCTCGGGGGAGGGGCTCGACGAGCTGCCGACCTGCTCCGCCCCCTAGCCCGGGCGATCTCGCAGCATTGCGCCTTAAGATGGTGTGGACTTCCTCACCGGTTGTCGCACCCCAACAGCAGGAGCCACCGAGTGTCAAGCACTTCTTCGACCCCCGCACGTTCGACCAGTCGCACGAGGGTGACGCTCACGATCACGGCAGTTGTCATCGCCGTCATCGTGATCGCCTTCTTCGTGATCTCCGGTCTCTACACCGATGTGCTGTGGTACGACCAGCTCGGCTACCTGCCGGTGCTGACCACGCAGTGGATCGCCGCCGGCGTCATGTTCTTGATCGGGTTCTTCGCGATGGCGATCCCCGTGTGGTTGAGCATCGAGATCGCGTTCCGCGCTCGGCCGGTGTACGCCAAGTTGAACTCGCAACTGGACCGCTATCAGCAGGTGATCGAGCCGCTTCGTCGTGTGGCGATGTTCGGCATCCCCGCGGTCATCGGAATCTTCGCCGGTGTCTCGACCGCAACACGATGGCCCCTCGTACTGCAGTGGCTCAACAAGACGCCGTTTGGTGAGACCGATCCCCAGTTCGGTCTGGATATCTCCTTCTACTTCTACGACCTGCCGTTGTGGCACGGTGTCGTCGGCTTCGCGTCGGCTGTGGTGCTTCTCGCGGGTATCGCGGCCCTGGCCACGAGCTACCTCTACGGTGCCATCCGATTCAGCGGTCGAGAGGTGCGCATCTCGCGTATGGCGCGCGTGCAGCTCGCGATCACGGCGGCCCTCTACCTGCTCCTTCAGGCCGTGAGCCTCTGGCTCGACCAGTACACAACCCTCTACGGCGGCAGCCAAGGCTTCCTCGCTACGGGGGCCGGTTACACCGAGGCGAACGCGACCATCCCCGGTCGCGCCATCCTCGCGGGTATCGCAGCTCTCGTCGCCGTGCTCTTCATCGTTACCGCGATCATCGGCCGCTGGCGCCTGCCCATCATCGGCACGGCCCTGCTTCTCGTGAGTGGGCTCATCGTCGGGAGCGTCTACCCCTGGATCGTGCAGCGCTTCCAGGTGGAGCCGAACGCTCGTGTGCTCGAGTCCGAATACATCAACAGATCGATCGAAGCGACGAGAGCTGCCTACGGCGTCGACGGCATCGAAGAGGTGCCCTACAGTGCGGAGACGGATGCCGAGCCAGGCGCACTCCGTGAGGACGCCGAGACGACGGCCAACATCCGCATCCTTGACCCCGCGATCGCGCCTCTCGCGTTCGCGCAGCTCGAGCAGTTCAAGCAGTACTACCAGTTCGGTCGTCACCTCGATGTGGACCGCTACGAGATCGATGGCAAGTCGCAGGACACCGTGATCGCAGTACGTGAGCTCAACCAGTCCGGGCTCGGGGATTCGCAAAACTGGTACAACAACACGGTCGTCTACACGCACGGTTACGGTGTGGTTGCCGCCTACGGCAACCAGCGCGCGGCCGACGGTGAGCCGGTGTTCCTCGAGTCGGGCATCCCGAGCACGGGTGCGCTCGGTGAGTTCGAGCCTCGCGTCTACTTCGGTGAGGGTTCGCCCGAGTACTCGATCGTCGGTGCTCCCGAGGGTGCCCCCGAACTCGAACTCGACTACCCGTCGGGTGGCGAGGACAGCGATCTGGCTACAACCACGACCTTCAGCGGCGAGGGCGGTCCTGCGCTCGACAACCTGTTCAAGCAGCTCATCTACGCGATCAAGTTCCAGTCCGAGGAGATCGTGCTCTCGGATGCCGTCAACGAGGAATCGCAGATCCTCTACGACCGCAGCCCGAAGGAGCGTGTGGCGAAGGTCGCTCCGTACCTGACGCTCGACAGCGACACCTATCCCGCGATCGTCGACGGACGGATCGTGTGGATCGTCGACGCGTACACAACGGGATCGAGTTACCCGTACTCGCAGGTCGAGTCGCTTTCGGAGGCGATTGCCGACACGTACACGCCAGACCCGGGCTTCGCGGTGGATCAGATCAACTACATCCGCAACTCGGTGAAGGCGACCGTCGACGCGTACGACGGTTCGGTGACCCTGTACGCGTGGGACGACGAGGACCCGGTGCTCAGCACGTGGTCCAAGATCTTCCCGTCGACGATCAAGCCCATGAGCGAGATGAGCGATGAGCTTCTCGACCACGTGCGCTACCCGAGCGACCTGTTCAAGATGCAGCGGGCCATCCTCGGGTCGTACCACGTGACGGATGCCGGTTCGTTCTTCTCGAGCGACGACCAGTGGATCACCCCCGACGACCCGGTGGGTGGTGCGACGGCTGCGCTGCAGCCCCCGTACTACTTGACGATGCAGGTTCCGGGAACGGATGAGCCGGCCTTCACGCTGTACTCGACGTTCATCCCCCGCGGCGCCGGCGACTCCACACGCAACGTTCTCACCGGCTATCTGGCGGTGAATGCGGACGCGGGTGACGACTACGGCAAACTCACCCTGCTGACGCTGCCGAAACAGTCGACCGTGCCGGGCCCCGGTCAGGTGCAGAACAACTTCACCACCGATACGGCCGTCGCCAACCAGTTGGCTCTGCTCGAACGAGGGCAAACCGAGGTTCGCCGAGGCAACCTGTTGACCCTTCCGGTCGGTGGCGGTCTGCTCTACGTGCAACCGGTGTACGTGCAGTCGACGAGTGGAACGATCTACCCGCTGCTGCGTAAGGTGCTCGTCTCGTTCGGTGACCAGATCGCCTTCGAGGACACCCTCGATGGAGCTCTCGACACCCTCTTCGGCGGAGACTCTGGAGCGTCGGCCGGTGACGGTGATGTGCCCGTGGAGGAGACCCCGACGGAGCCGACGACGCCGGCCGATCCGGATGCCCCGGAGCAGCCGTCGACGCCGAGCACCGGTAGCGCGGCCCTGCAGCAGGCGCTCTCCGACTACCAGGAGGCTCTCGCCGACCGTCAGGCCGCGTACGCCGCCAACGACCTGGTGGCAGCGGCCGAGGCCGACGCCCGCATGCAGGACGCCATCGAGCGAGCCATCGCGGCTTCCGAGTAGCCACCTGCACCTCGGGGGTGCGGCCCGACCGCAACCCCGAGGAGCTCTGCTGCTGCGGCCGTACCGCAGCGTTTAGGGGCGGCGCAGCCGCGTCCCTACTACTCCGCGAGACACTGCCCGGCTCGTCCCTACCGCACCCTGAGGAGCGGCGCAGCCGCGTCCCTACCGCACCCTGAGGAGCGGCGCAGCCGCGTCTCGAAGGGTCGCCCCCGCGTCAGTCCTCCGTGAACTCCGTGGTAGGCTAGATCTCACGCCGCGGGGTGGAGCAGTTCGGTAGCTCGCTGGGCTCATAACCCAGAGGTCGCAGGTTCAAATCCTGTCCCCGCAACCACATGAAGAGAGCCCGGTCATCGACCGGGCTCTCTTCATTTCCGTGAGGAGTCAGCAGGGCCCCGCCGCGCGAGGGGCCCCGGGCGCCGTGAAGCGGCTGAACCCCGACCTCGATGAGAGGCCGAGGCAGTTCGGCACGTTGTCGGGCCGTCTCTGCGTTCTCAGAGGGCCCGTGCACGATCTCGAGCGCCATGCTTGCGTTCCCTTCGCGGATATCGTTACGTCACGGTGCAGAGCGAGTGTGTTCCTTCGCTCGCGCAAACGGTGGAGGTTACGAGAAATGCGACGAGTCATTGGCACGTCCGTAGGGTTGTTGCTTGCTCTCGGGCTGCTCGACGCCATGTTCCCCATCTCTGGCACGACGATGATGCTGGTGACCGCAGCTGCTCCTCCAGATCAGCCCCAACAGGCGAAATATCGATCGAGTCTGATTTGGATGACGAGCGATTCCCGTCCGTTTGCCGCTACAGTTCCGCGATAGTCTCGGCAGCGACTGACCCGGATGGAGAGTCGGATACGGGCACGCGGACTAGGATCAGAGATGGCTCTTCGATGGATCATTGGGGCGCTTTGGGTTGCCTTCATTGTGTTATCGCTCATCAACGTATTCGTGAATGCGGAGCGATCGGGCTCACCGCACCTCGGACTGAACCTCGCCGTTGGGATAGTAGGATTTCTGGCCGTTCTCGCGTTGATCTTGCTGGGCCTTGGGCGCAGCGCGCGAAAGCGGAATGAAGCCCTGACGGAAGGTTCGACGACTCGAGTTTCGTGGACCACCGGCCTCGACCACGGCCTGACGACTGCGCTGTCGGAGCTGAAGGGTAGTGAGGTTAGTGGATTGCCTCTGATGCTCAGTGCCGTTTTGGACTCTGATGGACTGGAAATCGTGAGCGGGGATGAGGCACGCCTGAGAGTCCACTTCCGGATACCACGTTCTGAGTTCATTGAGGTCCGCCGGGCGCGAGTGAAAGGCACCTACACGATCCAAAAGGGAATAGAGGTGTGTGTGCGTGGTGGCGCAACGGGGTCGGTCGTTGTGCCGCTCCCAATCTTTGGTGGTGGGTTGGGCGGCATGTTTCCTGCCTCCGAAAGTCGGGTGGCGAAACTGGTCGAAGACATCTCGCGGGTACTCGAACAAGACTGACGCGAGAGCGGCCCCAGCAATACGCGTAGCGGGTTGACGTCGCCGTCGGCCTCTTTGGCCCCCGGGGAACAGAAGGGCGGCCGATTCACGACCACCTCAAGGTTCTTGCGGAGGGTGCCGGGAAGCAGCGGCTTAGGGCGTCCGAGATCGCGTAGAACGTCGCGCCAGCTCGCTCAGGTCGAAAATTGTCGACAGCCGCGAGAGCGGTGTTCCCGACACCACGATGCGCACGGGCAGAGAGTACCCCTACTTGAGCAAAACACTCCCGCGTTCGGGATTATTTTCCGCACCCCTCGCGTTATTGATGACATGCAAAAGGTTTATGAGGACGTGGAATCGGATGCGGGCGAGGTGACTCGGTACCGCAAGCACAACAACGGTCGGGGCTATGTCGCACTCAAAGCGACTGCGCACCCCACGGCCGAAATTATTGAGACAGCCTACGTTGAGCCCGGCGCGGAGATCGCCGCCGGCGTCTACATCGGCGCTGGCAGCTGGATCGACCGCTCGGCGTTTATCGCCGCGGGTGCATTCATCGGCAGCAACGTGCACATCGGCAACTCCGCCCACGTGGGTCGACAGGCCCGTGTCGGGAGCGGCAGCCGCGTGAGTGACGGCGTGCGTATTGCCGACGGGGCGCGCATCCCGCGCGATACGGTCGTGACCAGTGACGTGCTG
Organism: Antiquaquibacter oligotrophicus; assembly: GCF_020535405.1. Lineage (NCBI taxonomy): Bacteria > Bacillati > Actinomycetota > Actinomycetes > Micrococcales > Microbacteriaceae > Antiquaquibacter > Antiquaquibacter oligotrophicus. The sequence continues at coordinate 582,220 of NZ_CP085036.1, read as the reverse complement.
GGGGAGACGGCAAAGGCCGCGTAACCCCTGCCGAGCTTGTTGCCCGAGGGGTAGATTCGAAGGCATGCGAGAGCGTCAGGCACACATCATCCAGGCACTCAACGTGCGGCCCGAGATCGACCCGGCTGCTGAGGTGCGCGCGCGTATCGACTTCGTGAAGGAGTATGTGCGCGCCTCCGGGGCCAAAGGTCTCGTGCTCGGCATCAGCGGTGGACAGGACTCGTCGCTCGCCGGTCGGATTTGCCAGCTCGCGAGCGAGGAGCTGCGCGCCGAGGGAGCGGAAGCGACCTTCGTCGCCGTGCGTCTGCCGTACCAGGTGCAGCGTGACGAAGAGGATGCCCAGCTCGCGCTCGGCTTCATCGCTCCAGATCAACGCGTCACCTTCAACATCCACCGCGCCGTCGACGGCTTCGAGGATGAATACGGTGACGCGCTTGGCCACGAGATGAGCGACTTCACCAAAGGCAACGTGAAGGCTCGCGCGCGTATGATCGCCCAGTACGCGATCGCTGGTCAGTCGGGCTACCTTGTCGTCGGGACCGACCACGCCGCCGAGGCGGTCACCGGATTCTTCACCAAGTTCGGTGACGGGGGAGCGGACATCCTTCCGCTCAGCGGCCTCACCAAAGGCCAGGGCAAACAGTTGCTGCAGGAGCTCGGCGCCCCCGAGCGCCTCTACCTGAAGGCACCAACGGCCGACCTCCTCGATGACACCCCCGGTCAGACGGATGAAGCGAACCTGGGTCTCACCTACGCCGATATCGATGCGTTCCTCCTCGGAGAAGACATCGACCCCGCCGTCGCCGAGGCGATCGAGCAGCGCTACGCGATGACGCAGCACAAGCGTTCGGAGCCTGTGACAATGTTCGACGACTGGTGGCGCGGGTGAGCCTACTCGCGGTCGCACAGTTCGCGCCCGGCACGGATCGCGCCGCGAACCTCGACGACATTGCCGCTCTCGCCGCGGATGCCGCAGGGCGCGGGGCCGGGCTCATCGTGCTGCCGGAGTACTCGTCCTGGTTCGCGCCGGACCTGGGGGAGGCGTGGCTCGAGGGCGCGGAGGCTCTCGACGGTGCGTTCGTGTCTGGTCTCACTTCGCTGTCACGTGAGCTCGGCATCCATCTCATCGCCGGGATGCTCGAGCACGCGAGCGAGCGCCGTGTCTCGAACACCGTGGTCGCCGTCTCGCCGAGCGAGGGTCACGTGGCCACCTACCGCAAGATCCACCTCTACGACGCGTTCGGGCAGCGCGAATCCGACTGGGTCGAGCCCGGCGACCTCGATCCGCCGGAGACCTTCGAGTGGGACGGCCTCGTTGTCGGTCTGCAGACCTGCTACGACCTGCGTTTTCCGGAGGTGACCCGGCGACTCGTCGACGCCGGCGCCGACATTGTCGCCGTGCCATCGGAGTGGGTGCGTGGTCCGCTCAAGGAGCACCACTGGCGCACCCTCATCACCGCGCGGGCATTGGAGAACACCCTGTACCTGGCGGCCTCCGACCACACTCCGCCGATCGGTGTCGGCAACAGCATGATCGTTGACCCCATGGGTGTCGAGCTTGCCGGGCTGGGGGAGACGCGCGGGATCGCGGTCGCCGAAGTGTCGGCCGAGCGTATTGCCGCGGTGCGCGAGGTGAACCCCGCTCTCACGCTGCGCAGGCTCTAGAGGCGCAGTTCAGCGAGCCGTTCGCTCGCGGTGCGCAGCACACCTTCCTGCTTGCAGAATGCGAACCGCACGAGGGAGCGGAACTGGTCGCGGTTGCCTTCGCGCACGAATGCCGTCACCGGTACGGCCGCAACGCCGGCGCGGGCGGGTAGTTCGCGGCAGAACGTGTCGGCGTCCGTGATGCCGAGGGGCGCGGCATCCGCGATCACGAAGTAGCCGGCGCGCGGCGACAGCACGCCGAAGCCCGCCGCTTCGAGCCCCGCTGACAGCAACCGGCACCGACTTTCGAGCGACTGGGCTGCGCCCACGAAATAGGAATCGGGTAGGCGCAGCCCGGTCGCGACGGCGGGCTGGAACGGACCACCGTTGACGTAGGTGAGGTACTGCTTGACGGCGGTGATCGCCCGCAGGAGCTCTGGTCGCGCCGTGATCCAACCGATCTTCCAGCCGGTGACACTGAAGGTCTTGCCCGCACTCGAGATGGACACCGTGCGATCGGATGCCCCAGCCAACGTCGCGACGGGGCGGTGCGGCACCCCGAACGTGAGGTGCTCGTAGACCTCGTCCGTGACGATGATCGCGTCGTGGTGGTGCGCCAGCTCGACGATGAGTGTGAGTACCTCGTCGGAGAACACGGCGCCGGTCGGGTTGTGCGGTGTGTTGACGATGATGAGGCGCGTCGAGTCGGTCACAGCATCGCGCAGGGCATCCAGGTCCGGGGCGAAGTCGGGAGCTCGTAGGGGAACGGTCACGAACTCGGTGTCAGCGAGGGCTGCCACGGCCCCGTATGCGTCGTAGAACGGTTCGAACACGACAACGCGGTCGCCGGGTTGCGTGAGGGCGAGGATCGTGGCGGCGAGCGCCTCCGTGGCGCCAGCCGTGACGAGCACCTCCGTGTCCGGATCGACCTCGAGGTCGTAGAAGTGCGCCTGGTGTTCGGCGATCGCGGCGCGCAGATCGGGCATCCCGAGCCCCGGCGGGTATTGATTGAGTCCTGCGGCAATCGCCTCTCGTGCCGCCTCGAGTACGTCCGCTGGTGCGTTGTCGTCGGGGAAGCCCTGCCCAAGGTTGATCGCCCCGGTGTGCGCAGCGAGGGCGGACATCTCCGCAAAGATGGTGGGGCGCAATTCTCCGTCGCCCGCGATGAGCATGGCGCCGCGCGCGGCGCGCTCCCAACTACCCGAGACAGTCACGCGTCAGAGCCTAAATCGTTCGCAGAAAGAACCGATAGATGGCTTACAGCGCGTCCATATACAACCCTCAGCTTGGCGATGGATGCTTGCAGCGCTGAAAGGAGCACACCCATGCCCGAGTCCCCCGAGACCCCCGACGCCCCGCGCAACGACGGCGCAGGCAACGACGCCGGCGAGAGCACGCCGACCGCTCACACGCCCGCCGAGCCCGTCGAGAGCGCGCCAGCCGAGCAGACCGCGTCGAGCGAGAATTCCGCGATCGCGCTTCCGGCCGCCCCCTCCGCCCCGTCCACTCCCGCGGCCGAGGCGGCACCGTCCGCCGCCGTGGCAGTGCAGCCGCCCGCTGCGGAGGCCGCCGTCGCACCGGTGGCGCCCGCCGCAGCCGCCGAGCCGGTCGCACCGGTAACACACAGCGCGCCGCAAGCACCGGCTGCGCCCACCCCGCCCGCGTCGCACACCGCACCGACGTTCCAGTACCCCGCGCCGTCCGCGCAGACGGCACCTCCCGGTGTTCCCCCGACGACCCCTCCCGTCGCGGGTGCCCCGATCGACCCCGCTCAGCACCCCGCACTCGCTCGTCCCCAGCGCCGCGGCATCACCGTCGGTGTTGTCGCTGCGATTGCGGCAGCGGCCCTCGTCGGTGGCGTCTCCGGTGCGGGAGTCGCGCTGTGGGCTGTCGGCCTGCAGGGCAACGAGCCCGGCACCGTTGCTGGCCCAGCGACGATCACCGTCAACGACGCCGACGACGCCAACCTCATCACCGCGGTGGCCGCACAGGCTGCACCCTCCGTCGTGACGATCTCGGTCTCCTCGGAGACGGCGGCAGGCTCCGGCTCGGGTGTTGTCATCGACAGCGACGGTTACATCCTCACCAACGCCCACGTCGTCACCCTCGACGGTGCGACCGCGAACCCCGTTGTCGAGGTGCAGACGAACGACGGTCGGATCCTCGACGCGACCGTTGTCGGAGTCGACCCCATCTACGACCTCGCGGTGATCAAGGTGGAGACGGATGACCCGCTTCCCGCGATCACGTTCGCCGACTCATCCGACCTCAACGTCGGCGACACCGCGATCGCGATCGGCGCACCGCTCGGACTCGCTGGCACGGTGACCAACGGAATCGTCAGCGCACTCAACCGCAGCATCACGGTTGCCTCGTCGGCTGTGCCCGAGGAGCAGGCTCCCGACGAGCAGATGCCCGAAGACCCGGGTCAGGACCCGTTCGACTTCTGGAACTTCGACCTCGGCCCCGACCAGCAGCTCCCGCAGCAGCAGGCACCGTCATCGTCGTCCACGATCTCGTTGTCGGTCATCCAGACGGATGCCGCGATCAACCCCGGCAACTCGGGTGGCGCGCTCCTCAACTCCGACGGCGAGCTCATCGGCATCAACGTGGCCATTGCGACCGCGAGCGGCGGCGAGGCAGCCGGAAGCATCGGTGTTGGCTTCTCCATCCCGTCGAACGTCGCCAAGCGTGTCTCGCAGGAACTCATCGAGAACGGCTCGGCGACCCACGGCCTCCTTGGCGCCAGCGTCGCGGATGTCGGGGATGACGAGGCACAGGTCGACGCGGGTATCGCCGGTGCGAGCATCGTCGAGATCGTCCCGGGCGGCGCGGCCGAGGCCGCCGGTCTCAAGGTCGGTGACATCGTCACGGCGATCAACGGCCTCCCCGTGACGAACCGCAACGACCTGACCGCACAGGTTCGGGCGCTCGCGGGTGGATCCGAGGCCACCATCTCCTTCGTGCGCAACGGCAAGTCCGACACGGTCGACGTGACTCTGGGCTCGCTCTGATCCGCCGTCGTGGCGGTGGGCGTTAGGCTTTACCGACCCTCACCGCCACGACGTAACGGACCACATGACTGCGCAGTCTGACGCCCTCCCCGGTGTCTCGTATGTCATGCCCGTCCTCAATGAGGTCGACCACATCGAGGCCGCCGTCCTGAGTCTCACGAGTCAGGACTACACCGGCCCATCGGAGATCGTCATCGCTCTCGGCCCGAGTGTCGACGGTACGGATGATGTGATCTCCCGTCTCTCCGCAGCGGATCCGCGCATCCGTTCCATCCGCAATGAGGCGGGCTCCACCCCCTCGGGTCTGAACGTCGCGATCCGTGCATCGAGCTACCCCGTCGTCATTCGTGTTGATGCTCATTCGGTGCTTCCCCCCGACTACGCACGGGTCGCCGTCGAGACTCTCCTCGCAACAGGAGCTGACAACGTCGGCGGCATCATGAAAGCGGTCGGCCGCACCGCCTTCGAGAAGGCCGTCGCTCACGCATACGGTTCTCCCGAAGGTCTAGGGGGGACCCAGCACCACGTCGGTGGTCAGGCCGGACCCGCGGAAACCGCCTACCTCGGGGTGTTCCGACGTGATCGCCTGCTCGAGGTCGGCCTCTTCGACGAGGACATCAAGCGTGGCCAGGACTGGGAACTCAACCGCCGACTACGCGCGACCGGGGGCACGGTGTGGTTCACCCCGGCGCTCGAGGTCGAATACCGTCCGCGGTCGTCGCTGCGCCGCCTCATCCGTCAGTTCGTCGCCACCGGCATCTGGCGGGGTGAGCTCGCCCGGCGATTCGGTAGTGCCAACTCGTTGCGGTATTTCGTTCCGCCGCTCGCGGTGATCGGTATCCTCGCGGGTCTTGTTCTCGGCATCGTCGGGTCGGCGACGGGCATCTGGTGGTTTCAGTGTGCTTACCTCGCACCCGCTGCCTACCTGGTGCTCGTGATCGTGGCTGCTGTTCGTGCCGCGCGGCACGGTCTCGGCACGGCGGCCTGGTATCTCGTAGTCTTGCCCTGCATCCACTTCGCCTGGGGAACCGGTTTTCTCCTCGGCTTCCTGGGCATCACGAAGAACATCAAGCAGTACACGGGAAGGTGACCGCGTGGCCGACTCCCGCCCCGAATCGTTGGCGCAACTGCGCACGGTGACTCAGCCGCCCGAAGTGCGGCAACGAGCCAATGCCGAGCACTGGACGGCATCCCTCTATCTTCGCGACATCTCCCCGTACCTCACATGGGTGCTGTTGAAGACGAGCATCTCGGCCAACGGTGTCACGGGCCTCATGATCCTCGTCGGCTGGTCGACCGCGGCCGCCCTTCTCATCCCGGGGGTGGCAGGAGCTGCGCTCGCACTCGTCCTCGGTCAGCTCCAGATGCTCGTCGACTGCAGCGACGGCGAGGTCGCGCGGTGGCGCAACACCCGGTCGCCGGCCGGCGTGTTCCTCGACAAGGTCGGTCACTACACAACCGAGGCCCTGATACCCGTGATCCTCGGCATCCGTGCGGCGGGGTGGCCCCTCGAGTTTCCGGCCGACTTCGCCTGGACCACCGCCGGATTCGCGCTCGCGCTCATCATCGTGCTCAACAAGGCGCTCAATGACATGGTGCACGTCGCTCGTGCCAATGCTGGCCTCGAAAAGCTGAGTGATCGCAAGGGTGAAGCCGAGCCCAGCCAGGCACTCGTCGCACGACTGCGGCGAGCCGCCCGATTTGTGCCCTTCCACCGGCTGTACCACTCGGTGGAACTGACGATTCTCATCTTCGTCGCGTCGATCGTCGGACTCTTCCTACCCGATCCGCTCCTCGCCGATCGAGTGCTCCTGCTTGTTCTCCTTCCGCTCGCCCTCCTGGCCCTCGCGGGTCACTTCGTGGCGATCATCGCCTCGAAGCGCGTGCGCGCGTGACACCTGCTCCCACTGTCGGCGTTGTGTCCCTGACCCAGGGCACACGCCCGAGCGACCTCGCGGCGGGCCTCGCGAGTCTTCGTGCGCAAGAGGGTGTCGAACTCGACATCGTTGTGGTGGGCAATGGGTGGAAGCCGACAGGGATCCCCGAGGATGTTCGAACTCTCGCTCTCCCGGAGAACCTGGGTATCCCGGCCGGACGCAATCGTGGAGCCGAGGTGGTGGGTGGGGAGTACATCTTCTTCCTCGACGATGATGCGAGCATCCCGTCGCCGCGCTTCCTGATCGACGCGATCGAGCAGATGCGCGCCGATCCCACGATCGGTCTCCTGCAACCGAGAGTTGTGGACCCCACCGGCAAGGCCAACCCCCGCCGCTGGGTCCCGCGTATCCGCAAGGGGGACCCGGCGCAACCCGGACCGGTGTTCTCGGTGTGGGAAGGCGCGACCCTGTTACCGCGGAGCGTCTTCGACGAGACCGGTGGGTGGGCCGAGCCCTTTTTCTACGCGCACGAGGGCATCGAACTCGCCTGGCGTGTGTGGGCAGCCGGCCGCAGGACCTGGTACGCGGGCGATCTCATCGCTCATCACCCGGCAATCGAGCCGACGCGGCACTCGTACTACTACCGCCTGAACGCCCGCAATCGGGTCTGGCTGGCCAAGCGCAACCTGCCCTGGGTCATTGCGCCCCTGTACGTCGCGAGCTGGACGGGCATCCAGGTGCTGCGGTGGATCAGGCGACCGCGCGCGCTCGCCGCATGGCTGGGTGGCCTAGCGGAGGGCATCCGGACGTCGCCGGGCGGCCGCCGCAGCATCGGATGGGTAACGGTCTGGCGGATGACGCGCGCCGGCCGCCCTCCGCTGGTCTAATCTCACTGGGGTCATGCCCTCTCGGCACCTCACCGAGCACAGGAAAGGAGGCGGCGCATGCCGCTGCTGCACGACATCAAGACGGCGCGAAAGGTTCTGCAGAACATCCTTCGCTCGCGACGCACTCGTCGGCTCGTCGCGCAGGATCTTCCGAACCACCCCCTGCCGGAGCCCGGCACAATCAAGATCGCTCTCTACTTCGCCGACGCGAAGGTCAACCTCTATCAGGTGCGACAGTGGCTCGCCCCTCTCGCTGACATCGCGGGGGAGTGGCCGGTGGCCATCATTTCGCGGAGCCCCAGCGCCGTGCTTCCCCTGTGGGAGGAATCGCCCGTACCCGTTGTGTACTTGCGGCAGGTGGCCGACCTGGAGCACTTCGTTCACTCGCAGGACATCCGCATCGTGTTCTACGTCAACCAGAACGCTCGCAACTTCCAGATGTTCCGATACGGCCGCATGTGGCACGTGTTCATCAACCACGGCGAGTCCGACAAGATGTACATGACCACCAACCAGTTCAAGGCCTACGACTACAGCCTGGTTGCTGGCGACGCGGCCATCGACCGTCTGTCGCACAAACTGTGGGATTTCGACCTTCAGAAGCGCGCCATCCCCATTGGTCGCCCTCAGGCCGACCACTTTGCTGGCGAGTTGCCGTACACACCCGATGACCGCACCGTCGTTCTCTACGCCCCCACCTGGGAGGGCGACAGGGCGGCGGCAGCGTACGGTTCGATCGCGTCGCACGGCGTCTCGCTCGTGAAGGCACTTCTCGCCTCGACGGCGTATCGGGTCATCTATCGACCCCACCCTCGCAGTGGCGTGCTCGATCCCGACTACGCCAGAGCCCATCGGGACATCGTCGCGGCGTTGGAGGCCGCCAACGCCGCAGACGCCACCGCCCACCACGTCTACGACGACAAGCCGGCGCTCGGCTGGCAACTCGCCGCGGCGGATGTCGCGATCACCGACATTTCGGCGATGGTCTACGACCGCCTCGCCACGGGCAAGCCCATCATCGTCACTCGCCCGGCCTCACCCCTCGCGGACGTCGACGAATCCGGTTTTCTGGGCTCGTGTCAGTGGCTCACCGCGGACCAAGCGGGTGCTGTCATCGATGTCATCGACCGTGTGCAGAATGACCCGGATGCCCGCGCCACCCTGGACTTCTGGGCCGCGCGTCATTTCGGCGACACCACACAGGGCGCTGCCACCGAGAGGTTCCGCGGAGCGATTCGCCACCTCATGGGTGAGTGGGAGCGCCACCGGGCCATCCACGCGGGCGACCGCCTCGACAGCGAGGTCGACCCGTTCTCAGACGATGATGACGAGGGTGTGCCGCGCGAATGATGTGAGGCATATAACGCTCACTCGTGCACGCTCTGGTGGTGTGGCAATGCGGCAAGTAGCAATGAGTCATGCCCGCGTACCTCTCTCCCGCCGCTCGCGTTCTGGGGGAGCGGATCCGGGCGCAGCGGCTGACGTTCGCCATCAGCCAGGATGACGTGGCCAACCTCGCGGGAATGAACGTCTCCAACTACGGCAAGATCGAACGCGGCCTGAGCAACCCCACGTTTCACACGATCATCAAGATCGCGTCGGTACTGGGGATCGATCCGGGTGAACTCGTCAGCGGTTTGAGCGAAGACTCCCTTCCTCCCGAGGTCGAGACGTTCACGGCCCGCGATTTTGTGCTCGAGCGCACGAAGCGACGTACGGCGCCTTTGCGCTGAGGCCCCCGTCAGAAGCTCACTCGCCAGAGATACTCGGTGCCGTCGGGGCGAAACCAACGCACGACGAGGATCGCGTCCCGCGCGAGCGATCTGCCCTTGATGTCTACTTCGAGCGTCTCGCCCGGCTGGAGCCGAGCCGGTGCGTTAGCCCCCATGACTCCGGAGCCGTGCAGGGTGAGCGCGACACCCCGCAGTGTCTCGTCACTCGTATTCGTGAAGCGGAAGAGATGACCTCCCGCTCGTTCGAGTCGGAGGGGTACTCGATAGGCAGTGTCGGAGCGCATGCCATCACGTTAGGGACCACGACAGACGCCCTGTGATGGGCCTCTCGCGAGAACCGCTGGGGAGGAGTCAGCCTGCGTCGCCGGGCGGATCGAGTTCGCGGCGGCGCTTCTCTCGCTTCGGTTTAGGTGGCCTGAGAGCCTTGGGCTGTTTGGGCTGTTTGGGCTGTTTGGGCTGCTTGGGCACAACGCTCAGCCACTCGGGGAACACCTCCGGTGCCGCAGCAAAAGCGGATCGCGACGCGCGCACGATCTGGCGACCGAGCAGGTGGTTTCCGCCACCGCCGATGACAGCTCCGATCCCGAACGGGATCATGCGTCCAATAACGTTTGTGCCCTGCGCGACCGAGAACTTCTTGATGAACGTCTTCTTCAGCTGGTCGGCAATGGGCCCGACGACGGCCCGGGGCAACGACTTCGTGAGCGTCTCGCCCCAGAACGCCGATCGTGCCGGCCCACCTGCGGCTTGGCCCGCGAGTTGCCGTATGAGGTCGGTACCGGCGGTCCCCAGCACCATGGTCATGACGAGCGCTCGTGCGCGGTCGGGGTCTTCGACAACGATGCCGTGAATTTCGGCGATCGATTGCGCAAAGAGTGCGCTTGCCTCGAGGAAGCCAGCCGTTTCGACCCCTGACAGCGCGAGCGACGTGCCGACGCCGACGGCGGGGATGACGGCGGATGCCCCCACCGCTGCGCCCCCGGTTGTCACGGCGGCCAGGTACCGACGTTCGAGAATACGAATGATCTCGGACGGGCTCGCGGTCGGTCGGGATCGACGGATGCTGCGGATATGGGCGATCACGACGGGCCGCTGCACCGTCAACACCCGATCGATGCCTCTCACCACCATGGGGTTCGAGGGCGTGATCTCTGACGATGTCGCCATGCGGCTAACCGTACCCGAGCCAGCCTGGGAGCCGGGGAGGTTGCTCAGACGCCGTAGTCGGCGTTATAACGCTCGAGAACCTCGGCGATAGGGGCATCCATGACGAGCGCGCCCTTGTCGAGATACAGACCGCGTGTGCAGAATCGCCGAAGGTCCCGCTCGTTGTGGGAGACGAAAAATAGTGTTCTGCCGCCATCCAGCAGCTCCTGGATGCGGCGGTAGCACTTGTCGCGGAAGGCCTTGTCACCCACCGCGAGAACCTCGTCGACGAGGATGATCGGCTCCTCCAGACGCGAGATGACGGCGAACGCGATACGCACCTTCATGCCGCTCGACAGATGCTTGTACGGTGTGTCGACGAAGTCCTCGATTTCGGCGAACGCGATGATTTCCGCGAATCGTTCGTCGATCTCCGCTTTGGTCATGCCATGCAAACCTGCGGTCAGGTACACGTTGTCGCGAACCGTGAGATCGCCGACGAATCCGCCGGTGATCTCGATGAGTGGTGCAACACCCTGCGCCACGGTCACGCTGCCCTCGTCAGGGAGGAGGACCTCGGCCACGAGTTTCAGCAGCGTCGATTTGCCTTGCCCGTTGCGCCCGACCACTCCGATCGACTCTCCCGCGCGCACGTCGAAGCTCACGTTGCGCAAGGCCCAGAACTCGCCGGGACGCGTGCGGCGCGACCGCGCCGAGAAGAGGTCCTTGAAGTTGCGGCTCGACCGGCGGTTGCGGCGGAACCGGATGCCGGCGTCCCGCACGGAGATCACGAAGCTGTTGTCCATGTCAGATCGCCTTGAGTACCGCGCGCTCGGTGCGCGAGAAGACGAGCAGACCGACGACGAGCAGCGCAACACTCACGATCGCCGCCACGAGCACGGCGTACCAGTTGAGTTGTTCGGGGAAGAATGCCGCCCGGTAGAGCGAGAAGATACCGAACAGGGGATTGATGGGCGCGATCGCCTGCAAGTTGCTCGGCAGGTCTGACAGCCCGTAGATGATGGGGCTCGCGTAAAAAGCGAAACGAAGTGCGAGCTTGGTCGCCCTCTCGAGGTCGCGGAAGAACACGACAAGCGGAGCGACGATGAGTCCGACTCCGAGCGTGAGCACAAGTTGGAGCAGGATGCCCAGCACAAAGTACACGGCCTCCCAGTGCACGACGGCCCCGGTGGCGATGGCGAAAACCGCGAGCACGGGCAGGCTTGCTACGAACTCGATGCCCTTGGACAGCACGAGCCGACCGACCCAGATCGTGCGAGGGATCTTGGTAGATCGGATCAGCTTCGACTCACGCAAGAATGCGCGCGTGGAATCCGAGATGGCGCCGTTGAACCACATCCACGGGAGGAGGGCACTAAGCAAAAAAACGATGTACGGCTCGGTGCCGACCGGCCGCGCAAACACCTGGGTGAACACGAACCAGTAGATACCGGCCATGACAAGTGGGTCGAGGATCGACCACAAATATCCGAGCGCCGACGTCGAATATCGCACGCGCAGGTCGCGCACGGTGAGTAGCCACAACGAACGGCGGTACCGCGCTAGCGGCGACCAGTGCCGAGCGGGCAGCGCGGTGGATGACACGCCCCTATCGTAGGGTGCGCCGGTGTCGACAGCCTTAGACGAAGAGGTTCGCCCGCTCGAGGTCCTCGGCGAAGTCGATCTCGACCGCGTAGAGGTCAGAGATATCGACGGGCTCGAAACGCAGACCGTCTTCCTCGATCGCGAGCTCGATGCCGCGCTCGAAGTAGTCCTGGTCTCCCACACGCTTGAGCTGGCGCAGGAGCGTGGCCTTGTCGTCGCGCGAGACGTAGTTGATACCGACTGCCTCGCCGTGTCCGCCGACAACCGCCTTCGAGAGCTCCTTGATGTAACCCTCGGCGGTGGTCGTGTACTTGACCTCCTCGTCGGACACCTTCGCGGTGTTGACCGACACGAAGGACTGCTCGCGTGCCACAAGAGCAGCGGCACGCTCGAGGGCCATCGGGTCGAAAACGACATCGCCGTTCATCCACAGCACGCCGCCCGGAGCGGATGCCTGGAGCGCACGCATGAGGCTCTTCGAGGTGTTGGTCTGGTCGTACTGCTCGTTGTAGACGAAGGATGCCTCGGGGAACGCCTCGATGATGTGCTCGAGCTTGTAGCCGACAACGATGGTCACCTGGGCGTTGGAGCCGAAGGCGAACCGGATGTTGTCGAACTGCTGCTGCATGATCGTGCGGCCGTCCGCGAGCTCGGTGAGCGGCTTCGGCAGCGATCGGCCGAGCCGACTGCCCATACCGGCGGCGAGAATGACGATCTGCGTCACAGCGGTCTCCTTCGAAGTTGAGAAATCGCGTCCGCGAGAATTTGGCTTATGTTTACCGCAGAGTTGATGGTCGGACACGCCGTTGTGCTCGTTCCAGAGTAGCCAATCACCCCCGAGCGGGGCTCAGAATCACGCGTTCGTTGTTGATTCGTGATCCTGACGTGAGGTTCCCTTGGACGTTGGTAGGTTTGTACGGTGGAAAACGCCCCTGAGCCCGAGTCGGGCGCGCCCAAAAAGCGGGCACCGGCCCGCCCGAAAACTCCGGTGCGTAAGACCACGGGTGCCCGTAAGCCCGCAGGGGAGCCCGCTCCTGACGTGAGCACCTCGTCGTCAGCGAAGCCTCCACAGGCCCGGACGGGCAAAAAACCCGCCCCGCGTGCCAAACCAACGCCGACGGCCAAGCCGGCTCCAGCGGCAAAGCGGACTCCGGCAGCGAAGCCCGCGTCCGCGACAAAGCCGTCGCCCTCGTCGGCCGCTGACCCTGAATCCAGCGCACAAGAGAAGGCTTCGACCTCCGCCACTCCGCGCACGCCGGCATCCAAGTCGACCGCGAGCAAAACAACGTCCGGCAAGGCCGCAACCGGCAAGGCTGCAGCGAGCAAGTCTCCCGCGAGAAAACCAGCAGCCAAGAAGCCTGCCGCGACCAAAGCGGCCACAGCCAAGGCGGGCACAGCCAAGGCGACCACAACCAAGGCAGCGACCGACACAGCAGAGCCGGACACGGCAGCGTCGGAGGAGTTGGCGGCCGATACCACGGTGGCCGAAGAGTCGATCGTCAGTGAGTCGATCCCCGACGTGACCGAGGCGGCCGATGCCGCTGACGAGAGTGCAGCAGAGTCGACGCCCGAGACGGCGGCCGAGGTGCCCCCGTCGACGACGGATGACGCGGCCGCCGCGGACCGACCGCGCGTCGGCTTCAGCGTGCCGAAGCTCACCGCGCCGAAGCTCAAACTGCCGAGCGGTATCGCCCGGGCGTCCCGTGCGGTCGGAAGTCTGCTTCGCGGTGACGCGACCGACGAGGCCGAGGGCAAAACCGACAAGCCAGCCGAGCAGGACTCCGCCGAGGCACCCGCTGTCGAGGCACCCGACGTCGAGGCACCCGCGGAGGAGTCGACGACCTCGGAACCCGTTGCAACTGTCGAGGCCGAGGCCGAGGCCAAGGTCGAGGAAAACGTCGAGCCGGAGCCGGAATCTGAGCCAGAGCCGGAACCTGAGCCCGAGCCCGAGCCCGAGCCCGAGCCCGAGCCTGCAGCGAAGCCCGAGCCCGAAGCCAAGCCCGCGCCCAAGCCCAAGCCCAAGTCCGCGACGGCTCCCGTGCGCAAGACGCCCGTCAAACCTAAGCCTGTCGCGAAGCCGGGGCCCGCGTCCAAGCCCAAGGCGAAAAAGAAGCCAGTCAAGGATGCCGTCCTCAGTGTCCGGGGACTCACCAAGCACTACGGCTCCACCCTCGCCGTCGACGACATCGACCTCGACGTTCCGGCTGGCACCATCTACGGCATCGTCGGCCCCAACGGCGCGGGAAAGACCACAACGCTTTCCATGATCACGGGCCTGCTGCGACCGGACTCCGGAACCGTCACCGTCCACGACGCGGACGTGTGGAACGACCCCGTCGCGGCAAAGCGCAACATGGGAGTCCTTCCCGATCGGCTGCGACTCTTCGACCGGCTCACCGGTTCGCAGCTCCTCTACTATTCCGGCGTGCTGCGCGGCCTCGACAATGCTGAGGCGCGCAAACGCAGCACCGACCTCGCGAGGGCCTTCGGCCTCGAGGAAGCCCTCGGAAGACTCGTGGGCGACTACTCCGCCGGTATGACCAAAAAGATCGCCCTCGCGGCGGCCATGATCCACTCGCCACGGCTCCTCGTTCTCGACGAGCCGTTCGAGTCGGTCGACCCCGTCTCCGCGGCGACCGTCACGGGCATCCTGCGCAGCTACACGGCAGCGGGAGGAACCGTCGTGCTGTCCAGCCACAGCATGGCCCTCGTCGAGCGAACGTGCGATCGTGTCGCCGTGGTGGTTGGCGGCACCGTGCTCGCCGACGGAACCGTTGACGAGGTGCGAGACGGCGAGAGTCTCGAAGACCGTTTCATCGAGCTTTCGACGAGCGGGGTTCCGCAGGAGGGGATCGAGTGGTTGCACAGTTTCTCCGACTGAGGCTGGAGACGCTCGGCAACCTCATCCGTCGCCCCCCACTCCAAGCCTTCGGGATGACGATCGGCATCCTCGCCGGCCTGGCCCTCGTTGTCTTCACTGCCGGCGTTCTCGGCTCGCTGCGCGACGAATCGCCCGATATCGCCAGGGCGGTGGTCATCACCGTGGGCAGCGTGGTGTCCCTCATTTTCGCGCTCGGTGCACTGGCTTTCGGTGCGGACGATTCACTCGAGCCCCGCCGGTTCGCGCTGTTGGGCATCCCGCCGACACGACTCACGGTCATGATCGGTATTGCCTCCCTCGTGAGCATTCCGGTGCTTTCGGTGCTGACGCTGAGCTTCGCGCAGGTCGTCGGGTGGAGCGAGAATCCCGCCGCGATCGGTTATGCGGTGCTCGTTGTGCCGATCATCGTCGCCACGAGTGCGCTGCTGGGGCGTGTGGGTTCGGCGATCGCGGCACTGTATCTGTCCACGCAGCGACGCCGCGAGGTGGTCGGTCTCATCGCGTTTGCGACCGTTGTTGTGGCGGCACCGGGGATCGCTGCCCTGTCCGCGGTGGACTGGGGCAGCCACGGGCTGCCGATCATCCGCCGCATCGCCGCCGTCGCGACCTGGACACCCTTCGGTGCGGCGTGGAGCGTGCCGGCGGACGCCGCCATCGGGCGCACGGATGACGCGCTCCTCAAGCTCGGCATCGCGCTCGGGTTCCTCGTGCTGCTCGCGCTCGTGTGGCGCCTGCTCGTGGGGCGGATGCTCGTCTCCCCGCAGTTGCAGGAGCGCCGCCGACCGTACCGGGGCCTCGGATGGTTCGGTGCACTTCCCGCCTCCCCCCTCACGGCTGTCGCGGCGCGGAGCCTCAGCTATTGGGGCCGGGACCCGCGGTACCTCGTGAGTATCGCTGTCGTCCCGGTTGTCGCTCTCGTCGTCGTCGGGACGCTCGTGATCGCCGGTGTGCCGGGCGAGATCATCGCGTGGATTCCCGTCCCAATCATGTGTCTGTTCCTCGGCTGGATCGTTCACAACGATGTCGCGCAGGACTCCACTGCGTTCTGGTTGCACCTCTCCACGAGTACCGCTGGCTACGCCGACCGTCTGGGTCGCATAGTCCCTCCGCTCCTGATCGGCCTCCCCCTGGTGGTTGCGGGTTCGTTCATCACCGTGTGGGTCACGGGACACCCGGAGTTCTTGCTCGGGGTGCTGGGACTTTCGGCGTGTGTGCTCTTCAGCGCGCTCGGTGTCGCGAGTGTGTTCTCGGCTGCGTTCCCCTATCCGGCTGTTCTGCCGGGTGCCAATCCGTTCGCCCAGCCCCAGCGCACGAGTTCCGCGAGCTCGGTCGTGCAGGTCGCGGCGTTTGTTCTCCCGCTCCTTCTCGCGGCACCCGTCGTCTGGTTCGTTGTGACGGGGATCCTCGATACGGGCGACTTCGGTACGGCATTCTTCGTTGGGCTCGGCATCGGCCTCGTCGCCCTTATCGGCGGTGTGCTGTGGGGCGGCTCCATCGTCGATCGCCGCGCCCCGGAACTGCTCGAGTTCACCCTCCAGAACTGAGCCGGCTCACGGCGTCGTGTACTCGGCGCGACGTACACTGTCGTCATGGCGGACACCGATCACACCGGCGGCGGAACCGACACCCTCGACCGCGAAATCGAACAACTTCTCACGCGTGAGGTCGTCGAGGAAGGCGATCACGAGCGCTTCTCCCACTACGCACCGAAAAACGCGATCCTCGAGTCCGCACTCACCGGCAAGCCGGTCAAGGCGCTGTGCGGCAAGTTGTGGACTCCGGGGCGCGATCCCGAGAAGTTCCCCATCTGCCCGACGTGCAAGGAGATCTACGAGACCCTGAAGTGATTCAGGCGTAACGGGTCGGGATCGCCGGCTCACCGCGGCCGAGGCGCAGGGCATCCTCCGGCAGTTCGGCGATCGCCATCGCCCGGTGTTCGCGCGCTCGTTCGGTGCCATCTTTGCCCCGATAGCGTTCGATGGGTGCGCCGTCGACAACGAGCGGCACACTCAACTCCCGGCCGTCGACGGATACCCCTCCATCGCCCACGACGATGGTCTCCGCGATCGCGACACCACCGTCCAGGGTGCGAACCCCGCGCTTGCGGCCACCGACCGTCGCCTTCTCGGCCGACTTTTTGGCGACGGGAATCCACGCGCCAGCGTCGTCCCGATGCGCGACGAGTTTGTAGACGAAACCGGATGCCGGATGCCCGGACCCCGTCACCACGGAGGTACCGACCCCGAACGAGTCGACCGGTGCTGCGCGCAGGGCAGCGATCGTGTACTCGTCGAGGTCGTTGGTCACGGTAATGCGCGTGGACGTCGCGCCCAGGGCATCCAATTGAGCGCGCACCGCCGCAACCTGTGTCGGAAGGTCCCCGGAGTCGATGCGCACCGCGCCGAGTCCGGTGCCCGCGACGCGTACTGCGAGCTCAACGCCGCGTTCGATGTCGAACGTGTCCACGAGCAGTGTGGTGCCGGGGCCGAGCGCCTCGACCTGCGCGCGGAAGGCGTCTTCTTCGCTGTCGTGGAGCAGGGTGAACGAGTGTGCTGCCGTGCCCATGGTGGGGATGCCCCACCGCCGCCCCGCCTCCAGATTGCTGGTGGCGCTGAAGCCCGCGATGTACGCGGCGCGGGCGGCGGCGATCGCAGCGCTCTCGTTGGCCCTGCGGGACCCCATCTCCGCGAGTGGCTTTCCCTCGGCGGCGGCAACCATACGCGACGCGGCGGAAGCGATCGCGCTGTCGTAATTGAGCACACTCAGCGCGAGGGTTTCAAGGATCACGGCCTCGGCGAAGGTGCCTTCGACGACGAGGATGGGGGAGCCAGGGAAGTAGGCCTCACCCTCCCGATAACCGCTGATCGTGCCGCGGAAGCGGTAGTCGGCGAGCCACTCCAGGGTGCGGTCGCGGACAACACCGTTCGCCTTCAGCCAGGCCAACTGCTCGTCTTGAAAACGGAACTCGCCGATCGCGTCGAGGAGTCTGCCGGTGCCCGCGACGATACCGAAGCGTCGAGTCTCCGGTAGGCGCCTTGCGAAGACTTCGAAGACGCACTCGCGATCGTGTGTTCCGCTCCCGATCGCGGCATCGATCATGGTGAGCTCGTAACGATCCGTCAGCAGCGCGGTGCTCATGCGCTCAAGGATAGGCCGCGCCGGGGTCGCGCTCCCGGTTAGGCTGGTCGGCGATGAGTGATGCGCCGATCGGAGTTTTCGACAGCGGTGTCGGTGGGCTCACGGTGGCCCGCGCGATCATCGATCAACTCCCACACGAGTCGATCCTCTACGTCGGCGACACGATCCACTCCCCGTATGGGCCCAAACCCATCGCCGCCGTGCGCGAGTACGCGCTCGCCGTGATGGATGACCTCGTGGCGCAGGGCGTCAAACTCCTCGTGATTGCCTGCAACACGGCATCCGCCGCCGTGCTTCGGGATGCCCGGGAGCGCTACACGGATGGCCACGGGATTCCCGTCGTCGAAGTGATTCAGCCCGCCGTGCGGGCGGCGGTGCGGCAAACCCGCAATCGACGGGTGGGTGTGATCGGCACGGTCGGAACGATCAAGTCGAAAGCCTACGAGGATGCCTTTGCCGCGGCATCCGACCTCGAACTCATCACGAGGTCGTGCCCGCGTTTTGTGGAGTTCGTCGAGGCGGGGGTCACCAGTGGCCCAGAACTCTTCGCCGTCGCGGAGGAGTACCTCGCACCCCTCAAGTCGGCTCACATCGACACCCTGGTGCTCGGATGCACGCACTATCCGCTTCTCGCAGCCGCCATCCAGTACGTGGTCGGCGATGACGTGACGCTGGTATCGAGCGCGGAGGAGACGGCCTTCGATGTCTACCGCACGCTCGTTCAGCACGGCATCGAGCGCACCGCGACGGCCGCGCCTCGCTACGACTTCGAGGCCACCGGGCCCGACAAGGACGACTTCAAACGACTCGCCTCGCGCTTTCTCGGGCCCGAGGTTGTGCGCGTGGAGACATTCGACACGGGAGCGATCTCGCTGCCGCGACAGGAGAGACGATGACTAGGAAAGACGGACGCGAAGCGAACGAACTTCGCTCGGTGACGATCGAGCGCGGGTGGAGTGAGCAGGCCGAGGGTAGCGCCCTCATCTCCTTCGGACGTACGAAGGTGCTGTGCACCGCGAGCTTCACCAATGGTGTTCCCCGCTGGCTTGCAGGCAAGGGCAAAGGCTGGGTGACGGCGGAGTACGCGATGCTGCCGCGTTCCACCAACGACCGGATGGACCGGGAATCCGTCAAGGGAAAGATCGGCGGACGCACCCACGAGATCTCACGCCTCATCGGCCGGAGCCTCCGCGCGGTGATCGACACGAAGGCTCTCGGTGAGAACACGATCGTGATCGACTGCGACGTGCTGCAGGCCGACGGCGGAACACGCACCGCGGCCATTACGGGTGCCTACGTCGCCCTCGTCGACGCGATCGAGTGGGGACGCTCGAAGGGGTTCATCGGCAAAAACGCCAAGGCGGTCATCGACTCCGTCGCTGCCGTGAGTGTCGGGATCGTTGACGGCGAACCGCTGCTCGACCTCGCCTACGTCGAGGATGTCAGAGCGGAAACGGACATGAACGTCGTGATGACCGGTCGAGGGCTCTTCGTGGAGGTGCAGGGCACCGCCGAGGGCGCTCCATTCGACCGACGAGAACTGGATTCCCTCCTCGATCTCGCACTGAGCGGCGGCACCGAACTCACGGCACTGCAGACCTCTGCACTATCGTCATAGCTCCACACCCGGCACATTCCCGCTAGCCACGGAAGGGCGCACATGCAGCCACGTCGTATCGTTTTGGCAACTCACAACGCGCACAAGGTCGAGGAGCTCACGCGCATCCTCGGCCCCGCCCTGGACGGCCTGGAGCTCGTCGCCTACGACGGGCCAGAACCCGTCGAGGACGGCGCGACCTTCCAGGAGAATGCCCTCATCAAAGCTCGCGCGGCGGCGGCACACACCGGTCTGCCGGCGCTCGCCGACGATTCCGGGATCTGTGTCGACGCTCTCGACGGCGCACCCGGCATCCACTCGGCCCGGTACGCGGGCACACGCGTGGACGCCGACAACGTTGCGCACCTGCTCGAACAGTTGGGTGACGCATCCGATCGATCGGCGCAGTTCGCGTGCGCGGCTGCGTTCGTTGACGGCGACGACGAGTTGGTGGAGCTGGCCCTGTGGCCGGGAACCGTGCTCTCCGAGCCGGTAGGCGGCGGGGGCTTCGGTTACGACCCCATCTTCAAGCCGGAGGGTCTCTCGGTGAGTGCTGCTGAACTGCGCCCGGACGAGAAGAATGCGATCAGCCACCGCGCCCTGGCCTTCGGTGTGCTTATGCCCCAGGTGCGGGAGCGTCTCGTCACGTCGTAGTCCCCGCGAGATTGTGCGTAAGATTTCGGTGTGCCGAAATCGCAGTTCACGGATGCATCGAAGCCCCGGTCCCGTGCAACACTCATGCTCCTCGGCCCGGCGTTCGTCGCCGCGATCGCCTACGTCGACCCCGGCAACGTTGCAGCCAACCTGACCGCGGGAGCGCGATACGGGTACCTGCTGCTGTGGGTACTCGTTCTCGCTAACGCCATCGCGGTTCTCGTGCAGTATCAGTCGGCGAAGGTCGGCCTCGTCACCGGCAAAAGCCTCTCCGAGATCCTCGGTGAGCGTCTGCCAACCGCGCCGCGCCGTCTGTATTGGGTTCAGGCCGAACTCGTCGCAGCGGCCACCGACGTCGCGGAAGTGCTGGGTGGAGCCATCGCGCTCTACCTGCTGTTCGGCATCCCACTCCCACTCGGCGGCCTCATCGTCGGCATCGCCTCCATGGTGCTGCTGTCGGTGCAATCCCGCCGGGGCCAACACGCGTTCGAGATCGTCATCGTCACGCTCCTCGCGGTCATCGTTGTCGGCTTCATGTCGGGGCTGCTGTTCTCCGGAATCGACCCAGGCGAAGCAGTGCTCGGCATCGTTCCCCGCTTCGAGGGGGTCGATTCGGTGCTGCTGGCGACGAGCATGCTCGGTGCCACCGTCATGCCCCACGTCATCTACCTCCACTCGGCCCTCGCGCGCGACCGCCACGGAGTCGGACACGACGCTGCGGGCATCCGGCGCCTACTCCGCGCAACACGCTGGGACGTCGGTGCGGCGCTCGTGGTCGCCGGTGCGGTCAACATCTCGATGCTCCTGCTCGCGGCATCCTCTCTTCGTGGACTCGACGGCACCGACACCATCGAAGGAGCGCACGCTGCCGTCGTGGCAACCCTCGGGCCCGCGGTCGGTGTGATCTTCGCCGTAGGGCTACTCGCGTCGGGGCTCGCATCCACGAGTGTGGGCACCTACGCTGGGTCGTCCATCATGGGGGGACTGCTCAAGGTGCGGGTGCCGCTCCTGCTCCGGAGAGTCATCACGCTTGTGCCGGCCCTCGTGATCCTCACCATCGGCTTTGACCCCACACAAGCGCTCGTGCTCAGCCAAGTGGTGCTGAGCTTCGGCATCCCGTTCGCACTCGTGCCGCTCGTGTGGATCGCGAGCTCGCGCAAGCATCTCGGCGAGTTCGTGAACGCACCGTGGTTACGCTGGGCCGGTTGGGCGTCAGCCGTTGTTATCAGTGCGCTCAACGTGCTCCTGATCGTGCTCGTTGTGACGGGTGGGTGACATGCCCGTCAGCGCGAGTGCGATCGAGGACTACGTCAAAGTCATCTACGCCCACACCGAATGGCAGAGCGAACCCATCACCAGCTCGGTGCTCGCTGCTCGCCTCGGACTTGCCGCATCGTCGGTAACCGAGATGATCAAAAAACTCGTTGTGCAGGGACTAGTACTCCACGAACCGTACGGTGCAATCGAACTCACCCCGTCCGGGCGGCGGCTCGCCCTCGGCATCGTGCGTCGACACCGCCTCATCGAAACGTGGCTCGTCGAGCAACTCGGCTATCGCTGGGATGAGGTGCACGACGAGGCGGAGGTGCTCGAGCACGCCGTGAGCGATCGACTGCTCGATGCGTTAGACGCCCGCCTCGGGCATCCGACAAGCGACCCCCACGGCGACCCCATTCCCACGTCGGACCTCGACGTCGTGATGCCGGATGCCGTGCTCCTCAGTACCGCGGAATCCGGCGGGACCATCGCGCGCGTAAGTGATCGCGACCCCATGTTGCTGCGGTACCTTGCGGCCGAGGGGCTCTCCATCGGAGCTCGACTGACCGCGCAGCGCCGGGGCGAGATGCCCACGGACGCGCTCGATGCGATCTGGGTGATCCCGGACTGAGCTACTAGCAGTCGCAGCTCACCGCGAAAGCGGGGGCGGTGAGGGTGTCGACGTCGCGGTGCACGTGTCCGGCATCCGTCAGCACCGGGAGACCCTCGCGTGCCCAGTACTCAAACCCGCCGATCATCTCGCGAACGCTGTACCCGAGGCGCGCGAACTCGATCGCAGCCTTCGTCGCGCCGTTGCAGGCAGGGCCCCAGCAGTACACAACGACCGGTGTGCCGGGAGCCACGAGATCCTTGGCCCGTTCGGCGATCTGCGCGGTCGGAAGGTGCACAGCACCCTCGGCGCGACCCTGTGCCCACGCGGCGTCCCCACGTGTATCGATGAACGCGAAACTCTCGCCGGCCGCCTGTGCCGCACGCACGTCGGAGGGGTCGGTCTCGAAGCGCAGCTTCGCCTCGAAGTGGGCCAGGATGGCGGCGGTGTCTGTCATGCTGCGACGCTAGCGGTCGACACTGCCTTTCGCGGCGGGCTGCATCGAATGTGGCAGTCAGTGTGCACCGATATGGCGCTAAATCGCCGCTATCTCTCCGGATCGACCGGGTGGGGCGTCGGGTCGCTTACGGTGTCCTCGCTCAGCACGTGACGCCTGACCAGGATCGCCTCCACGATGAGCAGCACGAGCACCGCCAACACGCCGACCGCGAAGAGGGTCACAGCGGTGAGCGCTTCAGGGCCCGCAGGGAGAAGAGCGTTCTCCTCGCTCTGCCACGGCCACATCGAGCGGAGAGAACCCAGCATGAGGCCCGTCACGACAATCAGGGTGATGCGGCGGTGGCGAGAAAGAAGCCACTGCAGTCCCGAGACGAACAGCCCGAGTCCGACGATCGCGCCAAGGGCAAACACCGCCACGTAGGCGAGATTTCTGTCGTTGACCGCGGCCAGCGTCGGTGCATACATTCCCACCGTAAGGAGAAGGTACGACCCCGAAACCCCGGGGAGCACGAGGGCACACACCGCGAAAGCCGCGGCAATGGCGACCACCCACAGCGGCGGGTTCGCATCGCCGGCCGGGGGGAGCCCCGTCAAAAAGAACGTGAGCGCTGCGGCCGCCAACACGACCGCCACCTCGTGCACGCGCCACCGGCCGCCGACCATACGTATCGGCACGATAAGAGATGCCGCGATCAGTCCCGCGAAGAGTGCCTTCGTCTCGACCGGATGCTCCTCCACGAGCGGTGCAACAAACCGCGCCCCGATCACCACGGCAGCGAGCATCCCGACCCCGATCGGGATCACCACCACCCAGCGCACCGACCGAAAATGCTCCACTGCGCGCGACGTGCCCCGCCCTCGAAGGCCGTCGGAGATGAGGCGCACCACACCGCGCGCGAGGTGGCCAGCGCCATCGATGAGGGTGTCGTAGACCCCGAGGATGAGCGCGATGGTGCCGCCGCTCACTCCCGGAATGACCTCCACGATGCCGATAAGACCGCCGCGGACGGCATCAAGAACAGGGCGAATAACGCGTCGTGCAGAAGAGATAAAAAACTCCAGGAAATCAGGCTGCGGGGGCGTCGTCCTTCGACGCCGCAGCGGATGCCGCCTCAGCGCGCTCCTCGGAGCGCATCTTGATGCGCTCCGAGACGACGTGGTACACGATGCCGATGATGGCGATAGTGATGACGCCGAGGAGCACCAGCTCGATGTACTCGGTCACGATCTCGGCCACACCGGGGATGTGGGCAACACCCCATCCGAGCAGCGTGAGACCAACGCCCCACGCCAGTGCGCCGATCACGTTGAACAACAAGAAGCGTCGGTAGTGCATCTTGCCGACGCCAGCCGCGACCGGGGCAATCGTGCGCACGACGCCGATGAAGCGGGCAATCGTCACCGCCCACCCTCCGTACTTGTCGAAGAAGTGTTGGGTGCGCGCGACGCTCTTCTTCGAGAAGAACCCGTTCGATTTTCGCTCGAAGATCGCCGGGCCGGATTTATGCCCGATGAAGTATCCGAGCTGATCACCCGCGACGGCGGAGACAAAAATCGCGAGCACAACAAGCCAGATGGGGAACGGGATCACGCCGGTGAAGGTGAGCACTCCCGTGATGACGAGAAGGGTGTCGCCCGGGAGCAGGAACCCGATGAGCAAACCGGTCTCGACGAAGACGATCGCGCACACCACCAAGAGACCCCACACACCGGCGTCGGTGATGAGCGACTCGATGTCGAAGAAGCCGATGCTCAAGTGCACGAGTGCGACCCCTCTTAGTGGCGAATGCGGAACTCTCAGCGTACCGGGCGAAGCTGAGCGAGAGTTCGCGAGCTGCAGACCGGACTGCGTGGCCGTTCGGTGCCATGGCCGGTATCTGCCCTATTCAATTAACTTAATTAGATTAGTTTAGGGATGCAGATATCGGAGAGAGGCCGCCATGTCCCCGTCAGTTCGCACCCTCGTGCTCAACGTCATCCAGTCCCGCGCGACCTCGCGTGCGCTCCTCGGCACGGTTCTCGTAGTACTCGCGTCGTCGAGTGTGCAGATCTCAGCGGCGCTCAGCCACTCGCTGTTCGACCGTCTCGGCCCGCTGGGGGTGAGTGGACTGCGTTTCGCCATCGCCGCCCTGGTCATGCTCCTCCTTATGAGGCCGCGAATTGCTGGCCGCAGTCGAGCGGAGTGGTTTTCGATAGTGCTTTACGGCCTCTCCATCGCCGCCATGAACGTGTTCATGTACCAGGCGCTGTCCTTCCTGCCCCTCGGCGTAGCTATCACCATGGAGTTCCTCGGCCCATTCGCCATCGCGCTGCTCGCATCACGCAGGCCGCGACAAGCGCTGTTTGCGATCATCGGACTCGTCGGGATCATCCTGATTGTTCGGCCAACCGCAACGTTCGACATGGTGGGAATCGTCTGCGGCGCTCTCGCCGCAGCGTCGCTCGCCGGCTACATCGTGATCGCTGATCGTATTGGGCGACGCGGAGGGGGCTCGCCGGAACTCGCCCTCGCTCTCTGTGTCGCTGCAGCCGTGACCTCTCCGTTCGCGGTCACCGCGGCCGGCTCAGTAGTTCTCGGCGATCTGCCGATCCTCGCCGCATCAGCGCTTCTCGGGGTGGTGCTCGCGTTCTCTGTCGACTTCCTTGCTGTCAAGGTCGCCGGAGCCCGCGCGGTGGCGATCCTTCTCTCCCTCGACCCCGTTCTCGCCGCCATCATTGGCGCGACCACCCTCGGCGAACACCTCGACGGCATCACGCTTGTCGGAATGGTGTGCGTCTCCGTGGCCGGTGGCCTCGCCACCTTCACTCGCAACACTGCGTCGGCGAAGCGAACGCGAGGCGTGGTTCATGAATCGAAGCCCATCGAGGGGCATGCGCTGTGACGGCACCGACCGCCTCAAGGCAAGAAAGAGCGCTAGCTTCACACGCGCCCGAGTCGGGCGAGAACGCGCACCCGCGTTACGTCATGCCACACGAGTGCTCACCGCAGGTGCGGACGTGGATGATCTGGCCCGCGGCCGACTACATGCTCGATGGTACGTACGCACCAGTCGAAGCGGTGTGGCGGGCATGGGCCGACGTGGCTCACGCCATCGCCGCGTTTCAGGCGGTCTCGATTCTCGTCGAACCCAGCCAGGAACAGGTTGCTCGCCGCTACCTCTCCGACATCATTGAGCGCCACGTCGTGCCTGTCGATGACGCATGGATGCGCGACAGCGGCCCGACGTTCGTGCGCGACAGCACGCGCCCTGGAGTTACCCCGGCCGTGAACTGGCAGTTCAATGCGTGGGGTGGGCTGGAACTCGCCGAAACCGCTGCAGACAACGCGATCGCTGCTCGCGTTGCGGGTTTCGCTGATGCTCCCGTGCTGCACTCGAGCATGGTCAACGAAGGTGGCGGCATCCACGTCGACGGTCGGGGTACCGCGCTCGTCACCGCAACGGTGCAGCTCGACCCTCGCCGCAACCCCGGCTGGAGCCGCGAGAACGTCGAAGCCGAGCTCGAGCGCACCATCGGTGCGCGTCGCGTGATCTGGATCGAACGCGGTCTCACGCGCGACTACGGGCCACTCGGCACCCGAGGTCACGTCGACATGATGGCGACTTTCAGCGAGCCCGGCGTGCTTCTCGTGCACGATCAGCGAGACGACGGGCATCCGGACCGCTCGGTTTCGATGGCGCTACACGCGCGACTGTCGGGCGAGCGGGATGCTTCGGGTGTACCTCTGACGACGGTCTCGCTTCCCGCGCCTACCGTGCTCCGCGACGCGGAGGGGTGGGTGGACTACAACTACGCCAATCACGCCGTCGTGAACGGCGCCGTCATCATGGGGGAGTTCGACGACCCCCATGATTCGGTGGCACGTGGAATCCTGCGGGACGCCTACCCGGGTCGCCAGGTCATCGGAATCGATGCGCGGCCCATCTTCGCGCTCGGCGGCGGTATCCACTGCATCACTCAGCAGCAGCCCACGGCCTGAAGCCGTCGTCGGCGGAGGAGCGCGCGGTCAGCGCCCGAGTGAACGCAGATAGCCGTCCACCCTCAGCGTGGCATCCTGCAGGGTGATCCCGAGCTGGAGAGCTCGAAGACGAGGCTTTCGAGGGCGCTAATGCGGGCGGAGATCTCGGGAGGAACCGAGTACAGGCTCATTATCACGCGAGCGAGATGCCGACGAGGGCGATGAGGGAGAGCACGATGCCGACGGTCTGCAGGCGGTTGGGTCGCTCCCGGAGGATCAGAAACGCGAGCCCGATGGTGACGGCCGGGTAGAAGCCGCTCACGACCGACAGCACAGCGAGATCGCCGAAGCCGAGACCGACAGTGAAAAGAGCGTTGGCAGTGGCATCGAAGGTGCCGCTGAGCATCGCGAGGCCGACAGCGGATGCGAGCACGATGCGCTTGACCTTCGACCTGTTGGCCGCGCTCGCGGTCGGACGCTCGCGCGTGAGGGTCGCGGTTGCTGCGGGAAGCGCATTCGTGGGTTCGACAACGGCCGGGCCGCGGGATGAGGTGCCGACGGTGAAGCGAAGCGGAGGCTTCGTCTGAGTCAATCGCTCGTCCACGAGGATCCGTCGGCCGCGCGCGGCCAGGAGGGCGACGACGAGGAAAGCAATGACGACGCAGGTGATGCGGTTGGCCATGATCGGCGTGAGTCCTGCTTCGTCTACGTAGACGTTGCCGAACCCGCCGTCCAGATAAATGTAAAAGAGTCCGAGAAACGCTCCCGCCACAGAGGCTTTAACCATGTCGATGGGGCGGGCTTTCGAGGCACGAGAATCCGGGGCCGCTGCAACGAGTGCGATCGCTATGAGTCCTATTGCGACGGATGCCCATCCGAGGGAACTGAAGGTCTCGCCCGTGAGAAGGCCCGCGGCCATCGGCACCAGCGTGGAGACGATCGCAACGGCCGGCGCGAGGGTTGTCATGGGGCCGACGGAGTATGCCGAATAGAGGAGCCAGATGCCCAGGCACGAGGTGATGCCCGTCCCAACGCCGCCCGCCCAGGTCTCGGCGTGCCACACGCCGCCGTCGAACGGGGCCGCGATCGTGAGCGCGATGACCCCGGCCAGAGCGGCAAGGCCGGTTACGAGCATCGCTGTGACGCGTCGAGACGCGAAGCCGCCGACGAAGTCTCCGGCTCCGAAGAATACGGCGCTGAGCGCGCCGAAGAGTACTGCGATCATGATTGGCCTTTCACGAGGCGGAAGAAGTGTGAGGCAAGAGCCGAAGGTTCGTCACGACACTAAAACAAAGACAATTAGTTTGTGAAGAGCCGAAAAATGCCGTGGCATCGACATGCCACGGCGGGTTCGGCGCTAGCGCGACGCCAAGCGCAGCTCGAGAGCAGAGATCAGAGACTCCACGGCGAAGTCGAAGACCGCATCTGCGCGACCGCGCCCCTTCGGATTGGCGCGCAATGACTCGCCAAGGGCATGGTCAGCGGACTCGGTCTCGACCGGGAAAACCTGATCGGGTGCACCCAGGTCGAGAGCACCCCCCGCGGTGAGAAGATCGACAGTGCCGATGACCTGGTAGACCTCCTCTGACGTGAATCCGGCACCGCGAAGCACCTCAGCGAAGTCGACGACGGATGCGATCGGCTCCTCGGCCGTCATCTCCGAGATCATGAGATCAGCAGCAAGCCACGGATGCTGGCCGATCGAATTGCGGTCGTGGTACGCGACGTGGCGCAGTACCTCCTGCCAGGGCCATGAGCGATCGATCTTCGGCCCCTGCTCCCGGTGGATCGTTTCGCGCATCAGCTCGAGGACCTCATCGAGTCCGCCAACATAGTTGTAGAGCGAAGGCGAGGTGACCCCGAGATGCTTCGCCAGCTGGGTGAGCGTCAGCCTGCCGTGGTCGTCCGCGACCTCCAGTGCGGCACGCGCAATGCGCTCCCGGGAGAGAAGTGAAACCTTAGGTCGTCCCATGTCCTGCCTCGCACTTCTGCTGCACGGCAAATAGCCGTCGTAAAACTAATGCTATTCGCTGCGCGGAAGGCGGGACCTGAACCCTGGTGCGGAAGGCGGGACTTGAACCCCTCCCCGCCGGCACGGCCGTCGCTCGGTGCGGAAGGCGGGACTTGAACCCCTCCCCACCGAGCCGCCGACACATCGCTTCGCGCTGTGTCGGACTGCGCGGCGGGGGCCCCGGTACGTTTCGCGCCCGCCTCAGAACCGAGCGCCGCCCGGCCCGACGGGCCGACCGTCGCTCGGTGCGGAAGGCGGGACTTGAACCCGCACGCCCTAGGGCACAGGAACCTAAATCCTGCGTGTCTGCCAATTTCACCACTTCCGCTGGCCCCAACAGCTTAAGGCGTAGGCTGCTGTGCCATGAGCACCGCCCTCCAGCTGCGAGCATCCGTCGCCGAACACTTCGAGCGCTACTGGATCGTGTGGGTCGTCGGGGTCGGAGCGCTCATCGTCGGAATCGCGATCGGGTTCGCCCTCGACGGCGGAACGGGGTTCGGCGCAGCCACGAGCCTCACCGGCATCGGCGGGGGAGAAGCTCCGCGGCAGGGCGGCTGGTAGCAGCCCTGTGGAGAGCGGCCGCACAATGTTGCGCCGCTCGCGCACACTCGGGCGATGCCCCCACTGCACGATGAGCTAGCCGAGCGGGTTCGCGCTCGAGTGCGACGGGACGGCGTCACGCTCGACCCCCAAGCCGCGGCAGCGTACGTGGGCGAAGAGGTCCGCCGCTACAGCGAGCACGCCCTGGGCGACGTAGACGCGACCCTTCCCGACGAAGCAGGTACACGCCGCGACGTGCTGGCTCAGATCACGGGCTTCGGTGCGCTTCAACCGCTCCTCGACGACCCCGAGATCGAGGAGATCTGGATTAATGCTCCCGACACGATCTTCGTGGCGCGAGGTGGTGTGAAAGCGAATGCTCCGATCGAGCTCACCTCCGACACTGTGCGTGACCTCGTGGAACGGATGCTCGCCACAACCGGTCGTCGACTAGACCTGAGTTCCCCCTTCGTCGACGCGTCACTGCCAGACGGTTCACGCCTGCACGTCGTGATTCCGGAGGTGACGGCGCGGCACTGGGCGATCAACATCCGTAAGTTCGTGCCTCGAGTACGCACCCTCAACTCGTTGGTTCGCGAAGGCGCCCTGACGCGGCACGCCGGGGAGTTTCTGCGCATGAGCATGATCGCCGGCGCCAACATCCTCGTTTCTGGGGCAACCCACACCGGCAAAACGACCCTGATCGGTGCTCTTCTCGGCGCTGGACCGGCCCACAGTCGCGTCGTCACGGTTGAGGAGACCTTCGAACTTGCGCCGGCCATCGACGACTGGGTGGCGCTCCAGTGCCGACAACCCAGCCTCGAGGGCTCGGGCGAGATCACCCTTCGCCACCTCGTGCGCGAATCGCTGCGCATGCGGCCGGATCGTATTGCGCTCGGTGAAGTGAGGGGAGCCGAAGCGTTCGACCTTCTCATCGCCCTGAACTCTGGTGTGCCGGGCATCTCGAGCATTCACGCCAACGGTGCCCAGGATGCCCTCGCCAAACTTTCCACGCTCGCGCTGCTTGCGGGAGGCAACGTCGACATCCCCTTCGTCACGTCGACGGTCGCGGCGGTCGTCGACGTTGTGGTGCACTGCACAATCGATCGGAGTGGACATCGCAGCGTCGACGAGATCGTCGCGCTCACCGGTTCCGGAAGAGAAGTCGAGTCGCTCTTCCGCCGAGATCGTGGTCAGCTCGAGGCGACAGGCGTGGCCCCAACTCGAACGTCGAAGTTTGACTCGGCAGGCCTCGACATCCGGGCGCTGTTGGAGCACCGGTGAGCGCGTGGCTCGGGCTTGCCTTCGGTACGGGACTGCTGCTCTGTCTTGCACCCGTTCTCTGGCCCCAGACAGCTGGCGCCCAGGATCGACGGGGGCTTCTGCGTGTCGCGACGGAGCGGGTGGGCCTCGGGAGCATGCATCCGGTTGTTCTTCTTGGGTTGTGTCTTGCGACGGGTGTTGCGCTCTCGGCGGCGGCATTCGCGTTGCTCGGCGTCGTACCGCTCGCGGTGGCCAGCGGCCTTGTCGGATTCGCGGCGCCCATATGGGCGGTGGGGCGTCGGGGTCGTCAGGTCGCGGACGGGCATCGTGCACTCTGGCCCGACGTCATCGACCTCCTCGTTTCAGCGATCCGATCGGGCATGACCGTGCCCGACGCCATCGCGGAAGTCGCCGCCACCGGGCCGGTTGCCGCCCGTGCGGCTTTCGGCGCGAGCGAGAGAGTGGTCCGGGCATCCGGCGACTTCTCGGCGTCCATCGACGCTGCGAAGCGGGAGGCCGCCGACCCCGTCGCCGATCGGGTCCTCGAGACACTGCGGCTGGGTAGGGAGGTCGGCGGCACGGGCCTCCCGGGAGTGTTGCGCTCGTTGGCCGTCGACGTGCGCCAGGAGTTCGCTATCAGATCTGAGGTGGCCGCTCGACGATCGTGGATTGTTGGAGCCGCCCGGCTCGGAGTGGCGGCTCCGTGGGTCGTGCTCGTTCTCCTCAGCATGCGGCCGGAGGCGGCGGCCGCGTACAACACGGGGGAGGGCATTGTGCTTGTGCTGGGTGGTCTCGCTCTCACCGCGATCGCCTACGCCGTGATGATCCGTATTGGCACGCCGTCGCGCGAACGTCGATGGTTCGCATGACCTCACTCCAGGCGTGGGGCGTGGTCACTGGCATCGTTTTTGCCATCGGTGCATGGTGCGTGCTCAGCTTTTTTCCCCGCTGGCGACCGCGGCGTGTACTACGGCGCCTGGCGCCATACGCGGCGGATGTTTCGGCCGACGCCAGAGCGATGCTTCGGTCGGCCGCGCCCGGAGCCAAAGGTGTCCTCCCACTGACGAGGTTGTTTTCTCGCTGGGGTGCGGTCGCCGGTGGAGACGCACTCATTGCTCGACTGGCGCGGCAGAGTGGCACGGGTGCCTCGCTAATTCGGGTCCGCTCGCAGCAAGCGGTCGCTGCCGTGGTCGGCGTCTGCGTGGGAACGGCGACATCCCTCAGCATCCCCGGGGTGTCAGTCCCAGCCGCGTCCCTCCTCGGCGCTGCGGGGCTCGCGGTCGGTGTACTGGCTCCGAGAGCGGCCCTGGCCCGCGCGGCGTCCCGCCGGCTTGCGCGGCTGGACGCGGAGCTTCCGTCGGTGCTCGAGTTTCTTGCGCTGAGCCTGACGGCGGGTGAGGGCATCCTGGGCGCCATCCGCCGTATCGCGGTCTACGGCAGCGGAGAGATGGCGCGTGAGCTGTCGATCGTCGTGACGGATGTCGCGGCCGGACTCACGCTCGCCCGCTCGTTGCACATGCTCGCTCGTGACCTAGACCTGCCCGCGTTCACCCGTTGCGTCGACCAGCTCGCGGCGGCGGCTGAGCGCGGAGCACCCGTGACCGAGGTGCTGCGCGCTCAGGCGCAGGAGGCGCGCGACGCGCAGTACCGCAAAGAGCTCGAGGCCGCAGGCAGGCGCGAGATCGCCATGCTGTTCCCGTTGGTGTTCGGGGTGCTGCCGGTCACGGTGCTCTTCGCCGTGTTCCCTGGGTTGGTCGCCCTCAGGGTGGGGTTCTGACTAGCGCGCCGCGGTGATCGCGGTGTGCACGAGCTCGAGTACCTCGGAGTTCCACGTCATGGCGGTTTCCCACGGCAGACCCAGGAGGTCGGAGGTGAAGATGCTGTGCGTAAGGGGGAACGAGTGGGTAGTTCGATGCGCCAGCACCTCGGTCGAAACATCCGTCGCAAGCGCGCTCCACTCCGAGACGAAACCGTCGTGGGGCCAGTAACGGTTTTCGCCGGCAGCGTGCAGATAGCTGCCGCCGATGAGCGTGACCGGGATGTCGTCAAGCACCCCTTTCTGGGCTTCGTTCCAGCCGTCCGGGCCGCCGAGATAGCGCGCGGTCACTTGTTGGGCAGCACCGACCGGCAACTCGTCGGCACGCTTGCGAAACTCGGTGACGACTCGCTCTGTCGCCGGGTCGCCCGCGCAGTCCTGGAGGGTTGCGTCACCGACGACGAAGTCGCCAACAAGGGAGCCGTTCCAGGGTGTGCCCAACGTGGTGAGCGAAGCGACACTCAGCGGGGACTCGGTCGCCTTCAGCACGCTGATCGCCGCACGTGAGAACAGCCCGCCCATCGAATGGGCGACCAAATGGAGCTGCGTCACCCCGTACGTGTCGCCCAAGTAACCCAGGAACCGCGCCAAATGTTCACCGGCGAGGTCAATATCGCCGGTCGAGTTGACGGTCAGGTGCGCAGGCAGCTCGAAGGGCATCCCCCCAAATTTTCCGAACCCGCCCAGTTGGTCGACGACGGGTCCTCGAGCGTTCATCGCCGGTGACGTGAAGACCTCGTGACCCTGATTCAGCAAGTACTCGCGGATGGCGGTGTCGGTGTTGCCTGCCGCGAGCCCAATCGAGCAGGCGTCGGTGGGAGTCGTGAATGGACTGACGGCGTCCCCGCCCGACACAACAACGACGGCTGTCGAACCCACGCGTTCCTCCTCGGTGCACCGGCAACGGCCCGGATTCGGTCGCGCTCGACCACACACTAATGCCGCCGATCCCGTTTCGGATCACTCCGAAACGGGGGCCAAACCGTTCGGCGGAACGTCGTTGAGCCGACTGTGGGTATGCTCCCGACCTCCGACGACCGTAGTCGCAGCGACCGCGCCGCTAAGCTGTCAGCCCGCTCCCTCAAGAAATGGATCCCACGTGTCTCGTCGCCTCATCAATTCCGGTTCGCCTTTCGAAGCACAGATGGGGTACTCACGTGCCGTTGTCGACGGTGACTGGGTGTTCGTCTCCGGAACCACCGGTTACGACTACGAGACCATGACCCTGTCTCCGGATGTCGCGGAGCAGGCAGCGCAGTCCCTCCGCAACATCGGGGCCGCCCTCTCCGAGGCCGGTGCCACGTTCGCCGACGTCGTGCGTGTGCACTACATCCTCCCCAGCGCGGATGACTTCGAAGCCTGCTGGCCTGCGCTTCAGGAGGTCTTCGGGGAGATCCGTCCCGCAGCGACGATGTTCGAGGCGGGCCTCGCGAACCGCGACATGAAGATCGAGATCGAGGTCACCGCGCGGGTGCAGTCCTGATCTCAACTAATCGCCAAACTCGCGTATGAAGGAGCGGGTTACGCACCAGGCTGGCTGGTACACGAATCGGCACGTGACGGGTCGTTCGTCGAGGGCTCGTCCAGACGGTCTCAGACCGTACTCGTTCGGTCGATATTCTTCAGTGCATGCTGAGCAATCCCGGTTCCGTTTCCGTGCTCGGCACTCGCTGGTCGGAGTACCGAAAGAACGAGATTGAAAGTTTCGGCTTTCTCGGTCTCCGCTCGAAAACGGTCGCGTCGCCGCCCATTCGTTTCCTGGATTGGACTATTGACGGTGAGGCGTTACGGGACCGGCTGGTGATTAACGGCGGGATTCCTTGCGACGACGTCACGTTCCTCGTTGAACACTCCGAGGGAGATCGCTTCGCTATCGAGAGCCTGAAGGCGTTGCTCGGAGTGAGCCACTCGGGACTCGACCCATGGGTTGAGTTTGTCGATGGTCGCGCGGGGCTCCTGTTCTGTCATCTGTGCGGCGATCTGGGCTGTGGAGCGGTGAGTGCCAAAGTCGTGTTCGGCGACGAACTCGTTGAGTGGCGGGCCGTCTCGTATCAGGACGGCGTGACAGGGGCTGTGCTGTCCGACGGCGGCCCGGCGTTCTCGCTGATATTCAACCGCGTCGAGTACGAGTCCCTTCTGCGGACACTCCTAGACCGCTGGGATGTAAAGCCCATCCGATAGCCTCGCTGAGTTCGCGAGGGCTGTGGACAGGTTCCCTGCAGTGCCGGGGAGTCCGGGCACCATGCGGTCATGAAATCGATCAAGCAGCAGCTTGCGGATTTGGCCCGTCACGACCGCGGTGACGTACCCGGCTGGGTACTTGTAACACTCATGACCGCGGGGCTCGTTGTGCTCATCTGGGCGGCGGCCGGGCCCGCGCTGAGTTCGGTTTTCGAGCAGGCGATCGAGCGTGTCGTCCGGTTCTGAACTGCGCGACGAGAACGGCTCCGCGGTCGCCGAGTTCGTGATGGTGGGTGCGCTTCTTACGGTTCTCGCGCTCGCCGTGGTGCAGCTCGCGCTCGCTCTCCACGTGAGGACGACTCTCGTCGACGCGGCGGCCGAGGGTGCTCGCTTCGCGGCGCTCGCCGACTCCTCCCTTGACGACGGCGCAATTCGAACGCGCGAACTCGTAGCCGCCGCTCTCGGCCCCGGCTATCCGATCGACGTGGAGGTCGCAGAGTCGACGTTCCTCGGCCACCCTGCGGTGCGCGTTACCGTGCGTGGCGAGCTACCGGTTGTCGCGCTCTTCGGGCCAAGTGGTGGGCTGGAGGTATCCGGCCATGCCGCGCGGCAAACACTGGGGGAGTGATGCGGGAACTGCATCCCTGGAGTTCATCACGGTCGGTGTGATCCTTCTGATCCCACTTGTGTACCTCGTGCTCGTCATCGGCGCGATCCAATCGGCGGCCCTCGCCGCGGAGGGTGGGGCCCGGCATGCTGTGCGCCTCCTCGCGACAGGTGAAGCGCCGTACGGCAACGGCACACTCGAGCGTGCCGTCGAATTCGCCCTGGCCGATCACGGAGTCACCCCGTCGAATATCCGCGTTGAAGTCGCGTGCTCCGGCCCGCCGCCGTGTTCGCAGCGAGGGGACTTCACGCGCGTGAGCGTCGAACTCGCGGTGCCGCTTCCCCTCGTACCAGTGTTCCCCGGCGTCTCGCCTCCCACCATCCCCGTGGCGGCGTCGGCCACCCAGCAGGTCTCGCGATGGGCGGGCGGATGACTCGGCACACCCTCCACGACGACGAGGGTTCGATTCTCCCGCTCCTCGCAGGCTACGTCGCCCTCGCACTGGCGATCGTGCTTGTTGTTGCAGCGGCGACCTCGCTCTACATCGAACGCAAACGCCTCCTTACTCTCGCTGACGGTGCGGCGCTCGCCGGTGCCGAGTCGTTCGAACTCGACTCCGTGATCGTCAACCAGGACACCGTGCGACCGGTGCTGGTCGACAAAACGGTTCTCGCGGCCGTAACCGACTACGTGGGCGCAACACCGAGGGACGCGTTCGAGGATCTCCGAGTGGAGAATGCGGCCACCTCGGACGGGCGAAGCGCCACCGTCACCGTGTCTGCCCAGTGGCGACCGCCAGTGCTGGCCCCATTCGTGAGGGAGGGACTACGCCTCGAGGTGACCTCGACCGCGCGAACAGCCTTCTGGTAGCGCGGGTTTCGGTCGCGCTCCGGCTTCCGCCCAGGCGCCGCCCGGTAGGCTGGGCGGGACATGGACGAGTTGGACATCACAGACGACATCGCCGCCCTCCGCTCGACTTTCGCGGACATCCGCAGCGTTGTCGGGGTCGAGGCACTCCAGAAGGAGATCGCCAGCCTGAGCGAGCAGGCCGGTGCGCCCGACCTCTGGGATGACCCGGAGAAGGCGCAGAAGGTCACGAGCGCACTCAGTCACCGCCAGTCGGAACTCGCGCGTATCACGAGCATCGAGTCGCGTCTGGATGACCTCGAGATCATGGTTCAGCTCGCCAACGAGGAGCAGGATGCCGCGGCCGCAGCCGACGCGCGTGCCGAGCTCGCCGCGATCTCCGCCACCCTCGGTGACCTTGAGGTGCAGACCCTCCTCGACGGCGAGTACGACGACAAGCCTGCCGTCATCACCATCCGGGCAGGCGCCGGCGGTGTGGATGCCGCGGACTTCGCCGACATGCTGCTGCGTATGTACCTTCGCTGGGCAGAGAAGCACAAGTACCCCGTGACCGTCATGGACACAAGCTACGCGGAGGAGGCGGGCATCAAGTCCGCGACCTTCGAGGTTGATGCCCCGTACGCGTTCGGCACGCTCAGCGTGGAGGCCGGCACCCATCGCCTCGTGCGTATGAGCCCCTTCGGAGCCGCGGGCAAGCGCCAGACGAGTTTCGCGGCGGTCGAGGTGATCCCGCTTCTCGAAGAGGCGACAACCGTCGACATCCCCGAGTCCGATATCCGCGTCGACGTATTCCGCTCTAGCGGCCCCGGCGGTCAGTCGGTCAACACGACGGACTCCGCAGTGCGTATTACCCACCTCCCGACGGGCATCGTCGTATCGATGCAGAACGAGAAGAGCCAGATCCAGAACCGCGCCGCGGCAATGCGCGTGCTCCAGTCGCGACTGCTCATCCTCCAGCGCGAACAGGAAGCGGCGACGAAGAAGGAACTCGCAGGCAACATCACGGCGAGCTGGGGTGACCAGATGCGCTCCTACGTGCTCGCTCCGTACCAGATGGTCAAAGATCTCCGCACCGAGTACGAGGTGTCCAAACCCGACGACGTGTTCGACGGCGACCTCGACGGTTTCATCGCAGCGGGCATCAAGTGGCGCAAGCGAGCGGTCGAGGACTGACGTGATGAGCGGGCAATGGACGATGTTGCCGGGCACCTCCACGGGCCTGGTCGTTGCGCGACCCCTCAGCGTGAATCTCGAGCAGGAACTGATCCGACGCGGTAGTGAGGTTGCTCCGCTGCGCGAGTTCGTTTCCGCCGCCCTCGAGCGCACCTACGACGGCGCACTCGTGTTGGTGTTGGATGCGGCATCCGGATTCTCGGCTCGTATCCTCCTGCACGACGGTGCCCGCCCCGTGCTGCACGAGGTCACGCGACAGCTGCTCCTGCAACTGATTCCCCTCACCTCGATTCCTCCGCAGGCCGTGAGGCCCGCCCTGTCGCGGGCGGAAGTCACCGATTTTGTGGCCGACCCGCACACACTTGCCGCTCGCGTCGCTTCGCTGAAATGACCGAGTGGGTGCCGCTTGAGGGGAGCAAGCGTGTTGCCCAACTCTCACGTGGTGCCGCGACGTTCGTCGACGTTCTCCTCTTGCCTTTCACCCTCCCGTTTCAGCTGATCGCCTGGTTGTTCGCCGAGGGGGGAGCCGTGGAGGTTGATCTGGACACCTTCCGGCTGCGGCGTGGACGACGCATCGTCGATGTCCAGGATGTGGACCGCGCGCGACGGCTCGATGATGACGGCACCGCGTGGCTTCGACTCTCGGCGCGCGAGCGGTTCGAGTTTCTTGTGCCGCTGAGTGGAGAGGAGCGGATGCCCGCGCTCACCCGCGCGACACTGCTTACGATCATCCCCAAAACGTCCATCGCCCTCCCCGACAACCCCTTTGGCTCGAGCCGCCGAGCGTTTCCCGACTACTTGACGCGTGACGAGGTTGTCGATCTGGTGAGTCGGCTGCACTGAGCACAGCGGCCGAGTTGCTGGGAAATACCGGCGAGCGGGTGTCGTTGCGGCGGATTTTGATACGTCAACTTAGGCTGACCCCGTCATGATTCGCTTTGATTCCGTCACCAAGGCATACCCCGGCACCTCGCGGCCAGCGCTCAACAACGTCAGCCTCGAGATACTGAAGGGGGAGTTTGTCTTCCTCGTCGGTGCCTCCGGCTCCGGCAAGTCGAGTTTCTTGCGTCTCATCCTCAAGGAGGAGACGCCGACCAGCGGCGCGATCCACGTGCTCGGCCAGCACCTCAACACACTGGCCAGCCGCAAGGTTCCGTACTTCCGCCGCAATCTCGGCGTCGTGTTCCAGGACTTTCGTCTGCTCCCCAACAAGACAGTTTTCGACAACGTCGCCTTCACGCTCCAGGTGATCGGCAAATCGCGCGGCTTCATTCAGGAGGCCGTTCCGGATGCCCTCAAGATGGTCGGCCTCGCTGGCAAGGCGGGGCGCCTCCCGCACGAACTCTCCGGTGGTGAGCAGCAGCGTGTTGCCATCGCCCGAGCAGTAGTGAACAAGCCTGCAATCCTGCTCGCCGACGAGCCGACGGGTAACCTTGACCCCGCCACCTCCGCGGGCATCATGACCCTCCTCGAGCGCATCAACCTCGGCGGCACCACGGTAGTCATGGCCACACACGACGCCGGCATCGTCGACCAGATGAAGCGCCGCGTCATCGAGCTCACGAGCGGTCAGATCGTGCGCGACGAGCGCCAGGGCGGCTACCAGACCCAGGCAGTGCCCGTGCAGCGTCCCGCCACGGAGGTCGCATCATGAGGGTCGGACTGATTCTCGGCGAGGTCGCCAACGGCCTGCGTCGCAACGTCAGCATGGTCATCTCGGTTGTGCTCGTGACCTTCATCTCGCTCACCTTCGTGGGTGCGGCCATCCTCCTGCAGATGCAGATCGGTCAGATGAAGGGCTACTGGTATGACCGGGCCCAGGTCGCGGTCTACATGTGCACCGACGTCGACACCACCGGCAATTGCACGCAGACGGCGGCGACGGATGCCCAGATCGCTGCGGTTCAGGACCAGCTCGACGGTCCCGCCCTGTCTCCCTACATCGAGCGCTACGAGTTCGAAACCCACGAGCAGGCGTACGAGAACTTCCAGAACCAGTTCGCGGACAGCCCCATCGCAGCGTTCGTGACGCCGGAGACGCTCAACGAGAGCTTCCGCGTGAACCTGATCAATCCGGCGGATGCCGACATCCTCATCGAGAGTCTGTCCGGTTCCGCCGGCGTGCAAAACGTCGAGGATCAACGTGGTTACCTCGACCAGATCTTCTCGGTCCTCAACGCGGCGAGCTACACGGCGATCGGTGTCGCCGCGCTCATGCTTATCGCCGCCGTCCTCCTCATCGCGACCACCATCAGGCTGAGCGCCTTCTCGCGCAGACGAGAGCTCGGCATCATGAGGCTCGTCGGCGCATCCAATCGCTTCATCCAAACACCGTTCATCCTGGAGGGGGTCTTCGCTGCCCTCATCGGTTCGCTGCTTGCCGGCGGCGCGATCGTGGCTATCGTGCAGTTCTTCGTGCAGGGCTATTTGCAGTCGACGCTCCAGGCGACCACCACTCTCGTGGGTGTGAGTGATGCGGCGATCGTTGTGCCGATCCTGGTGATCGTGGGTGCGGCGTTAGCGGCGGCATCCGCGGGTGTCGCCATCAGTCGCTATCTGAAGGTCTAAATGTCCACGACGCAGACGAACCCGCGTTCCCGTGTCATCGTCGCGAGTCTCGTCGGAACTTCGATCGAGTTCTACGACTTCTACGTCTACGCGACAGCAGCCGTTCTCGTTTTCCCGACGCTCTTTTTCGCCAACGAGGACCCGACGGTCGCGCTCCTCGCGTCGTTCGCCGTCTTCGGGGTCGCCTTCATCGCTCGTCCCATCGGGTCTATCGTGTTCGGCCATTTCGGTGACCGCATCGGTCGCAAGGGAACACTTGTCGCCTCGCTGCTCACGATGGGTGTCGCGACGGTTCTCATCGGCGCACTACCGACCGCGCTGACTCCCGGCTGGGAGATCCTCGCCCCCGCGTTCCTCGTGCTCCTGCGCTTCGCCCAGGGGCTTGGCCTCGGTGGCGAGTGGAGCGGTGCGGCCCTGCTGGCGACCGAGAACGCCCCCGCCGGCAAACGCGCGATCTACGGCACGTTCCCTCAGCTGGGCGCACCGATCGGATTCATCCTCGCCAACGGTGTTTTTCTTGTGCTCGCCTCGACGATGGACAACGACCACTTCATCGAGTGGGGTTGGCGTGTGCCCTTCCTCGCGAGCGCGATCCTCGTTGTTGTCGGGCTCTACGTTCGATTCAAACTCGTCGAGACCCCGGCGTTCCAGAAAGTGGTGGACCAGGGCGACGTCGCGGCGGTGCCGCTGGCCCGCGTGTTCCGCACGAGTTGGCGTCCGCTCATCCTGGGCACCTTCATCATGCTCGCCACCTACACGCTCTTCTACCTGATGACGACGTTCACGCTCACCTTCGGCACGACGCCGACGGATGCCGCGACCGCGGGCCTTGGCTACACGCGCAACGACTTCCTCCTCATGCTCATCCTCGGTGTGCTGTTTTTCGGTGCCTTCACGATCATCTCGGGGCCGCTCGCCGAACGGTGGGGTCGGCGCAGGCTCCTCATCGCGACAACTATCGCGATCATCGTGTTCGGTTTCCTCTTCGTGCCGCTGTTCAGCGGCGGGATCGTTGGCGTCATGGCGCTGCTCATCCTGGGTTTCACACTCATGGGATTGACCTTCGGCCCGATGGCTGCTGTGCTGCCGGAGCTCTTCCCGACCAACGTTCGTTATACGGGTTCGGCGATCAGTTACAACCTGTCGAGCATCCTCGGTGCGGCAGTCGCGCCCTTCATCGCGGTCGCCCTGTGGGCCGCCGCCGCGGGAAGTCCCGTGCTCGTGGGCGTCTACCTCTCCGCGATGGGTGTGATCACGCTTATCGCCCTGCTGATCAGCAAGGACACGGGAGACGTGGACTACGTCTGACCCTCCGGTAGACTGAACGGCTGCTCGCACCGAGCACCATCACACGGAGACGATCATGCCCAGGGAACGCGGCCAGAAGGTTGTGGCCAGTAACCGCAAGGCTCGCCACGACTACCTCATCGAGGACACGTACGAGGCGGGCCTCGTACTGACGGGCACGGAAGTGAAGTCGCTGCGTCAGGGTCGCGCGAGCCTCATCGACGGTTACGGCTTCATCGACGGCGGTGAGGCATGGCTCGATGCCGTCCACATTCCCGAATTCAACCAGGGTTCGTGGAACAACCACCCTCCGCGTCGCAAGCGCAAGATGCTCCTCCACAAGGCGCAGATCGTGAAGATCGCCAACAAGATCAAGGATGGTGGTTACACTCTCGTGCCGCTGTCGATTTACTTCTCCGACGGCAACGCGAAGGTCGAGATCGCGGTCGCCAAGGGTAAGCGCGAGTACGACAAACGTCAGACCCTCCGCGAGCGTCAGGACAAGCGGGAGGCCGAACGTGCCATGCGCTCCCGCAACAACATGGGGGAGTAACCCTAGCTCGCTACGAACCGCGCGTCGACGACAGCGGAAACCGCGATCTCCTCTGGCTTGAGGGCAAGGGCCGGAGCCCCACCGAAATCGGCGGACGCCTTCATCGCCCCGCGGAGCATGGGGGCGGGCATCCCGCCGGCGACTCCTGCCGGGTCGCCGAGCATCCCCGGGTCGGCGAGGGCGATGGCTTTGACCGAGCCGAGCCCGATGCTCTGCGCGAAGATCGCGGCCTTGGAGACGGCATCCTTCACCGCTCGCGAGCG
Organism: Antiquaquibacter oligotrophicus; assembly: GCF_020535405.1. NCBI lineage: Bacteria > Bacillati > Actinomycetota > Actinomycetes > Micrococcales > Microbacteriaceae > Antiquaquibacter > Antiquaquibacter oligotrophicus. The sequence continues at coordinate 540,631 of NZ_CP085036.1, read as the reverse complement.
CACTTCGGTGGTGACCGACGTTCGTGTCGCCTCGGTCAGATCCCACTGGATGCCGCCGATGGCTGTGTCCGGAATGGATGCTGCGGCCTCCACCCACTCCGCGAGTGCGCCGAAGTCGCTGAACTTGACGGAGAAGTCGACGGCCGCGTGAAAGACGGGATCCAGTTGGGCGCCCTCGTTGTTCCAGGGTCGTTCCGTCCACACACGCACCGAATCCGACGACCACCACGTGATCGGTCCCGACGTCGTGTTGTGCAGCGGCTCGACGAGAGCGCGGAGCGACTCCGTCGCGGTTGTCGCCCGCTGAAACACGTCCTCGCGTGTGTCGCCCCACGCGTGGACGGATGCGGAGACGGTGGCGCGCTCGGCGGGATACCAGGCCGAATGTTCGCCCTGCACGGTGATGATGGTGTCGGCCACGTGTCCTCCAGAGTTGGTGCGATGGATGCGTGCACATACTCGCATAGCGTTGCTGCGAGAACAGGCGTAAACTGTAAGGCCGCCTTCCCTTCGATGGTTGGCGGTTGTTTGACAACTCCACAGCGCGACAACGACCCACGCACGGGGATGATCGGTTTCGACATTGCCTGCAAAACTGCGAGAAGCGGGTCGAGGATGCAGAGTTATCTCGTTAACGATCTCTGTAAACCAATAAGTGCCGATACTAAGAGCACTGTCTCGGCTAAGGCCGACTTCGCCCTCGCGGCGTAGTCTCCTTACCCACTAAAAGAGACCGTCAGCCCGGGGATGCCCTCTATCCGGGTCCTGACGTCATCTAGAGGGATTGCTGCGCGGTTACGCCTTGGGACCGCGCGGGACTTGCACTAGGGCTGGGCCTGTCGACTTAGGTGCTTGTGGCAAAGGTCGGGGCCGAGTAGAACGCTTTCACAAGCTACGCCCGTAGAAGGCGCAGGATTACAGCAGTGGACGGGGGTTCAATTCCCCCCATCTCCACAACGACCCTTGACCCCCGCCGGGGGCGGGGGTCAAGGGTCGTTGTCGCGTTGCGGGGTCGCGCGAACTCTTCTTGGGGCCCCCGCCGCGCCGGTTCCGACGCGTTGCGTAGCAACGTGGCGGCCGTGCCGGCGGGGAGTCAATTCCCCCCATCTCCACGCGACCAATCGGGGATCCATTCCCCCATCTCGACACGCCGCCCCCGGGTCGCGCAGCGCAAAACCTACTCCGCAACCCCCATCACGGACCCGGTGATTCGCCCTGCTTCGTCGAAGACGTAGCAGAGGATCTCGCGGTCCCCGTTTTCCCAGCTCTCTTCGGTGGGGAAGTAGTACCCGATCGAGTACTTCGAGTCTTCGGCTGCCGCTCCCACATAGTTGGCGAAGAGTTCGGTGCAGTCGACGTCGGCTTGCGCGACGATGGCGTCGTTGCCGGGGAAGTCGCCGTCGGAGATGGTCGAGGAGCCGTATACCTCGGTTTCGTGTGGCTCGTCGCAGTCCACCTTGGGGATGGTTGTTACTTCGCCTTCGCCCATGTCGTTGAGGCAGTCGCCGACGGCGATGGCAAAGGCATCCGTCTCCACCTCTTCTGGGGCGGATGTCTCCGTGTTCTGGGGCGCCGTGGGTGCGCAGCCGGCGAGGGCGACGGATGCGCCGATGAGTGCGAGAGCCGCAAGGCTGCGCGCCGCGATGCTACCCAGAATTGTCGTCGCCACCGGTGCCCCTTATGCGTGTGGAGGAATCGTCGTTCTACCGCGAGTGTAATGCCGCGAGCACGGTTTCGTGGAGCACTCCGTTGGTTGCGAGGGCGGATCCCGACCAGGGTCCCGGTTGTCCATCGACGGACGTGAAGCGGCCCCCCGCTTCTTCGATGATCGGGATGAGCGCCGCCATGTCGTAGGGCTGTAGGTCGAACTCGCCGACGATGTCGAGCGCGCCCTCCGCGAGCAACATGTACGACCACATGTCGCCGATTGCCCGCGACCGCCACACGGCGCGAGAGAGCGCGATGACGTCGTCGATCCGGCCCTCGCCGTCCCAGCCCTGCAGGCTGTTGTAGCTCAGCGAGGCATCCGCGAGTTCGGTCACTCCGCTCACCCGCAGTCGCTCCGGCTCTTCGCCGTGAGCCATGCCCCACGCGCCGAGGCCGGTTGCCGCGTACCAGCGTCGCCCGAGCGCGGGTGCACTCACGACTCCCACGACGGGAACACCGTCGACCGCCAGCGAGATGAGGGTGCCCCAGATGGGCACTCCGCGGAGGAAGTTCGCGGTGCCGTCGATCGGATCGATGATCCACTGGCGGCTGCCGGATCCCTGTGTTCCATATTCTTCGCCGAGGATCGAGTCGTGGGGCCGTGCGGCTTCGATGCCGGTTCGGATGCTGCGCTCCACGGCCTGGTCGGCATCGGTGACGGGCGTGCGGTCCGGCTTGGTGGTGACGACGAGATCGACCGACCGGAATCGTTCGAGCGAGATGAGGTCTGCGTTGCCCGCGAGTGACAGGGCGAGGGAGAGGTCGTCGGCTGGGGTGTACTGGGGCGCGGTGTCGGTCACGATCCCAGCGTAGCGATGAGGCGTTGGAACGAATCGAGTCGCTCGCGCCCCGCTTCGCCGAGGTCGCCGCGCTCGACGGCTTCGATGATCGCGCAGTCTGGGGCATCCGGCAGGTGTGTGCACCCACGGGGGCAGTCTTCGGCGAGGGCGGCGAGGTCCGTGAAGGACGCGAGGATGCTCGCGGGGTCGACATGGCCCAGTCCGAAGGAGCGCACACCGGGGGTGTCCACGATCCATCCGCTGCCCAGCCGGTACGACACCGTGGACGACGACGTGTGCCTGCCGCGTCCCGTCACGTCGTTGACGCGACCCGTTGCCCGATTCGCATCGGGTACGAGGGCGTTCACGAGTGTCGATTTGCCGACACCGGAGTGGCCGACGGCAACAGTCGTGTGTCCCTCCAGCAGCTGCCGCAGTTCGTCGACGGGCACGTCGTCGGAGCGGCTCGTCACGATGGTCAGATCGAGTCCGGCGAAGTTCGCGAGAAACTCTGCCGGGTCGGCGAGGTCGGTCTTGGTCACACACAGGATCGGATGGATGCCCGCATCGTAGGCCGCGACGAGGTACCGGTCCACGAGCCGTGGACGGGGCTCCGGGTTCGCGGCCGCGACCACGATGAGCATCTGATCGGCGTTGGCGACGATCACACGTTCGACGGCGTCGGTGTCGTCGGCGCTGCGGCGCAGAAGTGTGGTTCGGGGCTGAATGCGCACCACTCTGGCGAGGGAACCCTCGTCTCCCGACGTGTCGCCGACGAGGTCGACGCGGTCGCCTGTGACGATGGCTTTACGCCCGAGCTCGCGCGCTCGGGTCGCGACGAGTTGCCGTTCCTCGGCGGTGCCTTCACCCACCCACACTCCGTAGCGCCCCCGGTCAACACTGAACACGCGGCCAGGTACCGCGTCGCTGTGGTCGGGGCGCCGTTTGCTGCGCGGCTTGTTGCCTTTCGGGTTCGGGCGCACGCGGGCATCCGACTCGTCGTACTCCGCCCAGTCGCCCTCGTCGTCGGAGTCGGTGAGCCAGCTCATGGTGCTACAGAGTCTCCGTCTGACCGCTCGGCGAGACGAGGGTGCGCTGTGTCCACAGTTCGGCGAACTGGGGGAGCGTCTTGGATGTGGTGGTGATGTCTTCGATCACGACCCCCGGAACGGCGAGTCCGATGATGGCGCCGGTCGTCGCCATCCGGTGGTCCTCGTAGGTGTGCCACAGGCCACCCGTCAACGGCGCCGGTGTGATGTCGAGGCCGTCGTCGAGTTCGGTGACCGAGCCACCGAGGCCGTTGATCTCGGCAGCGAGAGCTGCGAGACGGTCGGTCTCGTGTCCGCGGAGGTGCCCGATGCCGGTGATGCGACTGGGTGTGCTGGCCAGAGCGGCGAGCCCCACGATGGCGGGGGCCAGTTCTCCACCCGCGGAGAGGTCGAGGTCGATTCCGGGGATGTCTTTGCCCCCGAGGAGACCGGCACCGCCGTCGACGGTCAGCCAGCCGTCACCCCGCGTTACGGTGGCGCCGAACAACGGGAGGATGTGCTCGAGATGAGCGCCGACCTGGGTTGTCGCATCCGGCCACCCGTCGACGGTGACCGTTCCGCCGGCGACGATGGCGGCGGCCAGGAACGGGGCCGCATTGGAGAGGTCTGGTTCGATCGCGATCTCCCCGCCGCGGATCGTTTGCGGTGCGACGGTCCACACACCCACCTCGGGCGACTCGACGGTGACGCCGCGGGCGGCGAGGCACTCGATCGTCATCTCGATGTGCGGCATGCTCGGCAGATGCTCGCCCACGTGGCGAAGTCGCAGCCCCTTGGTAAAGCGCGGGGCCGACAGCAGCAGGCCCGACACGAACTGACTGGAGGCGGATGCGTCGATCTCGAGTTCGCCTCCTTCGACCGCTCCGGTTCCGTACACGCTGAAGGGCAGTGCGCCGCGACCGTCGTCGTTGACGTCGACACCGAGAGTGCGAAGCGCGTCGATCATCGTGCGCATGGGCCGACGACGGGCGCTCGCGTCGCCGTCGAAGACGACCGGACCGAGAGAGAGGGCCGCGACCGGCGGCGCGAAACGCATGACGGTGCCAGCGAGACCGCAGTCGATGGTCGAGCTGCCGACCAGTTCGCCCGGGGTGACGAGAAGATCGCTGCCGAACTCGCCGTCACCCTCGACTTCCTCGATCGTGGTGCCGAGGTTGCGCAGGGCTTCGATCATGAGCGCGGAGTCACGCGAGTGCAGCGGTCGGCGGATGAGTGTCGGCTCCGCCGCGAGGGCAGAGAGGACGAGCTCGCGGTTGGTGAGGCTCTTGGATCCGGGAAGTTGCAGGCGAGCATCCAGAGGGCCGCTGGCGGTGGGTGCCGACCAGGTGCCTGTGTCGTCGGTTGCGACGAGCTCGTCATCGCCGTAGGGGCTGAACTCTGGACCGGAATACCTGAAGACCTGCATCGGTTACCAGAGTATCGGCCTGAACGACCACGAAAGGAGTCCGACGCATGCTCGCACCGCTCGCGGAGCCGCTGCCCGATGTGGTCGGCGACCTAGACTGGTCGCTGATGACTACAGAAACACCGGGTGGCGATGACGAGCAGGGTGACCTGAGGGACCTGTTCGAGGAGCAAGCTCTGCCGTTCATGGACCAGCTGTATGCCGCAGCAATGCGGATGACGCGCAACCCGGCGGATGCGGCAGATCTGGTGCAGGAGACCTTCGTCAAGGCCTATCAGGCATTCGGTCAGTTCCAGCAGGGCACCAACCTCAAGGCGTGGCTGTACCGGATTCAGACCAACACCTTCATCAACTCGTATCGCAAAAAGCAGCGCGACCCGTTCCAGGGGAGCGTTGATGAGCTCGAGGATTGGCAGGTCGGTGGTGCCGAGTCGGTGACCCAGTCGTTGTCGACTCGATCGGCCGAGGCCGAGGCGATCGACCACCTCCCCGATAGCGCCGTCAAGGATGCCCTCCAAGCGGTACCCGAGGATTTCCGGCTCGCGGTGTACCTCGCCGATGTCGAAGGGTTCTCCTACCAGGAGATCGCCGACATCATGAAGACCCCCGTCGGAACCGTGATGAGCCGCCTGCACCGAGGACGACGGATGCTGCGCGACCTTCTCTCCGACTACGCACGTGAACGCGGCATCGCTGCCGCCCCCACCTCTCCCAGGAGCACGAAATGACCGACTGCGGATGTGACAAAGCCAAGGCCGAACTCGAAGAGTATCTGCACCGCGAGCTGTCCCCAACGGACTTCCAGGACATCACCGACCATCTCGAGAACTGCGAGGACTGCTCCACCGAGCACCTCATCGGCATCACACTCACGATGAAGATGCAGAAGGCTTGCCAAGAGAAGGCACCGGAGGAGTTGCGCGCGGCGATCCTCGCCCGGCTGGAGGGCGCTCGGTGAAGACGCTCCTGAACATCATCTGGTTGGTGTTCTCGGGCTTCTGGCTCTTCCTCGGTTACGTTCTCGCTGGCATCATCTGCTGCATCCTGATCGTGACCATCCCCTGGGGCATCGCCTCATTCCGCATGGCCAACTACGTGCTGTGGCCGTTCGGTCGCCAGGTTGTCCAGAAGCCGACCGCGGGGGCTTTCTCGTTTATCGGCAATGTCATTTGGTTCATCTTCGCTGGGCTCTGGCTCGCGATTGGGCACATCGTCTCCGGTGTCGCGTTGGCGATCACCATCATCGGCATTCCGCTGGCGCTCGCCGACTTCAAGATGATCTCCATCTCGCTCGCCCCGCTCGGCAAGGAGATCGTTCCGACCGGCGCGCTGGAGCTGGGAGAAACGCGTTAGCGTTTCCGCGACGCCAGCGCCGAGGGAGCCTGCGACCGAGGATTTAGGTTCAGGCCCCCCGCGAGCGACGACGGCTTAGATCGAGAGCGCCCGGTCGATGAGGTCGGCCTGCTCGATGGCGCTGCGCTTCGAGGATCCGGTCGCAGGCGACGCGGATGCCGGGCGCGATGCCACCTTGATGGTGCGACCTTTCAGGTGCCGCACGACCTCGAGGCACAGGAACGGCCACGCACCCTGGTTTTCGGGCTCGTCCTGCGTCCACACCAGGTCGGCGTTCGGGTACTGCTGAAGCACGGTGTTGAGCGAGGCTCCCGGGATCGGGTAGAACTGCTCCATCCGCACCACGGCGATGTTGTCGATCTGGCGCTTGTCGAGTTCCGCGATGAGGTCGTAGTAGATCTTGCCGGCCGTGAGAAGCACACGCTTCACCGCTGCCTTGTCGGCGACCCGTGTGTCGTCGATGATCGGCTCGAACTTGCCCGACGTGAACTCCGCGACGTCGCTCGTGGCTCCGCGCATGCGCAGCATCGCCTTCGGAGTGAAGACGATGAGCGGCGTGCGCGGACGCTCGTACGCCTGACGACGCAGAAGGTGGAAGTACGACGCGGGGGTGGACGGCCGCGCCACGGTCATGTTGTTCTCGGCGCACAGCTGGAGGTAGCGCTCGATCCTCGCGGACGAGTGATCGGGCCCCTGTCCCTCGTAACCGTGGGGGAGCAGGAGCACAACACTCGAACGCTGGCCCCACTTCTGCTCGGCGCTGGAGATGAACTCGTCGATGACCGTCTGGGCACCGTTGGCGAAGTCGCCGAACTGAGCCTCCCAGAGCACGAGGGCATCCGCGCGCTCAACCGAATACCCGTACTCGAAGCCCATCGCCGCGTACTCGCTGAGCAGCGAGTCGTAGATCCAGAACTTCGCCTGGTTCTCGGTGAGGTTGGCCAGCGGAAGCCACTCCTGGCCGTTCTGACGGTCGTGGAGCACGGCGTGGCGCTGCACGAAGGTGCCGCGACGGGTGTCCTGCCCGGCCATACGCACCGGGGTCCCCTCGACGAGGAGGGATCCGAGCGCGAGGAGTTCGCCGAAGGCCCAGTCGATGTTGCCGTTGCGGCTCATGTCGACGCGCTTCTTGAGCAAGGCCTGGAGCTTCGGGTGCACGGTAAAACCGGCTGGCGGGTTGTCCTGTGCGTCACCGATGAGATGGATGACCGACTCCGGCACACCCGTCGACTCCGGCTCGCCGGCGAGGGTCTCTCCGCGCTGCGAATCCGGCTTCTCGAGGTCTGCGACCGCTTCGCCGTCCGCCGTGATCACCGGCATCGATCCGGTCTGGGCCGCATGGGTTTCGGCGAACGCGCGCTCGAGGTTGTCCTGGAAGCTGCGGTGAGCGGCCTCGTACTCCTCCTGCGTGATGTCGCCACGACCGACGAGGGCCTCCGTGTACAGGGTGCGCACGGAACGCTTCGCCTCGATGAGGTTGTACATGAGCGGCTGCGTCATCGACGGGTCGTCGCCCTCGTTGTGCCCGCGTCGGCGGTAGCAGATGAGGTCGATGACGACGTCGCGGTGGAATGCCTGGCGATACGCGAAGGCGAGTTCCGCAACACGCACGACAGCCTCGGGGTCGTCCCCGTTGACGTGGAGGATCGGGGCCTGGATGGTCTTCGCGACATCCGTCGAATAGGTCGACGTGCGACCCTCCTTCGGCGGTGTGGTGAAACCGACCTGGTTATTGATGTTGATGTGGATGGTGCCGCCCGTACGGTAGGCACGCAACTGCGACATCTGCAGGATCTCGACGACGATGCCCTGACCGGCCATGGCAGCGTCACCATGAACCATGATCGGCAGAACTCCGAAGCTGCCGATCGGTCCGCGATCCTGCTTGGCGCGAACGATGCCCTCGAGCACACCGTCGACAGCCTCGAGGTGCGAAGGGTTGGCTGCGAGGTAGACCGGGATCTTCTCGCCGCCAGCCGCGGTGAAGGTGCCTTCGGTGCCGAGGTGGTACTTCACATCCCCGGAGCCCTGGACGGTCTTCGGGTCCTGGGTGCCCTCAAACTCGCGGAAGATCTGGCCGTAAGTCTTGCCCGCGATGTTCGTGAGCACGTTCAGGCGACCACGGTGGGCCATGCCGATGGCGACCTCTTCGAGGCTCTCGGTCGCGGCGTTCTGCAGTACCGCGTCGAGGAGGGCGACAAGCGACTCCCCACCCTCGAGGCTGAAGCGCTTCTGGCCGACGTACTTGGTCTGCAGGAAGGTCTCGAAGGCCTCGGCCTCGTTGAGCTTGCCGAGGATGCGCAGCTGCTCGTCGTGGCCGGGCTTGGTGTACTTCTGCTCCACGTGCTCCTGGAACCAGCGACGCTGCGCCGGGTCCTGGATGTGCATGTATTCGAGTCCGATGGTGCGGCAGTACGAATCACGAAGAACACCGAGGATCTCGCGCAGCAGCATCGTGCGCTTGCCGCCGAATCCGCCCGTGACGAACTCACGGTCGAGATCCCAGAAGGTCAGGCCGTGGCTCGAGATGTCGAGGTCCGGGTGCGAACGCTGGCGGTATTCCAGCGGATCGGTGTCGGCCATGAGGTGACCGCGCACACGGAACGCGTTGATGAGCTCCTGCACGCGCGCCGTCTTGTCGACGTTGTCGGCGAGGTCGACGTTGATGTCGGATGCCCAGTGGATCGGGTCATACGGAATACGCAGTGCCGCGAAGATCTCCTGGTAGAAGTCCCGCTCGCCGATGAGGAGCTCGTGGATCTTCTTGAGGAACTCGCCCGACCCGGCACCCTGGATGACGCGGTGGTCGTACGTGCTCGTGAGGGTGATCGTCTTACCGATCGCCAACTCGGCGAGGGTTTTGGGGCTCGCGCCCTGGAACTCGGCCGGATACTCGAGGGCACCCGCACCGACGATGCATCCCGCGCCCTTCATGAGACGCGGAACCGAGTGCTCAGTTCCGATGCCGCCCGGGTTGGTGAGCGAGATGGTGTTGCCCTGGAAGTCTGCGGCCGTGAGCTTGCCGGAGCGGCCACGGGCCACGACGTCCTCGTAGGCGACGAGGAACTCGCCAAAGCCCATCGTGTCCGCACGCTTGATGCCGGGGACGACGAGTGCGCGAGAGCCGTCGGGCTTGGGGATATCGATCGCGATACCGAGATTGATGTGCGCCGGGGTGACCACGGCAGGCTTGCCGTCGACCTCGTCGTAGTAGACGTTCTGGCTCGGGAACTCCTTGAGCGTCTTCACGATCGCCCACGCGATGAGGTGGGTGAAGGAGACCTTGCCGCCGCGCGCCCGCTTCATGTGGTTGTTGATCACGATGCGGTTATCGATCATGAGCTTGGCGGGGATGGTGCGAACACTCGTGGCCGTGGGCACCGTGAGGCTCGCGTCCATGTTCGCCGCAAGACTCTTGGCGGCACCCTTGAGAACAGCGACCGCGTTCTCGGGTTCGGCATCGTCTTCGGGCTTCGCGGTCTGAGCCGGGATGGGGGAGGTCGCTGGCGCGTCCGCCGGGATCGGCTGCGGCTGAGCCGGTGCCGAAGTGGTGCGCGACACGGGCTGCGAGCCCGTCGTGGCAGCGGGCTCCGAAGCGGGAGCCGGTGCCGGCTCCGGCGTAGGCTCGGCGGCCGCGGCATCCGTCACCTCGTCGGGGATCTGCGCCTCGCCGCCGACCTGCGAGTCGGCCTCGACCGGGGACTCAGACGCGGGCGGCTCAGGTGCCGCCGCCTGCTGGCCCACCACGGGAATCGCGCCCGTGGGTGTCGGATCAACCGACGGGTGGTAGTTCTCGAGAATCGGCCACCAACTCTGGTCAACCGAATTCTTGTCTTGAAGGTAGCGCTCGTACATTTCATCTACGAGCCACTCGTTGGCCCCGAATTCGCCGGAGGAATCACCCTCCGGAGCAATTCCGGTCATTTGGCTTGACACAGCCGACCGCCCACTTCCGGTTCTCTCGTCGCGACTGACTTACGGTGCTTCTGGCGCAGAACACACCGGCGTCTAGCGTACTTGTTTTTCCTGAGTCTCGGCTGCCCTTGCGGGCCTGCGAGTAGCGTGTGACCATGCGCTTCTACGAGACGACTCCGACGCACGATCTCACCTATTCCGACGTGTTCCTGGTGCCGTCGCGATCGGATGTCGGGAGCAGGCTCAACGTGTCGCTCGCACCCACCGACGGCACCGGCGCGAGCATCCCCATCGTCTCCGCCAACATGAACTCGGTGACGGGGCCGCGGCTGGCCGCAGCCCTTGCGCGGCGGGGCGGTCTCGGGGTGCTGCCGCAGGACATGCACCCCCAGGACCTCGATGCGGCCATCCGCTGGGTCAAGGCCCAACCGGTGGGGTGGGACGCCGCCGTCGACCTCCTCGCGGACACCACCGTGGCCGAGGCCCGCGAACAGCTGCCACCCATCGCCGGGCACGGACTCGTTGTGCACGATGCCTCGGGCACTTACCTCGGGGCCGTTCCCGCCGAGCGCCTCGCGGACGCGTTACCGGATGCCCCCATCCGCGACCTCATCGGACCCCAGGGTCCTTCGATCGACGTCGATGAACTCACCGGTCCCCGTGCCGCCTTCGACCTCATGGTGGAGGCGGGGATCGAGTTCGCTCCCGTGCTCCACCAGGGCAAAGTCGTCGGCACGCTCAGCAGAAAGGGCGCGCTCCGCTCCACCCTGTACACACCGGCCCTCGACGACCAGGGCCGGTTGCGAGTCGCCGCGGCCATCGGGATCAACGGCGATGTGGCAGGCAAAGCGCGCGCGATCATCGAAGCCGGAGTGGACGTCATCGTGATCGACACCGCGCACGGCCACCAGGAGGGGATGGTTCGCGCCATCCGCGAGGTCGCAGCCCTCGGCCTCGGTGTGCCCATCGTGGCCGGCAACGTCGTGACGGCAGAAGCGGTACGTGATCTCGTCGAGGCGGGAGCGACCATCATCAAGGTCGGTGTGGGGCCGGGCGCCATGTGCACAACACGCATGATGACGGCGGTCGGTCGTCCGCAATTCTCCGCAGTGCTGGAGACCGCGGAAGAGGCCCGCAAGCTCGGAGCCCACGTGTGGGCGGATGGCGGAGTGCGCTACCCCCGCGACGTTGCACTCGCTCTTGCTGCGGGTGCGGCATCCGTCATGATCGGATCCTGGTTCGCGGGCACGATTGAGGCGCCGGGCACGCTCGCCGTCGACGACCAGGGGCGCGCCTACAAGGAAAGCTGGGGGATGGCCTCCACCAAGGCCGTCAAGGAGCGTTTCGACCGACTCGATGCCTACGAACTGGCGCGCAAGACCCTCTTCGCGGAGGGCATCTCCAGCTCGAAGATCTACCTCGACCCGCTGCGCCCCTCCCTCGAGGATCTCCTCGACATGATCACGTCTGGTGTGCGTAGCTCGTTCAGCTACGCGGGTGCGACATCGCTGGAGGAATTCCACGAGCGCGCCCTCGTGGGCATCCAATCGGCCGCCGGCTACGAGGAGGGCAAGGCGCTGCCCGTCTCGTGGTGACGCGGTACGTCTCGTGGTGACGCGGTATTTTGCGCAACCCGCACCCCTTCGGAGGTGCCGCGAGTTGCTCAAACGACCGCGTTAGGCGCGCACTCTCCGGCGCGGGAGGCCCGCGTCGGTGAGGATCGCCGCCAGACGTTCCGGATGCAGGGCATCCGCCCACTCCCACCGAGTGACGTGCGAGCGCTTGGTCCGCAGGCGATCCTCGCGCTGCTTTTCGCGGATCACGACCTCCTCCGCCGTCAGACCCGACATGAATCGCGGGTTCCGGTACTTCCCGAGGCCGTCGAACTCGCCGATATGGTCGAACTCTTCCCAGTCGAAATCGACCCTGTCAACGACGCCGGTGTGGTGACGGAACTTCACCTGGAGGGCGGGCGCAGGGAATCCCAGTTCGAGGAACCTCGCTCGACTGAGGGACTCGCCGGGTGAGCCGCTATTGGTTACGGCGAAGGCGAGAACGGTTTCGATCCGCTTGCGTCCCCGAGTAATTGCCAGACGCTCCAACTCACCGCGAATGTTCTCCTTCGTCGTCAGAGGAGACGGATGCTCGATGGCGAAATCCCACGCCATCACGGCGGAGGCGAAGGGCGTCGAAACTGCAAGATCGATGAGGGTTCGCTCGATCGACGTTGCGAGTAAACCATGCACGACCGCTGTCGCCGCGAGCGTCATGTCGACGCAATGGCGGCGAATCCCTCGCGATGATCGGCCTCCCGTCGACGTACCGACAACGAGATGAACGGGGGATCCGTGCCACTGTCCGAGTATGGGAAGCCCCCAGAGGGCCGCGGCAGAGACATGTGAAAACACGAGGGGAACGCGGGCGGCGTGGGCAGCCGATTTCAGGCTCAGGATGTGTCGGGCTCGAGGGCCCGCCGCGTTCCACGTCGCGGCATCCACGTACGCTCCCCTCCGAACGCGGACGAGCGAACCACGCCGCGCGCCTCCGCTCAGGTCCCGCCGAACACCGAGACGCCTGCCCCGGTGGAAAAGCGATGCGCGGTACTTTGCGCAACCCGCACCCCTTCGGAGGTGCCGCGCGTTGCTCAAACGACCGCGTTAGGCGCGTCCCGAGAGAAACTCTGTAGAATCCAGCTACCTATGGATGACCCTCCCTCACCCAGTCCGGCTGGCGGTGTCCACGATGTATGAGTGGATCATGCTGGCCATCGGCATCACGCTCACGGTCGGAACCGGATTCTTCGTTGCATCCGAATTCGCCCTCGTCAATCTCGACCGCTCCGATCTCGAAGCTCGACAGGAACGGGGTGAGCGCGGTCTCGGCATGACCATCGGGGCGCTCAAGCACACCTCGACCCACCTCTCGAGCGCACAGCTCGGCATCACGTTGACGACACTGCTCACGGGTTACACCCTCGAGCCGGCGCTCAGCACGTGGCTCGCTGTGCCGCTCGCGGCCCTTCCCCTCGGCGAGGGCGGTGCACGCGTCGTGGCAACGATTCTCGCCATTACGCTGGCGACCCTGCTGTCGATGATCGTGGGTGAGCTCGTACCCAAAAACCTCGCACTGTCGATTCCGCGCGCGACCGCCAAAGTTGTTGTGCCGTTCCAGGTGCTCTTCACGACGGTGTTCCGTCCCGCGGTTGCGCTCCTGAACAACACCGCCAATGCGGTGCTCCGTGGCATCGGTATCGAGCCCAAGGAAGAACTGTCCGGAGCGCGGAGTGCCGAGGAACTCGCGTCCCTCGTGCGCCGTTCAGCGAGTGAGGGATCCCTCGAACTCGACACCGCGACACTCCTGGCACGCACACTCGCGTTCTCCGATCTGACCGCTCAAGACGTCATGACCCCGCGTCCGCGCCTTGCCTTCGTCGACCGTAAAGACACTGCGCAGGACGTCATCGAGCTCGCGCGCACGACGGGGCTCTCGCGATTCCCCGTGATCGACGGCTCCGTCGACGACGTCGTGGGCATCGTCCACGTGAAGCAGGCCGTGGCTGTGCCACGGGAGAAAAGGGCGGAGGTCCCGGCATCCGCTCTGCAGTCGGATGCCCTCCGTGTGCCCGAGACGATGAAGCTCGACTTCCTCCTCGCCGAGCTCCGCGGGCGCGGCTACCAGATGGCTGTTGTCGTCGACGAGTACGGCGGAACGGCCGGGGTTGCCACCCTCGAGGACCTCGTGGAGGAACTCGTCGGCGAAGTCTCCGACGAGCACGACAGGAGCAAACCCGACGTCGTGCGCTCACGCGACTGGTTTACGTTCCCCGGCATCCTTCGCCCCGATGAGCTCCGCGAGCGAACCGGTGTGGCCGTGCCGGAGGAGGGTCCCTACGAGACCGTCGCGGGATGGCTCATGAGCGAGCTCGGCCGTCTACCGGTGGCGGGTGACGAGGTCGAGATCGACCTCGGCACCTTCCGCATCGAACGCCTCGATGGTCGCCGCATCGACCGCGTGCGGTTCACGCCGCGACCGGTCGAGGAACTCGCGGAGGGTGAGCGCTGATGGACTGGTGGGGAATCGCCTGGCTTTTTGTGCTCCTCGCGGCGAACGCTTTCTTCGTCGGGGCGGAGTTCGCGGTTATTTCGGCGCGCCGCTCCCAAATCGAGCCTCGCGCGGAGGCCGGCTCCCGCGCGGCAAAGACCGCGCTGTGGGCGATGGAGCACGCCACGCTCATGCTGGCGGCCTGTCAGCTGGGTATCACCGTGTGCTCGCTGCTCATCCTGAATGTCTCGGAGCCGGCCATCCACCACCTGCTCGAGTACCCGCTCGCGCTCACCGGATGGTCGGAGGACGTCATCAGCACAATCGCGTTCATCATCGCGCTCCTGCTTGTGTCGTTCTTGCACGTGGTCTTCGGCGAGATGGTGCCCAAGAATCTGTCGTTCTCGCTACCCGACCGCGCGGTGCTGATTCTGGCCCCGCCGCTCGTGTTTATCGCACGCGTGTTCAACCCGATCATCGCGGGGCTCAACGCGACCGCGAACGGTGTGCTGCGTCTCTTCCGCGTCGAACCGAAGAGCGAGGCAACGAGTGTCTTCACGCTCGACGAGGTGGCGACGATCGTCGCCCAGTCCAAGCGTGAGGGAATGCTCCGCGACGAGGGTGGCACGCTCACGGCGGCCTTCGAGTTCACGTCGAAGAAGGTCAAGGACATCCTCGTCTCGATGGACTCGCTGACGACCCTTCCCGAGGATGCCGCACCGGTCGACCTCGAAAAGGCGGTCGCCCAGCGCGGGTTCTCGCGGTACATCCTCGTCAATGACAACGGTGAACCGACCGGGTACCTCCACCTCAAGGACGTCATCGATCTCGACGAGGACGAGTACTCCGAACCGGTGCCGCCCAAGCGCATCCGTCAGCTCATCTCGATCTTCCGCGACACGGACCTCGAGGATGCCCTGGCCACGATGCGTCGCGTCGGTGTTCACGTCGCGCGCGTGTTCGATGAAAACGGTGCAACGCTCGGCGTGGTGTTCCTCGAGGACATCATCGAGGAACTCGTCGGTGAGGTGCAGGACGCCACCCAGCGCAGGTGACGCCACGGATGACCGTGCTACCTCCAGCGCGCCCGCTCGTACTGCGGCGGGTACTCCACTGTCGCTCCGAGTTCGTGCGCCGCGCGCCACGCGAAGTGCGGCTCTCGCATGAGTTGGCGACCCATCATGACGGCGTCGGCGCGACCGGATGACACGATCTCGTTGGCCTGCTGCGGGGTGGTGATGAGTCCGACTGCGCTCACATCGGCGTCGGCTGCATCCTTGACTCGCTCCGCGAACGGCACCTGATATCCCGGTCCGGTGGGGATGTGAACCCCACTGAGGAGTCCCCCGGAGGAGATGTCAAACAGGTCGGCGCCGGCATCCTTTGCCCACCCGGCGACGGTCCCGGTCTGCTCGACTTCCCACCCGTCGTCGGCCCAGTCCGTCGCGGAGAAGCGCACGAAGATCGGCACACCCTCGCCGACCTCGGCGCGCACCGCTCGCACGATACGTAGGAGCAGTCGTGCGCGATTCTCCAGCGGGCCGCCGTACTCGTCCTCCCGGAGGTTCGACAGCGGCGACAGAAACTCGTGGAGCAGATACCCGTGCGCGGCATGGATTTCGAGCAACTGGAAGCCCGCATCGAGTGATCGACGCGCGGCGGCAACGAAGTCGGTGACGATGTCGTCGATCTCGTCCGTATCGAGGCTTCGCGGGGTCGCGTAACCGGGGAAGGGTACCGCCGAGGGTGCGACGGGTTCCCAGCCGCCCTCCGACGCGGGCACGGTGCCGTGCCGCTCGTCCCATTCGAGCCACGTCGAACCCTTGCGTCCGGCGTGGGCGAGTTGAATTCCGGCGACCGCACCCTGCGAGCGGATGAAGCGCACGATTCGCTCCCAGGCCTGCGCCTGTTCGTCGTTCCAGATGCCGGTGTCCTGAGGTGAGATGCGTCCCTCCGGGTTCACGGCGGTCGCCTCCGTCATAACGAGCCCGGCTCCACCCAGTGCGAAGCTGCCGAGGTGCACGAGGTGCCAATCCACGGGCACGCCGTCCTGCTGATCGACGGAGTACTGGCAGAGGGGTGCGACCCATAGTCGATTTCGGAACTGGGTGTCACGAATCGTCAGCGGGGTGAAGAGGGAGGTCATCACTTCAAACTATCGTGAGTGAGGTGACCGACTTCACGGCATGGACGAGCGCGGATGCAGCATCGGTCATCGCCGTGCCCCGCCCCGAGGATGACAAGTACAGCCGCGGGGTTCTCGGCATCCGCACGGGATCCGATCGGTACCCGGGCGCCGCCGTCCTGGGGGTGGAGGCCGCACTTCGCACGGGCGTCGGGATGGTCCGCTACGTCGGCCCCGCGCGCCCCTCTGACCTCGTGCTCCAGCGCAGGCCAGAGGCCGTGACCGCTCCGGGTCGCGTGCAGGCGTGGCTCATCGGTTCGGGCATGGATGCCGACCACCGCGAGGATGCCCCCCTCATCGCCGCGCTCGACGAGGGTGTTCCCTCGGTGCTCGACGGCGGGGCTCTCGATCTCGTGCGGCACGCGACCTCCCCGGTTGTGCTCACGCCGCACTTCCGCGAACTCGCGCGGCTCCTCGATACCGACCCCGGGGAGGTTGCTCTCGCGCCCGCGTCGTGGGCTCGCCGGGCATCCGATGAGCTGGGCGCAACGGTGCTCCTGAAGGGCACAACAACGTACGTCGCGGGCCCCGGTATCGCCCTTTCCGTCACGGGCGCCCCTGCCTGGCTCGCGACCGCGGGCGCGGGTGACGCGCTCGGGGGTGTGCTCGGAGCTCTCCTCGCGACGCGGTCGACGGATGCCGCAGCCGACGAGCAACTCCCCGCCCGGCTCGCGGCGACCGCTGCACTCATCCACGGTCACGCCGCCGCGCGCGCGAGCGCCGGCGGCCCACTCACGATCCTCGATCTGTGCGCTCAGCTGCCGAGTGTGGTCGCCGACCTGGTGCGCCAGTAGCGCGGCAGGCTCACGTCAGGAAGCGCGACAGAAACTCTCTCGTTCGTGGGTTGCGTGGTGAGCTGAAAACCTGTTCGGCGCTTCCCTCTTCGACGATGAGGCCCTGGTCAAGGAACACGACCCGGTCGGCGACGTCCCGCGCGAAGGCCATCTCGTGTGTGGCCATGAGGATGGTCGTGCCTTCGTCGCCGAGTTCGCGCACGAGGTCGAGTACTTCGGCGACCAGTTCGGGGTCGAGCGCGCTCGTGATCTCGTCGAGGAGGAGGAGCTCGGGGGAGGTCGCGATCGCACGCACAATGGCGGCCCTCTGCTGTTGCCCCCCGGAGAGCCGATCGGGGAAGGAGTCCGCCTGGTCGGCGAGGCCGATGCGTGCCAGGAGTTCGCGCCCGCGTTTCTCGGCGGCCGACCGGGAGGTGCCGAAGACGTGCCGCGAGGCGAGTGTCACATTGTCGAGAACGGAGAGGTGCGGAAACAGGTTGTAGTGCTGAAAGACAACCCCGATGCGGGCGCGCACGGTATCGACCGCGACACGCGGATCGCTGATGTCCTGGCCGCGGAGAAAGATCTGCCCGTCGTCGATCCGCTCGAGGAGGTTGACGGTGCGCAGGAGCGTCGACTTGCCGGATCCGCTCGCACCGATGAGGGCGACAACTTCGTGCGCGGCGATGTCGAGGTCGATACCGCGGAGCACGGTTCGGTCGCCGAAGGACTTGTGGATCCCCCTGAGGGAGAGCACGGCATCCGTGCTCATACGATGCTCCCCACCTGCTCGCGGGCACGGAGCCTCGCGGAGTACCAGTCGGTCAGCCGGATGAGGGGCAGGGCGAGAACAACAAAAAGTAGGCCCGCCACCACGTAGGGCGTGAAGTTGTAGTACTGCGCCACCTGGATCTGGGCAGCGCGGACGGCATCCACCGCTCCCAGCACGGAGATGAGCCCCACGTCTTTCTGCATGGCGATGAAATCGTTCATGAGCGCGGGTGTCACTTTGCGCACCGCTTGCGGAAGCACAACGAGGCGGAGCGTCTTGCCGTGGCTGAGACCGAGGGAGCGTGCCGCAAGGCGTTGAGACGGATGCACGGCCTCGATACCCGCGCGGAACACCTCGGACACGTAAGCCGAGTACACGAGGATGAGCGCGATGGTACCGAGCACGGCCGCGGGGATGCGTGCTCCCGTAGGCCCTTGCAGACCGGGGATCCCGTAACCCACGAGGTAGAGGACGATGATGAGCGGAATCCCGCGGAAGAGGTCGGTGTATCCCGATGCCAGGGCGCGGAGCGGGAAGAACACCGGTCCGCGGAGGGTGCGCAGCACCGCCAACAGGAGGCTCACGATGAGTACACCGATGACGGCGAAAAACAGCACCCTCAGGTTCAGCAGAAAGCCATCCCACACGCGAGGGATCGAGGCGACAAACACCTCAGGGTCGAAGAAGGTGCGCTGCACCTGAGCCCAGCCTGGGGTGTTGATGACGGTGAGCCATAGAACAACGGCGAGCACGATCGTCGAGATCGCGCTGATCAGCACCGAGCGGATGCTCTGCCGACGACGAAAGGCCCGGCGCTCCAGCTCAATCGGGCTGGGCGCACGGGCCTCGTCGTTGGTCACCTACGAAAAGCTATTGCAGCACGGGCACCGACACCGACTCCGAGAGCCACTCAGACTCGAGGTCGGCCAGTGCACCGGAGTCGCGCAGGGCATCGACGGCGGCGCTCACACGCTCGGTGAGCGGGCTGTCCTTGGGGAGCACGAGACCGAACAGGTCGCCCGTGCCATCCTCGAGCGGGAGTTGTCCGACGATCACGCCGTCCGTCAGTTCCACACCCGTGAGGTAGAAGGCGGTCGGCAGGTCGACGACGATCGCGTCGACCTGTCCGCTCTCGAGCGCGAGCTTGGCGTCATCGTTGGTATTGAAGGCCTGCGCGCCCGCGGTGGGAGCGATCTGCTGCTCGATGGCAGCGAAACTCGTGGTGCCCGTCGCCGCGCCGATGAGGAGATCCCCCAGGTCGGCGACCGAGGTGGCGTCGGCTGCGGGGGAACCGGCGACCGTGATGATCGCCTGCGTGGTCTCGTAGTACGGCGAGGAGAAGTCGACGTTCTCGGCGCGCTCCTCCGTGATGGAGAACTGCTGCAGGTTGAAGTCGAAGTTCTTGGGGCCGGGAGCGATCGCCTCGTCGAAGGTGGTGCGCACCCACACGACGTCCTCGGCCGCAAAGCCGAGCTCTTCGGCGACGGCGTAGCCGACGGCGGCCTCGAATCCTTCACCCGACTCGGGGGCATCCTCCAGCACCCACGGGAAGTAGGCGGGCTCACCGGTGCCGATGGTCAGCTTGCCTTCGGTGACGTACTCGCTCGGTGCGGCGGCCGGGGCGCAGGCGACGAGGCTGGCGGCAAGGGCGGCGGCTCCGACACCGGCGATGATGCGTGACGCAGGATTCAGTGACATCGGGTCTCCTTCTGGGTGCTGGGTCAGGGATGCTGTGCTTCCCATCTTCCCGCACACCGCAGTGGTGCCCGGTCATCGGTCGATTTGTTACCGATTACGCTTGGCTCACATGACGGATGCCGCGCCCGAGTTGTCCAGGGCCACGGGCATCCGGGCCTTCGTCACACACCCCATCGTTCTCGCGGTTGCCTTCGTCGGCACCAACGTTCTGCTCGCGTTCATCGGCCTGACCGCGTGGGGTTTGCCGCTCGGCGACGTCACGCTCGTGTACAAGTTCTGGATGGAGCAGGCGTTCCAGAACGGGTTCTGGGTCGGGATCGATTCGGTGTGGGTGTACCCGATCCTCGCGATTTTGCCGATGATCGGTGCGACAGCGCTCGGCTTCGATCTGTACGCGGTGACGTGGTTGTGGATCGTCGGCATCCTCAATGCCGTCGCCTTCGGTGTGCTCATCGGGTGGGGTCGCCGTCGTGACCGCAGCGTCGCCGCGTGGTGGTGGATTGCCTTCCTCCTGTGCCTCGGTCCGATCGCGGTGGGTCGTATCGACTCGATAACGGTGCCTGTCGCCATCGTCGCGATGTTGGTCGTTGTCGCCAGGCCCCTGCTGGGCGGAGCGCTCCTCGCGGTCGCGGCCTGGATCAAGGTGTGGCCGGCGGCCCTCGTTCTGGCGTGTGTCATCGCGCTGCGCGAGCGGGCGCGCGTGGTGTTGGGCGCGGTCCTCGTGACACTTGTCGTGTTGCTCGGCGCGATCGCCCTCGGTGGGGGCGGCAGCGTCCTGAGCTTCGTCACCGAGCAGACCGGGCGGGGTCTGCAGGTGGAGGCGCCCGTGAGCACAATCTGGATGTGGATGGCCAGGGCCGAGGTACCAGGAAGCCTCGTGTACTACGACGACGACATCCTCACCTTCCAGGTACTCGGCCCGGGCTCGAGTGCCGCTGCCGCCATCATGACGCCCCTCATGGCCGTAGCCGTCGCGATTGTCGCGCTGCTTATGATTCGAGCCGTGAGGGCGGGCGCACACCCGAGTGACCTGCTCGCGCCCGGATCCCTCGCCCTCGTGACGGCGCTCATCGCCTTCAATAAGGTCGGTTCACCCCAGTTCGTCGCGTGGTTCGCCGTGCCGATCATCGTTGGGCTCGTCGCCCACGCCTCCGGCATTGGTCGGTCCTTCGCAGTCCCCGCCACTCTGGCCGTCATCATCGCGGCGCTCACCCAACTGATTTACCCGTACTTCTACGGCTGGCTTCTCGCACTCGACGTGCCCATGCTTTCGGTCATCACCGCACGAAACGTCCTCTACTTTGTGGTGCTCGGTTGGGCGATCCACGCGATCGTCACGTCCACACGAGAAGCCCGTACCAGCACGGAGGTCGCACTGCAGCGACCCTCGACCCTCGCGGGCGTGGTGCTCGCAGACAAGGAGTAATCATGCTCGTAGCGTTCTCGGTAGCACCGAGCGGTGGAGCCGGCGGAGGTGATTCGGTACACGACGCCGTTGCCGCCGCGGTGGCCGTGGTGCGGGCATCCGGGTTGCCCAATCACACGGACGCCATGTTCACAACGATCGAGGGCGAATGGGACGAAGTGTTCGCCGTCATCAAGGACGCGACGGATGCCGTCGGCGCGTTCGGCACACGCGTCTCACTCGTACTGAAAGCCGACATTCGACCCGGTCACACGGGGGAGCTCATCGGCAAGGTGGAGCGTCTCGAGCAGGCCCTCGAGCGTGAGGCCCAGCTCGACTGATCGGCTCGTTCTCGAGTCGTAGACTTGGCTAGCTCGACGGGGAGCGGTCTCTGCCCCTACCCCCGATCGGCCCCTGCATGTCATTGAGTCCCACCCGCGTTCGTCTCGCCCTCCTCGCCCTTGCCCTGGGTGGATTCGGCATCGGACTCACCGAGTTCGTTGCGATGGGTTTGTTGCCCGACCTCGCCGCCGACCTCCTCCCCGACATCTGGTCGGTGTCGCACGAGCGGGCCAACGCGCAAGCGGGCTGGTTGATCTCCGCCTACGCCCTCGGTGTTGTGGTCGGCGCACCGACGATCGCCGCCCTCGCTGCGCGACTGCCGCGCAAACAACTCCTACTCGGCTGTGTGGCTCTCTTCACGCTCGGAACACTGGCGGCGGCCGTTCTGCCGACCTTCGAACTTGTGCTCGCTGCCCGGTTCCTCGCGGCCCTTCCTCACGGGGCCTACTTCGGCATCGCGGCGCTCGTCGCTGCCTCCCTCATGGGTCCCGGCAAGCGGGGTAGGGGAGTGGCCCTCGTCCTCTCGGGGCTTACCATCGCCAACGTCATCGGTGTACCGACGATCACCTACCTCGGGCAGGTCGCCGGCTGGCGTATCGCCTACCTCGTGGTCGCAGCGGTCTTCGCGGCGACGTTCCTCGCGGTACTTCTCGCCGTTCCCCTTCAGCCGGGGGATCCGGCAGCGACGGTCCGCCGTGAACTCACGATCTTCCGGCGTCCCCAGGTATGGCTTGCCCTTCTCGTCGGCTCGATTGGCTTCGGCGGGTTCTTCGCGGTCTACACGTACATCGCTCCGGTCGTCACATCCGTCGCGGGACTCGACGCGACTGTGGTTCCGTGGGTGTTGGTGGCGATCGGCATCGGCATGACGATCGGCAACTTCCTCGGTGGCCGCGGTGCCGACAGCAGCGTCATCCGCACGCTCTTTGTCTGCTTCGCCGCTCTCGGAGTCTCTCTCGCGGGTCTCGCACTCACCGCAAGTTCGCCGGTCGGGCTGTTTTTCTTCGCGTTTCTCGTGGGTGTTGCGGCCTCCGCACTCTCGCCCGCGATTCAGACGAGGCTCATGGATGTCGCGGGCGACGGCCAGTCGCTCGCCGCTGCCATCAACCACGCCTCCCTCAACATCGGCAACAGTCTCGGGGCCTACCTCGGTGGTGTCACCATCGCCGCAGGGTTCGGCTACCTCTCGCCAACGTGGGTTGGGCTCATCCTCGTTGTGCCGGGAGTCGCCCTCGCCGTCACGAGTGTTCTGGTCGAGCGCCGAGCGGCTCGATCAGAACTGGCGCGGGGTGTCGCCCTCGAGGAGGATGCCGTCCTCGATCGCCCGCTTACGTAGGGCGACCTTCGTTCCGACGTCGATACCGGCGACACGGTACTTCTCACGAATGCGCTTGAGGTAGGACTTGGCGGTCTCCTCGGAGATGCTCAACTGGTACGCGACCGCCTTGACCGGTTCGCCGCCACCGTAGAGAGCCATGACACGGCGTTCCTGCGCGCTCAGTTTGGGGGCCCCGCCGACCTCCCCAGCGCTGAGCGCGAGGTCGAGTTCGGCTGAGACGAACGGCTCGCCCTTGGCTGCTGCACGGATGGCCTCGACGATCATGTCGGCATCCTCGCTCTTGACGAGGTAGCCGAGGGCACCAGCGGCGAGGGCCTCGCGCACGACGTTCGGCTCAGAGTAGGTGCTCATGAGCACAACCTTCACACCCATCGTTTTGAGTGTGTTGATCTTGAGGGAGACAGGAATGTTGTCTTTGAGATCGAGGTCGAGGAGCACAACGTCGACGGGAAACTCCGGGTGAATCGTGAGCTCCGGCCAACTCGCCACGGCAGCAACCATGTCGATGTCGGCTGCCGCATTGCGGATCCATTCGGTCAGCGCTCCCAGCAGCATCTTGTGGTCGTCGACGAGCGCGAGTCGAATCGCAGTGTCAGTCACGTGAGGTCCCCATCCCTTGGTTCAGCGGTCTTCTTATTGGTCGGCGGGATTGTCAACCAGTGCGTTGACATCCACTCGAAGGCTTTGGTTTTCTGTCGAGTCGCTGTAGTTGCCCACGCGACCGATAGCTTCCCACGTCGCCGGGTCGACGCGGTTTCGCGGCACGCCCGTCGTGGTGATGACGATGGGCACCCGGATTTTGCCGGAGGGTGTATCGACGGATGATGTGGCCGGGCCGATGGTGAGCTTCACCGTTCGCGGCGAATTCGACCTCGCCGAATGGTCGGCAACCAGCAGCCACGTGGTGGACAGCAGACCGTCGCGCTGGGCGGGGTCGAGCAGTCCGGCGAGGCTTCCCCTGTCCACGAGAGTGACGGACTTGCCGAGCAGATCGGACTCGGAGATGGCGTGGAAGAGCCATGTCTCGCGTCGGCCCTCGATGAGGTGCAGTCGCAACTCGGTGGCGAGGGATGCCGCGACCGACGCCGACTTCGGGTCGAGAGGCAGACGCACCCGGCCGGTAGCGACGGAGTCGAGCAGTTCCTCAGCGGCGAGGTCGAGGCGCGCGAGTTCCTCCGAGGCGAGCATCCCGACCGCGAACCGCGGCGCGGACACGGTGCTCTGCACAAGTACCCTGTCCAGTTCGACCTGAACGAGTCGGCGGAAACCGGAGATGAGCACGATGCCGATGGCCGACGGCAAGACCGCGAAGGCCAGTGCCGTCACCTGGGCGCTCGCCGTGTCGGCGCTCCATGACGTGCCAACGATCATCGCCGAAAGCAAACCCGCACCGAGCGTTGCGGTCGCGACTATCAGATCCCCTGTCCGGCGAGTGGTGAGTGCGACGAGCAAGCCCATGACCGCGGTCACCGCGGCGGTCGCGTAGTGTCCGACGTCATGCAGTTCCCAGATCGCCGCGAGATCGAGAGACATCGCAGCCCCGAGGCCAGACACGAAGAGCACAAATGCCCACGTCGGCAACTCACCGAGCACACGGATGGCCACGAAGCCCGCGACGAGAGTGACAGCGAGTACAAGCCACGCCGCGAGCGCGAGATAGGGGTTCGGGTAGGTCGGCCATAAGCCAATAAACCAGCCGAGGCCGTACAGGGCACGGAGGGCAAGCACGATCGTGGCACCGATGCCGATGAAGCCCGTGCCGAGGCTCGAGCGATGCGGTGCGGCCGCCCGGATGACACGTCGAGTCGCATCGGCCTCGCGCCGCCGCGCGGCCCGACCGACAACCACGCCGAGCGTGTTCTCCTCGGGAAGGATCGTCATTTCGGAACCTCGAGCACAACCGTCGTACCGGCACCGGGGGAGGAGAACAGCCTCGCTCGGCCCCCAACCTCCCGCAGGCGACCGACTACCGACTCCTTGAAGCCGAGCCTCGCCGAATCGACGTCGTCGAGGTCGAACCCGACCCCTGAATCGGTGATCATCGCGCGAACGGTCGTTTCGTCATCGGTGATCGTCACGTGTGCTTCGGTCACCCCGGAGTGGCGTCGTACGTTCTCCAGGCACTCGGCGAGCGCCAACAAAAACGCGTCGAGCACGTGGCTCGGCAGCAGCACCTGTCCCGTGCCGTGCCAACTGACCTCGAGCCCCATGCGGCCGAAGCGTTGCTTCACCGACTCGAGCGTGGTGCCGAGGACCGTGTCCTCCGTCGACTCGAGCTGGTACACCCCCGAGGACTGGGGAGAAGGCGTCGCGCCCAACCGCAGCTGGCGCAAGAGCCTGGCATCATCGGCAGCCTGCTCGCGGAGGGCGACCGGTGAAACTCCGACACCAGAATGAGCAAGCAGCGTGAGCGTCGCGAGCACCGTGTCGTGCAGAAGACGGGCGCCCTGCCGACGCTGCGCCTCCGTCTCGCTCGCGTGGCGTTCCGCCCGGTGTGCGCGACCGATGCTCGCGATACTCCTCGCCGCCTGAGGCACCGCCGCGCTCACCCAGGCGCCGATGATTGTCGCGATCGCCCACCCCAGGAGCAGGAGTGCGAGCGTCCTGATAGGACCCTGGTACGGAGCGAGAGCCAGGGCCGTCGAGCCGCTGACCACGATGAAGGATGCACCGAGCACGACCCTGCGGAGGGCATCCGTCGTGAGGACAACGGCGAAGGAGGCGAGAGAACCGGCCGCTAATTGCGCTACCGCCGAGATCGCGGAGGGCCCGGGCCCAACCGTGCTGAGGCCGGTGATGACGAAGACGATGCCGACGCCGGCACCCATCCCGAGCACAACCCATCCGAGGGAGCGGCTGCGGCCGATGCGGAACTGGCAGAACCCCAATACCGCGTATAGGGGAGCGCACAGGATCCACGTGACGATGTCGACGCTGCCCGGCAGGGTGAGACACACGAGGGAGACCAGGGTGAAGCTCACACCGTAAACGCGTGCGGTGCGTTGGAGCAGGCGGTCGCGCTCCTTGGCGATGAGGTCCATTGCGCTCATGCTGGCATAGCGATCCCCCACACGTGGGGGTGGCACACCGACATCGGGGTACAAACCTGTCTAGGAGCGCAAAAGCCTCTTGAGTTGAGAGCCCACGAGCGCGTCCTCGATGAGGAAGCCATCGTGGCCGAAGGGCGAACTGATCACGTGGGGTTCGGTTCCGTCGATGTTCCCCGATATGTGTGCCGCGATGTGTTGTTGGTCGCTGACAGGGAAGAGTCGGTCTGAGTCGATGCCGAGGACGAGAGTCCGCGCGGTCACGCGGCGAAGCGCCTCGACGGTGCCGCCTCGCCCACGCCCAACGTCGTGAGAGCTCATCGCCTCGACAACGGTCAGGTAGCTATTGGCATCGAATCGGCGCGTGAACTTATTGCCGTGGTAGTCGAGGTAACTTTCCACGGCGTACCGGCCGCCGCCACCCATGGGGTTGAGGCCGCTCTGCCAACTGCGCGCGAAACGATCGTTGAGTTCCGTCGGGGAGCGGTAGTTGAGAAGCGCCATGCGCCTGGCGAGGGCGAGCCCCTGATGTGGCCCTTCGTCGCTGTCGTAGTAGTCGCCGCCAGCGAACGCGGGATCCATACGGATGGCTTCGAGTTGAACCGAGTTCAAGGCGATCTGGTCGGCGTTGGAGATGGCGGGTGCCGCGAGCAAAGCAAGTCGCTCGACGCGTTCTGGATGCTCGATCGCCCACTCGAGGGCTTGCATGCCGCCCATCGACCCGCCGATGACGGCGGCCCACCGCGAGATCCCGAGAGCATCGGACAACGCGACCTGCGCCGCCACTTGGTCACGGATCGTGACGAAGGGGAACCGCGAACCCCACTCGCGTCCGTCGGGGGCAAACGACGCGGGACCGGTGGTGCCCTGGCAGCCGCCGAGCATGTTCGGAGCGACGACGAACCACCTGTCGGTGTCGATCGCTTTGCCCGGCCCGACCATGCCGTTCCACCAGCCGCCCGTCGGATGCCCGGGCCCCGGGTCTCCCACGAGGTGACTGTCGCCCGTCAGGGCGTGCACCACGAGGACCGCATTGCTGCCGTCGGCGTTGAGCGTGCCGAAGGTCTCGTACGCGACACGGACGACGGGAAGCTCGCCGCCCCGCTCGAGCGTCATGGCCCCGATGGAGGCGAACTGCCGGTTGCCGGCGGGGTCTCCCTCGCGCCAGGCGCCGGTCACCGGAGGCTTGCCTGCGAGAGATCGCGCGTTCGCCTCGGTAATGAAGGCTGAGGGAACGGTGTCCTCGGGGGTCTGCCAGTCCATGTCGAGTCAAGTATCCCCGAAACGGCCAGAGCCCCGACGCATGTTACGCGTCGGGGCTCTGGCCGTGAGGAGGATTAGGCGGAGGCGTTGGCCGCCGCGACCTTGCGGGCCGCAGCGAATCCGGCCTCGAGGTCGGCCTTGAGGTCCTCGACGTTCTCGATGCCGACGGAGAGGCGCACGAGGCCGGGCGTGACGCCCGTGGTGAGCTGCTGCTCGGGGGTCAGCTGCGAGTGCGTCGTGGACGCGGGGTGGATGATGAGGCTGCGCACGTCGCCGATGTTGGCGAGGTGGCTGAACAGCTCGACACTTTCAACGAGGGCGCGACCGGCGTCCACACCGCCCTTGAGCTCGAAGGAGAGCACCGCGCCGACACCCTTGGGGGCGTACTTGTTTGCGGCGGCGTACCACGGGCTCGAGGGCAGGCCCGAGTAGTTGACGGACGCGACATCCGGGTGGTTCTCGAGCCACTCCGCGATCTCCTGGGCGTTCTGCGTGTGACGCTCGATGCGCAGGCTGAGGGTCTCGATTCCCTGGATGAGCGCGAAAGCGCTGTCGGGGGAGAGGGCAGCACCCGTGTCGCGCAGGAGCTGGACACGGATCTTGATGACGTATGCGATGGCGTCGCCCAGAACACCCGTGTAGCTGGCACCGTGGTAGCTGGGGTCGGGCTCGGTGAGGCCCGGGAACTTCTCGACGTTCTCCGACCAGGCGAACTTTCCGCCGTCGACGATGACACCGGCGATGACCGTTCCGTGACCACCGAGGAACTTGGTGGCCGAGTGGACGACGATGTCTGCGCCGTGCTCGAACGGACGGATCAGGTACGGGGTCGCGATCGTGTTGTCGACGATGAGCGGGAGGTTGTTCTCGTGCGCGACACCCGCGACCTTGGCGATGTCGAGGATGTTGATCTTCGGGTTTCCGATGGTCTCGGCGAAGAACAGCTTCGTGTTGGGTCGTACGGCGGCCTGCCACTCTGCCTCGTCGTCCTGGTTCTCGACGAAGGTGACCTCGATGCCGAGCTTGGCGAGGGTGTACTTGAACAGGTTGTACGTTCCGCCGTAGATCGACGATGACGAGACGATGTGGTCGCCGGCGCTGGCGATGTTCAGAACCGCGTACGTGATGGCGGACGAGCCGGATGCCACGGCGAGAGCCGCGGTCCCGCCCTCGAGCGCGGCAACCCGCTGCTCGACGACATCGGTCGTCGGGTTCATGAGACGCGTGTAGATGTTGCCGAACTCGGCGAGCGCGAACAGGTTCTGCGCGTGAGCAGTGTCGTTGAAGACGTACGACGTCGTCTTGTAGATCGGGGTTGCGCGTGCGTTCGTCGTGGGGTCGGCTTTGGCCCCGGCGTGAACCTGCTTGGTCTCAAACTTCCAGTCAGACATGTGTACTCCTAGGAATCCTGGGGACGGGCGGCGGCTTGCCCGTCGCACAGCGAGCCTAGGTAGGCGCCGCGGGGTGGTCAACGGATGGTGACACGCGGCGTAACAGGGCCGTCTACGTCGTCTTGTCGTTGCGGAAGAGCCAGGTCGCGCGCGGCTCGATGAGCGGCCGGAAGATCGTGCGTACTGGCGCCGTGGCGAGAACGATCGACACTCCGATGCATCCGATGATGACGGCGATGAGAACCCACGGCGACGCGACGTCGCCGCTCAGGATGCCGCTTTCGCGAACCGGATACAGCACAAAGCTATGCAGCAGGTAGACGTACATCGTCCCCTGGCCGAGTGTGCTGATCCACGAGGCCGATCGCGGTACGAGAAGGAGGAATGCGGCGCTGAGGATGACGGCAACCACGATGAGTCCGAGGCGCAGGAGCCCGGCCCACCACTCGGAGTTGCCGAGGTCTACGTAGGGATCGAGGTAGAACATCCAGTAGCGCAGATCGGCGTCGCGGAATGGCTGGATGAAGACAATGAGCACAGCTGTCCACGCCACGAACGCCCCGATCGAGGCTGCGCGCAGGGCCCACGGCACCCTCTCCGCGAGGCGCCAACGGTCCACCAGCCCCCACTCCTTCAGTTTCCAGCCGAGGACAAAAAACGGCAGGAGTCCGATCGCGCGGGACAGGGAGAACGTCGAGTCGACGTTGGGTAGGTAGCCGACACCGATCGAGAGCACCACCGACCACAGCAGTGGCCACCGGAGCAGAGCGAGGTAGGGGAGTACAAGTCGGAAGATCGCCAACGCGAGAAGGAACCAGAGTGTCCAACTGGCGGTCGTCGGATTGAACTCCCGCCGACCCTCCACGACAAACTGCACGATCGTCCAGATCGTCTCCATGATCAGGTAAGGCAGGATCAGGTCGGTCAGCACCCGCTTCATGTGGCGAACCGTAGGCGGCCCCGAGGCCGAGAAGTAGCCGCTGATGATCGCGAATGCGGGGATGTGGAACGAGTAGATCAGTAGATAGACGACGAGTGCCGTGTCGTCGGCCGGCGTGAGTCGTTGAATGCCGTGACCGATAACGACGAGGGTGACGGCGGCGAAGCGCGCGTTGTCCCAGAACGGCACACGTCGCGTGACGGGGGCCGACGTCGTGGTGGAAGTCTCGGTCATCCGGCCCAGCCTATCCGCGGTATTTTGGGGCGATGGGAGAGCGACGCGCAGTAGTGACCGGGGCCAGTTCGGGAATCGGGGCCGCGACGGTTCGACTCCTCCGTCAGCACGGATGGCTCGTGGTTGCCGTGGCGCGACGGGCGGACAGACTGGAGGCGCTCGCCGCAGAGACCGGAGCCGAAGCGTTCGTGGCGGACATCACCGACCAGTCCGACGTGGACGCGCTCCGCGATCACGTCGCATCGACCGGCGGAGTTCACGCCCTCATCAACAATGCTGGCGGTGCGTTCGGCTTCGCCTCCGTGGAGGACAGCGACGCCGACGACTGGCTGCGGATGTTCGAGGTCAATGTGGTCGGCACCAAGCGCGTCACATCCGCCCTCCTTCCGCTCCTGCGCGCCGGTATCGAGGAAGGTTCGACGGCGAGCATCGTGATGGTCACCTCGATTGCTGGACACGTGCTCTACGAGGGCGGCGGTGGTTACAACGCTGCGAAGTTTGCGGAGCACGCGCTCACCGGTGTTCTGCGGCTCGAGCTCGCCGGGGAGCCGATCAGGGTCATCGAGATCGCCCCCGGCATGGTCAAGACCGAGGAGTTCTCTCTCGTGCGTTTCGGCGGCGATCAGCAGCGGGCCGACGCGGTCTACGACAACGTGCCGGACCCGCTCTACGCGGAGGACATTGCCGAGGCGATCGTGCACTCCATCGAGCTTCCGCCCTTTGTCGATCTGGACCTCGTGACCATCAAGCCGGTCGCTCAGGCGGCGCCGCACAAGGTGGTCCGCGGCACGCTCACGCCGAAGGCTTAGCTCTCGGGTTCGTCCACGTAGCCCGCGTACTCGTCAACGTCGACGTCGGCGAAGGCCAACTTCGGCACGAGGAAAAGCAAAACGGCCGCGACAACGGCGGCACCGCCGCAGATGGCGAACACGGTGAGGTAGCCCGTGAGGCTCGATGCGGTCTCCGAGATGGCGCTCGCCGCACCAGCCGTGAGCACGATGGCGAACACGGCAGACGCGAACGATCCACCGATCGTTTTTGTCGTGTTGGTGAGACCCGTCGCCACACCCGTTTGGCCGCGTGGTGCTGCGGCCGCGGCGGCAGCGGGAA
Organism: Antiquaquibacter oligotrophicus; assembly: GCF_020535405.1. Lineage (NCBI taxonomy): Bacteria > Bacillati > Actinomycetota > Actinomycetes > Micrococcales > Microbacteriaceae > Antiquaquibacter > Antiquaquibacter oligotrophicus. The sequence goes on along the minus strand of NZ_CP085036.1, from coordinate 509,883 downwards.
GTGCCCCGACGAGGGCGCCCGAACCGAGACCCGCGATAGCCATGTTGATGAAGACACCGACAACGGTCGTGTGGTTCGGGAGGAAGAGCAGGTAGCCCACGGCGACAAAAAACGTCGCGACGATGAGGGCGATACGCGGACTCGTCCATCGCGAGAGTGCCGGGAAGATCAACGCTCCGATGATCATCGAGACGAGGTAGGCGCCGATGATGTACGAGATTTCGGATGCGTCGAGCCCCAGGCCGAAACCGTTCTCCGGGTCGGTCCCCGCGAACGTCGACAGGGGTGCCTGGGCGCCGAGGATGCTGATGCCGACGAGTCCCGCCGTGAGCTGGATCGGCCACATCGACGGCTGGCGCAACACACGCAGGTCGATGGCGGGGTCCTTCTGCCGCAACTCGAACCGACCCCACGGGACGAAGACGAGCACGCCCGCGGCCATGAGGAGGTAGACCCACCACGCGCCGGGTCCGTTGATGCGCAGGAAGGTCAGGCCGGAGGTGATGAGGAGAAGTCCGAGCGTGAGCACCACGAAGCCCACGAAGTCGAGGCGCCGACCGGGGATGGGGGTCGACTCGGGCACGCCGAAGGCGATGGCGAAAAAGACGAGTGTCACGGCGATGGCGGGGACCATAAGTGTGGTCTGGACATCGCCGCCGAGCGCCACGAAAATGCGACCGCCGCCGAGGGCGCCAAGGATGGCGCCAGCCTCGAGGGCGACAACGAGATAGCCGGCAGCGCGTCTCGTCTGCGATGCCGCCGTACCGGTCGCGCGCCCCCTGTCGAAGATGAGCGCAACCTCGAGCGGCAGCCACACGACGTAAAAACCCTGCAGCGCCCAGGCGATGAGGAATGTCGTAAAGTCACCCGTGAAGGCCAGGGCCCACGTGGCCGCGGCAGTGAGCGCCGTGGACACGAGGAGAATCTTCTTGTGGCCATACATGTCGCCGAGTTTGGCGAGGAAGGGCACAACGATCGCGCTGAGGAGCAACTGTGCCGCCTCGAACCAGTTGAAGTCGGCGTCGCGGATTCCGAGATGCTCCACGAGGTCGGGGATGAGGGGAACATAAAACCCCTGGAGGATTCCGCTCACGAGTTCGACGAGGAACAGATAGCCCACTAGGGCGAAGGTGATGGCTCCGGCCCGACCGCGTACGACAGACATGAACGGATGCTAGTAGGTCTCGCGCCGCAGTAGCGTGGTCTCATGACTGCTGAGGCACGCGAAATCCTGACCTGGAACGACTTCGGGAGTGCATCCCGCGAACTGGCGGCCGACGTCATCCGCAGCGACTACCGGCCGGAGCTCGTCGTCGCGGTCGCTCGCGGCGGTCTGCTGCTCGCCGGTGGCATCGCCTATGCGTTGGGGATCAAGAGTTGCGGCGCGGTCAACGCCGAGTTCTACACGGGTGTCGGCACGCGCCTACCAGAGCCGATCATGCTTCCGCCGCTCCTCGACGAGGCGTCGATCGTGGGCAAGCGCGTGCTTCTGGTTGATGACGTCTCCGACTCGGGTCGCACTCTCGCCATGGTCGTGGGTCTGCTCGAGACGGCGGGTGCCGAGGTTCGCACGGTGTGCCTCTACTCGAAGCCCGGCACCGTTCACGAACCCGACTACACGTGGCGGCGCACCGATCGGTGGATCGTGTTCCCGTGGTCGGCGCTCCCGCCGGTGACCGCGGACGAGGCAGCGTCGGGCATCGTCCTCGACGCCTGACCGTGACACCGAAGCCGCTCAGCGAGCTCGTCACTCCGGACTGGGCCGCAGCGCTCGAGCCCGTCGCGGACGACATTGCGAGGATGGGCGACTTCCTCCGAGCGGAGACCGAGGCCGGTCGCCGTTACCTTCCTGCCGGCGAAAACGTCCTCCGCGCGTTCACGTATCCGTTGAGCGAGGTCAGGGTGCTCATCGTCGGGCAAGACCCCTACCCGACACCCGGGCATCCGATCGGGCTCTCCTTCGCCGTTGACCGGCACGTGCGTCCCGTGCCGAGGAGTCTTCAGAACATCTATCGGGAGCTCCGAGACGATCTCGGCATCGAGCCGCCCGAGCACGGCGATCTGACCGCGTGGGCGCAGGGCGGGGTCATGTTGCTCAATCGTGTGTTGACGGTGCGGGCGGGGGCCGCAGGATCACACCGCGGCAAGGGCTGGGAGCGTGTGACGGAGACGGCGATTCGCGCGCTCGTGACGCGCGGCGGCCCGCTCGTCGCTGTGCTGTGGGGGCGGGATGCCGCGACCCTCGAGCCCATGCTGGGTGACACCCCGATCATCCGATCGGCACATCCGAGCCCTCTTTCTGCTCACGGAGGATTCTTCGGATCGCGCCCGTTCTCGCGAGCCAACGAACTCCTGGTCGCTGCGGGAGGCTCGCCCGTCGACTGGCGGCTCACCTGACAGGTCGATAGAGTTGTTCTATGCCGAATAGAACAACGATCGAGTTCTCCGGACTTTCCAAGACCTTCGGCGCCGTGGCCGCGGTCAGTGATCTCACCTTCAGCGTTGAGCCGGGAGTCGTCACGGGGTTCCTCGGACCGAACGGCGCGGGCAAAACCACGAGCCTCAGGATGCTGCTCGGTCTCGTGCGGCCGACGAGCGGCTCGGCGACATTCGGCGGTACCGCGTACCGCGACCTCGAACGACCCCTCGCGACTGTCGGCACCGCGCTCGAGGCGTCGAGCTTCCACCCCGGCCGCACGGCTCGCAAACACCTCGCCGTCTACGCGGCAGCGGCGGGCATCCCCTCGACGCGTGTCGACGCGGTGCTCGCCCTCGCGGGAATGCAGACCTACGCGGACCGCCGCGTCGGTGGGTTCTCCCTGGGAATGCGCCAGCGTCTCGGACTCGCCTCGGCACTCCTCGGCGACCCCGGCGTGCTCGTGCTCGACGAACCGACGAACGGACTCGACCCCGAGGGCATCCGATGGATGCGCGGCTTCCTCCGCGATCGCGCAGCGGAGGGCCGCACGGTGCTCGTGTCCTCCCACGTGCTCTCCGAAGTCCAGCAGAGCGTCGACCAGGTTGTGATCATTTCGCGCGGACGCGCCGTCTACCAGGGCTCACTCGATGCACTCGACAGCGACAGCGCGGTGCGCGTCGATGCTGCCGATCGTCGCGGCCTGGCCGCGGCGCTCGCCGTGGCCGGATTCGACGTGCGCCCCACAGACGACGCGCTGGTCGTGAGCGGGGCGACAGCCGAAGAGGTGGGGAAGCTGGCACTTCTGGCGGGCATCCCGCTGAACCTTCTCGTCGCGGAGCGGGCCGGACTCGAGGATGCCTTCCTCAGCCTCGTCACCCCCGCCCCCGATCCGGCGCAGGGGAGTGCGGGTGCGCCACCGCCGGGCTACCCGGAGCCCACACCGGTGCCGCCCACGACGAGTTCGGAGGTCACCCCGTGATCGCTGCGCTCCGATCCGAAATGCTCAAGCTCACCTCGGTGCGGCTGTGGTGGATTCTCCTGCTCATTCTTGTCGTCTATGTCGCGTTCACCGCGGCCCTCGTCGCCGGGATTTTTGGCGCGATCAGCGATCAGACGGCAACACCGGGAGCGCCGGCGCTGCCCGCCGACCTCCTTCCCCCGATCGTCTACAGTTCGGTCACCGCCGTTGGGTACGCGTTTCCGCTCATCCTCGGCGCGCTGGCCGTGACGAGCGAGTTCCGCTACCAGACGGTGACCCCGACGTTCCTCGCACAGCCGCGACGCGGAGTGGTGCTCGGGGCCAAGGCAGTTGTGCTCGCGGTCGCCGGAGCGCTCTACGGTGTCGCTGGGCTCGTGGCATCCATCGGCCTGGGCGCTCCGATTCTGGGAGCGTTCGGAATCGAGACCGGGCTCGGTGATCAGGAGACGTGGCTGCTCGCCGCCAGGGCGGTGCTGGCCATGGCGCTGTGGGCGACCATCGGCGTCGGACTCGGAACACTCATTCCCAACCAGGTCGCGTCGATCGTCGTTGTGCTCGCATTCACACAATTTGTCGAACCCATCCTCCGTTTCGGTACGTCGTTCATTGACTGGACAGCGGAGGTCGGCAAGTTCCTTCCCGGCGCAGCGAGCGACGCACTCGTCGGTGCGAGTGTGTTCACATCGCTCGGCGGCACGTCCACCGGCACCGAGCCACTCGAGTGGTGGCAGGGCGGACTCGTGCTCGCCGCCTACGCGGTGGTGATCGCGGTGGCCGGTTCGCTCACGACATGGCGTAAAGACGTCAGCTGACCCGAGCCCGGCGGCCACACTTTGCACGTAGGCTCGAAGCAGGCCGAGGGAGGAGAGTCCGTGCTCGAAGAGGAATACAGCACGCGACGCACGCTGCCCCCGCATTTGCGGCCGGGTGCGGTGCCCGAAACGCCGTTCGAGTACACGGTCCGAGAAGCCACCGAGCGCGACCTGCCGCACGTGCTCGAGATCTACAACCACTACGTCATGAACTCGACGGTCACCTTCGATGAGTCGGCAATGACCTTGCGTGAACTGCGTAAGAAGTTCGCGAAGGTCACCGAAAAGAAGATGCCCTTCATCGTGGCCGAGAATCCAAAAGGTCAGCTCCTCGGGTACGCCTACGTGTACCCGTGGAAGGAGAAGGCGGCCTACCGCTACACCGTCGAGAACTCGATCTACCTCGGGCCAGCCGCCACGGGGAAGGGCCTCGGCCGTGTGCTCCTCCGCGAGCTGATCGATCGATCACGAGCCGCGGGGATCAAGGAGATCATCGCGGTGATCGCAGACAAGGGTGCCGACGCATCCATCGCGCTTCACAAAGACTTCGGTTTCAAAGAGATCGGCCACATGGGCAAGGTCGGATTCAAGTTCGGCCGATGGCTCGGAACCGTGCTCCTGCAGAAATCCCTCAAGTAGCCATCAGGTCAGGCGTGTTTGCCGCCGAGTTCGAGAAGTGCGACGCCGGCGACAATGAGCGCAATTCCGGCTACCTGCGGCCACGTCAGAAGCTCACCGAACGCAAGCCAGCTGATGATGGCGACGAGAACGACACCGACCCCGGCCCAGACGGCGTACGCGATGCCGAGTGGAACACCTCGATTCAGCGTGAGCGAGAGCATCCAGAAGGCGAAGACGTATCCGACCCCGACGATCGGGTAAGCCCACCACACGGCGCGATCACCCGAGGTGAACTTCAGAAAGGTAGTCGCGATGACTTCTCCGGCGATGGCCAGTGCGAGGAACAGGTAGCCCATGCCTCGATCCTCTCGCACAGAACGGATGCCCGGCGCGATCGCTCACGCCGGGCATCCGTCTCGCGTGCCCCTCAGCCCTTCGGTGTGGCCCGTCGAAGGATGAGGTAACCGAACAACGCCGAGGCCAGGGTGATCACGTAGGTCCACGCGATTACTCCCGTTGTGCCAGTGGTGACAAAAAAGTGTCCGACCGCGGGCCAGTTCGACGTGAACGTCACGAGCGCGGCGGCCCCGATGAGCAGCACCGACAGGACCAGGAAGAACGCGGATACTCCGTTGGACTTCCAGCGTACGTAGACGGTGGCGATCGCGGCTCCGAAGAAGAACGCGACCATAAAGAGCGTGAAAAACACGAAGAGGCGTTCTGGCCAGGTCTCGCCGAACCAGACGGCCGTGAACATACGCCCGTGGAGACCCCAGCCGCCCGTGGCTTCTTCGATGATCGACAGGATTGTGAGTCCGATCGAGTACATGGCCGACAGTGCGATGAAGGTCAATCCGCTGCCGAGCCAGAAGTCACGTCGCGTGACGCCGTAGCCGAGAGCGAGCGGGAACGTCAGGTTAATGGCTTGGATCGCCACAATCATCATGTAGACGAAGATCCACGTCGTGGCCCCCGAATACTGGAGCCCTTCCGCCACGTCCGCGACACTCTCGGGCCCGACGGACTCGAAAATGATCATCCAGATGACGAGATTGGCCAGAAAGATGAAGCCAAGGATCATCCACGGCAGGGTGATCGTCGTCCACGGGTTGACCGTGTTCAGCTTGACGACGTTGACGATGCGGCCGAGCGGGCCGACGGCACTGGGTGCGGTGATGGTGCTCATGCGCTCTGCTCCAGTTCATTCACGGTGGTGGTCCTTCTGACGATGAGTTGCTGCAGCGACACGGCGGTCAGTTCGAGACCTGCCGCCGTTGCGGCTGCGCGATCGGCTTCACTGAGGCCGGCCACGGTTACGGAGGCAAGTCCGCCGATCCCGTCGCGTTGCAGAATCTCGCGTCCCTCGACGAACGCGTTGACTGCGGTCGACGTGCCGACGACGGCTGTGGCGGTGCCGCGCAGGTCCTCCGCCGCCTGGTCGATGATGATGCGCCCCTGGTCGATGACGAGCACGTGCTCGAGAAGATCGGCCACCTCGTCGATGAGGTGTGTGGAGAGCACGATCGTGCGCGGATGCTCGGCATAGTCCTCGAGCAGACGGTCGTAGAAGATCTGCCGCGCGACAGCATCGAGGCCGAGGTACGGCTCGTCGAAGAACGTGAGGGGAGCGCGCGACGCGAGTCCGACGATGACACCGATCGAGGAGAGCTGGCCCCGAGAGAGCTTCTTCACACGCTGGGTGGTGGGCAGTCGGAAATCGTCGATGAGCCGCTCGGCGTACTCGGCGTCCCAGTTCGCGAAGAACCACGGTGCGCTTCGGAAGACATGCTTGACGCGGAAGTCGTCCGGGTAGCGCTGGCTTTCTTTGATAAACGACGTGCGCTGGAGAACACTCGCGTTCTCGACGGGCGACTGACCGAACACCCGAACCGTGCCATCGGTCGCAAAGTCCTGCCCCGTCATGAGCTGCATGAGGGTTGTTTTGCCGGCGCCGTTGCGGCCGAGAAGACCGTAGATCTTGCCGGCATCCATGGTGAAGGTGGCGCCGTCAACTGCGGTGAGCGACCCGAACCTCCTCGTGAGACCGTTGGCCTCGATCACGTGGTCGGTCATTGTGCTGTTTCCTTTCGAATCATGTCGGTCAGTTCGTCCACGGAGATGCCGAGCTTCTGGGCTTCGACAGCGAGTGGCCGCACGTAGTCGGTCGAGAACTGGGCTCGCCGCTCGGCGATGAGCCGCGAACGTGAACCCTCGGCCACGAACATCCCGATTCCGCGCTTCTTGTAGAGGACGCCGGCGTCTACCAAGACGTTCACCCCCTTCAGGGCTGTGGCCGGGTTGATGCGGTAGAACCCGGCGAACTCGTTGATCGATGGCACCTGGGTCTCTTCTGGGAAGGTGCCAGCGATGATGTCGTTTTCGAGCTGCTCGGCGATCTGGGTGAAGATCGGTTTCCCGTCGTCCATCGCGCCTCCTCGGTTATGTGGTTAGTTACTTCACTGACTAACTAACCAGGTAGAAAGGATGCTGTCAAGTCCTAGGCTCGAAGAATGTCCGAGCTGCACGACCTCTTCGCGATCGAGCAGCTCGATGCGCTTCGACGGGGGACCATCACTCCCGAAGAACTCACGCGCCACTACCTCGCGCGCATCGCCGAGAAGGACGCAGGCCTGGGAGCGTTCACGACGGTGACGGCGGAACATGCCATCGCCCACGCGCGAGATCTTGAGCGCACCCCCCGCGCGGCGGCACTGTGGGGCTTACCCCTCGCGGAGAAGGACCTCTGGAATCGTGCTGGGGTGCCGACCACCTTTGGCTCTCGAGCGTTCGCAGACTTCGTGCCCGAGGTCTCCGACGAGATCACCACCGTGCTCGATGACGCGGGCTCGGTGAGCCTCGGTAAAACCGCGACCCCCGAGTTCGGTCTCGCTTCCCACACCGAATCGATGGTGTCCGCGCCGACGCGTACCCCGTGGGCCCCGCACCTCGGAGCGGGCGGAAGCAGTGGGGGAGCGGCGGCCGCGGTGGCCGCAGGTCTACTCCCGGTCGCCCCAGGCTCCGACGGCGGGGGGTCGATTCGTATCCCTGCCGCCGCGACCGGACTCGTTGGACTCAAGCCATCGAGGGGGCGTGTGCCGTCGGGGTCGGGCTTTACGAGTCTTGCCGGCCTGGTGACCTACGGGGCCCTGGGGCGACGTGTCGCCGACGTAGCTCTCATCCTCGACGCGATCGCCGGGCCGTCGCCGTGGTCGGTCGGTCCGCCGACGTGGGATGAGGGGCCATGGTTGGGTGCGGCTACTCGCGGGGAGGGGCGCTTCCAGCTCGCCGTCATGACGAGTTCCCCGTGGGACACCAGTCGCGACATTCATGTCTCGCCCGAGGCGACGGATGCCCTCACCGTCGCCACGACACACCTCGAGGCCATCGGGCACGGCCTCGAGTCGCTCTCCCTTGAGCCGGAGCCGTACGGGGAGCACTTCTCGATCATCTGGCAGGCGTCCGCGGCCGGAGTCCCCGTCGAGGGGGAGCGGTTGGAGTTGCTGGAGCCGCTGACCCGCTGGCTCGTCGAACGCGGTCGAGCCTTGAGCGCGCGAGACCTCGCGGAGGCGCTCGCGTGGCTGTCGGGATACGAGCGCCGAATCATCCGTCAGTTCGCGCCCTTCGATGCGGTTCTCACACCCGCACTGGCGCTCACGCCGCGACCGATTGGCTGGTATGACGCTGTCGATCCGGTGCGCAACTTCGACCAGCAGGTCGAATACACACCGTGGACGAGTTTCGTGAACGTGGCGGGCCTTCCCGCTATCGTCCTGCCGGTGTCCCTCACGGCCGACGGACTTCCCATGGGTGTTCAACTCATCGGGCGTCCGGGTGGCGAGGACGTGCTGCTCGCACTCGGTGCGCAGCTCGAACGACGTATCGGCTGGCATTATCGTCACCCTCCCGGGTGGTGATGGGGTCTATACGTCTTAGGTAAGGCATGCCTATACTGAGAGGGATATGACCTCCCCCCTTCCCGCCTCGTGGGACGCCGCAGCTGCCCACCGCTTGCTCTTGGCAGGTGACGAGCGCGCGCTCCCCGAATTGCGCGCCATCTTGTCGCAATTGCCTGTCACGGCACGCGGCCAAGTTTTTGTCGAGGTGTCGTCGGACTCCGAGATCGAGGTGCTCGAGGCACCAGGACGTTTCACGGTCACGTGGCTTCGCCGCGATCGCGGTCAGGACCTGGCACGCTCCGTCGACGCGTGGTTGAGCGAGATGCTTCCCATCTCCGCATTCACCGAAAGCACCGTCTACGCGTGGATCGCCTCGCAGGGGCCGGCGCGACTCCTCAGCTCGAACTGAGCCCCGTCAGCTTTTCCGCCTCGAGCCACAACCGAGAGCCGACTCCCGGCTTTCTGCCTGAGCGGTGGACTCGCCCGAACGGTCGAAGCCTGTCGAAGTAGGTTCCGTTCGGGACGTCGAGGGATGCCGCGGTCGCCAGTTCGACGAGGGGCACTGCACCCTCCTCGGCCGTGATGGCGATCCGCCCTGGGGTGATGCGGTTGCCCGCGCGCATGAGCGGCGATTCCGCGGCAAAACTCGTCGCGACGTATCCGGGGTGGAAAGAGTACGACTCGATGCCCGTGCGTTCCGCGAGTTCCCGCGCGAAGACGATCGTGGCGATCTTGCTTGTGCCGTACGCTCGCCAACCGCCGAACCACGGGCGTCGTCTCCACTGCAGATCGTCGAGTCGCAGGTTGCCGAAGCGATTGGCGATACTCGCCGTCGAGATGACACGGGCCTTGGTGAGCTGCGGCAGGAGGAGGTTCGTGAGGAGGAACGGCGCCAGCAGATTGAGTTGGATCGTTCGCTCGATCCCATCGGTCGAGGTAGCCCTCGTGTGAATGAGACCGCCAGCGTTGTTGGCTAGTACGTCAATCGTCGGGTACGCGTCGCGTAGCTCGGAGGCCAAACGCCTGACCGAGCTCAGATCGTCGAAGTCCGCGAGAAACGATCGCGCTCCGATGTCGGATGCCACCGCGAGGGTTCGTTCAGGGTTCCTCCCCACCACGGCTACCTCGAAACCGTTCTCTGACAGGCGTCTCGCGGCGACCGCTCCAATACCCGAGCTGGCACCCGTCACGACGGCCACACGTGTCATCGGTATCCTGCCTTCGCGAGTCCAGCCTCGATCTCGAAGCGATTTTTTAGGGGGTCCTGTCCCGCCATCAGATAGAGCGGGATGAAGGCGAGACCATACCTACGCCACTGGGCACGGTGCACCGCTTCGTGCTCGAGCACAGAATCCGACAGGGTCGACGACGTGAGGTAGACGGCGCCGATCGTGGTGCCACCTCGCCCGAACGCCCAGCCGGGCATCCCTCGAGCGACAACAACACCACCACGCCGCGAGATTCGGAATCCGCTGAGGAGGGCACCCCACACGAAACCCATGGCGGTCGCGAACCAGTACCCCGGCAATGCCACAACACGACTCAACAGCACTGCGCGGAGCCAGCGCACACGAGATAGCCGGACGAGAAGCCCCTGCCTCACGAATCGCGGCCGTAGGTCTCGAGTAACCGCAACCAGATCTCGCTCAGGGTCGGGTAGGCGGGAACGGCGTGCCACAGCCGATCGAGCGGGATTTCGCCGACGATGGCCATCGTCGCCGCCTGGACGAGTTCGCTGACGTCCTGTCCTACGAACGTCACTCCCACGATGACCTTGCGATCCTCGTCCACGACCATGCGGGCCTTGCCTCGGTAGTGATCGGCCTGAATCGTGGCGCCGGCAACCCACGAGAGGTCGTAGTCGACGGTGCGGACGCGCAATCCCTCCTTCTCCGCTCGCGTGGAGGTCAGCCCGACGGAGGCGACCTCCGGGTCGGAGAACGTCACCTGGGGAACGGCAAGATGATCGGCCGTCGCGACATGGCGACCCCACGGTGCGTCATCCACCTCGGCACCCTTCGCGCGCGCCGCGATGACGTCGCCGGCAGCGCGAGCCTGGTACTTGCCCTGATGGGTGAGGAGAGCGCGATGGTTGACGTCGCCGGTTGCGTACAACCAATCGATACCGGGCACCCGCAGCGTGTCATCCACCTCGATCCACTCGCCAGGCTTCAGGCCAACAGACTCGAGCCCGATGTCCGTCGTGCGGGGCACACGACCGGTGGCCACGAGCACCTCAGACGCGGTGACGGGATCGCCGTCGGAGTGCAGAACGACTCCGGCATCCGTGCGCTCGACACGACTCGGCGAGGTCGAACGGATGTCGACGCCGAGCTCGCGCAGACCGTCCGCCACCATCTCTCCCGCGAAATCCTCTTCGTGAGAGAGCAGACCGCTGCGCGCGAAAACGGTCACCGTGGTACCAAAACTCGCGTACGCCGTCGCCATCTCCACCGCGACAACGCCACCGCCGATGATCGCGAGGCTCGGGGGAACAACCTTCGCGCTCGTCGCGTCTCGGGCGGTCCACGGGTTGGCGTCGAGAAGCCCTGGGATATCGGGAAGCAGCGGATCCGAGCCCGTGCTCACCACCACCGCCTGCCGCGCGCGCAGGGTCGTGGTGGTTCCCGAACTATCCGTGACCTCGACGGTGCGCTCGCCGACGATCCGGCCGTGACCGCGCACGAGGGAGATGCCCGCCCCGTCAACCCACTCGACCTGGCTCGAATCGTCCCAGTCGTGAACGATCCGCGATCGACGGTGGAGCACGGCGCTCGCATCGAGCGCCCCCGTCACTGCCTCCCGCGCACCCTCGAGGCGCTGCGCCGCGCGGAGAGCCGAGCCGCTGCGGATGAGCGCCTTCGACGGCATACACGCCCAGTACGAGCACTCCCCGCCGACCAGCTCGCTCTCAATGAGAACGGCGGTCAGTCCGCCCTGCACGGCCCGGTCCGCCACATTCTCGCCGACGGCGCCGGCCCCGATCACGATGACGTCGTATTCGTCAGACATGGCCTCAGCCTAGGTCGAGCGCCGCGATGTCAGGGCAGCGATGAGACGCAACACGGTCGGCATGTCGTCCGCGGCATCCATAGCGTTCGCCGGCGCGAAGGCGGTGATACCGGCCCCCGCGAGCTCGAACCGTTCCGTGAGTGCCCGGATGCCCGCCACCAACTCTCTCGTCGGCACCCCGAACGGCTGCGGAGCGGTGAGGCTCTCGAACTCCGCCGGGTCCAGAACGTCGAGGTCGATGTGCACGTAAACGCGGCTCGCGCCCGTCGCTTCGACAGCCTCCAGGAGTCGCGCGGCGGTCACCTGCTCTGGCCCGAGCACGGCCATGGCGGTCTGGTCGAGGTATTCCTCCTCGTGTGCGTCGAATGCTCGTGCTCCAGCGAGGATGACGCGCTCGGGTGAGAGTGGCGCTGCGGGCACCAGGTTCGCGGGGCCGTCACCCAGGAGCGTGCGCAGGACCATGCCGCCGAACGCGCCAGAAGGACTCGACTCTGGAGTGTTCAGGTCGGGGTGGGCGTCGAACCAGACCACCGCGACATCCGGCGCGATGACGGGCGCTATGGCCCCGGCTTCGATTCCGCAGTCTCCGCCGATGACGATGACCGGGTCGGTCGCCCGAGTCACGTGTTCACGAACACGCTCGGCGACGGTGGTCAGGGAACTCAATCGAAGAACGCTCGAACCGAGCGCGTCACCTGCCTCGAGCGGTACCTCGACGCGCGCTGTTGTGCTCGACGGCAGGTCGCCGGAGATCGTTTCGGCACCATCGACGAGCCGCATGGCCCGAGACGATCCCGAGCCCTGCCACTGGGGAACGATGAGAAAGGTCGACGGCACGACTCACTCGCCCGACGTGACCGCCTTCGGGCTCCCTCCCGCTTTGAGCTGCGCGAGCCTGGTCTCGATCTCGGCTTGCGCACTCAGGTCTTCGAGGGACTCGAACTGGGCGTCGAGGCGGGACGCCGCGAGCTCCTGGTGGCCGAGTACCTTCGCTTCCTCGCGACGAATTTTGTCTTCGAAGCGGCTGATCTCGCTCGTCGGGTCGAGTAGGTCGATGGATCCGATCGCCTCGTGCACCTGCTTCTGGGCTTCGGCCGTTTTGGCGCGAGCGACGAGCTCGTCCCGCTTGGAGGTGAGCTCGTTGAGCTTCGACCGCATGCCGTCGAGGCCCTTCTTGAGCTGTTCGACGACGGCCGTCTGCGACGCGATAGTCGGCTCCGCGTTGCGCGCCTCGTTCTCCGACGAGACCTGCTTGCCGAGTGCGATCTTGGCGAGGTTGTCGAACTTGTCCGCGTCGGTGGTGTTGCCTGCCGCGCGCAGCTCGTCGGCTTTGGCGCTCGCCGCGAGAGCCTTGCGGCCCCAATCCTCGGCGGCTGCGACATCCTCCGCGTGGTCCTGCTCCATGAGACGCAGGTTGCCGATGGTCTGAGCGACGGCGCTCTCGGCTTCCGCGATCGAGTTCGTGTAGTCACGCACCAACTGGTCCAAGAGCAACTGCGGGTCCTCCGCCTGATCGAGGAGCGCATTGATGTTTGCCTTGAGGAGCTGGGTGATGCGACCGAGGATGGACTGCTTGGCCATGAATCGTGCCTTTCGTGTGGGGTCGACCGACGGGATCGAGACAATCGCGACCGTGCTAGAAACCTACCGCCGGGGCGAAATCGCCACCACTGTCGACGGTCACTCCAAGGTGATTGCGACGGTCGGCGCCGCGATGACGCCCGCGGGCGCAAAATCGACGGCGACCACGATGTCGTAGCTCCCGGGCGCGAGCGGTTCGCTCGAGCATCCGGTGAGGGCGAGGGATGCTGCGAGGTCGATCGACTCGCCGCCGGCGAGATCCACATCCGTACCGGTGTACTCGGGTGAGCCGACCGCGACGATCACGCCCGCCTGAGCAAGGGCCGCGACCGGTGCGGTCGTCAACACCCCGGACACGGATTCGGTCGACGTGTTCGTGACGGCGACACGGCCCGGCACCGTACCGTCGTCGACGGATGCCACTGCCGGGAACGTGCTCGTGAGCTCCAACCCGCTCGCCGCCGCGGGAACGCTGTCCACTGCTGCGCCGCACGCGAGCGACTCGATCGCACCAAACTGCTTCATCGTCTCCAGGTCGCCGGACTCCTCGCTCATCACGGCGGAATCAGCACCACCCGACGAGCCGACGGGCGCGAGGAGTGAGGCGTTGACGGCCACCACGCCCACTCCGGCAAGGGCGAGCACACCGATCCCGCCAGCGGCCAGTTGGCGGGGCAGCCTGCGGCGCCGACTACGAGCGATCACAGCGTTCGCGTCGAGCCCTCCGGGTGCTTCCGCCCCCGCGAGGAGCTTGCGGAGATCATCCTCATCGCGCATCCCGTGTCACCTCCTCATCCGACATGGAGACCGCCAGCTTGGCGAGCGCGTCGCTCAGGTACCGCTTTACGGCTCCGGGGCTGATGCCCAACCATTCGGCGATGTCATCGACCTTGAGATCCTCGTAGTACCTCAGCACGACGCACGCGCGCTCGCGCGGCGCGAGTTTGCGCAACTCCGCCTGCACGTCGATGTGCGAGTCGACACCGCCCGTGCGCGCGTCGTCCTGCTCCGGCGTGGCCTCCAGGTGAGCGATGCGACGCCAGCGGGAAACTCTCCGCCCCGCGTCTAGGTAGCTGTTCAGAATGGTGCGTCTCACGTAGGCCTCGGCGCTGGCAATGCTGAAGCCGTTGCGCAGCCGCCCGAACGTTTTGACGAGCGCGTCTTGGACGAGATCGGATGCCTCGTCCCGATCGCCGCAGATGAGAAAGGCGTACCTCGTGAGGGCGTCGCCACGGTCGGCCACGAGACGCGTGACAACCTGCTCCCACGTGGGAGGGCTCGCCTCATCCGTCGTCACGCCGCCCCTCCTCGGAACCCCAGTCGCTCCCGACACCGTACCGGCGCGTGCCGTCACCGTTGTACTCACACTCGATAAGACGCACAGCTCGGCGAAAACGTTGTGTGACAGAGGCGTCAGGATGCTCGGCGAGCGCTAACGTGTGGTGCATCGGTCCGCATCGACGCGGGCCGCGACGAGAGGCTGGGGCTGGCCATGGCACGACAAGCAGGCACAACTGAACTGACCGGGTTCTTCCGTCAGACACGGATCGTGTGGGGGTTGCGCGCCGCCGCGGCCCTCATCCTCGGCATCCTCGTGCTCGTCTGGCCCCAATCGACGGTGAACGTGCTGGCGGTCATCCTCGGTATCTACTTCGTCATTCTGGGCATCATCCGCATCGTTCAGGGCTTCATCGACAAAGACCTCAACGGAGGCGGGAAGGCCGCCAACTTCATCCTTGGTGCGGTCATTCTCGCGGCGGGGGTCATCGTCATTCGCAACCCGTTCGAGACCGCGGTTTTCATCGTCATCCTCATCGGTGTCTCGTGGATCTTCGAGGGGGTCGCAACCCTCATCGACACGGCGCGCGGCAACGGTTCGGGGGTGACGATCGTCATCGGCATCCTCATCGCCCTCGCCGGGGTGCTCGTCATCCTCTTCGCTGACGGCGTCACCATCGCCTACGCGATCTTCTTCGGCATCACCCTCATTGCGGTCGGAGTGCTCGACCTTGTGCTCCTCATCACCGTGGGAAGGGTGCTCGCGGCGCGTAAGTAGGTGGTGCGAGTGTTCCGAAAGGTGAAAGGCCCCACCCGATGGGCGGAGCCTCTCCCCATTGGTGCCCCCAGCAGGATTTGACTCCCCACCGGCACGGCCGTCACACGGCTGCGCCGTGCGCCGGAACCGGCGCGGCGGGGGACCCCAGGAACAGCCTCGCGTCCGGCTAACGGTACAAATGGGAAGAGGCCCCACCCTCTGGGCGGAGCCTCTCCCATTGGTGCCCCCAGCAGGATTTGAACCTGCGGCCTTCTGCTCCGGAGGCAGACGCTCTATCCCCTGAGCTATGGGGGCCAGGGTGACTCCACAGTACCAGCGCCGAGTGCTGGGCGATCCCCGTGACAGTATCGACCCATGATCAGGAATGTGGCAGTACACCTCGACCTTGAACTCGGCGGCGCCACCAACCTGGTTTTCGGCATTGCCGCAGCCCAGGGCGCGGCCATTCGCGCGGAGAATCTCGAGTTCTCGACGGCGGCGCTCGCCGTGGATGAACTCATCGACACTCACGGAAGCCGGCTCCACGTCGCCGACGCCGAACCCGGTCGACTCAGCGTCGACTACCGCCTGGAGGTCGAGGGGCGAGCAGAACCAGCGCCGACGGATCGCCTCGATCTCATCCGGTACCTGCGGCCGAGCCGCTACTGCGAATCGGACAGCCTCACACCCATGGCGCGACAAACCTTTTCGGGACTGTCCGGACACGCGCTGCTGACCTCCGTCGTCGACTGGGTCAGTTCGCACCTCACCTACGTCTCCGGCTCGAGCGAACCCACCGACGGTGCCGTCCAGACCCTCGCCGACCGCCGCGGAGTATGTCGGGACTACGCCCACCTGGTCATCGCCCTCCTGCGCGCGCTCGACATCCCGGCGCGCATGGTTGCCGTCTACGCCCCCGGCCTCTCACCCATGGACTTCCATGCCGTCGTTGAAGCCCACATCGACGGTCAGTGGTGGCTCGTGGATGCAACGAGACTGGCTCCCCGCCAGAGCATGCTCCGCATCTCGACGGGCCGGGACGCGGCGGATGTCGCTTTCCTCACCAACCACGGGTCAGACCTGACGCTGCTCACCATGGAGGTGCTCGCCGTGGTCGATGAGCTCCCGTACGACGATGGTGAGCAGCCGGTTCAGCTCGGTTGACGGGAAGCGTCAGTAGCCGGCGGTCACCGCGTTGACGAACGGTGCGGCATCCGCGGCCGACGCGAACATGCTCGACGACACCGTGATCCAGTAGGGCCCGCGAAAGACCTGCGCTCCGCTGTCGCTCGCGAAGTACCCGGCGTCGCCGAAGTCGGCAACGGCCGTGCCGGACGCGTCGGCGGATGCCCGGCGGCTGGCCGCGGCATCCGGTGTCAGTTCAGCGACCGCGATGTCGATGGTGACCGAGCTCGTCTCGTGGATCCACCGGCACGCGGTTCCGCCGTCGGCGACAGCCGTCGCGGCGAGAGATCCGGCCGCGGGTTCGGCTGGTCCGAGCGACGAGAAGTTGGGGTCGAGACCGTAGAGCGTGTCGGGGGAGAGGAGCTCGTCGCACGAAACCGAATACGGAATCGGCCCGTCCGGGGTGGGTGTCGGAGTGGGAGTGCTCGACGGTGCGGCACCGGGGGTGCGCGTCGTGGAGGCGCTCGGCGTCGGGCGGTCGCTCGGTTCTTGGGTGGGAACGCAGGCGCTCAGGGTGAGCGCGGTGATGGCCAGCACGGGGAGAGCGATCGCTGCGCGCACGGAGAACATGCGTTCATCCTCACCCGCCCGCACCGTGGCGGGGGGCAGGTTGGCCGCGCGTCGCCAGGCCCGACGACATGCCGTGGCTGGGCGGTACTCTTGGGGATCGTGAATCCTGCCGAGCTCTCCTCCGCCCTTCTCGTTGTCGTCCAGAAGGTCGTTGCGGACCGCGGTTCGGATCTGGCCCCCACGGACGTTCCGCTCGAGCGGCCCCGTAATCGGGAACACGGTGATTGGGCAACAAACATCGCGATGCGGTTGGCGAAGCCCCTCGGCGTGAACCCGCGGGAACTCGCCGAGGAGATCGCTTCCGGCGCCCGCGCCATCGATGGTGTTGCGTCGGCGGATGTCGCGGGCCCCGGCTTTCTCAACATCACCCTCGACGCGGCGGCCGCCGGTGCGCTGGCCAAGCGCATCGTGGAGGAGGGCGCGGACTACGGGCGCGGCGACCTCTACGCGGGAGTCCCCATCAATCTCGAGTTCGTCTCCGCGAACCCCACTGGGCCGATTCACATCGGCGGGGTCCGTTGGGCTGCCGTCGGTGACAGCCTCGCGCGTATCTTCGAGTTCGAGGGTGCCGACGTCACGCGCGAGTACTACTTCAACGATCACGGCGCCCAGATCGACCGTTTCGCCCGCAGCCTTCTCGCAAGCTGGCTCGGCGAGCCAACGCCCGAGGACGGGTACGGCGGTCAGTACATCTCCGATATCGCTGCTCGCGTGATCGCCGACTACCCCGGAGACCTGTTCCACATTCCGCGCGAGGAACAGCAGGAGGTTTTCCGCGCGGTCGGCGTCGAGCTCATGTTCGGCGACATCAAGGCGAGCCTCCACGATTTCGGTGTCGACTTCGACGTCTACTTCCACGAGAACGAACTGCACGACTCCGGAGCGGTGGAGCGGGCCATCCAGCGTCTGCGCGACCTCGGCACGATCTACGAGAAGGACGGCGCGGTTTGGTTCCGCTCGACCGACTTCGGCGACGATAAGGACCGTGTTGTCATCAAGTCCGATGGCGAGGCCGGCTATATCTCTGGTGATCTCGCCTACTACTTGAACAAGCGCGAGCGCGGTTTCGAGCGCAACCTCATCATGCTCGGTGCCGACCACCACGGCTACGTGCAGCGACTCATGGCGATGACGAAGGCCTTCGGCGACGAACCCTACGTCAACCTGGAGATCCTCATCGGTCAGCTCGTAAACCTCGTACGTGACGGCGAACCCATGCGGATGTCGAAGCGCGCTGGCACGGTTGTGACGCTCGAGGATCTGGTCGAAGCGGTCGGAGTGGATGCCGGGCGATACGCGCTCGTGCGGTCATCCATCGACTCCCAAGTCGACATCGATCTCGAGCTCTGGGGCAAGCACACCCCGGACAATCCGGTGTTCTACGTTCAGTATGCGCATGCGCGCACCCACTCGGTCGCTCGGAACGCGGCAGAGTACGGCGTCGACCGCTCGGCGTTCGATGCGAGTCTGCTGAGCCACGAGTCCGAGAGTGTTCTGCTCGGTGTTCTTGCCGAGTTCCCGCGTATCGTGCGCCAGGCGGCGGAGTTGCGGGAGCCGCACCGTGTCGCCCGGTACGCCGAAGAGCTCGCCGGCGCCTATCACAGCTGGTATTCGAGCTGCCGTGTCACCCCGCAGGGCGACGAACCAATCACCGATGTGCACCGCACGCGGTTGTGGCTCAACGACGCTGTCGGCCAGGTGCTCGCCAACGCGCTCGGCCTGCTCGGCGTAACCGCCCCAGAACGCATGTGACATGACCGAGCCCCTCGCAGCGCGTGAACCCGGCCCCACGATCGTGGTGCCGGCGCCACGCCGCAAGCGACGGGGTGTTGGTGTGCTCATCGGCCTGCTCGTCGTTGTCGTGCTCCTCGCGGTGGCCGCGATCGTCGGCGAATCGCTCGCGCGGGCCTATGCCCAGGACTACGTGCGCGACCGCATCCTCGAGTCCTTGCCCGTTGACCCGTCGACGCCCATCGACGTGCGGGTCGGGGGAGGCCCCGTGCTCCTGCAGGCGCTCGCCGGCCGCATGACGGAGATCGATGCGACGATCCCCGAGTTCGTCGTCGGAGGGGTGTCGGGTTCTGCCGAGGTGAGTGCGCGCGGCATCCCGCTCGACGAGACACAGCCGACGGATGCCCTGCGCATCGACGTACGTATCCCCGAGTCGGGCGTTCAGACACTCTCGTCCTACCTCAGCGGCATCGACCTCGAGTCGATTGAACTCGGGGGAGGGTTGATCACCGTCACTACAACGCTCGACCTCGTGCTGGTGCAACTCCCGGTCTCCATCGGCTTGGCGCCGTCGGCGGCCGACGGCGGCATCGCGTTCTCCCCGGAGACGATCACCCTCGAGGGTCAGGCGATCTCAGTTGATGACTTGCGGTCCAACCCCCTCGTCTCGAGTCTGGCGGGCAGTCTCCTGAATTCGCAGACCTTCTGTATCGCCGACTCGCTGCCCGCAGCGTTCTCGGTGACCGATGTGGCCGTCGAGGGAAGCGATCTCGTGGCGACGATCGAGGGTGACGGTATCGCGTTCGGGGATCCGGCGCTGCTACAGACGGGCACCTGCCCTTAGCGCCGTCACGGGTCGCGACGCCCCGGTACACTGGTTGCGGCTTCAGGGACCAATCCGGGTCCGCTCGCCTCACCCGTTCGAACCGCCTCGTGAGGTCATCGTGTCCAGCAATCCGCTCGCGCCGTCGTGGCTGCGTGTGCCCGCGGACGCCAACGCGCTTCCCGAGAACGTGTGGTCGATGGGTGCTTCGCGTGACTCCAGCGGTGAACTCGTGATCGCCGGGGTACGGGCATCCGACCTCGCGGCCGAGTTCGGTACACCCCTGTACGTCGTGGACGAGGCGGATGCCCGCACCCGTGCCTCGCGCATCCGCACGTCCTTCGACCGCGAGTTCGCTCGGGTCGGAAGCTCCGCGAAGGTCTACTACGCGGGTAAGGCGTTCCTGTCGACCGAGGTCGCTCGGTGGGTGACCGAGGAGGGCCTCAACATCGATGTCGCGAGTGGCGGGGAGCTCGCGGTGGCTCTCGCTGCGGGCGTCGACGCTGCCAGGCTCGGCCTGCACGGCAACAACAAGAGCCTCGCCGAGATCGACCGTGCCGTCGAGGTGGGTGTCGGTGCGATCGTCATCGACAGTGTCGTCGAAATCGAGCGTGTAGCGCAGGCCGCTGCCCGGCGCGGAGTCGTCCAGCGCGTCCGCCTTCGCATCAACAGCGGAGTCCACGCCTCGACCCACGAATACCTCGCGACCGCCCGTGAGGACCAGAAGTTCGGCATCCCGCTCGCGGATGCCCCCGCCGTTGTGGCGCAGATCCGTACGCACCCCGAACTCGAGTTCCTCGGGCTCCACTCGCACATCGGCTCGCAGATCTTCGAGTCCGATGGCTTCGCCGAGGCCGCCCACCGCCTGTTCGACCTGCACGCTCGACTCCTCGAGGGTGGTCCCGTTCCAGAACTCAACCTGGGCGGCGGTTTCGGTATCGCCTACACCTCGGTCGATGAGCCTCTCGACGTCGAGGAGATCGCGAAGCGTTTCGCCGACATCGTGGCGGAGGGCGCCGCATCGTTCGGGGTCCCCGTGCCGATCGTCGCCATCGAACCGGGGCGGTCCGTCATCGGCCCCTCGACCACGACGCTGTACCGCGTCGGCACGATCAAGGACGTCGAGGTCACGGTTCCCGGCCAGCCCGAGCAGGCGGAGCAGTCGAGCGCGGTGCGCAAGTACGTTTCCGTCGACGGTGGGATGAGCGACAACATCCGCCCCTCCCTCTACGGCGCAGACTACTCAGCCCGCATCGCGAGTCGCTTCTCCAGCGCTGAGCCAGCCCTCGTGCGGGTCGCCGGTAAACATTGCGAGTCGGGCGACATCGTTGTGCACGCCGAGTACCTTCCGGCGGATGTGGCACCCGATGACCTGCTCGCGGTTCCGGCAACAGGCGCCTACGGGTGGGCGATGGCCAGCAACTACAACTACCTCGCGCGGCCACCCGTCGTGGCCGTGCGCGATGGTCGCGCGCGAGTGATCGTCCGCGGCGAAACCGAGTCCGACCTTCTCTCGCGGGATGCCGGCATCGCCGCCGCGCCCGCACCGAACCTGGAGCGAGAATGATCGAATACCGAAACCTCCGAGTAGCCGTCCTGGGCGGTGGATCCGTTGGGTCCCAAGTCGCAAGTCTTCTGCTGGAGCACCGCGAGGAGCTCGCCGCACGCGCGGGAGCCGGACTCGAGCTCGTCGGAGTGGCCGTACGCAACCCGGATGCGGCGCGCGACACTGACATCCCACGTGAGTTGATCACGACCGACGCGGATGCCCTCATCCTCGGTGCCGACATCGTTGTCGAGCTCATCGGCGGAATCGAGCCGGCCCGCACCCTCATCCTCGGGGCGCTCGGGTCGGGTGCCGACGTCATCACGGCGAACAAGGCGGTGCTCGCGAGCCACGGTCCCGAACTCTTCGAGGCCGCAGAGCAGGTTGGCGCCCAGCTGTACTACGAGGCGGCCGTCGGTGGGGCGATTCCGATCATCCGACCGCTTCGCGACAGCCTCGCCGGCGACCGGGTCAAACGGATCCTCGGCATTGTCAATGGCACGACCAACTACATTCTCGACCGCATGGACACCCAGGGGGACAGCCTCGAGGAGGCGCTCGCCGAGGCGACAAGGCTCGGGTACGCGGAGGCCGATCCCACCGCGGACATCGAGGGCTACGACGCCGCGGCGAAGGCCGCGATCCTTGCGAGCCTCGCCTTCCACACCACAGTTCCACTGGATGCCGTGCACCGCGAGGGCATCACCGCGCTCACCCGCGACGAGGTCCTCTCCGCGCGCGAGGCCGGGTACGTCGTGAAGCTCCTGGCCGTATGCGAGCGGATCGACGCTGACGGGGTCGAGGGTGTGTCTGCTCGCGTGCATCCCGCGCTCGTGCCGCTGTCGCACCCGCTCGCTGCGGTGCACGGAGCCAACAACGCGGTCTTCGTCGAGGCAGAGGCCGCGGGCAGCCTTATGTTCTACGGAGCCGGCGCCGGCGGTGTCCCCACGGCATCGGCCGTCCTCGGCGATGTCGTCTCCGCGGCGCGACGTCACGTCGCCGGTGGCCCCGGAGTCGCAGAGTCGACTCACGCAAACCTGCCGATTCTGCCCATCTCCAGCGCGACCACGCGGTACCACGTGATCCTCGAGGTGGCAGACGAGCCGGGTGTGCTCGCGACCATCGCACAGCTCTTCAGTGAGCACGACGTTTCCGTTGAAGCGGTGTCGCAAACCGTGCCAGACGGTCAGGAGGGCTCGCGACCCACCGCTACCCTTGTCATTGTTACGCACGAAGCGGCCGAGTCAGCTCTGGCCGCGACCGTGACGTCGCTCGCGGCGAGTCCTGTCGTCTCCAGCGTCGTATCCGTCCTGCGAGTTGAAGGATAACCAGAACGTGGCCCACCAGTGGCGCGGAGTTCTCCGCGAATATGCCGACCGCCTCGACATCTCTGAGGCGACCCCCATCGTGACCCTCGGGGAGGGCGGCACGCCGCTCATTCCCGCTGCGGCGCTGAACCGTCGAACGGGCGCGAATGTGTGGGTCAAGTTCGAAGGAATGAACCCCACCGGGTCGTTCAAGGATCGCGGGATGACGATGGCCGTGTCCAAGGCTGTCGAGCATGGAGCGAAGGCCATCATCTGCGCCTCGACCGGTAACACGTCGGCGTCCGCCGCGGCCTACGCGGCGCACGCGGGCATCACGGCAGCCGTGCTCGTTCCCGAGGGCAAGATCGCCATGGGCAAGCTCAGCCAGGCCATCGCCCACAACGGTCAGCTCATTCAGTTGCAGGGCAACTTCGACGACTGTCTCGAGATCGCTCGCGAACTCGCCGAGAACTACCCAGTCCACCTCGTCAACTCGGTCAACAACGACCGCATCGAGGGACAGAAGACGGCTGCTTTCGAGGTCGTCGAGGTTCTCGGTGACGCGCCGGACTTCCACATCGTGCCCGTCGGCAACGCCGGTAACTACACGGCATACCACCGTGGCTACACCGAGGAGCTCGCCGTGGGTGCCACCACGAAGATGCCGAGGATGTTCGGTTTCCAGGCCGCGGGTAGCGCCCCCATCGTCGCGGGCGAGATCGTCAAGAATCCGGACACGATTGCCTCGGCCATCCGTATCGGCAACCCGGCGAGCTGGGAACTGGCCCTTGCCGCCCGTGACAACAGCGACGGCTACTTCGGTGCCATCAGCGACGAGAAGATCCTCGAGGCGCACCGCATCCTGTCGGCCGAGGTCGGCATCTTCGTTGAGCCGGCGTCGGCGATCAGTGTCGCCGGACTGCTCGAGCGTGCCGAGGCCGGAGCCATCCCGAAGGATTCGACGGTTGTGCTCACGGTCACCGGTCACGGTCTCAAGGATCCGCAGTGGGCGCTCAAGACCGCGAGCGGTGACGATGTGACACCCACCATCGTGCCGGTCGACACGGCAGAGGTCGCCTCCGTTCTGGGACTCGTCGGCTGATGACGAGCCTCGTCGGTCGTTCGGTTCACGTTCGTGTGCCCGCCACGTCGGCCAACCTCGGGCCCGGTTTCGACACGCTCGGACTCGCTCTCGCGCTCTACGACGAGCTCGATGTCACGGCAATCGAGTCCGGGGTCGAGATCGAGGTGCACGGCGTCGGAGCGGGCGAGGTTCCGACGGATGACTCGCATCTCGTCATCCGTTCGATCAAGCACGCGTTCGATCACTACTCGATCCCGATGCCCGGCATTCGCCTGGTCGCGCACAACGCGATTCCTCACGGGCGGGGCATGGGTTCGTCCGGTGCGGCGATCGTCGCCGGTGTGATGGCCGCCAAGGGGCTGCTCGAGGGTGTTGTCGACATCGACTCCGACGATCTGCTTACGCTCGCGACCGAGCTGGAAGGGCATCCCGACAACGTCGCACCCGCGATCTTCGGCGGCCTGACCATTGCATGGGTCACCCCGGACGGACCGCGCGCCAAGAAACTCATCGTCCATCGCGGTGTCTCGCCCGTTGTGCTCGTGCCGGCCGCGACCATGTCGACGGCGCTGGCTCGGAGCCTGCAGCCCGAGTCGGTTCCGCATGCGGATGCCGTCTTCAACCTGTCGCGGTCCGCCCTGCTGATCGCTGCGCTCATCCAGAGCCCCGAATTGCTTCTTGAAGCCACCGAGGACCGACTGCATCAGGACTACCGAGCCAGCGCCATGCCGGAGACCAACGAGCTCGTCCGGCTGTTGCGTTCGCAGGGTCTCGCGGCTGTCGTCTCGGGCGCAGGACCCTCGATCCTCGTTCTCGGAAGTGATCCGTCGCAGCGCGCGCGAGCGGCGGAGCTCGTCTCGGAGCAGTCGGCGAACCCCTGGGAGGCCCTGATGCTCGCCGTGGACTTCAAAGGTGCTACAGTGTTTTCGCACGAGGTAGCAGAACCGGCCTAGCCGACACTCCCTCACTACGCACCATCACCCTCGCTCCGCCCGCCATTCCCGTGCACTCGCTCGCGGTGGGCAGCGATCAGCTCTCCCGCAGGGATGAATCACATACCCGCAGGGGAAAGGAACCCCACACATCGTGACCGACGTCAACACGTCCAACCTGAGCACCCTCAAACTCGCAGAGCTTCAGACTCTCGCCGCTTCGCTCGGCATCAGCGGCGCCTCCAAGCTGCGTAAGGGCGAGCTCGTGAAGGCCATCACCGAGAACGGCGCCCCGTCCACCGGTGCGAGCACCGAGCCCACCGCCACGGAGCAGCCTGCCACGACGGAGCAGCCCGCCGACACTCAGCAGCCCGCCGGCGAGACTGCGCCGTCGCAGACCGCGGCCGAGCCGGTCGCACGTAAGCGCACCTCCCGCCGAGTGACGAGCGCTGACACCGAGGTCATCGCCGCCGCGCCCGTGCTCGCGGGTGCCCCGATCGTCGATCTTCCCGCCGAGGCGATCGCTCCTCGCCGCGCGTCCAAGCTCGTCACCACCGACCTGGGTATCGAACTTCCCGAGGGTCCCACCGGGCACACACCGCCCGCCGAGAGCGACAACTCCGACGACGCCGAGGGTGAGAACACCCAGGGTCGCGGCCGCGGTCGCAACCGCAATCGCGGCGACCGCGGTGACCGTCAGCAGAACGACCGCAACGGTGACCGTCAGCAGAACGATCGCAACGGTGACCGCCAGCAGGGTGAT
Source organism: Antiquaquibacter oligotrophicus (assembly GCF_020535405.1). NCBI lineage: Bacteria > Bacillati > Actinomycetota > Actinomycetes > Micrococcales > Microbacteriaceae > Antiquaquibacter > Antiquaquibacter oligotrophicus. The sequence goes on along the minus strand of NZ_CP085036.1, from coordinate 484,587 downwards.
CGCAACGGCGACCGCCAGCAGAACGATCGCAACAACGATCGCCAGCAGGGCGAGCGCCAGAACAACCGCCAGCAGGGCCAGCAGCGCTCTGAGGTGGATGCCGAGCAGCAGGAGCGCTCCGGCCGTAACCGGTACCGCGACCGCAAGCGCGGACGCGGGGGAGCCCTCGCCGACGACTTCGAGCCCGAGATCACCGAAGACGACATCCTCATCCCCGTCGCGGGCATCCTCGATGTTCTCGACAACTACGCCTTCGTGCGCACCACCGGTTACCTCCCGGGCAACAACGATGTCTACGTCTCGCTCGGCCAGGTCAAGAAGTACAACCTGCGCAAGGGAGACGCCGTGGTCGGCGCCATCCGCCAGCCGCGTGAGGGCGAGCAGGGCCAGGGCCGCCAGAAGTACAACGCGATCGTGAAGATCGACTCGATCAACGGCCAGGCCGTCGAGGAAGCCGCGAACCGCGTCGAGTTCGGCAAGCTCACCCCGCTCTACCCCCAGGAGCGTCTGCGCCTGGAGACGGAGCCGCAGAAGCTCTCGACCCGCATCATTGACCTCGTGTCGCCGATCGGTAAGGGTCAGCGCGGACTCATCGTCTCGCCGCCCAAGGCGGGCAAGACGCTCGTGCTGCAGGCCATCGCCAACGCGATCTCCAAGAACAACCCCGAGGTTCACCTCATGGTTGTGCTCGTCGACGAGCGCCCCGAAGAGGTCACCGACATGCAGCGCACGGTCAAGGGTGAGGTCATCGCCTCGACCTTCGACCGTCCGGCCGAAGACCACACCACGGTCGCCGAGCTCGCCATCGAGCGTGCCAAGCGTCTCGTCGAACTCGGCCACGATGTTGTTGTGCTCCTCGACTCGATCACTCGACTCGGTCGTGCGTACAACCTCTCGGCACCCGCATCCGGTCGTGTTCTCTCGGGTGGTGTCGACTCGTCGGCGCTCTACCCGCCCAAGCGCTTCTTCGGTGCTGCTCGCAACATCGAGGAGGGTGGTTCGCTCACCATCATCGCCACGGCCCTGGTCGAGACCGGTTCCAAGATGGACGAGGTCATCTTCGAGGAGTTCAAGGGCACCGGCAACATGGAGCTTCGCCTGTCGCGTCACCTTGCCGACAAGCGCATCTTCCCGGCCGTCGACGTGAACGCCTCTGGTACTCGTCGCGAGGAGATGCTGCTCGGCGCCGAAGAGGTCAAGGTCACCTGGAAGCTGCGTCGCGCCCTTGCCGGTCTCGACCAGCAGCAGGCGCTCGAGATCGTTCTCGGCAAGCTCAAGGAGACTCAGTCGAACGTCGAGTTCCTCATGCTCGTGCAGAAGTCGATGCCGAGCACCAACGGTCACAAGGAGGACTAGTCATGTTCGAGTCAGTGCAACCGCTGCTGGCCGAACATGATGAGCTAGAGGGCCAGCTCGCTGACCCCGATCTCCACTCAGACCCGGTCAGGGCCAAAAAGGTCAACCGCCGCTATGCCGAGTTGTCGCGCATCGCTGCCGCGTACCGCGAGTGGAACCAGCTGACGGATGATCTCGCCGCTGCCACCGAGATGGCGGCGGAGGACGAGTCCTTCGCAGCCGAGATCCCCGGTCTGACCGAATCGCTCGAAGTGGCACAGGAAAAGCTTCGACGCCTCCTGATCCCGCGCGACCCCAACGATTCCCGTGACGTCATCATGGAGATCAAGATGGGCGAGGGTGGTGCCGAGTCGGCGCTCTTTGCCGGTGACCTCCTGCGGATGTACCTCCACTACGCCGAGTCGAAGAAGTGGAAGACCGAGATCATTGAGCAGACCTCGAGCGATCTCGGTGGCATCAAGGACGTCCAGGTCGCGTTCAAGGGCACCTCGAGCGACCCCGCCGAGGGTGTGTGGGCCCACCTCAAGTACGAGGGTGGTGTCCACCGCGTGCAGCGTGTGCCCGCGACGGAGTCGCAGGGCCGCATTCACACTTCGGCTGCCGGCGTGCTCGTCTTCCCCGAGGTGGACGAGCCCGAAGAGGTCGAGATCAACCAGAACGATCTCAAGATCGACGTCTACCGTTCGAGCGGCCCCGGTGGCCAGTCCGTCAACACGACGGACTCTGCGGTGCGCATCACGCACCTCCCGACCGGGATCGTCGTGGCCATGCAGAACGAGAAGAGCCAGCTCCAGAACCGTGAGGCCGCGATGCGCGTCCTGCGCGCTCGCATCCTCGCCCACCACCAGGAGAAGGCCGACGCCGAGGCCGCCGAGTTCCGCAAGGGTCAGATTCGCACGATGGATCGCTCGGAGCGTATCCGCACGTACAACTTCCCCGAGAACCGCATCGCCGATCACCGCACCGGATACAAGGCCTACAACCTCGACGCCGTGATGAACGGCGCGCTCGAGCCCGTCATCCAGTCCTGCATCACAGCGGACGAGGAAGCGCGTCTCGCCGACCTCGGAAACGACTCCTAACCCGAACCCCACGGGCGCTCGCCCTTCCCGCAATGAACCTCAGAGATTCCGTAGACCGCGCCACCGCGATCCTCGAGAGTGCCGGAGTGCCCGGTGCGCGCGTGGATGCCGAACTCCTCGTCGGGCACGTGCTGGGCATCAGCCGGGGTGGTGTTCAGGCTCGCGTTATCACGGAGGCCGCCCTCGGCCCCGACGAGGCGATCGCGTTCGCTGAGTTCGTTGAGCGCCGCGCAGCACGGGAGCCTCTGCAGCACATCACCGGTGTGGCATATTTCCGTTCACTCGAACTGGCGGTCGGTCCCGGGGTCTTTGTGCCTCGGCCCGAAACGGAAGTCGTGGTGCAGTACGCCATCGATGCTCTTCGGTCCGTTGCATCCGCCGAGCCCGTCGCTGTCGACTTGGGCACGGGTAGCGGCGCGATCGCTCTAGCTATGGCGACGGAAGTTCCGCACGCGCGGGTCTTCGGGGTCGAAGTATCACCCAAGGCGTATGTGTGGACGCGCCAGAACTTCCGCTCCGTCGGTGCCGACAACGCCACTCCCGTCTTCCACGACCTTGCCGAGGCTCTCCCCGAACTCAACGGTCTCGTGGATGTCGTCATCTCGAATCCCCCCTACATCCCGCAGCGCGCTATTCCGCGCGATCCGGAGGTTCGTTTCCACGATCCGGAGCTAGCCCTCTACGGCGGCGAGGACGGCCTGGATGTCGTGCGGCAGGTTTCGCGTCGGGCGCTGGACCTGCTCCGCCCGGGTGGCACTCTCGTTCTCGAGCACGGCGAGTTGCAGGCCGCGCCGATCGCCGCGCTCCTCAGCGCGGACGGGTGGACCGCGGTAGCCCACCACCGCGACCTCACCGGCCGCGACCGAGCGACGACGGCCCTCCGCTAACCACGGGGACGTCGCTCAGCGTCGCACCGCGCGCGCAGGTTTGTTCACTGCGCGTGAGTTCATACGAGCGCGACGAACCCAAACCTTCGCGCAACCAAATCTGCTGCTCGCAGCGCCATCACGCGTGCGCGGCGGCGAACTCCTCGATTGCCCGGCGCATGCCGGACGGTTCCGTGAAAAGGTGCGAGGTGATGCCAACGCTCCGAGCACCCGCGATATTGATGGCGAGGTCGTCAGCGAAGAAGGCGTCGGATGCCGGCACACCATACGACTCGAGTACGCGCTCGAACACCTCCCGCTCGGGCTTGCGCGCTCCGTAGTCGCTGGAGGTGAACAGGTGCTCGCCGAACACGTCCGTCAGCGCGGGAGCAACCGTGCGCAGGTGTTTGGAGATGAGCGGTCCGTTGTTGGTGAGGAGTGTGACCTGCCCGAGCTCGGCCGCGCGGCGTACGGCGTCGATCGACTCCGGGAACGGCGTCATCGCGGCTCCGCGGATGCGCACCCACTCGTCCTCGTCGATGTCGAACTCCAGCGCACGGCGCACCGCGTCGAGGTAGTCATCCGGCGACGCGAAGCGGCCAGCCTCCGCTGCCCACTCGCCGTCGTCATGCCACCATCGTCGCCGCAGCTCGGCGAGGTCGTGGCCCGTCAGATCGGTGAGTGCGCGCATCCGCACACTCCAGTCGTAGTCGTACAGCACGTCGTCCATGTCGAAGATGAACAGCAGAGTCATCGGGCGGCGAACTCCTCGATCGCGGTGAGCAGAGCGTCTGTCTGGTAAACGCCGTTGAGCTGAGTGAAGTGGTGTGCGGTGATCCCGACGGCGGCTGCACCCGCACAATTGGCTGCGGAGTCGTCGGCGAAGAAGGCATCCTTCGATTCGATGCCGTACGCGCCTAGCGCGCGGAGGTAGGCGAGTTCGTCGGGCTTCTTTGCTCCGAGCGAGGAACTCACGAGCACGTTGCCCCCGAGTATCTCGATGACGTCGGGCACCAGCAGGGGGAGTGCGGCCGCGGTCGCCGCGGGGTTGTTGGAGAGCAGCGACACCGCTCCGAGCTGTGAGGCCCTCCTGAGCGCCGCGACGCTGCCGTCGATGCGTGTCATTGCTCGAGCCCGCGCCGATGCCCACTCCTCGAGCGACAGCCTCCGTGTGTGCGTGACGAGTGCAAAGTGGTCGAGGTATTCGTCGGCCGTTCCCCACTCGCCGACCTCTGCGCGTGCTTCGTACCCGTCTGCCCACCACGAACGGGCGAGGTGGTACTGGCTCGAGCCGGTGAGCTCGGCCAGCGCAGGGAGTCGTCGGCGGAAATCGTACGCGTACAGCGTCTTGTCGAGATCGAAGAAGTAGTAGTCCACGGCCCCATCAGTCTGCCAGCAGTGGGCGCCGTCACAGGTCCCTCGGTGCGCCTGCCGGTACGATGAGGGCACCATGGCCCCAGTTTTCGATTGCTCGGTGGAGGCTGAACTTCTCACCGGCATGCGCTTGGCGCGTGCGGCCATCGGCCGCGGCGATCTCGTCGTTATCCCCACCGACACCGTGTACGGAGTCGCCGCCGACGCGTTCTCGCCGAGCGCCGTGGAGAAGCTCGTTACCGCCAAGGGCCGCACGCTTGCTGCCCCGCCTCCCGTGCTCATTCCGGGTATTCCCACACTCGATGCCCTCGCCGAGTCGGTCCCCGACGAGGTGCGAGCGCTCGTGGCGGAGTACTGGCCCGGAGGGCTCACCGTGATCCTCACCGCACGCAGCACCCTGAACTGGAATTTGGGCGAGACCAAGGGCACGGTCGCCTTGCGGATGCCGTCGCATCCGATCGCGCTCGAACTGCTCTCGGAGACCGGCCCCCTTGCCGTCTCCAGCGCCAACACGACCGGTGACCCCGCCGCGACGACGGCAGAAGAAGCGGAACGGATGCTCGGCGACTCGGTTGCCGTCTACCTCGACGGCGGCCTCGGCGGAACGGTGGCCTCCACCATCGTGGATGCCACGGGCCTCAGCACTCCCGGTGGGCGCGCGCGCATCGTGCGGGAGGGTGCCATCCCGTCGTCGGACATCCGGGCGATCCTGGGGGACCGGTGCGAATAGTTTTTTACGTGCTCGTGACGGGCATTTCGGCCGTCGTGACCTTCGGGCTCGCGTGGTTGATCTGGCGTCTGTCGACGAAGTACAAGCTCTATCCGGGCATCCGGGAACGTGACGTTCACACGACGCCTACGCCCCGGTTGGGTGGCGTCGCCATGTTTCTTGGTGTGCTCGCCGCCTTCGGTGCGGCATCGTTCATCCCACAACTGAGCCTCGTGTACGCGGACCCGGCCCCGGTGCTTGGCCTTCTCGGTGCTGCCCTCATCATCGTGCTCCTCGGTGTCGCCGACGACCTGTGGGATCTGGATTGGCTCACCAAACTCGCCGGCCAGATCATTGCGGCCGGTCTCCTCGCCTGGCAGGGCTTCCAGCTGTCGACGTTGCCCATCGGCGGCCAGGTGATTGTCTCGCCCTACGTGTCCCTCATCATCACGATCTTGGCGATCGTGCTCGTGATGAATGCGATCAACTTCATCGACGGTCTCGACGGTCTCGTTGCCGGTGTCGCACTCATCGCCAACGGTGTGTTCTTCGTGTACGTCTACATCCTGCAGGCGCGAGCGCAGACCGAGTACTTCAATCTCGCCTCGCTCACGACCGCGGTGCTCATTGGCGCGTGTATCGGCTTCCTGCCGCTCAATTTCCACCCGGCCAAGTTGTTCATGGGTGACGCTGGAGCTCTCCTGGTCGGACTCCTCATGGCGGCATCTGCCATCTCGGTGACCGGTGCCGTTGACCCCGGCATCATCGCGCAACCGGATATCTTCAACGCCTACTTCCTAGCGGCCTACATTCCGATCCTTCTGCCTTTCGCTGTGCTCATCGTGCCGTTGCTGGATTTCGGGATGGCCATCGTCCGCCGCTTGAGGGCTGGCAAGTCGCCCTTCTCCGCGGACCGAAAGCACCTGCATCACCGCCTCCTCGACATGGGGCACTCGCACCTCCACGCCGTGCTGCTCTTCTACGGCTGGACTCTCGTGGTGGCGGTCGGGTCCCTCGGCTACGTGTTTCTGCCCTGGTATCTCCCCACGCTGTTCATTGCCGTGGGCCTCGCCATCTGCACCGTGATCACGCTCGCGCCGCTCAGTCGCCACAAGGCGCTCGAGCTCGCCGCCCAGGCAGCGGCGAAGGAGGGGTCGGATGATGCGCGCTTCGACGGTCTCGACGCTGCATCCGAATCCGAATCCGACGATGATCTCGACCTCGACTCCACGGCACCCCAAACCGCGCCCCGAAAGGCCACATCATGAAATCCGCGACCATCCTTGCTCGCGCCCTCGTCTTCGGTGCGATTCTCACGGTGGCGATCGCCATTGTCGGCTCGATCGTGGGCTTCCTCGTCGCGGGTACACCCGGCCTCGTCTCCGGACTGCTCGGAGCCGGTCTCACGGCGTTGTTCATGGCTCTGACGGCCGCCACGATCGTCGTTGGCGCGAAGGTCACGAAAAACGAGCCGTCGAGCGTCCTGTTTTTCGGCATCGTTCTCGGCGGCTGGCTCATCAAGTTCGTGTTGTTCATCGCGATCCTGCTGCTGCTGCGGGGCCAGCCTTTCCTCGAGCCGCTCGTGTTCTTCTTCGCGATCCTCGCGGCCGTCATCGGCAGCCTGGTGGTCGATGTCATCGCCTTCGTTGGGGCGCGAGTGCCCTACGTCGGGGACGTCCCGTTGCCCGGTGATCCCTCGAATGAATCGCGCACGACCCCTAAGTAATAGTGAATGCGTCCCCGATTGGGTCAGGGCGCTATCTCTTGATAGTGTTTGACGCGAACATCCCCCTTCTCATCGCCGCGTGGTAACACGCCCCGATTTTCGGAGATAGCGCTGCTACACCACGCTCTCACTCTCCTCGCCCCGTTCGCCACAGATGACGGATCCGGCGGAGAGTTCCACGGGCCCTCGCTGGAGGATTTCTTCCCGCCTGTCATCTTCTTCGAGGGCACGGTCTTCGAGATCAACCGTGTCATCCTGATCCGGTTCTTCGTTGTCGCCGTGTTGCTGCTGCTGTTCTGGCTCGGCACTCGTCGAATGAAGGTCATCCCGGGTCGCGGTCAGTCCGTGCTGGAGTTCGCCTACGGCTTCGTGCGCGACAACATCGTCTACGGCGCCCTCGGAGAGAAGGACGGCAAGCGATTCCTTCCGCTGCTCGTGACGATGTTCTTCTTCATCGTGGGAATGAACCTCACGGGAATCATCCCGGGTATCAACCTCGCCGGTAGCTCGGTATTCGGTCTGCCCATCGTGCTCGCGATCGTGTCCTACGTCGCCTTCATGTACGCGGGAATCAAGAAGCACCCCGGCGCGTTCTTCAAGAACTCGCTCTTCCCGTCGGGTGTGCCGTGGCCGCTGTACTTCATCATCACGCCCATCGAGTTCCTCTCGACCTTCATCCTTCGGCCGGTCACCCTCTCGATTCGTCTTCTCATGAACATGGTCGCGGGCCACATGCTGCTCGTGCTGTGTTTCTCGGCGACGCAGTTCTTCTTCTTCTCGACCGACCTGCCCTTCACCCTGTTCGGTGCGGGAACCCTCGCCTTCGGCTTCATCTTCACGATCTTCGAGCTTCTCGTCGCCGTGCTGCAGGCCTACGTCTTCACCTACCTCACCGCCGTCTACATCCAGCTCGCGCTGGCTGAAGAGCACTAAGCCGGCCCTGGCAACCGCCAAGGTCATATCCACGGAAGGAAACACTCGTGAACCTCGCTGAACTGACAGGTCACATCGCCCCGATCGCCTTCGGCATCGCGACCATCGGCCCCGCCATCGGCGTGGGAATCGTGGTTGGCAAGACCGTCGAGTCGGTCGCCCGCCAGCCCGAGCTGCAGGGTCGCCTCACCGGCCTCATGTTCCTCGGTATCGCCTTCACCGAGGCCCTGGCGTTCATCGCGATCGCCGTCGCCTTCATCCCCTTCCCGTAAGCCTCAGTACCCGCAAAGGAGGCAAGGATGCTCACCGCAATCCTCGCCGCAGCAGCAGAAGAGTCGCCGAACCCGCTGATCCCGGCGGTCTACGACATCATCTGGTCCGCTGTCTGCTTCGCGATCATCCTCATCTTCTTCGTGTGGAAGTTCCTTCCCACGATCAACAAGACGCTGGATGCCCGCGCGGAGGCCATCGAAGGCGGCATCAAGAAGGCCGAGATCGCTCAGGCCGAAGCTGCCGCCGCCCTCGAGGAGTACAACGCGAAGCTTGCGGAGGGTCGCGCCGAGGCTGCCGCCATTCGTGAGCAGGCTCGCGCCGACGGCAACAAGATCATCGCTGAGCTCAAGGAGCAGGCGTCGGTCGAGGCCGCGCGCGTGACCGCGACGGCTCAGGCCCAGATCGAGGCAGAGCGTCAGGCAGCTGTCGCATCCCTGCGCACCGAGGTCGGATCGCTTGCGATCGACCTGGCATCGGGTGTCATCGGGCAGAGCCTGAGCGACGACAAGAAGGCTGCAGCCCTCGTCGACCAGTTCCTGGCCGACCTGGAGAACGACGAGAAGAGCAAGGCGAAGTAAATGGGTTCAGCGACGAGGGAAGCACTGGAGGCCGCGCGGTCCGCGCTGTCGGCCGTGCCCTCCACTGACGGCCTGACGACGGCGAACGACCTGTTCGAGGCCGGACGGGTCATCGGCACGTCGGCGCAACTGCGCGCCGTGCTCGCCGACCCGGCGGCTGCCGCTGAGAACAAGAAGGCCGTTATTTCGAGCCTCTTCTCCTCACTTTCGGCTCCTGCCGTCACGCTCCTCGCGGAGATCGCGGGGTCGCGCTGGTCGACGCAGGACGACCTGCTCTCCGGGATCGAGGAGATCGCCATTCGCGCGGCCGCTCGATCGGCAGCCAAGGGTGTCTCGGTCGAGAACGAGCTCTTCTCGTTCGGCTCCGCGGTGTCGTCGGATGCACAACTCGAACTCGCCGTCGGCAGCAAGCTCGGTTCTCCCGAGTCGAAGTCACGCCTGGTGACTTCGCTCCTCGGCGGCGCGAGCAAGCAGACCGTCGCGATCGTCAATCACCTCGTGCAGCAGCCGCGTGGCCGTCGCATCGGCGAACTCGTGCGCAGCGCCGCATCCATCGTCGCGGATGAGGCGGGCCTCTCCGTCGCGACTGTTGTGTCGGCAGCCCCTCTCAGCGCAGCTCAGCTCGACCGCCTTCGTGCCGGTCTGGCCAAGCAGCACGGTCGCGACCTGCTCATCAACCAGGTCATCGACCCCTCGATCATCGGCGGTCTCCGCGTTCAGATCGGTGACGATGTCATCGACGGCAGCGTCTCCACCCGCCTCACAGACCTCAGGATTCGGCTCGCGTCCTAGCGGCCGTCACTTTCCACGGAAGGCACAACCACAATGGCAGAACTCAGCATCAGCCCGGATCAGATCCGCGATGCGCTCCAGGACTTCGTCAAGGCGTACGAGCCCGGCAAGGCGGCGGCGACCGAGGTCGGCACCGTCGTGGATGCCGGTGACGGCATCGCCCACATCGAGGGCCTCCCGGGCGCGATGGCCAACGAGCTCCTCCGCTTCGCGGACGGAACAGCGGGCCTCGCCCTCAACCTCGACGAGAACGAGATCGGCGCCATCGTGCTCGGTGAGTTCACCGGCATCGTGGAGGGCCAGGAGGTTACCCGCACGGGTGACGTCCTCTCCGTTCCCGTCGGCGACGGCTTCCTCGGCCGCGTAGTCGACCCGCTCGGAGCGCCCATTGACGGTCTCGGCGAGATCGCGTCGGAGGGTCGTCGTGAGCTCGAGCTCCAGGCTCCCGGCGTCATGCAGCGTAAGAGTGTGCACGAGCCCATGCAGACCGGTATCAAGGCCATCGACGCCATGATCCCGATCGGCCGCGGCCAGCGCCAGCTCATCATCGGTGACCGCCAGACCGGCAAGACGGCCATCGCGATCGACACGATCATCAACCAGAAGGCCAACTGGGAGTCGGGCGACACGAACAAGCAGGTTCGTTGCATCTACGTCGCCATCGGTCAGAAGGGCTCGACGATCGCGGCCGTCAAGGGTGCGCTCGAAGAGGCCGGCGCCATGGAGTACACAACGATCGTTGCTGCTCCGGCATCCGACCCCGCCGGGTTCAAGTACCTCGCCCCCTACACCGGTTCGGCCATCGGCCAGCACTGGATGTACGGCGGCAAGCACGTCCTCATCATCTTCGATGACCTGTCGAAGCAGGCCGAGGCCTACCGCGCCGTTTCGCTCCTCCTGCGTCGTCCGCCGGGACGTGAGGCCTACCCGGGTGACGTCTTCTACCTGCACTCCCGTCTGCTCGAGCGTTGCGCCAAGCTCTCCGACGAGCTCGGTGCGGGTTCGATGACCGGTCTTCCGATCATCGAGACCAAGGCCAACGACGTCTCCGCGTACATTCCCACCAACGTGATCTCGATCACCGACGGCCAGATCTTCCTTCAGTCCGACCTGTTCAACGCCAACCAGCGCCCCGCCGTGGACGTCGGTATCTCGGTGTCGCGCGTCGGTGGTGACGCTCAGGTCAAGTCGATCAAGAAGGTCTCGGGAACACTCAAGCTCGAGCTCGCCCAGTACCGCTCGCTCGAGGCATTCGCGATGTTCGCAAGCGACCTGGATGCCACGTCCCGCCGTCAGCTCGCTCGCGGTGCACGCCTCACCGAGCTGCTCCGCCAGCCGCAGTACTCGCCGTTCCCGGTTGAGAAGCAGGTCGTCTCGATCTGGGCAGGCACGAACGGCAAGCTCGACGAGGTCCCGGTTGAGGACATCCTTCGTTTTGAGGCAGAACTCCACGACTACCTGGGCCGCAACACGAAGGTGCTCGACACCCTCCGCGACACGAACGTCCTCGACGACAACACGGTTGCTGAGCTCGAGGCGGCGGTCGACAAGTTCAAGCTCGAGTTCCAGACCGGTGAGGGCAAGCCGCTGAACTCCGTGGGTACCGAGGTCTTCGAGGAGATCGAGCCCGAGGAGATCGAGCAAGAGCGCATCGTCAAGCAAAAGCGCTGATTATCAACCGGCAACCACACTCAAGGGAAAGCAAGTAAGACATGGGAGCGCAACTTCGGGTCTACCGGCAGAAAATCCGTGCTGCCCAGACGACCAAGAAGATCACTCGGGCCATGGAGCTCATCTCCGCGTCGCGCATTCAGAAGGCGCAGCAGCGGGTGGCGGCATCCGGCCCCTACTCCCGTGCCGTCACGCGCGCGGTCTCGGCGGTCGCGACCTTCTCGAACGTCGACCACATCTTGACGACCGAGCCGGAGACGATCGATCGCGCCGCGATCGTCATCTTCTCCTCGGACCGTGGTCTCGCGGGAGCGTTCAACGCGAACGTGCTTCGCGAGGCAGGCGAGCTCGCTGCGCGCCTGCAGGGTGAGGGCAAGGAGGTCGTCTACTACCTCGTCGGTCGTAAGGCCGCCGGGTACTTCGCCTTCCGTCGTCGTGATGCGGAGCAGATCTGGACCGGGGGAACGGATTCTCCGGAGTTCGCTACTGCGAAAGAGATCGGTGACGCGGTTGTGGCCAAGTTCCTTCAGCCTGCCAGCGAAGGCGGAGTCGACGAGATTCACATCGTCTACAACCGCTTTGTCAGCATGCTGGTCCAGGAGCCCGAGGTTGTCCGCCTCCTCCCGCTCGAGGTCGTCGAGGGTGTTGAGGCTCCCGCCGAGAGCGAAGTGCTGCCTCTCTACGAGTTCGAGCCCGAAGTTGGCGATGTGCTGGATGCCCTGCTTCCCGTCTACATCGAAAGCCGCATCTTCAACGCCATGCTCCAGTCGGCCGCTGCTAAGCACGCCGCGACGCAGAAGGCGATGAAGGCCGCGAGCGACAACGCAGACAAGCTCATCAAGACGTACACGACGCTGGCCAACAACGCGCGCCAGTCCGAGATCACCCAGCAGATTTCCGAGATCGTGGGCGGCGCAGACGCCCTCGCCTCGGCGAAGTAGTTCATACAAGGAAGAGAACAGATCATGGCTACCGCTACGAAGAAGGCCCCAGAGGCCGGCGCAGTGACCGGCGTCGGGCGTATTGCGCGCGTCACCGGCCCCGTTGTCGATATCGAGTTCCCGCACGACGCGATTCCCGGCATCTACAACGCGCTCAAGACCACCGTCACTCTCGGTGAGGGCACGCAGGAGATCACGCTCGAGGTAGCACAGCACCTCGGTGACGACCTGGTCCGCGCCATCGCACTGAAGCCGACCGACGGCCTCGTTCGTGGCCAGGAGGTGCGCGACACGGGCGAGCCGATCACGGTTCCCGTTGGCGACATCACCAAGGGCAAGGTGTTCAACGTCATCGGTGAGGTGCTCAACGGTGAGCCCGGCGAGAAGCTCGAGATTACCGAGCGCTGGCCGATCCACCGCAAGCCCCCGGCATTCGACCAGCTCGAGTCGAAGACCGAGCTCTTCGAGACCGGCATCAAGGTCATCGACCTCCTCACCCCCTACGTGCAGGGTGGAAAGATCGGCCTCTTCGGTGGTGCCGGTGTCGGTAAGACCGTGCTCATCCAGGAAATGATTCAGCGCGTCGCGCAGGACCACGGTGGTGTGTCCGTGTTCGCCGGTGTCGGCGAGCGCACCCGTGAGGGCAACGACCTCATCGGTGAGATGGAAGAGGCGGGCGTCTTCGACAAGACGGCACTTGTCTTCGGTCAGATGGATGAGCCGCCGGGAACGCGACTTCGTGTCGCGCTCTCCGCGCTCACGATGGCCGAGTACTTCCGTGACGTGCAGAAGCAGGATGTTCTGCTCTTCATCGACAACATCTTCCGCTTCACGCAGGCCGGTTCCGAGGTGTCGACCCTTCTCGGTCGTATGCCGTCGGCCGTGGGATACCAGCCGAACCTCGCCGACGAGATGGGTCTCCTTCAGGAGCGCATCACCTCGACTCGTGGTCACTCGATCACGTCGCTCCAGGCGATCTACGTTCCTGCTGACGACTACACCGACCCGGCTCCGGCAACGACGTTCGCGCACCTCGATGCGACCACGGAGCTCAGCCGTGAGATCGCGTCGAAGGGTCTCTACCCTGCGGTGGACCCCCTGACCTCGACGAGCCGCATCATGGACCCCCGTTACTTGGGTGAGGACCACTACCGCGTCGCGACCAGCGTCAAGGCGATCCTGCAGAAGAACAAGGAACTCCAGGAGATCATCGCCATCCTCGGTGTCGACGAGCTCTCCGAAGAGGACAAGATCACGGTGTCGCGTGCGCGCCGCATCCAGCAGTTTCTCTCGCAGAACACCTACATGGCCAAGAAGTTCACGGGTGTCGAGGGTTCGACCGTTCCGCTCAAGGAGACCATCGAGTCGTTCGACGCGATCGTTCGCGGTGACTTCGACCACGTGGCAGAGCAGGCGTTCTTCAACGTCGGTGCGATCTCGGACGTCGAAGAGGCGTGGGCTCGCATCCAGAAGGAGAACGGCTAATCATGGCCGAACTCACCGTGAGCGTTGTCTCTGCCGACCACGAGGTGTGGTCGGGCAAGGCGAAGCAGATCATCGCGCGCACGACCGAGGGTGAGATTGGAATCCTGCCCGGTCACGAGCCTCTTCTCGCGATCCTCGCGACCGGTGAGGTCCGTGTCACGACGGTCGACGGCAGCGTTGTTCGCGCGAGCGCCGACGATGGATTCCTTTCGGTCGAGCACGACACGGTCACGGTTGTCGCGCGCGACGCCGAATTGGCGACTACGGTCTAGTCATGCTTGTGGTCATGGCGGGTTTGCCCGGCACTGGTAAGTCCACGATCGGTCAGGTTGTGGCGAGCCGTCTGGGCATCCCCGTCGTGCCGGTCGACCCGATCGAGACGGCGATCCTTCAAGCGGGGATCGCGAGCGACCAGCCAACCGGTCTCGCGGCATATCTCGTGGCGGAAACGCTCGCGGAGCGCGTGCTGGAGGCTGGCACCGGAGTCCTCATCGATGCGGTGAACGCGGTTGCCCCCGCTCGCGAGCAATGGGTGCACCTGGCTGCTCGCACCGGCGAGCCCATCCGGTTCATCGAGGTTGTCTGCTCGGACCCCGACTTGCACCGCGAGCGGATCGAATCGTGGCGGCGGAGTATGCCGCACATTCAGCTCACGTGGAACGCGGTCGAGCAGAGTCTCGACGACTACTCCGAGTGGACCGGGGAGAGCGCTGCGATCGCACGCATCACTCTGGATTCGGTCGAGCCTCTTGGCACCAACGTCGAACGCGCCGTCGCGTTTCTCCAGTCCTAGGTGCTTGTCCTTCTTCCTCCGTCCGAGACGAAGCGTGACGGAGGCGACGGTCTTCCGCTCGATCTCGGCTCGCTGTCGTTCCCGGAACTGACGGAGCCGCGATCTCGCGCAGTGTCGGCGCTCGTTGAACTCTCGACCGATTCGGAACGCTCGTTCACCGCTCTCGGGCTCGGTCCTCAGCAGGGTATTGAGGTGGAGCGCAATCGTGCCCTCACGAGTTCCGCAACGATGCCGGCGATCGATCGCTATACCGGCGTGCTGTACGACGGACTCGCGGCCGGCGAGTTGAGTGACGCGGCGCGTGCGTTCGCGCGCGAGCATGTCGCGATTCACTCGGCTCTCTTTGGGCTGCTGTCGGCCGACGACCGGATTCCCGCGTATCGGCTCTCGCACAATTCGAGACTTCCGAAGACACCCCTGCGGGGCCTTTGGCGTGGGCCTATCTCGGAGATTCTTGCGCTACGCCGCGGCCTCGTGATCGACCTGCGTTCTGAGGCGTACGCCGCGCTCGGCCCGGTGTCGTCCGACGGGCTTTATGTGCGCGTGGTGAGCGAGGGCGCCGACGGCCGCAGAAAGGCACTCAGCCACTTCAACAAGAAGGCGAAGGGCGAGTTCGTTCGGGCGATCGTCGAGGCTGGGGTCGAGCATCCGACCGCGGAGAGTTTGCTCGAATGGGCACACGGCTCGGGTCATCGGCTGGAGCGCGGTCGCGAGGGTGAGCTGGAGCTCGTCGCGGTTTAGCGGGCTCGGAAGCATCCCACGACGTGATCATCGACGAGTCCTGCCGATTGCATGAGTGCGTACATCGTTGTGGGGCCGACGAATCGGAATCCGCGGGCGCGAAGTTCGGCGCTGAGGGCAGTGGACTCGGCGGTCACAGCAGGAATCTCGGCGAGCGATGATGGTCGCTTTGCACGCTCGGGCGGTGCGAAGGACCAGATGAGTTCGTCGAGCGCGTTGTCGCCCTCCTCCGCGAGTCGACGCGTAGCCCGTGCGTTGCCGATGGTGGCAAGGATCTTGGCGCGATTACGGATGATGCGCTCGTTCGCCATGAGTCGTGCGATGTCATCCTCGCCGTAGCCCGCCACGATCGCGGCGTCGAAGCCGTCAAACGCGGCGCGAAAACCGTCTCGACGTTTGAGAATTGTGATCCAGGACAGACCAGCTTGGAACGCTTCCAACGAAATCTTCTCAAAGAGCGGCCGGTCACCGTGGAGGGGATAGCCCCACTCTTCGTCGTGGTAGCGAAGGTATTCCGAGTCGTTCCCGGCCCACGCGCAGCGTGAAATTCCGTCGGCCCCCACCGTGACGCCGCTCACAGATGCGGTATCCCCTCGTGGTCGAGGAGCCACACTTTGGTGGGGATGCCGTTGCCTCCGCTGTATCCGGTGATCTTGCCGTTCGAGGCGAGCACACGATGGCACGGCACGATAAGGGGGATGGGGTTGGCGCCGACCGCTCCGCCGACGGCGCGACCGGCGGTCGCTCGACCGGTGGCAATGCCGAGCTCGCCATACGATGCCACCTCGCCGAACGGAACGTTCGACAGCTGATCCCAGATGGACCGCTGGAACTCGGTGCCCACCATAACAACGGGCAGATCGAACTCGCGACGTTGCCCCACGAAGTACTCGCGAAGCTGCGTTATTGCGCCGTCGAGAACGGGCGCGTTCGCCTCGTCTTTCTCTTCCCACGGCAGATGTCCGTCGCGTTCGATCGAGAGCGACACGATCGACTGACCGTCGCTACCGATCTCGATACGGCCGATCGGGGAGTCGATTCGGCGCAGGAACGGAGGTGGACTTGGACGAAGGGTTCGGCTGGGCATGGGACGAGGCTAACGCCCTCAACCGACGTGCTTCTCGCGGATATCGGACCTGAGGATCGACGTCACGCCTGCTCGATGGGGGAGGAGCCGTAGAACTCGTCGGGGCCGAGGATCGCCCTCGACCCCGACGAGAAGCCGCTACGGCTGGAGAACTACCTGAAGGTCGAGATTGATGGTCACGTCGTCTCCGAGGGTGACGCCGCCACCCTCGAGCGCGTTGTTCCAACTGACGCCGAAGTCGTGGCGGTTGATCTTGGTTGTCGCGGTCGCTCCGGCCCTCGTCTGTCCGTATCCGTCAACGATGAGTCCGCCGAACTCTCCCGTGAGTACAACGGGCTTGGTCACGCCGCGAAGGGTGAGGTCTCCGGTCACGGTGAAGTTGTCAGGGGTTCCCGTGAACTCGGTCGAGTGGAAAACCATCTCGGGGTGCTCCTCGACGAGGAAAAAATCGCTCGTACGAAGGTGCTGGTCGCGCGCCTCGACACCGGTGTTCACCGATGCCACGTCGATTGTGGCGTCGATGGTGCTGTCTGCCGGGTTCTCGGCCGTCACGATCGTCACGTCGAAGGTTTCGAACGTGCCGCGCACCTTCGAAATCATGAGGTGCTTGACCGAAAAGGAAACCTCGGAGTGGGTGGGGTCAAGCTTCCAGGTGCCGACGGTGTACTGGGGATGGATGTCCGTGGTGATAGTCATACTTCCATGCAAGTACATGGAGTTTGAGAACATTCCCAAAAAAGTGGACGCGTCAACGAGAATTTTTAGGAGCCACCGACCAACGGTGCCATCACCCGAGCCGCGATGGACGGCTTTCCTGTCACCCGCTCTTCCGCGTCGGCCGCGGTCATGGCGAGGAGACCCGCATTCGCTCCGATGAACCGCAGTGGTTCGGGTTCCCACGTCGGCGAGTGATGGTCTACCCAGGGAAGTCGTGTCAGGTTTGTCGAGTGTCCGACGATGAGATCGGCGAGTGTGCGACCCGCGAGGTTTGTTGTGCTCAGCCCATCACCCACATAACCACCGGCGGTGGCGATGCGCGTGCGACGGTCCCACGTCACCGAGGCGTGCCAATCCCGCGGGACACCGAGTGGACCGCCCCAGCGGTGTGTGACTTCCGGCGACCCGATCCCGGGAAAGAGCGATCGGAGCGTGTTGGAGAGGTGATCGAACACACGATCCACACGATCGTATCCGTCGCGAATCGCGCTGCCCCAGTGGTATCGGGCGCCTCGTCCCCCGAAGGCGATCCGGTTGTCGGCGGTGCGCTGACCGTAGATCACGAGGTGCCGATGGTCGGTGAAGGTCTGGCCGTGCGAGATGCCCATCTCATCCCACACGGCCTCGCTCAACGGTTCGGTCGCGATCATGAGCGAGTACAGGGGGAGAATCGCGCGATGATCTTGGCGAAGTGAGGCCGTATAGCCCTCGAGGGCTCTCACGACCGTCTCGGCCCGTACGCGCCCGCCCGCCGTCGTGACCTCCCCGGCCGTATAACCGGTGACCTCGGTGCCTTCGAAGATCGTCGCCCCGCGGCCCTCAAGGAGGCGCCCCAGTCCCCGAACGAGCCGAGCGGGATGGATGCGGGCGCACGCCGGATCGAAGCTCGCGCCGCGAGCTCCCGCCGCCCGAACTCTCTCGGGCCCCCAGAGCTCGAGCTGATCGACGCCGTAACGCGCGGCATCCGCCACCTCATCCTGGGCGGATCGCCACTGCGCGGCAGAGCGCGCGAACGCGACGGTGCCACCCTTGACGTAGTTGATATCCAGGCCAGCGGATGCCGTGACCAGGCCAACTTCGTCGACCGTCTCGATCATCGCCCTGCGCATGGCCAGCGCGGCCTCGAGGCCGTGAGCGCGTACGAGCGATTCGGTGCTGCGCGGGAAGAGGGCACTGCACCATCCGCCGTTTCGCCCCGACGCGCCGAATCCGACGACCTCCTTCTCGAGTACAACAACGCGAAGTGTCGGGTCGCGATCGAGCAGGTACCACGCCGTCCAGAGACCCGTGAGACCTCCACCGATGATGGCGACATCGGCGTCGATGTCGCCGGGGAGCGGCGCTCGGGGCGTGAGGTCGTCCGGTACAGAGTCGTGCCAGAAGCTGAGACCTCGGTAGCGCCCTACAGCCGCGTCCATGCCTCCGTGAGGACCCCGCGCAGAATCCCCTCGATCTCGTCGAACTCGGCGGGACCGATGGTCAGCGGCGGTGCCAGCTGGATCACGGGATCACCGCGGTCGTCTGCTCGACAGTACAAACCGGCATCAAACAGGGCTTTGGAGAGGAAACCTCGCAGCAGCCGCTCCGACTCGTCCTCGTCGAAGGTCTGTTTTGTTGCCTTGTCTTTGACGAGTTCGATTCCGAAGAAGTACCCGTCGCCTCGCACGTCCCCGACGATCGGGAGATCGTTCAGACGCTCGAGGGCTGCACGGAACAGTGGCGAGTTCTCGCGAACACGCTCGTTGAGACCCTCTTCCTCGAAGATGGTGAGGTTTTCGAGGGCGACCGCTGCCGAGACCGGATGTCCGCCGAAGGTGTAGCCGTGATAGAAGGCGGTGTTGCCGTGACGGAAGGGCTCATACACCCGGTCGGACACGATGGTGGCACCGATGGGGGAGTAGCCACTCGTCATCCCTTTCGCGCACGTGATCATGTCGGGTACGTAGCCGTACGCGTCACACGCGAAAACCTGACCGATGCGCCCGAATGCACAGATCACCTCGTCGCTGACGAGAAGCACGTCGTATTTGTTGCAGATTTCGCGCACCCGCTCGAAGTAGCCTCGCGGCGGGGGGAAGCATCCACCGGAGTTCTGCACCGGTTCGAGGAAGACTGCTGCGACGGTCTCCGGGCCCTCGAAGTGGATCATCTCTTCAATGCGCCCCGCGGCCCACTGCCCGAACTCGTACTCGTCGTCTCCGGTACCGGACGGCACAAAACCCATCTCCTCGGCCCGATAGAAGTTGGTGTTCGGCACCCGAAAGCCGCCAGGGGTGACCGGTTCGAACATTTCCTTCATCGCGGGGATGCCCGTGATTGCGAGAGCACCCTGCGGGGTGCCGTGATAGGCGATGGAGCGCGAGATGACCTTGTGCTTCGTTGGTCGTCCCTGGAGCTTCCAGTAGTACTTCGCGAGTTTGAAGGCCGTCTCAACGGCCTCGCCGCCGCCCGTGGAGAAAAAAACTCGATTGAGGTCGCCGGGAGCGTAGTCCGCGAGGCGATCGGCGAGTTCGATGGCACTCGGATGCGCGTACGACCAGATCGGGAAGAACGCGAGTTCTTCCGCCTGCCGGGCAGCGACCTCCGCGAGGCGCCGTCGGCCGTGCCCCGCGTTGACGACAAAGAGGCCGCTCAGGCCGTCGATGTACTTTCGCCCGGCGGAGTCCCAGATGTGGTGACCTTCACCGCGCGTGATGATGGGCACGCCGTGACCGTCCTCCATCACGGATTGCCGGGAGAAGTGCATCCAGAGGTGGTCTTTGGCCTTCTGCTGGAGCGAGGCCTCGTCGATGTCGGCCATGGTTATCGTTCTTTCTGTTTCGTCAGGGACCTAGCGAGTTCCCCAGTTGTAGAACTGCTTGTGCAGTCGGAGGTACACAAAGGTCTCTGTCGACTGCACGCCTTCGATATTGCGGATCTGTTTGTTGAGCAGGTCGATGAGGTCGTCATCGTTCTCGCACACGACTTCGGCGAGAATGTCGAAACTGCCAGCCGTCAGAACGACGTAATCGACCGCTGCGAGCTGGCCCAATTGCTCGGCGACGCGGGTGGTGTCGCCGGTGACGCAGATTCCGACCATCGCTTGGCGATAAAAACCCAGCTGCATCGGATCGGTCACAGCGACGACCTGCATCACTCCCGCTTCGGTGAGCTTCTGGACCCGCTGCCGGACGGCCGCCTCGCTCAGCCCCACCGCCTTGCCGATCTCGGCGTAGGACCGGCGTCCATCGTTCTGCAATTGCTCGATGATGCCCTTGGAGACATCGTCGAGCTGTACCGGCTTGGACGTCGAAGGACGGGGAGCAGCGCTCATGGCTTGATTCTGTCAGCGAGAAAGGCTGCATACAAGCGATTCCGCACGAGTCGAGCACTTTTTCTGCTGAAATCGATAGCCAGGAGGGTGGCCCACGGCCGACGCGCGCGTTAGGTTAGTGCCATGAGCGCATCGGAGATCAAGAACTTCATCAACGGTCAGTTCGTATCGGCCAAGGGCGACGAGAGTTTCGCCGTCATCGACCCCGCCACGGAGGAGCAGTACGCGAGCTCGCCGGTGTCCGGCCAGGCCGATGTCGATGACGCGTTCGCGGCGGCCGCTGCCGCGTTCGAGGAGTGGGGGGAGACGACTCCCGCCGAGCGACAACTCGCGTTGTTCCGTATCGCCGATGCCATGGAGGCCCGCGCCGAAGAGTTCGCCGATGTCGAATCGAAGGACACCGGCAAGCCCCGGGCATCCCTCGTCGAGGACGAGATCATGCTTTCGGTCGACCAGATCCGCTTCTTCGCGGGTGAGGCTCGCCACCTCTCCGGGATGGCGACGGCCGAGTACATGAAGGACCACACGTCGAGCATCCGTCGCGAGCCCATCGGCGTTATCGGCCAGGTGACTCCGTGGAACTACCCGCTCAACATGGCCGTCTGGAAGTTCGCACCGGCGATCGCCGCGGGAAACACAACCGTGCTGAAGCCGAGTGACACGACGCCATCGTCGACACTCCTCCTCGCGGAGGTCGCGGCCGAGTTCCTTCCGCCCGGTGTGCTCAACGTCATCACGGGAGACCGGACCACGGGCGCCCGCATGATCGATCACCGCACTCCGCAGATGGTCTCGATCACGGGCTCGGTGCGCGCAGGTATGGAGGTCGCGAAGGCTGCCGCATCCGATCTCAAGCGGGTTCATTTGGAGCTGGGTGGCAAGGCCCCCGTTGTGGTCTTCGAAGACGCCGACATCGAAGCCACCGTCGAGGGCATCGGCATCGCCGGGTACTTCAACGCCGGCCAGGACTGCACGGCCGCGACCCGTGTGCTCGTGCACCAGTCGATTCACGACGAATTTGTCGCAGCCATGGTCGCCTGGGCCCGTGACAATGCCAAGACGGGTGCTCCGAGCGACGACGGCATCCTGTTTGGTCCCGTCAACAATGCCAGCCAGTTCGAGCGTGTGTCGGGTGTCATCGATGCCCTTCCCGACCACGCAATCGTGGAGCTCGGCGGCAAGCGTCAGGGTGACAAGGGGTACTTTCTCGAGGCGACTATTGTCTCGGGTCTCGAGCAAACGGATGACGCGATCCAGAACGAAATCTTCGGACCCGTCATCACCGTCCAGAGCTTTACGGACGAGAAGCAGGCACTGGAGTGGGCCAACGGTGTCAGCTACGGCCTCTCGTCGAGTGTCTGGACGAAGGATCACGCCCGTGCCATGCGCTTCGCCAAGCACCTCGACTTCGGATGTGTGTGGATCAACACGCACATTCCGCTTGTTGCCGAGATGCCGCACGGTGGGTTCAAGCACTCGGGATACGGCAAGGACCTGTCGAGCTACGGATTCGAGGACTACACGAGGATCAAGCACGTCATGTCGTTCATCGGCTGACGCACGTTCCTTCCGCACTGCCTAAGCTGACGTCATGACCGAGGACTTCGACGACACGGTCATCCGTGTGCGAGGGACGTCGCCATCCATTGATGGCACCGATCTCGATGACACGGTCGTGCGCGGTCCTCGCCCCGCGAGCCAGCCCGTGGAAGATGCGCCCCCGCAGCAGCAGTCCGCTCAGGAATCGCCGCCTCCCGACGCTCCCGCGCCCCCGAAACTCACGTCCGCCCCGCGCGGATCCTCGCGACACTTCGCCATTCGCATCGGCGAAGCGGGTGCTCTCATCCCGCTCGACGTTCCGAGCCTCATCGGTCGGCGCCCTCGCGCTCCGAGAATCATCACGGGACTGCCACCGCGACTGGTGACCGTCGAATCTCCCCGAAGAGAGGTCTCGTCCACCCACGTCGAGCTGAGACAGGTGGGCGGCGCCATCGTGGTGACCGATCTCGGATCAACCAACGGGACGGTAGTCCACGTACCGGGGCTTGTGCCGCGCACCCTTCGCCAGCGCGAGTCCGTCACCGTGTCAGCTGGCACACGCATCGACCTCGGAGACGATATCGTCGTATACGTAGTGGCGCCCACTCCGGTTGCCACGGGAATGACGGGGGCACACGCGTGACGGAGATCGGCGCGTCCGCGATCGCTCACACTGTCGCGGTTCCCGGCTCGGACGGCGTCGTGACACTCTCGTGGGCGGCCGCGACGGACACGGGCAAGCGGCGCACCGCCAACGAGGACAGCTTTCTCGCACAGGCTCCCGCTTTTGTTGTAGCCGACGGAATGGGCGGTCACTCCGCCGGCGACCTCGCGAGTGCTGCGGTTGTCGAGCGTCTCGCCGAAACGGTCGTCGGAGATTTCACTACGCTCGCCGACGTTGAGCGAGCCCTCACCGCGGCAACCGACGACATTACGGTGATCGCGGCGGACAGTCTTCTCGGCGTTGGCACGACGGCAACCGGGGCGGTACTCGTCCTCGAATCGGGAGACCCATTCTTCGCCGTCTTCAACATCGGCGATAGCCGGGTCTACGCCTTCGAGCGCAACGAGCTCACACAGGTCACCGTGGACCACTCGGTTGTGCAGGAACTCATCGAGTCCGGTGCACTGTCTGCCGAGGACGCCGAGTTCCACCCCGACAGCAACGTCATCACACGCGCGGTCGGGTTCGGTGTGCCGCCCATGGCGGATTACTGGATGATTCCCGCCAGAACGGGCCTGCGCTTGCTCGTGTGCTCCGACGGGCTGACCAAGGAAGTCTCCGCGGATCGCATCCGCTTGCACCTCGCGGCCGGGCTATCTCCGGAGGAGACTGCGGGGGCCCTCATCGATGCCGCGCTCGCCGAAGGTGGCAGGGACAACATCACGGCGATTGTCGTTGATGTGCTGTCTGCGCCGGAGCCGTCGGACTTCGAGGACACCCAACCTCGGGCGGAAGTGTCGCCCTAGCCCCGAAGTGGGGGGACTGCTGTGTCCTCATTTCAGAGGACACAGGCCCGCGCCTGGAATACGGCGACTTACACTAGGGAAGTCGTCCGGAGTGTCCAGGGGGTGTTTGTGGCGCGCAGACTGCCCTCTCAACCACCCATCCTCCCGGGGTTCTCGCACGTGCACGTGCTCGGGTCCGGTGGATTCGCCGACGTGTTCCTTTTCGAGCAGAACATGCCGCGACGACAGGTCGCCGTCAAAGTCATGCTCGCCGAGGTGGTCAACGATCAGGTTCGCCAGATGTTCCAAGCGGAGGCGAATCTCATGGCGCAGCTGTCGGCGCATCCGTCGATCCTCACCGTGTACCAGGCTGGGGTGTCGTCCGACGGTCGGCCGTATCTCGTCATGGAGTTGTGTTCCTCGTCGCTCAGTCAGCGCTATCGCAGCGAGCGGCTCCCCGTGGCCGACGTGCTGCGGATCGGTGTCAAAATCGGAAGCGCCATCGAGACCGCGCATCGCGCCGGTGTGCTCCACCGGGACATCAAGCCGTCCAACATCCTCGTGACGGCCTACGGGCATCCGGTTCTCTCGGACTTCGGAATCGCCGCGACGCTCGCCGAATCCGGTGAGCGGGAAGCCGTCGGCATGTCGATACCGTGGTCGGCGCCCGAAGTGCTCATGGATGAGACGGCTGGCACCATCGCGAGTGAGGTGTGGGCCTTCGCAGCCACGGTGTATTCGCTTCTGGCCGGACGCTCCCCGTTCGAGGTTCCCGGTCAATCCAATAAATCCGCCGATCTGATCTCTCGGATCAATCGCGCGAAGGTCTTGCCCATCGGCAGGCCCGACGTTCCTCCGTCGCTCGAGCGAGCACTGGCGCGAGCGATGTCGAGGCGTCCCGAGTCCCGACAGGCGAGCGTCATGGAACTCGTGCGCGAACTGCAGAGCGTTGAGAGCGAGATGGGTGTCGCACAGACACCCATCGAGATCGCCGTGGACGATTGGGCGTCCTCGACTGTCGCCGATCTCGAAGACCGCACGGTCATCAAGGGAGGCAACCCCACACCATCGTCGGTTGCCCAGCGGCGCCGTCGCCGTCGCGGTGGCGACACTGAGTTCAGTTCCGTCGGCACGATCATCAAGGAAGACCCCGTCGCAGCGCCGAGTGGCAACTCTTTGCGCCCCGTCGCGGGCCGCGGGTTGACGGCGCTCGCGTGGGCTCTTGTCGGAGTCGCCGCGCTCGTTGTCGGGCTCGGTGTGTTCGCGACGGTCATCCTCGTTCAGTCGGCGGGAACCGGCACCTTGGCTGTATCGGACATCGAGGCGCGCGTCGAGGGTGACACCGTCGAATTCTCCTGGTCAGATCCGGGCATCGGATCCGCCGATACGTTCCAGGTTTCGGCGGATTCGGCCCCGCCGGTGCAGCAGAGGACAAGCACCTTTGTTGTGGCAGCAGAGCCGGGCGATCGCGTGTGTATCACCGTCGCCGTCAACAGCGCGGGCAGAGTAGGTCCCCCGAGCGCTCAAAAGTGTGCGGACGTGCCGGAATAGTGGGTGCTCCGTGATCAGGCAATGGTTCTCTTCTCACCGATCGCTGACAGCGAGTGTCGCGAGCGGGACGGTCATCGCTGCACTCATCGCGGGTGTGGCCATCGTGTCGACGGGCTACACGGCTCAACGATTCGACCTGGGTGACGGGTCCGTCTGGGTGCCAAACAATGCCCAGCAGGCAATCGGTCGTGCGAATACCGAAATCCTCGAACTGAACTCGGTTGTCCCCACGACCGGAAGCGACCTCTCGGTCGTCCAGGATGGCTCCTCCGTGCTGCTCGTGGATCGATCGGAGGCGCGCCTCGAGGTTATCGACCCTGCTACGTCGGAATCCGTCGACAGCGTTGTGCTCCCACCTGAGCGCCCGGAAGTGTGGACAGCGGGACCAAACACCGTCATCTTCGAGGCGGGGTCGGGTCGTGTCTGGGTCGTACCCGTTGACGATGTTGCCGGATTCGATTCGCAGGCCCCGGCCGTCCTAGAACTCGGCCCCGATGCTCTTGTCACCGTCGAACCGGACGGAACGCTATTCGGTTGGGCCGCCGCAACCGGCGCCCTGTACCGACTCGAGGCGAGCTCATCGGAGGTCGCTCAGACCGTGGGGTCCGTACAGGTGGAGGCGGTGCCAGGCTCCCTGACGCTGACCTCGGTCGCCGACCGCTGGGCCCTGTGGAACTCGGCGTCCAGAACGGTGACGACGGAGCAGGGCTCGATCGATCTGAGCGAATTCGTTCCCTCGGCGGCAGGCGCGCGGATTCAGGCTCCGAGTTCTGTCGGTGATCGATTCCTCCTCGCCCACTCCGGTGGGCTCGTCGGGGTGCCGTTCGACGGTGGGGCTCCCGTTGAGATCACCGGCGACACATCCGGTGTTGCTGCTCCTCCGTTCGCGATCGGGGACTGTGAATACGCGGCGTGGACATCCGGCCAATCGTGGCGGCGTTGCGGGACGGATGCCGGTGCGACTATCGAACTCGATTCGATGCCGTCGACGGCGGCGCTCGCGTTTGTCGCCAACGGTTCGCGTGCGGTGCTCAACGATTCGCGATCGGGCGATTCGTGGGCAATTCAGCGCGATGGTCAGCTGATCGACAATTGGGACGACCTCATCGTTCCCGACGACGAGCAGCCAGACGAGGAACTCACGGACGAGAACGTTCCCACCGAGGTCGAGAAGGTTCAGCAACCTCCCGTCGCTGTCGACGACGAGTTCGGGGCGCGACCGGGTCGAGCCACTGTCCTTCCCGTACTGCTCAACGACTACGACGCCAACGGTGACGTGCTCGTCATCGACGAGGTAACACCGATCGACGAGTCGATCGGGCGCGCCGACCTCATCACAGAGCGTCAGCAGATTCAACTGACCCTCTCTCCCGGAGCGAGCGGAACCGTGACGTTCGGCTACTCGATCTCCGATGGCCGCGGAGGAGTGGCCTCCGCCAATGTCACCGTGACGGTGAGGTCGCCAGAGGAAAACTCTCCGCCGATTCAAGTGCGATCAACCAGCGCCACCGTCGAGGTGGGCGGCCGCGTGGCGACCGAGGTGCTGGGGGACTGGGTCGACCCCGACGGCGACCCGTTCTACCTCGTGGACGCGAGCATCCCCGCGCCTGACAGCGTCGCATACAAGCCTCAGGGCACGGTCGTCTTCTCCGACGGAGGGGAGGCCTCAGGGGCCAAGACCGTGGCGCTCGTCGTCTCGGACGGTTTGGCTCAGGGCACGGGCGCGCTCACGGTTGCGGTGCTCCCGCGCGGAGAGGTGCCTCTCACTGCGCGGCCGTTTGTCGTGACGGCCATCGCTGGCGAGGAACTCACGGTGGCTCCGCTCGATCACGTCACGGGCGGATCCGGAACGATCCGCCTCGGCAGTGTTCCGGCACGCTCTGGCTTTACCGTCACCCCAAGCTACGAAACGGGCACATTCCGCTTCGTCAGTACCGAGATCCGCACCCACTACGTCGACTTTGTCGTCACCGACGGCACACAGACCGCCAACGGGGTCGTTCGTGTCGATGTGGTCTCGCCGACGACGAGTACGCGGCCCATCACGATCCCCAAAACCGTTTTTGTTCAGACCCTGCGCAACGAGAGAATCGACGTCGCAGGTACCGATGTCGACCCGGCCGGAGGCGTTCTCCTCGTCACGGGGATCATGAACCTCCCCGAAGGATCGGGAGTACGGGCCGAGATCCTCGAGCAGCGACTTGTGCGAGTGAGCCTGGAATCCCCCTTGGATTCGGGGCCGGTTGCCTTCAACTATCGAATAAGCAACGGTCTCGCCGAAGCCGAGGGTGTCATCACCGTCGTCGAGATCCCCGCACCGGCTCGAATCCAGCCACCCATCGCCGAAGAGGACTCCGCGACGGTCAGGGTCGGGGATGCCATCGACATCCCCGTTCTCAGCAACGACGAGCATCCGGATGGCCTCGCTCTCACCCTCGAACCCGAACTTGCGCAGGACGTGCCAGAGGACGGCGGATTGCTCTTCGCGTCGGGCAACGTATTGCGTTATCTCGCACCCGAGACACCGGGTAACTTCACGGCGGCCTACTCGGTGTCAGGGCCGGACGGGCAACTCGCGACCGCAACGGTTCGCATCGCGGTTCGAGAAGAGGATGCCGCGACCAACAACCCTCCCGTGCCACCCACCGTCACGGCGCGCGTCCTCGCCGGCGAGAGTGTGAGCATCCGCATTCCGCTCACCGGGACCGACCCGGACGGCGACTCCGTGCAGCTCTTGGGTCAGTCCAGCAATCCAGACAAGGGAACGGTCGTCTCCGCGGATGCCGAGTCGCTCGTTTATGAGGCGGGGGAGTACTCCGCCGGCACCGACGTCTTCACCTACGCGGTCATCGACGCCTTGGGCGCCAGGGCCACCGGCACCATCAGGGTCGGCATCAGCCCACGCCTCGATGGCGCGCGTAACCCGGTCGCTATCGTCGACGAGGTGACCGTGCGCCCCGGCTTCACCGTCTCCGTGCAGGTGCTCGCCAACGACTCCGACCCAGACGGTAGTCCCCTGCGTGTGGTCTCGGCGGAACCCAACGACCCCGAGACCATCGCCCAGGTTGTGGGAGACGTCGTTCGCGTGACACCGCCGCGTCAGGAGGGCACGTACGGCGTCATCTACAGCATCGAAAACGAACTTGGCGGTACGAGCCAGAACTTCATCCGAGTGCGGGTGGCCGAGGATGCCCCGCTCGCCTATCCCGTCGCTTCGGACACGGTATTGACGCTCTCGGATGTGCTTGATCGCGACACCGTCATGGTCGATGTTCTCTCGCAAGTGTTTTTCGCCGACGGTGATCCGCGCTCGCTGGGGCTGAGCATCTACCCGGGCTTCGAGGGGTCGGCGCGTGTCCTCGACACCAAGCTCGTGGAGGTGACCATCGATGAGCGGCGCCAAATCATCCCGTTCCGGGTCACCCATCCCGAGGACCCCGAGGTGTTCAGTTACGCCTTCATTCGTGTTCCGGGGTTCGAGGATGCCCTTCCGCAACTCGATACTCGTGCACCGGCGTTACGGGTCAACAGCGAGTCGACCCTGCGCATCGACATCAATGACTACGTCATCGCTGTCGGGGGCAAACAGGTCAGGCTCACCGATTCGAGCTCCGTGCAGGCGACCCACGCCAACGGCGACGATCTCGTCGTGGACTCTGACACACTCGAGTTCACCTCGGCCGAGAAGTACTTCGGCCCGGCATCCATTTCCTTCGAGGTGACCGACGGGACGAGCGCGACCGACCCTGATGGTCGAACCGCGACCCTCGTGCTGCCGATCACCGTGCTGCCGAGAGATAACCAGCCGCCGGTGTTCACGGGCGCGTCGCTCGAGTTCGAACCGGGGCAAGAGAAGGTCATCGATCTGCTCCGGCTCACAAATTACCCGTACCCCGATGACCTCACCGAGCTCGCCTACTCGATCGTGGGAACACAGCCGACAGGATTCACGGCTTCACTCAGCGGAACGCAGCTGACCATCATCGCTGGTGCCAACGCGGTCAAGGGGTCGACCGGATCGTTCGGTATCGGCGTTCGCGACGATCTGAGCGAGGGCAAGTCGGGTCGGGTCGATGTGCGGGTTGTTGCCTCGACGAGACCGCTTGTGCGCCCTGCGCCCGACAGCGCTGTTGTGCGCCGTGGCGAAACCACCACAATCGATGTGCTCGCCAACGACCGCGCCACAAATCCCTTCCCCTCGGTGCCGTTGCGTGTCGTCCAGATTCGCGGCCTCGATGGCAGCACGCTTCCCGCGGGGTTGTCCGTGCGCCCGAGCTCGGACAATTCGACCCTCGTCGTCAGCGTCGCGCCCTCCGCCGCGCCTGCGGACGTGAGTTTCCAGTACCAGGTAGCTGATGCGACCAACGATCCGACTCGTTTTGCGTGGGGAACGATCACCGCATCCGTGCAGGACCGTCCAGATCCGGTGACGAACGTTGCCCCGACGTCGTTCGGCGATCGCAGCATCACTCTGCGCTGGAACGCGGGCCAGTTCAACAATTCGCCCATCACCGAATACCGGGTCACAATCCAGTCAGCGGGCGGTGCTCCTCTCGGGGTTACGACGTGCCCGACAACAACCTGCACGATCTCGACTCCCGGAAACGGGCCGGGCAACGCCGTGCGCGTGTCTGTCTCGGCGGTGAACGCGATCGGTGCGTCCGATCCCGTGTCGCTCCTCGAGAACATCTGGTCCGATGTCATCCCCGCAGCACCCACGAGTCTGAGCGCCGAGCCCCTCAACCGCGGGCTGCGTGTGTCGTGGGATCGCGTAGCAATGCCCGCCGGCGCATCGCCGGTGTCGGGTTATCTCGTCACGGTCGGGGGAGTGAGTACGACGGCCGGATGCTCGACCGCGCGGTGCTCGGCGGACATCTACGACGCGTCCCTGACCAACGGATCTGCCGTCACGGCGACCGTTAGCGCCCGCAACGACGCCTACAGTCCTCTCGCCGCGTGGAATTCCTCGTCGGTCACGGGAACCCCAGCTGGTCCGCCCGTGGCAGGGGGAAGCCCGCTCGCCTCCGTGACGAGCGACACCGAGATCGCTCTCACGTGGGCGGGTGTGTTCAGCGACAACGGCCGACCGATCACCGCGTATCACGCAGCGGCATACACCGATTCCGCCCCAACGTGCGCCCCGGACGGCACGATCAACGCCGGCGGTGCCACCGTGAATTCAGTCGGCACGGGCACCTCGACATCGTTCGGCGGATTGAACGCCAACGCCGAGTATTCGTTCATCGTTTTCGCGGTGAACAGCCAGGGCTGTACCGCGAGCCCGGCAGTTCGTGCGCAGACCAAACCGGGTGTGATCACCAACCTCACCTGGAGCGGTCCCACCGCGCGCACGGGAACATTGTTCGACTTTGTTCTCACGGGCGGGCAGATGGGCTCGACGGCGCTCACGAGCGATTTCCGTGTGTACTACAGGCTCAATGGCGGCACGCTGAAGGGGCCGATCACGATCGGGTCGTTCATCGAGGCCGACCCTCTGCAGTACGGAACGTCTGTGGCGATCACCGCCGTCGCGTGCCGGGTGTACTCGGGACAGGAGCTGTGTCAGGACGTTCCCTCCGCCTCTCAGACCATGGGTGTCCCCGTCAATGCGGGCGCGAGTGGCATCACGTACACCTGGGATGACCCTTCATCTGAGGCGCCCACCGGTAACTTCGCCTTCACCGGATGGCCGACCGGAAGCTACGACGACGTGCAAGTCGCGTGCGGTTCCAGTCCGGGCGCGGGTAGTTTTACGAGTATCTCGATCGCGGGGGCATCCTGCCGATTCGAGGCCGCGGCGGGGGAGACCCCGTACCTCACGATTCGTGTGCTTGTCGCGGGTGGGACCTACGACGCGAGTTACAAC
Source organism: Antiquaquibacter oligotrophicus (assembly GCF_020535405.1). Lineage (NCBI taxonomy): Bacteria > Bacillati > Actinomycetota > Actinomycetes > Micrococcales > Microbacteriaceae > Antiquaquibacter > Antiquaquibacter oligotrophicus. The sequence continues at coordinate 453,745 of NZ_CP085036.1, read as the reverse complement.
GGATTCGACTATGACTGACCCGATCACCACCAGGAGAAAGCTATGACCATGACCCCGGAACAGGCCTCGTGGTTCTCGGATATCTTCGGCCGCCTCGTCGCGAACGTCGACCAGGTTCTCCTCGGTAAGACGTTTGTGGTGCGGCTGGGATTCACCGCCCTGCTCAGCGAGGGACACCTTCTCCTCGAGGACTACCCGGGCACCGGCAAGACCTCGTTCGCACGGGCGATCGCGCAGTCGGTTGCGGGTACATCCAGTCGCATCCAATTCACCCCCGACCTCCTGCCCGGTGACATCACGGGGGTCAACATCTACGACCAGGGACGGGCGGAGTTCGAGTACCACCCGGGGCCGGTTTTCGCCAACATCGTGCTCGCCGACGAGATCAACCGTGCGAGCCCCAAAACTCAGTCCGCTCTCCTCGAGGTGATGGAAGAGCAGCACGTGACGGTCGACGGTGTCACCCACGATGTTGCATCGCCCTTCATGGTCATCGCGACGCAGAATCCCATCGAGCAGGCCGGAACGTATCGTCTCCCGGAGGCCCAACTCGATCGATTCCTCATGAAAGCGTCGATCGGGTACCCCGACCACGCGTCGACGATGCGTATCCTCGAGGGCTCCGTGGTCCGTTCACACGAGAACACTCTGTCGCCGATCGTCACCGCAGAGGTCGTCACGGAGATGGCGCAGCTAGCTAGAACCGTTCACGTCGACCCGTCGATCAACGACTACGTCGGGCGCCTCGTCGAAGCAACACGCTCGCTACCCGAAATTCGATTGGGTGCGAGTGTCAGAGGGGCCCTCGCTCTCGTGCGATCGTCCAAGACGCTGGCTGCTGCGAGCGGTCGCCACTACGTGATCCCGGATGACGTCAAGTCTCTCGCGGAGCCGGTTTTGGCCCACCGACTTGTCGTCGACCCCGAGGCCGAGTTCGACGGCGTCACGGCCGCGAGCCTTATGGCGCAGATCATCCTCGAGACACCGCCGCCGTCCGATCGGCAAACGGCTCAGTAGGTGGCACGAACGGTTGGCGGCTCTGCCGCGTCGAAGACGGCTGCGTCATCGACGCGGCAGTCCACGCGTGCCCGGGATGCAACCTCGTCCAGATTCGACAGTCACTTCAGTACGGGTACGCGGGGACTGACGAACGCTCGAACGAAGATCGTCGGTGACCGTACCGGATTCCTTGCAGACCTTGTCATCGGGGTTGTCAGGATTGGTCGAGCCATTCGCAAGGTCACCTCGCGGGTGTTCGGTCGCGTCGCCGACGTTATCTCGCCCGTCGGATGGACCCTGATCGTGCTTGCACCGGCCGCACTGATCGCCGGGTACGTCTGGGGGATCGTCGAGTTCGTTGTGCTCGGATGGGCACTCGTCACACTCGTGTCCCTCGCGGTCGTCTACCTGATCGGACGGTCGCCGATGCGGCTGTCTGTTCGCATTCCGCGTTCGCGGGTGGTGGTCGGGGAGCGAGCGATCGGCGAGATCGATGTGCGCAATCCATCGCGCCGACGGGCGATCGGCACCACCGTCGAGGTCCCCGTCGGTCCCGGTGTGGTGGAACTCGCCCTTCCCGGCCTCGCCGGAGGAGCGGAGTCCACTCGAGAGTTTGTTGTTCCGAGCTCGCGTCGCGGCATCATCACCGTCGGACCCGTGCGGACAGTTCGCGCGGACCCGATCGGCATCGTGCGCCGAGATGTCGTGTGGGCGGACGTCGCACAGCTGTACATTCATCCGCGCACCGTGGGTATTCCCAGCATGAGCACCGGACTCATCCGAGATCTCGAGGGAAACCCCACGCGCGACCTGGCGGCCAACGATGTCGCCTTCCATGCCATCCGCGAGTACGTCCCGGGGGATGAGCGCCGCAACATCCACTGGAAGTCGACGGCAAAAACCGGCACCTACATGGTGCGGCAGTTCGAGGAGACCAGGCGCAGCCACCTCGTTGTCGCGCTGAGTGTTGCCGACGCGGACTACGGGTCGCCAGACGAGTTCGAACTCGCTGTGAGTGTCGCGGGATCGCTCGGGGCTCGCGCCATTCGGGATGCGCGCACCATCACGGTCGTGACGGGTGTCGAGACACCTCAGTTTGCGAAGAGAAAGCTCTACGCTGTGCGCGAGTTGTCGTCGCTGTCGCGATCGAGGCTTCTCGATGATCTCGCGGGAGTCGAACTCTCCGAGTCGGCGCTCGGAATGCACGACATTGCGCGCGTGACCGGCGATCGGACCGTCGGCGTCTCCGTGGCCTTCCTCGTGTGCGGTTCGGGTGTGAGCCCCAGTGAACTGCGCGCGGCGTCCACTCTCTTCCCGCCCGATGTCGATGTTGTGGCCGTCGTCTGTAACCCGGATGAGCCGCCCGGTCTGCGAAGGGTGCCAGGCCTCAGTGTCCTCACCATCGGCTACCTCGAAGACCTTCAGAAGGCCCTGTCGCGATCGGCGGCAGAGTGAAGGCGCCGTCGCGCGAGCGGGTTCCCGTGGCGCGGATCGTGTTCGCGATCCTTGCGGTCTGGCTTGTCACCCTCATCGCGGGCGCGGCGCTGTGGCCCATCTACGAGAGCCGCGGCATTCTTGTGGCGATCGGCGCGGGACTCGTAGGGGGTGCCGTTGTCGCGGGCCTTGGCGCCCGATTCCGTCACCCGTCATGGGTTGTCATGATCCTGACCGCGCTCTATTTTGTGGCGGTCGGAGTGCCGGTCGCCGTTCCCTCCCGCGCGCTCAACGGGATTTTTCCCACTCCCGAGGGAATCCTCGATCTCCTCGCCGGCGTCGCACTCGGGTGGAAGCAGCTCCTCACCGTCACGCTTCCCGTCGGCGACTACGAGGCGCTCCTGGTTCCCGCTTTTCTCCTCGTGCTCCTCTCGGTCGTGATCGGCGTTTCGATCGCGACGAGAACGCGTGTTCCGGAAGCATCCGTGCTCCCTGCCGTCATCGTGTACATCGTCGCCGTCGCCTTCGGGCCGGATGATCGGGCCGCCAGTGTCATCCTCCCCATCGCTCTTCTGACCGCCGTCGCACTCGCTCTCATCGGCTTTCGGCAGGGGCGTCGTCGTGCAGCTACGGCGGCCCTCGCTCGCGAGACGGACGAGCATCCGACCCGAGACGCCGCCGGTTTCCGAGCACTCGCCGGCGGCCTCGTTCTGCTCGTCCTTGCTGCAGGCGCGGGAGTCGGAGCGGCGTCGGCTCTCGCTCCGACGACGGCGCGTACCGTGCTTCGCACCGCCGTGGAACAGCCTTTCGATCCGCGCGACTACGTCAGCCCGCTCTCCGCGTTTCGAAGCTATTGGCAAGAAGACACGGTCGATTCGGTGCTCTTCCGTGTCAGCGGACAGGACGGGGAGTTGGTGCGGCTGGCAACGCTCGACACCTACGACGGCGTCGTTTTTGCCGTCGGAAGCGCTGCGGTGACCAGCGAATCCGGTGCCTTCGTACGTGTGCCGTCCACGTTCGACCAGTCTGGACTCGAGGGGGTCGACACGTCGACGTCGATTGAGATCGACCAGTACTCGGGTGTGTGGGTGCCTACCGTGGGAAAGCTGCGATCCATCGACTTCGAGGGGCCTGACGGTGCAGACCTCCGGGGAGCGTTCTTCTACAACGACACCACGGGCACCGCGGCAGATCTGCGCGGCCTGAGCTCTGGAGATCGCTACCAGCTCGACTCGGTCGTGCCGCCATCGCCGGCACTCTCGGACATCTCAGATCTCGAACCGGGGTCCGCAGTGGTGCCGGAGGCGACAGGTGTGCCCGAGGAACTCGTGACCGTTCTCGAGGAATACGTGTCGGGAGTGGACGGTCCCGGCGCACAACTGGCCGCCATGCTGGATGGCTTGGCCGTCAACGGCTATATCAGCCACGGCGTAACCGACGACGAGCCTCCCAGCCGATCTGGACACGGGTCCGATCGTCTCACCGAACTCCTGTCGGCGCCTCGGATGATCGGCGACGGCGAACAGTACGCCGCGACCGCCGCGCTCATGGCGCGAGAGCTCGGCTTCCCCTCTCGTGTGGTGCTCGGTTTCGTCCCTCAGGATGGTGTCGTGCGAGGCGGTGACGTCGTCGCCTATGTGGAGGTCGATACCGCTCAGTACGGCTGGGTGGCCCTCGATGTCACTCCGCCCTACCGCGACATTCCCGAAGAACTCCCGGAGGACAACGCGCAGGTGTCGCGCCCCCCGACGATCGTTCCCCCGCCGGTCGTCGACACCGAGCAACCCGATCGCCAGGAGACGCCCGACAGCGAGCAAGAGCTTCCCCCTGACCTCAACCCGCTCTGGGGAGTGCTCTTGGCGATCGCAACGGTGCTCGGCTGGGTCCTGCTTGCGCTTGCGATCCTCATCTCGCCCTTCCTCGTCATCATCGTTGCGAAAGCCCGACGTCGCCGTCTGCGACGACGCGCTACGCTCCCCGCCGATCGCGTCGCGGGAGGATGGCGCGAGTTCGAGGATGCCGTGCTCGACCACGGCGTCTCGACTGCACCCTCGAGCACCCGAAGCGAGGTCGCAGGGGTAACCGGGGTTGTCGGGGCACAGGTCCTCGCCGCGGTCGCGGACAGGGCGACGTTCTCTCCGGACGAACCGACAGCGGAGGATGCCGACGTCGTATGGCGTGCGGTCGACGACCTGCGTGGCACTCTGGACTCAGGCCTGACCCGTTGGCAGCGGCTGAAGGCTCGCGTCTCCCTGCGCTCCCTCGGTGGCTATAGTGTGACCAGGATTTTTTCCCGATAGAAGGACGACCGTGACCTGTTCCTACTGCGGAACCCATTTGCCGGTCGGAGCCATGTTTTGCGGCGAATGTGGTCGAGCCGTCGCCGTGCGCGACGCGGCTACGCCCGCACCGGCGGCGGAAGAGCCCGCCCTCGCGCCCTGGTCCCTCCAGGAGCTCGTCGTCGAGGACCTCGTGGTGCCGGAGGCTCAGCATCCGGCGGTGCGCGAGGACTTCCTCGCCGACCTCCCGCCCGCTGTGGTTGACCAGAATCCGACCCCTCCCGTTGCCACCACGCCTCCCGCTCCGGTAGCCCCGCCCGAGGCCACTCCGCCGCCTCCGCCATCCCAGCCGGAGCCCATCGTCCACGCGCCCACCGCCCCACCCGCATCTCGAGAAGACGCACCGGGTGAGCACGGCTTGACATGCGCGCAATGCGGAGCAGCACTCTCCGAGACGGATATCTTCTGCGGCGAGTGCGGTCTCGTTCGCGTCGGTGGCAGTGCTCTTCCGCGTGACACCGAGATCATCGAGCCGTTCCCGTGGAGTGATGACCCGCTCGTCGTGACCGACAGTGCGCCCGAGCCGGTCGCGCCTGAGCCGGTCGTGCCTGAGCCGGTCGTGCCTGAGCCGGGCGTGCCCGAGCCGATCGCCCGGTCGACGGACGGACGGCACGCGGCCGCAACGCCCGTCGATGCTGTGCTGCGACTTGATGAGGACCTCGAGCAGACCAGAATCGTGGCGCCGGGCGCGGGTGGCGACCGATTCATCCTGCAGTTCAGTACGGGCGAGAGTGTGAGTGTCACGGGAACCGGGCTGCTGGGTCGTAATCCGACCCCCGAACCCGGCGAACACATGGACACGATCGTGGCGATCTCGGATCCCGGCAAGTCCGTATCCAAGACACACCTCGAATTCGGGCGGGAGGGCGGTGCCTTCTGGGTGAGCGATCGCTACTCCGGCAACGGCACGATCGTTCGAGAGCCCGAGCGGCCAGCACGCCGCTGCGAACCCGGCAAGCGTTACCGCATCGCGCGAGGCACGCGCGTGGAGATCGGTGAGCAGTTCTTCATCGTGAGCTGACCGCCACCTCCCTGCGTTGTGGACGGCTAGTTCTGCACAGCTCCGCTCAGTCACCGGATGTCGGGCCGCGCGAGGCGGCAGACTGCGGCCGTGTTAGACAACCGACTCGTTCTGCCCACACCGGTCGCCCCCGCCACGCCGTGGCGCTTTCCCGTGCTCGCGGTACTGGCACCCGTGGTCGTCTCGGTGGCGCTCTGGCTGATCACGGGGTCACTCTTCGCTCTCGGCTTCGCCGCACTCGGCCCCGTGACAGCGCTCGCGAGCGTTGGAGACCAATGGTGGGGCGGTCGACGCGGGGCCGCGCGCGAGCGGGCCAGGTTCGACCGCGAGATGCTCGAGGCACGCGCACACATCGTCCGCGCCCATTCGCGCGAGCGCGATGCGCTCTTGGACGCCTGGCCCGACGGTCCGGCCATCCTGTCGCGCCGGCACGACAGAGGACTGTGGCACGCGGATACACGCGCTCTCGTTGTCGTCCTCGGGGAAGCGGACATCCGCAGTTCGCTCGAGGTCACCCCGCCAGCCGGCAGCGGCGACGACATCACTGACATCGCGGTTTCCGCCCGGACACTGCTCGGCCCCTTCGGCGCCGACCCGCGCTTGGGAATCGGAATTGTCGGGCCTGCGCCTACCGCGCTCGCCGTCTATCGCGGCCTCGTGCTGCAGCTGCTTCGCTCTCTTCCACCGGCGGACTACTGGATGAGTTGTTCCGATGAGCTCAGCGAGCTGTGGCTCACTCTCATTCCGCATCGTCGCGTCGAAGCCAGCGACACCGGCGGAGCGTCGATCATCACGTTCGGACAGCACGGTCACGCTGATCCGGTGATCCGTCTGGCTCTCGGCGGATCGGAGGCGGAGATTCCGCCGACGTGCCGCATCGTTGTCGTGACGGGGCCGCACGAGGCACGTGTTGTCCAGCATCCTGAGCCGGATGCCCGCGTGTCGCTCCGGCTCGCCTTCGTCTCGCAACGGGAGGCGGAGGCCTGGGTCTCGCGCCTTCGCGACGACCCCAGGGCCGTCGCGGAGATCGGAGCCGCACTGCCGCACAGCGTGACGCTAGGTTCGCTCCTTCGCCCTGTCGCGGACGAGGCGGCACCGGGGCTTCCGTGCACACCCGTTGTCGGTCCGAGCGGCCCCGTGTCACTCGATCTGGTCGCCGAAGGTCCACACGCCGTGGTGGCCGGAACAACGGGGAGTGGCAAGAGCGAACTGCTCATCGCCTGGGTCATCGCCATGGCGGCAGAGCATTCCCCGGAGCGAGTCTCTTTTCTTCTCATCGACTTCAAGGGTGGATCTGCATTCGCCCCGCTGGCCTCGCTCCCGCATGTCGTCGGGACGATCAACGACCTCGACGAGCACGAAGCGGAGCGGGCGCTGGCGAGCCTCCGGGCCGAATTGCGCTACCGGGAAACTCGATTGGCCGTGACCGGAGCTCGGGGCATCGAGGACGTGTCGATGCCGCGCCTCGTGATCGTGGCCGACGAGTTCGCTGCGATGCTCGCCGAGTTCCCCGACCTCCATGCGCTCTTCGCCGACATCGCGGCACGCGGTCGCTCGCTCGGCGTGCACCTCATTTTGTGCACTCAGCGCCCCGCCGGAGTGGTCAAAGACTCCCTCCTGGCCAATGCCGATCTTCGACTCTCGCTTCGCGTCAACAATGCCGCCGATAGTCATGCCGTCGTCGGAACATCCGAGGCGTCGGAGTTGAGCGCCGCGAGCCGCGGTCGCGTCGTGGTCCGCCGGGCAGGTGCAGACACGGAAACACTCCAGGTCGGACTCGCCGATGCGGCCGACGCCGACGTGGTGCGGAAGCGCTGGGCCCGAGCGGCGCGTCCACGGCGACCGTGGTTGGATCCGCTCCCACGTGACATTGCGCCATCAACGCTCGCGCGAATCGAGGGAGGCATCGCTCTGGGCGCCGCGGATATCCCCGAGGTCCAGCGGCAAGAGACTTTCGGGTGGGATCCGAGCGCCGACGGGAACCTTCTCGTCATCGGAGGCCCGCGCAGTGGCAAGAGCACCACGTTGGCAGGCATTCCGGGCATCCGTGTTCCGCCCGACCCGCCGCGGGCGTGGGATGTCGTTGCGGAGGCCGCGGATCGGCTCGACACTGATCGGCTGGAGCCGGGCATCCTGATCATCGATGACCTGGATGCGATCCTGTCGCGTTTCTCCGGTGAGCACCGTGTCGCGTGGCTGGACTCGCTGACCCGCATCCTGCGCGAAGGGCCGGGTGGGGGGTTCATGGTTGCTGCGAGCGCGGTGCGGCTCCAGGGCGAGTCACTCGCGCTTGCTGCTCTCTTCCCGTCGACGATCCTCCTTGGGCATCCTCGCGCCAGGACTGGGTGCTGGCGGGTGGAAGGAGTGAGTCCTTTGCGGCACGTCCTCACCCCGGGTGGGGTTTCAGGGGCGACACACGTATCCAGGTGGCACACTTCGCGCAGGTGCGCGACACCGGCCGCGAACCGGTCGTGGCCGTGCCGCAGCCCGGTCGCTCGCTCGCAGTGGCCTCGACGCGGGCCGACTATCTAGCCGCGGAACTCGCGCGTACGGGATGGCGGGTGGAGGGTATTGCGGCGGTGTCGACCACCGAGACGAGCAGCTCGTCGGCGATCGTCGCCGACCTCGACGAGTGGCAATCGCACTGGGGGCTCTTATCGTCGCTGCGTTCGACCATGCACGTTGTGCTCGACGGATGCTCGCTCTCCGACGTTCGAATGGTGACGCGTCTGCGCACCGTGCCTCCACCGCTTCCCGTCGGATCGACGATGGCGTGGGAGTACCGAGCCGATAACACCATCGGGCGTATTCGTCTCCCCATCGACCCGGGGGCTGGCCGGGCTGTGTAACGCCATGCCGCCCGCACGATGGATTCCGCACATTTTCCGCCCCGGCGACACTGATTCGGTGAAATTCATGTTACAAACCGCGCGATTTGTCCGTTCGGTGCTGTGCGCTGCTCACGGAGTGTGTCAGGATTCGAAGACGCGCGAACCAAAGGAGGCTGCCGATGCCGAGAGAACTTCCCCAGGACCCGATGATTCGCCAGCTTGTGCTGCAGGCCAAGCGGGCACAGCTCAGCCGTCGCCATGTCCTGCAGGGGATGGGCATCGGAGCTGGTGCTCTCGCGCTCGCGGCGTGCGCGCCGTCGGGGGGAACCGCGCCCACCCCCGCGGAGGACAACTCTGCGAACGACCCAACACTTGTGTGGGGAAACTGGCCGGCGTACCTCGACGAGGACGATTCCGGAGCCTCGCCCACTCTCATGCGGTTCGAAGAGGAGAGTGGCATCGCGGTCGAGTACCGCGTCGACATTGACGACAACAACACGTTCTACGGGACCATCAAGGACCAGCTCGCTCTCGGTCAGTACCCCGGGTTCGATACTTTCTGCCTCACGGAATGGATGGTTGCTCGCCTCATCCGGTTCGGATACGTCCAAGATTTGGATGAGGCGAACATTCCGAACAAGGCAAATCTCGCTCCGTCGCTCCTGGAACCCGATTTTGACCCCGGGCGTATGAAGTCCCTGCCGTGGCAGAACGGCTTCGCGGGTCTTGCTTGGGATACGGAAGCCGTGCCCGCCGGCCTGGAGTCACTCGATGACCTGTGGTCACCAGAACTCAAGGGCAAGGTCACCGTCCTCAGCGAACTCCGCGACACCATGGGGGTGATCCTGCTCGCCAACGGCGTCGATATTTCGTCGTCCGATTGGGGCACCGACGAGTACGGCGCTGCCATCGAGGTGCTGGAGAAGCAGGTCACAGACGGGCAGATCCTCGGGATCAAGGGCAACGAGTACATGCAGGACTTCGTTGCCGGCGATGCTGTGGCCGGGATCTGCTGGTCGGGTGACATCACCGTGCTGAACGCGGAGGTGGGCTACGAGCGGTTCAAGTTCGCGCTTCCCGATACCGGTGGCACCCTGTGGGGCGACACCTTTGTTGTGCCCATGGGGTCGACCCGCAAGGCGAACGCGGAAGCGCTCATGAACTACTACTACGAGCCTGAGGTCGCTGCCGAGGTCGCAGCGTGGGTCAACTACATCACGCCCGTGGTGGGAGCGGCCGAGGCGGCCGCCGAGCTGTTCCCCGAGGTGGCCGAAAACCAGCTGATCTTCCCCGACGAGGAGACGCTCAGCAACGCGCACATCTTCCGCACGCTCGATGCGGCCGACGATCAGGCCTTCAACAACGAGTTCCAGCGAGTCAGCCTCGGTGCCTGATGGCCGACCGCACCTTCGCTGAGGCCGGAGCCGATCTCGAACTCGTCGGCATCAACAAGCGGTTTCCCGGATTCACGGCGATCGAGGACCTCGATCTGGTGATTCCGGCCGGCTCGTTTTTCGCACTTCTCGGGCCGTCCGGGTGCGGCAAGACGACAACTCTCCGCCTCGTCGCGGGACTCGAACAGCCCACCGCTGGTCGCATTCTCATCGGCGGCAAGGATGTGACGAGCGTCAAGCCCTTCAAGCGTCCGGTCAATACGGTGTTCCAGTCGTACGCGCTCTTTCCGCATATGACCGTTCTGGAGAACGTCGCCTTCGGTCTTCGCCGCCGCAAGATCGGCGACCCGCTCGGGAAGGCGCACGAGGCCTTGCGACTCGTGGAACTCGATCATCTCGCGTCTCGTCGACCGCAGCAGCTTTCGGGCGGCCAGCAGCAACGCGTCGCTCTCGCCCGTGCGGTCGTCAACCGCCCAGCGCTGTTGCTCCTCGACGAGCCGCTCGGGGCGCTCGATCTCAAGTTGAGACGACAGATGCAGACCGAGCTCAAAACCATCCAGGACGAGGTCGGCCTGACGTTCCTCCATGTGACGCACGATCAGGAAGAAGCCATGACGATGGCCGACACGGTCGCCGTCATGAACAAGGGCGCCATTGAGCAGATGGGCGCGCCCGAAGAACTGTATGAGTTGCCGAAAACGGCCTTCGTTGCAAACTTCCTCGGGCAGTCGAACCTTTTCACCGGTTCGGTCACCTCGTCGACCGGCGGCTCGATAGTGGTGGACGTCGCTGGTGTGAAGATCGAAGTGCCGAAGGAGCGCGCTCAGCGGCACACGGGGCGTGTGACGATCGGAGTTCGGCCGGAGAAGCTCATGCTCGCCACCTCCGCCCCGACAGCGGCTCCCGGCACCAACATCCTCGGCCCTGGACGGGTTATCGACGTGTCGTTCAGTGGCGTGAGCACCCAGTATCAAATCGCCATTCCCGGGGTCGGGCCGGTGACGGTCTTTGCGCAGAACATGGTCTTCGGCCCCGTCGTCCACGAGGGGGCGGAAGTGTGGGTGTCGTGGACGGTCGATCACGGCTTCGGTCTGGCCGATGAGCCGGAGGCCGCACCCAGATTCGCGTCCGACGCCGACACCTCCTCGATCGCCCTGCAGACGCGCAAGGACCTCCTCGCGGAGATCGAGGAAGCCTGACGATGGCCTTCGCAGCCTTTGGATCGTCGACGGCGCAGCCCGTCGAGCAAGCGCCGCGCAAGAAGAGCTGGATCGCCTGGGTGCTTCTCGCGCCGGGCCTCGCCTATCTCGCGCTCTTTTTCCTCACGCCGTTTATCTCTCTCATTCTCACCTCGCTCCAGGCCCCCGTGGACTTCGGCGACGTCGGCCAGTATCAGCAGGCTTTCAAGATCGAGAACTACGCGACGGTTGTCGCCCAGTATTGGCCGCACTTCCTCCGGGCGTTCGGGTACGCGCTCGCCGCGACCTTCTTCGCGCTCATCATCAGTTATCCGCTCGCTTACTTCATCGGCGTGACGGCACGCAAGTGGCCGCTTCTCCAGGCGCTCATGCTCACGCTCGTCATCGCGCCGTTCTTCATCTCCTTCCTCCTGCGTACCCTCGCGTGGAAGCAGCTGATGTCGGATGACACTCCACTCGTGCAGGGGCTCAAGGCGCTCGCGATCCTGCCTCCCGACGGCCACCTGACGGGCACCGCGTTTTCGGTGATCTTCGGACTCACCTACAACTTCATCCCCTTCATGACCCTGCCGATCTACACCACGCTCGAACGTCTCGATACGCGCTACCTCGAGGCGGGTTCCGATCTATATGCGACACCGGCCACGACGTTTTGGAAGGTCACGCTTCCGCTCTCGGTGCCGGGGATCGTCTCGGGCACCCTCCTGACCTTCATCCCGGCATCCGGCGACTTCATCAACGCGAGCTCGAGCTTCCTCGGGTCGACGTCCACACAAATGGTGGGCAACGTGATCGAAGCGAACTTCCTCGAACTGCTGAACTACCCCGCGGCCGCGGCCATGTCGGTAATTCTTATGGGGCTCATCCTTCTCATCGTGGGGCTGTACGTGCGTCGCAGCGGAACGGAGGACCTGCTGTGAGGTCGTTCTCCCTCGGAAAGTGGCTCCTGCCGGTGTATGCCGTGCTCGCGTTGGTCTTCCTGTTGGTTCCCATCGCCTACACGTTCGTTTTCTCCTTCAACGCGTCGGTGAAGTCGAACATCGTGTGGGTCGGGTTTACCTTCGACAACTGGATCAACGTGTGCTCTGACATGAGCGTGTGTAACGCGTTCGGCACGAGCATCCTGGTCGGTGTTGTTGCGACGATCATCGCGACAGCGCTCGGCACCCTCATGGCACTCGCGCTCACGCGGTACCGCTTCCGCGCGCGTTCATCCGTCAGCCTGCTGCTTTTCCTCCCCATGGCGACCCCCGAGATCGTGCTGGGCGCTGGCCTTGCGGCGCAGTTCTTGTCGGCCGGCATCCCCAAGGGGCTCGGCACGATCATCGCCGCGCACGCGTTGTTCTGCCTGAGTTTTGTTGTCGTGACGGTCAAGGCGCGCATCTCCAGTCTCGATCCCGCACTCGAGGAGGCGGGCCGTGACCTCTACGGCTCGAGCGCCCAAGTCTTCTGGCGTATTACATTCCCGTTGTTGCTCCCGGGAATCATCGCGGCAGCACTGCTCTCCTTCGCGCTGAGCTTCGATGACTTCATCATCACGCGATTCAACAATGGCGCGGTGACGACCTTCCCCATCTACATCTACACGGCCGCCGCGCGTGGTGTGCCGGCGGAGGCGAACGTGATCGCGTCCGCAGTGTTCCTTCTCGCGATCGTCCTGGTGATCGTCGGTCAGGTGACCCAGTCGGCTCGCCGCAAGCGTCTCGCCCGTCTCGGCTGACCCGGAGCGAAACCGACGATGTACGAGGACCGGGAGCGACTGGCTGCGGCGTGGGAGAGCGAGCTCGAGGTGTTTCGGGCGGCGCGCCCGCGATCTGCCGACCAGTGGCAGCGTGCGATCGAGCACCTGCCCGACGGTGTGCCCATGTTGTGGATGGCGAAATGGCCGGGGCCGTGGCCGGTCTACGTCGAGTCCGCCGGCGGAGCCCATTTCACGTGTGTTGACGGCATCGATCATGTCGACCTGTGCCTCGGTGATACGGGAGCCATGTGCGGCCACGCACCCGAGGCATCCGTCGCGGCGATCGAGGCGCAGGCACGGCGCGGCTCGACCTTTATGCTCCCCACCGAGGATGCCGCGGCGACGGCCGAGCTCCTGAGTGCGCGTTTCCCCCTCCCCGTGTGGCAGTTCTCGCTCTCCGCAACGGACGCGAACCGTAGCCTCATCCGCTACGCGCGTCAGTCGACCGGCAGGCGGAAGATCGCCGTGCACGACTTCAGCTACCACGGCACGGTGGACGAGGCGTATGCGACGCTCGACGCCGACGGTGCCGTGGTTTCACGCCGAGGCAACATCGGTGCACCGGTTCCGCTCGACGAGACGACGGCCGTTGTGCAGTTCAACGACATTGATGGCCTCGATGCGGTACTGCGCACCAGGGAGATTGCGGCGCTGCTCATCGAGCCGGCCCTCACCAACATCGGTATCGTGCTGCCGGATCCCGGCTACCACGACGCGGTGCGCGAGCTGTGCACACGGTACGGCACGATCCTCATCATTGACGAGACCCACACGTTCAGTGCGGGGGCCGGTGGGCTTACTCGCGAGCTCGGCCTGGAGCCTGATGCGCTCGTGCTCGGCAAGAGCATCGGCGGGGGCATCCCCGCCGCCGCATGGGGCATGACGCGCGAGTTCTCGAACGCCGTGCGCGAGTCGCTCGACCTCGAGGACATCGACGTCGGGGGAGTGGGGGGAACCCTCGCCGGCAACGCCCTCTCTCTCGCGGGTATGAGGGCAACACTCGAGCGCGTGCTCACCGAGAGCGCATTCGGCAACATGATCGCTCGCTCCACGGAATGGACCGTGGGCGTTCAGAAGACGATCGACGAGTTCGACGTGCCGTGGCAGGTCACCCAACTCGGTGCGCGGGCGGAGTACAGCTTCCGACCAACGCCGCCGCGCGACGGACGCGAGGCAGCGGATGCCGATGATTTCGAGTTGCAGCAGTACCTGCACCTGCACGCCCTCAATCGCGGCATCCTCATCACACCGTTCCACAACATGGCGCTCATGTGCCCTGTGACGTCTCCCGCCGACGTTGAGAGACACACGGAGGCGTTCCGTGAGGCGGTCGTCAGCCTCTACGGATAACGTTGGGCCCATGCCCCAACCCGAGCCAGCGGAGTGCTTCATCTCCGTCGACGTCGAGACCGCCGGCCCTGTCCCGAGCCTCTACTCCCTCCTCTCGATTGGTGCGTGCCTCGTCGACCGGCCCGAGGTGTCTTTCTACGTCGAGCTCGCGCCAGAGCACGAGGCTGCGCTTCCCGCTGCTCTCGAGGTATCGAAGCTCTCGATGGAGGAACTCGCTCAGGACGGCACTCACCCCGAGGTCGCTATGCGCCAGTTTGCGGAATGGGTCGACGAGGTGACCCCGAAAGGCGAGCGCCCGGTGTTCGTGGGGTTCAACGCCGCTTTCGATTGGATGTTCGTGGCCGACTACTTCGAACGTCACCTCGGACGCAATCCGTTCGGCCACGCCGCCGTCGACATCAAGGCCTACTATATGGGCAAGGCCGGTTCCACCCTGGCGCAGTCGAGCATGAGCGAGCTCTCGCCTCGATACCTCGGTGGGTCGGCACTCTCCCATAATGCTTTGGGCGACGCACGAGACCAGGCCGCGCTGTTCCGCGCGATTCTGGCGGATTCGGGCGCCGCGCACGACGCCTGAGAGCGAGGTTCACCGTGACGGACCAGCCCGTGATCGACGATGCCGCCGATGAGGTTCGCCGTATCGTCGAGTCAGCCCAGAGGCTTGGGGTCGAACTCGACGAGGAGTCCACGACGCAGTGGCTCACGGCGATTGCGGCAGCCCAGGCGGACCCGGATGCCCTGCAGATCGACACCGAGAGCGGCACTTTCGGCCATAAGGTCACGATGCTCGATTTCAGTCCCCACGATCTGGCTCGCTTTCGGCGTATCGGTCAGATCGTCGAAGTGACCGGACCCGCGGGTGTTGTCGAAGGAGCCCTCGCCCTGTCGGGTTCCGCCGCGCAGTCTAAGATCCAGAGTTTTCCGGGTGACGCGGACTACTTCCAGCGTCTCAACATCATCGCCGCGACCCGAGATGAGGCCAGCGGCATCCTCGCCACCGTGCTGCGGGAGAAGGTGCTCTCGACCCTGCAAGGTCCCACGTACCAGTTCCTCGAAGCCAAGCTCGGGACGTACGCACTCGATGGCGAGGTCGGTGGGCGCGCCGTTCGCGCGGGCAGCCCCATCTCCTGGTCGGCAGCGGAGATCGAGGCGGGAGAGCAACACGTTCACAGCGCCGGGTCAGTTCACGTTGTCCGGTGGGAGGACGCCGCCCGTGATCCCGGCTGGGTGAAGGCCGACTGGGTGGTGGCGGATCCGGAGCGGCGGCAGCTCTCCAACGCGAGCAACGTCATCGATGTGACATGGGAGGGTCCCGACGGCGAGATCGTGGCCCTCGACGGATACCTCGACGCCTACTTCCAGGAGGTCTACCTCGACGCGGATGCCGTGCCGGTGTTCGCCAAGGTGGCGAGCTTCGTCTCCGACGACGCCCTCGACGAGTACGTCGAGAAGCTGGAGGGCGAGGTCAGGAAGTACCTCACGAAGTCGCTCAACTATGGCAAGGCCGCCAAGCGCATGTACAACGTCTTCCGTCTGTCGGGCCGTCACCTCGATGCCGCGTTCGTTCGCGAACTCTTCGACGAACCAGCGACGATCCTCTACCAGGTCTGGTCGCTCATCACGACGCTGGACAACGCGACGGTGCCGGGGTCATCCATCCCGATCGAAGCGGTCAAGGAACAATCGGACGCGCTCGTGATGGACGTTATCCGCGCCCTCGAGGGCGACGAGGAGGTCGAGATCGTGGAGTCGCTTCTCGCGCTCCGACGCACGCTCGACGATCAGGAGGCGGGGGAGGCCCGAACCGCTACGGTCGCGGCCGCCCAGACGCGTGTGATCAACCTCATCAACACGTTCTTCCGAGACCGGCTGATGGGAATGCCAACGATCAAGGAATACATCGACGCGATGCAGGTCACGACCTGACCGGAGCTTCGGTCAGACGACCGCGTACAACGATCCGACGGGGAGACCAGCTCCGAGCACCGGCTCGGTGACTGCTGCCGTGACGCGTTCGCCGAGCTCCAAACCGAGCGCACCGTGCTGCATGAGCAACGAGAGGGCTACTGGTGCGAGAGCACGTTGTGAGCCGTCGAGAACACGAACCGCGACTGCGGTGCCATCCTTCTCACCGGCAACAAAAACGCCCTCCGCGCCGCTCTTGGCAACCATCCCCGTCTCTGTGATGACCGTGCGGACGACGCGATTGTCCAAAACCCAGGGGTGCCGCCGGATGGCGTCCGCGAGCCGCGCGGCGTCGTCATCGATACCGCGCGCCACTCGGCTGGCGCCCCTGGCGAGGGCGCGGAGGCTCATGGCGTGGACGGGCGCCCCGCATCCGTCGATTCCGCTGTGCACTATGCGCTCGCCGACAAATTCTTCGACGGTCTCGCGGATGGCTTTTTGCAGCGGATGATCGGGGTGGAGGTAGGTGTCGACGGGCCAGCCGTTGTGCACACACGCGAGGAGGAATGCCGCGTGTTTGCCGGAGCAGCCCATCGTGACGCGGCTCGGTGCATCCGCCTCGTGGCGCGCCGCAGCATCCATCGGCCAATCGACGGGGCACTGTAGGGCGTCTTCGGTGAGTCGAGCGCGCGAGAGGATGCTGCGCACCACTCGCACGTGATCGGGTGTGCCGATGTGGCTCGCCGCCGACATCACCAGCTCCTCGCCCTCGAGGTGCACGCCGAGGCGACGGAGCGCGACAGCCTGGAAGAGCTTCATGGTCGAACGGGGATAGATGAGTGCGCCAGCGTCGCCGTGTTCTGCCCGTGTCTCGCCGTCCCCGTCGAGCACCACCGCCGCACCGATGTGGCTCGATTCGCGCAGACCTGAACGCTCGACGACGGCGAGTTCGACGGCAGTGGCGGGGCGGAGTTCCCCGATCACAGGCTGGCGAACGCCTCGTCGATCACGCCGAGGGCCTCGGCGATGAGCTCGTCGGAGATCGCGAGGCTCGGCAAGAAGCGCAGGACGTTGCCGTATGTCCCTGCAGTGAGAAGGAGCACACCCTTCTGCGCAGCGTAGGCGGCAACCGCTGTCACAGCAGCGGCATCGGGCTCGTGGGTGCCGGGAACGATCAGTTCGATGGCGATCATCGCGCCGATTCCGCGCACGTCTCCGATGACGGGGTACTTGGCCTGCAGGTCACGCAGGCCCGTGACGAGCGCGCTCTCGATGCGCTTGCCCTCGGCGAGAAGTCCCTGCGATTCGATCTGTTCGAATACTGCGACCGCCGCGGCGCACGCGACGGGGTTGCCGCCGAACGTTCCGCCGAGACCGCCAGGCTGGGCGGCATCCATGATCTCGGCGCGACCCGTAACTCCCGCGAGCGGCAGTCCACCGGCGATGCCCTTGGCGCTCAGCACCAGATCGGGAACCCATCCGAAGTGCTCACTCGCGAAGTACGCACCGGTTCGGGCCATGCCGGACTGAATCTCGTCGGCGATCATCACAACGCCATTGGCGGTGCACCACTCCTGGAGCGCGGGCAGGTAGCCCTCTGCCGGCACTACAAAACCGCCCTCGCCCTGGATGGGCTCGACGACGAGGCACGCGAGGTCGTCCGCGCCGACGGTCTTCTCGAGGTACGAGATCGTGCGGCGTGCCGCCTCCGACCCGGAGAGTCCGTCGTGGAACGGGTACGAGTTCGGAGCGCGGTACACGTCGCCGGCGAGCGGTCCGAAGCCGGTCGCGTACGGGGCAGCCTTGAAGTTCATGGCCATCGTGAGGTTGGTACGACCGTGGTAGGCGTGGTCGAGCACGGCGACCCCGTTTTTGCCCGTGTATTTGCGGGCGATCTTGACGCCGTTCTCCACGGCTTCGGCGCCCGAGTTCACGAGGACGGTCTTCTTCGCGAAGTCGCCCGGTGTGTGCGCGGCGAGCAGCTCCGCGACACGGACATAGGACTCGTACGGCGTGATCGTGAACAGGGTGTGGATGACGCTGTCGAGCTGGGTTGTGGCGGCGGCCACCACTGCATCGTTGGTGTGACCGATGGTCGTCACGCCGATTCCGGCGCCGAGGTCGATGAACTGGTTGCCGTCGACGTCGACCACGATCGCCCCGTGGGCTCGCTCGATGTAGACGGGGAGGGCGGCGGTCACACCGACGGGGACCACCTCGAGACGGCGTGCGTGGAGCTCCTGCGACTTGGGTCCCGGGATCGCCGTGACCACCCGCCGCTCCTGGGTTACTGGTGCCGAGGTGTCGGGGGTGCCGGTGGCAACGGTGGTGTCAGTCATAATGAGGCCAAGTTTATTCGCCCCCGGCGGGCAGAAGGCTCAGGACGCGATGCGAACAGACCATCACTACCGCGTGGACGTGCGCTGGCTGGGCAATCGAGGTACCGGTACGTCGGGTCCGCGGGCGTTTGGGCGCGATACCGAGATCTCCGTGGACGGTCTGCCGAGCATCCTCGCGTCAGCCGACAAGCCATTCCACGGGGCGCACGATCGATGGAATCCGGAGCAGCTCTTGATCGCCTCGCTCGTGCAGTGTCACCTCTTGAGCTACCTCTACGTGGCCACGCGCGAGGGGGTCGTTGTCGAAAGTTACGCGGATGCCGCCACCGGCCTGCTTCGCACAAACGCCGACGGCGGCGGTGCCTTCGTGTCGGCGACCCTGCGACCCGAGGTGACGATCTCAGCGGGTGACCCCGATCGGGCTCGCAGGCTGCACGATGACGCCGCGAAGTTGTGTTTCATCAACGCGTCGCTCGCCTTTCCGGTAGCCCATGAGCCCACCATCCAGGTTGTGGCAGGCAAAGCCACACCCACGACTCAGCCGGAGTAGGCAAGGATAGGGGAGACATTCCGCTCAATTCCCCCTCGAAAGGTGCCCTCGTGCGCGCAGCAACCCCACTTCTTCTCTCGGCTGGGCTGGTGATGTCGCTCGCCGCCTGCGCTCCCGGCGCTTCCACTCCCGACTGCCCGACGACGCCGTCCGGTTCGGTCTCGGACTCGATCGAGGTCAGCGGCGACTTCGGAGCTGCCCCCGAGGTGACGATCCCCAGCCCCGTGTCCGCCGAGGAGACCCAGCGCACCGTCGCAATTCAGGGCGACGGTGAGACGGTTGTCGAGGGCGACACCGTGCTCGTGGAATACAAGGTCTTCAACGGTGAGAGCGGCGAAGAGCTCGACTCGACCGAGTACGGCGAGACGCCGGTCGCCGAGTTCACGCTCGATGAGGCAGCCCTGCTTCCTGGCATCGTCAAGACTCTCGAATGCTCGACCGTGGGCTCCCGTGTGGTCGGAGTTGTGCCCGCGATCGACGCGTTCGGCGACGCCGGACAAGAGACGCTGGGAGTCGCAGCCGACGAGAGCCTCGTTTTTGTTGTCGACATCATTGAGGTCGCCGAGGCACCGGAGCCCGCACTTCCCCGTGCGAACGGAGAGGACCAGGAGCCGACCCCGGGCCTCCCGACCGTGGAGCTCGACGCCGATGGGCGTCCGACCATCACCCTTCCCGACAGCGCACCGCCCACCGACCTGCAGATTGCAGTGCTCAAGAAGGGCGACGGCCCCGAGGTCACCGACGGCGCTGACGTGGTTGTTCACTACGAAGGCCTGAACTGGAACACCGGCGTGACGTTCGACTCCAGCTGGGAGCGCGGCGAGCCCGCAACGTTCAACGTCAACGGAGTGATCCCGGGCTTCACTCAGGCGCTCGTCGGTCAGACCGTCGGCTCTCAGGTTCTCGCGGTGATCCCGCCCGAGTTCGGTTACGGGGAAGCGGGTGCAGGCGAGGACATCGGTGGTACCGACACGCT
This sequence comes from Antiquaquibacter oligotrophicus, assembly GCF_020535405.1. Classification (NCBI taxonomy): domain Bacteria; kingdom Bacillati; phylum Actinomycetota; class Actinomycetes; order Micrococcales; family Microbacteriaceae; genus Antiquaquibacter; species Antiquaquibacter oligotrophicus. Next base: position 433,667 of record NZ_CP085036.1, on the reverse strand, counting down.
CGTCTTTGTTGTGGACATTCTCGGACTCGGCTAGGTGACGTGCGCGACGTCATCCTCCTGGGCTCCACGGGCTCGATAGGAACTCAGGCGCTCGATGTCATCGCGGCCAATCCCGAACGCTTCCGCGTTGTGGGGTTGGCCGCGGGGTCGAACGCCGACATGGTGGCCGAGCAAGCGGAGCGTTTCGGCGTCACCGAGACGGCGCTCGGAGCGGATGACGCTGCACGACTCGTTCGCAGCGTGCGTGCCGATGTCGTCCTCAACGGCATCACGGGGTCGGTAGGCCTCGCACCGACCCTCGCCGCGCTCGACGCGGGAGCGACCCTGGCTCTCGCCAACAAGGAGAGCCTCATCGTGGGCGGCGACCTCGTGACATCCGTCGCCGCTCCCGGTCAGATCGTTCCCGTCGACTCCGAGCACTCGGCTATCGCGCAGGCCCTACGCTCGGGCTCTGCCTCCGAGGTGAGCCGTCTCATCCTCACCGCTTCCGGCGGGCCGTTTCGCGGCCGCAGTCGCGACTCGCTCGCACAGGTGACTCCCGCGGAAGCCCTCGCCCACCCCACGTGGGACATGGGCCTGGTGGTCACGACGAACTCATCGACGCTCGTCAATAAGGGTCTCGAGGTGATCGAGGCCCATCTGCTATTCGACGTGCCGTACGACCGCATCGAGGTGACGGTGCATCCGCAATCCATCGTCCACTCCATGGTGGAGTTCGTCGACGGTTCGACGATCGCGCAGGCGAGCCCTCCCGACATGCGACTTCCCATCTCGCTCGGTCTTGGATGGCCGGACCGCGTTGCCGGTGTCGGGGTGCCCCTCGACTGGACGACCGCGAGTGAGTGGACGTTTGCCCCGCTCGACGAGGAGGCATTTCCCGCCGTTCGCCTCGCCAAGCTGGTCGGCGAGGCCGGGGGGACGTTCCCTGCCGTCTTCAACGCCGCCAATGAGCAGGCGGTCATGGCCTTCCACGCCGGGGCTATCGGCTACCTCGACATCGTGCCGACCATCGAACGAGTTGTCGGCGAGCACCAGGGCGGCGAGCTGAGTCTTGACGGCGTCCTCGCGGCGGAACGGTGGGCGCGTTCGGCGGCCGACAGCCTGTTGTCAGCATGAACTGGGTAATCTGACGCCGTGGAATCGGTACTGCTGTACGTTCTCGGCATCCTGATCGTGCTCGTGGGACTGGCGTTGTCCATCGGACTTCACGAAGTGGGGCATCTGCTCCCCGCGAAAAAGTTCGGTGTGCGCGTCAGTCAGTACATGATCGGTTTCGGGCCGACCGTGCTGTCGTTCCGTCGTGGCGAAACACAGTACGGAATCAAGGCGCTGCCACTCGGCGGATACATCTCCATGGCGGGGATGTTCCCGCCTCGCCGGCCGGGCGGGCGCAGTCGAACCGCGACCACAAGCATCTTCGACACCCTCGTTCAGGATGCTCGACAGCTGAGCGCGGACACTCTCGTCGACGTCGACGAGAGTAGAGCCTTCTACCGGCTGCCCGTCCCCAAGCGCATCATCATCATGCTCGGTGGACCCGTCATGAACCTTCTGCTCGGTGTGCTGCTGTACGCGATCGTGCTGTGTGGGTTCGGCATCCCGCAGCTCAGTACGACGATCGGTCGCGTCAACGAGTGTGTGATCCCGGCTTCGAGCTCGAGTCAGGAGTGCGCTCCCGGGGATGCCGCGTCGCCCGCGCTCGCCGCGGGCATCGAACCTGGCGACCGCATCGTGAGTATCGATGGTCAGGCGATCGAGGAGTGGACGCAGGCAACGGAAATCATCAGGGAGTCTCCCGGCGAAGAACTCACCTTCGTGGTCGAGCGGGGCGGGTCCGACGTCACGCTGCGCGCCGTGCCTCTCCTGTCCGAGCGTTATGCGACAACGGCCACGGGCGAGATTGCCGAGGATGCCGACGGCAACCCGATCACGGAGGAGGTCGGGTTCCTCGGGATCGGGCCGGCAACGGTCAACGTGCAACAGCCCGTGACGGCAGTGCTCCCCGCGGTCGGTGACAACGTCGTACGCGTCGTCCAGATCGTCATCACCCTTCCTCAGAGACTCGTCGACATCGCCATCGCGGCCTTCGGTCCCGAGGAGAGGGACCCGAACGGCCCGATCGGAGTCGTTGGGATCGGGCGAATCGCTGGCGAGGTCACGAGCCTGAGCGCAGCGCCCGTGGCCGATCGCGCCGCGACGCTCGTGCAGCTCCTGGCATCCCTCAACATCGCGCTCTTTGTGTTCAACCTCATCCCGCTCCTCCCGCTCGATGGAGGACACGTGGCTGGTGCGCTGTGGGAGGCGATTCGTCGCAAGTTCGCGGCCTTGCGGGGCAAACCCGATCCGGGGCCCGTAGATACGGCGCGATTCATCCCCGTCACGCTCGTGGTTTCGATCATTCTCGCCGGCATGACGTTGCTGCTCGCGTATGCCGATATCGTCAAGCCGATCTCCATCCTGTAAGCCGTAGGCTTGAGTCGTGCCAGCAGTCAATCTCGGTTTGCCGAAGGTCCCCGAAACCCTCGCCCCCCGCCGCAAGACCCGACAGATCCACGTCGGCAAAGTCGGGGTCGGTAGCGACTTCCCCGTGAGCGTGCAGTCGATGACGACGACGCAGACCACCAACATCAACGCGACGCTCCAACAGATCGCCGAACTCACCGCCTCCGGTTGCGACATCGTGCGTGTTGCGGTTCCGCACCAGGATGACGCTGACGCGCTCAAGATCATCGCGATGAAGAGCCAGATTCCGGTCATCGCGGACATTCACTTCCAGCCGCGGTACGTGTTTGCGGCCATCGACGCGGGCGTCGGCGCTGTGCGCGTCAACCCCGGCAACATCAAGAAGTTCGACGACCAGGTCGGTGCCATCGCCAAGGCGGCGAAGGACGCTGGCGTGAGCATCCGCATCGGCGTCAACGCCGGATCGCTCGAGCCGAGCCTCCTGCAGAAGTACGGCAAGGCCACCCCCGAGGCGCTCGTCGAGAGCGCGGTGTGGGAGGCGAGCCTCTTCGAGGAGCACGACTTCCACGACTTCAAGATCTCGGTGAAACACAACGATCCGATCATCATGGTCAAGGCCTACCGCCTCCTCGCCGAGCGCGGCGATTGGCCGCTGCACCTCGGTGTGACCGAGGCGGGCCCCGAGTTCCAGGGCACGATTAAGTCGGCGACGGCGTTCGGCATCCTGCTCTCTGAGGGAATCGGCGACACCATCCGTGTGTCACTGTCGGCCCCGCCGGCGCAGGAGGTCAAGGTGGGCCTGCAGATTCTGCAGTCGCTCAACCTTCGCGAGCGCAAGCTCGAAATCGTCTCGTGCCCGAGCTGCGGTCGTGCGCAGGTTGACGTGTACTCGCTGGCCAACAGCGTCACCGCGGGCCTCGAGGGTATGACCGTTCCGCTTCGTGTCGCCGTTATGGGTTGTGTCGTCAACGGGCCCGGCGAGGCCCGCGAGGCGGACCTCGGTGTGGCCAGCGGTAACGGCAAGGGGCAGATTTTCGTCAAGGGCGAGGTCATTAAGACCGTGCCGGAGGCAGACATCGTCGCGACCCTTATCGAAGAGGCCAACCGTCTCGCGGCGGAGATGCCTCCCGGCGCCGTCGGTAGCCCGCAGGTGGTTACCGCGAACTGACGGAGAACGGCGTTTCCGGCTATCCGGAGCAGCGTTTTGTGTCAGGTGGGACTCCACCCGCCCTTCCTCAGCGCGCGGTCGATTTTTCCCAGGAGAGTCGCTCGTCGTGCCATGAGAGCCTTGTCGACTCGGATGACACGCCATTCCTCGTCCATGAGTTCATCAAGCCGCGCGATGTCGATGGAAAACTGTCGCTCACTCTCGCCATGGTGACGGCCCTCGTACTCCAGGATGGTGCGAAAAGGACGGAACACAAGATCGCCGTGGGCGACGACGGCTCCGTGTCGGTTGCGGATCACCCCGTTGACCTCGGGTTCCGGGAACCCGGCGCGGACGACGACCAGCCTCAGCGTCGTCTCGCGTGCAGAGTCGGTGGCGTGGCGCATCAGAGAGATGGCATCGCGGAGGCGACGGCTTCCTCGCCCGCGGTAACCGTGGATGAGTTCACCGAGTCGCTCCAGCGTCGTGATCGGGCGCAACCGTCTGACGAGACCGTCGCCCATGACGATCACATCATCGAGGCCAAATCTCGCCGCGAGCTGAAGCCACGTGTCGATCGGGTTGAGCACGGGGATCCCATCCAGCCAGACCAGGTCTCGGGGCCCGGAGTCGTGGCCCGACACCCCGCTGAGGCGAGGGGCCCGGCGCGGTCGAACCGAGGTGACGTGCAGTGTTGGCTCACGGAAGCCCTCCGGCATCCGGAGCCCGAGCAGGATCGCTGCGGTCGTGTGGCTGAAATATTGGTCGGGCGTCATACGCGAGTGCAGCGCCCGTGCGAGCGCCAGGACCGTGCTCGGTTGGCTCGAAGACCGCACGCCGTAGAACGGGCTCGTCAGGTCTGACGAACGTAGTCGACCTTCTCCGACGCATGCTTCCCGAGCTTCGGCGACGGTAAATCCTGCGGCGTGAAGCGCGGGAGGCAGTGGAGTGGGTCGACGCATCCGGTGAGTCTTCCCGCCGTGGGCTCGAGCCGGTGGAGTCCATCCCCAGCCTCGGCGACCTGACGACGATCGACTGTTCGCATGCCGCAGTCCAACGTTCTGCGTCAGACCGGAGCGTGGCGACGCGCAAGTAACATGGGCAGGTGTCTACGCGCCTCTCCCAGCTTTTCGTCCGCACCCTCCGCGAGGACCCCGTCGATGCAGAGGTGGCAAGTCACCGACTGCTCGTACGAGCCGGTTACATCCGCCGTCAGGCACCAGGTGTCTTCGCGTGGTTGCCGCTCGGCCTGAAGGTGCGCCGCAAGATCGAGAAGATCATCCGCGAGGAGCTCGAGGCGTTCGGTGCGCAAGAGGTGCACTTCCCGGCGCTCCTGCCGCGCGAGCCCTACGAGATCACCGGTCGGTGGACGGAGTACGGCGACGGAATCTTCCGGCTCAAAGACCGCAAGGATGCTGACTACCTCCTCGCTCCGACTCACGAAGAGGTCTTCACGCTCCTCGTCAAAGACCTCTACTCGAGCTATAAAGACCTGCCGCTGTCGATCTACCAGATCCAGGACAAGTACCGCGACGAGGCTCGCCCGCGCGCAGGTCTCCTGCGCGGCCGCGAGTTCTCGATGAAGGACAGCTACTCGTTCGACTACACGGATGCCGGTCTCGACGTCAGCTACCAGCAGCATCGTGATGCTTACGAGCGCATCTTCCAGCGCCTGGGCCTCGAGTACGTCATCGTCAAGGCGGATGCCGGGGCAATGGGTGGATCCAAGTCGGAGGAGTTCCTGCACCCGACGCCGATCGGGGAGGACACGTTTGTGCGCTCCGACGGAGGATACGCGGCCAACGTTGAGGCCTTCACGACGGCAGCCCCGCCCGCACGCGCCTACGAGGGTCTCACCCCCGCCGAGGTGCTCGACACCCCGGACACGCCGACCATCGCGACCCTCGTCGACGTCGCGAATGCCAAGCACCCGCGACCGGACGGACGTGCCTGGACCGCCGCCGACACGCTCAAGAACATCGTTCTGGCCTTGACCGACCTCAAGGGCAATCGCGAACTCGTGGTTGTCGGGCTCCCGGGAGACCGTGACGTTGACATGAAGCGCGCCGAGGTCGCCTTCGCTCCGGCGATCGTCGAGGCGGCCACGGAGGCTGACTTCGCGAAGAACCCCGGCCTGGTGAAGGGTTACATCGGTCCGTGGTCGGCCGCTGGGCCCGTGCTCGGCGAGAAGTCTGTGACGGGCATCCGTTACGTCGTCGACCCGCGAGTCTCCGACGGCAGTGGCTGGATCACGGGTGCCAACGAGCATGGGCGACACGTGTTCGGCCTCGTCGCCGGTCGTGACTTCCAGACCGACGGAATCGTTCAGGTTGCGGAGGTGCTCGCGGGCGATCCAGCTCCGGATGGCTCGGGGCCCGTCGAATTGGCGCGTGGCATGGAGATCGGCCACGTGTTCCAGCTCGGCCGCAAGTACGCGGAGGCGCTCGGCCTCAAGGTGCTCGACGAAAACGGCAAGCTCGTCACCGTCACGATGGGTTCCTACGGCATCGGCGTGACGCGCATCATGGCTGTCATCGCGGAGTCGAACAACGACGAGAAGGGACTCATCTGGCCGAAGAACGTTGCCCCCTTCGACGTGCACGTCATCGCGACCGGCCGTGATGAGACCGTGTACGCGACGGCCGAGGTCATCGTGGGGTCCCTCGAGGAGAGCGGTTTCGACGTGCTCTTCGATGACCGTCCGAAGGTGTCACCTGGTGTGAAGTTCGGCGACGCGGAACTGCTCGGTGTGCCGGTCATTGTCATCGTCGGCCGGGACGCGGCCGACGGCCGAGTCGAACTGTGGGATCGCCGCACGGGGGAGCGCACGTCGGTCGCGATCGAGGAATTGGGCGCCGCACTTATCGCCTAGTCGACGGGCCCGATCTCCGCGGTGAATTCCGCCAGGATGCGCTCTCGTGTTGTGACGAAGTCCGGATACGACCAGAAGAACTCGAGTTTTCGCGCGATTACGGTATCGCCGGTTGGCCGCGGTTCCAGCACGAACGTCATGAAACTCTCGGCGAGATCTTCGACGACGTTGGTCGCCGCGTAATCGCTCACGAAATCGTTCTCGTGTTCCCGGTAGAACTCATACGCGGCGTCACTGTCCGAATTGCCGGGCGCAGGGGCGTCATCTCCGTACCCTGCCCAGAAGTGGTCGTAGAAGGTCAGGAGGACCGAGTCGAGGTTCGCGCATCCCTCGTCGAGATCGAGGGTGGGACAAGACACGGTGTCCGGGTCGACCTCGCTCGGGGAGAGGGTGATGATGTGCGCGTACTCGTGGATCAATGTCGGGATGAGAAGGGTGTCGTCGTCGCTCGTCGAGAGGTTCGCTGCCAACACCCACAGGGTCGGATCGTCGGCTTGAAAGACGTAAGCCATGGTGTCGCTGTCCGGTGCGTCTCCCACGCGGTACTCGCTGACGGTACGTCCGGCGAACTCCGGAGTGGCAACACGCGTGAAGGTCGACCACACGTGCTCGGCTAGTCCGCTCGCGTCGGGTTCGAGCATCCCATCGCCGTCAACAGCGAACACCTCGACGGTGCCGAAATCGTCGTCGGCCTCGATGGGGGCCGACCGGAGATCGCTTGCGCACCCCGAGATCAGCGCGACAGCACAGACGAGAGCGATCAATCGGATGCTGCGACCCACACGAACACTGTAGGCCTCCGCGCTAAACTGGACCGACGCCGTCGGCCACCGCCGATCGAGCCAGACATCACGAATAGCGGAGGCCCCTCAGTGGACATCGACCTGAGCGTGCTGCGCCTCATGGAGCGCGAGCGCGAGATCCCCTTCGACGAACTCGTCCAGATCATCGAGCAGGCGATCCAGACCGCCTACCTCAAGCACATTGGCGAGACGGACACGAGCGCCGCGCGCGTGGTTCTCGATCGCAAGACCGGCCACGTGAGTGTGTGGGTTCCGGAGCGCGACGAGGACGGCGCGATCATCGGCGAGGCCGAAGACAGCCCCAGCGACTTCGGTCGTATCGCCGCCTTCGCGGCCAAGCAAGTCATCAACCAGCGCCTGCGCGACATCGCCGACGATCACGTTCTCGGCGAGTTCAAGGGGCGCGAGGGCGACATCGTCGCGGGTGTGATCCAGCAGGGTCCGAATCCCCGGATGATCCACGTTGACCTCGGAACGGTCGAAGCCATCCTGCCTCCGGAGGAGCAGGTTCCTGGTGAGGAGTACGCTCACGGGACTCGCATCCGTGTGTACGTCACCGCCGTCAGCAAGGGTGTGAAGGGGCCGCAGATCACGGTAAGCCGCACACACCCGGCGCTCGTCCGGAAGCTCTTCGCCCTCGAGGTGCCCGAGATCGCGAGCGGGATCGTCGAGATCACGTCCCTCGCGCGTGAGGCGGGCCACAGAACCAAGATGGCTGTTCGAGCCACGGAGCCCGGAGTCAACGCAAAGGGCGCGTGCATCGGTGAGCTGGGTCAGCGCGTTCGTGCTGTGACCGCGGAACTCAATAACGAGAAGATCGACATCGTCGACTACTCAGAGAACCTGGCGACCTTCGTTGCGAACGCTCTCTCCCCGGCGAAGGTCTCCAGCTCGTTCGTGATCGACGAATCAACGAAGGCCGTGCGCGCGCTCGTACCGGACTACCAGTTGTCCCTCGCCATCGGCAAAGAGGGTCAGAACGCCCGATTGGCTGCCAAACTCACCGGAGCGCGCATCGACATCCAACCCGACAGCATCCTCGAATCCTGAGGTCAGCACTCCAGCAGCAACCGGGGGTAAGATGGAACCCGCACGAACGTGCGTCGGCTGCCGAAACCGAGATGACCGCTCCGCTCTTTTACGTCTGGTCGTCAGGGACGGGCGCGTGATTCCGGATCCGTCCGCGAGTCTCGACGGGCGAGGAGCGTGGGTCCATCCCACACTCGACTGCGTGGAAGCTGCGGAAAAGCGGCGGGCCTGGACCCGAGCCTTTCGAGCGAGCAAAGCGCTGGACGCGAGCGACGTACGTGCAGCAGTAGATGGCTCGACCGAGTCATCCGAACGAACAGGCTGATTGACCTATGGACAACTAATGAGCGGCTCGAAATGAGACCCGTCCGCTAATCGCCTGCCCCTGTTTCTGGGCGCAGGCCTAGAACAGGAGAAATGTGGCAAACCCACGCGTGCACGAGATCGCTTCCGAGCTCGGCATCGAATCGAAAGTCGTTCTTGAGAAGCTCAAGAACATGGGCGAGTTCGTCAAGGGACCGTCCTCCAGTGTTGCGCCGCCCGTTGCGCGCCGCGTCAAGGCCGCTCTCGAGGCGGACGGCATCAAGCCGGCTCCCGCTGCCGAAAAGCCCAAGGCTGCACCCAAGGCCGCGCCGAAGCCCGCGCCGAAGCCTGCCGACCCCGCACCAAGCGCGCCAGCGGCAGACGCGCCGCCGACTCCGGCAGCACCCCTAACGGTCGCTGAGCGTCAGGCACAGGCGGAGGCCGCGGCAGCAGCTACGGCTCCCAAGCCGACGGATGCCCCCCGCCCCAGCAACATCCCCCGCCCTGGCGCACCGCGCCCCGGCAACAACCCCTTCTCGTCGAACCAGGGAATGGGACGCCCCGGCATTCCGCGCCCCGGCAACAACCCGTTCTCGTCGAACCAGGGGATGCCCCGACCCGGCGCACCGCGTCCGGGCGCACCGCGTCCCGGTGGCCCCGGCCAGGGGCCGCGCCCCGGGTTCCAGCAGCGTCCGGGTGGCCCCGGTGGCGGCAACTTCCAGCAGCGTCCCGGTGCACCGCGTCCCGGTGGAGCTGGCGGCGGTGGCTTCCGTCCCGGCGCTCCCGGTAGCAACTTCGGCCCGAACCGTCCGCCGGCAGGCGGCGGTCGCGGACGCGGACCCGGCGGTGGAACCGCGGGTGCCTTCGGTCGCGGCGGCGGAAAGAGCAAGGCACGTAAGTCGAAGCGGACGAAGCGCGCAGAGTTCGAGCTGAGGGAAGCCCCCTCGCTCGGCGGCGTTGCCGTTCCCCGCGGTGACGGCAAGACGATCATCCGTCTGCGCCGTGGCGCCTCGATCTCGGACCTCGCCGACAAGCTGGAGACGCTGACCGGCCTGAGTGTTCAGCCGGGAAGCCTCGTGACGGCCCTCTTCCACCTCGGACAGATGGCGACCGCGACCGAATCCCTCGACGAGGGCACCTTCGAGGTGCTCGCCGACGAGCTCGGCTACAAAATCGAGATGGTCTCCCCGGAGGACGAGGACAAGGAGCTCCTCGCGGGCTTCGACCTCGACCTCGACCAGGAGCTCGAGGACGAGACGGACGAGGATCTCGAGATCCGTCCGCCCGTCGTCACCGTCATGGGTCACGTCGACCACGGAAAGACCAAGCTGCTCGACGCCATCCGCAAGGCCAACGTCGTCGCCGGCGAGGCCGGTGGCATCACCCAGCACATTGGTGCCTACCAGGTGTGGACCGAGCACGAGGGCATCGAGCGCGCGATCACCTTCATCGACACCCCCGGTCACGAAGCGTTCACCGCCATGCGTGCCCGCGGTGCGCAAGTGACCGACCTTGCGATCCTCGTGGTCGCCGCCGACGACGGCATCATGCCGCAGACGGTGGAGGCGCTCAACCACGCACAGGCAGCGAACGTGCCCATCGTGGTGGCGGTCAACAAGGTCGACAAGGAGGGTGCCAACCCGGCGAAGGTGCGTCAGCAGCTCACCGAGTTCGGCCTCATCGCCGAAGAGTACGGCGGCGACACGATGTTCATCGACGTGTCGGCACTGAACAACCTCGGCATCGACAAGCTGCTCGACGCGGTGCTCCTCACCGCCGACGCCGGTCTCGACCTGCGGTCCAACCCCAACAAGGACGCCCGCGGTGTCGCCATCGAAGCCAAGCTCGACAAGGGTCGCGGTGCCGTCGCCACGGTGCTCATCCAGTCGGGAACCCTCCGTGTCGGTGACGCCATCGTCGCCGGAACGGCCTACGGCCGCGTCCGCGCGATGATGGATGAGAACGGCGCAACCGTCGAGGAGGCCTTCCCGTCGCGCCCCGTTCAGGTGCAGGGACTGTCCACGGTGCCGCGCGCCGGTGACACGTTCATCGTCACGGAAGAGGACCGCACTGCCCGACAGATCGCCGAAAAGCGTGAAGCGGTCGAGCGCAACGCGATGCTGGCGAAGGCTCGCAAGCGCATCAGCCTCGAAGACTTCACCAAGGCCCTCGAAGACGGCAAGGTCGAAGCCCTCAACCTCATCATCAAGGGTGACGTCTCCGGTGCCGTCGAGGCGCTCGAGGACGCACTCCTCAAGATCGAGGTCGACGACAGCGTGCAGCTGCGCATCATCCACCGCGGTGTTGGTGCCGTCACCGAGAGCGACGTCAACCTCGCCACGATCGACAACGCCATCATCATCGGATTCAACGTCCGGCCCGACACGAAGGCGCGCGAGCGCGCCCAGCGCGAAGGTGTCGACGTGCGCTTCTACTCGGTCATTTACTCGGCACTCGAGGAGATCGAGAACTCCCTCAAGGGAATGCTCAAGCCCGAGTTCGAAGAAGTGCAGTCCGGTGTGGCCGAGATCCGCGAGATCTTCCGCTCGTCCAAGGTCGGCAACATTGCGGGTGTCGTGGTGCGGTCCGGCACGATCACTAGAAACGCGAAGGCACGCGTCATCCGCGATGGCGTCGTCGTCGGCGACAACCTCACGATCGAGAGCCTGCGCCGCTTCAAGGACGACGTCACCGAGGTTCGTACGGACTTCGAGGCCGGAATCGGACTCGGCAAGTTCAACGACATCCAGGTCGGCGACGAGATCGAGACGATCGAAATGAAGGAAAAGCCGCGGGTCTAACGTGAGCCGGCGGGGTGCCGGAACTCAGCGCCTGGGCAGGTTCGCAATACTGCGTATTGCTCAAGAGCCCAGGAGCTGAGTTCCGGCACCCCACCTCCGTTAATCGCGCGGCAGGACGGGAGAGGGAAGAACATGGCGGATGCAGCACGGGCGGCGAAGATGGCCGACCGAATCAAGGTCATCGTTGCGCAGGCGCTCGAACGCGGTGTCAAAGACCCACGCCTGGGCTTCGTCACGATCACCGATGTGCGAGTGACCGGCGACCTTCAGCACGCCTCGATCTTCTACACCGTGTACGGATCGGACGAGGAGCGAGCCGACACCGCCGCCGCACTCAAGTCCGCGACGGGCATGCTCCGTAGCGAGGTGGGCAAAAACATCACCGCGCGGCTCACCCCGTCCCTCGAGTTCATCCCTGACGGTATCCCCGAGAATGCGGCCCTCATCGAGACGCTGCTCAACGAAGCCGCTGCGCGAGACGCCAAAGTGGAGAACCTCGCGAAAAAGGCGAGCTACGCGGGCGACGAAGATCCGTACGTCAAGCCGCGGGTCATCGACGACGAAGACGACAACTAAGCACGTTTCAGCCGAGCGCCCGGATCAGGAGCAACAGCCAGATCGGGTTGATGAGGATGCTCACCACGAGCACCACGATCGCTCCCGCCCTACGGGTGCTGCGAGCGATCCATAACGCCGCGGCGACCGAGATGACCACGCACACCGCGATTCCGATGTAGTTCAGGTGCAAAACCCTGTCGCCGGATTCCCACGTGAGCGCCTGCACTTCCAGAACCCACAGCACGAGCATCCCGGCGAGCCCCGCAATGGCGATGATCTTGGGCACGCGGGTGGAGCGTCGGCGCACGGCATCCGTCATGCCGCGATCGTAGTGCTCAGTCGGGCCCGGGAGCTATCGCCAGACGCACCCGGTCGCTCAGGTACGTTTCGAGCGGGACATCGGCGTAGCTGAGCCGCAGGATGTAGCGGCCGTCCCGTTCGACGACGGTGTCGCCCACAGCATCCCGGAAGCCGTAGTTGACCGACTCGCCGGGTCGAAACTTCCCCCTCGCCGCCGCGCGCTGCAACTCCCGGCGTTGCGCCTCGGCTGGCCCCTTGTTTGCCGCGAAATCCTTGGGCACGATGGCCCGCACCACGTGACCGGTGGCGAGTAATCGTCCGTCGCTCGTGACCAGCAGATCGCCCAATCGCCACGCGCGTCCGACCGCCACAAAGGCCGGCGGGCGCGTGATGGGCCCCAGCCGCCGGGCCTCGCGAAGCTGACCGAGAGCCTCGTCGGGAACGGCCGCCGCGGAGAGTTCGAGAACCACGTGCGCGAGCAGGTCGGCGAGCGCCGTCACTTCAGCAACCTCGAGAGCACTCGATCGGCAAGCGGCACTCCGCCCGTCTGACACGTCGGGCAGTACTGGAAGGTCGAATCGCTGTAGATCACCTGGCGGATCGTGTCTCCACACACGGCACATGCCTCACCGGTCCGCCCGTGGACACGCAGGTTCGACTTCTTTTCCCCTTTGAGTTCGCTCGCCGGCACCCCGTCGGCTCGCTCGACCGCCTCGCGCAGGGTGGACGTGAGCGCGTCGTAGAGCGCAGCGACACGCTCCGGCGGCATGGTCGCTGGGGTGAACGGCGACATCCGCGCGCGGTGCAGGATCTCGTCGGAGTAGGCGTTACCGATCCCCGCGACGAGGGACTGATTGCGCAGGACACCCTTGATCTGCGCTCGCCCCTGTCCGTTCAGGATGCCCTGCAGCACGTCCACCGTGAATGCGGGGTCGAGCGGGTCCGGCCCGAGCCGAGCCACACCCGCAACATCCGCGGGGTCCCGAACAATGTGCAACTGAAGGCTCTTTTTTGTGCCGGCCTCGGTGAACTCGAGCGCGCTGCCGTCGTCCAGCAGCAGGCGCGCCGACAGCGGCCCGCGGCCGGGACGAGGCCTCTCGGGGGTAACCGAATCCTTCCAGCGCACCCAGCCGGCACGGGCGAGGTGGACAACGAGGTGGTAGTTGCCGATGCCGAAGTCCAGAAACTTTCCGTGTCGCTCAACGCTCAGCACGGGCAAACCCTCAAGGACTGAAACAGGTGGGTCGAACGTCTTGAGCGCAGAAAAATCGACGACGTCCAGGCGTGCAACGATACGGTCCGCGAGTTTGCGACGTAGGTCGACCTCGAGAGCGTGAACCTCCGGCAGTTCTGGCACGTTCCCAGCCTAGGCAGGAAGGGTGAAGCCGTCCTGGGTCGGTTCGGCGAGACCGTCGGCTATCAGGCTCTGTAGGGCTCGGTCGCGCTGTGCGTCGTCCGCCCACACACGAGCGATCTCCGTCGCCGTGACCGGAATCTCGCTAGCGCGGAGCTCGGCCATGATGAGGCCGCGAACATGGCGGTCGCTGCCCTCGAATCGAGGTTGGACGGTCGCCCGTGTTCCCTTGTACGGCGGGTAACCCGCGGCGCGCCAACGGCACACGTCGCTAATGGGGCACGCGTCGCAACGAGGTGAACGGGCCGTGCAGATGACGGCGCCGAGTTCCATGACGGCGGCATTGGTCAGACGTGCTGCGTCGAGATTCTCGGGAAGAACACTTTCCATGGCCGCGAGATCGCGTCGGGTTGATGGCGGGCCCGGTTCTCCCTGACCGGCGATCGCGCGAGCGAGCACACGCCGCACGTTGGTGTCCACGACGGGGTGACGGTCCCCGAACGCGAAGGCGGCCACGGCTCGAGCCGTGTACTCCCCGATGCCCGGTAGAGCGAGCAAGGCATCGAGGTCCCGGGGAACAACACCGCCGTGCTCTTCGGTGATCGCCGTCGCTGCGGCGTGCAATCGCAGAGCCCGCCGGGGGTAACCCAGTCGGTCCCACGCGCGAACCGCGTCTCCCGGTGGTGCTGAAGCGAGATCCGCCGGAGTCGGCCAGCGGGCAAGCCACTCAGCCAGCCGCGGGATGACGCGGGCGACCGGAGTCTGTTGCAGCATGACCTCGCTCACGAGGATGCCCCACGCGCCGAACCCGGGGCGACGCCACGGCAGGTCACGTCCCTCGCGGTTGAACCACTCTCCGAGCGGCGTGGCGATGTCCATCCCCTCACCCTAATCACGGTCGAAAACTAGACTGACCGCATGCCGCTGTGGTCCGCCGACAAAAGGGCGTTCTTCGATTCACTCGCCGACGAGTTCCTCGGGTTCTACACGCGCGGTCGCACTCTGCTGTCCGTCGACGGACTCGACGGGTCGTGTCGTGCGGCCTTCGCGGATGCCCTCGCCGAGCGACTCGGTCGCAACGGGCACGCCGTGTTTCGGGCATCCATCGACGACTTCCTGCGACCGAAGTCCGAGCGACTGGTGCGCGGGGTCGATTCGGCGGAGGGCTACTACCAGGATTCGTATGACTACGACCAGTTTCGGCGTGTGCTCATCGAACCGTTCCGTCTCGGTGGGAGTGCGGGGTTCGTCACTGCGGCGTTCGACGCCCAGCGGGACACCCCCGTTGTCATGGAATGGAAGACCGGGCCGCAGGACGCGACCCTCATTGTCGACGGGCCCTTCCTCGGGCGGCCGGAACTGCGTGGGCTGTGGCACTTCTCGGTGTGGCTCGACGTCGACGTAGACAAGGCACGAGAGCGCTGCGCCACCGTGGACGGCGCCGCGCCGCGCAGCGAGCGCTACGCCGGCGGGGAACGCCTGTACCTCGCCGAGGCGAACCCTCGCACGCGCGCTTCAGCAATCGTCGACAACACCGATGCCGAGCGGCCGCGCCGAATCTTCGCCGACAGCTGTTAGAGCGCGCGGAAGCGAGACCACACGTGGTCGGCCGTGAGGAAATCGCCCGAGTCCTCCACGTCGTGCACGAGCGTCACGAGCAGCGCATTCACGGGTGCCGTGGAACCAACCAACTCGGCTTCGCGCACGACGGCGCCGTTCAGGTAATCGATCTCGGTCGCCTGACCGCGACGGATGCTCTGCAGAGTCGATCCCGGATTCGGAACTTTCCCGATCCTGGCACTCATAAGCGAGGGGAGCGCCCCACCGATCGCGAGGGGAAGCGCGGCAAAGAGTCGCAATGACCGGTGCCCGAGGCCCTGCAGTGACACGAAACGGACCTTCCGGCGCAGGCCCGTGCGCACCGCCTCACGCATGCTCGCCGTCATGATGCGACGCAGCCGAGCATCGGCGACGACCTCCTGCACGCTCAGACCCGTGATCGCAGGGAGAGCGTTGACCTGGTTGATGATGAGCTTCGTCCACTGCGCGCCCACGAAGTTCTGCACGACCGTCGTGGGAATGACGGGGTTCAGCACCGACGCGACATAACGTGCTGGCACGTCATCCTCACCGGCGACGCCGACGTAGAGGTTGCCGGCCGTCGTCACGGTGACGACACCAGGGGAGAGGTAGCTCGTCGCGTAGGCGGCGAGGCCCCCAACTACATCCGATCGCGGACTGGCCGCCGTCGCAGCATCGATAGCGTCGAGACCGTTCTGCACCACGAGCACGGGCACGCCGCGCAGGAGGGCGATGTTCTCGCGGATCGCCGCAACCGAATCCTGAGCCTTGGTTGCCACGATGACCAGTTCGGGCGCGCGGGTGAGCACCGAGTTCGCCTCGACGACGGCCGTGTAATCACCCCATGCGCCCGTGAGCCGGATGCCCGCAGCACGGATGGCTTCGAGGTGCGCGCCGCGCGCGGTGACCTCGACGTCGTGGCCGCCGCGCGCCAGGAGGGCCGCGAGGGAACCGCCGACGGCGCCCGCACCGATCACGCCCACCCGCATGTGTCGATCCTAGGTGGCGGCCGGCGGTCAGCCTTGCTGTGGGCCGCGCCTAGGATCGAATTATGGTCGCCAGGCAATCGGAATCCGTGGCGCCCGGCATCCTCCTCGTCGACAAACCGACCGGACTCACGAGCCACGGTGTGGTTGCCCGGGCCCGTCGTGCCCTCGGAACACGCAAGATCGGGCATGCCGGAACGCTCGATCCCATGGCGACCGGTCTTCTGGTGTTGGGCATCGGCTCTGCGACGCGACTGCTCACCTGGATGGTCGGACTCGATAAAACCTACGAGACGACGATCCGCCTCGGTGCACGCACGACCACTGACGACGCCGAGGGCGACATCACCTCACGCGCTACACCGACGGACGTTGACGCAATCACCGACGACCGCGTGCGTGAGGAGGTGGCGCGGCTCACCGGGCCGATCCTACAGCGGCCGAGCGCCGTCAGTGCGATCAAGGTCGACGGGAAACGCGCCTACGCCAGGGTGCGTGAGGGCGAAGCGGTGGAGTTGCCGGAGCGTCCCGTTACCGTGCACAGCTTCGAGGTGTTCGGACTCACGCGCGGGCAGGACTCCGACGGCCAGTGGATCGAGGTCACGGCGACGGTCGAGTGTTCGTCGGGCACCTACATCCGTGCCCTGGCCCGAGATCTCGGCGACGCGCTCGGTGTCGGGGGATACCTCACCGCGCTCCGACGAACGCGTGTCGGAGTGTTCGACGTGATGGATGCCGCGGCGATCGACGACGAGCTCGCGAAGCACGTCGTTTCGCCAGCCGACGTTGCCGCTCGTCTCTTCCCCGTCGTCGAACTCGACGCGGCCACAACCGTGGACTTGGGTCATGGCAAACGTGTTGCTCTCGATACGCCGGACGCCTCGCCGGTCGCGGCCGTCGACCCACACGGCCGACTTGTCGGGCTCGTGACCGTTACGAATGGCACCGCTCGCGTGCTCACCAATTTTCCCGTGGAGGATCCGTCGTCATGATCGAGTGGTTCACCACAGCGCACGTCGCTGTGGCCGTCATCGCAGGTCTGCTCGCGGTAGCGCTCGGTCTTGCCGGCCGCGCACCCAATGACCTCGTGCTCGGCTCTGCGGCTCTCGTTGAGGTGCTTCTCATTGTTCAGGTCGTCCTGGCGATCGTCGCGCCCGCGTTCGGCAACGTTCCGACGGGCAGCGGCCTGGAGTTCTGGGTGTACCTGATTTCGGCCGTCTTGTTACCTCCACTCGCGGTGCTCTGGGCCCTCATCGAGCGGAACCGGTGGAGCACGGTCATCGTGGGTGTCGCGTGCCTGGCGATCGCCGTGATGGTCTACCGCATGAGCGTCATCTGGTTCATCCAGGGCCAGTAGTACCCGCGCGACGGCCTAGAGTTAACGCCGATGTCACAGCTCTCTTCGCGCGCGGTCGGAGTCGGCCGCGTGCTCATCGCGGTGTACGCCGTGCTCGCGCTCGCCGCGACCGCACGATCGGCCGTGCAGATCATCGGCCGCTTCGACGAGGCACCCCTTGCCTACCTCCTGTCCGGGTTCGCCGGACTCATCTACATCCTCGCCACGGTCGCTCTCATCGGGAAGGGCCGAGCGTGGTACCGCGTCGCGTGGGTGGCGATCTCCATCGAGATGCTCGGTGTTCTCGTTGTCGGCACTCTGAGTCTCATCCACGCCGACTACTTCCCGGATGACACGGTGTGGTCGTACTTCGGTCGCGGGTACCTGTTCATTCCGCTTGTTCTCCCGGTTCTCGGCATCCTCTGGCTCGTGCGTACACGACCGCGTCCCGAGGAGTCGTAGTGCAGTTCTGGACAGACGCTCGCGACGTACCGAGCGACTTCGGTCCGAGTGCGGTCACGGTCGGCAAGTTCGACGGGCTGCACGCGGGACACCGCGCCGTGATTGCGACCCTGCTGTCGATCGCGGCGGAGCGGGAGCTCGTCCCCGCCGTGGTCACCTTCGACCGCAATCCCCTCAGCGTGATTCGACCGGAGCTGTGCCCGGACCCGCTCGTGAGCAACAGCCAAAAGGCCGAACTGCTCGCTCAGGCCGGTGTTGAGGCGACTCTCATGGTGACCTTCGACGAGGAGTTCCGCACCATGTCGGCCGAGGCCTTTGTGTCGGAAATTCTCGTCAAGGCTCTTCGCGCACGTGTTGTGCTCGTCGGTGGTGACTTCCGTTTCGGATCTCGGGGGTCGGGTGACGTCGCCCTGCTCACGCGTCTGGGCGCGGAGCTCGGCTTCGAGGTCGTTGTGATTGACGACGTTGTTCCCGATGGCACGAGGCGTGTGTCGTCGACGTGGGTGCGCGAGCTTCTCGCGCAGGGCGACGTCAAGGGCGCTGCTGCCCTGCTCGGCACACTCCCGAGCGTGCGCGCGACGGTGGTGCATGGCGCGCATCGCGGACGCGAACTCGGATATCCGACCGCGAACCTGGCCACCGAACGTGAAGGCTTCACACCGGCGGACGGCGTTTACGCCGCATGGTTGACGGTCCGAGGTGTTCGGTACCCCGCTGCCGTGTCCATCGGCAACAACCCGACGTTCGAGGGTGTGCCGGAGAAACAGGTCGAGGCGCACGCGCTGGATCAGGATTTCGACATCTACGGCGAGACGGTCACGCTCGAGTTCGTGGAGCACATCCGCGGCATGGTCAAGTACACAACGGTTGAGGCGCTCATCGACCAGATCGCTCGAGACGAGGAGATCGCCCGCGAGATCCTCGGGATTGCGCCGCGGACTCCTTCGTGATCGCGCCGGCACGTCGTGCCCTCTGGCGGGGCCGCGCGACGGTCCTCATCGGTATCGTCCTGCTCGCGCTCAACTTACGCACGGCGGTATCGGCGCTGTCGCCGATCGCCTCCCACATCCGCGAGGACGTTGCGGTGGATGCCGTTGGTCTCGGGATCATCGGGACTCTCGCGCCCGTCGCGTTCGCCGCCGCGGGGCTCGTCGCTCCACGGGTTGCTCGCCGGGTCGGGCTCGAGGCGACGATTGTGCTTGCGTGCCTCGCGATGGTCGCCGGCCCGATCATCCGGGCGCTCGCGAGCGACTACGCGGTCCTCGCGGTCGGCACCGCGGTCGCTCTGGCGGGGATGGGGTTCGCCAACATCCTGCTGCCGGCGGCGGTCAAAGAGTATTTCCCCGACCGCATCGGTACTGTTACCGCGCTCTATGCGAGTCTGCTCGCCATCGGCGCGACGACACCCGCCGTCATTGCTTCTCCCGTTGCCGATGCAGCAGGGTGGCGTGCCTCGCTCGGACTGTGGGCTGTGGTCGCCGCGGTAGCGCTCGTTCCCTGGTTGCTTCTTGTTGTTCGGCAGCGGCGCAGCACGCGCAACGATGAGCTCGACGAGGAGTTGCCTGAACCGCCGCCGCACCTTCTCGGCAGTCTCTGGCGCTCCATCACCGCGTGGGCGATCGCGCTCACCATTGGTGTCACCGTTTTCGGGGCCTACGCCATGTTCGCGTGGCTTCCGCAATTGCTCGTCGAGCGGGCGGGTGTCGACGCCACCCAGGCCGGAGTGCTGCTCGGTGTCTTCGCGGTCATGGGTTTGCCCGGTTCGCTGCTCGGCCCGGCAATCGCCGCGCGTGTCACAAACGTCGCCCCCGTCATCTGGACGGGCCTCGGATGTTTTGTGGTCGGCTACCTCGGACTCCTTCTGGTGCCGACAACCCTCACGGTTGTGTGGGTCGCTCTCGTGGGGCTGGGGCCAGTGAGCTTCCCCCTCGCCCTGGCGCTCATGGGTCTGCGGACAAAAACCCCGTCAGCGGCGGCAGCGCTCAGCGGTTTCACCCAAGCGGTCGGCTACAGCGTTGGTGCGCTCGGTCCGCTCGTTGTCGGACTGGTGCATGACGCCTCGGGCGACTGGACGGTGCCTCTCATCGTGCTTCTCGCGGCGACCCTCCCCGCGTGCTTCTGCGCCGTCGTGCTCGCGAAGCCCCGTTTCGTCGAGGACGAGCTGGCTTCTCAGACCTCCGAGCGATAGTCGGCCCGGTGGATGAGGGCTGCCGCTCCGATGAGCGGCCCCTCGTCGGATAGGCCGGAGGGAACCACACGCACCTTGGCGACGAAGGGGAACGGGCTGCGGCGCGCGATCGCCTCGCGGATGAACCCGAAGAGGTCCGGAGAGACTCGCGAGAAGCCGCCACCGATGGCCACAAGCTCGAGATCGAGGAGCGCCGTCGCCGAGGCGATTGCCTGCCCGACCGCGGTGCCCGAACGTTGTACGGCCGCCCTCGCGATGGCGTCTCCGGCAGCGTAGCTTGCGGCCAAGTCCTCGCCCGTGGAGCCTGCCCACCCCTGCGCGCGTGCCCAGGCGGTTGTGGCGGGCCCGGATGCCACGGCCTCGACGCACCCCGTTCCACCGCACAGGCACGGAACATTCATGCCGCCGACCTCGACGTGTCCGATGTGGCCGGCGTTTCCGGTGGGGCCAGCAAGCGCGCGGCCGCCGAGGATGAGGCCACCGCCGATGCCGGTCGAGACCACCATCCCGAGCAGGTTGTCGCTGCCGCGCGCCGCGCCCACCCACTGCTCGGCGAGGGCGATCGCTTCACCGTCGATACGTAGAACGACCGGAGTCGCCGGCACAACCTCCTCGGCGAGAGCGCGGAGCGGAAAGTCGCGCCACGCGGGAAGGTTCAAGGGGGAGACGAGTCCGCGGTGGACGTCGATGGGCCCGGCGGAGCCGATGCCGACTCCCAGAAGGCTCTCGCCCGGAGGCAGGGCAGCGTAGGCCGCGCCGATGACGGCACGCGCGCCTGCCTCCAACTCTGCGCTCGACGAGCCACCCCCCGTCGGGAGACGGAACCGCGAACCGGGGAGGACTGCACCGGCCGCGTCAACCAGCGCCGCCTCGATCTTCGTTCCGCCCAGGTCTACTGCCAGCGCCCACTGTGCCATGCGGCCAGCATAGGGGTGCCACGCGGTGTCGAGGCAGCACGGTCGCCGACTGTCTCGGGTGGTGTGGAGGGTCGCTCGGTAGACTGAGGCAATGAGCGCATCCAGGCAATCAGGGGCGGCTCTCGCCCCCGCCGAACGAGCAGTGAAGCTCATCGGTTCCGACCTCACCGAGCGATCCCTCCGGCAGTACCTGGATGGGCTATCGCGAGTGGATGCGGTAGGGCTTGAGCAACGGGCATCCGCTCTCGGCACCCGCTCGATCAAAACGACGTCGAAGGCTGCAGCCCTCGACGTGATCATCCGACTCATCGATCTCACGACACTCGAGGGAGCCGATACCCCCGGCAAGGTGCGCTCGCTCGTGGCCAAGGCCATCACACCGGATGCGACGGATGCCGAGACCCCGCGCGTAGCGGCGGTGTGCGTGTACGGCGACATGGTGCCCTTCGCCGTTGACGCCCTCGGCGCCGCCCACGGTGACCCCGACGACGGCGACATCTCGGTTGCCGCAGTCGCGACGGCCTTCCCCAGTGGCCGAGCGTCGCTCGACGTCAAGCTCGCCGACACGGCGGAGGCGGTGGCCGCCGGTGCCGACGAAATCGACATGGTGATCGACCGCGGCGCGTTCCTCGCGGGCAACTACGGTCTCGTCTTCGACCAGATCGTTGCGGTCAAAGAGGCCTGCCGACGCGACGACGGAAGCTATGCGAGCCTCAAGGTCATCCTCGAGACCGGTGAACTCACCACCTACGACAACGTTCGCCGGGCATCCTGGCTGTCCATTCTGGCTGGCGGGGATTTCATCAAGACGTCGACCGGCAAGGTGTCACCCGCGGCAACGCTGCCCGTGACGCTTCTCATGCTGGAGGTGGTGCGCGACTGGCACCGCCTCACGGGCGAGCGCATCGGAGTCAAGCCCGCGGGTGGTATCCGTTCCTCGAAGGACGCCATCAAGTACCTCGTGACGGTCGCCGAGACGGTCGGCGAGGACTGGCTGCAGCCGCACCTGTTCCGGTTCGGCGCCTCGAGCCTTCTCAACGATGTTCTGCTGCAACGGCAGAAGCTCCGCACCGGCCGGTACTCCGGCCCCGACTACGTGACGGTGGACTGATTCATGAGTTTTCTGGACTACGCACCCGCGCCGGAGTCGACGAGTGTGCTGAACCTGCAGAAGAGCTACGGGCTCTTCATCGACGGGCAGTTCGTCAAGGGACACGGAAAGCC
Organism: Antiquaquibacter oligotrophicus; assembly: GCF_020535405.1. Classification (NCBI taxonomy): domain Bacteria; kingdom Bacillati; phylum Actinomycetota; class Actinomycetes; order Micrococcales; family Microbacteriaceae; genus Antiquaquibacter; species Antiquaquibacter oligotrophicus. The sequence goes on along the minus strand of NZ_CP085036.1, from coordinate 411,343 downwards.
GTTTGCGACGATCTCGCCGGCCTCCGAGGAGCGTATCGCCGAGGTGGCGAACGCCAACGCCAAGGACGTGGATGCGGCCGTTGCCGCCGCGCGCCGCGCCTACGATCGCACCTGGTCGAAGCTCTCGGGCGCCGATCGCGGTAAGTATCTCTTCCGCATCGCGCGGCTCATCCAGGAGCGCGCGCGTGAGCTCGCGGTTGCCGAAAGCCTCGACAACGGCAAGCCCATCAAGGAGTCGCGGGATGTCGACGTCCCGCTCGTCGCCGCATGGTTCTTCTACTACGCGGGGTGGGCCGACAAACTCGACTACGCGGGGCTCGGTCCGAACCCTCGGGCGCTCGGCGTCGCCGCGCAGGTGATTCCGTGGAACTTCCCCTTGCTCATGCTCGCGTGGAAGATCGCCCCGGCGCTCGCGGCGGGCAACACGGTCGTGATCAAGCCGGCCGAGACCACACCACTGAGCGCACTCATTTTCGCTGAGATCCTGCAGCAGGCCGATCTCCCGGCCGGGGTCGTCAACATTGTGACGGGCGCGGGTGACACGGGCGAGGCCCTCGTGAATCATCCGGATGTCAACAAGGTCGCCTTCACCGGATCAACGGCGGTCGGTCGAGCCATCGCGAAGTCGGTGGCAGGAACCGGCAAGAAGGTCACGCTCGAGCTCGGTGGTAAGGCGGCGAACATCGTGTTCGACGACGCACCGATTGACCAGGCGGTCGAAGGCATCGTCAACGGCATCTTCTTCAACCAGGGCCACGTGTGTTGCGCCGGGTCCCGATTGCTCGTTCAGGAGAGCATCCATGACGAGGTCGTCGAGCGCCTCAAGGCCCGTATGTCGACACTCAGGCTCGGCGACCCGCTCGACAAGAACACCGACATCGGGGCGATCAACTCTCGCGAGCAACTGGACCGCATTCGTGAACTCAGCGATATCGGAGAAGCGGAGGGTGCCGAACGGTGGAGTGCGCCGTGCGAGATTCCCGAGAAGGGTTTCTGGTTCGCGCCGACGATCTTCACGAACGTCTCGACGTCGAGTCGCATCGCGCGCGACGAGATCTTCGGCCCGGTGCTCAGCGTTCTGACCTTCCGCACGCCAGCGGAGGCCATTACGAAGGCAAACAACACGCCGTACGGGCTGTCGGCGGGTATTTGGAGCGACAAGGGCTCCAAGATCCTCGCCGTGGCCGACCAACTCCGCGCGGGTGTTGTGTGGGCGAACACGTTCAACCGGTTCGATCCCTCGTCTCCGTTCGGCGGTTACAAGGAGTCCGGCTACGGCCGGGAGGGTGGCCGCCACGGCCTCGCCGCCTACCTCGAGGGAGGAAGCTGGTGACTCGTCTCGCCGTTCCCAAGACCTACAAGCTCTACATCGGGGGTAAGTTCCCGCGCAGCGAGAGTGGGCGGACCTATGAGGTCGTCTCCACGAAGGGTGACTTCCTCGCCAACGCGTCGCTGGCCAGTCGTAAGGATGCCCGCGATGCCGTCGTTGCAGCGCGCGCCGCGTTCTCCGGCTGGGCGGGAGCAACGGCCTACAACCGCGGGCAGGTGCTGTACCGCATCGCGGAGATACTCGAGGGCCGACGCGAACAGTTCGTCGACGAGGTTGTCGCTACCGAGGGGGCCTCTCGCGCGGCAGCGGCGAAACAGATCGACGCCGCCATCGACGCCTGGGTCTGGTACGCGGGCTGGGCGGACAAATACGTGCAGGCCGCCGGCAACGGCAACCCCGTGAGCGGCCCGTACTTCAATCTGTCGACGCCCGAACCCACGGGTGTCGTGGCGATCATCGCGCCACAATCGGCTGGCTCCCTCGCCGGCCTCGTCTCGGTCATTGCTCCCGCGATCCTGAGCGGCAACACGGTGGTTGTTGTCGCGAGTGAGCGAGCCCCGCTGTCGGCGATCAGCCTCGCCGAGGTGCTCGCGACGAGCGACGTGCCCGGGGGAGTTGTCAACGTACTCACCGGGTCACCCGCGGAACTGGCGCCGTGGCTCGCCTCGCACGCCGACGTCAACGCGCTGGACCTCACGGGCGCCGGCGACCTCGAGTGGGTCGACCTTCAGATCGCGGCAGCCGACACCCTGAAGCGCGTTGTGCCGCCGCATCCGGGTATTCCGGCACCCACCCTGGACCGTATCGTGGCGTTCACGGAGACGAAGACGGTGTGGCACACCAAGTCCCTGCTGTGACGCCACCGCGCGTTGTCGTCGTGGGCAGTGCCAACGTCGACGAGGTGTTCGCGGTTCAGGCGATTCCGGCGCCGGGCGAGACGATCCTGTCGCACGGCGTCATGACGGCTCGTGGTGGCAAGGGCCAGAATCAGGCGGTCGCCGCAGCGCGTGCCGGCGCTTCGACAGCTTTTGTCGGGTGCCTCGGCTCCGACGACTTTGGACGCCTGACCCTTGCGGGCCTCACCGAGGACTCGATCGACACCGACGCGGTGCGTGTCATCGAGGCTCCCACCGGGCGAGCCCTCATCGCTGTCGAACCGGGCGGCGAGAACACCATCATCGTCGAGGCTGGCGCCAACGCCGACGTTCGGATACGGCCGGAGGACCGTGCCGTCATCGCGGACGCCGACGTGCTTCTCGCGCAATTAGAGATCCCGATCGATTCGGTCGTCGAGGCTGCCGTAAGCGCGCGTGACTCCGGCACCCTTGTGATCGTTAACGCTGCGCCCATGGCGGCCCTTCCTGCTGCCCTCCTGGACGCGACAGACGTCCTGGTTGTCAACGAGCTCGAGGCGCAGCAGTTGCGCGGAGCGACCGGTGTCACCAACCTGCTCGACCTCGTACCTGTTGTCGTTCTGACCCTCGGGTCGAAGGGTGCCATCCTCCAACGTCGGGAGAAGGCCCCCGTCGAGGTGCCCGCTCCCATTGTCGACGTTGTGGATGCGACGGGCGCCGGGGACACCTTCTGCGGCGCGCTTGCTGTAGCGCTCGCCGAAGGGATGCCCGACGCCGAGGCTCTTCGGTTCTCGGTGACTGCCGCGTCGCTTTCCGTGCAGCGTGCGGGCGCCGTGCCGTCGATTCCGACGAGGGCCGAGATCGCTACGGAGCTGGATCGCATCGCCGACTGAGCCTGAGGTAACGAAAAGGTAACGAACACGCTACAGTGGTGGGGTCCCGCAACGGCGCGGGGTGGACCCGAAGCCCGAAAGGCGTGTCGATGGCGACAGCGCACCGGTGGCGGCGATTCGCCGCCCAGCTCCTCGCGGTGATCTCGGGTGCGCTCTCTCTCGCCATCGTCATCGTGCTTGCACCCCAGACAGGGCCAGCAGCGACAACGTTTTCGACGCTTCGAGCGCCCGGCGAGGTCGGCTATGTCGCCGGCCACCGCGGCGACGCAGAGGGCGGACCGGAGAACACTCTCCCCGCGCTCCAAGCCGTCCTCGAGAGTTCGGCGGAGTTTGTCGAAACCGACGTGCAGCTGACCGCAGACGGTGTACCGATCCTCATGCACGATTGGACACTCGATCGCACCACCGACGGGACCGGGCCGGTGTGGGCATCCACGTGGGAGCAGGTGCGCGAGCTGGATGCCGGCTCCTGGGTCTCGCCCGACTTCGCGGGCATCCGGGTGCCGCACCTCACCGAGTTCCTCGGCATCCTTCAGCCGTCGGGCAAGCACGCGATCATCGAACTCAAGGGGTCGTGGACGGCAGAACAGGTCATCATCGTCTCCAATCTCGTTCACGACTGGGATCTGCAGCAGCGTGTGGTCTTCGCGAGCTTCGACGTCAAGACACTGCAAGCGGCCCAACAGGTCGCGCCGAGCATCCAACGTGTGATCATCAGCCGCGAGGTCAACGGCGACCCCCAGGCTCTCGCCGGGACGTGCGGCGCGATCGGAATCGTCACGAGTATGTCGTTTGTGCAACGCAATCCCGAGGTCGTCGACCGTATCCACACTGCGGGGCTCGGGGTCATGCTCTACACGCTCAACGATGAGGGAACCTGGTCCGAGGCGATCACGCTCGGCGTTGACGGCATCATCACGGACACACCAGCCGAGCTGGGTCGCTGGGCGGGCCCAGAGTCCGAGTGACGCGTCAGCGGAACCGGGCGATGAGATCCCGGTAAAACCGGATGCCCTCCTCGAAGCTTGCGACGCTGAGCCGCTCATCGCGAGCGTGAAGGGCATCTCGTTCGGCGCGTGAAACGCGGAACGGCGTGAAGCGATACACGGCAGCGCTGAGCCGCGTGAAGTGGCGGCTATCCGTCGCGCCGGTCTGAACGTACGGGGTGAGGACGGCGTCGGGAAAGTGTTCTCCGACGGTGGTGGCAATGGCATCCCACCCCGGGCCATCGGTGGGGGAGACGGGTGCCGGTTCGCCACGGTTCACGATCTCGATGTGGACTCCCGGGTCGGCGATGACCGTGGTGAGGTGCCGCAGCGCCGCGTCGACGGAGGAACCGACGGCGATACGGAGGTTCACGGTCGCCTCCGCACTCTCGGGCAGGGCGTTGACGGCGTGGCCCGCGGTGAGGGTCGTGACGGCACAGGACGTTTGAATCATCGCTCGCGTCTCATCCGATCCGGCCAGTACACGCTCCACGATGGGCGTCGAGAGGGGGAGGGCCGACAGCGCGACACGCGTGACCCCGCTCGCATGAGGTGCGATCGCGCGCAGCATGGCGAGCACGGGCGGCGAGAGTCGCACCGGGAACGGATGCCGAGTGATCCGGTCGATGGCCCGTGCGAGTCGCGCTGTCGCGCTCACCCGGGGCGGGGTCGACGCGTGTCCGCCCGGCTGATTCACGACGAGCCGCACGACGGTGGTGCCTTTCTCGCTCACACCGACCACGGCAAGCGGCTTGTCGACCCCCGGGAAGCCGTCGAGGGCGACCGCGCCGCCCTCGTCGAGCACGAGAGCGGGGTGCACTCCGCGTTCGGCCAGCAGGTCCGCTATCGCCAAAGCACCGGAACCCCGAGTCTCCTCGTCGTGCCCGAAGGCGAGATAAACATCCTGTTCGGGGTGATGGCCCGACTCGAGGAGGGATTCGACGGCTTCGAGGATGCCCGCGAGCGAGCCTTTGTCGTCGAGGGCACCGCGCGCCCACACGGTGAGGCCATCATCCGTGAGTGCCGCATCGAACGGCGGATGCTGCCACTCGGCAGTTCCGGGGTCAACAACGTCGTAGTGGGCGAGAAGGACGAGAGGGCGCTCGCTCGACGCACCCTTCCAGCGGAAGAGAAGCGAGTGCCCGGCAACGATGTCGCGGTCGAGATGCTCGTGGATACGCGGGTAGAGCTCTTCGAGCAGACCGCGAAATCGTTCGAACTGCGGCCAGTCGGTGGTCGCAACGTCGAGTCGCGACACCGTCGGTACTCGCAGGAGAGCCCGAAAACGTTCCACCGCGGCGCTGCTCATGATGGGAGCCTAGCGAGACACCTCATCCGATACCGTGGCTGCTGTGAAAGCGATCACGAGAGCTGCCGTAGCCCTGGTGCTCATGAGCACCACCGTCCTGGCCGCTGCGCCCGTTTCGGTGCAGGCGGCGTCGACGACGTTGTCAGCTGTCGCCGGGGTTGACGACTTCACGTTCGAAAGTCTCTCGGTGGACTACTACCTCGACGTTGACGAGAACGGGAGAAGCACACTCAGGACGGTCGAGGAGTTTGTCGCCGTCTTCCCGGAGTACGACCAAAACCGCGGGATGAGGCGAGCCATCCCCTCGCGGTACCTCGGTGCACCCACCGATGTCGACGTACTCTCGGTCACGAACGAGAACGGCGACCCGCGCCCGTTCGAGGTAGAGACGGACGACGACGGATTTGTGCTCGTCACGAGTGCAGCGCGCGACTACGTGCACGGAGCGCAGACCTACGTGTTCACGTATACCCAGCGCAATGTCACTCGATACTTCGAGAACACGGACGCCGACGAGTTCTACTGGGACACCAACGGCACCGGATGGGCGCAGCCCTTCGGATCGGTGACGGCGCGAGTGCACGTGCCACAGGCGCTCGCCGACTCTCTGACCGGCGACGCCGCGTGTTATTACGGATTCGAGGGGTCGACGAACACGTGCGACCTTCAGACGGCGTCCGAGCCCGACGGTGTTGTGCTCACGTCGAGTGTGTCGGGGCTCGGCGCCTACCAGAACATGACCCTCTCGGTGGGGTTCGAGCCGGGAACCTTCGTCCCGCGCGACGACAGCTACTTCGGCTCCTACCTCGGGTGGCTCCAGCTCGTGTCACTACTCGGTGTCGCCTTCGCGCTGGTCCTCGCGATTGTGCTCCGGTCGACAACTCTGGCTGACGCGCCGGGTAGGCCAACGATCATCGCCGAGTACACACCGCCACGCGAGGCGGGCATCATGACGTCGGCGGTTATCCTCGGCAAAACCCGCAAGGCGGTTGCGGCGATGCTTGTCGATATGGCCGTCCGCGGGCACATTCGCATCGTCGAGAGTCCCGCGCAGGGTTGGTTCGCTCGCGGCAACGACTACCTTCTCGAGCTTCTCGATCCGACGGGTTTGGACGAGTCGGAACGTGACCTCGCGACGGCGCTGTTCGGCTGGGAGCTGGCGCCCGGAACGGGATATCTGATGTCCAAGAGCGACACGGTCTTGAGTCAGCGAGTCCGTGCTCTCGTCCAGATGGGCACGGCGCGCGCGTCACAGCAGGACTACCGCTCGCCGAGTCGTGCAATCGTCGCGGCCCTCCCCATCGTGCTCGTGATCGGTGCGACCGTCGCCACCTTCCTGTGTGGTGTGTTTATGGTCGACAACGCGATCGGCGGGCCGTGGCCACTCATCCTCGTTGCTCCTGCGGTCGTCGCGGTGTTTGTCGTTTTTGGTCTCGTCGTGCGGGTGCCGCTCACGGCGAAGGGGTCTGAGCTGCGCGACCATCTCAAGGGGCTGCAGCTCTACATCCGGCTCGCCGAAGCCGACCGACTCCGGATGCTGCAGTCGCCGACCGGCGCCGAGCGCGAGACGGTCTCGACGACCGACCCACGCCAGGTGCTCGATCTTTACGAGAAGCTCCTCCCGTACGCCGTTCTCTTCTCCCTCGAACGGGAGTGGGCGCAGGAGCTCAGTCGGTACTACACGGAGGAGAACCCGCACTGGTACTCGGGCACGTCGACGTTCAACGCGGCAGTTTTCGCCTCGAGTATTGGCTCGATGGCCTCCTCCGTCTCATCCTCCTACTCGGGAAGCTCCTCGAGTAGTTCCAGCGGCGGTTCCGGGGGTGGCGGTTCGTCCGGTGGCGGTGGCGGAGGTGGCGGTGGAGGCGGCGTCTGATCGCCCCCAACGCTAGGCTCGAAGCGTGAGAGCCTCCCGCTGGTTGGACAGGGTGCCCCTGCGCTGGTGGGTCATTGCGGCGGTTGCCGCGTTGCTCGGAATCTCTGCGGTGTTCGGCGGTCTGAACGAGGCCGAGCGGGCCGACGATGGTCCCGAAGTCGTCTCGGTGGCGGAGGAGTTTGTCGGGCCGGAACTGGCGACGACGGTGCATTCCGTCGAGATCGACACCGCGGTGACCGGGCGAGTGGGGGAGGCCGAGGAGGGCAACACGTACCTGGCCGTGTCTGCGACCGTGACCAACCTCTGGAAGGTCTCCTCGATCACCTTCACCGATCTCCTGCAGTTGCCGTGGCTGGGGGATGACCTCGCCAAGGCCGAGCGGGTCGTCTACGCCGACGGCGAGCTCGGCGTCCAGGTCAACCCGAACGTCCCGGTCGATGTTGTGTTCATCTGGGAGATCCCGACAGAACTGGTCCCCGAGGACGGGATCATTCCGGTGACGATCATGGCGAAGTCGTTCACCGAAGACGGGGATGTGACGTACGGCTCGTACTGGTCATCACCGGAACCAGCCGCCGTTGTCGAACTGGACGCAACGCGATGACCGCAGCACTGCGTTGGCTCGTCGGACTCGCGCTGATTGTGGCGGCGGGGGTCGTCGTCGCTCTCGAACCGGGCGAGCAAGTGCGCCAGGCCCCTTTCATCGAGACGGTGCCGCTCGGTGTGGACGGGGTCGGTCGCAATCTCGAGGTGCGCTACACGGACGTCAGGCTCGCCGATTCTCTCCTCCTCGAGGATTCCGTCGCGCGCACGCAGGGTCTCTGGGTGGTCGTCGACCTCGTTGCCATGAACCTCACCGAGCCAACCGGCAGTCAGAGCTTCCTCCTGGTCGACGGGTTCGAGTATCGAGGGCTCGACCGGCTCTCGGGAGGATTCGAGTCCGATGTCCTGGTACCCGGCATCCCGACCGAGGGAACCGTGTTTTTTGAGGTACCCCGACAGGTCTCCGACCGTACCGTTCGTGTGGCGCTCGCGACGGGCTCGGACTGGCGACTCGACTCTGCGATCGCCATCGATGTGGATCTGTCGACGCTGCGGGTCGAGGATCGCATCGAGATCGCCCGTTCGACGAGGGTCGCCCCGTGACCTGGCTGCAGCGCGAGCGCTGGTATCTCGTCGCGCTCGTTGTGGTCGCACCCCTCGCGGTTCTCGTGGCGCTGTCGGCAGGCTGGTTCTCCTACGTCGAGCGTGAAGAAGGCCGCGTCGTCCGCGTGGAACGCGAGGCCGACGTTCAGTACGCGGGCGCTACCTGGTCGGTCACGGGAGCGGGGGTTCTGTCCTCATCGGATGAGGCCGCCGAAGGCCTCGGTCTGGTCGACGGGACGTCACTCGTGTTCGTCGAGCTGCGTGTCGAGCCGGGATCCGCGGCACCGGATTGCACGCTTCGCCTCATCGACGCCTCGGACACGCGGCACTGGAATCCGGCATCCTATGCAGACGTAGACCTCGAAGCGGATGAGGATGCCGAGACCTACTGCTCACCCGACGCTGTCGCGCCCTACACTCTCCAGTCCTGGTTCGTCGTTCCCGACGACGCGGTCGACGACGCCAGGCTCCAGCTCTCCGCTCGCGACTCGCTTCCCGAGTTGCTCGACTTCGACCTGTAGGGTCTCGCGACCCTCAGCGCTGCGAGACAGGAAGTATCCCCACGCGGCAGCGATGAGGGCGATCCGCAACGGCTCGACGATCCCGTCGACGCCCAGCCCGATGAGGGCATCGGTCGCAAACCACCACTGCATCTCGTGAGGTCCGAGTAGTCGGTACAACCCGAGCCGCAACCACGCAGTGCTGGTGTCGAGCACGGCGTAGGCGACCACGAAGAGCCCAACCGTCACGATGCCGGCCGCCCACAGCAGTCGAACCGAGGTTGCGATGGGCATCCATCGCCCGGCGAGATCGGATCCGACTTCGGCGAGCCTGCGGCGTAGGCGTCGAGGAAGTCGGGCCCAGCGACGAGTCAGTGCGAGGATCCGCGCACTCGGATCCCGCCGTGCCGCGGCCGCGGCGTACACGATACCGGCGAGCGTGAGCCATGCGAGGGGGAGCCCCAGCACGGTTCCCGCCTCGGCGGCGATCCAGCCGATGGCGTCGGCCACCCAGCCGATGGGGGCGAACAACTCGCGAGCCTGCGCCACGACGTCGGTGTACCACACGACGATGCTGCGCGACTGCACCCATTCCGTGACGAATCCGACGAGCTGCGACAGAACGTCGACGGCGATGAAGAGCCACACCGCTTCGAGGTACGCGCCGACGAACCCGAACCAGCGCGGAAGTTTTTCGCTGTTGCGGCTCACGAGGAGACGGAGCACAAAGGCGACCACCACCACAGCGATCGTGATGGGGGTTACCTGGATGAAGAGGGGAACATCGCTGTCGCCGCGCTGCTCGAGCTGCGCGAGAGAGAAAGCGACCCAATCGTCGTGGAGCATGCCCCACGTCGAGAACACCACGAGGAAGGGCAGGATGCTCGAACTGAGCGCATCGAGGAAGCGCGATGCCGGTCGCAACACGAGAAACATCGCAACGTACGAGGAGATGCGAACGAGCACGGCGAGGGGGAGCACGAGCTGGCCGTAGAGCGGGTCGATGTTCGCGACAAAGCCGGCGAACCGGATGAGCAGGTAGTGAGCAGCCCATCCGGCCAGGAAAAACACCATGAGCGCCGGAAAGTTAGCCAGCACGAGTCGCCCCGTGTCGGTCACGATCCTGCGCATGAGGCCAGCGTACCGACCGGGCGGGGTACCGCAGATACGCTGGACGGATGAGTGCCTCCTATCCCGACCCCGCCCGTCGTGTGGCGCTCGCTCCCGCACTTATTGCCGCGGTGGCGCTCCTCGTCGGAGCCGCGGTTGTTGATGCCCCCGGCTACGTCGTCGTGTTGTTCATCGTCAGCATCTTCGCGCTCATCGTTGCCGTGTTCGCGTGGCAGGCGAAGCAGTGGTGGTGGCTCGTCGGTCTCATCCCCATCGCGGTTCTGTGGAACCCCGTGTTCCCCATCGATCTCGGTGACCCGCAGCTCTGGCGTGGGTTGCATTTTGCCGCCGCGGCCGTGTTCATTGCGGCGGGCATCCTCATCAAAATCACGCCGCCGGCTCGCGAACGCTGAGCGGCACGCCATGACGCCCGGTGCGGCACCGGGCAAGGATTGGGCGTACACTGTGAAGTGACGACGGTTCTTCCACCGATTGCAGCGCGATCGGGTCTGGAGAAGTACGAATCGTCGCCGCGCTCCGGTAGTCCACCGGAGACCGTTCATCGATCAGGTGCGGGGTACCCACATCCCGTGCAGGGAGACTACGTGGCATCGACCGGCCAGTCAGAATCGAGCAAACGCTCGACCCGTCAGCGTTCGGCTTCGCGCACTTCGAGCGCTCAGCGCAGGCGCACGCGTCCCGGCGATGACGTCGGCGTGATCCCCGTGCTCGCGCGCGCGGCCCGTGAGGTCGAAACCGCCGTGCAGAAGGGGCCGCTCAAGCCCGCGAATCGCGCGCGTTTCCAGGTAGCAGCGCTCCTCCTGAGGGAAGAGCGTGCGCGGGTCAAGGCCGACACGTCGCTTTCCGACGCCGAGCGCCAGAACGAGCAAAAGCGACTCGACGGGCTCGCGGGCATTCTCGCCAAGACGGCCGCCCGTGACACGAGCCTCATCGCCATGCTGAGCGAGGATGCCCCCATCACCGCCGCGGCAAAGGCCCTGCGCCGCGACCTTCTGCTCGCCGCCGGCGTCGAGCTCAGCCCGGACGAGCTCATCATCACCACCGAACCGAAACCGGTCGACAAGCAGGTCGAGAAGCAGGTCGTTCCGGCATCCGTGCGTCAGATGCAGATGTCGAACCCGTTCCTGGCGCCGGACTTCAGCGCCGTCGCCGCACAGACCACCCCCGTGAGTCGCCTCGCGAACTGGGAACTCATCGAACCACTCTTCCGCTCGTTCGAGTACGGCGCGGGCGGTGGGGCCGCGACGATGGATCTGCCGGAGGCGGGCTCACTCCACACGCAGGGCGACCTCGAGCTCATGCGACACCAGGCTCGATTCGTCGAAGAGGTCCGGCAGGGTCACCGCACCTTCCTCCTCGCCGATGAGCCGGGCCTCGGCAAGACGGCCCAGGCGCTCCTGGCTGCCGCAGCCTCGAACTCGTACCCCTTGCTCGTGGTGGTGCCGAACGTCGTCAAGACGAACTGGGCGCGAGAGGTCGAGCGGTGGACACCCGGTCGCAGCGCCACCGTGGTTCACGGAGATGGCAATGATGTCGACGCGTTCAGCGATGTTGTCATCGTCAACTACGAAATCCTCGACCGTCACGTCGGGTGGCTCAGCCGCTTCGGCTTCAAGGGCATGGTCGTCGACGAGGCGCACTTCATCAAGAACCTCAAGTCGGAGCGTTCGAAGCACGTGCTCGCGCTCTCGCGCAGCATCCGGGCGACCTACCCCAGGGCGCTCATGATCGCGCTCACGGGTACACCGCTCATCAACTCCATCGAAGACTTCCGCGCCATTTGGCAGTTCCTCGGATGGATCGACGACAAGAAGCCGCTCGCCCCGCTCATGAAGAAACTCGAGGACACCGGCCTTACGCCAGCGGATCCCGGCTTCTTCGCCGAGGCTCGTCGCGCTGTTGTCGACATGGGTATCGTCCGTCGCAAGAAGGTCGATGTGGCCGCCGACATTCCGGCGCGCCGTATCGCCGACATCCCCGTCGAACTCGACGACGAGTTCGGCCGCTCGATCCGCGCCGCTGAAGCCGCGCTGACCGCGCGACTTCTCGATCGTTTCCGTCGGGTTCGTGCGATTAAGCCGGATGCGTCGACCGAGGACCTCATCCGAGTGGTCGCGCACGCCGAACTCGAGGAGTCGAAGGGTCAGAACACGGGCGAGAACGTGTTCACGATGGTGCGCAGGATCGGTCAGGCCAAGGCGACTCTCGCCGCCGACTACACCGCTCAGCTAGCCCGCTCGGTCGGCAAGGTCGTGTTCTTCGCCAAACACATCGATGTGATGGATGCTGCGGAAGAGCACTTCGAGCGGGTGGGGCTGAAGTCGGTGTCGATTCGCGGCGACCAGAGCCCGAAGGCGCGCCAGGAGGCGATCGACGCGTTCAGCGCCGATCCGGAGGTTTCCGTTGTTGTCGCATCGCTCACCGCTGCCGGCGTCGGGCTGAACCTTCAGGCGGCGTCGAACGTCGTGCTCGCCGAACTCAGTTGGACCAATGCGGAGCAGACCCAGGCGATCGACCGTGTCCACCGCATCGGACAAGAACTGCCCGTCACGGCCTGGCGCATCATCGCGGCGCACACGATCGACGCACGAATCGCCGAACTGATCGGCAGCAAGGCAGGCCTCGCTGCGCGCGCGTTGGACGGCTCCGATGAGGATGTCGCTGGCGAGTCGAACATTCAGCTGGAGGCGCTCTCGAGCCTTCTGCGGGAGGCACTCGAGCGCTCCTAGCTGGGCGACGTCAGCCCAGTATGCGCTCGATCGCCCTCACCGGGATGACAAGCCACTCCGGGCGGTTCCTGCTCTCGTACACCGCCTCGTAGAGCGCCTTGTCGATCTCGAACGCGTCGAGGAGCGGCTTGTGCTGGCGAAGGTCGAGCCCTGAGCTTGCGGAGTATGCGTCGAGGAATGACTCGCGTGCCTCCGCCGCCCATGCGCTCGCGTCCCACGACATCGTTGCCTCGAGCGACCCGGCGATGTAGTCAAACGACCGCATCATGCCGGCCACATCACGGAGCGGGCAATCGAGCATCGTCCGCTGGTTCATCGGGCGGAGGGGTTCCCCTTCGAAATCGACCATGACCCAACCGCGACCCGGCGCATCGAGCACTTGCGCCAAGTGCAAGTCGCCGTGAACACGCTGCAGCTCCGGCCACCGACACGTGTGCGCGCGGTCGATTACGCCGGAAAGCTCCTCGCGGCGCTCACCGAGCTCGGGCACGGCACCGAGTGCCAACTCCAAGCGGCGGCGCATCTCGCCGAGCATCCGCTCGACGTCGTTATCGTCGGCTGCCCGGTGGTGTGCTTCCCCGCGAAGTACACGGTGCACCTCAGCGGTGAGGGAGCCGAGACTAGCGGCATTCGCGGCAAACGACTCGTCGCGTGTGGCGAATTCGAGTCCGACCTGCCACCCGTCGCGAACGCCCCGGAGAAACTCCTGGGCGACGGCGATGTCGCCATCGGCCACGCGGTCGCTGCGCCCGGAGTCTGGCCACCGGGCGCGAACGTGCCCGAGCGCGCGCGGCACACTGCGCGACTGCGCGGCCGACAGGAGGCCCTGAAGCTCGACGTCGGGGTTCCTCCCGTGGTGAAGCGTACGGAATAGCTTGATCACCACCGGCGTGGAGTCGGGGTGATCCCACTCGACGACGATGGATGTGTTCGACTGCTCGCCGCGCAGCACCCTCGATCGACGTGCGCCGGATGCAGCATCCACCGCGAACCCGCCCGCGTTCGGCACACCGGTGACCTCCGATGTCGGGCTCACCACTCGACCACCAGACGCACACAGCGCGAGCACGGAAGCCACGTAGTCCCTGTCGTGGGACGCGTCGTGTATCCACCAGCCGTCGACCATGCCGATGAGCCCCTCATCCTCCCTCGCCTCCCGCCGGTAGGAGAGCGGCACGTGATAGAGCACGGGGGAGGGCGACGCGCGGTCGAGGAGCAAGTACGTCACGACGTGGTGCTCGTCATCGCCCGTGACCTCCCACGAGGCGATCTCGACGAGACTCGGCACCACCCCCTTGCTCGCGTACCACCGCTGACGCGCCATCCACTCGACCACGGGGTTGTGACCTTGCCAGGGGACGCTGCCGTTCGTGCCTTCCCAGAGGGCACTGCTCTGCCACGACGAAGCCATAGAACCAGTAATGGCCGCGATCCGGTCGTGGTCAAGGGGTAGCGCGCGTTCGCCAAGTGTGCTGACTTTCGACCCTGGTCTTACTGGGCATTTGTGCAGGGACCGCTCAGGGCGTGCCCGGACAGGTCGCCTAGCTTGTCGTTATGCCGATACCCGCTCCGCGGCTCTCCCGTGTTCCCGTCTGGGCCTGGCGCGCGCTCATGGCGCACCTCGGACCGCGAGAGCGACGTCGCTTCAACGTCGACCCCCTCACGACGGTGGAGTACTCGTTCGACATCGACTACGTCGGCGACGGCATCCGTGAGCACACTCTCGACGTTATTGCCCCCAAACGCATGTCGGAGGCGCTCCCCGTTTACGTCTACTTTCATGGCGGAGGGTGGACGTCGGGCGACAAAGCACCGCTCACCCGGTACTGCGCGACACAGGCGGAGTCCGGGATGGTCGTCGTAAACGTCAACTACCGGATGGCCCCGCGCCATCGCATGCGCGAGATGCTGGCCGATGCGCATGCCGCGCTGGACTGGGTGCACGACTCCATCGAGGGGTTCGGAGGCGACCCCGGGCGTGTGGTGCTCGGCGGTGACTCCGCGGGCGGACAGCTCGCCGCTCTCGCCGCCGCGACGAGCATCAATGCGGAACTCGCCACGCACTACGGCATCACGCGCACCCATCCGGGTGTTATCCGTGGCCTCGTGCAGCACTGTGCCGCCCTCGATTTTTCGGTCATCTTCGAACGCGGGTTCATCCTGAGCACTCGATTTGTGCGGATGCTCCTCCCGGAGCACATCGGTGCGAAGGCAACGCGCGCCGCAGCACGATTCCTCTCGCCGATCGAATGGGTGGACCCTGCTTTCCCGCCGACCCTCGTCACAACCTCGCGACCCGACCCGTTCTATCGGGCGAGCCTCAATTTTGTTGACGCGCTCCGGCGCCATCGAGTGCCCGTTGAGGTCCATATCGACGAGAACGCTCAGCACACGTGGCAGCAGGATTCCCATCATCCGGGCTCGCGCGCGGTTTACGAGCGCATGCACGATTTTGTGGCTCGTGTGGTGTCACCTGCGCCGTCCCTCGCCTGATCGGGGCTATCTTGTGATGCGTGATGGGCGACGAGGGGGCGCGGCGCGCTGAGGCTCGTCGGCGAGACGCGGCGCTGCCCGATCGTGACTGGTCGGAGTTGCCGAACGGCGTGACCCGCTCGTGGCATTCGGCGCCGAGCGGCCGCCTCGCCATGATCAGCGCTGGTGACCCGGCCGCACCGCGTGTGGTGCTGGTGCCTGGGGTGACGGGCTCGAAGGAGGATTTCATCCTCATGATGCCGTTGCTTGCCGATGCGGGATATCGGGTCGAGTCATTCGACATGGCGGGCCAATACGAATCCGCGGAGGCCGGCCCCGAGAATGTGACCCCACCGCGACGGTCCTACGATCACGATCTCTTCGTCGACGACCTCATCTCTGTGCTCGAGGCGGGGCCGGGGCCGGCGCATCTTCTCGGGTATTCGTTCGCGGGCACCGTGTCGCAGCTTGCCACCGTGCGCCGTCCGGAGCTTGTCGCAAGCCTCACACTCCTCAGCTGTCCACCCGAATCCGGTCAGGGTTTTCGCGGGGTCAAGCGGCTCGGCCCGTTCACGGGCCTTGCCACCGGGCGCGTGGGTGCTGCTCTCATGATCTGGGGCGTGCGGCGCAACTTCACCAAGGTGCCTCCGGGGAGGCTCGCCTTCGTTCGGCACCGATTCGGGTTCACGCGTCGGCAGTCCGTTCGCGACATCATCTCCCTCATGAAGAGAGCACCGGATGCTGTTGCGGAGTTGGCTTCGTCGGGCCTCCCCATGCTCATCGCCGTCGGTGAGCACGATCTGTGGCCCACCTCACTGCACCGAGCGTTTGCCGATTCGCTCGGCGCGCGATTGGTCATCTATCCGACCGGTCACAGCCCGTGCGAAACGACACCGTACGAGCTCGTCCTCGATCTCCTGACGCTCTACAACGAGCGCTGAGCGTGTTCGATCGCTCGGCGTTCGCGCCGCCGGTCGAGCAGTGAACGTTCCCGCCAGTTGAGACCGAGTGTGCCGAACGCCCACCGGATTCGTCGACGGAAGCCGGCGAAGGACTTGAATGGTCGGGCCGACACACCCACGACAAGCGTCCGATCGAAGCGGACGGTCATGGTCGGCTCGAGGTGGATGGCGAGATCGAGATCATCGTGAATCTCGCGGAGATCGCTGTGCACTGACGTGCGCACTCTTCGCCAGGCGTCCGCGCGGAAGGCGAGGTTGGAGCCGAAGAGCGGGGGATGCCCGAGCAGGAGGCCCACGAACCAGATGTATCCGCCGATGTAGAGGTTCTCAGCCATCCAGTGCACGGTCCGATTAGACCCGTAGAACCTCCCCGGCCCGGAGAGAAAGTCGAGTTGGGGATCGCCCGCGAACGCCGACTCGACCCGCTCGACCCAATCGCGGGAGGGCACCGAATCGGCATCGAGTCGGAGAACGATGTCGCCCGAGGCCGAATCGAATCCCGCGGCGGAGGCGGGGAAGATGCCGCGGATCGGCTGATCGACGATCGTCGCGCCCCAGCGAAGCGCGACGTCGCGGGTGTCGTCGCTGCTCCCATTGTCGACGACGATGATCTCGTCGGCGGGTCTGGACTGGGCGCTGAGAGCCGCGAGGCATCCCTCGAGCATCGCCGAATCGTTCAGCGCGGGGATGACGACCGAGAGCCGAACCATAGCGATCCCCAGCATAGCCAGCGGGTGGCGGCGTTAGTCTGTCCCCGTGAAGCACGTGCGCATCGCCGCGGTCGCGGCCATCGTTCTCGCCCCCCTGTTCGGTGTGATCGGCGCTCCGTCGGCGGATGCGGCGCAGCCCGATCCACGCACGGTCGCGAACGGTGTCGAGGACTTCACGTTCGAGTCGTTCGATGCGCAGTACTACCTGGACACGGATGATTCTGGCCGAGCGAAACTCCGTGTTGTGGAGACCATCGTCGCCCTGTTCCCAGACTTCGACCAGAACCGCGGCATCATCAGGGCTATACCCCTGGACTACGACGAGACACCGCTGCACCTCTCCGTCGTTTCGGTCACCGATGAGAACGGCACGCCGGTGCCCTTCGAACGGGACGACTACTACGGGTTCGCCGAACTCGCCCTCGGCACCGACGATTACGTGCAGGGACGGACCACCTACGTCATCGAGTACACGATGCGTGACGTCATCCGTCATTTTGAGGACTCCGGTGGCGACGAGTTCTACTGGGATGTCAACGGGGATGGGTGGCCACAACCGTTCGGTTCGGTCAGCGCGACAGTCCACCTCTCTGCGGATCTCGTGGACGCACTCACGGGGAACGTGAGCTGCTATCTCGGCTACTACGGGGAGCAGAACGAGTGCGACATCCGTGCCGAGGGCGACACCATTTCCACCCGCGTCGAGGAGGTAGGCGCCTACAACACGCTGACCGTCGCGATTGGCTTCGAGGGCGGCACCGTCGTTCAACCGACACCGCCGCGCGAGACGTGGCCCATCCAGGTGCTCCCCAAGGTGCTTCTCGGTGCCTCGGGTCTGTGGGTCGTCATCGCCGTGCTTCTACGCACCTTCGTACTGAGGGATGCACGCGGCCGGGGCACCATCATTGCCCACTATGAGCCACCCCGCGATAGCGATCTGCTCATGGACGCAGAGATCATCGGTCGCCAGCGATCGGGATTGCCCGCGCTCCTCGTGGACTTCGCGGTACGCGGACTCGTCACAATCATCGACAGGAGTAAGGGTTCGGCAACGAGTTCCGCGTTCTCTCTCGAGCTCGTCTCGGGCGAAGGCGCGAACTCCCGTGAACTGCGAGTCCTGCGTGCGCTGTTCGGTTCGAAGCTCGAACCCGGCAAGCGGATCCAACTGGACGCGCTCCCGGCCGCGACCGGCGCGAGCCTCTACGGCCTTCCGGCTTCGACAACAAGCGCGGCGATCTCGGAAGGATTACGTGCCAAGCCGAAGACGGCGGCCCAGGTCTGGCTCCGCAGGATCTCGCTCGTCACGTGGCTCGGGTTCGGTGCACTGTGGGTCTGGGCGGTGTGGATGGGGGCCCTCGTCGCGGAGGTCGTTGTGCCGGCCCTCGTCGCGACTGTCCTGGCGCTCGCCGTGTCGATCATCCTGGCAGTCCCGGCGAGGCTCACGCGCGCAGGTGCGGACCACAAGGAGTACCTCGAGGGCCTGAAGCTTTACCTCACGGTGGCCGAGGAGGAGCGCTTCCGGATGCTGCAATCTCCCGATGGAGCACTGCGCGTCGATCCGACCGATCGGGGTGCCGTCGTGAAGCTCAACGAGCGACTTCTTCCCTACGCGGTGCTGTGGGGCGTCGAGGACCAGTGGGTGGAGGTGCTCCGTGCGCAGTGGCCGGATGCTGCTCCCGCGTGGCTCGACGGAACCGATCTCTCGGTCAGCACTCTGCGCGGCTTCTCCGCGTCGTCGATGTCGTCGGTGCGCCCCATCGTCACCTCATCGTCGTCAGGATCGAGCTGGTCGTCGTCGGGCGGATCCAGTTTCTCCAGCGGCTCCAGCGGGGGAGGTTTCTCCGGTGGTGGCGGCGGAGGCGGCGGCGGAGGAGGTCGCTAATGACAACGGACGGATTCCTCACAGGGGACGAGATGTGGCCGCGTCGCGAGTTCCTCGCTGCGCTCCGGGGGGAGATCCCCACACGGCTCGAGAGCGATTCGCTCGGATCGATGCCGATCCCCGCCGAAGCGTACTGGGGTATTCATACGGCCAGGGCACTGGAAAACTTCCCCATTACGCGCCGTGCCATCTACAACTATCCCTACCTCGTGATCGCCCTCGCACGCGTCAAGCAGGCTGCCGCTCGCGCCAATCGGGAGTTGGGTGCTCTCAGCGACACCAAAGCGGATGTCATCGACCGGGCGTGTGAGGAGATTGTCGCGGGGGCCCTCCACCAGGAGTTTTGTGTCGGTGCGATCCAGGGTGGTGCCGGCACGTCGACGAACATGAACGCCAACGAGGTCATCGCCAATCGTGGGCTCGAGCTGCTCGGGCGCGAGCGTGGAGACTACGCCTACCTGCATCCGATCGACGACGTCAACCGGAGCCAGTCCACCAACGACGTGTATCCCACCGCCATCAAACTCGCGATGGTGTTCGGCATCCAGCGCCTCCTCGACGAACACCGCCAGCTGCGGGCGGCTTTCGCTCAGAAGGGGCGGGAGTTCGCATCCGTTCTCAAGATCGGGCGAACGCAACTCCAGGATGCCGTTCCCATGACTCTCGGTCAGGAGTTCTCGGGATTCGCCACGACCCTCGCCGAGGACGACGATCGCCTCTCGGAGGTGATCCCGTGGCTCAACGAGATCAACATGGGTGCCACCGCAATCGGGACGGGCATCACGGCCGATCCGCGGTATGCCGAGGCCGTGCGCCGTCACCTCGTCGAGGTCACGGGAATCGAGATGGAGACCGCACCCGACCTCATCGAGGCGACGTCGGATGCCGGCATCTTTATGACCGCGAGTGCCACCCTCAAGCGCGCGGCCGTCAAACTCTCCAAGATCTGCAACGATCTGCGCCTGCTGTCGAGCGGACCGCAGGCGGGACTCGGCGAGATCGTCCTCCCCGCCCGCCAGGCGGGGTCGTCGATCATGCCGGGCAAGGTGAACCCGGTCATCCCCGAGGTCGTCAACCAGGTCGCGTTTTCGGTGATCGGCGCTGACGCAACGGTGACGGCTGCGGCCGAGGCCGGGCAACTTCAGCTCAATGCTTTCGAGCCCGTGATCGCGAGTTCGATCTTGCAGTCACTGGCGTGGATGACCAACGCCTGTTACACACTGCGGGTGAACTGCATCGAGGGCATCACGGCCAACACCGAGCGGCTCGCGATGCAGGTCGAGACGAGTGTCGGGGTGGTCACGGCGCTCACCCCGTACATCGGCTACCAGGCGGCGGCATCCCTCGCGCACACGGCACTCACCTCGAACGCCTCGATTCGCGACCTTGTTGTCGAGGCGGGCCTCATGGAGGCCGAACAAGTCGACCGCGTTCTCTCGCCCGAGCGACTGTCTGGCATGGTTCCACTCACGGGCGCACTCACGCTCCCGGTGCAACTCCCGCCAGACGAGCTGACCTAGCCCAGCGCGCAGCTTGGGCTCAGCCCAAACCCTGCGCTCGGAGGATGAGGCTCTTGACCGCCGTCGCGGGAACGACATCTCCCTCGCCCGCGAGGAACGCCGGGTCGGAGGACAGGATGATCGGGGTGTCGGCCGGTCCGCTCGGGAGACGCCCGTGTGTGCCCTTCACGATGGTGGGATCCAGCGGGATCGCCTTCATCGCGTAACGCAGACCGACAGCCTTCTTCACGAGGTTGCCCGCCGCTTTGACCTTCACAAGCGGGTCGGCCGGGTTGAAGAACAGTTCAGCGGGGTCGTAGCCGGGCTTGCGATGGATGTCCACTCCCCGGGCGTACTCGGGAGCCTTGTCGTCGTCGAGCCAGAAGTAGTAGGTGAACCATGCGCCGGGGGCGGCCACGGCGACGAGTTCACCAGCCCGCTCGTGGTCGAGACCGTAGGCCGCCTGCTGTTCGCGGTCCAGGACCTCGGCGACCCCGTCGAGTCCCTCAAGAATCGAGCGAACGTGGGGGATGTCGTCGGGGTTGTCCACGTAGACGTGGGCGATCTGGTGGTCGGCCACCGCGAACGCACGCGAGGTCCACGGGTCGAGCTGTTCGAGCTCCTGCTGCACGTAGACCTCGAGAAGACCCTCGCGCCGAAGCGCACGATTGACGTCGATGGGCTTGTTCGCTGCTGCGAGACCGTACTCCGCGAGAGCGACGACGGTGACCCCCTGTCGCTCGGCCTGGTCGAGGAGCGGCGCGAGTGCAGCATCCAGTTCGGCGGCCGCCTTCGCGGCTTCCGGGCCCTCCGGGTCGAATCGCTGAAGGTCGTAGTCCAAGTGGGGGAGGTAGGTCATGGTCAGGTCGGGAACCGCGCCACCCGTGCCACCACCCTCGAGGATGTACCGGGTCGAGTCGATGAGCCACTGCGAGGACTTGATCGTGGCGGTGGGCCCCCAGTACTGGAAGAGCGGGAACTCGCCGAACCGCGTCTCGAGGTCATCGTGAAGGCTGGGTGGGCGTACGTATGCGTCGGCCGATTTGCGACCGTCGGCATGGTAAATCGGTCGGGGAGTCACGGTGACGTCCGTTGTGGCCCCCATCGCGTACCACCAGCCGAGGTTGGCCGCCCGATAGTCCGGCTTCGTGCGTCGAGCCGTCTCCCAGACCTTCTCTCCGGCGACGAGCTTGTTGTGCTGGCGCCACAGGTAGACGTCACCGAGGCCCCGGAAGTACCAGCCGTTGCCGACGATTCCGTGCTCCGACGGCATCGTTCCCGTGAGGATCGTCGACTGCACGGAACACGTCACGGCAGGCAGCACCGTGCCGAGACTCGACTGCGAGCCCGCGCGCGCAAGTGCGGAAAGGCGAGGCATGTGCTCCAGGATCGGGGCGGTGAGACCCACGATGTCCAGAAGCAGAATCGGACGCGTCATTCGATGCGTGCTCCCATCAGTTCGCGCTGGGCCCAGGCCAGCTCGCTTGCGATACCGGCCGCGAGGTCGGCGGGTGGTTCGGGTAGGACGGACCAGGTGTAGGTCTCAACGTCGAGGTGCACGTCGTGGGTCGGGCGTGTCGCCACGACGGCGTCAACCGCCGTGCGCAGCACGTCCGTCGTGGCTCCGAGCGGGGCATCCGGCACCATGTGCAGCGGAACGTGGAAGTGCACGCGCCACGGTCCGTTGCCGGGAAGAGTCGCGAGAGCCTCGTCGAGGTCATCGACTCGCAGGATGCCGTCGGCATGACGCTCGCGGACCTGATGCACGTATCGCGGCTCACCGAACACGGCGATCGCCTCGCGCGAGGCGGGATCCGCGGGGGTCAGCACCTCGAGGGCCGCCGAGGCCTGGATCTTCACGACCTTGAGACCCGCGGACTCGATGGCGGTCACGGCTTCCGTCGGGTCGGCGAACGACACAGCGAGGTGGCAGGTGTCCAGGCACACTCCGACGAACTCGGGATCGATGACATCGCTTCTGGCACCCAGCCACTCGACGATGTCGGCCACGTTGTCGAGGATGCATCCGGGCTCCGGCTCGATGCCGATGCGAATCGTGTGGCCCGTGGTGTCGCGAATCTGCTCGAGGGCTGCGACCAGCTCGACGAAGGCTGCGGTGGCGACCTCGTCCTCGGCGGGGCCCCATCCGGTGCGCCAGCCGAGCGGAAGGGTGGAGATGCTGCCGTCGGCACGAGGTGGCAGGAAGGCCGCGAGGGCCCGAGCGGCGTCGATCGTGTACTCGAGTCGGCGTCGGTCGGTCCAGTCGGGAAGGTAGACGTCGAGCTTCACGACCTCGGCGTGGAAGGCAGCGTAGGGAAACGCGTTGAGCGTGCGGACCTCAAGACCGTTGCGTTCGAGTGCTGCTCGAAGTCTGTCGCGCGACGTTTCGTTCGTGGCGAGCTCGTGCGCCAGTTCCGCTGGCAGCCACAGCCCGACGCCGACGACGTCGAGCTCGGCCTCGGATCGCGCCGGGCCCGCAAACTGGTCGAGTTGGGCGATGACGCCGTCCAGGTCCTCGGCCGGATGCACGTTGGTGCAGTACGACAGGTGCATCATGGGGCGACCACGGGCGCTCCGCGCTGCACCGAGTTGCCCTCGAACAGCGGGGGAGCCTCGAGTGCCTCGAACCCGGCGAGCGGTGTGACATCCACACGTCCGCTCTGCCCGTAGAAGTCGATGGGGTTTTGCCACAGCACACGATCGACGTCGGCCTCGGTGAAACCGGACTCGAGCATGAGCTTTCCGGTCTTCAGCGTTTTGAGCACATCGGAGCGACCCCAGTCCGCCGCAGAGTTGATGAGGATGCGGTCGGTGCCGATGCGCCGCAGGATCGCCACCATCCGCTGCTCGTCCATCTTCGTGTCCGGATAGATGGAGAAGCCCATCCAGCATCCCGACTCGGCGACGAGGTCGACCGTGAGCTCGTTGAGGTGATCAACCACAACGAGCTCTGGCGCCACTCCCGAGGAGGCGACGACATCGAGTGTGCGCTTGGTGCCGGAAAGCTTGTCGCGGTGGGGTGTGTGAACGAGTACGGGAAGGTCGTAGTCCTTCGAGAGCTGCATGTGCTCTTCGAAGACGTCCTGCTCCTCGACGGTCATCGAGTCGTAGCCGGTCTCGCCGATCGCGACAACCGATTCGCGAACGAGGAAGCGCGGCAACTCGCTCATGACCTCGCGGCAGCGCGGGTCATTGGCCTCTTTCGGGTTGAGGCCGATCGTCGCGTGATGCCGGATGCCGAACTGCGAGGCCCGGAATCGCTCCCACCCGGTGATGAGGTCGAAGTAGTCGATGAACGAGCCGACGTTGGTTCGAGGTTGCCCCAGCCAGAATGCGGGCTCGACGACGGCGCGAACACCCGCGGCGAACATCGATTCGTAGTCGTCCGTGGTTCGGGCGGACATGTGGATGTGTGGATCGAAGATGCGCATGGCCGCTATCCCTTCGCGATCGGCTCGGCGAGTGTGCTGAGGTCTGTGGTGATGACACGACCGGCGGAACTCCGTTCACGCACGAGGTCTCTTGCCATACGTTCCAGTTCGTCGTCGCGACGCTCGTCCAGGCGCGCCACGGCGGTGAAGGGCACATCCATGAAGACGAGCTTGATGACACCCTGACGCCAGGTGTCCTGGTCGAGGTGACGACCCGCGAAGGCGCCCATACCGGATGCCACGAGCCGGGGATCGTTCGCACGGAACGCGTCGTGCACCAAAGCCACACCTGCCGCAGCCACGGGGGCTGGCAACTCGTCTTCCGCGGCAAGTTCGTTGAGCCCGCGCAGTACCCCGCGCTTGACCTCGTTGTCACCCTGCTCGTAAAGCGACGTGACGGCTGCGGCAAACGCGCTGTCGTCGAGCACTCCGGATAGCTCGACGACGAGTGTCGCGCGAGCGGCATCCGCCGTCGTGCCCGCAACGAGTCCGGCCGGATCGTCGGCGTCGAGGGGATCGCGACCCACCCCGAGACCGGCTTGGGCGAGCCAACGCAGCGCAGCAGCAGGCTTCTCGCGTACAGCGGCAGTGGCCTGCGACATCCATTCGTCGGGACTTGTCATGGCTCTCCTCACAAACTCTTTCGGGTCGTCGTCGACTCCGAGGCCGCGTTCAGCGCCTCGCGCATCCGTTCCATGCTCTCCCGTGCGAGCCGCGGCGCTGCGTGCGAATGCCGGGGGAGTTCGATGGCTGCTACTCCGTCATACCCGATCTCGCTGAGAGTTCGAAACGCGAGAGCGAGATCGAGTTGTCCTGTGCCGAGTTCGAGGTGCTCGTGGACACCCGGCATCATGTCGTCGACCTGCACGTTGACGAGCAGATCGCCGGCGGAGCGGAGTGCGTCGACAACACCGCCCGGCTCGACAGCGACGCAGTGCCCGAGGTCGACGGTGATGCCGAGGCGGTCGGGGTTGCCGAGTTCCTCACGCAACGCCAGGGCATCCGCGACGGTCTCGACACGCATTCCCGGTTCGGGTTCGAACCCCAGCTGGACACCGCGAACCGATGCGAGTGCGACAACATCAGCCATTCGCTCGACGAGCATCGACCACGCCTCATCGGAGGTGACGTCGTCGGGAGTGACACCGGACCACAGAGACACGCAGTCCGCGTCGAGCACTCCAGCGATCTCGATGGCGCGGGCGAGGAAGGTCAACCGTCGCGAGGCCTCACGGTCCACGAGTGTCGGATGGTGCTTCACGTACGGGTCCAAGAGGTAGCGCGCACCGGTCTCGACGACAACACGCATGCCGCGCTCATGGAGGGCCGATCGAAGCTCCCGCGCCCGACGCTCCCACTCATCGGCAAAAGGATCGAAGTGCGGATGCCCGAGCGTGAGCGCAATGGCCTCGTAGCCGTACCCGGCGACGACGTCGAGCATGTCGTTGAGGGTGTGATCGGTGAAGCCGTTTGTTCCATAACCCAAGACCGGGAGGAGATTCGGGCTCACGTGATCGAAGCTCCCCGCGTGGCGGCTGACGCGCGCGCCCGTCGAGACTCGAGAGTGAGATCGAGGGCTGCGAGGGCGATCGCGCCGACCAGGTTGCCCGCTCGCGCGACAAGGCCTGCCTGGAGCGGGATCATGCCCATGATCCCGGCCCGCGTGGCCGTGCGAATCGGGCCGGCTTGCGGGTCCGCGGCAGCGGCGGCTTGGGGAACCCCGACCTCGACGGCGAATCGGGCGGCACCGAGTGCTCCAGCGCTTCGACCGAGGCTCTCATCGGGGTGCGCCGCGGCCGGTGCCGGCACAAGCACGGTGGCGGCCGTGACCGCGGCCGTCGCAGCTACCGAACCGCTGACCGCTTTGGTGGTCGAACCGTGCACTTCGCCGCGCGAGAGCACTGTGACGCTGGCGGTGTGGCCCGCAACGATCGCGGCCGCGGGAGCTGCGGCGAGGGCACGGTCGGACCCGGAGCCGACTAGGACGTCGAGACCGCGACATGCGGCCATGACCACGGGGCCGAACGGACCGTTTTTCGCGGCGAGGTTGTACGTACAGATAGCTGCGGCCAAGGGCAGGGCCATAGCAACCGAACGGCGACCGCCGAAGATTCCCGCGGCGGCGATACCGCCAGCCACGAGAGCTCCAGCGGTGATCGTCGCGGCACGCCGAGAGATCCGCCCGGAGGGAATGGGTCTCTCGGGTCGTTCCACTGCATCGAGATCGGCATCCGCCACGTCGTTGAGGGCCATGCCCGCCCAGTAGAGCAGCACCGAGGAGATCGGCAAACCGATCGCCCTGCCGTGTAGGGGGCGACCCGCCCAACTCGCTCCAACAACGGTGTCACCGATGACGGAGAGTGCCGCGGGGGCACGAACGAGTTCGAGATAGTCGCGCAGGGGCATCAGGGGGTTCCGACGGGCAGTCGTGATGCGACGCGCTGGGCCCACTCGGTGAGCAGGTTCGTCTGGTCTGCGAACGCGTGAACATCGCTGCCCCACGGATCCTTGAAGAAGAAGCCGAGTGCACCGACGGGGCCGCTCTCGCCGCTCGCCTGGGCGAGGGAGAGAAGACGCGCGAGGTCGATCACGAGGGGTGCGGCGAGCATGGAGTCGTACGCGCTCCAGGTCGTCTGGAGGATGACGCGACTGCCGAGGAAGCCCTCGGCGCTCACGTGATCCCACGCCGTCTTGACGTCGCCGAGGTCCGGCACGTTGTCGATGTGCAAGGGTGCGACGACGTCGGGGCCGAGGAGCGCGTGCAGCCCGCGGTTCTTCGACGCGAGCTTCGAGCGAACGGCTTCCGGGTCGGCGAGGGTTTGCCCGTCGCCGCCGCCGAGCAGGTTGGTGCCGGCCCACGAGCGCACCTTCATCCCACGCGAGGTGAACATCGGCGCGAGCACGGTGCGCAGGAGGGTCTCACCTGTCTTGCCGTCCTGGCCGGCGAAGGGGATGCCGGCATCCGTCGCCCACTGCCACAACACGGGAAGGTTGAGCGAGGTCGACGGCGTGAAGCACGCGTAGGCGGCGCCCGCGGTGACCGCGGCGAGTGCCCCGAGCGAGCTCGGCGGGAGCACGGCATCCCCGGGCGTCGCGAGTGCGGCTTCGAGGAGGGAGCGATCCTCGAACTCACTGCGATACGCGGGAAGCGGCTCGGTCGACGACACGTCGATGACAACAACACGGTCGAGCCCGTTGCGCTCACGGAAGGCCGCAATGTCGGCGGCGCGGAGCTCGATCTCCTCGGCCTGGGTGGGGGCGGTGGGAACGGGAAGGATGTTCTCGTCGAGCGCGCTCAGGTCGTCGGCGACCGATGCGACGAGGGCGCCGTCGATCATGCCTGCGGCGCTCAGCGCTCGGGCTTTGTCGGCCAGCGGAGTCGTGCCGACATCGTGACCGCCGACAATCAGGTCGCTCAGTGCAGGCATGGGGAGGTCACGCAGCTGCGCGCTCTCGGTGGCGAGACCCACCGGTTCGGCCAGATTTCGGCTCAGTGCCGCGATGCCGAGCGCGGCCGTTGTTGCGACGCTTCCGCGCCCTCCGACGAGCCAGAGGCCCGTTCGCTTGCCAGAATCACGATTCATCGTTGAAGTGCTCCCAATCTCTGCGTCCGCCATCGCACACATGCCGACAGAACGGCTATGAGGACGCTAAGCGATATTTCTCCGGACGTCAAAACAAAATGCCCGCGCCCCTGACCGCTACTCACTTACGCCGATCTCGAGGTGAGATCGACCGTGGGGTAGACCGCGTGGACTGCCGTTTCTGCTAGCGCCCAACAAATTACGGAGTGTGAGTCATACTGGACGTACGCCCAGGGAGCCTCAGTCCCGAATTCTCGGGCGCTCGAGGCGGCACGCTGACGTGCCGCGACAGGAGGTCAGCCTACCCGTGGAAGCCGACGCCCGTGTCTCCATGGCGGACAGCACGATCGAATCCCTCACGCCCGCGGCCTTCGCGCGGCACGTCGACAGACTCGTGGATCCTACCGGCGAACGAGTTGCCGAATCCTGGCGTCCCGTTGTTGCGGCCCTTGCCGAGCGGCACGACGAGGCGGCCTTTCCGGCCAGAGTCCTCGCAGACCTCACGGGTGGCAAGTTCCTTCGCTCGCGACTCGCGGTCGCGGGCTACGCCGGCCTCGGTGGGGAGGATGACGCGGTAGCGGCATCCCTCGCCGTGTCGGTTCAACTTCTCCACCTCGGTCTGTGTGTTCACGACGATCTCATCGACGGGGATGCGGTGCGGCACGGGCGACCCAACGTGGCGGGGCTGTCGCGCCAGCGAGTCCTAGCCGAAGGCGGCTCGGCTGGACGAGCGGGGCGGGAGGGTATGGCAGCGGCGGTTCTCGCGGGAGATCTTGCCATTGCACAGAGCCAGCGTGAGTTGCTCACTGCACCCCTCGAGCCCACGGTCACGGTTGCCGTGATGGCAGAACTTCTCGATGCCCTCGCCGTGACGATCGGAGGGGAATGGCTCGATGTTCGCAGCGAAGTCGCTCCGCCCGCCGATATTCCAGCGGATGTCATCGCATCCCTCAAGACGGCCAGGTACACAACCGTGCTGCCGCTCCGGCTGGGAGCCGTCGCGGCCGGGGCAGACGCGCTCGCAGTGACCGCTCTCACGGGGTTCGGCGAGTATCTCGGTGTCGCGTACCAAATGAAGGACGACGAACTCGGGGTCTTCGGCGACCCCGGTGTCACGGGTAAATCGGTGACGGCGGACCTCCGCAGCGGCAAACGCACGGGGCTCCTGCGCCTCACCTACGAGCATTCAACGTCATCCCAGCGCGAGCGGCTCGACGAACTCGTCGGCCAAGAGTCGATGGGTGCTGCCGAGGCGTCGACCCTGCGCCAGGTCATCCTTGCCTCGGGCGCAGCCGATGAGCACCGCGCCCGTATGCTCACCACGGTGGAACGAGCTCTGGGCTTCCTCGAGCCAGCGAGCGGATTACCTGCGCCGCTTGTCGCCTACCTCACAGCCGCTGCGGCAACGGTGGTTCCGCGCAGCAGCTGAGCAGGGGCATCAGCGTGGCGCGTCGTCGTCCTCCATGACGTGGAGTGCCTGATCGCGAGCATCCCCGGCGGCCTCCGTCACCCGTTCGGTGACATCCCTCGCCGTGGTGGCGACGCGGTCGCCGACGTCCTTGGCCGTCGTCGCGACACGATCGCCGACGTCCTTGGCGGTTGCGGTGGCCGTGGCCGCGGCATCCTTCGCAGTCGTCGACACCTTGCCTGCGACATCCTTCGCCGTGGACGAGACGCGATCGGCGACATCCTTCGCGACCCCGGGCGCTGCCTTGACCGCTGCTTCGGCTCGGTCCCGGATGATGGGCGCCTGCGCTCGTGCGTACTCTTCGACCTCGCGCCGAGCACGCGCCACGCGTGGGTCCTCCCAGACCGCGGAGACCTTCGCCTTCATGGCGTCATACTTCTCCCGTCCGGCGCGGGTTCCGAGCACGTATCCGACGGCGAGGCCTGCAGCGAGAGCAAGGAGTCTGGGGTTCATGCGGCCAGCCTAGTTCGACTCCCTGCGTACGTCCTCAGGTGATTTGTCCGGGCGCCACCCCCGCCAGGACGGGTGCCGCAGCTTGCCTGTCGGCGTCCACTCCGAGAAGGTCACCTCACCCACGAGACGAGGGGTGACAAAGTGCGCGTCCGAGGCGTCCGCTGGCGGGAGACCGACGAAGGGACTGGTCGAGCGCGACATCCGTCGCAACCGCGACGCTAGCTCGTCGAGTTGCCGGTCGGTCAGCCCTGACCCGACGCGCCCAACGTAGCGAAGACCCTCGTCGGTGGGCACTCCCATGAGCAGGGAGCCGATGCGGTGCGACCGCGCCCCCGACCCCGGTCGCCATCCGCCGATGACAACCTCTTGCGAGAGATTGTGGCGCAGCTTGATCCACGACGATGCCCGCTTGCCGGGGAGATACCCGCTCGCGCGCCGCTTCGCGACGATTCCCTCGAGCCCAAGTTCCCGGCTCGCAGCGAAGGCCGCCTTGGCGTCACCGTCGAATGCCGGGGGGACTTCGACGGGATGCTCGGCGGCGAGCACCTCCTCGAGCATCGAACGCCGCTCATCGTAGGTTCGCTCCAGCAAGCGCTCCCCGTCGTACTCGAGCAGATCGAACACCATGAACTGGACGGGCGTGGTGGCGCGCGCCTCATCGACGTACTTCTTTTTGGTGAGCTTCATGCGGGTCTGCAGCACACCGAAGTCCGGTCGGCCCGCCTTGTTGAGGGCGATGATCTCGCCATCGAGCACGGCGTCGGCTGGCAACATCCGGGGCAGTCCGTCCAGTTCCGGGTAGGTCACCGTGATGTCGACGCCGTTGCGGCTCACGAGTCGTAGGGTGCCACCCTCGATCTCGGCGATCGCTCGAATGCCGTCCCATTTCATTTCGAAGGCCCAGGCCGTGCTGTCACCGAGTTCGCCCAGTGCGCCGGGGCTCGCCAGCATGGGGGCGATCCTTTTCTCCGACGTGGAACGCAGCGATCTCGTTCCTCCGATGACACGACGGCGCGAGTCGGCCTTGCTCGTTCGCGGGGGCTGCTCGTCGGCAGGCTTCATAAGGTGGATGAGCCAGTTGTTGTCGTCTCCACCTCGGCCACCCGTGTGGATGAGTGCGTAGCGATGCGAGCCGTGGCGCTCGCCGTGAAGGGTGGCGATGACCTCTTTGCCGTCTCGCCATTTCTCGAGGTCGTAGGCGCCCTTGTCCCAAATGGTGACCTCACCTGCGCCGTATTGGCCCGCGGGAATCGTGCCCTCGAACGCCCCGTACGCGAGCGGGTGGTCTTCGGTCTGCACGGCGAGGTGATTCTGGCCGGGGTCGGTCGGTACCCCTTTCGGGATCGCCCAGCTCACGAGCACGCCGTCGTGTTCGAGTCGGAAGTCGTAGTGGAGGCGCCTCGCGTGGTGTTCCTGGATGACAAACGAATTCCCGTCGGATGGCGGGGGCGCCTCGCTCGGCACGGGTTCCGGTGTTTTCTCACCGTCGCGCATCGCGCGGTACGTGGCGAGCCTGTCATCGGGTCCGCCCGCCTGGATGAAACCGGCCATCCGCTCGGGGGTCGGCTCGAGCGACGCGAGGTGCCCAGCGGTGAGCGCCTCGAGGAGGTCGCCGCGCTTTTCGACGCGCTCGATGACCTCGCGATAGTCGAGGTGGGCGAGGTCGGGATCGTCGAGCTCATCCCAGGTCCGCGGGGCGGCGACCATCGGCTGGAGTCGACCGCGGAGGGAATAGGGCGTGATGGTGGTTTTGCTGCCGTTGTTCTGGCTCCAGTCGACGAGCACCTTGCCCGAGCGCAGCGCCTTCTTCATGTCGCTCACGATGAGGTCAGGATGATCCGCCTCGAGGGCGCGCGCGAGTTCGTGAGCCACCGCGGACACTTGGTCGCTCGTCTGACGCCCGTCGATGGCGGAATAGAGGTGGATTCCCTTCGACCCGCTCGTGACGGGCATGGGGTCGAGCCCCATTCCCGTGAGAATCACCCTGGCCAGCCGCGCGACCTCGGCGCATTCCGGCAGGCCTGCTCCAGGACCCGGGTCGAGGTCGAGCACGAGACGATCGGGATTCTTGGGTTTTCCCGTGCGGCCGAACTGCCACTGGGGAACGTGCAATTCGAGGGCCGCGATCTGGCCGAGCCAGATGAGGGTCGCACGGTCGTTGACGAGTGGATAGGAGTTGACGTGATCGGAGTGCTGGATGTCGCGTCGTAGCACCCACTGCGGTGTAGACCGATCATCGAGGTTCTTCTGGAAGAACATCTGCCCCGGGTCATCCGCCGTTCCGACGCCGTTGACCCATCGTTTTCGCGTCACGGGACGATTGGCGGCATGCCTGATGAGGGGTTCGGCGACTCTCGCGTAGTAATCGAGCACGTCGGCCTTCGTTGTGCCCGTTTCCGGGTACAGGACCTTGTCGAGACTCGTGAGCTTCAGCCGGTGACCATCGATGGTGACGACCTGGTCGTTTCCGCCCGAGTTCACAGCCATACCTCATGATGGTCGTCTCGCGCCAGGTCCCGAAACCCCTAGCCCATTGCGAGAAGCTGGGGGAGAATGTTCACTTCGTCAACATGACCCGATGGCAGTGGAGGGCACCATGAGATCCATTTGGAAGGGCGCGATCACGTTTGGCTTGGTGAACGTGCCCGTCAAGGTCTACTCGGCCACCGAGGATCACGACGTGTCGTTGCACCAGGTGCATGACAAGGATGGCGGACGCATCCGATACAAGCGTGTGTGCGAACTGGATGGCGAGGTCGTCGAATACGCCAATATCGCCAAGGCCTACGACGACGGGGATCGCACGGTCATCCTCACGGATGCCGACATGGCGACGCTGCCGGCCGAGCGCAGCAAAGAGATTGACGTCGTCGAGTTTGTGCCGACCGACCAAGTCGACCCGATCATGTTCGAGAAGAGCTATTACCTCGAGCCCGACTCGTCGTCGGTGAAGGCGTACGCTCTCCTGCGTCGCACGCTCGAGGAGACCGATCGCACGGCCATCGTCAAGTACGCCCTACGTCAGAAGACACGGCTCGGCGCACTGCGCGTCCGCGGGGACGTGCTCATGCTGCAATCGCTGTTGTGGGACGACGAGGTGCGGGAGGCACAGTTCCCCGCCCTCGATCAGAAGGTGTCGATCAGCGATAAGGAACTGCAGATGTCGCAGGCTCTCGTGGCATCCTTCGAATCCGATTTCTCTCCCGAAAAGTTCACCGACGACTATCAGGAGCAACTGCGGGAACTGATCGAAGCGAAGCTCGAGAAGGGTGACGCCGTCGACACGGCGGAGACCTTCGGCGATGCCGGCGAGGAAGGCGGCGGGGAGGTGCTCGATCTCATGGAGGCTCTCCGACGAAGCGTCGAACGTAACCGCTCGGGTTCGACGAAGGACGACACGTCAGGGGCCAAAAAGACCACGGCGAAAAAGGCTCCCGCGAAAAAAGCAACAAAAAAGTCGGCCGCGAGCAAGTCGACGAGCAAGGCGTCCTAGGAGTTTTCTTCGCGGATCGCCCGACCCTCGGCCTCGTCGTCGGCGCGCTGTCGCGCGAGCATGAGGTTGCGTTTTGTGTCGCGTAGCGCGACCTGAATCGATTCCTCCGACGCCATCCCGCTGCTCAACTGTCGGATGCGCATGACCTCGGCGTCGACTTCCGCCCCGATGACGAGCACGAGGTTGCTCACGTAGAGCCAGAGCAGGAGGGCTAGCCCGCCGCCCAACCATCCGTAAATACGGTCGTAGGGGGCAACGGTCGTGACGTAGAGCGCAAAAGCGAGGGTCACAAGAAGCCACACGGTGACGGCGAACAGTGTGCCGTGACTGACCCATCGAATGCGCTCGTGTTTGACGTTCGGGCTCGCGTAATAGAGCACCGCCATCACGAGAGCCACGAGGGCGACGAGCAACGGCCATCGCACAACGTCGAACGCGATCGTCCAGGGCGCACCAATGCCGACCGTTCGCCCGATCGCCGACGAGACTCGCGGGGTAGTCAGGAGCAGGGCCACAATCGCCGTGAACATCAGCAAGAGAAAAACGGCTACAACGAGCATGAGTCCGCGGAACCGCCACACCTGGCGACCTTCCTGCACCTCGTACGCACCGTTGACCGCCCGACCGAACGCCGTTCCGTAACTCGCAAGTGACCATAGCGACAACACGAGCCCGATCGCGAGAGCGATGCCGGGGTTGCCGATCGTCAGGAGCGCCTCGAGCGGTTCGCGGATCGTGTCCACGGTCTCGGGACGTGCTACTTCGTCGAAGATCGAGAGGAGAAACGTGGTCGCACGGTCTCCATTGCCGATGGCGAGAGCCGAGACTATGGCGAGGGCAGCGGGAAAAAAGGCGAGAGCCGCGAAGAAGCTCAGGGACGCCGCCGAATCGATACCCCGATGGCGCAGGAATCCGTGCCAGGCGCGTCGCGCCGCAAACGCCCAATACCGGCGGGGGAGCCCTCGCGTGGTGGGGGGCTCAGCGCTCATTGTGCTGCCGCCGCGAGGAGAGCGGGATGATGAGCCACATCGTTACGGCGAGGACTACGGCGACCGCGGCAGCCACCCACCCCGCCTCTCGCCCCAGTACGACATCGAAGATGAGCATGACCGTGCCCGCGAGGGTTGCCGCGACCGCGACGAGGGTCAGTGCGAGCACGCGGTGGGCGACACGCACCACGTCGGCCTTGGCGCGCTTGCGGAACAGCACGCGGTGCAGGCTCACGGGTGCCAGGGCCAGGATCGTAGCGATGGCGGCGAAAGCGACGAGCGTGAGGTAAACACTCACCTGATACGCATCCAGGTCCGCGAAGCGAGGCTGGAAGGCGAGTGTGAGAAGGAATCCGGTGAGGATCTGTGTGCCGGTCTGGATCACCCGCAGTTCCTGGAGAAGCTCCTGCCAATTACGGTCCAGGCGCTCGTTCTCGGTTTCGTCGCGACCGTCGGGAAGGGCGTCGGCTGCGGTGCTCATGACCCGATCGTAGGCCGTGCTCGCCACAGGTGCAGCCCCGCGTAGCTGCGCCACGGTGCCCAGTCGTGCGCGCGGCCTTCCAACTCCTTCGCGGTGGTGGCGATTCCGAGTCCCCGTGCCGACTGCAGCACAACCAGGTCGCTCGTCAGAAGGATGTCGGGGTTGCCGAGGACACGCATCGCGAGGTATCCGGCCGTCCAGGGCCCTATCCCCGGGAGGGCGACGAGCTGCTCCATGAACTCGCGGGCGGGCATCCCGATGTCCAATCGGAGCCTGCCATCGAGGATCGCCTCGGCCGCACCCACGATGGTCGAGATTCGTGACGCCGGTCCGCGGAGCACCTCGCGGCCGCGTTCGGCGAAAGCCACCGCCGTGGGGAAACGGCCGGACTCGCCGAGTTCGCGCGTGAGGGTACCGAGCACGGTGCGCGCGGCGGCAACCGAGATCTGCTGTCCGACGAGGGTGCGGAAGAGCGCTTCCTCGGCGTCCAGCACCCCGGGAATACGGATGCCCGGAACGCGGGCGACGAGAGGTGACAGCAGCGCGTCCCGCGAGAGTGCCCCATCGATCGCCGCGGAGTCGGCGTCGAGATCGAGGAATCGGCGGACTCGCGCGATGAGTGCCGGGAGATCATCGAGATGGTCCAGCGTCGCGGCACACAGCACCGTCGTGTCGCCCTCGAGCGTGAATCGCACGTGCGCGTCGCCGTTCGGTAGTCGAACGTTTCGCTCGAAAACGTCGCTGTCCCCGGTTTCCCATCCCGGCACCGTGTGGTCGGCGAGGAATGTCATGAGGCCGGGTCCGTTGAACGGAGGCCGGGTCGGCAAGCGCAGGGTGACCGTCTGTGCTCCCGCGGGTGCCGTGACCGAACTGCCGACACGTTTCGGCGTAGCGGAGCGACGGATCGCGGTCGGCGTCAGTCGGTAGACGGCGAGCATCGTGTCGTTGAACTGGCGAATGCTCGCGAACCCGCTCGCGAAGGCGACGTCCGACATCGGGAGACTCGTCGAGACGAGAAGTGCCCGCGCAGACTGAGCACGATGGGCTCGTGCGAGGGCGAGTGGGCCTGCGCCGAGTTCGGTGGTGAGAACCCGCACGAGGTGACGATCGGTGTACCCGAGCCGCCGCGCGAGTCCCGGTACCCCCTCGCGATCCACGACGCCGTCGAGGATCAAACGCATGGCGCGCGATGCGAGGTCGTCGTTGATGTTCCAGTCGGGAGAGCCCGGGACGGCATCCGGCAAGCATCGTTTGCACGCGCGCAAACCGGCCTCGTGAGCTGCGGCCGCGGTGCGGTAGAACCGAACGTTGCGACGGTGCGGTGTCATGGCGGGACAACTGGGGCGGCAGTAGATCCCGGTCGAGTGCACACCCGCGATGAACTGTCCGTCGAATCTCGGGTCCCGCGACGCGAGCGCACGATAGCGCTCGTCGAAGCGAGCATCCTGGTCGGTCATGCCTCTAGGTTCGCACCGGCCGACGACACTCTCTAGCGGAAATCAGACGCTGCAACACGCCCTCGACCGAGAGCTGGTGCTCCCCAGCCGGCGGACTGAGAAAATGGAGGAGTGAGTACTACATCACCCGAGCATCCGACCGCTGCGAGCGATGTTGTCGTCGAGTCGCTGATCGCGGCCCTCGGGGATCGGGTGAGCCTCGCGGAATCGGAACGAGAGGCGGCCCGGCATGACCGCTCCGGCTACGTATCCGACGGCGTGCCCCTGGCCGTGGTGACACCGGAGACGATCGACGACGTTCAAGCGGTCATGCGGATCGCCACAGCAACACACACGCCAGTTGTGGTTCGCGGCGCGGGGACAGGACTCGCCGGTGCGGCGGTTGCCGGCCATGGCGAGATCGTGCTCTCGATGCTCGCGATGAACCGGCTGCTGGAGGTCTCGCGCGACGACGAGTATGCCGTCGTTCAGCCGGGCATCATCAACGCCGACCTGAATGAGCAGCTTGCCCCGCATGGACTCTGGTTCGCGCCGGACCCCGCGAGCAGAGCGATCTCCACGGTTGGCGGCAACATCGCCACCAACGCCGGTGGGCTGCTGTGCGCCAAGTACGGCGTGACACGCGAGGCGGTGCTCGGGCTGAAGGTCGTTCTCGCAGACGGCAGGATGCTCGAGCTAGGCCACCGGACCGTCAAGGGCGTGACCGGTCTCGACCTCACCGCGCTCATGATCGGATCGGAAGGAACCCTCGGCGTCGTCGTCGAAGCGACCGTGCGGACGCGACGCCTCGTACCCGGGGCCATTGCCGTCATCAGTGCGACTTTCGGCAGCGTCGAGGATGCGGCACGGGCATCCGCCGTCATTACCGCCTCCGGGCTCACACCCGCCGTGATGGAGCTCATCGGTGAATCCGCACTCCGTCACATCGCGGCGCATCTCGGTCTTCCGGCGACCGGCGGGTCGCAGCTCATCGTGCAGTTCGACGGGCCAGGCGCGCTCGCCGAAGCGGATGCCGCTCTCACGAGCATCACGTCGCTCGGCGGCATCGCGGTTCTCTCGAGCGATCCGGTCGAGGCCGAACGGCTGTTCGCCCTTCGTCGCTCCTTCCACCCCTCCATCGCGGTTCTCGGGACGGTGCTCATCGAGGACGTCTGCGTTCCCCGCAGTGCCCTGCCCGCCATGTTTGCCACGATTGGTGAGATCGAGGCGCGCTACGGGATCGAGATCCCCACCGTCGCACACGCTGGCGATGGCAATCTCCACCCCAACTTCGTTTTCGAGGGGCCGGAGGTACCTGCCGAGATTTGGGCGGCGGCCGACGAGATGTTCCTCGCGGCATTGCGGCTCGGCGGGACTCTCACGGGCGAACACGGCGTCGGTCTGCTGAAGAGGCGGTGGCTTCGCGACGAACTCGGCGAGGATCAGCTCGAACTCCAGAGGCAACTCAAGCGGGTGTTCGATCCGCTCGGCATCCTCGGCCCCGGCAAAGTCTTCGGCGCGTAACGTCCCGCAACCACGAGCCTGAGCGCCGGTACTCTAGTGCCATGACGCAGGAGCCGCAGACCACGTTCCTCCCGATGACCACCGACCAGGACCGAACCGCCGAGGCGCGCGCAGCAGCCGCGCGACAGATCGAGAACCACGGCGGGGTCATCACGAACATGAAGGCCACCCTCCTCAGTCACGTTCCGAGCTTCACGGCCTACATGGAGTGGTACACACTCCGTGACGAACTGGTGCCCTTCATCGGCGAACGCGCCGTCTCGCTGTTCTCGTACGCGATTTCCGACGAAAACGACTGCCTCGTGTGTTCGGTGTTCTTCCGTCGAATCCTCATCGACAACGGCGAGGACCCGGACAACCCGCAGGTCACCGAGGCCGAACAGCTCCTCATCGACTGGGGCCGGTACATCGTGCGCGACCCCGCCGGTATCCCCGACGAGTTCTACGCGCGGCTCGAGGCGGCATTCCACCCGCAATTGCGTGTGCTTCTGCTCGCCTTCGCGGGCCAGATGGTGGCGACCAATCTCTTCAACACTGTCGGCCGCGTGCCGCTCGACGAGGTGCTCTATGAGTACCGCAAGCCCGGTGACGAGCGCACCCGCTGAGCTCGACGGCCGTGTCGCGTTCATCACGGGCGCGGCGCACGGTCAGGGCAGAGCAATCGCCCTCGAACTCGCGCGCGCCGGGGCGGACATCGTCGCCCTCGATGTCGCGGCGAAGATCGAGTATCCCGCATACGCTCAGGGTTCGACGGAGGAACTCGACTCCCTCGTAGACGAAGTGAGGGCGCTCGGCCGCCGCGCGATACGTGCGGTCGCCGACGTGCGTGACGCGACCGCAGTACAGTCCGCGGTGGATGCCGCACTGACCGAGTTCGGGCGCATCGACATTCTCGTCAACAACGCCGGCATTGTCGCCTACGCGGCCCTCGAGGAGATGACCGAGAGCGAGTGGGATGCAATGCTCGACATCAATCTGAAGGGGCCGTTCCTCGTCGCCCGCGCCGTCGTCCCGGTGCTCAAAAAGCAGGGCAGCGGGGTCATCGTCAACAACTCGTCGGTGATGGGTCTTCGTGGCGGCAACCGACTTTCGCACTATGTGGCGTCCAAGCACGGACTCACGGGGCTCACGAAGGCGTGGGCGATCGAACTCGCACCTTTCGGGATCAGGGTCGTGAGCATCCATCCGACCGGCGTCGATACCCCCATGAACGATGGACTTGCGGCGATGGAGGGAGCGACAGTGCAGGAGATCGCCGAGCGCAGTGCGGGAAACCTCCTGCCCGGGGTGCCGTGGATCGAGGCCCAGGATGTCGCGGACCTCGTGCTGTTCTTGGTGAGCGATCGCGCTCGCTACGCCACGGGCGCCCAGTTCACCCTCGACGCAGGGCTCCTCACGCGCTGACCGTGGCGCGGAAGGCGCGGCGATACTCCGTGGGAGAGACCCCGAAACGCTGCGCGAATCTCGCGCGAAGATTGGCCGCCGACCCGAGCCCGGATGCCCGCGCCACTTCATCGACGTAGAGGTCGGTGGACTCGAGGAGCTCGCGTGCCCGATCGAATCGCTCGGCAACGAGCCATGCGCCGGGACTGGCCCCGGTGCGCTCTCGGAACCGTCGAGCGAGCGTTCGTTCGCTGAGCGAGGCACGGGTGGCGAGGTCGGCGACGGTGAGGTCGTCTCCCACTCGCGCGCGGGCCCAGGTCAGAAGCTCGGAAAAACGATCGTCGTCATCCGCGGGGCGATGTCGAGGAATGTATTGGGCTTGTCCGCCCTGGCGCACGGATGGCATGACCAACTGTCGAGCGACGTCGTTCGCTACCGCCGCGCCGTGGTCGGTGCGGACGACGTGGAGGCACAGATCAAGCCCAGCGGCCACCCCTGCCGAGGTGAGGATGCCGTCGTCGACAAAGAGCACGTCCGGCTCCAATCGAACCGAAGGAAAACGCGACGCGAACTCGGCAGAGCGCACCCAATAGGTTGTGGCGCGGCGCCCGTCGAGTAGTCCCGCTTCGGCGAGTGCGAACGCTCCCGTGCAAATCGCCATAATTCTGACGCCACGTTCTCGTGCGCCGACGAGGGCGTCGCGGAGGTCGGTGTTCAGGGGCCCGACTCTGGCCTCCCGGCCGGGGAGGACGATGACGGTATCCGCTTCCCCCACGATCTCCAGACCGTGCGCCACCGACACTTCGACACCGGAACTCGTCGACACCGGGAGACCGCCGATGCTCGCGATGCGCACACGGTAGAGCGCTTCGCCAGTAGCGCCCCGCGCCGAGTCGAATACCTGATGGGGCACACCGAGATCGAGCAGGATGCTGCCATCCAGCGCTACGGCGACGATCTCGTGCATCCCTGTCTCCCTGTTGACGAGGTTTGGCGAAATAATTGCGACAACTGCCATTCTTGCCAACCTGAGTGCGAGCATACTCGATGCATGACCGCAGGCCCCGAGCTCCGAACACGTCGACTTCATCCGGGCTGGATCGTCGCCGCGGTCGCCTTCCTCGCCCTCGTCGGGGCCGCCGGATTCCGAGCGGCGCCGAGTGTGCTCATGCTGCCACTCGAAGAGGAATTCGGGTGGACACGTACCGAGCTTTCGCTCGCGGTGACCGTCAATCTCTTGCTGTACGGCCTCATGGCACCCTTTGCCGCGGCTCTCATGGCGCGATTCGGTCTGCGTCGGGTCACCGCCGTCGCCTTACTGCTTGTCGCGGCCGGTGCGGGATTGAGCATCTTCGCGACGGCCCCGTGGATGCTCGTGCTCACGTGGGGCGTGATGATCGGACTCGGGACTGGCTCCATGGCGCTCGTCTTCGCCGCAACGGTTGCCGATCAGTGGTTCATCAAGCGCCGCGGGCTCGTCGTCGGTGTGCTCACGGCCGGGTCGGCGACGGGCCAGTTGGCCTTCCTCCCCTTCATCGCCATCCTCGTCGCCGATCAGGGTTGGCGGCAGGCATCGTTGCTCGTCGCCGGTGGTGCGCTCCTCGTTGTACCTCTCGTCCTCCTTTTCCTCCGCAACACCCCGGCCGACCTCGGGGTTACTCCCTACGGCGCGCCTTCGGGGTGGGTCCCGCCCCTGCGCCCCACCGGCAGCGCGGTGGGTATCGCGCTCGGAACGCTGCGGCGCGCGAGCCGTGTTCGCACCTTCTGGGCGCTCGTCGCGGGCTTCGCCATTTGCGGCGCGACCACCAACGGCCTCGTCGGCACACATTTCATTCCCAGCGCACACGATCACGGGATGCCCGAGACAACGGCCGCCGGCCTGCTCGCCCTCGTCGGCATCTTCGACATCGTGGGTACGATAGCGTCGGGCTGGCTCACCGACCGCATCAATCCGCGCATCCTCCTCGGCATCTACTACGCCGGCCGCGGAGTCGGACTTCTCATCCTCCCGTTCCTGCTCTCGGCGACGGTCCAGCCCCCGATCATCGTTTTTGTGATCATCTACGGTCTCGACTGGGTCGCGACAGTCCCACCTACCGTCGCCCTGTGCCGGGAGATCTTTGGCAAGGACGGGCCGGTCGTCTTTGGTTGGGTCTTCGCCTCCCACCAGATTGGAGCCGCCATCGCCGCGATCGTCGCTGGAGCCGTGCGAGACAGCACGGGCGAGTACACCATTGCGTGGTTCGGGGCGGCGGGCCTCTGCGTGGTTGCGGCGATCGTGAGCCTCGGCATCACGCGAGCCCGCCGAGAGGTGCTCACCTAGGGGAGTAGTGTCGTCGCGTGACGACAGACCTTCTGCTCGCGGTCCTGCTTCTTGCGGTGTGGACGGGCCTCCTTGCCCTCCAACTCGCCGACATCGTGATCACCGCGAGCCGACTTCCGCAACTATCGGCCTTCACGAGCGTCAAGGCCGAATTGCTCGAGATGGAGAGCACCCGCGCGAACGCCGAACGCCTTGCGGCACTGCGCGAGCAGATCGCGGAACTGGATGCTCGCGAGCTGGCTAGAGCGATCCCTCCGGGTCGAGGAGCGACCGCGCAG
Organism: Antiquaquibacter oligotrophicus; assembly: GCF_020535405.1. NCBI lineage: Bacteria > Bacillati > Actinomycetota > Actinomycetes > Micrococcales > Microbacteriaceae > Antiquaquibacter > Antiquaquibacter oligotrophicus. The sequence continues at coordinate 370,221 of NZ_CP085036.1, read as the reverse complement.
CTCTGGCGAGCAACTCCCTGGCGGCTCGCTCCGACCGCACTGGCGCTCATTCCTCTCGCCCTCACGGTGGGAACGTGGCCGCTGGCCCTTGCGGCTCTGCCGTTGCCCGTCGTCACCTACGTGCTCGCTCTGGCAGCGGCGCGGGCATCCGTCGCTGCCGCGAGCGCGCGTGCCACCGTTCACGAGCAACACCGCGCCGAGATCCAGGAGCTCGTCGATCGGGTGTCGAGGACGGCCAGGAAACGAGTTGCGGGTCTCGGTGAGCGAGTCAATCGCGCGCTTCAGATCCTCCGTGAGCAACAGAGTTGAGCGCTCCCTCGAGCCGATAGTGTCGTGTCCATGACGCACACCAACCCCACGGCGTCGATCACGGACTACACGGCGTCCTCCGGCGTGCCGCACGCGGCGCCCGGCGCGGCACCGGCCGAGGTAGCCGCGGCGTCGACCGGGTCGATCCCTTTGCCGCCACCTCCCGCGAGTCCCGGCAGCTCCGCGCGGCTCGTTCTCGGCATAGTCGGCATCGTCTTGCTCTCGATCATCGCCCTTTTTGTTGCCGTGTTCCTCATCGCAGGACTCGGTGTGAATGCGTTCGCGCTCGGGGGTGTGCTCGCGCTCGTTCCGCTCGCGATCGTCTTCTTCGGGATTCGATGGATCGACAAGTGGGAGCCCGAGCCTCGTGCTGCTGTCGTGTTCGCTTTCCTGTGGGGAGCAGGCCTCTCGGTGCTCTTGGCCCTCATCGTCGGTGCCGAAATCGACAACGTCATCAACAGCATGGGCGGCCCCGGCCCCGGCTACGAGTTCTTCGGTGCCGCCGTTCAAGCGCCCATCGTCGAAGAGGTCGGCAAGGGACTCGGCGTCCTCGTGATCTTCTGGGCAGCGCGCAAGCACTTCGACGGCCCGGTCGACGGCATTGTGTATGCGGCGTGGGTGGCTGGCGGTTTCGCCTTCACCGAGAACATTCTCTACTTCGGCTCGCAACTGATCGAGGCGGGGGGTGTCGACGGGAGTGTCGTCGAGATCTTCCTCGTGCGGGGCATCATGTCGCCCTTCGCGCACATCATGTTCACGTCGTTTGTTGGTATCGCTCTCGGTCTCGCCGCCCGGCGCGCCTCGGCGCTCGGCGCCCTCGGCTACTTCCTCATCGGACTGATCCCGGCAATTCTCCTTCACGCATTCTGGAACGGTGCACTGTTCTTCGTCTCGAACTTCTACGGCTACTACGTGCTCGTGCAGGTTCCTCTGTTTGTCGGTGCGGTGTTCCTGGTGCGTTTCCTTCGGCATCAAGAGTCAAAGCTCACCTTTGATCGTCTGACCGAGTACTCGCAGGCGGGATGGTTGCACCCGGACGAAGTGGCCGTGATCGCCACTGCGCAAGGCCGCAGGCAAGCCATCGCCTGGGCGCGTTCTCGCGGCAAGGGAGCAGAGATGAAGCGTTACTTGCAGGGCGCAACACGACTCGCGTTCGCTCGTCAGCGGATCATCACCGGTCGGGGCCGGAGTGCTGCCACCGTGGACGAGGCGCGACTGCTTCCCGCTCTCGTTGACGACCGTCGGGCCCTCGCCTCGGCGTGATCGCGGGCGGGAAAGAGTCCGTTAACAGACTCATCGCCCGGTGGTGCGGCACTGCCTGCGACTCTTCCGGGCGATGAGTTGTTCTTCGTCCAGACTGCCACCGCTCACCGCCACGCGCAAGAGTGTTCTTGTCGGCTCCGTCTAGACTTGTAGGCCTGAAATCGAGAGGTGGGCGCATGGCGTCGAGCGAGCTGGAGAGGGAGCGGGACTACGTCCACTCCCTCTATTCGAGGCTCGATGAGTTGCTCGAGGATGCCCGCGTCCGGCTCGACGCCGTTCGTCGCGAGAATGCGGGTGGAACACACCAAAACCGTTCTGAGCGTGACGCCTTCGCGCGTATCTACGAGGATCGTGTTGCCCAGCTCCGGCAGGTTGATGAGCGTCTCGCATTCGGCCGTCTGACACTCGCGGATGCCCCGGCCGGAGCCGAGCACCACTACATCGGTCGCATCGGACTCCGAGACGATGACCAGCGCCCACTCCTGCTGGACTGGAGGGTTCCCCAGGCGAGGGCGTTTTATCAGGCGACCGCCGCCACTCCGCTCGGGGCCCGTGCACGTCGGCACCTCCAGAGCGCTGGGCGTGACGTGATCCGTATCGACGATGAAATCTTCGACCGCGACTTGCTCGACGATGCCTCCGATTCGCTCCAGGGTGAAGCTGCCCTTCTTGCTACCGTCACGGCGCAGCGCACCGGACGGATGGTCGATATCGTGGCGACGATCCAGGCCGAGCAGGATGCCATCATCCGCTCAGAACTCGCGGGTGCCCTCGTTGTGCAGGGTGGTCCCGGCACGGGGAAAACGGCTGTCGCTCTTCACCGTGCCGCCTACCTGCTCTACTCGCATCGCGAGCGGCTGTCGTCCAACGGCGTCCTTATCGTCGGCCCGTCTCCGTCGTTCCTCCAGTACATCGAGCAGGTTCTCCCGTCGCTTGGCGAGACGGGGGTGGTGCTCGCGAGTCTCGGTCAGCTGTTCCCCGGTGAAGAGGCCACAGACGAGGATGCGCCGGAGGTAGCTGAGCTCAAGGGCAGCCTCGAGATGGTCGACCTCCTGAAGCGCGCCGTGCGCTCGCGCCAGATCGTGCCGCGTGAGGCCCAGGTCATCGATGTCAACGGAGAGCGACTCACCATCCAGCCGTCGGTCATTCACAGCGCGATGCAGCGCGCGTGGGAGACCCGCAAGCCGCACAACGTCGCGAGGGTGACGTTCAACAAGGCAGCACTCTCGAGCCTCACCAGACTCCTTGCCGATCAGCTGCGATCCCACGGCAATACGATCGAGGACTCCGACCTCGGGTGGTTGCGCGAGGACCTGAGGACGTCCTACGACGTGAGAGTGCTGCTCAACACGGCGTGGTTGCCTCTCACACCTCAGAAGTTCATCCGCGATCTGTATGCGCGCCCGGCGTGGCTCGCCGAGCTCACCCCGACGTGGTCGGAGCAGCGTCGAGCGCTGCTGTTTCGCGGTCGGGACGCCGACTTCACGGTGTCCGATATTGCACTCCTCGATGAGGCGGCAGAACTGCTCGGTGAGGTCGACCTGGCGGCGGATGCTCGCAAGGCCGAACGCAAGCAGCAACGCAAACGCGACATCGCCAACGCGGAGCAGGCGATTCGCAACATGCGGGTGGAGGGACTCGTGGATGCCCGATCCCTCGCCGAGGGATTCGAGGCGCAGGTCTACCGCGGCACCACGGCGGAGCAGGCCGCCGCCGACCGTGAGTGGACCTACGGCCACATCGTTGTCGACGAGGCGCAGGAACTGTCTCCCCTGCAGTGGCGTGTGCTCGTGCGTCGAAACCCACTGAAATCTTTCACGATCGTGGGGGATGTTGCCCAGGCTTCCGCTGCGGCAGGAACAACGAGCTGGTCTGGCGCCCTCGACCCCCACCTCGGTCGTTCGTGGCGACTGGAGGAGCTCACGGTCAACTACCGAACGCCCGCCCAGGTGAGCGAGGTGGCCGAAGAGGTCGCGCGAGCGCACGGGCTCGACATCACGCGATCGCGCGCGGTGCGGGAGGGCGAATGGCCGGTGTTCGTCACTCTCGGTCAGCCGGTCGAGGCCGCCGTGGTTTCTGCCATTCGCGAGGACCGCACTCGCGGATCCGGTGCCGTCGCCGTTATCGCCACCGGGGAGGTCCGTGGGAGACTCACCGCGGCGCTCTCCCGAGAATTCGGATCCGAGGTCGGGGTGGGAGCTGTTGGTCTCACTCGGGCAATCGCGGTGTTGACTCCCCAGGAGTCAAAGGGTTTGGAGTTCGACACGGTGATTGTGGCGGAACCGCAGAGCATCGTCGACGAGCACAGTCGAGGCGCCTCCGCGCTGTACGTCGCCATGACACGCGCGACTCAGCGACTGTACGTTGTGGCTGATTCCGATCTCCCGGTGGGGATGCCGCGGCCCTGATCCCACCGGTTACACCCGTATTGGGGGGTTTGCGGAGAACTCCCAGGTTGGCACACTGAATACACGAATCGTTGTCTTTCGGGGGAACGACCGGTTCGATCGGGTGCGGCTTCGGCCGCAACGAGTAGGGCCGGAGGCGGGGGAGCCTCCGGCCCAACGTCTTTTCCGGCCTCGAACGCGGGAGCTAAATGGTGCACGGGCGGGGCGTGAGAGAGCGAGTCGCTGCAGAGTCTTCGATGAGTCGAGTTGTCGCGGCTTGGGCTTCGGCACCGCCGAGGTCCACCCTCGCCGGGTTGTTGGGTGCGAGCCCGCTCAGCTCTCAGTGCAGGGCGGACTATCGTGAGGCGGTCGCCGAACTCGTGGTCGGCGACATCCTGGACAACCTCGGCCCCCGGTGGGACGTCCTTCACGACGTGCCCCTCGAGGGACACGATCTCGACCACCTCGTCCTCGGGCCGACGGGGGTGTTCGCTGTACGTTCCGCGGACTACGGCGACAGGGAAGCCCTTCTCGATGGTGATCTTTTTATCGCGGGTGTCCGGACCGACGATGTGGGCTCGGTCGCGCGTCAGGCGGATGATGTGGCGCGCAGGTTGACGGTCGCGGGAGGCGGCCATCCTGTGGCCGTGACCCCGCTCCTTGTCATCGTGGCGCCTCGGCGCCTCACCACGATTTCCCGTCACAGCACGGTCGAGGTTGTGACGGCGGAACGACTCGCAAGACACCTCGCTAGCCGTAGTGCAACTCTCGCGGGGCCGGAGGTGGCGCTGCTCTCCGATCTCGCCGACCGCGAGACAACGTGGCCGGAACCAACGGGCGAGACCTCCGATCGCCGGCACCTCCACCGTGCCTTCGCGCAGGTTCGAGCTCACGTGCGCGCGGCCGCGCGCCGTCGCACCATCCTCAGTCTCACGGCGGGCCTCGTGCTGTGCGTCGGGGTCTGGGCCGTGGTCGCGTTCACCGTGAGTTCTGCCATCGCGCCGTGAGGATGCCGCGTTCTCACAGAGGGAACGGGCATCATGGTGGAATGTTCGCGCGACACCCCTACCTGTCTCTCGCGACATTCGTCTATCTGGGTGTCGTCGGGTGGGCGACCCTCACACCTCAGTCCGGGCGCGCGAGCTCCAACCTGCTGTGGCGCATGGCGGAATTTTTCGATCGCTACGAGGCAACACAGTGGTTGACCTTTTCGACTCTCGAGTTCCTCGCCAACATCGCGATGTTTGTTCCGCTCGGCCTCTTTTTTGTGCTCCTCCTCGGTCGTCGGCGGTGGTGGCTCGCGATCGCGCTGGGCTTCCTCCTGACCATGGTGATCGAATTCGTTCAGCAGTTCATCGGTGGTCGCGTTCCCGACGTCCGCGACATCGTCGCCAACTCCCTTGGCGCGATCCTCGGCACCCTGCTCGCACTCGTTCTCACAGCGGCTGCGGCACGCAAACGCCGGGCAGGGCGTGTGTCGAGCGAACCGATTGCGAGCCGACTCTGACCATGGCGAGCAGCATCCCCAGATCGAGGACGTTGGCCTTCGGTCCGTTTGTGATCGTCGCGATCGTTCACCTCGTCACCCTCGGTCTCCTCCTCCTGCCCGTCGCCTACTGGGCGAAGGTGTCGGTGATGCCAGCCTTACTGCTCGCGCTTCTTGTCGCCGTGCCGCGACGACGGTCCGAGATCGCACTCTGGGCGGCCCTCGCGCTCGTGTTCGCGAGTGTGGGGGATGCCCTCCTGAGGGATCCCGGAGAAGCGGGATTCCTCATCGGCCTTGGCGCTTTTGTGCTCACCCACGTCGCCTACCTCGTGCTCTTCCTGCGGCCGTTGCGACGGCGTCGGCCGCCGCTTGGCGCGCTCGGCTACGCCGTGTGGCTCATCGCCCTTCTTGTCCTTCTTGTGCCCCACACCGGTGCTCTCACGGTCGCCGTTGTCTTCTACGGCGCACTCGTGTGCGCCGTAGCTACCGCGGCACTCGGTACGACACCCATCATTGCGGTGGGTGCCTTCCTGTTCCTCGTCTCCGACAGTCTCCTGGCGCTGCGCCTCTTTGTGCCCGGCTTCGAGTTCTGGCAGCAGGACGTCATCATCATGACCTTCTACATCGGTGGTCAAGGCCTCATCGTTCTGGGGGCGGTGCGCGAGGCGTGGCGACGCGAACGTGCTTTACCGAACTGACGACGAGAGCGAGCTCCTCAGCGGATGCACTGACCGGTCGACACATCCGCGGTGAGGCCCGCGGCCGCGTCCGCCACCGGATCGAGCTCGGCCATCGTCGCCGCGTACCCGATTCGCGATGTGTCCGCGCTCTTCGCAAAGACCACGCCGATGACCTCGCCGTTCAGTGACAGGACGGGGCCGCCGGAGTTGCCCTGATTGACGTCGGAGGCGAGGGTGTAGATCTCGCGTGGTGACCGGGAAATCTCGTAGATGTCATCGACGGAGACGACACCGACGTTCATGACGCCCGCGGGGATGGACGTAAACGGTCCACCGAAGGGGTAGCCCTGCACCGCGGCATCCGTTCCCGGCTGTGCGGTGTCACCGAGGGGGAGCGGCTCCGGATCGAGCCCCGGCACGGCAATGACGGCGAGATCGACGATGGGGTCGAAGTACACGACGGTTCCCGCGATCGCTTGGCCGCCGGGTGTTTCGATAACCGGTTCCGTCACTCCCGCGACAACGTGGGCGTTGGTGACCACACGATCGTCGGAGACCACGAACCCGCTCCCGCTCTGCGCAACTCCGCACGCAAATGCGTTCCCGGTGATGCGCACGACCGACTGTGCCGCGGCCGTCAGCTCGGGTGATCCCGCATCGATCGAGGGGATGACAGGCTCACCGATGCCGAACGCGTCGGTGACGACCGGGAGGCCACTATCGATAAGGCCGGCGCGGAGTTGTGCGAGCCATGCCTCCACGGGGTCGGGAGTCACCGTGCCGATCGTGCGGAGCACGGCCGAACCGGCGATGGCTCGCGAGAGGGGCGGGATCCCGAGCTGGGCGACGCTGGTGGCGACCACGGAGGCGATGAGCGCAGCGGCAACGCCGGTCGCAAGACCTCCTGCCAGGCGATCGATGCCGCTCAGCGGAGTGTCCTCCACGCCGCTGCGCGCCAGACGCCCGAGCACGGCGCCCGCGGTGGTTCCGAGTGCGAGCAGCACGAGCACAACCGCAACCGTCACGACGGGGCGGATCTCCGCCAGCGGCACCCACGCAGCAACGATCGGCACGAGGAAAAACGCCGCAACACCTCCCGCGACAACACCGCCGAATGCGAAGAGTGCGTGGGAAAGGCCCGCTCGAATCCCATAACCGACGTATCCGAGGATCACCAGGACGAGGAACACATCCAGGACGGTCGACTCGCTCACGCGTCGAGCCTAGGCTGGCAGTCTCGCTGTTGGCTGAGGGACCGCGCGTGTGCCCGGCATCCTCACTCTGCTAGACTCCCAAGGTTGCCGTCTGACGGCCGCGGATAAAGAGAGCTCGAGCATTCCCGCTACGGGCGCCGCGCAACGAGGAGAAAGGGGATCACCTTATGGCTCTTGAAGCCAACATCAAGAAGGCGATCATCGACGAATACGCTACCCACCCCGGTGACACCGGATCCCCTGAGGTCCAGGTCGCGATGCTCACACAGCGCATCAAGGACCTGACCGAGCACCTCAAGGAGCACAAGCACGACCACCACTCGCGTCGTGGACTGCTTCTGCTTGTGGGCCAGCGCCGCCGGCTGCTCGGCTACCTCCAGGACATCGACATCGAGCGTTACCGCTCGCTCATCGAGCGCCTGGGGCTGCGCCGCTAGGCATTTGCGAGAGATCGCGTCGATCTTGATCAGACGGGCCGTCACCCTCACTTCCTTGAGAAGCGGGTGGCGGCCCGTTCTGCGTCCCGCGATGGTGTGCCCGTGAGCGACGTCACGAAGTCGAACCCGCACGCCCCTGACGGCTTCTTCGAGGCCGAAGCGGCGGGGTTGAGATGGCTCGCGGATGCTCGGGGCGCGACCATCGCGCATGTGCTCGATGTCGAACCCGGTCGTATCCGTCTCGAGCGCATCGTCGAGGTGCCGCCGACGGCGGACGCAGCGCGGCAGTTCGGCTCGGCACTCGCTCGCACGCACGACGCGGGCGCCGCCGCGTTCGGGACAGCGCCCGACGGTTGGGACGGGCCACTCTTCATCGGTCGCAGATCGATGGCACGGGCATCCGAGCGATCGTGGGGTGTCTTCTACGCGCGGGACCGAGTGCTTCCGTTTCTGGAGATCGCTCTCGCCGCGGGTAATGTCACGCTCCAGGAAGCGGAGGTCGTTCGTCGTGTGTGCCAGCGCATCACGGCGGGGGAGTTCGACGACGGACAGCCGCCCGCTCGCCTTCACGGCGACCTCTGGGCGGGAAACGTGCTCTGGTCAGCGGAGGGGGTTGTACTCATCGACCCGGCCGCGCACGGAGGTCACCGCGAGACCGATCTTGCGATGCTCGACCTCTTTGGCTGCCCCTATCTCGAGCTCGTGATCGACGGCTACCAGGAGCAGCATTCGCTGATGCCCGATTGGCGTTCGCGGATTCCCCTGCATCAACTCCACCCCCTCGCCGTGCACGCGGCAGGGCACGGCAGGCACTACGGCACGGCACTGCACGCCGCGGCCGAACGTGTCATGGAGCTGTGAGATCCCTCCAGAAAAAAATCTGTCCGACCTGCATCCAGGATCATGCCGTGGAGGGAAGAGATACATGACAGGCGAAATCCGCCGATCATGAGGAGGACACCATGCACAAGAAGCTCGCCGCCGGCCTTGCAGCCGGTGTTGTTGCCGCCGTGGGTTTCGCGGCCCCGGCTCAGGCGATTTCCGATTCGACCGCAGACCTGTACATCCTGCATGCCGTTCCCGACCTGCCCGTCGATGTCTGGGTCAACGGTGAGGTTCTCCTCGAGGACTTCACTCCGGGAACCCTCACGGATGCCGTCGACCTGCCCGCTGGCGACTACGAGGTCGTCATCACGGCGGTGGATGACCCGATCACGAGCCCCGCAATCGGACCCGTCACCCTTCCGCTCGCCGCGGGCACGAGCTACACGGCCGTCGCTCACCTCGCCGAGGACGGCACGCCGACGGCGACTCTCTTCACCAATGACCTCGCCACCCTTCCGGCTGGTGAAGGCCGGCTGACCGTTCGCCACGTTGCTGCGGCCCCCGCGGTGGATGTTCTCGCCAATGGCGCCGTCGCATTCAGCAACCTGAGCAACCCGAACGAGGCCAAGGCAAACCTTCCGGCGGGAACGATCGAGGCCGCCGTCGCCGCAGCGGGCACAACCGACCCGGTCATCGGGCCGGCACCTGTCGACGTGCAGGAGGGTGTGAACACGATCGTCTACGCGTGGGGCAGCCTCGAGGACGAAAACCTCGACCTCGCCGTGCAGACCATCGGTGGACTGCACTCGACCCCCGACGGAGTGAACTCGGGTACGGCGGGCCTTGCCGCAGACCCCGACCCCGCATCGGTTGCCGTCGGCGTTTCCGCAGTGCTCGCCCTCATGGCAGTCGTAGGAATCGCCATCGTTCGGGCTCGCCGCGTCGAGTCAGCTCGATAACGTCTCGACCGCACGACCCCGCATCACAACCTGCATCACAGGAAGAACAGGAGGAGAGCCATGATGAAGCCACTCGCGCTTGCCGTCGCGGCCCTCCTCCTGCTCGCGGGATGCTCGGCGCCCTCCATTGCGGAGGGGCCGAGCATCCCGTCGACGGCCACACCGACTCCTGCGCCGACGCGCGAGGGTGAACCGATCGGCACGCAGAGCGCCGCTCTCTCGTCTGTGCGTGTTGCGGTACCGCCCACGCGCGTGCAGGCGCCGTCGGCGGGGATCGACGTCACCGTGGTGCCCGTCGGCGTGCAGCCCGACGGGTTTATGGAGCTGCCGCCGGATGTCTCGATCGCCGGCTGGTACAGATTCGGGTCAGACCCCGGGAGCGAGGCGGGCACCACGGTGATTTCCGCGCACGTCGATTCGCTCGAGTACGGGCTCGGTCCCTTCTCCGCGCTCAGGTCGTTAGCCGGGGGTACGGTCATCTCGGTGACGAGCTCGGATGGGTCGGTGCGTGACTATGTCGTCGAATCGGTGCAGAGTCTCGCGAAGGACGACTTGCCCGTCGACCATGTCTTCGACCGCGAGGGCTCGCCCCGTCTCGTCCTGATCACGTGCGGCGGGCAATTCGACCGCGAGCAGTTGCGCTATTCCGACAACATCATGGTGACGGCGGTGCCGGTTCCATGAGTACACGCCGTGACGAGGCGAGCCGGCACGACGATGATCGGCTGACTGAGGCATTCCGCCGTGGCGACGAACGAGCACTCGCGCGCGTCTACGAGCGTTGGGCCCCGCTTGTCTACACCCTCGCCGTTCGGTCGCTCGGCGATGTGAGCGACGCCGAGGATGTCACCCAGAAGACTTTTGTCGCGGCCTGGACCGGCCGAAGCGGCTACCGATCCGATCGGGCCAGTCTCTCCACCTGGCTGATCGCGATTGCGCGCAACAAGATCGCAGACACGCACGAGGCGCGCGCCCGCATCCGTCGGCTCCACGAGCAATTGACCTCCGTCTCTACCGAGAGTGAATGGACGGTCGAACCTCCCGATGTGGCGGAGACACTTGTGGTGGCCGATGAGATTGCCCGGCTCGAACCCGACGCGCAGCGCGTGATGCGGCTCGCGTTCTTCGATGACCTCACTCATCAGGAGATAGCGGCTCGACTCGAGATGCCCCTCGGCACCGTCAAAAGTCACATCCGGCGTAGTCTGCACCGGATGCGCGAACGTCTGGAGGTGACCCATGCACCACATCGACCCTGACGATCTCGCAATCATCGCGCTCGGAGAGACGACCGGGATGGATGACCAACTCGGTCACCTCGCGGACTGCCCGACGTGCGCGTCCGAGGTCGAGATCCTCGCTCGCGCCGCGCGGGTGGGTCGCTCCACCCTGGATGCGGAGCTTCTCGTCCCTTCCCCTCGTGTGTGGGAACGCATCGTCGCGGAGGTCGCCGACGCGGCTCCCGCTCCGGCCGCGGTTACGCCCCTACGCCGTCGCTCGTGGATTCCCCTTGTCATTGCCGCCGCCCTGGCCGTGATCCTGGGCGCTGGCGGAATTGCGACGTGGCAGATGTTGCGGCCCGTCTCATCGGTGGTGCTCGCATCGGCGACGCTCGACGCGTTTCCGGACTGGCCGGGTGCTCGCGGGGAGGCACTCGTCGAGGAGAGCCCGGACGGCGCCCGGGTCGTGCGGCTCGACATCGACGTCCCCGAGGAGAGAAACGGCTACACCGAGGTGTGGCTCATCACGTCGGATGCCACCAAGCTCGTCAGCCTGGGAACGGTCCAGGGCACGTCGGGTGTGTTCCCCATCCCGGATGGCATCGACATCTCCGAATACGATCTCGTGGACGTGTCTGCCGAGCCCCTCGATGGGGATCCAGCGCACTCCGGGGACTCGATCGTGCGGGGTCAGCTCACGATCTCGTAGAGCCGATCATCCGACGGGGAGTTCATCGAGCTGCACCGCGAGCTTCTCGACGTAGTCGCGGAACGACTCCTCGGTTGTGTCACCGTACGTTCCGAGAGAAACGCGGACAACGATGTTGCCGCGTTGGAGGTCGGCCGAGTAGTAACGACTCTCGAACGGCGAATCCTCGACCCAACCGACCGCCGCGACGCTCGGCGGAAGATCGAACGCCGGCGCGGCCGTGACATCGGCTGTCCAGTATTCGGCGCCGCTTCCCATCTCGTAGGTCGAGCACTGCGAGACCATATCGCTCAGAGAACTCATGTGCGCCTCGGCACTCGCCGAATCGTCGAACAGGCGAGCAGATTCCTGAAGCGATGACTCGTCGTTGCTCGTGAGGTAATAGCCCAAATACCCGATGGTGCCGCCGTCCTCGGGTCGTGTGCCGATGGGCACCGCAACCGGCACACGGATGTTCGTGACGAAGCACTCGTCGGGTGCTCCCTCTCCCTCGTCCCAACCGCGAGCGGCGTAGCTGTACTCCTTGCGTGGGGTGCTGTCTTCGTAGTCGCCCCACCACTCGGTCTGGTCGAAACCCATCTCGGCATAGGTGTCGCTACTCAGGCCGATGTCGCCAAATGTCTCGAGTTCGAAGCACGACTCCGGGCATTCGAGTGGCGTCTCGGCAACAGCCGGGCCTGGCGAGCCCTCGACGAGCGGAAGGATCTCCGCGGTGCGCTCATCCCCGCCGCTCGCGTCCATCGACTCGACGACGCGCTCGGCAATGAAGTAACCCGCGACTCCCAACCCGACAACAACGAGTGCGCTCGCGGCAACGATGCCGATCACGAGACCGACACGTCGTCCAGCACGCCGAGGCGGCGGGGAGTACGGAGCATAGGTGGGCGGAGTTGATGGCGGAGGGAGCGCCGGTCCCGGGGGTGTGGGCGGAGGGAACGTCGAATCCGGGGAGGGCATCGGCGGTGGAAACGCATCGCCCGGTGGTGTCTGATCGCTCATCTGTGCATCCTTCTCAGCAGCTCGCGCCAGGCTAGCAAGATCTGACCGGGCCTCATGACCGCGGGGGCGGTAGCATCCGGTCATGCCTTCGCGACCGTCGTCATTGCTCCGCGCGTTCGCGCTCGGTCTCACCGTCTCCGTTCTCCTCACCGGGTGTTTTTGGAATGCCGAACGTCGGCTGGAGGAGGATGTCGTCGACGAGCTCACCGACGCGGAGTTCTACGACGTTCCCGACGACACACCGGCAGGGCAGCCGGGAGAGATCGTGCGTACCAAACCGATCCTCTCGGCTCCGCTCGGTTCCCTCGCCTGGCGGATCATTTACCACACGACAGACTTGGCGGGCGAGGACGTGCTCGCTTCTGCGGTGCTCGCGATTCCCGACCTGCCGGCGCCAGACGATGGCTATCCGGTCGTGTCCTGGGGGCATCCCACAACGGGAGCGGCACGGGACTGCGCACCGTCGCTCCTCTTCGATCCGTTCCTCATGATGACGGGCATCCACGAGTTCCTTCTGGCCGGTCACGCGGTCGTCGCCACCGACTATCCGGGGATGGCGGTGCCCGGCGACTCCTCGTATCTCATTGGGGTCACAGAGGGCAACAGCATGCTCGATGCGGTGCGCGCAGCCCGCAACCTCGATCCCTCGATCGGCGCGGATGTCACGCTCTGGGGTCATTCGCAGGGTGGGCAGGCCGCCCTCTTCGCCGCCCAGCAGGCGGCCGCCGGGTATTCCCCCGATCTGACGATCACCTCGGTCGCAACGGCCGCCCCCGCCGCGGATCTGTCCCAGCTCATGACGGACGACCTCGAGTACATGGAGGGTGTGACGATCGCGTCCTACGCCTTCCCGTCCTACGAAGCCGCCTACGCTTCCCGATACTCGAAGGACGAGATTCGATCCGTGTTGACCGATGCGGGGGCATCGGCGGTGGACGAGCTCGCAAGTCTGTGTCTTCTCACCCAGGGCGACCAGTTGCATTCGCTTGCGCGACCGCTCATCGGATCCTTCGTCTCGAGCGACCCGTCGACGACGGAGCCGTGGAAAACGATGCTCGCGGAGAACAACGCCGGCGGTTCACCCATCGATGTACCCATCTTCATTGGGCAGGGGCTCGCCGACACCACGGTCGACCCGACTTCCACCGAGAGTTTTGTCGAGTCGCTGTGCGCTGCGGGGGAGTCCGTCGACTACCGCACCTATGAGGGGATCTCCCACCTCCTCGCCGCAGACGCGTCCATGCCGCATGTCCTGTCGTGGCTGCGTCAGGTTGAGTCCGGAGAAGCCCCCTCTACGTGTTGACCTCCGGAGCGAAACCCTGCACGGGCGCTTCGGACACGGAGTGGAGGCTTGTTACGGTCGCGAATCCCTCGGCCAGGAGCGCGGCGTCGCTCCCGGCATCCTGATCGCCCGGGGGTTCGGCTACCGACAGACGCACCCCGCGTCCTTCCGCGTCGCGCCCGTCGGTCATGGTGGTTTGCACGATTCCGAACGTGGCTAGGTCGGCGTCGCGCAAAATCGTCACGGATTCGGTGTTGGGCACGTTGAGGTTGAGCACGGTGCCCGCCGCGGACTCGAGAAGCCTCGGCACAAGCGCGCGCACGTGCGGTGCCGCGGCACCCCAGTGTTCGGCGAGTGGATCGATCCCGACGTCGAGAGACACGGCAAGCGCCCGCGCGTGATTGACTCCCGCCGTGAGAGCGGCACCGACCGTCCCGGAGTGCAGGATGATGTGCCCGACGTTCGCTCCGCGGTTGATTCCCGAGAGCACGAGGTCCGGTGGCGCCCCGAAAGCGCCGTGAGCGGCAACGAGAGTGACAAGTGCCGGGGCGGCATCCACGGCGAAGCACCGGATGCCCGGGAGCGCCGGTAGCTCTCGCTCGGTGAACGCAATACTCCCGTCCTCGTGCGCGCCGAGGATCGACGCGCTCGCTCCGCTGTACTGGATGCTCGGTGCCGCAACCGTCACGTCAAGGCCGAGGGAGTGCGCGGTGTTCGCCAACTCCCACAACCCCGGAGAGTCGATCCCGTCATCGTTGGTGATGAGCACATGGGTCATGGTGTTTCTCCTTCGCTCGTGTCGTTCGGGCCCGTGACCTGGCGCACGTCGACGAGTTCGGTAAATCGGGCAATGGTTTCTGCGTCTCCCGTCCCGAGGCCGTGCCGTGTCACATTGAGCGCTCCCGCCGCGGCTCCGAGCCGCACGGCTTCCTCCGGTGTGCTTCCTCGTCCGAGGGCGGCCGCGATTCCTGCGGTGAGTGAGTCGCCGGCACCGCGATGGTCGGCGACTTGCATGTGCGGAGTGGACACTTCGCTGAGTACGTCTTCGGCCAGCAGGAGGAGCGGTTTCTCCGCTCTCGTGACAACGATCACCTCGACTCCGGACTCTCGCATGCGAGCGATGGCCGTGCTGATGTCGTCCGTTGTCGATTCTGTGATGAGTCCGTCGGCGAGGAGTTCTTCGTCACTCACTTTGACGAGGTACGCTCGGCCCTCGATCGCGGCGACCAGTCGTTCGCCCGCCAGATCAACGATCACGCGACGCCCCGTTTCACGAAGGTCCGATGCGAGCCTGCGATAGACCTCCGCGGGGAGCGCATCGTCGCTCGCGGGTCCGGAGAGAATCGCGAGGTCGGCATCGAGTGCGGCCCCGATCACGTGCCCGTACACTTCGTCGAGCTCGTGTCGCGAGAGGGAGTCGCCGCCCGTCTCGACCATCGTCGCGCGCTCGCCGCTCCGGCGATCGTGAATGTATGCACCGCCCCGACCCGGCCGATCCACCGCGATGACGTCGATTCCCTCGTCGTTCAGGAGGTGTTTCTGCACGACACCCGTTTCGCCTGTGAACACGCCGCACAGGGTGACGTCTGCGCCGAGTTGGCGCAGCATCCTCGCTTGCCACACTCCTTGACCACCGGGGTGGACGTGTACGTCCGGCTCGCCGCTGTCCGCATCGCCTTCCACGGTTATGGTGAGTACGGGGGAGGGGGCGAAGATGACCACTCTCATGCACTCGACGCTACGATTTCGCGCGCCGTGCCGGTAGGCCTTGCGGGTGGGAATAGATAGCGGCTATGCATGGTTGACCCCGATAATCAATGCAAACGCATGAATATCAAGCCTCACAGGAGCACACAATGCAGTTCGGAATCTTCACGGTCAGCGACATCACGACCGATCCGACAGACGGCACAACGCCGAGCGAGAACGAGCGGATCAAGGCCAGTGTCGCCATCGCCAAGAAGGCCGAGGAGGTCGGACTCGACGTCTTCGCCCTCGGTGAGCACCACAACCCGCCCTTCTTTTCCTCGAGTCCTACGACGACACTCGCGTACATCGCGGCTCAGACCACGACACTTCAACTGTCGACCGCGACGACACTCATCACTACAAACGACCCGGTGAAAATCGCCGAGGACTACGCGATGCTCCAGCACCTCTCGGGTGGGCGCGTCGACCTCATGATGGGTCGTGGAAACACGGGCCCCGTGTACCCGTGGTTCGGCAAGGACATCCGCGACGGCGTCGACCTCGCGATCGAGAACTACGCCCTCCTGCGCCGATTGTGGAGCGAGGACGTCGTCGACTGGCAGGGGAAGTACCGCACACCGTTGCAGGGGTTCACGTCGACCCCGCGCCCGCTGGACGGAGTTGCGCCGTTCGTGTGGCACGGCAGCATCCGCACTCCGGAGATCGCTGAGCAGGCCGCCTACTACGGTGACGGGTTCTTCGCGAACAACATCTTCTGGCCGAAGGAGCACTACATGCGCCTCATCGGCTACTACCGTCAGCGCTTCGAGCACTACGGTCACGGCACCGCGGCGCAGGCGATTGTCGGTCTCGGTGGTCAGGCGTTTATGGCGAAGAATTCGCAGGACGCGAAGAACCAGTTCCGCCCGTACTTCGACAATGCCCCCGTGTACGGTCACGGCCCGACGATGGAGGACTTCACCGAGCAGACCCCGCTCGTGGTGGGAAGCCCGCAGGAGGTCATCGACCGCTACGCGGCCATGCGCGAGTACTACGGCGACTACCAGCGTCAGCTCTTCCTCGTCGACCACGCAGGGCTGCCGCTCAAGACGGTGCTCGAGCAGCTCGACATCCTGGGTGAGGAGGTTGTCCCGGTGCTCCGAAAGGAGCTCGCGGTGAACCGCCCCGCCGAGGTCCCGGATGCCCCCACCCACGCATCGCTCGTGGCAGCCGCTTACGGCGACGGCCCGGTGCGCGAGGCTCGCCCCAACGCCAACCAGG
Source organism: Antiquaquibacter oligotrophicus (assembly GCF_020535405.1). Taxonomy (NCBI): domain Bacteria; kingdom Bacillati; phylum Actinomycetota; class Actinomycetes; order Micrococcales; family Microbacteriaceae; genus Antiquaquibacter; species Antiquaquibacter oligotrophicus. The sequence continues at coordinate 353,481 of NZ_CP085036.1, read as the reverse complement.
GCGACAACCTCTCGGGTAGCCGCCCGTATCAGGACTCGCCGGCCCCCGCCGGGTCGTCCTTCGGTCCAGCAGCGACGAGAAAGGCAAGCTGATGACAGAGAACACCACACGCAAGATCACCGTTGTCTCGTCCGGCCTCAGCCAGCCGTCGTCGACGCGGTTGCTCGCCGACCGTATTGCGACGGCGACGGCATCCGCCCTCGACGGCAAGGGTGTGACGACGGAGATCACCGTGATCGAGCTGCGCGATCTCGCTCAGGACATCACTAACAACCTGCTCACAGGGTTCGCACCCCCGCGTCTGCAGGCGGCAATTGACACACTCACGGAGTCCGACGGCCTCATCGCTGTGACACCGGTCTTCACGACGAGTTACAGCGGTTTGTTCAAGTCCTTCGTCGACGTGCTCGACCCGCAGTCGATCACGGGTCTGCCCGTGCTTCTCGCGGCGACGGGAGGCACGGAGCGGCACTCGCTCGTCATCGACTACGCGATGCGTCCGCTGTTCACCTACCTCCACGCGGTTCCGGTCTCGACGGGCGTGTACGCCGCCTCGTCGGACTGGGGTAGCGCGGAGGATGCGCTTCCCCGTCGCATCGAGAGGGCCGCGAGCGAGCTCGCCGCCCTCGTCGAGGCAAGCGACCGCTCGCAGCACATCCGCGATCCGTTCGCTCTGCCGGAGGGGTTCAGCCCGGTGGGTGGCTTCGGAGCGCAGTAGGTCATCACGTGGTGCGGCCCGGTTCGGACTCTTCCGAGCCGGGCCGCGTCCGTGTTACCGCCCTGGCCGACCAGCGCGCGGTCACCGCGTCGATCGTCACGCCGAGGGTGATCGCCACGGCCACCGACACGACGATCGCCAGAACGGGATTCTCGGCCAGCCACACTCCGAAAAGCGCTCCGATCACGGAGTTGTACAGAGCCCAGCCCGCTCCGGCGATGACGGTGAGGGGCAAGTATCGCCGATACGGGAATCCCGTTGCGCCCGCCGTGAGATTGGTGGCGATCCGGGCGAAAGGAATGTAGCGAGCGGTGAGGATGACAGCGGCTGGTCGGCGTTCGAGAGCCCCGGCCGCGTACGCGATCGCGGCGGCAACCTTGGGGCGGCGCATCCACGCAAACCGTGTGGTGCCGAGCCTCCTTCCGATCGCAAAACACAGGTTGTCCCCGATGATCGCGCCAACGGTTGCCGTGGGCAGGAGCAACCAGAGCGCCGGTTGTCCGGTCGAAAATGAGAGCGACGCGAGGGCGACAACAACGGTCTCGCTCGGCACAACAACGGTGAAGGCGTCCGCGACAACAAGGACGAGGACCACGGGGTAGAGCCACGGAGCAGACGCCACGGAGGTCATCCAGTCGAGCACTGCATCCATGCGCACAGTGGTACCTCGCCAAGGTGAACAGTCGGGGTTCACTAGGGTCCGCCACGCCGCGGCTGCTAGCATTACTGAGGTTGTTTGCGGATTTCCGTATCATGGCAACCGGAGCAGGCTGGCAAGAAGCTGGTCATCGGTGGTGAACTACCAGGCGCAGATCTGGTGCTTTTCTACTGTTGACCAGAGCAGTGCCGCACTACGGCACACATGCCACAGCGCCCCTCCTCGACGAGGTCGCGCCGCTTTCTGCCTCCTCCTGCTTCGTCATTCGTGACAACGCCGATGAGTCGCGCACCACACGGGTTCGCGACGTAAAACAAAGGAGATAACCCCTTGGAGGGTCCCGAAATCAAGTTCGCCGAAGCCGTCATCGATAACGGCAAGTTCGGCAAGCGTGTCGTCCGGTTTGAGACCGGCCGCCTCGCACAGCAGGCACAGGGCGCCGTCGCGGCGTACCTCGACGAGGACACGATGATTCTCTCCGCGACGAGTGCCGGAAAGCACCCGCGCGAGGGATTCGACTTCTTCCCGCTCACGGTCGACGTGGAAGAGCGTTCCTACGCTGCAGGCAAGATCCCCGGAAGCTTCTTCCGTCGCGAGGGTCGCCCCTCGACCGAGGCCATCCTCGTGTGCCGTCTCATCGACCGCCCGCTGCGTCCGACCTTCGTCGAAGGTCTGCGCAACGAGGTCCAGATCGTCATCACGGTGCTCTCGATCGCACCCGACGAGTTCTACGACGCGCTCGCCATCAACGCGGCATCCGCGTCCACGCAGATCTCCGGACTCCCGTTCTACGGCCCCGTCGCCGGTGTTCGCCTCGCGCTCATTGGTGACCAGTGGGTTGCCTTCCCCAAGTTCTCGCAGCTCGAAGAGGCAGTCTTCGACCTCACCGTCGCCGGTCGCCTGGTTACCGACGCGAACGGCAACGAGGACGTCGCGATCATGATGGTCGAGGCAGAGGCCACCGAGGTGAGCTGGGACCTGATCAAGGCCGGTGCGACCAAGCCCGACGAGGCCGTTGTCGCCCAGGGCCTCGAGGCATCCAAGCCCTTCCTCAAGGAGCTCATCAAGGCCCAGGAGTCGCTCGCAGCACAGGCTGCCAAGCCGATCCAGGACTTCCCGCTGTTCCCGCCGTACGCGCAGGAGACCTACGACGCCGTCGCCGGTTTCGCCTACGACGAGCTGGGGGGTGTTTATCGGATCGCGGACAAGATCGAGCGTCAGACCGCTGACGACGAGCTCAAGGGCCGCGTCAAGGAGCACATCGCCGCGAAGGTCGCCGCAGAGGAGCTCCCCGAGTCCGCGCTCGCCGAGATCGGCGCAGCGTACAAGTCGGTCTCGAAGATCGTCATGCGTAACCGCGTCCTCACCGAGGGCATCCGTATCGATGGCCGTGGGCTCGCCGACATCCGTGCGCTGGATGCCGAGGTCCAGGTCATTCCGCGTGTGCACGGTTCCGCGATCTTCCAGCGTGGTGAGACCCAGATCCTGGGTGTCACGACGCTCAACATGCTCAAGATGGAGCAGCAGATCGACTCGCTCTCGCCGGTGACGAAGAAGCGCTACCTGCACCACTACAACTTCCCGCCGTACTCGACCGGCGAGACCGGACGCGTCGGCAGCCCCAAGCGCCGCGAGATCGGCCACGGCTTCCTCGCTGAGCGCGCCCTCGTTCCCGTTCTGCCGCCTCGCGAGGAGTTCCCCTACGCGATTCGCCAGGTCTCTGAGGCGCTCGGCTCCAACGGATCGACGTCAATGGGCTCGGTGTGTGCATCGACTCTGTCGCTGCTGAACGCCGGTGTGCCGCTTCGCGCACCCGTCGCCGGTATTGCGATGGGTCTCATCTCCGACGAGGTTGACGGTCAGACCCGCTACGCGGCGCTCACCGACATCCTCGGTGCCGAGGACGCGCTGGGCGACATGGACTTCAAGGTTGCCGGTACCTCCGAGTTCGTCACCGCCATCCAGCTCGACACGAAGCTCGCGGGACTGCCCTCGAGTGTTCTCGACGGCGCGCTCAAGCAAGCCAAGGAGGCTCGCACCGCGATCCTGTCGGTTATCAACGCCGCGATCGACGCGCCCGACGAGATGGCGCCGACCGCGCCGCGTGTAATCAGCGTGCAGATCCCCGTCGACAAGATCGGTGAGCTCATCGGCCCGAAGGGCAAGACGATCAACCAGATCCAGGACGACACCGGCGCCGACATCTCGATCGAGGACGACGGCACCGTGTACATCGGTGCCGTGGACGGTCCGTCGGCCGAGGCGGCTCGCGCCGCGGTCAACGCGATCGCGAACCCGCTGAACCCCGAGGTCGGCGAGCGGTTCCTCGGAACCGTCGTCAAGCTCGCGACATTCGGTGCGTTCGTCTCGCTCACCCCCGGCAAGGACGGCCTCCTGCACATCAGCGAGGTCCGCAAGCTCGCCGGCGGTAAGCGCGTCGAGAACGTCGAGGACGTCCTCTCGGTCGGCCAGAAGATCCAGGTCGAGATCACCAAGATCGACGACCGTGGAAAGCTCTCGCTCGCCCCGGTTCAGGAAGAGGCTGAGGCTGCGGACACCGATAGCTCGGCTGCCGCATCCGAGGGCCCCGAGGCTCCCGCGGAGGGCTGATCCCACCAACGAACGAAGGCCCGTCTCCTTGTGAGGCGGGCCTTCGCCGTTAACGGCGCGACTGCCACGGGTCTGTAACGATTCGCCTGTCGCTCCCCGTGTTGAGCACTCGTCGCCTTACTCTGGTCCTGACCGAGCAGGCACCGAAACGGCGGAGTCGATGTGACGAACGTGCACCAGGTGAGCGTGGCGGAGGCCACGGGGGAGTCGCCCGCCGTCTTACGCGGGCCCGCACGTCATCGAACGGTCGGGGCATCCACCCTTCAGGTTTTTCCCTTCGCCCTCAGCGGCAATGTTTTCGGGTGGACTGCAGACGACGCTCAGACGGATGCCATCCTCGACGCGTATCGCGGATTCGGTGGCAACTTCGTGGACACGGCCGACTCCTACTCGTCGGGACGCAGCGAGACGATGATCGGCAACTGGATGCGTCGTCGACGCAATCGCGCCGACATGATCGTTGCAACGAAGGTCGGCAAGTCGGCCGACAACCCCGGGCTCCGGGCCCGCGTGCTCACGCGCGCGGTGGAGGCGTCCCTCACACGTCTCGGCACCGACTGCATCGACCTGCTCTACCTTCACATCGACGACACGACTGTCGAGTTCGAGGAAACACTTCTCGCTGTCGACGAACTCATCCGCAAAGGCAAGGTGCGCTACTTCGGTGGCTCGGATCACACCGGTAACCGTCTGATCGAAGCCCGCGTGGCATCCGCCCAGCTCGGTGTCGCGCCCATGGTCGCCCTCCAGAACCACTACAACCTGGTTCATCGCGACGAGTACGAAGGCGATCTCGCTCATGTCGCCTATCAGCAGGGCCTCGGCGTGATGCCGAGGTTCGCGCTGGCAAGTGGATTCCTCACCGGCAAGTACCGATCACGCGCGGATGTCGCCCAGTCGGATCGCCGAGGTGAAGTGGCGCGGCTGCTCGGCCGCCGGGGACTTCGAGTGCTTGCTGCTCTGGATTCCGTCGCCGAAGAACAATCCGCCAAACCCGGTGCCATCGCTCTTGCGTGGCTGTTGACGAAGCAGAACGTTGTGGCGCCGGTTGTCTCAGTTCGGGATGCCGAGCAGTTGGCCGATCTGGAGCCGGCTCCGCTGATCCGGCTGACCCGCCACCAGGTGGCCGTTCTCGACCGAGCATCCGCCTAACACGAATATCGACGAATCTCAGCGTGCCTTAGGCCGCGATTCGAGCATCCGCGATGACGTGCGCGACGATTCGGTTCATGGCCGCCGTGGCGGCGATCGAATCGCCAGCGTAGCCGCCGGAGAGGGCGCCGTCTCGAGCGAGGAGTAGTTCATCGGCTGCGTCGCCGGGCACAGGATGCCCGAGGTCGCGCAGAAGCGCGGCGAGTGTGTCGACGTACCACTCGCGGTGGTCCCTGACGATCACTCGCACGGGGTGTGCGGGGTTCGGGAACTCCGCGGCGGCATTGATGAACGGGCATCCGCGGAATCCGGGCGACGAGATGAGTTCGGCAATAGACGCGACGAAAGCACGAACGGCTGCCTCGGGCGTCGGGGCCGACGAGATGAGGTCTTCGAGGGCGCGCTTCTCGGAGCGGTGACGCCCCGAGATGTACTCGATGATGAGGTTGTCCTTGGCGCGGTAGTGCTTATAGAAGGTCGCCTTGGTGACGCTCGAGGCTGCGATGATGCGGTCGACTCCCACGTTGCGGATTCCGTCTTCGTAGAAGAGCACGTCGGCGGTCTCGAGGATCCGCCCCTTCGCTGGAGCGCGCTGTGTGGTCGGAGCTTCCTCTACAACCATCACAGCGCGACTCCTTTTGCGGGGGACTGCATAACCGCCTCGGGGGTGACGGTGATGCGGGGCTTCGGGTGCCCGTATATCACTGTACACGAAAGGAGGACAGACAGACCAGTCTGTTTGTCCTCCTTGCTGTCCCCAAAGTGGGGGACTCGTGCGGTGTGGCCCTTCCCAGCGCCCCTCCCCAGGCATGACGTAGGCTCGACTCCGATGACTGGCGCAGTACCTCTTCCCCTCGATACATCCGAACTCCGATTCATTTCCTCGGGGGATGCGCTCGTTCGCCGCACCGTCCTGCCGAGCGGCGTCCGCGTCCTGAGTGAGAGTGTGCCGGGCGCGCGCAGCGCCACGGTTGGCTTCTGGGTTGCGGTCGGCTCGCGCGACGAGACGCCGGGGTCGTACGGCTCGACCCACTTCCTCGAGCACCTGCTGTTCAAGGGCACTCCAAGCCGCAGCGCCCTCGATATCGCGATTGCCTTCGATTCGGTTGGCGGTGAGCACAACGCGCTCACGGCCAAGGAATACACGTGCTACTACGCGAAGGTGCAAGACCGCGACCTCCCCATGGCGATCGACGTTCTCGCCGACATGTTCACCTCGTCCCTCATCGACTCCGCCGAATTTGAGACCGAGCGCGGTGTCATCCTCGAAGAGTTGGCCATGGCGGACGACGACCCGTCGGATGTCGCGAGCGAACGGTTTTTCGAAGCGGTGCTGGGCGATCATCCCCTCGCGCGGCCGATCGGCGGAAGCCCGGAGTCGATCCGCGGGGTTGGGCGCGATGCCGTTGTAGCCCACTACCGCGCCAACTACCGACCACAGGATCTCGTGATCACGGCCGCCGGCGCCGTCGACCACGACATCCTCGTCGCTCGCACGGTTGCCGCGCTTGCCCAGGCGGGATGGGACCTCTCGGCCGAAGCACCACCCGTGGAACGGCGCGTCGGCGGGGGAGAGCCCGTCACGATCGGGAGCCCGCTGGTTGTCGTGGAGCGTCCGCTCGAACAAGCGAGCCTCATCCTGGGCTTCCCCGGTATCGCGGCATCCGACGAACGCCGCACCGCCCTCGCGGTCGTGAACTCGATTCTGGGCGGCGGCATGTCGAGCAGGCTCTTTCAGGAGATCCGTGAGCGTCGGGGTCTCGCCTACTCCGTCTACTCCTTTGCCGCGAGCTACTCCGACGCGGGTGTGATGGGTATGGCGGCTGGATGCTCGCCCGCACGTGCTGGCGACGTCGCGGAGCTCATGCTCTCCGAACTCGATCGTCTCGTCGCCGACGGTGTGAGCGACGATGAGATCTCCCGCGCCGTCGGACAGATTGCGGGTAGTTCGGCGCTCGCTCTCGAGGACTCGGACTCGCGTATGTCGAGGCTCGGTCGCAGTGAGCTCACGCTCGGGGAGTTCATCGACCTCGATGAGTCCCTCCGACGTCTCGACGCGGTCAGCGCTGCGGACGTCCTCGACCTCCTCCATTTCCTTCGTGCCCAGCCGGCGTCCCTTTCCGCCGTCGGCAACGTACGCGCCGACTCTTTCTCTGGCCTTGCGATGACGCCGGGCCTTCTTCCGCAGTAACGAAACACATCGAGGTGCCAGTCATGGCTCACTATCTCTACCTTGTCCGTCACGGCGAACAACAGGACGCGCAATACGGCCTGCCCGACGGGCCGCTCAGCCCCCGCGGCGTGCGACAGGCGCGAGCGATTGCTGAACGGCTGGGCGGTGTTCCCTTTGCTCGCGCGTGGCATTCTCCGCTCCAGCGCGCCGAAGAGACGGCGGCGATCATGACCGAGCGGATGCCCGCCCTCCAGTCTGTTCCGAGCGCCCTGCTGATGGACTGCATCCCGTCAGGGCCCGAGCCCTCAATGCCTCCGGCGTTCGAGCCGTTCTTCGGGGGAGTGACCCCTCAGGAGATCGATGCGGGTCAGGCGCAGATGGCCGATGCCGTTTCGGAGTTCCTCGCGCCGGCGCGCGAGGACCGACACGACCTCCTCATCACCCACAACTTTGTGATCGCGTGGTTCGTGCGTGAGGTGTTCGGCGCCCCCGCGTGGCGGTGGCTCGGCATCAACCAGGCCAACTGCGGCCTGACCATCATTCGGGTCAGAAGTGCCAAGCCTCCCGTGCTCGTGACCCACAACGATCTCGGCCACCTTCCGCCAGAGCTCCGAACCGGCCTACCGGTCGACCAGCCGTTCTGACGCGCGAGGCGTCCGCGCTCGATTGATAGATTGGCTGCCATGCCTACTCGTGTCGCCATCGTCGGATCATCGGGACGGATGGGAACGCTTATTTCGGCCCTCGTCGAAGCGGACCCGGAATTCGAGCTCGTCGCCCAGATCACCTCACGTGACTCGCTCGAGGCAATCGAGGGTGCAGATCTTGTCGTGGACGTCACCGTTCCCGTCGTGTCACAGCAGGTCGTCGAACGCTGCGTCGCACTCGGAATCAACGTGCTCGTCGGCACGTCCGGCTGGTCGAGCGAGCGACTGGCGGGCATCCGTCGGCTCCTCGGTGCCGAGCCGGAGTCGGGTGTCGTCGTCATCCCCAACTTCTCCCTCGGCTCCGTGCTGGCAACGTCCCTCGCGACACACGCCGCAAAGTTCTTTGACTCGATCGAGATCGTCGAGGCCCATCACGCGTCGAAGGTCGATTCTCCTTCGGGCACCGCCGTGCGTACGGCCGAACTGATGGGCGCCGCTCGCGAGGACCTCGGCCCCGTGGCCGCACCGCACGTCGATCAGCGCGCACGCGGCCAGCAGGTTGCGAGTATCCCGATTCACAGCGTTCGTATGCAGGGTGTGTCGGCGCGACAGGATGTCTATTTCGGTGGCGAGGGAGAGCGTGTGACCATCAGCCACGAGACCCTGTCGCGCACCTCGTACCACACGGGAATTTCCGTCAGTCTTCGCGCGGCGCGAGAAGCAAAGGGGCTCACCGTTGGCCTCGACAAGCTCATCGATGTCGGCATGCCTTCGCACGAGCGCACGTGATCTCACGTATCTCCGCGGTCGTTATGGCCGTGCTCCTCGTGCTCTACCTCGTGGTCGTGACGCAGTACGCGATAGCGCTTCTGGGCTCGGGCGACGGCGTGGCCGTCGCGATGGGTGCTGCGCTCATCGTGCTTCCCCTCGTGGGTGCGTGGGCGCTCATCTCCGAAGTCATTTTTGTCAGTCGGGCACAGCGACTCGTCGCGCGGTTGGGAGACGAGGGTGGACTTCCCGTCGACGACCTGCCCCGGTTGCCGAGCGGTCGGATCGATGCTCGTGCAGCGGACCTGGAGTTTCCCGTCTATAAGGCCGCCGTTGAAGCCAATCCGGAGTCATGGCGAGACTGGTTGAGGCTGGGACTCGCCTATGACGCGAGTGCCGATCGACGTCGCGCGAGATGGTCGGTGCGCCGAGCTATCGCGCTCGAGCGGCGCCAAAGGCCCGCTCGATAGCGTCCTTGTGCGTTCGGTCTCGGAACACGAAGCCATCCTGCTCGAGCCGCGTAGGAGCCACGCGTTGACTCGCGAGGAGAAGGTCTCGACCGGCGTCGCCGAGAGCTGAGAGCGCAAACGTGGGCACGGCAAAGGGATGCCATCTCCCCAGCGTTCTCGCGAGCTGCTCGGTGATCTCGCGCGACGTTGCAGGCACGGGGCCGGCCAGGTTCACGGCCCCGTCCATCGTGGAGTCGAGAAGATGCCGAATCGCCGCAGCCTCGTCGTGAAGGCCGATCCACGGCCAGAACTGTTTACCCGAGCCGAATCGCGCACCAAGGCCGACGCGAGTCAGAGCCAACAGCGGAGTGAAGGCGCCGCCGTGACCGACAACAACTCCCGTGCGGGCGAGGACCACGCGTGTGCGCTCCGACGCCGGCTTCGCCGCTTCTTCCCACGCGGAGACGACATCGCTCAAGAAGCCGGAGCCCTTGGGGGATGCCTCGGTGAGACTTTCCTCACCTCGATCTCCGTAGAAGCCCACCGCCGAGCCGTTCACGAGCACCGTGGGAGGAGAGTCAGCTCGAAGGATCGCGTCGACAATGGTCTGAGTCGCCAGAACTCGCGATCGAAGGATCTCCGCCTTGTATCCGTGAGTCCAGGGCTGCCGACCCGTGCTGGCGCCGGAGAGGTTCACAACGGCGTCGGCACGCTCGACTGCCGACTGGTCGATGACTCCATCCGCGGGCGCCCACGCAAACTCGCCGGGCGTTCTCGGCGCTCGGCGCACAAGGCGCAGGACCGTGTTTCCCTGAGACTCGAGCTGGCGACAGAGTTCCGACCCGATGAAGCCCGATGCGCCGCTGACGAGGACCGTCCGCCCCGAAGGGGCCATTAGGCCAGGCTGGCTTCGAGGGTGATGGGGATACCGGCGAGTGCGCGGGACACGGGGCATCCTGCTTTCGCCTCTTCGGCCAACCGCTGGAAGTCCTCGTCGGAGAGACCCGGAACCTTCGCGCTCACGAGCAGGTGGCTGCCCGTGATGCCCTCGGCGGGGTCGAACGTCACTGCCGCGGTCACCTGAAGACTCTCCGGTGCCGTTCCGTTGCCGGCGAGAGCGTGCGAGAACGCCATGGCGAAGCACGCGGAGTGGGCGGCGCCGAGCAGTTCCTCGGGGTTGGTCTTGCCGGCCTCACCCGTTGATCGCGCTGCCCAACTGACGGGGAACTCCGCCGCGTCGGAGGAATCGAGGGACGTGGTCCCCGATCCGCTCATCAGGTCGCCGAACCAGAGGGTCGTTGCTTCGCTCGTCACTGACATCTGTGAAGTTCCTTTCGTCGAACCCAGACTAGGCCGACGACGCCTCGGAGGCACCCCTCTTGCCGATGATTCCCGTCCGTGCGAGTGCGAGATAGATCTGGCATCCCAGGCAGTATCCGAACACCGAATTCAGGAAGGCCGCAACGAAGGCCGCTGAGGCCGCGACAACGATGGCGAACGGTACTCCCGCGAGGTGCAAGGCGAGCCCAACGAACGTGATGATGAAACCGACACCCTGTGCAAACGTTGGTGGGGTCGGGTCTTCGAGCTCCGTCGGCGGAGCCAGGCGTGGCCGGATGAGACGCCGAAACAGCACACCGTAGGGATGGCGACGGATGCCCGCAAACGCTCCCCACGCGAAGAGCGCCGAGATGACCGCGAACACGATGAAGGCCGGCTCCACGAGGCGGGCCCCGATGGTTGAGCCGAGGGGTGTTGCTAGCGCGAGGGCTATGACCACCAGCAGGAGGACGGCGGTGATACCCGCGCCAAACCGAGGGCTGCGGGGGTCGATTCCGGTGGCGGTCATGGCTATCTCCTCGGGTAGGGATCAGGCGGTGAGTGCCCGATCGAGTTCGGCTTGAAGCGCGTCGAGTCGGGGCGCGCCACCGATGCGGGCACGGATTGCCCCTCGCTCGTCGACAACGAGAGTCGTCGGCGTCTGCAGCACGCGGAATCGACTGGCGATGTCTGGTCGCGTTGTGATGTCAACGTCGATGTGTGTCACGCGGTCATTCTCGGAAGCCAGGCGGTCGAGTGCCGCGTGCGTACTGCGGCACGGTGCACACACATCCGTAGAGAACTGCACAAGCGTGACACCGCGAGGCAACCGGCGCAGGCCGGGCAGGTCAGACGCCCTGACAACACTCCCGTCGTGCACTCGAACGGCTCGGCCCTGGGTGTGACGCCAGAGCAGACCCACCGCCGTGGTCGCGGAGACGAGCACGATCAGTGCTGCTGCGACGACGAGCGGTGACATATCGCCAATGTAGGAGCGCGGAGGCCTTCTGTCCCGAGTGTTGCGGCTTATGACGCGCGCATCTCTCGCTATGGTGAAGGCCGTGCCTGATGAGTCGAAGCCCGAGGTCCAGTTCCGTTCCGATGTGACAGTCGAGCTTGTTCGCTCGAGTGCCCAGGATTCCGATGTCGTGTTCGCGGCACGCGTGTCGACGCAAGGTGAGCAGACGCTCGAGCAGGCGCAGGATGCCGAGGCCGACGTCTCGCGTAGCAAGGGGCTCATCAACTACCTCATGCGGGACCGTCACGGCTCCCCGTTCGAACACAACTCGATGACCTTCTACGTACAGGCGCCGATCTTCGTCTTCCGTGAGTTCATGCGCCACCGCATCGCCTCCTACAACGAGGAAAGCGGCCGCTACCGCGAGCTGAACCCCGTTTTCTACGTGCCGGGCCCCGATCGCAACCTCGTGCAGGTAGGTAAGGCCGGTGCCTACGAGTTCCTTCCCGGCAGCCCCGAACAGTCACAGTTAGCTGTCGACGAGGCGAAGGCCGTGGCATCCGAGGCGTACGCCTCCTACCAGCGGATGCTCGACGCGGGCATCGCCCGCGAGGTCGCACGGATCGTGCTGCCGCTGTCGATCTATTCGTCGATGTACGTCACGATGAACGCGCGATCGCTCATGAACTTCCTCTCCCTCCGCACGAAGCGCGAGGGCACCCACTTCCCATCATTCCCCCAGCGGGAGATCGAGATGGCGGCGGAGCAGATGGAAGCGCAGTGGGCCGAACTCATGCCCCTCACCTATGCCGCGTTCAATGAGAACGGTCGGGTAGCTCCGTAGTCATCGCGGCCGACTCGTCGCGCGATAACCTTGGTGCGTGTCTACGCTCGATAACCCTTTTGGCCAGGTTCTTGTTGCCCTGGTGACGCCCATGAACGCCGATGGTGAGGTCAACTGGGCTGACGTCGAGAAGCACATCGACGACGTGATCACCGCCGGGGCGGACGGCATCGTCGTTACGGGCACGACGGGGGAGACCTCGACGCTGACCGACCCCGAGAAGATCCGTCTCGTGGAGGTGGCGAAGGCCGTGTCCGGTGACCGTGCCAAGGTCATCACGGGTGGTGGCTCGAACGAGACGGCGCACGCGATCGAGCTCGCCAAAAAGAGCGAGCAGGCCGGCGCGGACGGCAACATGATCGTCACGCCGTACTACAACAAGCCGACCCAGGCTGGCATCCTCACGCACTTCCGCATGATCGCCGACGCCACGGACCTGCCCGTCATTCTCTACGACATCCCTGGTCGCACCGGTGTGCCGATTCGCTACGAGACCATCCTGCGTGCTGCCAAGCACCCGAACATCCTGGCCGTGAAGGACGCGAAGGGTGACCTCTCGGAGGTGAGCCGGGTACTGAACCAGACGGATCTGATGTATTTCAGCGGCGATGACGCAAACGTTCTGCCGAGCCTCGCGATCGGTGCGACGGGCCTCATCGGTGTGACAGCCAATATCGCTCCAACGCCGTACCGGCAGATGGTGGACGCCGTCAACGCGGGCGATCTGCGCTCTGCTACCGCTGCGCATCAATCCCTTGAGCCGCTCGTGCGCGCGACCATGACACACGTTCCCGGCACGGTTGCCTCCAAGTACATCCTCCACGGGCTCGGCCGTATCTCGAGCCCTCGCGTGCGGCTTCCGCTCGTGGGTCCGGAGGAGTGGGAGGCCGCGCAGATTGAGGACGAACTCGATCTCGTGCGCAGCATCCCCGGTGTCTCGTTCGACAACTTCCGTCCGGACCGCAACGCTGCAGCCGGTGGCGCCCTTCCGAAGGTCGCGGGCACGACACGCTGATGCGACGGTAGGCTCTGGAGAGATGCCAGCTTCATTGATCACGCCGCCGCCGTTGCCGCCGGGAACCCTTCGGGTGACCCCGATCGGAGGGCTGGGCGAGATCGGTCGCAACATGACGACCTTCGAGTTCGACGGCAAGATCCTCATCGTCGACTGCGGCGTGCTCTTTCCCGAGGAGCACCAGCCGGGTGTCGACCTGATCCTGCCCGACTTCACGCCCATCCGCGATCGCCTCGACGACGTTGTCGGCATCGTGCTGACGCACGGCCACGAGGATCACATCGGTGCGGTGCCCTACCTGCTGAAGCTCAAGCAGGACATCCCCCTTATCGGTTCCACTCTGACCCTCGCCCTCATCGAGGCGAAGCTCAAGGAGCACAGGATCACGCCGTACACGCTCACGGTGCGTGAGGGCCAGCACGAGCGACTCGGTCCGTTCGATCTCGAGTTCGTTGCTGTCAATCACTCGATTCCGGATGCTCTCGCCGTTGTCATCTCGACGCCTGCTGGTGTTGTACTCCACACCGGCGATTTCAAGATGGATCAGCTGCCGCTGGACGATCGGATCACCGACCTGCGCGCCTTCGCGAGGTTGGGGGAGGCAGGGGTTGACCTCTTCCTCTCCGATTCCACCAACGCCGACGTGCCCGGGTTCACACCCAACGAGCGCGATATCGGGCCCGTCCTGGAGGCCGTTATCGCCAAGGCCCCGCGTCGTGTCATCGTCGCGAGCTTCTCCAGTCACGTGCACCGCGTCCAACAGGTTCTCGACGCCGCCGTCGCGAACGACCGCAAGGTTGTGCTCATGGGGCGCTCCATGGTGCGCAACATGGGGATCGCGGCTGACCTTGGTTACCTCAAAGTTCCTGACGGGGTGCTGCTCGACGCGAAGCGCGCCGCCGATCTGCCCGATGACCGGCTCGTCTACATGTCCACGGGAAGCCAGGGCGAACCGATGGCGGTACTTGCCAGGATGGCGAATCTTGAGCACCAGATCGAGGTCGGCAAGGGTGACACGGTCATCCTCGCGTCGAGTCTCATTCCGGGTAATGAGAACGCCGTGTACCGCGTCATCAATGGCCTCATGAAGCTCGGCGCAACCGTCGTTCACAAGGCGAACGCGCGTGTCCACGTTTCGGGGCACGCCGCGGCCGGCGAGTTGCTCTACGTGTACAACATCCTCAAGCCGAGGAATGTGCTCCCGGTGCACGGTGAGCAGCGTCACCTGGTGGCGAATGCGAACCTCGCCATCCAGACGGGGGTTCCCGAATCGAACACGATCCTCGCCGAGGACGGAACGGTGATCGATCTGCGCGACGGTGTCGCCTCGATCGTCGGTCAGCTCGACCTCGGATACGTCTACGTGGACGGGTCGAGTGTTGGCGAGATCACGGACGCGGATCTGAAGGATCGCCGCATCCTCGCCGAGGAGGGCTTCATCTCCATCTTCGTGGCAGTCGATCCGCAGACCGGCAAGGTCATCGTCGGGCCCGAGATTCAGGCGCGCGGTTTCGCCGAAGATCAAGGGGTCTTCGACGATGTGCTTCCACAGATCGTCAAGGCCCTCACGGATGCCGCGGAAAACGGAACTCGCGACACCCACGCTTTCTCGCAGGTTGTGCGTCGTACGGTCGGCCGCTGGGTGAACACACAGCACCGCCGTCGCCCCATGATCGTCCCGGTCGTCATTGAGGCGTAGCCTCGTCATCGAGGTCTAGCCTCGTCGTCCAGGGGTTGTTGCGGAGGGTGTCGTTGCCCGTCTGAGTCAGCCCACGCGGTTACCGTTGACCGCATGGCTACGAGCACCAGGTCTTCGTCGCGCGCGCGCACGTCGTCGATGCGCGGTCGAACACAACCGACCAAGCGCCTCCCGCGGGGCAAACAGCCCCCGGTCGAGGAGCCAGGCCTTCTCACGAAGGCGTGGATGGGTCTCGCGCATGCCACCGGCGGAGCGTTCCGCGTGCTCGGCAAGGAGACGCTCGCGAAGGAGGAGCGTCGCGACGGTGTGCCTTTCCTGATCTTCGTTCTCGCTGTCGCCGGGGCGATCGTCGAATGGTTCAACCCGGACGACCCCGTCGCGATTGCCCTCGACACCTGGACTTTCGGTGGACTCCTCGGACGCGTAGCTTTCGCGCTTCCCGTCATCATGCTCTTTTTCGCCGTGTGGCTGTTCCGTCACCCGTCGAGCGTCCATGACAACACACGAATCGGCATCGGTGTCACCGTGCTCGTGGCATCGATCAGCGGGCTCTGTCACACCTTTGGTGGCCAGCCTCAGCCCACCGACGGCATGGAGGTACTTGCTCGCGCCGGCGGCATCGTGGGGTGGATACTCGCGGGTCCGCTCATCTTCCTCGGCACGGGCATCCTCGCGACGATTGTTCTCTCGCTACTCATCGTGCTGTCGATCTTCATCATCACCAAAACTCCGCCGAACAGAGTGGGTTCGCGCTTGCGGGAGCTGTACGCCTATCTCTTCGGGGCTCAGCTACCCGACGAGTCCGAACGTGCTGCCGCTAAGGCCGCTCGGCGCGGCGAGGCGGCCGATTCGGAGTTCGGCACGCTGGGCGATCTCGGACTCGACGACGATCCTGCTTCGCTGCCGTGGTGGCGGCGCAACAAGTCCGTTTCGGCCGAGCCTGCTTTTGATAGCCCCGTCCTGTCCAAGGACGAGACCGAGGTGATCGCGGAGGAGACCGAGGTCATCGAGCCTCTGAGCGAGAGCTCGTGGAACCTCCTCGAGGAACTCGAGAGCGCGGAGTCCGCGGTGGAGGACTTCGTCGAGAGCACGCCGCCGGGTGCGACGAGCATCCGCGATGACGGGTCAGGCGTCCTGCCCGGATTCGCCACGTCGGCGAGCGAGAAGGGCAAGGCGGGCGAATTCGAAACACCCGCACAGCCCGCGCGCCCGGCTGCGGCGTATCGCCTCCCACAAGCATCACTTCTCTCGGCTGGGACTCCGCCCAAGTCGAGGAGCGCGGCCAACGACGAGGTGGTTGCCGCAATCACCGAGGTGCTCAAGCAGTTCCAGGTGGATGCCGCGGTCACCGGTTTCAGCCGTGGACCGTCCGTAACGCGATACGAGCTCGAGCTCGGCCCCGGCGTCAAGGTGGAGCGTGTCACGGCTCTGGCGAAGAACATCAGCTACGCCGTGGCCAGCAACGAGGTCAACATCCTCTCGCCGATCCCCGGCAAGTCCGCGATCGGGGTGGAGATCCCCAACAAGGATCGTGAGATCGTCTCCCTCGGCGATGTGCTGCGGTCAAAGGCCGCTGCCACGAGTGAGCACCCGATGACCATTGGTCTCGGCAAGGACGTGGAGGGCGGTTTCGTCGTCGCGAACCTCGCGAAGATGCCCCACCTTCTCGTCGCCGGTTCTACGGGCTCCGGAAAGTCGAGTTTCGTCAATTCGATGATCACGTCGGTTCTCATGCGCGCCAAGCCGGCCGAGGTGCGTATGGTTCTCATCGACCCGAAGCGAGTCGAGCTCTCGATCTACTCGGGAGTGCCCCACCTCATCACGCCGATCATCACGAACCCGAAGAAGGCGGCCGAGGCGCTCGCCTGGGTCGTCAAGGAAATGGATATGCGGTACGACGACCTCGCGTCGTTCGGATTCCGCCACATCGACGACTTCAACCGCGCGGTACTCGCGGGCGAGATCGTGCTCCCGCCCGGAAGCGAGCGCAAGCTCTCGCCCTACCCTTACCTCCTTGTTGTCGTTGATGAGCTCGCCGACCTCATGATGGTGGCACCGCGTGACGTCGAGGATTCGATCGTGCGCATCACACAACTGGCTCGCGCTTCGGGCATCCATCTGGTGCTGGCTACGCAACGTCCGTCGGTGGACGTGGTGACGGGCCTCATCAAGGCGAATGTGCCATCGCGCCTGGCCTTCGCAGTCTCGAGCATGACCGACAGCCGGGTCATCCTCGATCAGCCCGGCGCCGACAAACTCATCGGTCAAGGTGACGCTCTCTTCTTGCCGATGGGCTCGTCGAAGGCCATCCGCGTCCAGGGCGCGTGGGTCGGAGAGAGCGAGGTGGCCGCCGTTGTTCAGCACGTCATCGGCCAGGCGAGGCCCGAGTACCGCGACGATGTCGAGGCCGTCGCTGAGAAGAAGAACATCGACTCCGATATCGGCGACGACCTCGAGTTGCTGCTCGCTGCGGCCGAACTCGTTGTGAGTACCCAGTTCGGCTCCACCTCGATGCTGCAGCGCAAGCTCCGCGTCGGTTTCGCTAAGGCGGGGCGCCTCATGGACCTCCTCGAGTCTCGTGAGATCGTGGGGCCGTCCGAGGGTTCGAAGGCGCGGGATGTTCTTGTCACAGCCGAACAGTTGCCGGGGGTGCTGGCGAAACTGCGAGGGCAGGATGCACCCGCGGGGGTTCCGACGTCGACGTCGCCGCGCGATCAGGTCGAGGAATCGTTCAGCGGATACGATGTGGTCGACAGCGGGTCCGACGAGGACGCGTGGCAATTGACCGACCGGGAGTAGACCGTGGAGCCTGAGCCGGAGGAGTCCCGCGACGTGGCGCCCGCCCGTGAACGTCGCACCTCGGCGGAGAGGGCGGCGGCGGTGCGGGATTCGATGCGCGGCCGTGTGTCGTCGCGTGGCGACACCCCGGCCAGCAATGGGAACGTCGCGAACATCATCACCGTCGTTCGCATCCTGCTCGCCCCTGTTTTTGTTTATCTGCTCGCCGCAGACAACGGGGACAACGGGCTGCTGCGGTGGCTTGCCGCTGGACTCTTCATTGTCGCCATCGCCACCGACGGCGTGGACGGATTCTTCGCGAGAAGTCGCAATCTGGTCACCAATGTGGGCATCATTCTCGACCCCATCGCCGACAAGGTGCTGACAGGAGCAGCGCTTGTCATGCTGTCGATCTTGGGTGAGTTGTGGTGGTGGGTGACCATCGTCATCCTCGTTCGCGAGATCGGGATCACAGTGTTCCGATTCTCTGTTCTGCGCGATCGGGTCATCCCCGCGTCACGCGGCGGCAAACTCAAAACGATTTTCCAGTCGGTCGCGATCTCGCTCTTCCTTTTGCCTCTCGCGACCGTGGTCGGACCGTGGATCCTGTGGGTGAACTACGTTGCTATGGCGATTGCCCTCGTGCTCACCGTTGTCACGGGTGCGGATTATCTGATCCAGGCCTGGCGCGGAAACCGCCGACGTGCGTGAGACCGCGATTATCTCCCTGCTTCGGGAGAGAGGGCTGACCCTAGCGGTCGCGGAGTCGCTCACCGGCGGGATGCTTGTCGCTAGGCTCATCGATGTTCCCGGCGCATCCAACGCCGTGCTGGGAGGGGTCGTGGCCTACGACACCCGCCTCAAGCATTCTGTGCTGGGTGTCGACAGCGAGCTTCTGGCGGAGAGGGGCCCCGTCGACGGCGATGTCGCCCGGCAGATGGCCGACAGGGTTCGCACGGTCCTCGCGGTCGATGGGCGCCCAGCGGATGTCGGGGTCGCTACCACTGGCGTGGCGGGGCCCGACCCTCAGGGAGATGCCCCCGTCGGAACGGTCTACATCGGGATTGCGGTCGGAAATGTTGTGTCGTCTCGCCGTGTCATGCTCTCGGGAGACCGCCATGCAATCCGTGAAGCCACGGTCTCCGAAGCTCTCCTGAGCCTCGCCGAGGCGCTGACGTGACGAAGGGAATACGGCCCGTTTCGATCACGTTACAGATGACGAGTTCACAAGCACCGTACAGATTTGGGTGGTTAGAGTTCATGTACCCGGGTGGCTGTAGTCTTAGCTACCCACAGCGTTAGCTGCATATGAGATTTCGACCGCACAGTCAGGCACACTAAGGAGGGTCCCATGGTTCTGGTTCGACAGGAATTGGGCGACGTTCTCCGTGACTTCCGCCTGCAGAAGGGTCGTACCCTTCGTCAGGTCGCAAGCAAGGCGAGCGTTGCGCTCGGCTACCTCAGCGAGGTGGAGCGCGGGCAGAAAGAGGCGAGTTCCGAGATTCTCGCCTCCGTTGCCGAGGCGCTCGATACTCCGATCTCCGTCATCATGCGTGAGGTCGGCGATCGTCTCGCCGTTATCGAGGGTGTGAGCCCCGTCCCCGACATCCTCCCCGACGAGCTTGTCGCGGAGTTCGATTCGGGGTTGGTCACCCGCTAACCAGCTTCAAGGATGCCCCGGCCAAGGCCGGGGCATCCTTGTGCGTGCGGCTACCGTTGTGTCATGCGTCTGAGCGAGTTCTGGTTGGCTGTCGCCGAGGAGTTCGGGGACGGCTACGGTCGTGTCCTCACACGGGATCTTGTTTTGGGTGCACTCGACGGCCTGACAGCGGATGAGGCGCTGGCTAAGGGGCGTCCACCACGAGAGGTCTGGCTCGCCCTGTGCGCGGCGATGGATATACCGCCGGAACGTCGATACGGCGTCGGCCGCCGTGACCCTCGGCGCGGATAAGCGTTCCGACACGCCGCGCACCTATCGAACACTGGTTCGAATCCTGATAACTTCTCCCTACCGTCTCATCGAAGACGGTTTGCATCCACAACACGCTGGACGCTGCGACAGCAATGTCGGAGCTTCGGCGTAGCGTGACTTGCGAGCACCACCAGCCTTTGTCGGGAGGCTGCGGACCTTGCACGATCGGTCCGTACGCGGCGCGACAGCCTATGGGCAGCAGACATCGAGTCGTCGACAGGACGAGTCGCAACAGAACCGGAGAAGTAGATGCCATCAGCAGCAGACCGCGAGAAGTCCCTTGAGACGGCTCTCGCGCAAATTGACCGCCAGTTCGGCAAGGGCTCCGTCATGCGTCTCGGCAGCGACGAGCGTGCACCTGTCGAGGTCATCCCGACCGGGTCCATTGCCCTCGATGTCGCTCTCGGAATCGGAGGGTTGCCCCGAGGCCGCATCGTCGAGATCTACGGTCCCGAGTCATCCGGTAAGACGACCCTCACCCTTCACGCGATTGCAAATGCGCAGCGAGCCGGTGGGATTGCTGCCTTCATCGATGCCGAGCACGCGCTCGACCCCGAGTACGCAGCCAAGCTCGGGGTGGACATCGATTCGCTTCTCGTATCGCAGCCCGACACCGGTGAGCAGGCTTTGGAGATCGCCGACATGCTTGTCCGCTCGGGATCGATCGACCTCATCGTTGTCGACTCGGTGGCTGCCCTCGTGCCTCGTGCCGAGATCGAAGGCGAGATGGGTGACTCGCACGTTGGTTTGCAGGCTCGATTGATGTCGCAGGCGCTCCGCAAGCTCACCGGTGGTCTTAGTTCGACCAACACGACCATGATCTTTATCAACCAGCTCCGCGAGAAGATCGGCGTCTTCTTCGGCAGCCCCGAGACGACGGCCGGCGGTAAGGCACTCAAGTTCTACGCATCGGTTCGCCTCGATATCCGTCGCATCGAGACCCTCAAAGACGGAACTGATGCCGTCGGTAACCGCACGCGCGTCAAGATCGTCAAAAACAAGATGGCACCGCCCTTCAAACAGGCGGAGTTCGACATCCTTTATGGCACGGGCATTTCCCGCGAAGGCAGCCTTCTCGACTTCGGTGTCGAGCATGAGATCGTCCGCAAGTCGGGCGCGTGGTACACCTACGACGGCGATCAGCTCGGTCAGGGCAAAGAGAATTCGCGTAATTTCCTTCTCGAGAATCCCGAGATTGCACGCGAGATCGAACAGAAGATCATGATCAAGCTCGGAATCGGTGCAGAAGCCCGCGCAGCGCAAGGCCGGGCCCCCGAGGCGCCACCTGCCCCTACCGGCAAGCAGGCCAAGACCGCGGCTTCGAAGGGAGCTCCCGTCATGTCCGTCGACTCTGCCCCCTCCCTGCAGGTGGTCGGCAAGTAACGTGCCGATCGACGACGGCGATCGCCTCGCTCCCGTGTCGTGGCTGTTCGGCGAACCAGAACAGCCACGACACGACGAAGGAAACGACCGCGAACCCGGCCGGAATGGCGAGTTCGAGCGCATCAATAACGTGAGCATGCGCGCCTTAGCGAGGCGGGGCATGTCGATTGCGGAAATGCGCGACTTCCTCGTACGGCGCGACTTCGATTCCGCCGAGGTTGAGCAGGAGTGTGATCGGTTGTTGAGCGTCGGACTCCTCGACGATCGGGTGCTTGCCGAATCACTCCTCAGCACACTCCGGGATCGCAAGGGACTCGGGAGATCGGGAGTTGTGGCTGAGTTGCGGCGCCGCAAAATCGACAGTTCCGTTATCGACGCTGTTCTCTCACAGAGCGCAGAACACGACGAGACCGAACTGGACCGCGCGCTGCAGGTGGCCGCTCGCCGCGCGCGCCAGCTTGGTTCGCTCGATCGCGATACGGCCAGGCGACGATTGAGTGCCTTCCTCCTGCGTAAGGGCTACTCGGCAGGTATCGCGATGATCGCCACAGATCGGTCGCTCGAGAGCGCAGCATCGACGGGGCCCGTGTTCCGCTAGACGTAGCATGGGATCATGACGTCGATCGTGGACGCGACTCGCGTGCGCACCTATGAGGTGCGCACTTTCGGTTGCCAGATGAATGTGCATGACAGCGAGCGACTGAGTGGCTCTCTCGAAGCTGCAGGCTATGTTCGAGCGACCGACGGCGATCCCGATGTCGTGGTCATCAACACCTGTGCCGTTCGCGAGAACGCAGACAACAAGCTGTACGGAAATCTTGGTCAACTGGCCTCGACTAAGCGTGTGCACGAGGGCATGCAGATCGCGGTCGGCGGTTGTCTCGCTCAGAAGGACAAGGCGACGATCCTCGAAAAGGCCCCGTGGGTCGACGTCGTTTTCGGCACCCACAACATGGGATCGCTACCGACACTTCTCGAGCGCGCCCGGCACAATGACGAAGCTCAACTCGAGATCCTCGAATCGCTCGATGTTTTCCCATCTACTCTGCCGACGAAGCGGGAGTCGACTCACAGCGCGTGGGTGTCCATCTCTGTCGGATGTAACAACACGTGCACGTTCTGCATTGTGCCCTCCCTCCGAGGCAAAGAAAAAGATCGCAGACCGGGCGACATCCTCGCTGAGATTCAGGCGGTCGTTGACGACGGCGTAACAGAGGTCACCCTGCTTGGGCAGAACGTCAATTCCTACGGGGTGGAGTTCGGGGACCGGCAGGCGTTTGGAAAACTCCTCCGCGCGGCTGGTCAGATTGAGGGCCTGGAACGTCTGCGCTTCACGAGCCCCCACCCGGCAGCGTTTACCGACGATGTCATCGATGCGATGGCCGAGACGCCGGCCGTCATGCCGCAGTTGCATATGCCGCTCCAGTCTGGTTCCGACCGCATTCTCAAGTCGATGAGACGCTCGTACCGCTCGGAGAAATTCCTCGGCATCCTTGACCGGGTTCGAGCGCGCATCCCGCACGCCGCGATTAGCACCGACATCATCGTGGGCTTTCCCGGCGAGACCGAGGAAGACTTTCTCGACACACTGCGCGTGGTCGAGCAAGCACGCTTCGCGTCGGCCTTCACGTTCCAGTACTCGGTGCGCGCCGGAACACCAGCGGCCACGATGGCGGACCAAGTGCCGAAGTCCATCGTCCAGGAGCGATACAACCGCCTCACCGCCCTTCAGGACAGGATCTCGCTCGAGGAGAACCAGAGTCTCATCGGCCGTAAGGTCGACGTGATGGTGACGGCTGCTGAGGGCCGCAAGAGCGACCAGACGCATCGTCTCTCCGGGCGAGCTCAGGATTCGCGGCTCGTGCACTTCGACGTGCCGGAGGGCAGCGGTGTGCCGCGCCCCGGCGACGTTGTCACGCTTCAGGTAACCTCGGCCGCACCGTTCTACCTGATCGCGGACTCCCCGGACGGAACGCTCGAGATCCGCAGGACCCGATCGGGAGATGCTTGGGATCGAGCGGAGGCCGAATCGTGCGCCGTTCCCTCGGCGGAGCCGTCGTCAGCGCGGATCTCGCTCGGTCTTCCGACGCTCCGCGTTGCGACGACCCCGATCTACGACACGGCCGACGGCCTCCGCTGAAAACCTCTGTCGTGGGCCAACGCCTCATCGTCATTGTCGGGGCAACAGGAACCGGCAAGAGTGCGCTATCGCTCGACCTCGCGGAGCGTGTCGGTGATGCGGAGATCGTCAACGCGGATGCCATGCAGCTCTATCGCGGCATGGATATCGGCACGGCAAAGGTGCCTATGGGGGAACGTCGGGGGATCCGCCATCACCTCCTTGACGTGCTTGATCCCAGCGAGGAGGCGTCGGTAGCGCGGTATCAGCGTGAAGCCCGCCGCGCCGTCGAGGAGATCGAGGCGCGGGGTGCTGTGCCGATCCTCGTGGGAGGGTCCGGACTCTATGTTTCCAGTGTCATCCAGGACTTCGAGTTCCCCGGAACCGATCCCGATATTCGGGCACGGATCGAGAATGAACTCCGTGATCGCGGCCCCGGTCTTCTCTTCGAGCGGCTTGCCCTCCTCGACCCGGCGGCAGCAGCCTCGATTGGGCCGCACAACGGGCGGCGAATCGTTCGCGCACTCGAAGTCATCGAGATGACCGGTGAGCCATTCGGCGCTGGTTTGCCGGAGAACCGGCCCCCGTGGCGCGACGCTGTGATCTTCTTTCTGCAGTCGCCCCGGGATGAGCTCGTCACCCGCCTCGACAGCAGAGCGTCGGGGATGTTCGAGAGCGGTCTCACTGAGGAGGTGCGCCGATTACGTCCCGGGGGTCTGGGTGTGACGGCCAGCCGTGCCATCGGTTACGCGCAGGCGCTCGCCCATCTCGACGGCGCGGCAACCATCGATGAGGCGATCGCCGAGACCGCGGCTCTCACACGCCGGTACGCGCGACGCCAGGTGGGCTGGTTCAAGCGGTACCCCAATGCCGTGGCACTTCGCTCGGGCAGCCCGACCCTCGTGAGCGATGCCGACCGGCACATACGGCAGGATTGAGACATGACCACGATCGCCTTCACCAAGGGCCAAGGCACGGGAAATGATTTTGTGCTTTTCGCGGACCCCGAAGGCGAGACCGATCTCACGGCGGCGCAAGTCGCCGCCATCTGCGACCGCCATTTCGGCGTGGGCGCCGACGGCATCCTTCGAGCGGTCCGCAGCAGCAACCTCGAGGCGGGTGCTGCAGCACTCGCCGAGGACCCGGACGCCGAATGGTTCATGGACTACCGCAACGCCGATGGCTCGATTGCAGAGATGTGTGGCAATGGAATACGCGTTTTCACCCGGTTCCTCCTCGAGAACGAGCTCGCAACGCTGAGCCCGGGCGAGACGCTCCCGATCGGTACGCGAAGCGGTGTGCGTGACGTGCAACTGGCGACGGACGGTTTCTCGGCGGACCTCGGCAGATGGAAGCTCGACGGTGGTGAGCCACTTGTGCGCGCCAAAGAGCTACCCGTGGCGCGGCCCGGACTCGGCATCAATGTGGGAAACCCCCATGTCGTTGTTGCTCTGGCGACCGAGGAGGAACTCGAGGAGGCCGATCTCGCCTACGCACCATTGCTCGATCCCGTACCGGAGAACGGTGCAAACGTCGAGTTCATGGTCGCCGCCGACCCCCTTGTCAGTGACGGGGTCGGCCATGTGAGGATGCGCGTGCACGAGCGCGGCAGCGGAGAAACGCTTTCGTGCGGCACCGGAGCTGTAGCGACCGCTCTCGCGGCGCGCTATTGGGCCGGGGAGGGCGCGCCGAACCAGTGGCGCGTCGACGTGGCGGGCGGCCGCGTCGGAGTGCGCATGTTTCCCACGCAAGAGGGCGAGCATGTCTCCCTGAGTGGCCCCGCTGAACTCGTTTTCAGTGGGGTGTTGGAGGTCTAGTCGGGCTCGATGACCTCGATGGGCGCCGTCATGCCCGTTCGCCGCCGAGCTCGCAGCACGCGATAACCCTTGTTTGTTGCGGCCCGCACGACAGAGAAGTCCTCCGGGAACCGAGCTTGCAGCCAGCGGTGGAGGGAATCGGAACCAAGGTTGCGCTGGACGACAAGCCACGCATCCGAACCGATCTCGACACGGGGAAGCCACCGCTCGAGGAGGCCGTGAAGCTCGTTTTTGCCCACCCGAATCGGCGGGTTCGACCAGAGGGTAGTAAAAACGACGTCATCGGGAACATCCTGAGGCAGAACCGCGTTGACGTTTGTCATGGACAGTTTTTCGGCGTTAGCCCGCACAAGATCGAGTGCGCGCTCGTTGACGTCCACTGCCCACACCGTCGCGTGAGGTGACTCCGTTGCGAGTGTGAGGGCAATCGGCCCCCACCCGCATCCGAGATCGAGAAGGTTTCCGCCCGGTGGTGGGGGAGGGACGCTCGCGAGGAGCACCTGTGTGCCTGTGTCAATGCGGTCGGGGCTGAAGACGCCACCCGCCGTAATCACGTCGCGGTCAACACCGGCGATGCGCACGTGAACGGTCCGCGGCTTGAGCTCACTTCCCGGGGAAGAAGAGAAGTAGTGCTCGTTTGCCATGCAGAGAACTTACCGAAGAGAAGAGAAATAGGGTTAACACACAATGACGACAGACAAACTTTCGCAATCCGCCGCAACGGGCAACGACGCCGCCGAGCAGAGCGATGCGGAGCGTGTGCTGGTGCGGCAGTCCACGCAGGCGGCAACGGTGTCGCGGTTCGGATCGGCAACCGCGCTTGCACTCCAGGACGATGCCCACTACGAGGATCTTCGCGACGGCGAGCAGTTCGATCGAGAGGATCGGCAGGCGCTTCGGCGCGTACCTGGCCTCTCGACCGAGCTCGAGGACGTCACCGAGGTTGAGTATCGACAGCTTCGCCTGGAGAACGTTGTCCTCATCGGGGTCTACTCCGCTGGCACAGTGCAGGATGCCGAGAACTCCCTGCGCGAGTTGGCGGCGCTGGCCGAAACGGCGGGCGCCGTGGTTCTCGACGGGCTGCTTCAACGCCGGCCGCACCCCGACCCGAGCACGTACTTCGGTAAGGGAAAGGCCGAGGAACTTCGGGACGTCGTGGCTGCAACAGGAGCCGACACGGTCATCGCCGACACTGAGCTCGCCCCGAGTCAGCGCCGTGCGCTCGAAGACGTCGTGCGAGTGAAAGTTATCGACAGGACAGCGGTCATTCTCGACATCTTCTCTCAGCACGCCAAGAGCCGCGAGGGTCGGGCGCAGGTCGAACTCGCGCAACTCGAGTACCTTCTTCCGCGACTTCGCGGTTGGGGTGAGTCCATGTCCCGCCAGGCCGGTGGCCAGGTCGGCGCCGGAACGGGAATGGGGAGCCGCGGACCAGGTGAGACGAAGATCGAACTCGATCGACGTCGCATCCATTCGCGCATGGCCAAGCTCCGCCGCCAGATCAAGGGCTTCGCTCCTGCTCGCGAAGCGAAGCGGGCCAACCGTAACCGCTTCGAGGTGCCGAGTGTGGCCATTGCGGGGTACACGAACGCAGGCAAATCGAGTCTCCTCAACCGCATCACACGCGCCGGAGTGCTCGTGGAGAACGCTCTGTTCGCAACCCTGGATGCCACGGTCCGCCGCTCGAGCACGCCAGACGGTCGTCTGTTCACACTCGCGGACACGGTCGGCTTCGTTCGAAACCTGCCGCACCAGTTGGTGGAGGCATTCCGTTCGACTCTCGAGGAGGTCGGTCAGTCCGACGTCATCGTCCACGTCGTTGATGCGTCGCACCCGGATCCGGCAGGTCAGCTTGCCACCGTCCGCGACGTCATCGGTGAACTGGGCGCTCGTGACATCCCCGAGATTGTTGTCTTCAACAAGTCAGATCTTGCCGACGACGATCACCGACTCGTGCTTCGCGGCCTGGAGCCGAATGGTGTGTTCGTCTCGGCGCGCACCGGCGAGGGTGTCGACGAGTTGCTCGCGCAGATCGCGGAGCTCCTCCCGAGCCCCGAAATCGAACTCGACCTCCTCGTGCCCTACGACCGTGGCGAGATCATCTCGCGCCTCCATGTCCAGGGCAGGGTGCTCAGCACCGAGTACGAAGAGTCGGGAACTCGTGTTCGTGCCCTCGTCCACCCCGGACGAACAGCTGAACTCGAAGCGTTTGTTGTGTCGGCGTAACACTGCGTCATCGCCGGGCTCGGCTGCTTAGACTCGTCATGTCGGGTGACCCCGACAGGTGCGACAGCCGAGCCCGGCACCCGCCCCAACGGATTGCAGAGTTCTGGCTACCGGAGGGTGTGTGCGACGTGAGTGAGCGACCGCATTTCCCCGCGCGCCCGACGTTCTCGTTTGAGCTCTATCCGCCGAGATCGGGTGACGCCGAGGCCGCGCTGTATGCCTCGATCGCAGAACTCGTGGCTGCGTCGCCGGAGTTCATCTCGGTGACGTACGGCGCAAGTGGTTCGACCCGAGGACTCTCCCTTGCCGTGCTCACGCACATGTTGTCGACGACGTCGGTCAAACCGATGGCCCATCTGACGTGTGTTGGTTCCTCCTACGCGGAGGCCAGCGGGCTCATCCGGGAGTTCCTGGATGCCGGCATCACGAGCTTCCTTGCCCTTCGGGGAGACCCGCCAGCGGGGTCGACAGAGGATGATGACTTCCTCGGTGACCTCGGCAGTGCCGGCGAGCTCGTGCAACTCATCCATCGTGTGCAGAAGGAGCGGGAGCCCTTCCGCTTCGGCGATGTGCCTGGATTCCCCGGTGCCAAACGAGTGGAGAGCGGCGAGAAGGTCACGATTGCGGTTGCGGCGTTCCCGAACGGCCATCCGCGATCGCGATCGGTTGAGCAGGATCTCGACACCCTGCTCGCCAAGGAAGCCGCGGGTGCGAATCTCGCGATCACCCAGTTGTTTTTCCACGCGGACGAGTACCTCAGCTTCGTCGAGCGTGCACGCGAGGCGGGAGTGACGATGCGAATCCTGCCCGGGATCATGCCCGTGCTGAGCATCCGACGCCTGGAGCGGATCATCGAGCTTACGGGCGAGGAGACTCCCGTTGACCTCCACCGTGCGCTCGAGAGCGCTGGCGACGAGGAAGCCCAGCGACGCGTCGGAATCGCCCACGCGATCGAGCTCGGGACGTCACTACTCGACGGGGGCGCCCCCGGCCTTCACCTGTATACCTTCAACCAACATTCGGCACCTCTCGCCGTGCTTCGCGGGGTCGGACTCCTCGATGACGCGGCACGATACCCATCACTGGAAGAAAGCGACATCGCATGACCGTCTCATTCCCCACCGGCACAATCCTCGGTTACCCGCGCATCGGCCGTCGACGCGAGCTGAAGCGCGCGGTCGAGGCCTTCTGGGCAGGAAAGATCAGCGCAGAGGAACTGGAGCAGTCCGCTTCTGAACTCCGAGCGGCAACGCGTGAGCGGCTCGTCTCCCTCGGTCTCGGGCGATCCGATTCGTCCATTCCCGAGGCGTTCAGCTTCTACGACCAGGTCCTGGACGCCGCCGTCACAGTAGGTGCAGTGCCGGAACGATTCGCGCGTTTGGTGAAGGAAGACGGGTCCGTCGACCTGGCCGGCTACTTCACGATTGCGCGAGGCGAGGGTCAGGACGCACCCCTCGAGATGACGAAATGGTTCGACTCGAACTACCACTACCTCGTGCCGGAGATCGGTCCGGAGACCGACTTCCACCTGGCATCGGATCGCCTCGTGCGCGAGGTGGCGGAGGCGACGGTCGCGGGATACCGCACTCGACCCGTCATCGTCGGTCCCGTCACCTTCCTCCTCCTGAGCAAGCCGAGCGACGGTGCCCCGGCGGATTTCCAGCCGATCGATCGTCTGGACGACCTCCTCCCTGTTTATGCCGAGTTGCTCGCGGCACTGACGGCAGCCGGCGCGGAATGGGTTCAACTCGACGAGCCTGCGCTCGTGAGCGAGAGCATTGACGTACCTCGTGAGGTCGTTCTCGAGGCCACTCGCCGCGCCTACGAGGCGCTGGGGTCTTCGGTCGTGCGGCCCGCCATTTTTGTTGCGTCGCCTTATGCTTCGCTCGACGACGCACTCCCCGTGCTCGCGTCAACGCCCGTGGAGGCTATAGGGCTAGATCTGGTCAAGGGCTCACTCCCGTCGGGCTTCACCACGGACAAGGTTCTCGTCGGCGGGGTCATCGACGGACACAACGTATGGCGCGGCGACCTCGACAACGCGTTTTCCGCGCTCGAGAGACTGCGGAGTTCAAACCCGAACGTGGCCGTGTCGACATCGACGAGCCTCTTCCACGTGCCACACGACGTTGAGGATGAGCCGTTGCTCGAAGGCTGGTTGAAGAGTTGGCTCGCCTTCGCCGATCAGAAAGTGGCCCAGGTGTCGATCCTGGCCAAGGGTCTCACCGAGGGTCGGAATGCCATTGCGGACGAGTTGCAAGCGGCCACGGATGCCCTCGAAGCCCGTCACGCGGCAGCGGGCGTGCACGACGGCGCCGTGCGCGAGCGCGCTGCATCCCTCACTCCGAGCGACTTCTCGCGCGGCGACTACTCCGCGCGGCTGGCAGCGCAGGAGGAGGCTCTGCATCTCCCCTTCCTGCCGACGACGACGATCGGGTCTTTCCCCCAGACCGGCGACATCCGGAAGGCTCGTGCTGCACTCGTGCGGGGCGAACTCAGCCACGATGACTACGTGGAGGCCATGCGTGCCGAGATCCGTCGAGTCGTCGACCTCCAGGAGGAAATCGGCCTCGATGTCATCGTGCACGGCGAGCCCGAACGCAACGACATGGTTCAGTACTTCGCGGAGAATCTGGACGGTTTCGCGGTGACGCAGAACGGCTGGGTGCAATCTTACGGATCGCGCTGTACGCGCCCGTCGATCCTCTGGGGCGACGTCTCACGTCCTGCGCCCATCACTGTCGAGTGGTCGACGTACACCCAAAGCCTCACATACAAGCCCGTGAAGGGCATGCTCACGGGACCGGTAACGATCCTGGCCTGGTCGTTCGTGCGTGATGACCAACCGCTGCGAGAGACAGCGAACCAGGTGGCCCTCGCCTTGCGCGATGAGATCGCGGACCTCGAAGCGGCGGGCATCGGAATCATTCAGGTCGATGAACCGGCGTTGCGTGAGTTGCTCCCCCTCAAGAAGAAGGATCACGACGACTACCTCGACTGGTCGGTCGGTTCGTTCCGGCTCGCGACGGCCGGCGTAGAGGACCGCACTCAGATCCACACTCACCTGTGTTATTCGGAGTTTGGTGTCGTCATCGACGCCATCAACCGTCTCGATGCCGACGTCACGTCGATCGAAGCGGCTCGCTCGAAGATGGAGGTCGTGCCGGACATCAAGCGCAGCGGATTTGGGCGTGGCATCGGACCCGGGGTCTACGACATCCACTCTCCACGAGTGCCCTCGGTCGAGGAAGTCTCCGAACTCATCGAAATCGCCCTCGGTTCCATTCCGGAGCGCCAGGTGTGGGTGAACCCGGATTGTGGTCTCAAGACGCGCGGCTACGACGAAACCGTCCAGTCACTCGCCAACGTTCTCGAGGCCACACGAGCGGCGCGAGCGAAGGCGACCGTCTAGCGGACCTAGGGGTGTGGCGGTGTTACACCGCGCGTAGGACCGCCACAACCTTGCCGAGCACCTCCGCGTGGTCACCCAGAATGGGTTCGAACGCAGAATTTCGGGGGAGAAGCCAGGTGTGTCCGTCGCGCTGGCGGAACACTTTGACCGTTGCTTCGCTGTCGAGCATGGCCGCGACGATATCGCCGTTAGTGGCGTCACTCTGCTGACGCACGACGACCCAATCGCCGTCGCAAATGGCCGCATCGATCATGGAATCACCGACAACCTTGAGCATGAACAGCTCTCCCTTGCCCACGAGCCTGCGGGGGAGGGGGAAAACCTCATCAATTTGCTCGTCTGCCGTGATGGGAATTCCGGCAGCGATCCTGCCGACGAGGGGCACGAGGGCCGCGTCTCCCACCGACGGGGCACCGCTCTCGACAACCGAACCCGTTTCCAGCTCGGGAAGGTCGATGAGTACTTCCATTGCGCGGGGGCGATTCGGGTCGCGCCGGAGGTAGCCACTCAACTCGAGTTGACCGAGTTGATGGGTGACGCTGGAGAGGGATGCGAGGCCGACAGCGTCGCCGATCTCGCGCATGCTCGGCGGATAACCGCGGGTCGCGACGGATCGCTGAATCACGTCAAGGATGGCCATCTGCTTCTCGCTGAGGCTCTTGCGGCGACGGGTGGCTGGTTTTTCGCCGAACTGTTCAGGCGTTGCGTCGGTCACGGTCCCTCATCTCCGCCCCGCGATGGAATGTCGGTGGCTCACTCGAAACTGTATCCAGAACGGATGCTCGAAACAAACACATCTTCGAGTGTGTCGGGGTTATCGCCGCGAGCAGTTCGAAGATGACCTTGATTTTCTCGTAGATCGAAGTTATGTTCGGTACAGACGTTCTACAGACTTCGTATCCGGTACTCCCGGCCGAGTACCGGATACGAAACCCCGTTCGACCGACTCGGGTTTCAGGATGAGGAGCACACGATGAGCACGATGACTTTTCCCTCGATGACGTATTCGGCCTCGGTCCGCCCCGCCCAGCCGCGCTTGCGCATCACTCGACGGGGTCGTCGTGTCCTGTTCGGGATGCTGGTGACGCCGGTGATTGCTGTTGCTCTCGCGTTCGCAATCAATGGGGGCGGTGCCGTTGCCTCTCTCGAAGGGTCTACCGCCTCCTTCGACGTGGTCACTGTCGAGACCGGGGAGTCGCTGTGGCAGGTCGCAGAATCGGTTGCTCCCACCTCCGACCCACGGGAAGTGATTGACGCGATCGTCCGACTCAACCGTCTCGAGTCTGCCGATGTGTATGCCGGCCAACAGTTGACGATTCCGCTCGAGTACGCGGCCCACTGACCGCACCACGACGGATGAGCGGCTGGTTGGTGCGCCCTAAGCTTGTCCGGTGACATCCCTCGACGAACTCCCGATCAGAGACGACCTCCGAGGCAAGAAGCCCTATGGCGCACCTCAAGACCTGGTCCCCGTGCGTCTCAACGTCAATGAGAACACGCATCCGATCCCCGAAGACGTCGCGACCGACATAGTCCGTTCGCTAGCTCGGGCCGTTTTGGGGGCAAACCGGTACCCCGATCGCGAGTTCACAGAACTGCGAACCGCTCTGGCTGACTATCTCGGCCACGGTGTCACCGCCGAGAACATTTGGGCGGCCAATGGGTCGAACGAGGTCTTACAGCACGTGCTCCAGGCCTTCGGTGGGCCGGGACGCCGTGTGCTCGGTTTCCCTCCCACCTACTCGATGCACTCGATCATCGCGGGAGGAACGGGCACGACGTGGGTCACCGGCGAGCGTGGTCCCGATTACGTCCTGACCGAAGCAGACGTGGTGGGTGCGATTAGACAGACGCGCCCAGATGTGGTGTTCCTGTGCTCACCCAACAACCCGACGGGCACACCCCTCGATATCGACGTGATCGCGGCCGCATACGACGCCACCGACGGCATCGTTCTCGTCGACGAGGCGTACGCGGAGTTCGCAAGCGGCCCGTCCGCCCTCACCCTTCTCGAGGGGCGTCCGCGTCTCTTGGTGAGCCGCACGATGAGCAAGGCGTTCGCATTCGCTGGGATCCGTCTCGGATATTTAGCCGCCGACCCGGCGGTGATCGATGCGTTGAGACTCGTCCGTCTTCCGTATCACCTCTCCGCGCTGACCCAGGCCGCAGCGGTGGCGGCCCTCGCTCACGCCGATGAGATGCTCGCCATGGTCGACGAGATCATTGTGCAGCGCGACCGGATGATCGAAGCCCTCCCGGCGCTCGGCTACGAGCCCTTGCCGAGCGCTGCGAACTTCGTCCTGTTCGGCGGGGTGGCAGATCCTCACGCGCTGTTCACCAAGCTCTATGCCGAGGGAGTCCTCATTCGGGATGTAGGAATCCCCGGGCACTTGCGTGTCACCGCAGGAACTGAGGCAGAGACCTCCATTTTTCTCGACACCTTGGCGCGATTGAGCGGCCGCTGAGCCTGCAACGCTTCTCACTAGGATTGAGGTCATGAGTTCCCGCGAGGCATCCCTGAGTCGTCAGACGAGTGAATCGACTATCGAGCTCTCGTTGAATCTCGACGGCACGGGCAAGTCGACGATCAACTCGAGTGTTCCGTTCTTCGACCACCTTTTGACCGCTTTCGCTCGTCACTCGTTGGTCGATCTCACTGTCGAGGCATCTGGTGACACGCACATCGACGTCCACCACACCGTGGAGGACATCGGGATCACGCTCGGCACGGCCATTCGCCAGGCACTGGGCGACAAGTCCGGCATCTCGCGTTTCGGCGACGCTCTCGTACCCCTCGATGAGGCGCTGGTTCAGGCAGTCGTTGACGTGTCCGGTCGTCCCTACCTCGTTCACACGGGGGAGCCACCCGGTTTCGAGCACCACCTCATCGGTGGTCACTTCACCGGTTCGATGGTTCGTCACGTCTTCGAGGCGATCGCCTTCAACGCAGGGCTCACCGTTCACGTGACGGTGCTGGGCGGTCGTGACCCGCACCACATCGCCGAGGCCGAATTCAAGGCCTTCGCTCGGGCGTTCCGGTTCGCGGTCGCCCGTGACGATCGGGTGCTCGGCATCCCCTCGACGAAGGGTGCGCTCTGACGGTGGCCGTCTCACCGTCTGTCGTTCTCTTCGATTACGGCTCTGGAAATGTGCACTCGGCCGCCAAGGCGCTCGAGCTCGCCGGCGCGCGCGTCGAACTGACCGCGGATCGCGGTCGGGCGATCGCGGCGGATGGATTGTTGGTTCCCGGTGTCGGGGCGTTCTCAGCAGTCATGCAGGGGTTGCGTGCTGCCGGCGGTGAATCGGTGATCGAACGCCGCCTGGCTGGCGGTCGCCCCGTACTCGGGATTTGTGTCGGGATGCAGGTGCTTTTCTCCGAAGGGGTCGAGCGCGGCGTCGACACCGAGGGCCTGGGGGAGTGGCCGGGCACCGTACGTGAGCTCGACGCGCCCGTGTTGCCCCACATGGGGTGGAACACGGTCTCGGCGCCCGAGGCGTCGACTCTCTTCCGCGGGATTCGCGATGAGCGCTTCTACTTTGTACACTCCTACGCGGCCCAGGAGTGGACGCTCGAGACGAACGCCCCGTTCCCGCCTCCCGTTCTCACGTGGGCCGAACACGGCTCGCGCTTTCTCGCGGCCGTGGAGAACGGTCCACTGTCGGCCACCCAGTTCCACCCCGAAAAGTCGGGCGACGCCGGGATCCGACTCCTGACGAACTGGCTGGAAACCTTGTGAGCGAATTCAACACCACCCCTGCACTCGTATTGCTCCCGGCCGTCGATGTCGCAGGAGGAAAAGCTGTGCGGCTCACTCAGGGCGAGGCCGGCTCGGAAACGAACTACGGCGACCCTGTTGACGCGGCACAGGAGTGGGTGGACCAAGGAGCCGAGTGGATCCACCTCGTCGACCTCGACGCGGCGTTCGGGCGCGGCAACAACCACGCCATCATCCGGAAGGTCATCAAGTCGACGCCGCGTCGCGTCAACATCGAACTGTCCGGCGGTATCCGGGATGACGCGAGCCTCGAGGCCGCGCTCGCGACGGGCGCCAAGCGCATCAACCTCGGCACGGCCGCGCTCGAGAACCCCGAGTGGGCCGCTCACGTCATCGCCGAGTTTGGCGAGGCGATCGCTGTCGGCCTGGACGTCCGCGGAACGACTCTCGCTGCACGCGGGTGGACGCAGGAGGGCGGAGACCTGTGGGCGGTCATGGACCGCCTCGAGGATGCCGGCTGTGCTCGCTACGTCGTGACGGACGTCACCAAGGACGGCACACTGCAGGGGCCCAACATCCAGCTTCTCGAGCAGGTGATGGACCGCACAGACCGGCCCGTCATCGCGTCCGGCGGTGTCGCGACTCTCGACGACCTGGCCGCGCTCCGTGACCTCGTACCCCAGGGGCTTGAGGGAGCGATCGTCGGGAAGGCCCTCTACGCGAAAGCTTTCACGCTCGCCGAGGCTCTCGACGTCGCCTCTGCGTGACCATGTCCGGTTCCGACAGTGCCGGTGTTCCCTGGGAGGGACGGCACATCGAGACCCCCGTCGCGGCAGCCGACGACGGCTCCGCACCACCTCGCCTCATCGAGGCGCTGCGCCGCTTCCGCGCAGGCGAGCTCGGCCAGGCAGAGGTAGTCGATGCGCTGCGCGAGTCGCGGTTGCTCGTACCGCTCGTGGCTGAGCTGGGAGAGTCGGGCACAACCGAAACCGGTCTTCAGGTCGACAAGTCTCAGGAGCTTTCGCTCGTTCGCGTCGCCGGACCCGATGGTCGCACGGTCCAACCCGCCTTCACGTCCATGTCCGCTATGGCGGCGTGGAATCCGAAGGCGCGCCCCGTGCCGGCCGCAGCCCCCCGGGTGGCGTTGTCCGCCATCGGCGACGGAGCAGAACTCGTGGTGCTCGACCCCACGAGTGACTCGGAGTTCGTCGTGCGGCGACCCGCGCTGTGGGCCATGGCAGAGTCCGCTCCGTGGATCCCCAGCTACCTTGACCCCGCCGTTCTCGACACGTTCCTCGAGTCCGCGTCACACGAGGATGCGGTGCGGGAACTCTACGTTGCTCCCGGCGATCCGGATGCCCGGCTCCGCGGTCCGGAACTCCTCGTGCACCTCGTCCTCGACGACGGACTGGATCGCGAGCGGCTCGATGCGATCCTCGCCCGGCTGCGCTCGCGCTGGACGCAGAGCGAGGTCATCGCCACACGCGTCGATTCCCTCGCCGTGCGTGTTGTCGCCTCAGTGTGACCGGGCGGCCTCGCCTCTAGACCACTGAGCCGGTGAACTTCTCGCCGGGACCGGCGCCCGGAGCATCGGGGATCGCGGAGGCTTCGCGGAACGCGAGCTGCAGCGACCGGAGTCCGTCACGGAGCGGCCGGGCGTGACTGTCTGAGATCTCCGGTGCGGCGGCCGTGACCAGACCCGCGAGCGAGGTGATGATCTTGCGCGCCTCGTCGAGGTCGATGTCGGCAGCGGCGTCCTCGGTGTCACCGAGCCCCAGCTTGACCGCGGCCGCACTCATGAGGTGTACGGCGACGGTGTTGATGAGCTCAACGGCGGGAACCTCCGAGATATCGCGGATTTCGTCCTGAGCGTCGTCCATGGGGCATCCTTCTGCTATTGTTGTGCAGGCTTCGGGCACGTCTCGGAGCTGACGAAGTGGAGATTCTCCCACCTGATAGCCGCCTCTTTAGGTTATCGGGTAGTTGCACCCCGTTCGAACGGCAACGTTCGAGCAGCGTAAGGGTGCGTGATGCGCATGTCGCATTTCAGGAATTTCCTCTTGTCGTGGCAACCGCCACACCACACCGACATAACAGAGGAGTCCCGCATCAGCGATCCCCGTACCAACGACCGAATCCGCGTTCCCGAGGTTCGTCTCGTCGGCCCCAATGGTGAGCAGGTTGGAGTTGTCCGCATCGAGGACGCTCTCCGTCTGGCTCAGGAGGCCGACCTGGATTTGGTTGAGGTTGCTCCCAATTCCAAGCCTCCCGTCGCCAAGATCATGGATTACGGCAAGTTCAAGTACGAAGAGGCCCAGAAGGCCAAGGAAGCGCGACGCAACCAGGCGAACACGATCCTCAAGGAGGTTCGTTTCCGCCTCAAGATCGACAAGCACGATTACGAGACGAAGCGCAAGCGCGCGGAGGGCTTCCTCCAGGCGGGTGACAAGGTCAAGGCCATGATCCTGTTCCGCGGACGCGAGCAGTCGCGCCCCGAGCAGGGTGTGCGTCTGCTGCAGCGTTTCGCCGAGGATGTCGCGGAGTTCGGTTCGGTCGAATCGACCCCCACCATCGATGGACGAAACATGGTGATGGTAATCGGCCCCCACAAGACCAAGGCGGCCGCCAAGGCCGAGGCCGAGGCTCGCAAGTCCGCGAGCAAGGCCCGGACGGCACCGTCAGATGAAGCAGCGGAGTCACCGGCTGCTGACGAAGAACCAACGGAAAAGGAAGACAAGGATGCCTAAGCAGAAGACGCACTCCGGTGCGAAGAAGCGCTTCAAGCTCACCGGTAGCGGCAAGGTCATGAAGCAAGGGGCTGGCATGCGCCACAACCTCGAGGTCAAGAGCGGCAAGAAGAAGCGTGACCTCAACGCGGAGCAGGTTCTCGCTCCGGCAGACGCCAAGGTCATCAAGAAGCTTCTCGGTAAGTAAGGGTCAGGTCACAGAACAATGGCAAGAGTCAAGAGGGCGGTCAACGCCCAGAAGAAGCGTCGCGTTATCCTCGATCGCGCCTCCGGTTACCGCGGACAGCGTTCGCGCCTTTACCGTAAGGCCAAGGAGCAGGTCACGCACTCGCTCGTCTACGCGTACCGTGACCGTCGTGCGCGCAAGGGTGACTTCCGTCGCCTGTGGATCCAGCGCATCAACGCGGCCGCCCGCGCGAACGGCCTCACCTACAACCGTTTCATCCAGGGCCTCGGTCTCGCGGGTGTCGAGGTGGATCGCCGCATCCTCGCCGACCTCGCTGTAACCGAGCCGGCGACGTTCGCCGCGCTCGTGGCAACGGCGAAGGCGGCGCTGCCGTCGGACGTCAACGCCCCGAAGGTCGCTTAGTCACCGCGAGTTCAGCGAGCCGAAAGGCTGCACGCAGGACGCCACAATAGGCTG
This sequence comes from Antiquaquibacter oligotrophicus, assembly GCF_020535405.1. NCBI lineage: Bacteria > Bacillati > Actinomycetota > Actinomycetes > Micrococcales > Microbacteriaceae > Antiquaquibacter > Antiquaquibacter oligotrophicus. The sequence continues at coordinate 315,657 of NZ_CP085036.1, read as the reverse complement.
TCGACATGATCGACAACCCGCGCTCACCCCGCGTGCGCGCTGTGGCGAAACTCGCAAAGAGAGAAGCCCGGTCTGAGACCGGGCTTTTTCTCGTTGAGGGTCCTCAAGCGGTGGCGGAAGCTTTCGCGTTCCGCCCGGAACTTCTGGTCGACCTCTTCGCGACCCCCACCGCGTGGGAGAAACACAGCGGGCTCGCCGCGTCGGCCCAGAGCGCGGGCGTCGAGGTGGAGTTCGTGAGCGAGCACGTCTTGGACGCCATGGCCGACACTGTGACCCCCCAGGGCATCATTGCGGTGAGCAGGCAGTTCCTCCGTTCGGTGGATGACATCCTCGCGGAAGGGCCGCGTCTGATTGCGCTGCTCGAGGAGGTTCGCGACCCCGGGAACGCTGGGACGATCATCCGTTCGGCGGATGCAGCCGGTGCGGATGCCGTGATCCTCACCGGTCGCAGTGTCGATGTGTACAACCCGAAGGTCGTGCGTGCGACCACTGGCTCTCTCTTCCACATGCCGCTCGCGCGAGGGTCGGACCTCGAGTCGGTCGTCGATCGAGTGCGGGCGAGTGGGCTCACCGTCATCGCGGCCGACGTCAAGGGTGAGGACCTCCTCCGCGCCCGCACGGAGGGTGCACTGTCCGCGCCCACGGCATGGCTTTTCGGCAATGAGGCGCGGGGTCTGACTGACGAGCACTTCTCTCTGGCTGACCGGGCGATTCGAGTCCCGATTTACGGCCACGCCGAGTCGATGAACCTCGCCACGGCGGCCGCGGTCTGCCTTTATGAGAGCGCCTTCGCGCAACGCAGCCGGTAGTCGTCCCAGTTGACCCCCGTTTGGGGGTGTGATTTTCTTGAGGGATGAAAGCGCTTGTCGTCCTCGATCGAGTCAACAAGCACTTCGGCGAGTTGCATGTTCTGAAGGACATCTCAGCAACGGTCGGACGGGGCGAGGTCGTGGTGGTGGTGGGCCCGAGCGGTTCCGGAAAATCCACCCTCTGCAGGACGATCAACCGCCTCGAGACCATCGACAGCGGAACCATCACCATTGACGGTGAACCATTGCCCGCGGAGGGCTCAGAGCTGGCGAGACTGCGGTCCGACGTCGGCATGGTGTTCCAATCCTTCAACCTCTTTGCTCACAAAACCGTCCTGCAGAACGTCACCCTCGGACAAACCGTTGTCCGTCGCAGATCGACTCGCGAGGCAACCGAGCGCGCGATGGAACTCCTCGAGCGCGTGGGGGTCGCCGACCAAGCAGCGAAGATGCCTGTTCAGCTCTCGGGTGGGCAACAGCAGAGAGTCGCCATCGCGCGGGCGCTTGCGATGGACCCGAAGATCATGCTCTTCGATGAGCCGACGTCGGCGCTCGACCCCGAGATGATCGCCGAGGTGCTCGACGTGATGGTCGGCCTCGCCGAGGAGGGAATGACCATGGTGGTCGTCACCCACGAGATGGGTTTCGCCCGACGTGCCGCCGACCGCGTGCTCTTTATGGCGGACGGCGAAATCGTCGAAGAGGCAGCTCCCGATTCCTTCTTCACCAACCCCACGACTCCGAGAGCGAAGGACTTCCTCTCGAAAGTACTTGCCCACTAACCGGTGGGTGGGACGGCACAGCGAACAGGAGGAACCATGAGGCTCACACAAGGCCTAATGATCTCTGCGATGGCGGCGGTAGGAGTTCTCGGACTCGCCGGATGCGTCGACTCAGGAGCCCCAACAGGGGAGGAGAGCGCAGCACCGGAGACTGTCGAGTTCGAGGCGGGCACAACCATGGCCGCGCTGAATGAGGCGGGCGCGATCACGATCGGGACGAAGTTCGACCAACCTCTCTTCGGACAGGTGGACGCCAGCGGGGATCCACAGGGATTCGATGTCGAGATCGGCAAGCTCATCGCGTCGAAACTCGGTATCCCCGAGAGCGGCATCACCTGGACCGAAACCGTGTCGTCGAACCGGGAGCCCTTCATCCAATCGGGTGAGGTCGACATCGTTGTTGCGACGTACACGATCAACGACGAACGCAAGGAGGTCATCTCCTTCGCCGGTCCGTACTACAACGCAGGACAGGACATCCTCGTTCTCGCTGGCAACCCCGACAACATCACCGGACCCGAGGATCTCGAAGGCAAGCCGGTGTGTACCGTCGCCGGTTCTACGTCGGAGGCCAACATCTCCGAGTACACCGACCAGGTCACGTCACTCGCGGGTTACGCGGATTGCCTTCCCCTCGTCAGCTCTGGACAGGTGGCTGCCCTGACGACCGACAACGTGATCCTCGCTGGTCTCGCCGATGGCAGCGGTGGAGAGTTCGAGGTCGTCGGCAACCCCTTCACCGAGGAGCCGTACGGAATCGGTCTCGCCCTCGAGGACACCGAATTCCGCATGTTCATCAACGACGTTCTTGAGGAGGCCTTCGAGGACGGCACGTGGGCTGACGCGTGGGAGAAGACCGCAGGAACGGTTCTCCCGCTGCCCGACCCACCCACGGTGGACCGGTACTGAGACACGGATGCCCGCCCGCTCGTTGTCGGGCGGGCATCCGTTCCCTTCCTCACCTACCACGCGCACCAACCCGCCCGCCCGCCTGAGAGGAGTCAGCCGTGGACGCCATCGTCGAGAACTTCCCGGCTTTCGTCGGCGGGTTCCTCATGACCGTGCGTCTGCTGGTGATCTCGGGCTTGGGTGCGCTCGTCATCGGCACCCTGGTCGCGGCCATGCGAATCTCACCGATTCCGGCGCTGCGCGGATTCGTCACGACCTACACCGAGATCGTGCGCAACACCCCGCTGACGCTCGTACTGTTCTTCTGCGCGTTTGTGCTGCCGAGCCTGGGGCTCCGACTCGATTTCGTTGCCTTTGCTCTCATCGGACTGACGGTGTACACCTCACCCTTTGTTGCCGAGGCCCTGCGCTCCGGGATCAACGGGGTGCCGGTGGGGCAAGCCGAAGCGGCACGGGCGCTCGGGCTGAGATTTGGCCAGACGGTGGGTCTTGTCGTGTTACCGCAAGCGATCCGGATGGTGATCCCGCCGCTCATCAACGTGCTCATCGCCCTCACGAAGAACACCTCAGTGGCGGCCGGTTTTTCGGTACTGGAGCTCGTGGCGGTGTCCCGCCAGGTCATCCAGTTCAACGGCAACGCGACGATCCCGATCCTGATCGCGGTGGCCGTCTTTTATCTGCTCATCACGATTCCGCTCGGTCTCATCGCGGGCCGCCTCGAGCGCAGGGTGGTGATGGGTCGATGAGCGTGCTCTACGACGTCCCGGGGCCGCGCGCGCGGCGGCTGTCCTTGATCCTCTCGATCGTGGCTGGGCTCGTGATCCTGGCGGGGCTGATCTGGATGGTCGTGTTCCTCGCGTCACCTCGGGTCAACGCGGGCGGAGTGGAACAGCCGGGCATCCTCGATCCCAGTCGCTGGGACATCCTGCGTGACCTCGCCTTCTGGCGGCGCGTCGGGGTGGGTCTCACGGCCACCCTGCAGATGGCGGCGGTCGCTGGTGTCCTCGCCCTCGTCATCGGAACACTGCTCTCGCTGGCACGCACAGCACGCTCTGCGTTCATTCGAGTACCTGCCGTGGTGCTCGTGGAGTTCTTCCGGGGGATGCCTGTCCTCCTGATGATGTTGTTCATCCTCTTGGTGTTCTCCTCTGGCGCCTACTGGGCGGGAGTTGGAGCGTTGGCGCTCTACAACGGAGCGGTGATCGGCGAGGCGCTGCGTGCCGGAATCGCGTCGCTGCCGCGCGGGCAACGTGAGTCGGGACTCGCGATCGGCCTGACACCGCTCCAGGTGAGATTCACGATCGAGTTTCCGCAGGCGTTCCGCCAGATGCTGCCGATCATCATCGCCCAGCTTGTTGTACTCCTGAAGGACACGTCGCTGGCCTTCATCATCGGGTACCAGGAACTCCTCAACATCGTCCTTCGCCAAGGACCGACGACCTTTGGAAGTCGCTACCTCTTTACGTTCTTTTTTGTGGTGTGGGCGATCTACCTCGCCGTCAATCTCACTCTGTCCTGGATCGCGCGCCTGGTGGCTCGCCGCACAAGCGCTGGTGGAGTCGCTGCGCGCCGCGCTCGCCGTACGGCACGAGTGCTCGCGCAACTCGGTGGGGCCGGTATGGAGGGTGCTCGACTGGATGACCCGCCTGAGGGCGACTCCTCCGGCCACTAAACTCGACACTTGTGTCAGACCCCACCATCATCTCCGAGAGCTCGGTCGCGGCTGCGACGGATGCCGCACTCGCGGCCTTCGCGGAGGCATCGACCATCGCAGAGCTCCACGCAGCCCGGGCAGCGCACTCGGGCGAGTCGTCGCCGATCGCACGCCTCAACGGTTCGCTGAAAACTCTCGCCCCCGAGGACCGCGCGGCCGCGGGCAAACTCGTGGGAGGAGCGCGTGCTCGAATCGGGCAGGCGCTCGCCGCTCGTGAGGTCGAGCTGGCAGCGGCCGAGGAATCGGCGCGACTCGCGTCGGAGACAGTGGATGTCACCGCTCTCGCCCTCCGTTGGCGTCCGGGGGCGCGTCATCCGCTGAGCCTGCTCATGGAGCACATGTCGGACATCTTCGTCGGTATGGGGTGGGAGGTCGCGGAGGGCCCGGAGCTCGAGAACGAGTGGTTCAACTTCGATTCGCTCAACTTCGATGAGGACCACCCTGCCCGTGCCATGCAGGACACGTTCTTCGTGGACCCCGTGGAGCGCCATCTTGTGCTGCGCACGCACACCAGTCCCGTCCAGGTGCGGTCCCTGCTCGACCGCGAACTTCCCGTGTACGTGGTCGCTCCGGGGCGCGTCTTCCGAACCGATGAACTCGACGCCACCCACACGCCCGTGTTCCACCAGATCGAGGGAATCGCCATCGATAAGGGACTCACGATGGGCCACTTGCGGGGCACCCTCGAACACCTCGCGCGCGCCATGTTCGGCGAGGAGGCACGCATTCGTTTGCGTCCCAACTATTTCCCCTTCACCGAGCCGAGCGCCGAGCTCGACGTCTGGCAACCGAACGCCAAGGGCGGCGCCCGCTGGGTCGAATGGGGCGGCTGCGGAATGGTCAACCCCAACGTGCTGCGCGCGGCTGGCATCGACCCCGAGGTCTACCAGGGCTTCGCGTTCGGAATGGGGATCGAGCGCACGCTCCAGTTCCGCAACGACATGAATGACATGCGCGACATGGTCGAGGGCGACATCCGCTTCTCTCAGCAGTTCGGGATGGTGGTCTGATGCGAGTACCCCTCAGTTGGCTCCGCGAGTTCGTGGATGTGCCGGCGGATGCCACACCCGAGGACGTCCACGCGGCTCTCGTGCGTGTCGGGCTCGAGGAGGAGGACATCCACTCGTTCGAGGTCACGGGACCCGTCGTTGTCGGACAAGTCATCTCGGCCGAGCCCGAACCGCAGAGCAACGGCAAGACGATCAACTGGTGTCAGGTCGATGTCGGTGAGGCGGAGCCGCGCGGCATCGTCTGTGGTGCCCACAACTTCGCGCCGGGTGACAAGGTTGTTGTGTCGCTCCCCGGTGCCGTGCTGCCTGGTCCGTTCCCCATCTCGGCGCGCAAGACCTACGGGCACGTGTCCGACGGAATGATTGCCTCGGCGCGGGAGCTCGGCCTCGGCGACGAGCACTCGGGCATTCTGCGTCTTGCCGAACTGGGGCTCGACCCCGAGCCTGGCACCGACGCCATTGCTCTTCTCGGTCTCGATGATGTCGCAGTCGAGGTCAATGTCACACCCGACCGCGGATACGCATTCTCGGTTCGCGGGATCGCCCGTGAGTACTCCAACTCCACGGGTGCGACCTTCCGGGACCCTCTACTGGATCCGGCTCTGAGCGCCGCCGCCGACGAGCGTCGCGCTGCGACGGGGTTCGCCGTCACGATCTCCGACGATGCGCCCGTTCGTGGTCGCCAGGGCTGCACGGTGTTCACGGCTGCCGTCGTGCGCGGCGTCGACCCCTCCGTTCCCACGCCGCCGTGGATGGTGTCGCGATTGACGCTGGCGGGCATCCGTTCGATCTCGCTCATCGTGGACATCTCCAACTACGTCATGCTCGAGCTCGGCCAGCCGTCGCATGCCTACGACTTGGCGAAGATTTCGGGCGGACTCGTAGTTCGACGCGCCCGCGCGGGGGAGACGCTCGTCACCCTCGACGGCAAGACACGAAACCTCGACCCCGAGGACCTCGTGGTTGCAGACCAGTCCGTCGCGGTCGGGCTCGCCGGGGTCATGGGCGGATTGGACTCCGAAATCTCGGACTCCACCACAGACATCCTCGTTGAGGCGGCCATCTGGGAGCCGGTCACGATCTCGCGCTCGGTGCGTCGACACAAACTCCCCAGTGAAGCCGCCAAACGATACGAGCGAGGGGTGGATCCCGCGGCGTCAGCAGCTGCGGTGGCACGCGTGATTACGCTCGTGCAGCAACTCGCGGGGGGAACGATCGACCTCGCCGGCTTTTACACCGATTCGTCGACGCCGCCGGAGCCGATTGAGCTGCCCGACGGATTCGCCGAATCGATCATGGGAGTTGCGTATTCCGCAGACGAGGTGACTGACTCCCTCACTGCAATCGGTGCGACCGTCGAGCCTGCGTCCGACGGATGGCTCGTGACACCGCCGACGTGGCGCCCCGACCTCACGGACCGGTGGACCCTCGTGGAGGAGGTCGCCCGTATCGTCGGGTACGACCGCATCCCCGCTATCCTGCCGGTGGCACCTCCCGGCCGTGGACTCAGTCGATCGCAGCGACTGCGGCGGATCGCAGCTCAGGCTCTCGCCGCGGGTGGCGCAACGGAAGTGCTCAGCTACCCGTTTGTCGCCGCGTCGTTCAACGATCTCTTCGGATCTCCCGTAGCGGGTGGCGTGGCCGCGATCCGTCTGGCGAACCCTCTCGATCCGGATGCCGCGTGGTTGCGCACGTCGCTCATTCCGGGACTCATCGGAGTGGCTCGGCGCAATCTCTCGCGCGGACTCACCGACCTCGCCCTCTTCGAGGTGGGAACGGTTTTCCGTCCCGAGCCGGGTGTGGAGTACGGCAGTGATGCGCTTCCGCGCGGTGGCGCCCTTCCGGCAGAAGCAGAGCTCGCCGAGCTTCGTGCAAGCATCCCGCCGCAGCCGTGGAGTATCGGGGCCCTGTTCGTGGGCGATGCCGTGCGAAAGCAGCCCGGGCAACCGGCCGTGGCGAGCGGGCTAGCGGATGCTCTCGGTGCCGCTCATCAGATCGCGACAACGCTCTCGGCCGACCTCGAGGTTGTGACGGGTGAGCATCACGCGCTGCACCCGGGCCGCACAGCTCAGCTACGCGTCGCGGGTCAGCCTGTTGGCTTCGCCGGCGAGCTGCTCCCTGCGCTCGCGAGCGATTGGGACCTCCCGCGGGTGACAGCGATACTCGAACTCGACCTGGATGCCGTCATCGCGCTTGCGGCGACGGATGTGTCGGCCACGCCGATCGCGGGGTTCCCCGCCGCCACGCAAGACGTCTCTCTCGTGGTGAGCGAGACGGTGCGCGCTGGCGAGGTGAAGGCCCTCATCGTTGAAGGCGCCGGTGAGCTCCTGGAGCACGCGGCACTCGTCGACGAGTACCGGGGACCGGGCATCCCGGACGGGAGCAAGTCGCTGACTTTCGCCTTGAGGTTCCGCGCATCCGACCGCACCCTGACGGCGGCCGAGGCGACCGAGGCGAAGAATGCCGCTGTGGCCCTGGCGGCCGCACGAGTGGGCGCGACCGCCAGGGAGTAACGGTTCCTACTTGCGGCCCCCGCCGAGGAGGCCGCCGAGCAGCCCACCGACGAGATCCTGGCCCTGCTGGCTGCCGAGCAGTCCGCCGATGAGCGAACCGAGGTCGCCGCCGCTCTGCTCCTCGGCCTTGGGCGCCGGAGTGCTCTTGCCGCCGGAGAACTGGTTGGCGAGGTAGGCGAGCACGATCGGGGCAATGATGGGCAGCACCTGCTGAACGATCGCGTTGAAGTCGATGCCGCCGCCGGTGTCGGCCTTCTTCGACACCGCGGCAACGACGTCGTCCGTTTTGGTGCCGAACACGTTTTTGACGATCTTCTTGCCATCTTCCTCGTCGATGTCGGCGAGCTTCGTCGATCGGCCGGCATGCTTGCTGAGGGCGCTTTCGAGTGACTTCTCGCCTCCGGACTTCGCGTTCGCGGCGAGTCCGCCGACGATCGCGGGAACGGCGGCATCGACGGCCGCGCGCGCGACGCTTTCGTCGACGCCCAGTTTGCGGGCGATGTCGCTGATCGGGATGTGGTCCATGAGACCAGACAGGTCGGTCATCGTGACTCCTCTGTTCGTGGGTCGGCTCCAGGCGGAGCGCTCGAGGCAAGGCTAGCGATTAGACCGAGACCTGGGGGAGGAGTAGCCTCCACTATGTGAACGATGCGCGCGACGGATTTCTGGGGCTCACCCCCTCCGCAGCGCTGCGCCGACGCGGTAGCGACGAGCGACGTTAGGCGACGCCTCAACACGGATGCCCGACAGGGCCGCCGCGGAGCGTCGCCGCCCCTCCGTCCACCACTTCGTTTTCACTAAGGTTGATCAATGACTTATTCGGTCGCCGTTGCCGGCGCCAGCGGCTATGCGGGCGGGGAGATCTTGCGTCTTCTCGCCTCCCATCCCGAGCTCGAGGTCACGACCGTGACCGCCCACCAGAATGCAGGCGAGAAGCTCGGCTCTGTGCAACCCCACCTGCGTTCTCTCGCTGGTCTCACCCTCGCCCCGACGACGCCGGACGTGCTCGAGGGACATGACGTGGTCTTCGTCGCGTTGCCGCACGGCAAATCGGGCGAGTTGACCGAGGGTCTCGGCGACGGCACCCTTGTTGTCGATTGTGGGGCGGACCACCGTCTGACGAGCCCCGAGGCGTGGGACCGCTTCTACGGCGGAGAGTACTTCGGTGCCTGGGACTACGGCATGCCGGAGCTGTTACACGCCGACGGGAGTTCGCAACGAGACATTCTGCGACAGTCCCGTCGCATCGCGGTTCCCGGATGCAACGTGACAGCGATCACGCTCGGCCTCGCGCCGGGCATCCGGTCGGGTGTGATCTCCGCGCAGGATATTGTCTCGGTGCTCGCGGTAGGGCCGTCCGGTGCCGGGAAGGCGTTGCGCACCGATTTGTTGGCCAGCGAGATCCTCGGATCGAGCTCGGCCTACGGGGTTGGTGGTGTCCACCGGCACACCCCCGAGATCGTCCAGAATCTTGAGGTGGCGGGTGGGGACGGTCCGACGATCTCCTTCACACCCATGCTCGTGCCCATGAGCCGCGGGATCCTCGCCACCTCGACGGCGCGGCTCGCCCCGGGCGCGACCGCCCACAGTGTGCGGGATGCCTGGAGCTCGGCGTACGACGACGAGCCGTTCGTTCACCTTCTCCCGGAGGGGCAGTACCCGCGAACAGCCGACACGGTGGGCGCGAACACCTGCCTCATGGGGATCGCCATCGACGAGACGGCCGGTCGTGTTGTTGTCGTGAGCGCGCTCGACAATCTGGTCAAGGGCACCGCGGGGGCCGCCATCCAATCGGCCAACATTGCGCTCGGTATCCCGGAAAGCGCGGGCCTGACCACGAACGGAGTCGCTCCATGAGCGTGACAGCGGCGCGCGGGTTCACCGCGGGAGCAGTAGCCGCGGGTTTGAAAGCAAGCGGGGGCCTCGATCTCGCGCTCGTCGTCAATGAGGGCCCGGAGCATGCCGCCGCGGCGGTGTTCACCAGCAATCGTGCGAAGGCTAACCCCATCATCTGGTCTCAGCAGGTCATCGGCGACGGACGTGCCGATGCGATTGTGCTGAACTCCGGCGGGGCTAATTGCTTCACGGGCTCCGAGGGCTTCCAAGTCACTCACTCCACAGCCGAAGCCGTGGCCTCCGCGCTCGGCATCTCCGCCGGAGACGTGCTCGTGTGTTCCACGGGACTCATTGGGGAGCAACTTCCGCTGGACCGGATGCTCGCCGGTGTCGAGGCCGCGGCCTCCTCGCTCGGCGAGAACGGCGTCGCGGCATCCGAAGCGATCATGACAACCGATTCGAAGCCCAAACGTTCCGTCCGCGAGGGAAGCGGCTACGTGATCGGCGGCATGGCGAAGGGTGCTGGCATGCTCGCACCCGGTCTCGCGACCATGCTCGTTGTGATCACGACGGATGCCGTGCTCCAGCCTGATCAACTCGATCGCGCCTTGCGCGCCGCAACGCGAGTGAGTTTCGACCGGCTCGATTCCGACGGATGTATGTCCACCAACGATCAGGTGAGCCTCCTCGCGAGCGGCGCTTCGGGAATCGCTCCCGATCTCACCGAGTTCACGGATGCCCTCACCGAGGTCTGTCGCGACCTTGCCGAGCAGCTTCAGGGTGATGCGGAGGGTGCAAGCCACGACATACGGATCGAGGTCGTGGGAGCCGCAAGTGAGGACGACGCCGTCGAGGTCGGGCGATCGGTGGCTCGCAACAACCTCTTCAAGGCCGCAGTGTTCGGAAACGATCCCAATTGGGGCCGAGTTCTCGCCGCCATCGGCACCACCTCGGCCGCATTCGACCCGTACAACGTCGACGTCTCGATGAACGGTGTACGGGTGTGTCACGCCGGCGCACCCGACCGCCCCCGCGACGACGTCGATCTGACACCGCGCCGCGTGGACGTGCTCATCGATCTGGGTGTCGGCGATGCGACGGCGACGATCCTCACCAATGACCTCACGCATGACTACGTGCACGAGAACAGCGCGTACTCGAGCTGATGGTCAGCCAGGATCAGGCGGCAGCGAAGGCCGCGGTACTCATTGAATCGCTCCCGTGGTTGAAGCGTTTCCACGGCGAGACCATCGTCATCAAGTTTGGTGGAAACGCGATGATCGACGACGATCTGAAGCGCGCGTTCGCCGAGGACATCGTTTACCTGCGTTACGCGGGCGTGAAGCCCGTTGTCGTCCATGGCGGGGGGCCGCAGATCACCGCCGAGCTCACACGCCGTGGCATCCCGAGCGAGTTCCGCGGTGGGTATCGCGTGACGACCGAGGAGTCCATCGGGGTTGTGCGTCAGGTGCTCGCCGAACAGGTCGGTGGCGAGCTGGTGGGTCTCATCAATGAACACGGTCCGCTCGCGCACGGCATTTCAGGTGACGAGTACGGTCTGTTCACGGGCGTTCGGCGCGGTGCCGTTGTCGATGGGGAACCGGTCGACCTTGGTCTCGTGGGCGAGGTCACTCGTGTCCAGCCGGATGCCGTGCTTCTCGAGCTGGCGGCGGATCGTATCCCTGTCATCTCGACGGTGGCGCGCGAGGACGGGGCGGACGGCATCCTGAACGTCAACGCCGATTCGGCGGCGGCGGCGCTCGCCGTTGCCCTGGGAGCTGCAAAACTCGTGGTGCTCACGGATGTTGCGGGGCTCTACAGCGATTGGCCCAATCGTGACTCACTCGTCTCGGTCATCGATACAGAAGAGCTCGCGGCACTGCTCCCGAGCCTCGAGAGCGGCATGATCCCCAAGATGGCGGCCTGCCTCGAGGCGGTCGCCGGCGGGGTCCCGAAGGCGGCGATCATCGACGGTCGGCAGCCACACTCGATCCTGCTCGAGGTTTTCACGACGCAGGGCATCGGAACGGAGGTTGTTCCCTCGTGAGCGCCGAATCCACGTGGCAGGACCACTACGGCTCCCGCATCATGAAGTCGGCTCCCACCCCGCTCGCGCGACTCGTGCGCGGGGAGGGATGCTACGTATGGGACGACAACGGAAAGCCCTACCTCGACTTCCTCGCCGGTATCGCCGTCAACTCTCTCGGCCACGCGCACCCTGTTTTTGTCGATGCCATCAGCAGACAAGCGGCAACACTCGCGCATGTCTCCAACTACTTCGCCACACCGCCGCAGCTCGATCTTGCTGAGCGCCTCCTCCGGGTTTCCGGCGGCGATCGTGTGTACTTCTGCAACTCGGGCGCCGAGGCGATCGAGGCGGCGATCAAGCTCTCTCGGCGCACGGGGCGCCGTCGCATCCTGTCGCTCAAGGACTCGTTCCACGGTCGCACGATGGGTTCGCTGTCGCTCACGGGCAAGGCCGTGCTGCGCGAGCCGTTCGAGCCCCTGCTTCCTGGGATGGAGCACATCGACACGTCGATCGAGGCCCTCGAGGCAGCCATGGGTGACGACGTGGCGGCCGTCGTTGTCGAGCCGATCCGCGGGGAAGCGGGCGTCCTCGATCTGCCCGAGGGATTCCTGCGGGCGGCACGGGACCTCACCCACGAGCACGGCGCGCTGCTCATCCTCGACGAGATCCAAACCGGTGCCGGGCGCACCGGAACATGGTTCGCGTTCCAGCAGCACGACATCGTTCCCGACGCGATCACGGTGGCCAAGGGCATCGGCGGGGGAGTGCCCATCGGCGGCCTCATCACCTTCGGTGCGGCATCCGACCTCCTCACCGTCGGCCAGCACGGGAGCACCTTCGGCGGCAATCCGCTCGTCACCGCGACGGCGAACGCCGTCCTGGCTGAGATCGAGCGCGCGGGTCTCGTCGAGAATGCCCGGCTTCGCGGCGACCAGCTGCGCCGGGAGCTCATCGCACTTCCGGGTGTGACCGAGGTGCGCGGCGCGGGGCTGTTGATCGGGCTCGGGCTCGAGCACCCGTCTGCGACCGCTCTGAGCCGTGCGGCGTTTGAGCGCGGCCTCATCATCAATGCGCCCAACGAGTCGAGCATCCGACTCGCCCCACCACTCATCATCGGCGACGCTGAAGTCGCCGAGTTCCTCGACCTGTTCACTTCCGCCCTGGAGGCACTCCCATGACCCGGCATTTTCTCCGCGACGACGACCTGACCCAAGCAGAGCAGACAGCGATCCTCGACCTCGCCGAGGAGATCAAGAAGGATCGCTGGGGTCGCAAGCCGCTCGCGGGGCCCCAAACGGTCGCAGTGATCTTCGACAAGTCCTCGACGCGCACTCGCGTCTCCTTCGCTGTGGGAATCGCCGACCTCGGTGGTCAGCCCCTCATCATCTCCACGGCGAACAGCCAACTCGGCGGTAAAGAGAGTCCTTCCGATACCGCGCGCGTTCTCGAGCGTCAGGTTGCCGCGATCGTGTGGCGCACCTATGCGCAGTCCGGTCTCGTCGAGATGGCCAACGAGACCACGGTGCCCGTGGTTAACGCTCTCAGCGACGAGTTCCATCCCTGCCAGCTGCTCGCCGACCTGTTGACCATTCGCGAGCACAAGGGTGAGCTGGCGGGCCTCACCGTCACGTTCCTGGGCGACGGTGCCGACAACATGGTGCATTCGTACCTCTTGGCTGGCGCGACTGCCGGTATGCACGTACGTGTCGCGTGTCCGGAGGACTACCAGCCCGACGAGCGCGTGGTGGCGGATGCCGACGCCATCGCCGTGACGACGGGTGGCTCGGTCACGATCTTCACCGATCCTCTCGAAGCCGTTGCCGGTGCCGACGTGGTCGTGACCGACACGTGGGTATCGATGGGCAAGGAGGAGGAGAAGGCCGCACGCGTAGCATCCCTCAGCCCCTACAAGGTCGACGCCGAGATGATGTCGCTCGCGAAGCCGGACGCTATTTTCTTGCACTGCCTGCCCGCCGACCGCGGCTACGAGGTCACCTCGGAGGTCATCGACGGCCCGCAGAGCGTCATCTGGGACGAGGCGGAGAATCGTCTCCACGCCCAGAAAGCGCTGTTGGTGTGGCTGCTCGAACAGCAAGATCGCGACTGATAGGTTCGAGGCTTCGTCGCCTTCCGCGCGCTACTCCAGGAGAATCATGACTGACCTGCCCCCTGCCCCCGATAACTCGTCGGCCCCGGAGAACTCCGAGACCTCGTATCCCGCACCGGATCCCGCCCAGCGCCGTCCGCGTACGCGGCAGTGGGTGATTCTGATCGTCGTCGCCCTCGTTGTTGCCGTGGGAGGCTTCATCGGCTTCACGGCGCTCTTCAACTCCGGGGGTAACACACCCGCCCCGTCGGAGACGTCAGGCCAGGAGGAGCCGGGCACCGAAGCCCCCGAGAGCGACGCGCCCTTCGTGTACACCAACGACGAGTTCGGCTTCTCCGTCGACTTCCCGGCCGAACCCCAGGAGCGTTCGGATGTGCAGCAGATCGCCGGGTTCGATATCCCGCTCACCCAGGCCCAGTGGAGTGCCGGATCCGACCTCGCAGCGGTGAACGTTGCCACGTTCCCGGATGAGATTCTGAACCAAGACCTCGACACCATGCTCATGAACTCCCTCGAGGGCGGCGCGGCGGCGGCCGGCGGCACCCTGACCGAGTCATCCGACACGGATCTCGATGGCGCCCCGGCGAAGCGTGGGACGATCAGCCTGCCCGACGGCGGGACGGCCGAGATGCTTGTCGCTCTGAAGGACAACCTGCAGATCAGTCTCCTCGCCGCGGGGTCGGTCTCGCTCGACGACCTCATCACGAGCTTCAGCTTCTCGGCCTAAGGCCGTCTCTAGACTGGACCCGATGTCGAACAGCACAGGTAGCACAGGCGAAGGCTCACTCTGGGGAGGGCGGTTCGCGAGCGGTCCGTCGGCGGAGCTTGCCGCCCTCAGCCGGTCGACTCACTTCGATTGGGCGTTGGCGCCGTACGACATCGCAGGATCGCACGCCCACGCGCGCGCACTCGCGGCGGCCGGATACCTTTCCGCCGATGAGGAACGGGCCATGCACGAGGGCCTCGACGAGTTGCTGCGCAGGGTGACGGATGGTTCGCTCACGGCGCGCCCCGAGGACGAAGACGTGCACGGAGCCCTGGAGGCGGCGCTCATCGACATCGTCGGCGCGGAACTCGGCGGGCGTCTTCGTGCTGGGCGGAGTCGCAACGACCAGATCGCGACACTCGTCCGGCTGTACTTGCTCGATCACGCGGCCGTGATCCGCAGTCTCGTCGTTGACCTCATCGACGCCATCGTCGCGCAAGCCTCGGCACACGAGGATGCGGTCATGCCGGGCAGGACACACCTCCAGCACGCGCAGCCGATCCTTCTCGCCCACCACCTGCTTGCACACGCGTGGCCTCTTGCGCGCACCCTGGAACGCCTACGCGACTGGCGGGGGAGGGCATCCTGGAGCCCCTACGGCTCCGGAGCCCTCGCGGGAAGCTCACTCGGACTCGACCCGGCGCTCGTAGCCGCGGAGCTCGGGCTCAGGGGCCCGTCGGAGAACTCGATCGATGCGACGTCGAGCCGCGATGTTGTGGCGGAGTTCGCTTTTGTCCTCGCGCAACTCGGTATCGATCTCTCCCGGTTCGCGGAGGAGATCATTCTCTGGAACACCAGGGAGTTCGGGTTCGTGACGCTCGACGACGCGTTCTCGACCGGGTCGTCGATCATGCCGCAGAAGAAGAACCCGGATATCGCGGAGCTCGCCCGAGGCAAGGCCGGTCGACTGATCGGCAACCTCACTGGCCTGCTCGCCACGCTCAAGGCGCTTCCGTTGGCTTATAACCGCGATCTGCAGGAAGACAAGGAGCCCGTCTTCGATTCGGTGACGACGATCGAGGTCCTACTACCGGCGTTCACCGGGATGGTGGCGACACTTCGATTTGACACGGATCGTATGGCGGCGCTCGCCCCAGAAGGGTTCTCGCTAGCGACGGATGTCGCGGACTGGCTGGTACGTCAGCGTGTGCCGTTCCGGGAAGCCCACGAGATCAGTGGTGCCCTCGTAGCCTTCTGCGAAAGCAACGGTCTCGACCTCCATGAACCGACGGACGAGCAGTACCTCGCGATCTCCCCGCACCTGACCCCCGAGGTCCGCGACGTGCTGTCCGTGAGCGGGTCAGTGGCTAGCCGCAGCGGTATCGGCGGCACTGCGCCGGACCGCGTAGCTGAACAACGCACCCATCTCGTCGCTCGTGTGCGCGACCTCATCACGGAGACTGACCAATGACCGACGACAAGAACAACGATCCAGGCTGGTGGCGACGGGGTCTCTCCTCGCGAGCGCAAGTTGGGCTCTTTGTTGTGGCTGGGGCGATCATCGTCGGGCTTCTCATCTTCGCGGTGGCGTCGGGCATCCGTTTGTTCTGACCCACAGTGATTCTCGACCTGACCGCACCGTCCACCGTGGTTGCGCCGCTTCTGCTTGGCTCCACCCTCGAGGTGGGTGATGTGACGCTGCGAATCACAGAGGTCGAGGCATACCTGGGCGAGCGCGACCCCGGGTCACATGCCTTCCGGGGAGAGACTCGACGGAACGCCGTGATGTTCGGACCGCCCGGGCACATCTACGCCTACTTCACGTACGGCATGCACGTGTGCGCAAACATCGTCTGTTCACCACCGGGTGAGGCGACCGCGGTGCTACTCCGCGCCGGAGAGGTGATCTCCGGACGCGAACTCGCCCGCTCTCGGAGAACCACGAGCCGTGAAGACGCGGACCTCGCTCGAGGACCGGCGCGCTTGTGTGTCGCTCTCGGCATCACTCTCGCGGACGACGGGGCGAAGCTCGGTGCCGGCCGGTTCGCCCTCACTCCGCGCGACAGCCCGCTGCGCGCCGACGAGATCCGTTCGGGGCCGCGTACGGGTGTGGCTGGTCCCGGCGGGTCTGAAGATTATTCCTGGCGATTCTGGATCGACGGCGACCCCACCGTGTCCCCGTATCGGCGTGCAACCGCCCGGCGTCGCCCATGAACCTACGCCCGCCCGTTCCTCCGTTACGGTGGATGCCGTGCCAGACGTGACAACTCCTGCGAACGACTCCACCTTCGACGACGTGTGGGAGGAGATCACGTGGCGCGGTCTCGTGCACGTGTCGACGAACCCCGATGAGCTCAAGCAACTCCTCGCGGGTGAACCCATCACCTTTTACTGCGGGTTCGACCCGACAGCACCGAGCTTGCATCTCGGCAATCTTGTGCAACTCCTCCTCATGCGAAGACTGCAACTCGCCGGGCACCGACCGCTCGGGCTGGTTGGTGGATCCACGGGGTTGATCGGCGACCCCCGTCCGACCGCCGAACGCACTCTCAACGACGAAAGTGTCGTCGCGGAATGGGTGGGTTACTTGCAAGCCCAGGTCGCGAGGTTCCTGAGCTTCGACGGCGATAATGCGGCTCGACTCGTGAACAACTTGGACTGGACTGCGCCACTGTCGGCGATCGAGTTCCTGCGAGACATCGGCAAGCACTTCCGTGTGGGCACGATGCTGAAGAAGGATGCCGTGAGCGCCCGTCTCAACAGCGATGCAGGCATCTCGTACACCGAGTTCAGCTACCAGATACTCCAGGGCATGGACTTCCGCGAGCTCTACCGCCAGTACGGTTGCGTCCTCCAGACGGGCGGTAGCGACCAGTGGGGCAACCTGACGAGCGGCACGGATCTCATCCACAAATCCGAGGGGGTCTCCGCCCACGCGATCGGCACACCGCTGATCACGAACTCGGATGGCACCAAGTTCGGTAAGAGCGAGGGCAACGCGGTGTGGCTCGATCCCACCATGACGAGCCCGTACGCGTTCTACCAGTTCTGGTTGAACACCGACGACGCCGATGTCATCGACCGCCTCAAGGTTTTCACGTTCCTGCCTCGAACCGAGATCGAGCGGTTGGCGGGCCTTGTCGAGTCTGAGCCGTTTCGGCGGGAGTCGCAGAAGGTTCTCGCCTGGGAGGTCACCTCGCTCGTTCACGGGGAGGATGCCACGCTGTCTGCGATCGCGGCATCCGAGGCGCTGTTCGGTCAGGGGGACCTCACGGCTCTCGACAGCGCAACCCTCGAGTCCGCCCTTCGAGAGTTACCGAATACGACCACCGCTCCATCGACGCTCATCGTGCAGGCCCTCGCCGATACCGGCCTCACGGCGAGCGTGAGTGAGGCACGCCGCGCCGTCGCCCAGGGCGGCGTGTACGTGAACAACCTCAAGGTCGCGGACGATCAGGCAACCTTCGAGTCGATCGACCTGCTTGCTGGCATGGCAGTCCTTCGTCGCGGCAAAAAGACTCTCGCTGGCGTTTTCGTCGAGTAGCCATGCCGTTCACGCCGGCACACGCGGTGGTCGCGATCCCGTTCGCGCGAACGCCGCTCGTTCCCGCGGCGATCGCCGTGGGGGCGATGACTCCGGATGCCCCGCTCTTCTTCCGCGTCGGTATCGACTACTGGTTCACCCATAGCCCGCTGGGGCTCGTATTGGTCGACCTGCCGTTGGCGCTCGGCTTCCTGCTGGTGTGGCGCGTCGTCCTGAGGCCCGCTCTTCCCCAGCTTTCACCGCGATGGGTCGCCGAGCGGCTGCCGGTGTCGTGGTCGGCCGCGACCTGGCCATGGCCGTTGTCCGGGTGGTGGGATACCTGGGGTGGACGTCGTGCGCGGCTGCGACCTCGTCTGATTGCCACAGTGACGCTCGTCGCGTCGTTGATGATCGGTATCGCAACGCACCTCGTCTGGGATGCTTTCACGCACGAGGGGCGGTGGGGGAGTGCGCTCGTACCTGGTCTCTCGCAATCGTGGGGGGCGCTTGCCGCTACGGACTGGCTGCAAATCGGCAGCTCGTGTTTCGGACTGCTCGTCATCGGATGGTGGGCGATCGCGAGCGTGCGGCACGCGACGCCATCGCCACTGGGGTGGAGAGTGCGACCCGCCGTCCGCTGGACTGCCTGGCTCGCACTGCCGATCTTCGTGGCGATTGCGGCGCCCGTCGTCGGGCTGGCGCGCGGGTGGCCGAGTGACGTCGGTGCCGTGGTTTTTGTGGAGCGCTCCGCTCTCGCCGGCGCGAGCGCGTACCTGGTGTTCCTCGGCATCCTGAGCCTCGGGATCTGCGTAGTTATCGCGCGACACGCCCGGGATGCACGGTAACTTGCAGGCCCCCCAACATCCACGTAATGTAATCACTCGTCACCCCAAAGGTGCGGAAAGTTCGGAGCGGCTGAAGCCCTCAACTTCCCGGCCTCAAGCGGGACAAACACCCCCAAGCAAGGCGAACTGGATAAGTTCGTTCTTCCAGGACTAGGGTGAAAATCCACTCAAGCAGTGAAGCCGAAGAATTTCTTCTCCGGCGAGTCGAATTGACGACTACACTCTTGGTGGTAGGTTAGAGCAGTTGCCCTGAAACGAAACCGCGAGGTGGAGTAGCAGGAGCGCCCGATCCTTGAGAACTCAACAGCGTGCACAATGTCAAATGCCAAAAACCCGTTGGCTAACTTCGGTTAGCTACGGATTCCTTTGGAATAGATATAAACAAAACAAGCAAGTCAGTAATGATTTGTTCTTGTCAGTTTCAAACTTGTCATTGTCTGTCCTCCCATTCCGGAGGCGATGATGACGCATAAACATTTATGGAGAGTTTGATCCTGGCTCAGGATGAACGCTGGCGGCGTGCTTAACACATGCAAGTCGAACGATGAACCCGGAGCTTGCTCCGGCGGATTAGTGGCGAACGGGTGAGTAACACGTGAGTAACCTGCCCTTGACTCTGGGATAAGCGTTGGAAACGACGTCTAATACCGGATACGACGCGCGAAGGCATCTTCTGCGCGTGGAAAGAATTTCGGTCAAGGATGGACTCGCGGCCTATCAGCTAGTTGGTGAGGTAACGGCCCACCAAGGCGACGACGGGTAGCCGGCCTGAGAGGGTGACCGGCCACACTGGGACTGAGACACGGCCCAGACTCCTACGGGAGGCAGCAGTGGGGAATATTGCACAATGGGCGCAAGCCTGATGCAGCAACGCCGCGTGAGGGACGACGGCCTTCGGGTTGTAAACCTCTTTTAGTAGGGAAGAAGCGAAAGTGACGGTACCTGCAGAAAAAGCACCGGCTAACTACGTGCCAGCAGCCGCGGTAATACGTAGGGTGCAAGCGTTATCCGGAATTATTGGGCGTAAAGAGCTCGTAGGCGGTTTGTCACGTCTGCTGTGAAAACTGGAGGCTCAACCTCCAGCCTGCAGTGGGTACGGGCAGACTAGAGTGCGGTAGGGGAGATTGGAATTCCTGGTGTAGCGGTGGAATGCGCAGATATCAGGAGGAACACCGATGGCGAAGGCAGATCTCTGGGCCGTAACTGACGCTGAGGAGCGAAAGCATGGGGAGCGAACAGGATTAGATACCCTGGTAGTCCATGCCGTAAACGTTGGGAACTAGATGTAGGGACCATTCCACGGTTTCTGTGTCGCAGCTAACGCATTAAGTTCCCCGCCTGGGGAGTACGGCCGCAAGGCTAAAACTCAAAGGAATTGACGGGGGCCCGCACAAGCGGCGGAGCATGCGGATTAATTCGATGCAACGCGAAGAACCTTACCAAGGCTTGACATATACGAGAACGGGCCAGAAATGGTCAACTCTTTGGACACTCGTAAACAGGTGGTGCATGGTTGTCGTCAGCTCGTGTCGTGAGATGTTGGGTTAAGTCCCGCAACGAGCGCAACCCTCGTTCTATGTTGCCAGCACGTAATGGTGGGAACTCATAGGAGACTGCCGGGGTCAACTCGGAGGAAGGTGGGGATGACGTCAAATCATCATGCCCCTTATGTCTTGGGCTTCACGCATGCTACAATGGCCGATACAAAGGGCTGCAATACCGTAAGGTGGAGCGAATCCCAAAAAGTCGGTCTCAGTTCGGATTGAGGTCTGCAACTCGACCTCATGAAGTCGGAGTCGCTAGTAATCGCAGATCAGCAACGCTGCGGTGAATACGTTCCCGGGCCTTGTACACACCGCCCGTCAAGTCATGAAAGTCGGTAACACCCGAAGCCAGTGGCCTAACCGCAAGGAGGGAGCTGTCGAAGGTGGGATCGGTGATTAGGACTAAGTCGTAACAAGGTAGCCGTACCGGAAGGTGCGGCTGGATCACCTCCTTTCTAAGGAGCACTGCACTCTTCGGAGTGACAGAGCCGGAACCGAGACGAATGTTCTCGGCCGGAGCTCATGGGTGGAACATTGACATTGTGATCAGATGAGGCTGTGCCTCTCAGTACGTTTCGCTTCGGCGAAGCTGGAACGGATGCCCTGCTCGAGTCTGATCTTCTGCACGCTGTTGGGTCCTGAGGGACCGGGCACCGCCTCTGGCGGGAACGGACCTCTGGACCTTGTTGTGACTGATCAGCTGATCGGCACACGGGGTACCGCCCGTAATTTGAGAACTACACAGTGGACGCGAGCATCTTAGATATAGATCGAAAGATCTGTATCACAAATGATGACTTCTGATTCTGTTCTTTTGGACAGAGTCATAATTCATTGGTCAATCTCCGGGGCTTCGGCCTCGGCGATCGATTCAAACTCATGTGATATCAATTTTCTAAGGGCAGACGGTGGATGCCTTGGCATCTGGAGCCGAAGAAGGACGTATAAATCTGCGATAA
Source organism: Antiquaquibacter oligotrophicus (assembly GCF_020535405.1). NCBI lineage: Bacteria > Bacillati > Actinomycetota > Actinomycetes > Micrococcales > Microbacteriaceae > Antiquaquibacter > Antiquaquibacter oligotrophicus. The sequence continues at coordinate 294,371 of NZ_CP085036.1, read as the reverse complement.
GCCTCGGGGAGCTGATAATAGAGCTTTGATCCGAGGATTTCCGAATGGGGAAACCCCGCTAGGCGGAGCAATCCGACCTAGTGACTCCCGCCTGAATATATAGGGCGGGTAGAGGGAACGTGGGGAAGTGAAACATCTCAGTACCCACAGGAAGAGAAAACAACCGTGATTCCGTTAGTAGTGGCGAGCGAAATCGGAACAGGCCAAACCGATCATGTGTGATAGCCGGCAGGCGTTGCATGGTCGGGGTAGCGGGACTTTTCAGCGGAACTGCCGTACCGCAAGGGTTACAGCGCGATATAGACGAATGGTCTTGAAAGGCCAGCCACAGAGGGTGCCAGCCCCGTAGTCGAAATGTCGTAATGGCCCGAGAAGTATCCCAAGTAGCACGGGGCCCGAGAAATCCCGTGTGAATCTGCCAGGACCACCTGGTAAGCCTAAATACTCCCAGATGACCGATAGCGGACAAGTACCGTGAGGGAAAGGTGAAAAGTACCCCGGGAGGGGAGTGAAATAGTACCTGAAACCGTCTGCTTACAAACCGTTGGAGCCTCCCTAGCAGGGGTGACAGCGTGCCTTTTGAAGAATGAGCCTGCGAGTTAGCGATCAGTGGCGAGGTTAACCCGAGAGGGGTAGCCGTAGCGAAAGCGAGTCTGAATAGGGCGATTCAGTCGCTGGTCCTAGACCCGAAGCGAAGTGATCTATCCATGGCCAGGTTGAAGCGACGGTAAGACGTCGTGGAGGACCGAACCCACTTAGGTTGAAAACTGAGGGGATGAGCTGTGGATAGGGGTGAAAGGCCAATCAAACTTCGTGATAGCTGGTTCTCTCCGAAATGCATTTAGGTGCAGCGTTGCGTGTTTCTTGCCGGAGGTAGAGCTACTGGATAGCTGATGGGCCCCAAAAGGTTACTGACGTTAGCCAAACTCCGAATGCCGGTAAGTGAGAGCGCAGCAGTGAGACGGTGGGGGATAAGCTTCATCGTCGAGAGGGAAACAACCCAGACTACCAACTAAGGTCCCCAAGCGTGTGCTAAGTGGGAAAGGATGTGGAGTTGCACAGACAACCAGGAGGTTGGCTTAGAAGCAGCCACCCTTGAAAGAGTGCGTAATAGCTCACTGGTCAAGTGATTCCGCGCCGACAATGTAACGGGGCTCAAGCACACCACCGAAGTTGTAGATTTCGTGCATTTGCCCGGCACCTAGTGTCCAGGCGCACGGAGTGGTAGGAGAGCGTCGTGTGGCGAGTGAAGCGGCGGAGTAATCCAGCCGTGGACGCCACACGAGTGAGAATGCAGGCATGAGTAGCGAAAGACGGGTGAGAAACCCGTCCTCCGAAAGACCAAGGGTTCCAGGGCCAGGCTAATCCGCCCTGGGTAAGTCGGGACCTAAGGCGAGGCCGACAGGCGTAGTCGATGGACAACGGGTTGATATTCCCGTACCGGCGAAGAACCGCCCAAACTAATCCAGTAGTGCTAAGAGTCCTAATCCGGATGACAGATCCCTTCGGGGTGACGCTTCCGGCCTAACGCTCGACCCCATGCTGGTGCGGTTAGCGTATTAACAGGTGTGACGCAGGAAGGTAGCCGTACCGGGCGATGGTTGTCCCGGTGTAAGGACGTAGGGCGAGAGATAGGCAAATCCGTCTCTCACATAGCCTGAGATCTGATGCATACCCCTCACGGGGGAATTCGGTGATCCTATGCTGCCAAGAAAAGCATCGACGCGAGGTTCTAGCTGCCCGTACCCCAAACCGACTCAGGTGGTCAGGTAGAGAATACCAAGGAGATCGAGAGAATCGTGGTTAAGGAACTCGGCAAAATGCCCCCGTAACTTCGGGAGAAGGGGGGCCTGAGGCGTGAAGGGATTTACTCCTGGAGCGTTTGAAGGCCGCAGAGACCAGTGGGAAGCGACTGTTTACTAAAAACACAGGTCCGTGCTAAGTCGCAAGACGATGTATACGGACTGACGCCTGCCCGGTGCTGGAAGGTTAAGAGGAGCGGTTAGTCGTAAGGCGAAGCTGCGAATTTAAGCCCCAGTAAACGGCGGTGGTAACTATAACCATCCTAAGGTAGCGAAATTCCTTGTCGGGTAAGTTCCGACCTGCACGAATGGCGTAACGACTTCCCAGCTGTCTCAACCGCGAACTCGGCGAAATTGCACTACGAGTAAAGATGCTCGTTACGCGCAGAAGGACGGAAAGACCCCGTGACCTTTACTATAGCTTTGTATTGGTGTTCGGTGTGGCTTGTGTAGGATAGGTGGGAGACTGTGAAGCTTGGACGCCAGTTCAGGTGGAGTCATTGTTGAAATACCACTCTGGTCACTCTGGATATCTAACTTCGAACCGTGATCCGGTTCAGGGACAGTGCATGGTGGGTAGTTTAACTGGGGCGGTTGCCTCCCAAAAAGTAACGGAGGCGCCCAAAGGTTCCCTCAACCTGGTTGGCAATCAGGTGTCGAGTGTAAGTGCACAAGGGAGCTTGACTGTGAGACTGACAAGTCGAGCAGGGACGAAAGTCGGGACTAGTGATCCGGCAGTGGCTTGTGGAAGCGCTGTCGCTCAACGGATAAAAGGTACCTCGGGGATAACAGGCTGATCTTGCCCAAGAGTCCATATCGACGGCATGGTTTGGCACCTCGATGTCGGCTCGTCGCATCCTGGGGCTGGAGTAGGTCCCAAGGGTTGGGCTGTTCGCCCATTAAAGCGGTACGCGAGCTGGGTTTAGAACGTCGTGAGACAGTTCGGTCCCTATCCTCTGCGCGCGCAGGAAATTTGAGAAGATCTATCCCTAGTACGAGAGGACCGGGATGGACGAACCTCTGGTGTGTCAGTTGTTCCGCCAGGAGCACCGCTGATTAGCTACGTTCGGAACGGATAACCGCTGAAAGCATCTAAGCGGGAAGCCGGCTTCAAGATGAGATTTCCATGACTTCGGTCGAGAGGCTCCCAGCTAGACTACTGGGTTGATAGGCGGGATGTGGAAGCGAGGACTAAAGACTCGTGGAGCTGACCCGTACTAATAAGCCGACAAATTGATAACACTCCACCCTTCGAGGGTGAATGAGAAGATATTCGCGTCCACTTTGTGGTTCCCGATTTACGGTCGGGAATCGCGCCCAGAACACACGTTCTGGCCACGTACTGATACATAAATCAATAGTGTTTCGGCGGCCATAGCGAGAGGGAAACGCCCGGTCACATTCCGAACCCGGAAGCTAAGACTCTCTGCGCCGATGGTACTGCAAGGGGGACCTTGTGGGAGAGTAGGACACCGCCGGACTTCTTTGTGAAATGGCCACCATTCTTTGAATGGTGGCCATTTTGCGTTAACGCGCTCGATGAGCGACGAGCAGGAGGCTCAGAATGACGGATTCGCGGGACGATAGGTCATCGCGCCCACGCCGATCGGGCCCTTCGGGTTCCTCCGACCGTCCGCGTCGCGGCGGTAACGACCGTGGTTCGCAGCCGCGGCGTTCATCCGACCGGGATGGCGAGAAACGACTCTGGACTCGCGATGGTAAGCCGGCTCGCGGCGACAGAGATGCCCGCGAGCCAGAGGTCAACCGCGACCCGTTCGGCACGCGGTCGGTTCGACCCCGGCACGATGATCCCGATCTACCGGACAGCGTCACTCCTGAGCATCTCGAGCGTGGGGCGCGCAATGAGCTCAAGACTCTGACCAAGGAGAACCAGGAGTTCGTAGCTCGCCACCTCGCCATGGCTGCTCAGCTGATCGAGGAGGATCCCGAGCTTGCCCACCGGCACGCGACATCCGCGGCTCGTCGAGGTGGCCGAATCGGTATCGTGCGCGAGTCACTGGCGATCACCGCCTACGCGACGGGGGACTTCGGTCTCGCGCTTCGTGAATTGCGGACCTATCGGCGCATCACCGGTCGCGACGATCAGTTGCCTCTCATGGTGGACAGCGAACGAGGTTTGGGTCGCCCAGACCGGGCTCTCGAGTTGGGCAGGTCGGTCACTCGTTCCTCTCTGCCGGTGCCCGTGCAGGTGGAGCTTGCCATCGCCATGTCCGGCGCGCGCCTGGATCAGGGCGACGCGGAGGCCGCGCTCCTCGAGCTCGAGATTCCTCAGCTCGACCCCACTACCGCGTACTCCTACAGCCCAGCGCTCTTTGCCGCCTACGCGACCGTCCTCGAGGACCTCGGCCGCGAGGAGGAAGCCGCGACGTGGTGGAGGCGGGCGGATGTCGCCGCCGAGGCACTAGACCCCGCGCCTGACACAATCGAGATCGTCGAAGAAGAAGAGGTCGAGTCGAGTGAGTAGCGTCTTGCGCGAGATCGATGTTGTTCTCGCGGATCTCGATGGTGTGATCTATCGCGGACCAAACGCTATCGAATATGCCGTCGAAAGCATAAACGCTCTTGATTCCGCGATCCGGGTGGGTTACCTCACCAACAATGCGTCTCGCTCAGACGCGACGGTTGCCGCTCACCTGTCCGACCTGGGGCTGCGTGTTGCGCCGGAGGATGTTGTCACCTCGCCCCAGGCCGCGATGACACTGCTGGCCGAGTTGGTGCCGGCGGGCTCCACGATTCTCGTTGTGGGCGGCGAAGGTCTCACCGTTGAACTCGAACGCCGTGGTTTTATCGTGACGCGAACCGGTGATGACAATCCGGCCGCGGTGGTCCAGGGCTTCGACCCGTCCGTGGGCTGGCTTCAGCTCGCCGAGGCGGCGTTTGTGCTCGGGGGTGAGGCCGGCGCATCCATTCCTTGGGTCGCCACCAACACCGACTGGACGATCCCGCAGGCGCGCGGCACCGCGCCCGGAAACGGAACTCTTGTCTCCGCCGTTCACACGGCGGTCGGCAGATTGCCGGTGGTCGCCGGAAAGCCGGAGGTCGCGATCTTTGATGAGGCATTTCGGCGATTCGGTTCGCGCCGGGCGCTCATGCTCGGAGATCGGCTCGACACAGACATCCTGGGCGCTAATCGTGCCGGGATTCCTTCGGTGCTCGTTCTTACGGGCATTGACCAGGCGAAGCAGGTCTTGGCAGCCGTGCCCGACCAACGACCGACCTACATCGTCGACGACCTGCGATCGCTTCACGAGGACTACCCGGAGACGATGACTGTCGACGAGGGCGATTCGGTGCTCACGATCGTGCGGGATGCGCGGGTGCGCCGACGCGCTCACGTGATCACCGTCGAATCGGGCAGCGGAATCGACCTGTTGCGTGCCGGAGCGGCCGCGATCTGGAACTCGGGCGCGGCAATCTACGGGCTCGACGTGCCGGCGGAACTATATTCGTGACATGAGCAGCGAGCCTCACCCCGCCTCCGAGTCGTCGACCGATGATTCTCTCGTTTCGCGACTTCGTGTGATCGAAGATCAGCCGCTCGAAACACGCGCGGCCGCGCTCGGTCAGGTCTATGACGAACTCGCTGCGCGATTGGAGAGCGCGTCTCGACTCGGAGCGCATGACTGACCAACGTCTCGACGCGGCTCTTGCGGCGCGCGGGCTGGCGCGATCCCGCACCCACGCCGCGGCGCTCATCGCCGAGGGCCTCGTCACCGTTGATGGTGCTCCTTCCGTCAAAGCTTCCGCGCGCGTGCGCCAGACTCAGCGGCTCGAGGTCGCGGCGCCCGACCACTACGTGAGCCGGGCCGCGCACAAGCTGCTCGCCGCGCTCGATGGCTTCTCCATCGACCCAGCGGGCCGGAGCGCACTCGACGTAGGGGCCTCCACGGGGGGATTCACCCAGGTTCTGCTCGAGCGTGGCGCCTCCAGCGTCGTCGCACTCGACGTCGGCCACGGGCAACTAGCGGAACCGGTGAGAACGGATGCCCGCGTGACGGTTCTCGAAGGCGTCAACGCGCGGTACCTCGACTCCGCGGGCTACGCAGAGCTCGTGGGATCCGACGCGCGCCCGAGCCTCGTCGTCGGTGATCTGTCGTTCATCTCGCTGGCCCTCGTGCTTCCCGCCCTCCTCGAGGTTGCGGAACTCGGCGCCGACTTCGTGTTGCTCATCAAGCCACAGTTCGAGGTGGGGCGGGGCGGAATCCGCGAGGGAATCGTGCGCAGTGCGGCGCTGCGGGACGAGGCCGTGATGGGGGTGCTCTGGGCTGCGTGGGATCTGGGACTCGGCACCGCCGGCATCCTTCCCTCCCCAATCGCCGGGTCGGCAGGCAACCGCGAGTATCTGGCCTGGTTAACCGCGCAAGGCGGCAGCAATCCGGCAGAATGGAGTGCAGCCGTTTCCGCGATCGCGTGACGCGCTCGCATCAGGACGTGGAGGGCTCGTGACATCCGATCGGCACATCCTCGTTGTCGCGCACACCGGACGAGCCGATTCCCTCGATGCGGCCATCGAGGTGTGCCGACAGCTCGTCGGTGGCGGCATCGTGCCCGTCCTGCCCGAGGACGGCCATCTCGAGATCGTCCAGGCGGCGCCTGACCTCAGCGGAGCCGCGTTACTCGACGTCGATGTCGACCGCCGCGACCTCGAGCTGGTCATCGTGCTCGGTGGCGACGGCACCATTCTTCGGGCATCCGAGTTAGCTCGCGGCTGTTCCGCGCCGCTGCTGGGGGTCAATCTCGGGCACGTCGGATTCCTTGCCGAGAGTGAGCGCGAGGAACTCGGAGAGACCATTGCCCGTGCCCTCGCGAGGGACTACCAGGTCGAAGAGCGCATGACCCTCTCGGTGCGGGTCAAGCTCGACGGAGAGGTCATCTACGAGACGTGGGCGCTCAATGAGGCGTCGGTGGAGAAGGCCAATCGGGAGCGCATGCTCGAGGTGGTCATCGAGGTAGACGGTCGGCCCCTGTCATCCTTCGGATGCGACGGCGTGGTGATGTCCACCCCCACCGGCTCGACTGCCTACTCGTTCTCTGCTGGGGGCCCCGTGGTGTGGCCGGCCCTCGACGCGATGCTGCTCGTGCCGATCAGTGCGCACGCCCTGTTCGCGCGACCGCTGGTCGTGAGCCCCGAATCGGCCCTCGCCGTGGAAATCCTCGAGCGCACGCCCGGTGGCGCTGTGCTGTGGTGCGATGGACGTCGCACCTTCGATCTGCCTCCGCGCGCCAGGGTTGTTGTGCGACGTTCCCCGATCCCTGTTCGGCTCGCCCGGTTGGCGCAGGCTCCGTTCACCGACCGGCTCGTGCGCAAATTCGCCCTCCCGGTGACGGGGTGGCGGGGACCGGGAAGCGAGGAGGGCGCGAAGCCGTGATCGAGGAGATCTCCATTCGCGATCTCGGGGTCATCGCCCAGGCACATCTGCCGCTCGGTGCCGGATTCACTGCCGTGACCGGTGAAACGGGGGCCGGTAAGACGATGGTTGTCTCCGCGCTCGGACTGCTCCTCGGCTCGCGTGCCGACACGGGGGCGATCCGCTCGGGAGCGGACGGTGCCGCCGTGGAAGGTCGTTGGCTCGTGGATGCCGACGGGCCCGTTGCCGATCGGGTACGCGACGCTGGCGGTGAGGTCGACGACGGCGAACTCATCCTCAGCCGGTCCGTCTCGGCGGAGGGTCGCAGCCGCGCCACCGTCGGCGGTCGTAGCGCACCCGTCGGGGTGCTGTCGGAGATCGGAGAGCAGCTCGTTGTTGTGCACGGTCAGTCTGACCAGGTGCGGTTGCGGTCGGCAACAGCACAGCGCGAGGCTCTCGACCGATTCGGCGGGCCCGACCTCGCGCGCCTCATCGACGAGTACTCGACTCATTTCCGTCAGTGGCAGGTCTCTCAGGGAGAACTCGACGTTCTCATCGCCGAAGGCGATTCTCGAGAGCGCGAAGCGATGGAGGTTCGCGCTGCTCTCGTGGAGATCGAAGAGGTCGCGCCCGAGCGTGGTGAGGACCTCGCACTGGCCGAGCGTGCGGATGTTCTCAGCAACCTCGAGGGGCTGCGCTTCGCGGCGGCCCAGGCCCACGGTCTCCTGTCATCGGACGCGGCGGATGACACGACCGACGCCATCGGACTGCTCGGTGCCGCCCGGCGCGAGCTTGAGCGCGTTGCGCACCACGACGCGAGTCTCGCACCGGTCATCGAGGCGCTGACCGCTGCATCCGCGGCCGTCTCTGACGCCTCGACGAGCCTTGCGAGTTATCTCGCGTCCCTCGACGCCGACGGGGCTCGGGAGCTGGAAGCCGTGAACGAGCGCCGAGCGCTCATCGCGTCGATCGTGCGACAGTACGGGCCGACGCTCGACGACGCTATCGATTTTCTCGACACGGGCAGCGCACGGCTCCTCGAACTCGACAACGATTCCAGTCGCATTGATCAGTTGCGTGCGAGTGTCGACCGGGACCGTGAGCGGGTCATTGCGCTCGCGGACGATCTCACACAACGACGTACCGCCGCAGCGGCGAGCCTGTCAACGCAGGTAACGGACGAGCTCGCGGCACTCGCGATGCCGGATTCCACTCTCACGATCAGGGTGGAGGATCGCCCTGACTACGCGCTCACGGGCAAAGACCAGGTGGAGTTCCTCCTCACGCCGCATCCCGGCGCCGAGCCGCGCCCGCTCGGGCGCGGAGCATCCGGTGGTGAACTCTCGAGAGTGATGCTCGCCATCGAGGTTGTGCTCGCCGGTGTCGACCCGGTGCCGACGTTCGTCTTCGACGAAATCGATGCCGGCGTGGGTGGTGCCTCCGCGATCGAGGTGGGTAGGCGCCTGGCGAGGCTCAGTGCCTCGTCACAGGTGATCGTCGTCACTCATCTCGCGCAAGTGGCGGCGTTCGCCACCAACCATCTTCGAGTGACGAAGGATCGGGACGGCGCGGTAACTGCGTCGAGCGTCGAACAGCTCAGCGGCGAGGAACGTCTCTCGGAGATGGCCCGACTGCTCTCGGGTCTCCCGGATTCGGAGAGCGGTCTCGCACACGCTCGGGAACTCCTCGAGCTGTCGTCCTCAGCCAGCTGAGGGTCCAACGCCGCGCGTCGAGCGAATGCTTGCCGAACGTGGGATACGATGAAACCCCGTGGTGGATAAATCGCACGAGGCCGTAACTAAGCACATTTTCGTCACCGGGGGAGTTGTCTCCTCTCTGGGTAAGGGCCTCACCGCCGCGAGTCTGGGCAACCTTCTCACCGCACGAGGTCTTCGTGTGGTCATGCAGAAGCTCGACCCTTACCTGAACGTCGACCCGGGAACGATGAACCCGTTCCAGCACGGTGAGGTGTTCGTCACGGATGACGGCGCCGAGACCGACCTCGACATCGGACACTACGAGCGGTTCCTCGACATCAATCTCGACCAGGCGGCCAATGTCACCACGGGTCAGATCTACTCGCAGGTCATCGCGAGGGAGCGCCGCGGCGAGTACCTGGGCGACACCGTGCAGGTCATCCCGCACATCACCGACGAGATCAAGCGCCGGATGCGGCTCCAGGCGCAGCCGGGGCCGGCAGGTGAGCCCGCTCCCGACGTGATCATCACGGAGATCGGTGGAACGGTGGGTGACATCGAGAGCCAGCCCTTCATCGAGGCGGCTCGCCAGGTGCGTCACGAGCTGACGCGCCGCAACGTGTTTTTTGTACACGTCTCGCTCGTGCCTTTTATGGGAGCCTCCGGCGAGCAGAAGACGAAGCCGACGCAACACTCCGTCGCGGCGTTGCGCTCGATCGGTATCCAGCCCGACGCGCTCGTGTTGCGCAGCGATAGGCCGGTTTCGGAGAGCAACAAGCGCAAGATCGCGCTCATGTGCGATGTGGACGAGCGTGCCGTCGTGAACGCGGTCGACGTGCCGAGCATCTACGACATCCCAACGATGCTCCACGACCAGGGCCTCGACGCCTACATCATCGACCAGCTCGGTCTCGAGGCGAACGACGTGAACTGGGACGGCTGGAGCGAGCTCCTGAAGTCGGTGCACGAGCCGAAGCACGAGGTCACGATTGGTCTCGTCGGCAAGTACATCGACCTGCCGGACGCCTACCTTTCGGTGACGGAGGCGCTCAAGGCCGGTGGTTTCGCCCACCAGTCCAAGGTCGCCATCCGGTGGGTGCCCTCGGACGAGTGCGAGACACCCGAGGGTGCAGCACGCATGCTCGGCGATCTGGACGGCATCCTCGTTCCCGGTGGGTTCGGGGTGCGCGGCATCGAGGGCAAACTCGGGGCTCTCAAGTTCGCCCGCGAGAACGGCATCCCCGCCCTCGGCCTGTGCCTCGGACTTCAGTGCATGGTGATCGAGTACGCGCGGGACGTCGCCGGTCTCAGCGGAGCATCCTCTTCGGAGTTCGATCCGGAGACCGAATTCCCGGTTATCGCGACGATGGCAGAGCAGGTCGACATCATCGCCGACGGAAATCTCGGCGGCACGATGCGTCTCGGCCTCTACGAGGCGGCGCTCGAACCCGGTTCGATCGTCGAGGAGCTCTACGGAGCGTCGTCGATCGCCGAGCGTCACCGCCATCGCTACGAGGTCAACAACGCCTACCGTCAGCAGATCGCGGATGCCGGACTAAAGTTCTCCGGAATCTCCCCGGACCGCACCCTCGTCGAGTTCGTCGAGCTACCGCGGGACGTGCATCCTTTCTACGTCGGAACGCAGGCCCACCCGGAGCTGCGCTCGCGCCCCAACCGCGCCCACCCGCTGTTCCGCGGACTCGTGGGGGCCGCGCTCGAACGTCAGCAGGCGTCGCGTTTGTTCGAGGTTCCTGAGCCAGAAGAGGCCTGATCGGTGAGCGCTGAGGGGATCACCGGCACCGACGAGCCGATCGCCGATGAGCCTGTCGCGCTGACGGTCACCTCGTCCACCCGGGAGTTCGCGGGCCGGGTATGGGACATCCGCCGTGAGACATTCGATATCGCGGGCTCCTCGGTGACACGCGACTTCGTCGACCACACGGGAGCGGTTGCCGTGCTCGCGATGGACGACGACGGTCGGGTTCTCGTGATTCAGCAGTACCGGCATCCGATCCGCACCCGCGATTGGGAGTTGCCGGCCGGGCTGCTCGACCTGCCGGGGGAGGATCCGCTTCTTGCCGCGCAACGCGAGCTGGCGGAAGAAGTCGATCTCGTCGCCGGGACCTGGAATGTGCTCTCCGACCTGATGCTGACACCCGGTGGGAGCAACGAGGTGATCCGGGTCTACCTCGCGCGGGATCTGTCAGCGGCCGACGAGACCTTCGAGCGCACGGAGGAGGAGGCGGAGATCGTCTCGCGGTGGATTCCACTCGAGGACGCCGTGGATGCCGTGCTCGAGCGCCGTGTCCAGAACTCGATCCTCTGCATCGCGGTGCTCGCCGCACATGCGGCGCGTTCGCGTGACTGGCGTTCGCTTGGCGAACCGGATGCGCCGTGGTCTCAGCGCGACGTCGTGAAGGCGTGACGACCACCCGTCACTCACTAGCCGACGGCATCGGTCGGTACCTCCGGCACGTCACGATCGAGCGCGGACTCTCCGCCAACACGGTGCAGGCCTATCGCCGCGACCTCGACGTGTATGCGACCTTCCTTGCCGAGCGCACCGTGACCGACGCGACCGACGTCACCTCGGCGCACGTCGCGGAGTTCGCGACGTGGTTGCGCACGCGGCCGGAGCGCCCGCTCAGCGCCTCATCCACCGCGCGCATGCTCTCGTCTGTGCGCAACCTCCACCGGTTCCTCCTTGACGAGGGGATGACCGCCACGGATGCCGCGACCGACGCACGCCCTCCGAAGCTCGGCATGCGTCTGCCGAAGGCCATCTCGATCGAGCAGATGGAGTCGGTACTTCGCGCCACCGAGGGAGACGACATCCGTTCGCTCCGCGACCACGCCCTTCTCGAGCTGTTGTACGCCACGGGCGCCCGCATCTCCGAGATCGTGTCGCTCAACGTCGACGACCTTGTCGACGACGACGTCGTGCGTCTGACGGGAAAGGGCAACAAGCAGCGCATCGTCCCCGTAGGAAGTTTCGCAAGGGAAGCCTTGGGGGCGTACCTGGTTCGCGCGCGCCCCACCTTGTCGGCGACCGGGCGATCGACTCCAGCCCTGTTCCTCGGGATGCGCGGAGATCGACTGTCCCGACAGAACGCGTGGCTCATCATCCGCAGTGCCGCAGAGCGCGCGGACCTCGGTGTGACGATTTCGCCGCACACCTTCCGGCATTCCTTCGCGACTCATCTGCTCGCGGGCGGAGCTGACGTGCGTGTCGTCCAGGAGTTGTTGGGGCACTCCTCGGTCGCGACCACCCAGATCTACACACTCGTGACCGCAGACACCCTGCGCGATATGTACACGACGGCTCACCCTCGGGCCCGCTGAACCTTCAACCACTGGTCGAGGCGAGCCTGTCGGCGCGCGAGCGTGCCCGCAGGGGGCCCAGTGGGCCCCGCCGTACACTGTGAGGATGACGGCGCAGCACGACGACTCGGCACTCCTGCCCGGTTTCGACGCACCGGAGATCGGGCCGACCGGTCGGCCGCTCACGCACTTCCCGGTGCCTGCTCCTTTGCGCGGACACGGTCCCGCTCGTGTGATCACGCTCTGCAATCAGAAGGGCGGCGTCGGCAAAACGACGACCACGATCAATCTGGGCGCCGCGCTCGCCGAGTACGGGCGCAAAGTGCTCGCGGTCGACTTCGACCCGCAGGGCGCTCTGTCCGCGGGACTCGGTGTCGCGACCCACGACGTGCCCACGATCTACGACCTGCTATTGGGCTCGATTGCGAACCCCGCCGAAGCCATCGTTCCGAGCACCGTCCCCGGGCTCGACGTCATTCCCGCCAACATCGACCTCTCCGCGGCCGAGGTGCACCTCGTCAACGAGGTCGCGCGTGAGACGATCCTCGCGCGTGTGCTGCGCAAGGTCAGCGACGACTACGACGTCATCCTCATCGACTGCCAGCCGTCGTTGGGGCTCCTCACCGTGAATGCCCTCACCGCTGCACACGGCGTTCTCATCCCGCTCGAGTGCGAGTTCTTCGCGCTCCGCGGTGTCGCCCTGCTCGTGGAGACGATAGACAAGGTGCGCGATCGCCTCAACCCCGCGATCGAGCTCGACGGCATCCTCGCCACCATGTACGACGCTCGCACCCTGCACTCTCGCGAGGTGCTCGAGCGTGTGGTGGAAACGTTCGGCGATCAGGTGCTCGAGACGGTGATCGGGCGCACCGTGAAGTTCCCGGATGCGAGTGTTGCCGGCACCCCGATCACGAGTTTCGCTCCCGAGCATGCGGCAGCAGAGGCGTACCGGCAGCTGGCCCGAGAGTTGATTTCGCGTGGCGCGGTCGCCTGACGCTGTCGGCGAGCTCGAGACGGATACCTCGGGGTTTCGGGTCTCCCTCGCCAACTTCAGCGGCCCCTTCGATCTGCTGCTCTCGCTCATCAGCAAACACGAGCTGGACATCACGGAGGTCTCGCTCTCGGCGGTGACCGACGAGTTCATCTCCTACCTCAAGGGTCTCGACACGGAGGAGGAGCTCGACGAGGCGAGTGAGTTCCTCGTGATCGCCGCGACCCTCCTCGATCTCAAGGTTGCCGGCCTCCTGCCGCAGGGTGAGCTCGTGGATGCGGAGGATGTCGCGCTCCTCGAGGCGCGTGACCTCCTGTTTGCCCGACTGTTGCAGTATCGCGCCTTCAAGGAGGTATCGCGATGGTTTGCCGACCGGCTCGAGACCGAATCATCCCGGCACTTCCGCTCGGTGCGACTCGAAGAGAAGTACCGCCGACAGGTGCCCGAGCTCGTGTGGACACTCTCGGCCGACGACTTCGCGGCGCTCGCCGCCCTCGCTTTCGCACCTCGTGAGATTCCCGCGGTCGGCCTCGACCATCTGCATGCCCCTCTTGTGAGCATCCGGGAGCAGGCCGCGCATGTGGTCACGATGCTCCGCCGCGGTGAGCCCATGAGCTTCCGGCAACTCATCGCCGGGTCGGAGCAGAAGGGCGTTGTGATCGCCCGATTCCTGGCCGTTCTCGAGCTCTATCGTGGTGCGTTCATCGCTTTCGAGCAGCTCGAGCCGCTCGGCGAACTCACCATTCAATGGACCTCTGAGCACTGGTCCGATGACAGCCTCGCCAATCTGGGAGCCGACTATGGACACTGAAACAACCGAGGAGCAGACCTCCGTCGTCGACGTGGAGCGTGCCATCGAAGCGATCCTCATGGTGGCTGACGAGCCGCAGAGTCTCGTGCACCTCGCGACAGCGGTCGGACAGCCGGTCCCGGCCGTGCGTCAGTCGATCGAGCGGCTCGTCGCCGACTACAACGGAGAGAACGGGGGAGTCCGTCGCGGATTCGAGCTGCGTGAGGTCGGTGGCGGCTGGCGTGTTTATGTGCGGCCGGAGCACGACATCGTCGTTCGCGACTTCGTGCTCACGCAGAACCCCACAAAGCTCAGTCAGGCTGCACTCGAGACGCTCGCCGTGATCGCCTACAAACAACCGATCAGCCGTGGCGCCATCGCCTCCATTCGCGCCGTCAACGTCGATTCCGTCGTGCGCACCCTCCTCAGCCGTGGGCTCATCACGGAGGCTTTCACTGACGGCGAGACAGGTGCCATCCACTACGAGACGACCCCTCTACTGCTCACCCAGCTCGGCATCAACTCAATCGACGAGCTTCCCCTCATTTCCCCGCTACTCGACGACGGAACTTCGGGCTTCGATGAGCAGCGCTGAGCCCACGCCGGAGGGCGAACGACTGCAGAAAGTGATGGCCGCAGCGGGGGTCGCCTCGCGCCGGGCATCCGAAGACCTCATCGCTCAGGGGCGGGTGACCGTCAATGGTGAGATCGTCATCGAGCCTGGTCGCCGAGTGCTGTCGACCGACCGGGTGACCGTCGATGGTGTTGCGATCCAGCTCGACACGAGCAAACGCTACGTCATGCTCAACAAACCCGTCGGGGTTGTGAGTTCTCTCGCCGATGAGCAGGGCCGACCGGACCTGCGGCGTTTCACGCGCGAGTATCCCGAGCGACTTTTCAATGTCGGGCGCTTGGATGCGGCGACCTCGGGCTTGCTCATCCTCACCAACGACGGCGAGCTGGCCCACGTGCTCGCCCACCCGTCGTTCGGAGTGATGAAAACCTACATCGCGAAGGTCGCGGGCGGGGTGAGCGCCCAGACGGTCGCCAAGCTCACGACCGGCATCGACCTCGACGACGGCCCCATCGCTGCCGACAAGGCGCGGGTGCTTCCCGGCGGGTCCGGTCGTGAGTCGCTCGTCGAAATCACGCTCCACTCCGGGCGCAATCGCATCGTGCGTCGCATGATGGATGCCGTCGGGCATCCCGTCATCGACCTCGTTCGCCGACAGTTCGGCCCGCTGCACCTCGGCACCCTGGCCGTCGGCGCGACGCGTGACCTCACTAAAGTGGAACTCGGCCAGCTGCTCACCCTCTCGCGAACGGGGGAGAGCGGGCCCGAGACACCGGAGGACGACCGTGGCTGATCGCCGCCTTGCCGGGCCCGTGCGTATCGTCGGCACCGGGCTCCTCGGCACGAGCATCGGCTTGGCGCTCACCGAACGTGGTGTCGACGTCTCCCTCGCCGACACGTCACCCTCGAGTGTCGCACTCGCGGTGGACTACGGCGCCGGGCGGCGAGCTGCGGAGGGGGACAACCCCGAGCTCGTCATCGTGTGTGTGCCACCGGATGTCACGGCATCCGTCGTCGCGTCAGAGCTCGCCGCGTTCCCTGAGGCGCTCGTGACCGACGTTGCGAGCGTCAAAGCGGGGCCGCTCGCGGAACTTGTCGCTGCGGGTGCCGACGTCAGTCGGTACATCGGTTCGCATCCGATGGCGGGCCGCGAGCGTAGCGGCGCCATTTCGGCACGTGCCGACATTTTTCTCGGTCGCCCGTGGGTTATCGCGGGTCACGACGGGATCAGCTACCGACGTGCGGCGGCTGTCGAGCAGCTCGCGCTGGATCTCGGAGCGATCCCCATCGAGATGACCGTTGAGGAACACGACCGCAACGTCGCCCTCGTCTCCCACGTTCCCCAGGTGGTCGCCAGTTTGCTGGCCACGAGGCTGGGGTCGGCCACCGACGGCGCCGTATCGCTCGCCGGCCAGGGCCTGCGAGACACCACCAGGATCGCGTCGAGCGACCCCGAACTGTGGGTGCAGATTCTCAGCGCAAACTCTGACGCGGTAGTCGAAGTGCTCCACCGCTACCGCGCCGACCTGGACGGGGTGATCGCGGCGCTCGAAGCCCCGGATGCCCGCGGCTCCCGTCGTACCATCGCCGAAGCTCTCGCTGCCGGCAACACGGGGGTTGCCCGCATCCCGGGCAAACATGGACAGTCAGCGCGTTTCAGCCAGCTCGTTGTCATCGTCGACGACAAGCCCGGAGAGCTCGCCCGTCTTCTCACCGAGATCGGCGAGGCGGGTATCAACATGGAGGATCTGCGACTGGAGCATTCGCCCGGCGCGCAGATCGGGCTTGCGGAAATCTCCGTTGTGCCCGAGGCAGAGGACAGGCTCGCCGCGGAGCTCACCGCTCGCGGCTGGCGGATTTCGGAGTTGTCAGCATGACCGTTGTCGTCGCCCTGGATGGTCCTGCGGGCAGCGGAAAGTCGAGTGTGTCCAAGGCCGCCGCGCGTGTACTCGGTTTCGCCTACCTCGACACCGGAGCTGCCTACCGCGCACTTGCGTGGCGCTGCCTCGAGGAAGGCATCGACACGCACGGTCCCGCCGACGTGATCGAGTCGCTGCCGTCGTTCGAGTTCGAGATCGGCACGGACCCGGACGGGTACGTCGTTCGGGTGGGGTCGGAGGACGTGACCGCGGACATCCGTGAGCCTCGAATCTCGGCAACGGTAAGCGCGATCGCGCGCATCCCGGAGGTGCGGCAGTATCTCGTCGACCTGTTCCGCTCGATCATTTCGGGCACCGAGCGGCCGGGGATCGTCGTGGAAGGGCGCGACATCACCACGGTGGTCGCTCCCGATGCCGATGTGCGAATTCTGTTGACTGCGGCGGAAGAAGTTAGAATGGCCAGGCGTTCTGCCGAACTCTCCGGGGTTTCGGCCGAGACGACAGCCCGGGAGCTCAGCTCGCGGGATGCGAAAGACTCGCAGGTCGTCGACTTCATGAATGCCGCCGATGGCGTAACGACCATCGATTCCACCGATCTCGACTTCGAGGCGACCGTCGCCTCGGTTGTTGCCCTCGTCCGTTCAACCACGGCGACGAGCGCCCAGCACACCTAAGGACTTCACATGGCCGACGTCGACGAGAACGACGACTTCCCCGAGCTCGACGCGGCGCTCGTTGAGCGGATCACCACGATCGACGACGAGGAGGCGACCCGTCGTGCCGAGGCACTGCGCGCCGGTCTCGGCGAGTACGACCTCGACGAGGAGGACCTCGACCTTCTCGATGCCGCCTCCGATGACCCGGACGCGATAACCTACCTTCCCGCCCTCCCGGTGCTCGCCATCGTCGGGCGCCCGAACGTCGGAAAGTCGGCGCTCGTCAACCGCATCCTCGGCCGCCGCGAGGCCGTCGTCGAGGACACACCCGGTGTGACACGCGACCGTGTCAACTACAAGGCCGAGTGGGGCACCCGTCGTTTCACAATCGTCGACACGGGCGGGTGGGAGCCGGATGCCCGCGGCATCAACGCGTCCGTGGCGGCTCAGGCCGAGGTCGCCATCGACCTCGCCGACGCCGTTCTCTTCGTCGTGGACGCCACCGTCGGTGCCACTGCGACGGACGAGCATGTGGTGCGTATGCTCCGTTCGACGAAAAAGCCGGTCATCCTCGTAGCCAACAAGGTCGATGACGCCTACCAGGAGCCGGAGGCCGCGGCGCTGTGGTCGCTCGGTCTCGGTGAACCGTGGGCCGTCTCGGCGCTACACGGTCGCGGAGTTGCCGACCTTCTCGACAAGATCCTCACCGTGTTGCCCGAGGTTTCGGCCGTTGCGAAGGAGGAGGTCGGCGGGCCCCGCCGTGTCGCCATCCTCGGTCGCCCGAACGTCGGCAAGTCGAGCCTGCTCAACAAGACGGCGGGAGAGGAGCGTGTTGTCGTCAACGAACTCGCCGGCACCACGCGGGACCCCGTCGACGAGCAGATCGAGCTGGGTGGCAAGTTCTGGCGCTTCATCGATACGGCGGGTATCCGACGCCGGGTGAACCTCGCGCAGGGTGCCGACTTCTACGCGACGCTTCGCACGTCGGCCGCACTGGAGCGCGCCGAGGTCGCGGTTGTTGT
The DNA here is from genome assembly GCF_020535405.1 of Antiquaquibacter oligotrophicus. NCBI lineage: Bacteria > Bacillati > Actinomycetota > Actinomycetes > Micrococcales > Microbacteriaceae > Antiquaquibacter > Antiquaquibacter oligotrophicus. The sequence continues at coordinate 276,269 of NZ_CP085036.1, read as the reverse complement.
CATCGACGTGACCGTGCCGGTGAGCATCCAGGATCTGAAGATCATCGACCTGGTGCTCGAGTCGGGCCGTGCGCTCGTGCTCGCCTACAACAAGTGGGACCTGCTGGATGACGAGCGCCGCATCTACCTCGAGCGCGAGATCGAACGCGACCTATCGCACGTGGACTGGGCGCCGCGCGTCAACATCTCGGCGAAGACCGGTCGCCACCTCGAGAAGCTGGTGCCCGCGCTGGAGACCGCGCTGGAGTCGTGGGATACGCGTATTCCGACCGGTAAGTTCAACGCGCTGCTCGCGGAACTGACGGCCGAGCATCCGCACCCCGTGCGCGGAGGAAAGCAGCCGCGCATCCTGTTCGGGACACAGGCTTCGTCGCGGCCGCCGACATTTGTGTTGTTCACGACCGGGTTCCTCGACCCGCAGTACCGCCGGTTCATCACACGGCGTCTGCGCGAGATCTTCGGTTTCGAGGGCACCCCGATCACGGTGAACATGCGCGTGCGCGAGAAGCGCAAGCGCTAGATGGTGCGGCGCGCGTAGTCGAGGCCGGTGGTTTCGATCGCGCTGCGGGCGGCTCTTGCCCCCCAGTCTCGTGCGCGCTCCACTTCGCTCAGGTCGATGTCGTTGTCAGGAGCAAGAAAGCTCCCGGGCTCGATCACCATGGTGCGACCGTGGCCGCGCAGGCGTTTGGCAATGTGCCGGGCCGCCGAGCCGGTGAGCCATTTCGCGGCGTCGGCTCTCGTGTCGAACGCGGCGACAAGCGCGGGGAGCACGGGCCCGGATTCGAGCCACTCGCGTATGCCGGTGCCTGGGGCTTGCGGCTCGAGGATGAGGTTGTCGTCGGCGTCGGCGATTCTCTGAGCCTGAGCGCGGGTTTCCGGTCGCGACATCCCGTGAACGTGCGTGGGGCCCCCAACCAAGACGAGGTCGGCGCTGTCGAGTCGTTCGGGGGTCGCGTCATTGACGTTCACCATACGCACCTCGCTCACCTGCCTCGCCCCTTCGGCGATGGCGTCGGCGACCTGTCGTGTGTTGCCGAACTGCGATTCGTAGACGATGACGGTCCTCATGGGTCCTCCCGGTGCTTCGACTGAGTCCACACTCCCGCTGATGGGTCGATTCGGGCAGGGCAGAAGGTCCTACAGGACGTTCGACCCTCGTCTTGGCACGGTTCGCGTTCTAGCGTGGCGGCATGAGGTGGACATCTGTCGCATGGTGGTCGCTCGTCGGGGTGACCGGGTTTTCGGTGCTGTCGGCGCTCGGTGGTGGGGTTGCAATGCTGGTGACGAACGGGCTGGGGATGCCCGTGTCAGCCCTCGACGGGAGCGTGTTCGACTCGTTTGTTGCGCCGTCCCTCGTGCTGGTTCTCGTGGTGGGCGGAACTCAGGCGCTGGCCATGGTGCTGCTGGTGCTGAGGCGTGCGACGGCATTGCTGTGGTCGGCCGTTGCAGGGTTTGCGATGGTGATTTGGATCATCGTGGAGACGGTCGTCATCCGCGGGTTCAGCGTGTTGCAGGGCATCTACCTGGTGACGGGGCTCGCCCAGCTGGCGCTGGTTATTGCGCTGCTCGGCGTGGTGTCGTGGGTGCCCCGCAGCCGGTGGGGCGCACCCGCGCTGCCGTTGTGACAGTCGCGGATGCACCGTACCGTTAGTGGCCTGCGGGCATCCCTGCGCCGGCAAGCTCGGGGTCGGGCTTGGGCACGAAGAATGCGGCGACGATGGCGAAGAGCGACAGGATTGCTCCCGCGAGGAACGCCCAGTGGATGCCCGTTGCCATCGCGTGCGCTTCGCTCGCGCCCGCGTTCTGCTGGCTTATGAGTCCGGTCGTGTACAGGGCGATGAACATGGCCGTTCCGGCTGCTCCCGCGAGCTGCTGGTTGGTGCCAATGATGGCGCTGCCGAACGAGTAGAACTTGGGCGGGATCGAGCCGAGGCCCGACGTGAACAGCGGGGTGAACATAAACGCGAGGCCCGCCGAGAGCAGAACGTGAGCGCCGAGCACGAAGAACCAGGGTGTGTTCTCTGTGAGCATCGTGAGGCTCCACATCGAGAGGCTCACGACGATGGCCGCCGGAATGAGCAGCGGTCGCGGTCCGACGCGGTCGTACAGGCGCCCGACGACGGGGCCGAGGAAGCCCATGAGGAGGCTTCCGGGCACCGTGATGAGTCCACTGATGATCGCCGAGAGGCCGAGCACCTGCTGCACGTAGATGGGGAGCAGGATGATCACGCCGAAGAGTGTCGCCATGAGGATCGCCATGAGCACAACGGCGATCGTGTAGCCGAAGTGGTTGAACACCCGCAGGTCGAGCAGGGCGCGGTCGCTCTTCTGGAGGTGAAGCTGGCGCAGCACGAACAGGGTGAGCGAGACTGCGCCGACCGCGATCGGGATCCACGGTGCGATGAGCGTGTGTCCGCGTGCCGCCTCGCCGAGGGCGCTGAGACCGTAGACGAGCCCGCCGAACGCGAGCGCTGAGAGCACGACGGAGAGGGCATCGAGCGGCACTTTGCGGGTTTCGCCGACGTTCTGGATGCGCATGACGCCGAGAAGCAGCGCGCCGATAGCGATCGGCAGCACGAGGATGAAGATCCACCGCCAGTCGAGGGTGTCGACGATCACGCCTCCCACTGCAGGGCCGAGGGCCGGCGCGACGGACATGACGATGGAGATGTTGCCCATGACCCGTCCGCGTGAGTGAGGGGGAACGAGCGTCATGACCGTGGTCATGAGCAACGGCATCATGATGGCCGTGCCCGCGGCCTGCGTGATGCGACCGGCGAGGAGAAGCTCGAAGCCGGGCGCGACGGCGGCGATGGCCGTTCCGGCGCTGAACAGGCTCATGGCGAGGGCGAACACGGTGCGGGTCGTCAGTCGCTGCATGAGGAACCCGGTGATCGGGATCACGACCGCCATCGTCAGCAGGAACGCCGTGGTCAGCCACTGTGCAGTGCTGGCCTCGATGCGCAGATCCTCCATGAGGCGGGGGAGTGCGACACCCACGATCGTCTCATTGAGGAAGACGACGAAGGTTGCCACGAGCATGAGCGCGATGACCACCATGTTGCGGCGCGATTCGGCAGCATCCACTGTCGGGATCGTGCCGGTGATGATCTTCTCCTGGTAGTCGTCGTCGACGACATCCCCGGTAGCGGCTTGCGGCACGCTGGCCTCGAGTCCAGCGGTGACGATCTCGTCGTCGGTGGGGGTGGGGCGTTCGGTCACAGAGTTGTCCCGTCGGTTCAAGAATGAGAGCTGCAGTTTTGTGCGAAAGGATGACGGCGGACTCGCCAAAGTTCACGGTGTAAACATTATGCACCATGCCACCGACACGCGTCCGGGCTCAGTCGCCGTGCAAAAGGTAACCCGCGAACCCGCTAAGCTATTCCAGTTGTTTGTCACGGGCTGTGGCGCAGCTTGGTAGCGCACTTGACTGGGGGTCAAGGGGTCGCAGGTTCAAATCCTGTCAGCCCGACTCAATGTGAAAAGAGCCGCCCCGACCGGGGCGGCTCTTTTCACATTGCTGGCTGTTGTCAGCGGGGTCCCCGCCGCGCCGGTTCCGGCGCATCGCACTTTTCGCGACCAGCGCCATTCGAGATACCGCGATGTGACGGCCGTGCCGGTGGGGCGCAGCCCGACAGAACTTCGCGGGACGAACTTCCGCGGAAAATCAAAGCGAAAGGCCCCATCTCTACTAGACCGGAGATGGGGCCTTTCTTGCTATCGCACGAGCCGTTGCACAGAACGTTGCACAGAGCGCGAAAATGCCGCGTCGGCCAGACCCCCGACGCGACCGCCTGTTGCACACCGGCACCGAGCGCTCGTGCCGCCGATCTTGCGACTGCCCGGATTGCGCTGGGGCGGCATTCAATATGGGGGCAACGTCTTGTCTTCGAATATCAGCAAGTTTCCAGTTCAGCAAGGCGTAGTACAGCGAGCTGGGCACTCGGTACTGCTGGCTGCCGCTCCTCATGCTCAGTGCGAGCAGGAGTGACTGGAATCTCGTCCCAGGCTCCTCGGTCACACCGTTCGACGGCGTCGCGGACATTCAGCTGCAAAGCGTTCCGGAGTCCTTCGACGTCTCGGGCGTACTCGACAGCCCGGCTGCGATCGTCACGCTCGTCAACGGACACGATCGCTGGACGAGCGCTACTAGTGGCTGCGCTGGGCCTGCGGGCACGGACTTCAATATCTTGATCGCTGCAGACGGCTGGCCGAACCCGTTTTGCTAGCTCGCCAATTGAAAGACCCGGCCTCCCTCGACCGCCACGAGGCGGGAGGGAAGCCGGGTTGTTATTCACCCGCCTTGTCGTCTATCGGCGCGCGGGCCGATGCGGGTGCGGCCGCTTTCGCAGCTGCTCCCTTCGGCGCCGACGCGGCCGGCTTGGTGTCCGTCTGGTCGAAGATGGCGGCGATGGCTCCACGCTTGGTGGCGGCGTCGCGTTCGATCTCGGCCTTGACGGTGGCGGCACGCTGCAGGACCTTGGGGTCGGTCTTGCTGCGTACGATCCAGGCCTCGATGGCCTCACGGACTTCCTCCGTGACGGATCGGTTGTTCAGCCGGGCCATGATGTCCAGCTGGGCGCGGACGTCGTCGGTCATGCGAACCGACAGCGGGCGGACTTGAGCTCCGGGATCTAACGATCTGAAGCTCGGGGTGGCGTCGCTCATCGGGATGAGCTCCTCTCCTCGGTGGATTGCGACCGGCGAACCCTGGATGGGTTCCCCTCTTGGAGTCGCAGGGCAGCGAGGAGGTGCAGGGTGTCGAGACCGGAGAAGATCTCAAGGCACTGCGAGATGAGTTAAGCGCGATCTGGGGGAGGGGTCAATGCGCCGGTCGCGAGCGAGGTGCTGTAGCGAGAGCGATTGCGGTCTTGTAGTCCTGCGGCATGTTAAGAGCGTCGACCTCATCGAGGCGGACCAGCGATAGTTCCTTGTGTTCGTGACTGTAGGCGGGTTCTTTCGTGCCGGAATACGTTGCCCGGAACGCAAGGACAAACACGTGGCGGTTCGGACGAATCTTGTAAACCCAGGAATGCAGTGGCTCTCCGACTTCGGCATCCCAGCCCAACTCCTCGCGTACCTCGCGGGCCAGGGTAGTTTCTGGAGACTCGTCGACTTCTAGTTTGCCGCCAGGGAGTTCCCACTCATCCCGCTCGTTCTTCAGTAGCGGGATGCGATCACGCCAAAGAATGACGGCCTTCACGGAAATGGGCAACTGATACTCGAAGTAGCCGGGGTTCAGTTCGACCAGGTAGGGAGTCTGCGATGATCCAGTCATATCCATCTTTCCTGATTATAACTCATTACTGAGACGCGGCAATCGCTACAAGCGCGGATGCGTCGTCAGCCTTCTTGAAGTTGCTAGACGTGCCCCTCGGGTTTCGGGCTTCATGTTCACGAAGAAGAGCAAGCGCATCCTGCGTACCGCGCTCCTCGACATAAGAAAAGAGTTGCAGGAACGTCGAGAAAACGCTGTAAGTGTCGACGAGGCGAGCGAAGCCATCTGACATGACGAGAATCTTCTCTCGGGAGTTGAGCGCGAAGGTTGAGACTTTTACCCCGTCGGCTACGCGAGGGTTCCTGGACAATACGAACATGTCGCCCGGCCCGTCGATGTACGTTCGCCGTCGGCTAGCAATGCTCTCCCTGACATCCTTCGACTCAAGACCGTCCTGGAGACTAACGTTCTTCGCCGCGCGTTCCCGTGCGCCGAAACGGGAGTCCTTAAGTAATACATCCCTCTCTGGCAGATAGACGAGCACGTCGCCCACGAGGGCGACCGACAACCGAGCGCGCGATACGGTCACTAACGCGAGGGAGCACGCCGGAGGGAGCGACGAGGTCGGGAACCCTAGCTCGGTAAGCCGATGATCGACAGCGCGTGCTATGGCTCCGATCTCGAGGGCGGGATCCACCTCATCTTTTCGGTTGCGAAGGCTCGCATCCACAAACTCCACTAGCCATCGAGCATCGCTTCGTCGGTCGATTACGTTCGGTGTAACCGGGGTTGCCCCGTCGATGACCCAGCACCGGTTGTCGGACCAACCCACGATGTCCTCGTTGCTTCCGGCGCCGCCCGCGTCCGAGATGGAGTCTGAGACGTTGAGCAATGTTGACCCTTTCATGGCAAAACCCATAATGCGGTCGCAATGAGGCCCGCTCCGACGCCCATAGACAATGTGACGCGTGCCCAAGAAGCATGAGCTAGCAGGCTAGACAGCCCGGCAAACACTATCGCAACTGCGCCGGCGCTCAAGAGGACTAGTCGCGACGCGTCGTCAGGGTCGAGGCGAGTAGAAAGTGTGATGCCGCCTACAAGCAAGGCAATGATCGCGGCGAGCAGGCCCAATAATTGAAGCTGTTCGCGCCTGAAGCTGTTCAGCTCGGCCAACAGACGATTCTGTTTGGAGGCGAATTCGTCGTAGGACCTCCTGATCGCGATCATCGAACGAATGCCCTCGTATCGAGTGATCCGTCTGAGAAAGTCCGCGCCAGAGGAGTCTTCGAGCGAAATGGCCGTCGCGACATCGGCTCTGGCGGATCGATAGTCCCCCTTCAATAGCATGATCCGGGCTCTTGTACTGAAATGGTTCGCATTCTTTCTGCTTGAGAGTGAGATCGCTCTGTTGACGCTCTTGAGCGCACGCTCAAGTTCGGCGGCGGAGGTGCCGGAGTCCATCTCGGCCAACGTTGCGACGAGTTCGGCGTACGAATGGAGTACGCCAGGTTCGTCCGGGAATGCTTTTAGTGCGCGCATTGCAGGCTCTAATGCTTCCTTCAGCGACCGAGCGTCGTCGGCAGTCCACTTAGCCTTCGTGACTCGAAACGTATCGAAGAGGGGCTCGCTCGAGAACTCCGTTTCGTACTTCCGAACAAGCTCTGCGAACTCCGGAAATCGTGCTTCTCGTCGCAATCTGTGAAGAAGGCCATATAGCGCTGCAAAGCGCTCCGCATGTGGGAGGCGAGGCTTTGTCTTCAGCAGCTTCCGATAGTGCTTCTCGGGTTTCGTGAGCGATGCGTCAAATTCACGCATCTTCTCAAGAAACTGCGGTGCGCTTGGATCCGGCAGTGCAGTCAACTCAGATCCCTCAGCTGGAACGCGCTGAAGCTCTCGCTAACGGCGTTGAAGAGGAGTCGGCTAGCTCGTCGCGCGCCCTGAAAATCGCGACGACCGTGAAGCCAGCGATGATTGTTCAAGACGTAGGACTCTCCGGGCACGAGTTCCACAGCCTTCACGAGCTCCCCGAACGCCTGATCTATTTGAGCCAGCACGCTAGGCGGTCCGGATGGGTGCCCGACGTGATCGTCCCGATAGCGACACTGCCATCCGACGTTATCTATCCGACGAAGAAACGGCAACGCCTCGGCACCGTGTACGCCACTGACGAGCCGGACAGACAAAAGGTCTTCTGATGAGACCCCGACCTCAATTAGACGGGCCACCAACTCGGCCGAGTCGAGGAAGAGCGCTTCGCCCCCCGAGTCCGCGGCCTCGTCAAGAATCAGTCCGAGGAAGGCAGGCGGAATCTGTATAAGTGCCCGGTCTGTGTGGAGTTTCAGTCCCGCTCTCGAGAACCCACCGCGCTCGTCGCCGTTCGGTTTTATCTCGGTTATCCCGCTGGCAGATGCGTCAGGATGCAAGAAGACTGTGCCGAGCCCTTCCAGGCCTTCGATCAAGTCGCTCGCCGTTGCACCTCGCGCGAAGACCAGTCCCTCTCTCAAGAGAACGGACCTCAGCTGAATCTGCCAAGACGCTTCCGTGAAGCTCGCGTACTCGCCAGAGAATCGTTCCTCAAGTGTGGCTAGTTCGATCACGGTGTCCATTCGGCGGTATTGAGCAGTCTTCGATGAAGACAGACTTTCATGTTTGGGGAAACGCGGCAACCGCACCAAGTGGCCGTGGAATCGCCGCCGCGGCCGCGACCGGTGGATTGACAACCCTTCCCGACCCTTCACAATCGGTGCTGGGTTTCCACGAGGAAAACCCAGCACGCTTCGCTCGCGCCTCGGTCAGCCTCGACTCGTCGCCGCTACCTCCTCGCCTCCGTCTTCTCCACTCCTTGATGCCCTGCGGTCTTCATGGGGAACCAGCCCGGTTCGCCGGCCGCTGGTGTCAAGGAGAGAAGAGATGGAACAAGGGATCAGAGGGGTGCTTATTTCCTGGGACAGCACGGCTGCAGTGGGAATGGTTCAGCTAGAAGGGTTGGCGGACTTTCAGACAGCGGTGCTCGGGTGGATCGAGGCAGTCGATGTGCCTGCCTTCGGCGTCACGATGTACGTCAACGAGGAGGGACTGGTCCGCAGACTGCCCGTCAACACTCGGGCGACGTTTCTGTGGTGGCACCATGACCCGGTCGCTCGCGGCAAGGCGATCCTCGTCGGGGACGTCGTTGTCGTTGGCGCCCGCGTCGACGACGAGCTCGGCCGGGACCTGGGCCCGGACACCGTCGCGACGCTGGTGGGCCCGGGGGAGTGGCGCATCCGGGCGCGGCTCGAGATGGACCTCACGACCGGGGGCGTTGCTCCGTGGGCTCGATGTCGTGTTCCCCGTCACCGAGGGGGATCCGAGGTGGTTCGTGTTCGATGCCTGTGCGTGGGCAGAGCTCGCGCGGCTCGCTCCTGGTGTCGAGGAGGTCGAATTGATTCGAGCTTCCGATTCCCCAGGTGCAAACGGTGGAGGCGCGTAGCGGTCGCAACGCGACCGCGGGCGGTAGCTGGCGCTTGAGATGAGGTCCTCGCGATCTCTCTGGGGCGCAGCTGCCGTTCTTCTTCAACTCAGGAAGCGTCGGGCGGAAGTGGTCGCGCCTGCTGACGACGCAGGCGGTATTCATCGAGATCTGGGATGTCCGCTTCGGTGGTGCGGAGCATCTGGAGGCGAAGCACAGCGGCGAGGAGGTAGGGATCGTCATCTGACAGCTCGCGATCGAAGTGTTTCAATTCAGTCATGAGCTGCATCGTGCACCGTGGGATCGTTGCATGCGACCAATCATCCACAGGTCGGGTGCCCTCAACCGTAGGACGGGGGACGCGGTGAGGCGAGGGTGGGTGCTACGCGCTCCCATGGTTCAGAAAGCGTCGTACTCGCCCTGATGATTTCTTGTAAGGCTCCACCGTCGACTAGTTCGATTTCGCTCACAAGTGCTAGCCGGCGGGCGGCGTCGGCCGCACGTATCGAATCTCGACTAAAGGCTGGCGCAGTTGTGACGAAAATCCCCTTCATGTGGCCCCCCAATAGGAGCGCACCGAGAAACTCGCGGATCTGGGAGACGGATTCGGCTCGGTTTCTGCTGCGCCGTTTCACTTGAACTGCACGAGGTCGATCGGCGTCGACGATGAGAAGGTCGATCCCACCGTCCCCGGATCTACCGACATGGACTACATCGCAATCGAGATGGTCTCGCAGCACATCCCGAACAAGTCGCTCGAGGACGTGCGGATCGATGTTCCTCAGATCCGCTCGGTCACGGGCGAGTTCTTGACGCAGGACGACCAGGGGGACGTCGACGTCACCTACCTCGAACCTCTTCAGGCGACCTTGTGACATCACCGATTGCCAGTCATAGTCATTCGCGAACGCCGCATTCTCGGGCCGGCCCTCCACGGTGTGAAAAATATCCTGTGCATTCCACCAACCGCACTGGCACCCGCGTACGATCACTCGTCGGTAATCATTTTGGAATGCTTCTCCAATCTCCTCGTCGTAGACGACCCGCATCTCACTAGCGCAGTAGCGACACCTTTGAAGCGGTGTCACGGGAACGTTTCCATCGTCGAAAAGCTTGTAACGTTCATTGCTGTAGGCACCAGTCTCGCGCCAGTCCGAGAAGTGAACGGTGGAAACCGTCTCTTCGCCTGCCAAGCCGAAATAATCAGCCGGAAGAAATGGATTCGACTCGAAATAGTCGTGAGGGTTGCCCATCAATTCAGTTGGGCTCGCTCTATATACCGCGTTTTCTTCTCTCTGCCACAGCGCCACAGCTGACCCATAGTCGTACACAGGTCCTCCAGGCCTTCTCTTTTTCTTAGGAACCTTCGCCCGCGAAGTGGCTACCCCACACTGTCGCCCGTTAATGATGAGTGCTGCTCGCAGGGGGCAGGCATGGTCAGAGTTCTGTCTTGAAGCATGCTCGCAATATGCTCAGACTACTGAACAAATAGTCTGCCCGGATCGATTGTGTCCGAGGACGGAGAGATCCCGATGCAACGCCGCCTCACGACACAGGATGTCACGTGGTTCTTGGATGTGAATGGGCTGGGGAGGCTGGACCTCGAGCCTTCATACCAGCGCAAGAGCGTCTGGACGCGACGAGATCGCCAGTACTTTCTCGACACAATCTTCAACAACTACCCGAGTCCCGCCATCTTCCTTCACAAAGACATTGACGAAGGCGGCAATACGACATATCACGTCGTGGATGGGAAGCAGCGGCTTGAGACGATCCTGATGTTCGTCAGCAACAAGTTGCCAATTCGGGACGACATCGGCGACACACGCCTGGCGAATAAACGCTGGCGCGATCTCAGCGACGAGCCAGAGCTGAAGAGACGACTCTGGGACTACCAGTTTACGGTCGAAATGCTCGACTCAATCGAGCCCGCGGTGGTTAATGAAGTTTTTGGTCGCCTCAATCGGAACTCTCGAAAGCTCTCTTCACAAGAGATCAGGCACTCGCGATTCGATGGGTGGTTCATCACCTTTGCCGAGAACGAGGCCGATAGACCACTTTGGCGATCGCTGAAGGTATCGACGACGGCTCGAGCGAGACGAATGCAAGACGTGCAATTCATCTCAGAGTTGATGGCTGTGCTAATCGAAGGACGGCCAATTGGATTCGACCAGGACTGGCTAGATGAGCTTTACGCGACGTACGACGAACCGGAGCAGCTCGAGCCAGCCTTCGACCCTGATGAGTTCAGTGCTCGCTTCGATGCGCTTGCGTCCTATTTGCAGGTCGCGGAGGAGGAGCATCAGATCGTGTCCCGCCACGCGGTCAACTTTGCACATCTCTATTCGTTGTGGGTTTGGTTGGTTCAGCAAGATTCCCTCCCCGACGTCGAGCACTTCGTCAGCGCATATTCGACGTTCATGCTCGAAGTCGAAATCGCGGCAGGCAATCCCGAACCGAGCAGCCAACAGCAACTCTCCCCGCTGGTTCACCAGTATGCAGATAACGCGAGAGGTGCAACAACGGACATTAGACCGCGCCTCTCTCGACATGAGGCCCTCACGCGTGCGATGCGGGCAGCTCTTTCATCGTGAAAATTCCCACTTCGATCCGCGAAGCATATGAGGATCAAGTTGACCTGCACCGTCTGCTGGAGGAGCGCGTGCAGAACTCCTTGCGCCCGTCGATACCGAAGACCTGGCACTACGAGGGACGGGTGAAGAAGCCTGAGAGCTACGCACTCAAGGTCGAGACCGGACGCGTTGACCCCAGAGATCTGGACGACTTTTTTGCCTGCACAGTTGTAGTCCCGACGTTGGACTCGTGCGACACCGCCGAAGCTCTGATCGCGAGACTGTTCGATGTTGTGGGGCGAAAGCCTGAGACCGCTCTCGTCGCACTTTCCCAGCCGTTCGACTTTCAGTTTGACCACATTCGACTGTATGCGCGCCTGCGGGTGCCCAGCGGTCTCGATCCAGCACCCGTTCACAGACTCAGGTTTGAGGTACAGGTAAAGACATTTCTGCAGCACGCCTGGTCCATAGCAACGCATGATCTCACCTACAAGACAAACGATGTCAGCTGGGGCAAGGAGCGAGTAGCTGCGCAGGTAAAGGCATCCCTCGAGGCAGCAGAGGTCTCTATCGTGGAGGCTGAACGGCTTGCAACGTCGGGCAATAAGCTTCTCGCACGACAGGATTCGGCGACTGCTTCGCTGGTTGGGGTGGTTGGCTCCCTTCAACGACACTTCACTGCCGCTCAGCTTCCCGAAGACACGAAGCGGCTTGCTCTCACTATCAAGACCACTCTCGAGGCGTGCAGTTTGGAGCCGGGCTACCTGGAGAAGCTCCTGAACCTCGGTAAGGCGAAACGCATGGGCAGCCACCCGGCCGATCTCTCGCCCTTCGGTGTCGTGCTCCTCTATCTCGTCGACCTTCAACCAGCGAAACTGAAGGCTGCACTGCGCCGCGCAAAGGGGCCGAAGATTCTGATTTCCAGGGAGGTGGCTTTGCCAGCTTCGTTCCTCAGTTACGACCTACCAAGCGCTCGCCATATCTGAAGGTGTGTCTCGTGCGGCTCCGACGCCAGACAGCATCGAGCAGTGGTGACTGCCCGCGCTGGGGGTTTGCGTCCTCGTAAGCCATCGCCCTCACGCGCAAGGGGCTGTGGCTTGCGCTCTATAGGCCAGGCAAGTTCGTGTAGCTGGTGCTCAGCGGGCCGTAGGACGGGCAGCCTTCAACTATCCCGACTGCGGAGTGAGACTAGTCGATTCATCAATGAGTGGTCTTCACTAAAGGTGTCGATCGTGAGACAATTGAGTAAATGGAGCAATCACTGCGCGCATCTCCGACGTTGTCTGCCGACCCGCTTTCCCGGGTTCGCGCAAGTGTCCGACAAGCATCGCGCGGCGTGGTCGGACCTACTGTCACGGGTGGTCGGTACTCTTCACACATGAGCCTGATTGACCGAGCCGAAGAGCGTCGCAAGTCCGCGTTGGCGGCGATGGACCCTGTGGAACAGGCCGCCCTCGGCCAGTACTTCACACCGCATCAGGCCGCCCGGATTATCGCGGGACTGCCACGCATGCCGCAGAAGACAGCGATTAGGGTTCTCGACCCCGGCGCCGGGAGCGGAATACTAACTGCTGCGTTGATTGATCGGATTCGCACTGAGCGCCCTGAAGCTTCGATCGAGGTGACTGTCGTTGAAGTTGACGCCTCCCTCCACCCGGGCCTCCGGGAGACGCTCAGTGACATGGAAGAGCTCGGCAACGTATCTACGAAACTTGTTGGGGATGACTTCCTGCTGTGGGCGCCCACGGTGAAGGATCCTTTCGATCTCATCATTCAAAACCCTCCGTACGCGAAGTTGTCGACAGGGAGCCCCTCACAGAATTTTCTTCGATCGATCGGTATCGACGTGCCCAACCTCTATGCCGCGTTCCTTGCGCTCGGCATTCGTCTCCTGTCGGATGGTGGTCAGCAAGTGGCGATCACTCCCCGCTCGTGGATGAACGGCACTTACTACTCTCGCTTTCGACGTGAGCTTGTGGAGACCGTGAGTATCGACAGCATTCACACCTTTGAGAGTCGTTCGAAGGTGTTCGGCGATACGGGCGTGCTGCAAGAGGCAATCGTCGTATCGACGACGCGAGGACAGCAAACGGCAACGGTGAAGGTATACACCTCGCACGATCATCGCGACGATGCAACAGTTCGCACAGTGGCGTACGGAGACGTCGTGACCGCTGACTTCATCCACGTGCCCGCTACCGAAGGGGATGCGGAAGCTGTTGCTTGGATGACTCGCCACGCTCAGCACTCGCTTGCCGACCTGGGTATGACGGTGTCGACCGGCCGAGTGGTCGACTTCCGGTCTCGCGAAATGCTGTACTTGGATCGAGTCGAAGGCTCATGGCCGATGGTCAACGCAAGTCACATTCGATTCGGGCAAGCGAATCACCCTGTGGGCACGAAGAAGCCCGAGTGGTTTCACGCTGCTTCTGAAGCAGCCTCCAAGCTGCTTGTGCCACCGGGAGCGTATGTACTCATCAAGCGCTTCTCGGCAAAGGAAGAGCGTCGCCGGGTAGTCGCTGGCCTTTGGCAGTCCGACAGCCCCGCCGCCTTCGACAACAAACTCAACTTCGTCCACCAGAAGGGCGAGAGTCTCGATCCAACGGTCGCGCGGGGTCTGGCCGTCTTCCTCAACTCGTCGCGGCTCGATGCGTACTTCCGAGTCTTCTCGGGCCACACTCAGGTCAATGCCACGGACCTGCGCCAGATGCGCTTTCCGTCACTCGAGCAGCTGAAAGCTCTGGCATCAGCTGAACCCCACGCACAGGAAGCGATCGATTCAGCGGTCGAGACTGTCATGACAGCAGTGGGGCTTGCCGCATGACTCGGCTGAGCGAGGCACGCCAGATTCTGAAGGCATTTGGCTTCGACGCCGCTCGTTCGAACGAGCGCAGCGCACGCACACTTCTTGCGCTCGCTCGACTGACGGAAGCTAGCTCATGGGCCGACGCGGCAAACCCTCGACTCGGCGTCCGTGCGATCCTCGACTGGATACGCGAAGAGCTTGGATTTCCTATTGCCGAGAACACCCGCGAGACCTACCGCCGACAGACCCTTCACCAATTCCGGGATGCTGGCCTGGTCATTCTCAACGAGGACGACCCATCGCGAGCGACGAACTCTTCGCTGAATAACTACAAGTTGACGGACGCGGCAGTCGTCGTGATCCGAAGCTTCGGAACGCAGGCGTTCGACCGGCTTGTCGCTGACTATCTCACTGCTGCTCCTGGTCTCCTGTCGATCTATCGCGCGGAACGGGATCTCATCCGCATACCGATCACGTTGCCGGGCGGTGTCGAGCTGACGCTTGGTGCTGGTGGTCAAAACGTACTGATCAAGCAGATGATCGACGACTTTTGCGCGTACTTCGTTCCCGGCGGAGAAGTGCTTTACATTGGCGACGCCGATAGCAAGCTGATGCACTTCGACCAAGAGAAGCTAGCCGCGCTAGGCATCGTCGTAGACACGCACGGCAAGTTGCCCGACCTAGTTGTGTACCAGCCGGAGACAAATTGGCTGTTCTTGATGGAAGCGGCCTCAAGTCACGGTCCAGTAGATGCCAAGAGACACAGGGAGCTGAACATACTGTTCGCGGGCTCGACCGCGGGCCTCGTGTTCGTATCTTGCTTTCCGGACCGCGCCGTGATGCGCAAGTTCCTCGCCGACCTCGCATGGGAAACCGAGGCCTGGTGCGCTTCTGATCCGACTCACATGATTCACCTAAACGGCGACAAGTTCCTCGGCCCGCATGGGGCGGCTGGCTGATGTCCGAGACGGCTAGGTCCTGGCTCGCCGATCTCACGTCACTTTTTACCCCGACGCCGACGCAGTTCGACGGGGCCAAGAGTCACAAGGATGCAATAGAACGTCGACTCGATACCGTGCTCGGTGTGCACCGCATGTTCGAGATCGGGTCGCTTCGCCACGGCACGGGGATCTGGCTGTACAGCGATGCAGACTTCCTCGTCTCCCTCAAAGGAATTCAGCCGACGTCGCCGCTGACGATGCTCGCGAGAGTCAAGCAGGCACTAGAAGACCGCTTCACCGCGACCAAGATCACTATCCGGCAACCAGCGGTGGTTTGCCATTTCTCCGACGGTGTCGTCGAGGTCGTCCCCGGCTACATCAGCGCTGGTGGGGGATACATGATCGCGAACCCTTCCGGCGGTTGGATGAAGAGCTTCCCCGAAGAACACAACAAGTACGTCAACGAGATCAACGCTAAGCACAATGGAGGTGCTAAGAAGCTTGCGCGTCACCTCAAGATCTGGAAGTACAAGCGAAAAGTTCCGATTTCTTCGTGCTATTTGGAGATGCGTGCCGCGAAGTTCCTGAGTACCCAGGTGGCTTACTCACCGATCATCGATCTTCATTACTCCCTTAGCCATTTGAAAAACGTTGAACTCGCCGCACTGAATGATCCAACCGGCCTCGGATCGAGGTTCGGTTCTTGCTCTTCTGACACGATGAAGAAGGACGCGTTGTCCAAGCTCGACACTGCGGTGACGCGGGCGCGAAGGGCAATGGACTACTCGCTTTCCGACGAGCAAAGCAAAGCTATCGAGCAGTTGAAGCTGCTGTTCAACAAGTGAGGCATCGGTGACGGATCGAGATCGCTATATACCGCCGTCAAGTGAGTCCATCGCAGTCCGTCAAAACAGCGATGAGGCGCTTCGCCTCCTCCTCGCACAGCGGCGCCTGTATACCCGTGCGAAACGATGGCAGGGTGCGCGCTGGATCGGGCTTCTCGTTCTTGGAGTCGCCGCTCCGTTCGTCTCTCTGTTGGTTCCGGGCTCGGCAGTCGCGGTTGGCGCTGTCACCGGTGTCTGGCTCTTCGTTGGACGCACCGTTTTTTCGACCGCTGAGGCGCGAACGATGACGAAGGCGGCGGCCCTTCAGGAGGAACTCGACCTGTTCATCTTCGACATGCCAGAGACGATCGAGCGAGCGTCGCGTCCGTCGATCGAGGAAGTCGAATTGCTCGTCTACGACAGGAAGGGCTTGAGGTCCGCAGCCGAGCGCGAATTGCTCCTCGACTGGTACGACGTTGATAGCGCGCATCCGGGAGCAGAAACAATCGCAATCGCCCAGCGCGCCAATGCCTCTTACACCGACCGCCTGATTCGCACTGCTGTAACAGTTTGGGCAGTCGTCACGGTGGTCTGGCTCGGTGTTCTCATCACTTGGAGCGCTCTCGGCGGGCTCGCTTTCGGGTTGGTGCTCCTCGGAGTCCTTTTTCCTGTGCTGCCGGCCGTGCTCGACGTGGCTGACTATCTTCGGAGTACTTGGCGAGCGGCGCAGGATCGCGCCGACCTTGCGAACACCATCGAGAGTCGTCTCCAGGACCAGGAGCCGATCATTGGGCAAGAACTCATCTCTTGGCAGACCCAGCTATACGACCTACGTCGCACCACACCTCAGGTTCCCGACTGGCTATACAAGCTCACGCGCGGGCGGAATGAACTTGCCATGCACGCCGCCTCTAGTCGGCTTAGAAAGAAGAAATGATGACACTCACGACAGGCCAAGCATTCTCGCAGTTCTTGGAAGACATCACCGCTACGGAGTACCAGAAAACGAACTTCATCCCGAATCGCAAGGGAACGGTCGACAAAGACATGAGCGCAGCCTTCCCCGCTACCTCAGACATGCCCTTTTCGCGGGGAATTCTCATGGGTTCTGCGTCGAAGGGCACGATCATTCGACCGCTTGACGACATTGATGTGCTCGCCGTGTTCTCAAACGAGAAGCAGGTCTGGCAGGACAAGTACTCGCAGGACTCGCACGCTTTCATCTACCGGATTCGCGAAGCATACGCAGGGACCAAGATCCAGCAGGTAGGTACTCGAGGGCAGGCAGTGCGCGTGTTCTATCAGAGTGGCGGCCATGTTGATGTCGCTCCGGTCTTTGACCGTGGCGACAACGTTTACCACCTGCCGGACGGATCTGGCGGCTGGATTCTGACCGCGCCGACCACTGCGAACGCTTGGTATTCCAACCGCAACAAGGAGCTTGGGTACAACCTGAGCGCGGTGGTTAGGCTGCTTAAAGCATGGAATCGGGCACACTCCAGTCGATTTCGCTCATTTCACCTCGAAACCGTGGCCGCGACGGTCTTTAGTCGCCTGGGCAGCAACTATCGCAACGCACTCCAGATGTTCTTCGAGTTTGCGCCCAAGTGGCTCTACGTCAACGATCCCGGCGGACTAAGCGGAGACCTGAGCTCCTACTTGACGCCTACTGCACGACAGGCCTTGGTTGAGGCGCTCAACTCTGCGGCTGATAGAGCAGCCCGAGCCAATGAGGCGGAAGCGCGAGGCGATCACGCCGAAGCGAAGCGCTTGTGGCAGATTATCCTCGGCTCCAGTTTCCCCAGCTAATCAGGTTCGTTTACTCGAGGGGATCGTTCGTCGCGTTCTCCCGTCACGCTCAAATCGGGTCGAGGCGCTCTGGTTGGGCAAGGGTTGCGGTGCGCTCTTCCTCTCTCAATCGGGCGAGACGGTTCCGAGGCACATACCAATCTGGTTGAGAGGGGTGCCACGCGGCGACTCGGAAGAAGGACGATGGTGGGAGTAGGCCCACTCTCCGGGAAGAATATCGACATGGCCGCTCGGCACCACACAGTTCCGCGGTTCTATCTGCGCAACTTTGCTGATATCTCTGGACATCTCGCTCTGGTGAGCCGCGATGTCCCGAGCCGACCTCTCCGGGTTTCGGTAGGGAATGTCGCTGTCGAGACGGGGTTCTATCGAATCGAGCCTGAGGATCTCGCCCGCGAGGAAGACCGAGCCAGGTTCGATCCAGAGGGTGTCGAGGCAGCGTTGAGCGGCCTGGAAGCAGCCATAGCGCCGGCCATTCGGTCACTGGTTGAGAGTGGGTTTGACCCCTCCGACCACGAAGTCTGGTATCGGTTAGTCCAGTTCGCGGCTCTCCAGACCGTCCGCGGGAATCGGTGGCGCAACGACTTTGCAGCGCTGGCCACTCAGTCCGTTCGCGCGAGCCTTCTGGGGGATCTGGACGAGGAAAGAGTGCGGTCGTTCCTTGTCGGACGAGGTCTGCCAAACGGCCCAGGGGATGTTGTTGCGTTCGTGGAGAGGCTTGCGTCCTCGAAGTTTCCCGCTGTGGTCCCTCCTCAGGCCGTCCTCGTACAGGAGAGCCTGAGGATGGCTCTGGGCGACCCCGAAGGTGAGGAAATGGGGCTCGGGCAATTCTTGGCCGGCAAGGAAATCGAACTGATTGTCGCGAACCGCGCTGCAGTGCTGACGAGCGACGAGCCAGTGTGCTGGTGGTCACCAGGTAACAGACCGATCGGCTACGCGACGGCACAGGTAGTTTGGGTGCCTCTCTCGCCACGGTTGATTGTCCAATTTCGCGACCCCGCTTTTGACATTTCGGCGCACGGGGCGCCGATTGAAGATCCAGACAAAACTGTGAGGATGGTGAATCGTCTAGTTGCTTCCCAAGCAGAACGGTGGATCATTCACCACCCAGAGGATGTGCCGCTCGCAGATCTGGACTTGCCCCCACGTGAAGTTTGGGGCGATGAAGTGCTGGCCGTTCGCGATGAAGACGACGTCCGGCGCGAACTCCGTATCCATCGCCGTCGGTATACAAAGTGAGGTGCCCGACGACATCCCTGAAAGGGACGAGTGCTCATCGCGCGGAGGCGTCGCCGAGTTGTCGACGTGCCTTGCGTTCGCTCTTGCGCATCTTGATGTCGCTCTTCCATGTCCGCCAGAACTCAGACCAGGCTTGTGTTCGTGTTGGTCTGCGGATGCCGAGGCCCGGGATGCTCGGGTAAAAGGGCCGATCTCGTGGGCCCATCGGAACTGAATTGGGTTCGTGGTAGCTATAGCTCTTGAAGGGCGTACGTCCTGGACCCCGGAAGTGGACGTAGACCAGGGGCGCGTTTTTGTAGTCGTTCCCGTCTGGGTCGATGTGTTCGATCCAGTCAAATGGCACAAAACCGACCTCAAGGACGTTCTCATCCTGAGTGTCAGCCTCGTCCAATACTCGCCGACCGCTAGCATCGCGCCACGTCGACACCGGGAACGTCATCAGCGCCAATCCGTCATGTCGAACATCTATGAACTCAGTGCGGACCTGGATGTATCCGTGCCGGGTAAAGCGATTGCCGCCGTCATAGTCCTTCTCATAGCGGTCAGCGTTGAGAAGGATCACCTCTTTGTTGAGACCCTGGTCGTGCATCTCAGCAGCGAAACGTCGCGTGACGTCGCGTAGTTCGCCCCACGTATGGATGCGCGTGCGGAAATCCAGTTTTCGACTGAGCCGGTAGACGATGAGAGTGACCGCGGTTCCGACGAGCAGCGACAGCACGCTCACGACCAAACCAGCGACGCCTAGAGCATCAGAGGTAGCCACTTCAACTCCTCCCTCTCGCTCGACGCAGCCGCTGAGTGCTTGCCGAGGTCATCCAACTAGAAGCCGGTCAAAGGCTAGCCTCTCGCCATGCCCGCGAAGCTTTATGCACCATGATGGTCTCACGAGTATCCCGAAACTCTCTCGAATAGTTGTTGGCGCGACCATCGCTAGCCTCTTCGCTGCGGTCCTGACTGCCTGCGCCCCGGATGCGTCCCATCCGCACAGCTTTAGCGTTTCGGTGCAAGGGGGACAGTCCGCGCGCCTTGCTACCGACGGCGATCAACTTGTTGTCGAGCTCTCCGGATCATCAATTGAAGGTTCCGGCACCCTCACGGCAACGGCCGTCACCGCCGAGGGGGATATCGAGGGGTGGAGCATCGAGCTTTCAGACGGTGCGGCGCTCGTCGGTATCGCAACCCTTCAGTTCCAGCACGACTTCGCTGAGGGAGAGCCCGCGCCGCTCGTGACATCGTCCGAAGACGGATCCTCATTTGAGGCTGCCGAAAACGTCCTGTAGAGGGGAACTTTGCGGTGGTGGAGACTTCCCACTCTCGAACTGGTTCACGATGTGGAATGGTGCCCTCTTCGCCCTGAATCCGAACAATCCAGATGCGGCCCGTCACTTCTGCACCAGTGCCCGCGAGATGATGGCAGCAATCTTGGGCGTTGAGGCACCTGACGGCGCGGTCATCGCCGCCAATGCAGACTTCATCCCGACGCCGAATGGCGGTGTTTCGAGGCGAGCAAAGATCCACCACGTTCTGGCACGTAGCGGCAATGCCGTCGCTGAGATGGTCGAATTCGTAGACGCCGATATTGACGACGTGATCACTCTGTTCAATGACTTCGACCACGGGACGCACGGCACGGCCGGACGCTTCCCGATGACGGAGCTGATCGTGCCCAGGAGCGCGTCGAGAAGGCCGTCAAGTTCATTCACCGGCTCGCTCGAGGCTAGGACGGAACCGTTGGGACTACTCGATCGCATCCTTGGCTGGGCAGAACACAGTCGGCCCGACGAACCCACCGAGCAACCGAAGGTCCGCATCGAGATGACGTTCTCCGGTCCGGGCAAGACATCGCTGGTTAAGCCGTCCGGCACCACAACGTTCGCGAAGGAGGCCATCGCGGCACTTGCCGGGCGGCATGCGGTCGGAGATGGCGGCTACCTGGAACTTGAGGCGTCGTTGCAGCGCGAGCCAGATAACCAGGCGGATCCCCACGCCGTGGCGGTTCATGCGGAGGTGAGCCCATTGGCTACCTGCCCGGGTTCGTTGCTCGAGACCTCGACCTGTCCGACGGGGGTACGCGGTCGGTGTCGGTGCAGATCTTCACTGAGTTGCTCCCGAAGGGGCTCCGCGCGGAAGCGTGGGCTTCCCTCGGACGAGGGACGCCCGAATGGGAGTTCTCGCGCAGCAACCGTCCGCCGATGTCCGCCCGCGCGAAGGCGCAGGCGCTTCACGACGGCGTGAGCGAAATGGTTGTCTCGGCACTTGCCGGCGGCGATCGTGCTGAACAGTTCACATCCGGCATGGTGAACGGCGTCCATTACTTGCAGCTGGTCGAGCCTATCAAGGAACTAAAGCGCGACAACCGCCTTGAGGAGGCGCTGACGCTTTGCTACGCGGTCATCGAGGGTGCCGAAGCTTCGGCCTCTCGAGAAAGGCTGGAGCCAGCGCCGTGGCACACCGAGCAGGCTGCGATCATTCATCGAATGCTCGGACAGCACGACCGCGAAGTCGCAGTGCTCGAACGTTGGGTGGAGGCCTGTCCTGCCGACCGGCGCCCTGGCAGTCGGATCAACGAACGTCTGGAAAAGCTGCGCGGATAGGCGCAGCTTCGAGGCGATTCAACGCAATCACGAACCGCTCGCGGAATCGCTTCTGTTGGCCGCTCCCGGGGAATGGGATCATGGCGTCGTGAAGCAGCGGAAGGCCAGCCGCGCGGATCGGGCGATGCAACAGATCGAAGACGTTCTGCTTGATGAGGACGATGCCATCGGGAGCGAGGTCGCCCGCGAGCGAGACCGTCTGGGAGATGCTCCGAGCGAGGGCCGCTTGGCGATCTGCGGTACTGAACTCATTCACCGGAACGGTGGCGAGGTCAATAAGAAAGACACCGTCCGCCCTGAGCTTCTCAAGCCATGGTGTCTTCGCGTTCGGGCCGCTGACTAGCGACGGGTTGTCATATAGCGCTCGGATGACTTCGCGAAACAGGCCGTCCTTGCCCGTGAGGGCGTCGTCGTAGAAGAAGCGACGGTTCGCGAGGTCGCCGCCATCGTCTGGTGCGCTCTCGGCGACGAGCAGCAGGCGAACGCGCTCAGGCTTCCATCGAGCGCGGCGCTCGGCGTACCAAGGGCCCTCGCTCACGCCTGGGGACCGCGACCGAGCATGACCTTGCCTCCGGCAAGGATGACAGCGGACACGAGCCCGATTCCGACGAGCGTCACGATGGCTTTCCGCGTCTCGTCCGCCTGCTTCGCATCGTGGGCGCGACTGTCCTTTTGGCTCTCGGCTTCGGTCGTTCCGGTCTCGGTGAGCTTGTCATTGAGGAAGCGGGCGTGCTCCTCACTGATGTTCGGATTGGCGAGCTGGGCCTTGATGGACTCCCGGATGTCGCCCATCGACTCGTGGAGGCGTTCGCCGCGCTTGTCTTCGTTAGAAGTAGTCTCCTTGAAGGTTCGTTCGGCGGCATTGATCGCGTCCAGGGCGAACTTCTGGAACCCCGGGATCTGCTCGATGAGCTTCAGCCGCACCTCATTCGCCATGTCGGGCATTGATGCAGCAAAGGCCAGCATCTTCTCCTTCGACATCTCCCGGAAAGAGTTAATGCCGAGCGCCTTCTTGACGGCGTCTTCGCTGTCGAGCGTCATGGATGCTCCGTTCGTTCTTGGATCATGGGCTTGGCTCAACGCTATTGCCCGGCCTTGAGCGCGGCGAGTTTTTCTCGGGCCGCAGCTGCAGCCTTTTCAGCCTTCGCGACCTCTCGCTCAGCTTTTGTGACATCGGCCGCGCGGCGCTGCTCGAGTTCCTTCTTCCGGTCCGCGGCCTCAACGTTTCGCTCAGATGTCACGATCCCGCGTGTCATGCTGCACTCGGGGCAGTGCGTCGTCGATCCGACCCAATAGCGCTGGGTGTGGTGCACGTTGTGCTCCACTCGATGACCGCAGGTTAGGTCGAGCGCCCAGATATCGAGTTCTTCATCGCGGCGTACATGACCGTCGAGGATCTTCGCTACCGCGTCGAGCTGACTTCTCGAGAACGGGACTGGCGGGCAGCACAGACCGCAGTGGGTAGTGCGAGACCCGTCTATGCTCCACCGGTGCGCTCGGCAGTCTGGATGCAGCTGCTTGTAGCGAGTCTCAGCGGCATCGTGCTCGATGCGCTGCTCAGGGGAGAGGTGCATCAGCGGCGGCCAGGAGCCGAGGCCGTCAATGACCTCTAGACCACAGCCCCGACAAAGTTCGCCGGCCGCAGCTTGCTCGCGGGTCAGGAACATATCCTCCTCGTGCCACTCGCAGCGCTTGGCCTCACGGCGGAGCGCGTCCTCTTCAGCTCGCAGCGCAGCGGTGCGATGCCGGGTCTCGGCCCGAGTGCGCTTCTGCTCGTCGGTGAGCATCGGCACGACCGCCTACGCCTTCGCGGCCAAGCGGTCGCGAAGGATCTCGACGATGTTGTCGCGGTAGCGATCCTTGACCCGGTGCTTGATGCCCTTCTTCATCTCGCCGAGCAACTTCGCTACTTCCTCGCCGTGACGGAACGTGCCGCCTGCCGCGAAGTAGGCCCGGAGCCAGGCGTCGACGTCGAGCGGGTATCCCGCGGCGGTGAAGGCGCGGACGAGCTGCACGACGGCGTCCTTGCCCTTGCCGGAGCTGAGGCCGTTGTATTCCTCGTTCACCATCGACTTGCCTGCCTCGACCATCAGAGGATCCGGCGCACCGAGCGCTTCGCCGGTGTGGAGGTTCAGGGCACCGAGGCCGTCGAGCCAGGCGCGCACCATGTCGCGCGGCGACCAGATCATAACGAAGACCTTGCCAAGAGCGTCGTGCTTCACTGCGTCACCGAGGGCGTCGAGATCCCGCTCGCCGTAGGGGTGCAGAATCACGACGGCGTGATCCAGCACCTTGTCCTGGCGCGAAAGGCCACCGAGCTCCGAGACGTTAAACACCCTGCGGTCGGCGGCGCTCGGCGCAATGAAGTCCCCGGTTTCGAGGTCCGCACTACGGTCATTGTGATTGAACTTCTTCACATCGGTCACCGCGAAGAGGTATGGGGCTTGGCCGAGCCAGTCTCGGATCACGGCACTCTGCGGAACCATCGTCGTTCCGTGCTGGGCCCAGTCTTCGCGGACCATGTAGGCGAGTTCTGTCATAGGGAAATGGTGGCAGCGGCCTCGGACATCCTTCTCGTTCCGTGGATTGTTGCGGAATGCACAACAGCCCCGATCGGAAGATTGACGCTCGTCACGCTCCGTACAAAATGGGCACTCTCTCCCCTCCGAGAGCGGCTTCAAGAGGAACCATCCGGTTCGTCGACCGCTCGAAGAAGAGGAGGTGTGGTGCTCATGACGGACACGACCCCGGTCGCCGGCTACCCGGCGGCATCCAGTCCGATCCGTACCCTCGCGGTGCGCATCACGGACGACCTGCGAGCGCAGCTGGACGTCATCGCCCAGCTCAACGACCGCAGCGTCACCGAAGAGATCCGTACACCGGAACGATCGACGGGCGGGCCGTTGCCGGCAGAGCTTGGGGCGAGATTCAGGGCACGCCGCCGACCGTCGGGTGCGACAACAGTTCGCCAGCGCTCGCCGCGACCGGGCAGGACATCGCGCCGATCGCTCCCGTGGCGATGCTGCTCCTCTTCACAGGGGGAGGTAGCCCTCTCCATCATGCGTCACAGCTCGAGCTGCGTCGCACAACGCCGCCGCTGACCCGCCAAGGGGCGGGCGGCGACACAGGAGTGTTGCGCTCTTGCCCGACTAGTGGATGGCCGTGAACCGAGCGCGACGGTGCTGAGGCGTCTCGACCTCATCCAGGACGGCGAGGGCCAGGTCGGCGGCGGAGATCACGGAGTTTCCGTCCTCGTCGCGCAGGAGCACGTCGCCTCCGAGGGCGTAGTCACCCTTCGACGGGGTGCCCAGCCAGGAGCCGAAGTTCTCGGGAGGGCTCACGTAGAACCAGTCGAGCGTGTCGGGCGTGGCGCGGAGGAAGTTGAGGGCCCAGATGCCGGTCTCGATTTCGGGCTTCACGTCGGCGGGAATGTGCTCCTTCGAGACATCCCACAGCGTCGGCCCGCCCTCCTGGGTCTGGAGGGAGCTCGCGCCGCCAACGTAACCGAGACGAGTCGGGGTGCCCTGGAGTCGCTGGGCCACACTCTCGATCACGCCTTCGAGCTTGCCCGCCATGTCGCCGCGCGGGGAGAGCGCAATGATGACGACGTCGCTGCCGGGCAGCACCTGGTCGAGGATCGCGGTGTCGAGCGCGGATCCCGCGACATAGTCGACCCCCTCGACGGGCGCCTCGGGCGCGGTGCGGCTCACGGCCTTCACCTGGTGCCCACGCCCAGCCGCTTCGGCGACGATTGCGGCGCCGGCGTAGCCGGTGCCCCCGAGAACGGTGATGAGAGTCATGACGGGTGCTCCTTGGTTTGTCTACCGGTGTCGAAGGAGCCAACACCAGACATGTGCGCGTTCATTCCGAGGAGGTGAGCTGAGCGTCCGTGGCGTCTCAGCCCACCTCCTCGGGATCCGGCAGGACCGTCCTAGTGGGCGGAGCGCAGACGGTCGGCGTAGGTCGGCTGGTGCGCGGTGAACCCGCCATCCACGTAGAGGGTCTGCCCGGTGATGAACCGCGATTCATCCGATGCGAGGAACACCGCCGCGTTTGCGACGTCGGATGGTTCGCCCACGGTTGCGAGAAGCTGCGAGTCGAGCACCATCTGCACGGCAGCAACCGCCTCAAGGCGATGACCTGGCTGCGGAGTGCCCGCTGACGGCGGCGGAATCAGTCCGGGCGCGATCACGTTGGCGCGAATGCCTTTGCGCCCGAAGCCGGTCGCTATCGATTGCGTCAGATAGTTCATCGCGGCTTTGCTCGTTCCGTAGGCCGTGAGAATCGTGTCTCCAGCGTGACCTTGAAGCGACGAGGTGTTGATGATGGAGCCCCCACCGGAGGCGATCATCGCGGGAATCGCATACTTGGCACCCAGGAACACGCTTCCCGTGTTCACCTCGATGGTTTTCGTGAAGTGCTCGAAGCTCATGTCGACCACGTCGGTGTCGGCGAGTATCCACTCGGCGTCTACCAGGCCGGCGTTGTTCCACAGGGCGTCAATGCGCCCATACGTCTTCATCGCGGTCTCGATCATCGCTCGAACGTCATCCGGGTTCGAGACATCACCGATGTGGGTCGTCACGTCAAATCCTCGATCACGCAGCACGGATGCCCGCTCGTCGACGGATCCGGAACGTCCGGCCATCACGAGCCTCGCCCCCTCCCGCGCCATGAGTTCTGCGCCCGCAAACCCGAGTCCACCGCTCGCGCCGGTGATGACAACGACCTTCCCTGTGAGGCGGTCCATCGCTCAGCCGACCTGTGCGGCGCGTGTTGCTTTGAGCGCAGCGGACCATGAGACGAGTTGACTCAGCAAGGTCTGGAGGGCGGCAACATGTGATTCGCCCGGCGACTTGAGTGTGGTGTAGTTCTCGAAGTCGGCGCCGGTGGAGAACATGACTTGCTGTCGCACGCTCGCTACCTGCAGTTCGGCAAGGATGCCTCGCAGGTGCTCTGCCGCGCGCGCCCCGGAGACGACGCCTCCGTAGCTGACGATTCCGGCGGCCTTGTTGTTCCACTCGGAGTACACAAAATCGATCGCATTCTTGAGGGAGCCGGGGATCGACCTGTTGTACTCCGGTGTGACGAAGATGAAGCCGTCGAAGTCGGCGACGAGTGCGGCCCACTGCTTGGTGTGGTCGTTCTCGTAGGCGCCCATGGCGGCCGGGATGCTCTCATCGAGCCTCGAGAGACCCAGTTCGGCAAGGTCGACGAGGTGGTAGTCGGCGCCGCCGTGTGTTGTCGCTTGCCCGAGCACCCAGTGGGCGAGCTGATCTCCCACTCTCCCCGGGCGGGTGCTTGCTACAACAACGGCAATTTTGAGGTCGGACATTGGGTTCCTTTCGTGGTCGCTCGTTCGGCGCCACTCAGGTCAATCAACATCCCCAAACATATATTCCGCTACGCAAACAATTGGTAGCGCAAACTAAATTCGGTCAGGCGGACTCGGCACCCTGAGCCACCGCAAGTCCGTCGATGGAGTCGGAACAGGCATCCGTCGGGGGTGCCGCATTGATGGCGAGGGCGAGGTGCTCCGCTTGGTCGATGAAAGCGACACGCACCTTGGCGGGAACGCTGTCGAGGGCCGACTGTTCAGCCTCTCGAACCGCCGTGTGGAGCTCCGAAAGGACGGATTCTCCGCGCGGGGTGATGGTGATCCGTCTGGCGCGACGATCCTGGGGATCGATGCGTCGCTCAAGGAGACCTGCCGACTCTAGGGAGTCGAGCACGTAGGGCATGACGGTCTTGTCGATGTTGAGATGCTTCGCGAGTCCCGACTGGGTGGGAGGCTCGTTCTGCGAGATGACCGTCAGAATCTCGTAGCCCCGCGTGCCGTGCGGCACATCCGCCAGGGCTTGTTCGACGCGCTCGTGCCACTTGCGCAGGATCACGCTCAGGGACCATCCCAAATCGGGCGAGGTTGGTCCAAGAGGAGTGTTCGATTCGCGATCAGCCATGAGTCCACGTTAGACGATCGTTTGTCGTACCTACAGTATGTGGAGCGATGTACCGCCCTTTGCTCTGGCGAGATTCAGGTGAGCGGACCGGGTGTGGCTGAATCTCGCGCGGATGAGCTCGAGTCGGCGTCCGCCGCCCACGCCGTCCCCAGAGCGAACAGGGTAGAGACACCGTAGTGATTCATCGCCTGCGCTATGCGTCGTCGTCCCGTCCGAGGGTTCACGCCGATGGTGCGGGATGCTGTGTCGAGGGTCATGCCTTTTCGCATGAGGCTGAGCAACGGCGTCCAAGGATGCGCGACCGGGATCGATGGCTCGGCACGCTGCCAGAGGGATGCGAAGTAGGCGGAAACGATGCCGGAGAGCGCCGCGTTGCGCACGCTGATCACACTCGTGGGTCGCCCTTCGCCCCATTCGTAGGGCACGGCAAGCTGGGCGCCGTCAACCCAGAACCAGCTCGGTGGGTCGTCCATAAATCGGTACTCCATGCCGGCCGCAGTGAAGGCGAGAAGCAGGGGTTGCACGGCGGCATCCCCCACTGATGCCTTCGAGAGGATGACGCGCACGGCATCCTTGCTGCGGAACGCCTCCGAGAACCGCGCGACGCGCTCTTCGGGACTCGTCAGGAATCGAGTGATATCGGGGAGCACGGCTTCGAGGGTGCCAGCGTCGCGCTGTCCAAACTCGAACCACACGTCCTCGGATGCCCGGAGGCCATGGCGTGTGACCACCGGGATTGGATCCTGCGAAGTCTGGCCAACCGACCAGTGCCCGATCATCTCCGGGAGCGTCGCCACGATCCGCTCCATCTCGCCGAGGAGATCTTGCGCGTTGTTTCGCAGCTCGGTCGCCCGCGCGGCGACCGACTCCGCCGCCCAATCCGCGGGATTTGTGTAGTCGAGGTCGCCGTCGCGGCCGCCGATCTGGCCACGGTTGCGAAGCCGCGCCACCGCATCTCGCACCTCCTCGACGGGTCGGTGGGAGAGGTGCGCCAACTCGGTGATCGTCCCAGGGCGACCGCGGTAGGCCAGGGCCAAAAGAGACTCGTCGCGCATAAGTCCACAATGTCCGCTTGAGGACACGTCCGCAAGCGGTTCTTGTTCGCGAGGTGGACGGTTTAGGACACTTGAGGAAGATCGGGGTCGCGCGGCCCCGACTGTCGTGCCCGCCGAGCTCTCAGTCGCCGCCTAACGCCGAGGGAAGAAACCATGACGGACTGTCTTGCCGCAACCGGGGCAGATGTGCTGTCGCCCGTCGTTTTTATCGTGTCCCTCGCTGTGCTCGCGATCGGTGCGGTTCTTGTGTTGCGTCGGTACGGCAGTCGGCCCGGCAGGGAGTACGGCGCCGCGTTGTTGGTCCTCGCCCTCGTCGTCGTCGGGGCAGCGACAACGGGTCAGGCTCCGACAACGGCGACCGCCGCGGAGGAGTGTGCGACCATCCAGAAAGACGCAAACGTCACGTTTGTCAGTGGAGACGTGACCTTCCATGCCAGCTATCGAGCCCCGGTCGACCCGACCCGTCCCGTTGCAGCGGCTGTCATTGTCGGCGGCACAGGTGCGGTGGACCGTGACGGCAACGGCGCGGGCATCCGTATGGAACAGTATGCGTGGCTCGCTGATCTGCTTGCCTCACAAGGCATCGCATCGCTGCGCTACGACAAGCTCGGCACGGGCGAGACGGGCCTCGGCCCCTACGCCGATGACCCGAGCCTCCTGCTCTCGCGGGACTACAACGAACTGCGGGTCCAACCCGTGCGTGACGCCCTCTCGTTCCTCGCCGCGAAACCAGGGATCGACCCCGCGAGGCTTCTGCTCATTGGCCACAGCGAGGGCGGCGCCGTCACCATCACGGTCGCCGGCAGCCCAGGCTCTGGGCCCACACCGGCGGGTCTGCTGCTCATCGAGCCGTCGTACGACCGAATTCTCAACGTTGTGCCGCGGCAACTCGCCGAGCAGATAGATGCTGCGGTTGCCGGTTCAGCGATGACCGAAGCGGATGCCGGTGTTCTGAAGTCTTGGATGGCCGACGGTGTCAACGAGATCCGCACTGGCACACCACCGTTCCCCGCACCTGGCCCCGTGCCGCTACCGGGAGCCACCGACTACACGGCCGTCATGCAGTCGACGATCGCGAACAATATCTACGGCTCCGATCCGACACAGATGGTGGTCTCGCACGCCTATCGCACACTCTATGGGCAGCGGTTCGACGAGATTGATGCGGCGACAGTTGCTCCATCAATCACCGTTCCCGTGCTTGTCACGTGTGGCACGAAGGACTTCAACACGCCGTGCGGTGACGGCTCCCCGGGCTCCGGCGTGGCGTATCTCGCCACCCAGTTTGCTCCCGGAGTAGCGCGCTTTGTGGAGCTGACGAATGTCGTGCACATCCTGCGCGATGTCGGCGCGGCGGATGTTCCCAGCCTCGCCGATCAGGTGGCGTACCCGTTCTCGACACAGCTCGAACACGAAGTCACTGCATTCGTCGCCCCCTTCAGCAGATGACCGAGGAGTAGTCATGCGCCGCAACCCATGGATCGCTCTCGCTAGCACGCTGCTGCTCGTCGCGAGTATCGTCGCCTGTACCGCCACGCCTCCTCCTGAGCCGAGCGCCACAGCGAGTGGGGATGCGCTCTTCGCCGAGCGCATGACGGCGGCGCTACTTCAGTGGCGCGCCTCGCCCTCGACGGGGCAGTTCGCCTACACAATCCCGGGAACAGCGGTCGCCGCGTCCGTCGGCGATGGCGATGTCGTGGCGACCTCAAGCGGCGAGGGAGACCCCGGTGAGCCCCTCGCGCCCGACGCGGCCTTCCACATCGGAAGCATGACGAAGCTCTTCACCGCAGCGCTCGTGATGCAACTCGATGAGGAAGGCGCACTCGCGCTCGACGATACGATCGACCGCTGGTTCCCGGCCGCGCCGGGCGGAACCGAGATCACAGTACGGATGCTGTTGCAACACGAGAGCGGGCTCGCCGAGCTCGATTTCGACCTGGTGGGCCACGTGACGCCGCAGGAACTCATCGACCAGGTCTTCATCGAGGAGCCGGTTTTCTCACCGGGCACCGAGTACGAGTACCTCAACGCTGGCTACATCATGCTCGGTCGCGTGGCAGAGCTCGCCGCAGAGACGCCATATGAAGAGCTTGTGCGCACCCGGTTCATTGAGCCACTCGGCCTAACGAGCACGTACCTCGATGGCGAGGCGACCGGGCCGCAGGCAGTGAACGGCTTCGTGCTGGTGTGCGATACCGGCGAGGGTGCCGATTGCCTCAAGCAACACGGAGCCGTCAAGCCGCAATCGCCCTCGCCGCAATGGCCTGGTGCATGGTCGGCTGGGAGCATGGTGAGCTCTGCGCCAGACCAGACGGTCTGGATCCGGGCTCTCGTCGGCGGTGACGTGGTGGACGCTGAGCACCTGGAGGAGATGCTCGAACTGTCGACGAACTCGACGGAGTTCTACGCCGCCACCTACGACGCTTCAGGGGTGCCGCATGTGCAGCTTGGCGAGGGGGCCGGCTTGGCGACGTGGGAGATCCCCGACGTCGGCATCTGCCATGGCCATGCCGGTGCGATTCCCGGCTCGAACGGCATTGCCGCCTACTGCCCAGAAGCAGACCTCGCGATCGTGATCCTCAATGCCATCGAGCCCGCGGGTCTCACCCCCGGATACCCGGGGCTCACTCCGCTCACGGCGGGGGTGCTGTGGGCGCTCGGCGGATAACCTTTCGCGATCGAGAGGCGCTACCCCGTGTTCTGCAGACAGGGGACCTCACACTCGCACGCCCTCACTCGTCACTTCCTAGGGGCGGAACCGCCGCCTCACGGAAGGACTGGTAGATCGTGAAAGTACTCATCGCGGGTGGCCGCGGGCGTGTCGGTTCCAAAGTCGCTGACCTCCTCGAGGCCAAGAATGTGGAAGTCATTTCGGGCGGGCTCGCCGACGGCGTTGACTACATCGAGGGCACGCGCGTAGCAGAGGTGCTCACAGGTGTCGATGTCATCGTCAATGTGCTGAACACGGGGCGCTTCGACGAAGAGGGAGCAGTGCGCTTTTTCGAGGAAACCACTCGGACGCTTACCGCTGAAGGGCAGCGGGCGGGCGTGACCCACCACATTCTGTTGTCCATCGTCGGAGTGGGAGAGGGGGATGCCTCAGATATCGGTTACTACCTGGGAAAGGTTGCTCAGGAACGAGCCATCCGTGAGGGGTCGCTGCCATACTCCATCGTGCGCTCCACTCAATTCCAGGGGTACATTCCGGTTCTCGCCGACCAGTACACGGTTGAGGGTAAGGTGCTCGCGCCGCGCGACCTCATCCAGCCCGTCGAACTCGATGAACTCGTCGATCTTCTTGTGGAAGTGGCACTTGGAGACTCGCCCGTGCCGGAAGTCGAGATTGCCGGGCCGGAGCGTTTCCACCTAGACGATCTTCTCCGGGGCACGCTCGCGGCTCGCGGCGATTCCCGCGAAGTGGTGACGGTAGCTGGGAACGGCGCAATCGACGCGCTGGTTCCCCGCGGCAGCTATCGGATGGGGGAAGTGCTGTACCCGATTCGTGGCATCCCGCTGGCGACCTGACGAAGCGCAGCCACGGCGCGCCACGATTCGTCACGACGAGGCCCGCTCATCGCAACAATCGGATGGGCGGGCCTCGTTGTTCGCCTGCGGAACGGTCAGCTCGTCGCGGGTCGAGGTCGAATGAACAGACCGACGCCGAGCAAAACCGCGACGGCCAGCACAGTCACTTGGCTGATCTGATCGGAGACCGACATGTGCTCGAGGTGAGTGACGTGGTAGGTGAAGTGAAGTACTCCGAACGTCGTCCATGCGACTCCGAGCAGGCGATAGCCAATCTGTGAGCGCCAGAACAGCCCGAGAACGCTGGCGAGCCCGAGTGCGAGGTACTGGGCGCCATGATCACGGATGAGGTGTTCGTTGTACGGGCCGTCCTGCGAAATCCACTCGCCGAGCACCACGGGGAAATGATCGTAGAACTCTCGCGGCAAGAAATACGCCCAGACGCCGACTACTCCCGCGATGGCAATGGTGCCGATGAGGGCAGTCATTTGAATCCGTCCGACTCCCCGGGCATCGATGTCGCGGGCGCTCGAGGATCCGTCGTTTGCGCCGATCGGAGGTTGGTCGCTCGACCGCATCTGCTTACGCCCCCTCATGGTCAGACCGCAGCCACTCGTCGAACGTGACGAGCCCTGACGTCCCATGAGGACTGCCGCGGAGTTTCCCGGACGCGAGTCCGCGCCCGTAGGCACCGGGAAGCCGTAGTTCGATCACGGGACGTCGTGTTCCGTCGTGTGCGAACATCCGGCGCACCATGTCGGACAGCGATTCGTCGCGCGGTCCCAGCAAATCCGGTGCGCGGCCAACCGGTCCGCTTTCCGCGACGCTCACGAGGTGCTGGCCCACCTCCCTTGCGGCAACGGGTCGAGTCAATGTTCTCGGCACAAGCGTCACGGGGCCCAGGGTGGCTTGAGCAGCGATTTGCTCCGCGAACTCGTGAAACTGACCTGCGCGGGCGATGGTGTGCGGTACGCGGGAGCCCTCCACTAGTCGCTCCTGGGCAAGTTTCCCGGCGTAATAGGAGGTATCGATTGTGTCAATGCCGACGATCGAGAGGGTTATGTGATGTTGGGTGCCAGCCTGAGCCTCCGCCTGCAGAAGGTTCCGGGTTGCTGTGTCGAAGAACTCGATTGCCCTCTGTGTCGACAGCGTTGTGGCGTTGAGTGTGTCGATGACGACATCGGCATCCGCGATTGCCTTGAGAATGCCTACACCTTCGAGTACGTCCACTCCGTTTCCTCGTGTCAGGGCAACGACATCGTGACCGCGCTGCTGCGCCGCCTCGACCACGTATCGCCCCACCGTGCCGGTCCCACCGGCAACCGCGATCTTCATCCTGTGATTCCTCGTTTCTGTGGTCGCGGGGTCATCCCGCGGCGGGGCGCACAATGCCCCCATCTACATGACGAGATCGCTAGACAAAGTGTGAGGTTTACGCTCCGCTCGGAGACAGCCAGGTGCCGAGTTTGCGCGGGTCGAGGACCAGCCAGATATCGGTGATGCCTTCCGACTCGATGTGGAAACTGACGACACCGAAGAGCTTCCCAGCCAGGGTGAGGGCGTACCCAAGCCCATCGGCGGTGCGCCGTTCCTCGAAGACTAACTCGGGCTCCTTCTGCAGAACTCCGAGCAGGAAGCGGGCGACGCGGTCGGCACCCGCGACAACATTCGGAGCAACCCGGACGACACCGCCGCCGTCTGCCCGCAGCTCCACGCCCGGGGCCAATGTCTCCATCAGCAGACGGATGTCTCCACCCCGAGTTGCGGAGTGAAACGCCCGAACTACTTCATCATGTCGCTCCGGGGCGACCACCGTGGTGCGCTTCTCGCGCACGTGACGACGAGCGGAGGCCGCCAACTGCCGGGTGGCTTCGGGCGAGCGTCCGACGAGTTCCGCGATTTCAACGAAGGGCGTGCCGAACACGTCGTGAAGCACGAAGGCAACCCGCTCTGCCGGGGTCATGGATTCCAGGACCATCAGCAGTGCAGTGCTGACCGCGTCGTCTAACGTCACTCGATCGAGCGGGTCCTGGATGCCCTCCGCGATGCTCCCGGAGGGCACGGTGTCGAGGAAGAGGTCAGCGGGAACCGGTTCCGGTATCCACTGCCCGACCTGTTGTTCTCGTCGGACTCGAGCCGACTTGAGCACGTCGAGCGCGACACGGCTTGCGACGCGGGTCAGCCACGCGGCTGGTACGGCGATGGCCTCTCGCTCCTGCTCGCTCAACCGATACCACCGCGTGTAGGTTTCCTGCACGATGTCTTCGGCGTCCGCTACGGTCCCAGTCATCCGATAGGCCAAGGACACCAAACGACGCCGTTCTCCGATTACGTCCTGGTCTTCGGTTGGACCATTTTCGTCTAGCGCCACGCGGATCTCTCTTTCGTCGGCCGCCGGATCGGCTGAGTATCCGACCGTGTCGTGTCGCAAATATGACGAAACGGCGGCTGCACATGTGAGGTCGCGCGCGTGGCGAACCTACCCCGTGTTCTGCAGCCCTGCCGCGACCCCGCTCACGGAGAGCAGCAGGAGCCGCTGCAGCTCGGGATCCGGGTCCGCGTTCTGCGGTGTCGCACGCAGTTCTCGAAGGGCTCGTAGTTGGAGCAGTGAGAGTGCGTCCACGTAGGGGCTGCGCATCTTGACGGCACGCTGCAGTACGGGCTTGTTAGCGAGCAGTTCATCGCCCCCGGTGAGACGCACAACCCATTCGCGGGTGAGGTCCATCTCCTCGTTGACGAGATCGGCAAGATCGTCTCGGTCACCGAGCTCGAGGTAACGCTGAGCGATACGCTCGTCGGCTTTCGCGAGGCTCATGGCGACGTTGTCGATCATGGTGCGGAAGATCGGCCACTCCGCGTAGGCGAGGGCGAGCTTCTCGGCATCTCCCACCGCCTCCAGCGCGGACCCGAGTCCGAACCATCCCGTAAGGTTGATACGCGCCTGCGTCCACGAGAACACCCACGGAATCGCGCGCAGGTCCTCGAGAGACTCAACGGAGAGGCCGCGTCGCGCGGGGCGCGATCCGAGTGCCAGGAGTCCGATTTCCTCCATGGGAGTTACGGTGGCGAACCACGGGGCGAAGCCGGGCGACTTCACGAGTTCGAAGAAACGCTTGCGGGATGCCGCATCCATCGTCGCTGCGACGTCCGCGAACCGCGTGGCAGCCCCGTCGTTGCGCTGCTCGATGGAGGGGGCGGACGCAAGCAGCGTCGCGGCTGCAACCTGATCGACGTGACGCATCGCGATGTCGGGGTCGCCGTAGCGGGCGAAGATGACCTCGCCCTGTTCGGTGACCTTGAAGCGTCCGTCGACGGAGTGCGGCGGCTGGCCGAGGATCGCGGAGTTCGCGGGGCCACCGCCGCGGCCGAGCGCGCCGCCGCGACCGTGGAAGAGGGTGAGCTCGATGTTGTTCTCGCGCGCCCACGTGGAGATCTTCTCCTGGGCTTCGTACAGTGCGAGGGTCGCGGCGACGGGGCCGACATCCTTGGAGGAGTCGGAGTAGCCGAGCATGACCTCGAGCTTGCGGCCCGTGGCATCCAGTCGCGCGGAGAATTCGGGGTGCTCAACGATTTCGGCGAGGATGCCGGGTGCCGCCTGGAGGTCGGCGAACGTCTCGAACAGCGGGATCACGTCGAGCACCGGGGGAGTGCCCTGGGGACCAACCGCTGCACGTGCGAGGCGGTGCACGGTGGCGAGATCTTCGGCGGACTGCGTGAACGAGACGATGTAGCGGCCTGCCGCGCGCGGTCCGTAGCGCTTCTGGATCTGCGCGATCACGCGGATGACCTCGAGCACTTCCTGCGCCTGCTCGCTCAGCTCACCGCCGGCCTCGACCTCGGCGATCACCTTGGCGTGGACGGCGGAGTGCTGACGAACCTCGAGTTCGGCGAGGTGGAACCCAAAGGTCTGCACCTGCCAGATGAGCTCCTGCAGGGCGCCGTACGCCTGGCGAGGCGCGGATGCCGCAACGAGCGACTCCTGCACGATGCGCAACTGCGCGAGGAGTTCCTCGGGGTCGCGGTAGGCGAGGTCGGCGTCGCGTGTGCGCGTCGCAGCGATACGCCGAGCGATCATGAGCAGCACACGTCGGTGGGTCTCGTTGGGGGAGCGCTTGGCCACTTCATCCGCCACGGCCTCGTCGGCCGAGCGCAGCGACTGCCACAGGGCGGTGAGGTCGGCGGACGGCGGGGTGGTCGTCGCGTCCAGGGTCAGTTCACGACCGACGCGAGCGGTCGTACGCTCCAGGCCGAGCAGAACGTGCTCGCTTGCGATGGCTGCCGCGTCGCGGGTGACGGATGCCGTGACAAATGGGTTACCGTCACGGTCGCCGCCGACCCACGTGCCGACCCTGACGAAGGGCTCAACCACGGGCGCGGTGGACCCGGCGCGACCGCCCTGCAACGCGTCATCGATGCGGCGGTAGACGGCGGGAATGGACGTGTACAGGGTCTCGTCGAAGATCGCCATGACGGAGCGGACCTCGTCGATGGGGGTCGGCTTCTCGGCGCGGAGCGGTGCTGTGCGCCACAGGGTGTCGATCTCGGCGAGCATGGCGCGCTTGATGCGGTCACCCTCAGCGCCACCGGGGGAGGCGTCGTTTTCGCGAACGAGGGTAGCGAGGCGGCGAATCGTGTCGGAGACGGCACGACGGCGGGCCTCGGTGGGGTGTGCGGTGAACACCGGGTGGAAGCGCAACTCTCGGAGTCGCTGCAGGGCGGCG
The DNA here is from genome assembly GCF_020535405.1 of Antiquaquibacter oligotrophicus. Taxonomy (NCBI): domain Bacteria; kingdom Bacillati; phylum Actinomycetota; class Actinomycetes; order Micrococcales; family Microbacteriaceae; genus Antiquaquibacter; species Antiquaquibacter oligotrophicus. Next base: position 239,556 of record NZ_CP085036.1, on the reverse strand, counting down.
TCTCCGCCGATCTCGGCGCTCAGCTGCGCGAATGCGCCGTCGACGGAGTCGTTGCCGGGCTCCGAGTCGCTCGCCGCACGCTCGCGCAGGACGCGCACACGCTGGTGCTCTTCGGCGAGGTTCACGAGGTGGAAGTAGGCGGTAAAGGCGCGAGCAACTTCTTCGGCACGCTCGATGTCGAAGGATTCCGCGACCTCGGCAGCACGCGCGAAGGCTTCGGGCCCGGCGTCAACGTAGGCCTGGATCGTGGCGATGCGCAGCCGTTCGACGTCTTCGTACAGACCGGGGGAGCCACTTTCTCGCAGCACACGGCCGAGCAGCTCGCCGAGCATCCGCACCTCGGCGCGCATGTGTTCGGGTATTTCCTGCCCGGCTTCGTAACGCCCGACAAGTTTCAGGGTCTCAGTGGGGGTGGGCTCGCGCATTCCTCTACCGTATCGAGGCTGGAGACCCCCGAATGACACGTGCGGGCTACTCCACGGGGTCGCGCGGGTTGATGCGCTCCACGATGAGTGGGTCGATGGGTGTCTCGGGGAACTGCGGCAGGTTCGCCTCAGGCACCTCGAAGGCCGCGGCGAGCACCTCACGCGAGAACGCGGACGCGGTCGCGCGGTAGCCAATGTCACCCGGCATGGGCTGGTCGAAGAAGATGAGAAAGTGGATGCCCTCATCTCCGAGAGCCTCAATGTGATGCGGGTAGGCGCGCGGGATGAAGTAGGTGTCGCCCGGGTTCAGTTCGTAGGTCTCGAGACTTCCGTCGGGGCTGAGCACGGTCATCCGGGCGTTGCCCTTCTGTACGTAACCCATCTCCGCGGTGATCGGATGCCAGTGCGGCTCCCGCATGCCGGTGCCGCCCACGCCGAGCGAATACATGGAGAGGTCCTCTAGGGCAGCCCAGTACTGGGATCGCGCGAACTTGGCGTAGCCGTAGTCGTACTGCAGGGGCGCGATCTCGCCCTCGACGTCGAACAGATGCGCGTTGGGGAGACCTGCAGAGTCCGGCACCCGAGCGCTGCCCTCACGCCGAACGATTTGGGATGCCCGCTCCCGGTCGAAGACCTCGAAGGTCGACGCCGGCATTCCGTAGGTGTTGCCGAGCACGGCATCCGTCATTGCGCTGAAACTATTGCGCAGGGAGAAGTGCGCAGGCCGATCGCTGCGCAGACCCGCGATGATCTCGGCCTCATCGTCTCCGATGTTCTCGATGTGATAGACCGCGCCAGACTCGACGTGGTACATCTGCCCGGGCTTCACGATGAATGACGAGAACTCGTCCTTGTTGCCGAGCATCGACACGAGCACCGTGCCCGTGATCACGTAGGCGAGCTGGTTGGCGTTGACGTTCCACTGCGGTTCGCGGATGGCGCCCGGCGCGAGCGTGATGCGCTTGATGGAGAGCCCGGAGAGGATCGGCAACGAGGCCGACGTGAGCTGGGTGATCGACCCGAACTCGTTCTCGAATACGTGCTCGCCCGCGGTGAGGGACGCCTTGTGCAGTGAGGGATTCGCCATGCTGTTCTCCTGTGCGGGGTGGGTACCTCAGACACTAGTAGCGCCACCGTCCATCCCAAATGCAGGAGTTCCGAAGTATTTACGGGCACTTCACGCGGGATCCGGAATCGGGCGGCCGAATCTCCTGCATTTGGGATGACGGGGATGACGCGGGGCGGATGCCCGGCTCAGCGCAACGCGGGCGCGATGTCGCGCATGATGCTGCCGAGGATCTTCGCGTTGAACTCGACACCGAGCTGGTTGGGCACGGTGACGAGCACCGTGTCCGCTGCGGCGACCGCGGCATCCTGAGCCAACTCGGCGGCGATCGCGTCGGGTTCGCCGATGTAGCTGCGACCGAATCGCGACAGAGCGCCGTCGAGCATGCCCACCTGATCCTTGGCGTCGGCCTGCGCTCGCAAACCGAAGTAGTGCCGTGTCTCGTCGTCGATGATCGGCAGGATGCTGCGGCTCACCGACACGCGGGGTTCGCGCTCCCATCCCGCAGCGACCCACGCCGAACGGAACAACGCGATCTGCTCCGCCTGCAGTTCATCGAACGGAACTCCGGTGTCCTCGGTCAGCAGGGTCGAGCTCATGAGGTTCATGCCCTGCTGGGCCGTCCACTCCGCGGTCGCTCGGGTGCCGGAGCCCCACCAGATGCGGTCGGAGAGCCCGGGGGATTGGGGCTGGATGGACAGTGGAGCAGTTGTCCCCGTCATCGCCGGGTTCGCCTGCGCGACTCCGGCACCGGCGATTGCGGCACGGAAGACCTCGGCGTGGTGGCGAGCCATGGTTCCGTCATCCTCGCCATCGGCGGGCACATATCCGAAGGACTCGTACCCGCGGAGGGCCGTCTCGGGTGACCCTCGACTGATGCCGAGCTGAAGCCGCCCGCCGCTGATGAGGTCGGCGGCCGCCGCATCCTCAGCCATGTACAGCGGGTTCTCGTACCGCATGTCGATCACACCCGTGCCGATCTCGATGCGCGAGGTCTTCGCGCCGATCGCGGCGAGCAGGGGGAAGGGCGAGGCAAGCTGCCGGGCGAAGTGGTGAACACGAACAAAAGCGCCGTCCACCCCGAGTTCCTCGGCGGCGACCGCGAGTTCGATGGTCTGAAGGAGTGAGTCCTGACCAGTCAGCACCTTCGAACCCGGCACCGCCTGCCAATGCCCGAACGAGAGAAACCCGATACGCGTCATGCCCGCGAGCGTAGTCCAGGGTCCCGTGCCTCCAGAGTGCACCTGCGACTAGTTGTGCTGCGCCAACGTGTCGCAACTGCTCACTCGGGCCTGCCACGCGCACGGCGGTTACCCTTAACCCATGGACAAGACCGTGCGGGATGCCCGCCCCCAGGTTCGCCCGACCCCGGAGGGTTGGGTGCAGGCGATGGGGCCCGACGGTAGGCCAGCCCTGCAGTTCGCGTCGCCGAAGCGCGGAAAGCCTCCCGTGCACCTCGCCGACCTGGACCCGGCCGCGCGTCGCGAGCGCCTCAAGGAGCTCGGGATGCCCGCCTACCGGGCCACACAGCTTTCCACCCACTACTTCTCGCGGTACACCGATGTCGCCTCCGAAATGACCGACCTGCCGGCATCCTCTCGTGACGAACTGGTCGCCGGGATGCTCCCGCCGCTGCTCACGGAGGTGCGGCGTATCGCCACCGACAAGGGCGACACGATCAAGTTCTTGTGGAAGCTGCATGACGGCGCCCTTGTCGAGTCCGTGCTCATGCGTTACCCGGGCCGCATCACGCTGTGCGTGTCGTCGCAGGCTGGCTGCGGCATGAACTGCCCGTTCTGCGCTACCGGGCAGGCCGGTCTCACCCGCAACATGTCGACCGCCGAGATCATCGACCAGGTGGTGCGCGCGAATCGCGCCATCGCCGAGGGGGAGCTCGGCAAGGCGGAGCACGACGGCGAGCGTGTCACCAACATCGTCTTCATGGGTATGGGTGAGCCGCTCGCCAACTACAAGCGTGTGATCGACGCGGTGCGCATCATGACGGCACCCCAGCCCGACGGGCTCGGGATGTCGGCGCGCCACATCACCGTCTCGACGGTGGGCCTCGTGCCTGCCATCCGCAAGCTTGCCGAGGAGAAGATTCCGGTCACGTTCGCCCTGTCCCTTCACGCTCCGGACGATGATCTTCGCGACGAACTCATTCCGGTCAACTCGCGCTGGAAGGTCGACGAGGCGCTCGACGCCGCGCGTGCCTACTTCGAGGCGACCGGGCGCCGCGTCTCGATCGAGTACGCGCTCATCAAAGACATGAACGACCACGGTTGGCGCGCCGACCTTCTCGCGGCGAAACTCAACGAGCGTGGCCGCGGGTGGGTGCACGTCAACCCGATTCCCCTCAACCCAACGCCGGGCTCCATCTGGACGTCGTCGGAGCCTGACGTTATGCGGGAGTTCGTGCGCCGCATCGAGGCAGCGGGTATCCCCACGACCCTGCGTGATACCCGGGGCAAGGAAATCGACGGCGCGTGCGGCCAGCTCGCCGCCGCGGACGCCTGATCCGGGCATCCGGTCACTAGGATCACACCATGCTGACCGCGCCGGAGGGGGCCATCGCGGAGCGGGGACTCTCCGCCGCGGAGGTGGCAGCGCGTCGAGCCGACGGCAGAACCAACGCATTCTCCCCGCCGTCGAGCCGTAGCCTGGGGGCGATTCTCCGCGCCAATGTACTCACGCTCTTCAATGCAATCATCGCGGGATGTTTCATCGTGCTGCTCGCGATCGGCCACTGGCAGGACGCGCTCTTCGGCCTGAGCGCCCTCGCCAATGCGGTCATCGGCACGGTCCAGGAGTATCGCGCGAAACTCGCGCTCGACAGGCTGGCTCTCCTCAATGCTCCGCTCGCTCGAGTGCGTCGAGACGACGTGGAACAACAGGTAGCCGTCGCTGAGGTTGTGCTCGACGACCTCTTGGAGCTTCGCCCCGGGGAGCAGGTGCCGGCGGATGCCGCGGTCGTCTCCTCTGCGCGTCTCCAGGTCGACGAATCAATGCTCACGGGCGAATCCGATCCCGTCGATAAGGATCCGGGCGACCGCCTGTTGTCGGGTTCGGTGGTCGTCGCGGGGGAGGGCGCGGCTCGGGTCGATCGTGTTGGCGCTGACTCCTTCGCCAACCAGCTCGCCAGCCAGGCGAAGCGGTTCTCCTTGGTTGCCTCGGAGTTGCGGTCGTCCATCAACCGCGTGCTCACGTGGCTGACGTGGGCGATCGGGCCGCTCACCCTGCTTGTGCTCAACGCCCAGATGGTTGCGGAAGGCGGTTGGGCCGAAGCGATCGAGTCCGGGGACTGGCGAGACGCGGCCGTGGACACGATCGCTGCGGTTGTCGCGATGATTCCCCTCGGGCTCGTGCTCATGACGAGCATCGCTTTCGCGGTCGGTGCCGTGAAACTCTCCCGGCGCAAAGTGCTCGTGCAAGAACTCGCCGCGGTCGAGGGCCTTGCCCGCGTCGACATCATTTGCCTCGACAAGACCGGAACGCTCACGGCCGGCGACATCGTGTTCGATGAGGCGCACGCGCTCGGCGACCACAGCAATGAGGACTGGCACGCAGTGCTCGCGTGGAACGGCGCCGAGCCCGACGCGAATGCAACCGCACGCTGTCTCGCGCCCGAGTTCCCGATAACCGAGCCTCTCGTCGCCGCCGAGCGTATTCCGTTCTCGTCTGCTCGCAAATGGAGCGCCGTGTCGTTCTCGACGGGCCCGACGGGCACGTGGGTGCTCGGTGGCCCGGAGATGGTTTTCGGTGATGGCGGCGAGTACGGCCCGCTCCTGAAACGCGCGGCGGAACTCGCCGGTTCCGGGCGACGCACGCTTGTGCTGGCTCGTGCCGATGCCCAGCTCACCGCGGAGGATGCCGACGCCGAACGCCGCCCGGAGCAGCTCGAGCCCGTGGCTCTGCTGACCTTCCGCGAGAGCATCCGCCCCGATGCTCGCGAGACGCTCGAGTACTTCGCCGATCAGGGTGTCGACGTTCGGATCATTTCCGGCGACAACCCGCACACCGTTGCGGCGATCGCGCGCGAGGTGGGCCTCGAGAACGCCAGTGGATTCGACGCGCGTGACCTGCCGGAGGACGAGCGCGAACTGCGCGAGGTGCTCGAGCGCAACCAGGTGTTCGGGCGGGTGACTCCCGAGCAGAAGCGTGCGATCGTCCTTGCTCTCAAGGCTGCCGGCCACACGGTCGCGATGACGGGAGACGGCGTCAACGACGCTCTCGCGATCAAGGACGCGGACATCGGCATCGCCATGGAGTCGGGTTCTGCTGCCACCAAGGCGGTGGCTCGACTGATCCTCCTCGATGGTCGGTTCTCGCACCTGCCGGGTGTGGTCAAAGAGGGACGACAGGTGATCGCGAACGTCGAACGCGTCTCGATGCTGTTTCTCTCCAAGACGTCGTACGCGGTCGCTCTCGCCCTCGTATTCGGTGCCCTGATGATCGAGTTCCCCTTCCTGCCGCGCCAGCTGTCGGTGACGGACGGCCTCACCATCGGAATCCCGGCATTCTTCCTCGCTCTGCTGCCGAACGCGCGTCGGTACGAGCCGGGCTTCCTCCGTCGCTCGCTGTCGTTCGCGATACCGTCTGGCCTCGTCATCGCGGCGATGATCACCGCGATCGCGCTCATTGCGGGGGCCCAGGGGGTGAGCGTCGCCGAAGAACGCACCGGAGCGACGATCGCGATCGCTCTCGCCGGACTCGCGGTGCTCGTCTCCCGATCCCTGCCGTTCTCGCTCATCAAGGCGGCGATCGTCGCCGCGATGATCCTGGGTCTCATTCTCGTGGTGACGGTGCCGATCGCGAGTTCGTTCCTCATCCTCGTGCCGTTGCCGCCCCCGTACCTCACCGCGGTGCTCGGGTGCACCGCGGTCGCGGTTGTCGGTATCGCCCTTGTGCACGTCGCCCATTCGCGATGGGTTGCGGTTCAGCGATGACGAGGGCGACGGCACAGCAGGTCATCGATGCACTCGGCCTCACCCCGGCGCAGACGTGCGGTTACGTTCGCGTCACCTACACGAGCTCGCTTGAGCTTGCTGCCCATGCCCTGCCATCGCCGCTCCAGTCACCGCGCCCGGTGGGTACCGCCCTGTACTTCCTCGTCGCGCCGGAAGCGCCGGTGCGACTCCACCGCATTCGCAACGACCAGCTCTACCACTACTACGCGGGAGACCCGCTCGAGTTGTTGCTCCTGTTGGAGGATGGCACGAGCAGTCGGCACACGATCGGTCCCGATATCCTCGGCGGCCACAACGTGCAGCTACTGATTCCGGGCGGCACGTTTCACACCGCGCGTGTGGCCGGTGACTGGTTTCTCGGCGGCTCGACGGAGTCGCCGGGTGTTGTGCCCGAGGACGTGGAGCTCGGGGATCCGGATGCCCTGGCGCTGCGTCATCCGGACGTCGCCGAGCTGATTCGTACCTACCCTCTGCCAGCCACCGGCGAGCCGCGTGGCTCGGTGCCGCCGGACCCCGCAACACGCCGCTAGCATGTGCTCAGCCCCGTCCGCGACGTAGAGGAACCCATGAGAGCTGCATTCGGTATCGGTCGCCTTGTCGCGGCAGGGGCGGGCATCGCCGCCATCGTGGGCCAGCTCATCACGAGCCTCGACTACTGGGCCAAGAACGACGTCACGAATGTTCCCCTGGCGATCACGAACTTCTTCAGCTTTTTCACGATCCTCTCGAACGTGGGTGCCATCGTTGTGATGCTGATCGGGGCCTTCGTGCTCTTTACGCGGAAGGGCCCGGATCCTTCGTGGTTCACCCTGCTGCGGGCATCCGTCGCGACCTACATGATCATCACGGGGATCGTCTACAACCTGCTGCTGCGTGGAATCCAGTTGCCGCAGGGAACGACCCTCGAGTGGTCGAACGAGATCCTCCACGTCGCCGTGCCGATCATCATGTTGCTCGATTGGATTTTCACGCCGGGGCGCACACCGATCGAATGGAATCAGTTGTGGAAGATCCTGATTTTCCCGATCGTGTGGGTGGTCTACACGATGGTGCGCGGGCCGTTCACCCCGAACGAGCTCGCGGGAACCTCGTACTGGTACCCGTATCCGTTCCTCAACCCGTACACCTCGCACAATGGGTACCTGTCGGTCGCGTTTTACATCGTCCTCATCGCCGCCACCATCGGTCTCGTTGCCGCGGGCGTCATCTGGATCTCGCGTCGCAAGCCGATCTTCGCCTGAGCGGTCCGGGCGGGGGCGCCCACCGATAGTCTGAGGTTATGTTCAACTTCCTCGTCGACCCGCTCGTGAACATCATCATCTGGGGCGCCGTCGCGCTCGTCGTCCTTGTCGTCGTGATCGTGTTGCTGCGCAGCATCAAGGTTGCGAAGCCCGACGAGGCGATCATCGTGACATCCCGGCAAAAGGCGCGGAAGGCGGGTGAGGTCGAGGAGAACGCTGGACAACGCGTCGTCTTTGGTTCGCGAGTTTTCGTGAAGCCGATCGTCGAGGCCTACTTCAAGCTGAGCCTCCGCAGCCGCCAGCTCAATGTTCAGGCCACCGCACAGACCCGTGATGCGATCACGATCCGCGTTAACGCTGTCGCGGTCGTCAAGGTCGGCGGTTCTGAATCTATGGTGCGAGCCGCCGCGCAGCGCTTCCTCAACCAGCAGGACCAGATCGAAACCTCCACCGAGGAGGTGCTGAGCGGTTCGGTTCGTTCAATCGTCGGTCAGCTGACGGTGACGGAGATCATCACGAACCGCAGCGCTCTGCAGGGCCAGGTCCTCGAAGCGGTGCGCGAATCCCTCGACGTTCAGGGACTCACAATCGACACCCTTCAGATCAAGGAGATCGACGACGACAACGGCTACATCAAGGACCTCGGTCGCGCCGAGGCAGCTCGTGTGAAGCAGGTCGCCGAGATCGCCGAATCGGTCGCGCGCCAGGCCTCTGAGGAGGCGCGTATCGCGGCGGATCAGGCGGTTGCCGAGTCGCAGCGCAAGCTCGACCTGCGCAACGCGGAGATCCAGAAGGAGACCGACAAGGCCAAGGCTGAGGCCCAAGCTGCTGCTCCTCTTGCCGAGGCTATCGCTCAGCAAGAGGTTGTCGCCCAGCAGGAGGTGACGGCCGGTAAGCGCGTCGGCCTGCGCAAGCAGGAGCTGGATGCCGAGATCCGCGCGGTGGCGGATGCCGAGGCGTACGCCATCGCGAAGAAGGCCGAGGCCGATGCCGTGGCCGCCGTCGCCAACGCCAACGCCGACCGTGATGCTCGCCGCTCCGCGGCCGAAGCCATCGAGGCGGAGGGTATCGCCGAGCGCAACCGTCGTCGAAGCGCTGCAGAGGCCGTCGAGGCCGAGGGTGTGGCCGAGAAGAACCGTCGTATCGCCGCCTCCGAGGCACTACAGGCCGAGGGTGAGGCCGAGGCCGTCGCTATCCGCGTTCGCGGTAACGCCGAGGCCGAAGCTACCAAGCTCAAGGCCGAGGCCCTCGCCGAGCGTGCTGGCGACCTTCTGCGTCAGCAGATCATCGACCAGCTCCCGGAGATCGTGCGTGCGGCATCCGAACCGCTCGGCTCGATCAGCAACATGACGGTCATCTCGTCGGACGGCAAAGGCACCGAGCAGGTCGGTCAAAATGTCGCCGGTCAGCTGAGCACCGTAACGCAGATCCTCAAGGACGTCGTGGGCATTGACCTCGGCGACATTGTGACGGGCCGTGTGACCGGCCAGGCAATCGGCGAAGGGCTCGCCGCATCCGAGGGCACGACAAAGCGTTCGCCGGCTCGGCCCGCGAAGACCGAACCCAAGGCCTGAGTCAGCGTCCGCGGAGCTTCTCGATTTCTCGACGATCGCGTTTCGTCGGGCGCCCGGTGCCACGGTCTCGTCGCGGAACGAACGCGGTCTCCTCGGGCGCCGGCAGCGGGGGAGAGTGGTCGACGTAGGCGACGGATGCCAGGGGCGCTGAGACACGCTTCGTCAGTAGTTGCTTGACCTCGAGCACACGGTCGAATCCCGCGATGCGCACGCGGACTTCGTCGCCCGGGGACACCGACTGTGCTGCTTTGGCACGTTCGCCCCCGACGCGAACGTGCCCAGCACGACAGGCCGCGGTCGCCGCGGACCGTGTTTTGAACACACGCACAGCCCACAGCCAGCTGTCGACGCGCACACTCTGCGCGGGCATCAGTACCAGTTGACCGCTTCGGAGTGCGCCCAGGCCGCGCACGGGGTCCCGTACCGCCCCTGGATGTACAGCAGCCCCCACATGATCTGCGTTTCGTAGTTCGTGCGCCAGTCTGCGCCCACGTTGGCCATCTTGCTGCCGGGCAGCGATTGCGGGATGCCGTAGGCGCCACTCGACGCGTTGTACGCGTTGGTGCGCCATCCCGATTCGCGGTTCCACAACCAGATGAGGCAATTGCCCTGGTCACTCCCGTAGCCCATGTTTGCGAGCTGGGTCATGGCGAAGTACTGGGCGGCGGCCACATTGTTGACCTCATTGCCGGGCACCACGAATCCGCCGCCACCGTCGTAGGGGCCGTCTGCCCCCGGTCCGCCGGAGTCCGGGCCGCCGTTCGCCTCGAGCCCAATGCGGTACTGCTGCTCGAGTTGCACGGTGGTGCCTTTGAGGCTCGCGAGCTGCTCGTAGAGCACGGTGAGCCTCGACTGCTGCTCGTCGACGGCGGCATCGGCGGCTTCCGCGGCGGCGGTGGCCGCGGCAGATGCTTCCTCCGCGGCAACGCTGAGGCGGTCACGCTCGGTGCGCGCGACGCCCGCTTGTGCGGCGAGCGATTCGGCCTGGTTGCGGTCGACCTCAGCGTCGGCGAGAGCGGAGGACACCTGATCTCCCACACGTCCGACCGCGCCGAGTCGATACAGGAGGTTGTCGGAGTCTTCGCTCGAGGAGACGAGGAGAACGGCGGTGAGGTCAGCCCCGCTCGATCGGTAGAGCGCCGCTGCGAGCTGAGCCGCCTGATATGCCGATTCCGTCGCCCGTTCATCCGCGAGGCGGGCCTGCGTGCTGAGCGCGCGCTCCGTCTCGGTGATGCGCTCTAGTGCTGCTCGTGCGGTGGCGGCTTCTGCCTGGAGTGCCGTTGCGGTGTCACCGAGGCGCGCGGATTCCGCTTGCAGTCCGTCGAGCAGGGACCCGATCTGTTGAACAGCTGCCGCTGTCGCGGCCTCGTTATTGCGTGCCGCTTCGACTTCTTCCCACGTCGGATAGTCGGCTGCCTGGGCCGTGAGGGTGGTGCCCGCGAGCGCGAGGATGAGCGCGCAGGAGAGCGCGCCGAACCGCCACGAGCGAGTCTTCACCTTCCCAGGGTAGGCAATCGCGTGACGAATGTGAATAGTGTGACCACTGTGGCGTCTGTGATCACACGTTCCGCTAGGCGCTAGCGAGTTCCGATTTCCACCGCACGAGTTCACGGACGACCGGGCTCGGGTCTGCTGCCAGTACCTCCATGGCGTCGAGCGGCACGTAGAAATTCACGGCGAGAAATCCGCGAACCCGCTCCGAGGAATCGGTCGCGAGCGATCGCAGCACATCACACGGAGTCGACTCGTTGCGCGCGACGCACGCCCGAACCTCGGGGTCGGCATCCTTGGCGAGAGTCTCGAAGACGTCCTCGGGCAGGTGATAATCCAATGCAGCACGTTCCCGAATGCGAGGGTTGGGGTCGGCGGCGAGCAGTCGCAGGCGCGCGATCTTCGACTCCGTCATCGGGGGAGCCGGATGCAGGGCAGCTGCTTCCTCGGCGGTGAGCATGGCCGGGGCCATGGCCTTCATCTGAGCACGCTGCGCGGGTGTGTTGAATCGGATGCAGGACATGCCGGTACGTTAGTCCGCTCTCCCGACGCACGTCGTCAGCAACGCCGCTAGACCTCGACTCGGGAGCGGGACTTCGGCCACCACGGAACGATGGGCGACGTCGAACGCTGATACTCCGCATATTCGGGGTATTTGGACTTGGTGATCGACTCCGTAAAAATCGTCGACCCGATGAACAGGCCGGTCAGGAGGGCTGCCCCGAGAACCGTCCACTGGAGGAGAGATCCTGCGGCCACGGCACCGAAGAGGAAAAAGACCCACCACTGTGCCTGCTCGAAGAAGAAGTTCGGATGCCGAGAATATCGCCAGAGCCCCGACTGCAAGAACCTCGGACGGAAGTCCGACCCGCCCGCCTTCTTCGCCCGGTGGAAGTTCCACTGCTGCTGGTCAGCCACAGTCTCGCCGACGAGGAAGAGGAGAAACACCGCGGCGACCACGGCGTCGAGAACCCCGAACGGCGTCGAGCGGTGCTCGTAGGCGGTGAGTGCAGGAAGAGTGATGAGCACGAGGATCGTGTTCTGGTACAGCACGATGAAAAAGAGATTGAAGATCTCGAACTGCCACGGCTTCATTCGAGCGCGGAGGATCGGCCAGCGGTAGTCCTCGGTGCCCGTGTATCCGCCCTTGCGAGCGAAGTTGAAGGTCAGGCGAGCCCCCCACAGGGTGACAAGCACGGCCATGACGTTAAGGCGGGCATCCGCGAGCCCCGCGTATGCCGCGAAGATCCACACGTAGACGACGGGAACGACCGACCAGAGCCGGTCGACCCATGAGTGGTCCTTCGTGATGAGAGAGGCAATCCACACGAAGGCGCAGACGGCGGCGGCGGTCAGGAGCACGGCCTGAAGTGCGGTCATGGGGGCATCCTAGTCTCGTGGCGCATCGGGCTGAGGGCCCTCGGTAGACTCGCGGCGTGGGATCGACGAGCACCGGAGAGGTCAGCGACCGGATCTTTACGGTCCCGAACCTGTTGAGCTTCCTGCGGCTCGCTCTCGTGCCGGTTTTTCTCGCCCTCATCATCAGGGGGGAGGATGCCCTCGCTCTCCTGGTCCTCGTGATCTCGAGTGTCACGGACTTCCTCGATGGCCTCATTGCCCGCACCTTCAAGCAGATTTCGCGGCTGGGCCAACTTCTGGATCCCGCCGCGGACAGGCTTTTTATCTTCGCTGCGCTCATCGGTTTGACGATCCGCGAGGTGATCCCCTGGTGGTTCCTCGCGATCATCGTCACTCGCGAGCTCATGCTGCTCGGCATCGGCATCGTGCTCGCCAACCACGGCTTCGGGCCACTCCCGGTACATCATCTCGGCAAGGTCGCGACACTCTGTCTGTTCTACGCGCTACCCATTCTCATGCTGGGTCAGGCCTTCCCGGATGCCGCGTGGCTGGCGAATCCCGTCGGTCAAGCGTTCGCGGCGTGGGGCGCCTTCCTCTACTGGTGGGCCGGGGCGATCTACCTCCGCGAGGCCATCCGAGTGGTACGCATCGCGAGGGTCGAGGACGCCGCGAAATCCGATACGCTGGGTGGCTAGAGCGAGGAGGTGTTGCCGTGGTTGACTCCGCAGGGCAGGAACGATCGGAGGGTCGCGCACCCTCGAGCGATGACACGACAGTGCATTACGGTGACGAGTTCGCCGCTCAACTTGCCTCCCTCGACAGTGCCGTATCCGGCGAAGAGGTCGACGCGATCGCGGCGCTGCCGTCGGGGTCTGCACTCCTCGTTGTGCGTCGCGGCCCCAATGTCGGCGCTCGTTTTCTTCTCGATGCCGATGTCACGACCGTGGGACGACACCCCGAGGCCGACATCTTCCTCGACGACGTCACCGTTTCTCGCCGGCACGCGGAGTTCCTTCGTCACGGCACCGCGTTCGAGGTGAAGGATCTGGGTTCGCTCAACGGCACGTACTTCGACGGCGTTCGTATCGACACCGCTCTCCTCAGCGATGGCGCTGAGGTTCAGGTTGGCAAGTTCCGCCTCACCTTCTACGCATCACGACTGGACCTCGGCCACCTGGCTGGTTCGTAGTGCCGCGCGCCGCCGCACAGTCGAGGGCGTCCGACGACACACCGCTCCTCAGCATTGGCCAGGTGCTCGCTAAACTCAGCCCTGAGTTTCCCGACCTCTCGCCGTCGAAGCTTCGTTTTCTCGAGGAGCGCCAACTCGTCTCGCCAGCGCGCACGGAGTCGGGTTATCGCAAGTTCTCGCACGCCGATCTTGAACGCGTGCGCTTCATCCTCACGATGCAGCGTGACCACTACCTGCCTCTCAAGGTCATTCGTGGTTACCTCGTGGATCTGGATGCCGGTCGCACGCCCGAACTTCCGGGTGGCACCGTGCCCGCACCGTCGATGCTCTCCTCAGAGCGCAAGCTCACGAAGGACGAACTGATCCGCGAAGCCGGTGCCAACGCGATGCTGCTCGGGGATGCCGTCAGTGCTTCGCTCATCGTGCCGGCCGAGGTGTACGGCGATGATGCTCTCGCGGTGCTCAAGTCTCTCGTCGAGTTGCAGCGCTCCGGCATTGAGCCGCGCCACCTTCGGGGTTTTCGTGCTGCCGCCGAGCGGGAGCTTGGCCTCATCGAGAATGCGCTCATGCCCGTTGCGCGGCGCAAAGACGCGTCGAGTCGCGCGCGTGCGGCCGAGATGGCGCGCGAAATCGCGGGTCAGCTCGAAATTGTTCGGAGCAGTCTCATCCGATCCGCCCTCACCAGACTGGATTCGTAGTACCGTCGAATGACAACGACACGCCCGCCCGGTGTCGGCGTTCGCTCCGGTCGGTGGGTACCGTGGGGTTCGCACGAACTTTCAGTGTCAACCTCAAGATGAGGGTTGGCTGGTCAGAAGGAGCCCGGACATGACTGAACTCAGCCGTAACGAGGAGACTCGCTACGATCTCGGTCTGCTGTTCACCGACGGGCTTCCCGAACTCGATGACGCCGCAGGCTACCGCGGCGCCGTGGCCGCCCGAGCTGCAGGGATTAGCTACCGCCAGCTGGACTACTGGGCACGCACCCAGCTCGTTGAGCCCACCATTCGCGGGGCAGCGGGTTCCGGCTCGCAGCGCCTCTACGGCTTCCGCGACATCCTCGTGCTCAAGCTCGTCAAGCGACTCCTCGACACGGGCATCTCGCTTCAGCAGATTCGTGTCGCGGTCAATCAGCTCCGTGAGGCCGGAATCAACGACCTCGCGCAGACGACCCTCATGAGCGACGGAGCGAGCGTCTACCTCTGCACCTCGAACGATGAGGTCATCGATCTTGTCAGCCGCGGTCAGGGAGTCTTCGGTATCGCTGTCGGCAAGGTGCTTCGCGAAGTTGAGCAGGACCTCGTCGAGCTGGACTCGACCCCTGCCGAAGACCCGATGGACGAACTCGCTCGTCGTCGGGCGGCACGCGCCGCGTCCTGAGCCACGGCTTCGCCGTCAGAGTTCTGCACGGGCCACCGAACGACCGGCTGACGCCGGTTGTGGTTGTGGTTCCAACCGGTCCTTAGGAGACCGGCTCCTCCGCGTACTCGCCGATACGCGCGGCACGCATGACACGCTCGAGGATCTGGTCGAAGTTGCGTGACATCTCTTGGGCGCTGTCACCGGGCCACACGTGGAGCGGCTTAGCGGCGCCCTGAGCCTGCTGGAGCGACGTACGCTCGGGGAGTTGGGGGCTGAGTACAAGCGGGCCGAACATGTCCCTCAGTTCCTTAATGCGGAACTGGTGCTCGAGGGATTGTGAACGAAGACGATTGACGATGATGCCGAGAGGCTGAAGGCGGGGGGAGAGGCCGCGGCGAATCTCCTCGATCGCTCGGAGAGCTCGGTCGGCTGCCGCAACCGAGAACAGGCCGGGTTCGGTCACGATGGTCACGCGGTCACTCGCGGCCCACGCGGTACGCGTGAGGGCGTTGAGAGAAGGGGCGCAGTCGATGAGAACGAGGTCGTAGTCTGCCTCGACGTTGGCGAGGGCCTCCTCGAGCTTCCAGATATCGCGGATGCTGGGATGCGGGCCGTCGAAGTTGATGGCCGAGGGGGAGCCGATGAGAACGTCCACCTTGCCCGGGCGGCCCTTCGTCCAACCGCTCGGTGCGATTGCGGCGCGCACGATCTTCTCCTTGGGAGAAGCGAGGACGTCCGCGATGTTGAGGTGACCCGCCACATCGATGTCCATACCGGTCGAGACATCCGATTGAGGGTCAAGGTCGACGACGAGGGTTCGGAGGCCACGGGAGAAAGCGGCCGACGCGAGGCCGAGCGTCACCGTGGTCTTGCCCACGCCTCCTTTGAGAGAGCTGACGCTGAGTACATGCACGAACAACGACGATACCTTCACTACTGTTAAGAAACCTAAAAGGGAGCCGCCAGGGCCCAATCCACTCGGCCAATTGCCAGCGTTTTCACGACTTCGTCACGTGCGCATGGAAGAGGCCCGGTGTCCAGGATGACCCTCGAGCCGCTCGGCACCATCGAACCAACCCGCGCACAGGAGGCCTGACGTGGCAGAACGCGAAATCCGACTCTTCGGCGACCCGGTGCTACGGTCCGTGTGCGACGCCATCGTTCCGGGCGACAAGCGAGCGGACGCCCTCGTCACCGATCTTCTCGACACGGTACGGATACCCGGCCGGGCTGGCGTCGCCGCCAACCAGATCGGGGTTGGACTACGCGCCTTCAGCTATAACGTCGACGGTGAGGTCGGCTACATCATCAACCCCGAGATCGTAGAGGTCTCGGGGGATCCCGAGCTCGTCGATGAGGGCTGTCTCTCGGTGCCCGGGTTCTACTTTCCTCGCCTGCGGTATCCCTTCGCCCGAGTCCGCGGTATCGACCTGGACGGCAACCCCGTCGAGTTGTCCGGCGAGGGCCTCATGGCGCAGGCGCTCCAGCACGAAGTGGATCACCTCAACGGACACCTCTACATCGAGGGACTTGAGCCGGAAACGAAGCGAGAAGCGATGCGTGCGATCCGTCAGGCACCCTGGTATTGAGCGCCTGACGGATCAGCGAACCTACTGCGAGACCGAGACGCCCTCGGTCGGAGCGCCCTGGTAGAGCCCCTCGATAACGTCGGCGAAATCGACGAGGATCACGTTGCGCTTGATGCTGAGCTTCGGCGTGAGGTGACCACTGGCCTCCGTCAGGTCCGCGTCGAGTACGTGGAACTTGCGGATCGACTCGGCGCGCGAGACGTTGGCGTTCGCAGCATCCACCGCGCTTTGAATCTCCGCCAGCACGTCAGGATGTTTCGCCGCCTCGGCAGTGGACATGTCCGCGTTCAGGTTGTTGTTGGCCAACCACACGGGAAGCATTTCCTCGTCCAGCGTCACGAGAGCTGAAATGAACGGCTTCTGATCACCGACGACAACAACCTGGCCGATGATCGGGTTCGCGCGGATTGGATCCTCCAGAGTTGCCGGGGCCACGTTCTTGCCGCCGGCCGTGACGATGATTTCCTTCTTCCGCCCCGTGATCTGGAGGTAGCCGTCCTCATCGATCTCGCCGAGGTCACCGGTTTTGAACCAGCCGTCGTCGAACACCTCTTGAGTCGCGGCATCGTTGTTCCAGTAGCCGGCGAAAACGCACACACCCTTGACGAGGATCTCCCCGTCTTCGGCGATGCGAACGGAGTTGCCGGGCAGCGGCGGGCCGACCTTGCCGATCTTGAACTGCGACGGCACATTCACGGAGACGGGAGCGGTGGTCTCCGTGAGGCCGTAGCCCTCGAGGATTGTCAGGCCGAGGCTCCGATAGAAATGCCCGAGGCGAAGACCGAGAGGTGCCGAACCCGAGACGGCATAGGCTGCGCGACCGCCGAGAGCCTCTCGGATCTTGCTCAGCACCAGGCGATCGAAGATCGCGAACTGGATTTTTAGCCCGAGGGGCACGTGACCCGCATCAAGAGCCTTCGAGTGAGCGATGGCAACATCGGCGGCCTTGCGGAAGATTTTGCCCTTGCCGCCGGTCTCCGCCTTCTGCTCCGACGAGTTGTAGACCTTCTCGAAGACGCGGGGAACCGCCAGGAGGAATGTCGGCTTGAACGACCCCATCGACGGCACGAGGAGCTTCGTGTCGGGCTGGTGGCCAACCTTCACGCCACCCTCGACTGCAAGCACGGAGATGAATCGGGCAAAAATGTGGGCGAGCGTGATGAACAGGAGCGTGCTCGAGTCGGGGTTCACGACCTCCGGAATGCGTCGCCGTGCGTTCCGGCTGAGTTCGACGAAGTTCGAGTGCGTGATGACGCACCCCTTGGGGCGACCCGTCGTACCCGACGTGTAGATGAGTGTGGCGAGATCCGAACCCTTGGCGAGCGAGCGACGACGCTCGATCTCCTCGTCCGGCACCTCGGTTCCCGCTGCCGCGAGTTTGTCCAAGTCGCCGAGGTCGATCTGCCAGGAGTTGACGATCGCGGGCGCATCGGCACGGATCTCGTCGAATCGAGCGAAGTGGTCAGCGTTCTCGGTGATCATCGCCACCGCACCGGAATCCGTGAGGTTCCACAGGATCTGCGACGGGGACGACGTCTCGTATACGGGGACGAGCACGGCACCGGCGAACCAGGTCGCGAAGTCAATGAGTGTCCACTCGTAGCGCGTTTTGGCCATGAGCCCGATCTTGTCGCCGGGCTGGATGCCGGAGGCCACGAGGCCCTTGGCGAGGGCGATGACTTGCCTGAGGAACTCGGCGCTCGTGACATCCTTCCAGCCGCCGTCGGCGGTCGGAACCGCGAACAGCGCCCTATCGGGTGTTGCGGCGACCCGGTCCATGAGCAGGTCGGTGACGTTGGCCTCGGGATCGGCCTCGACGAGGGCGGGAACATCGAACTGTTTCACGGCAACTCCTTTGGTACCGGTCAGGATTGTTCGGTCCAGTCTAATGACCGCTGCCTGAGAAAACCCGAGGTTGCGCGGACAGTAAGCTCGACATCCGTGCATGCCATTGGAATCGACATCGGTGGAACGAAGATCGCTGGGGCGGTTGTAGATGAATCCGGCACGGTCATTGCGGAGGAACGCGTGGCCACGGTCGCTGGCGAATCGGATGCCGTGATCGATGCCGTCGTCGACATGGTGACTTCCCTCTCGTCCGGTCGGGACATCATCGCGGCTGGCGTCGCGGCTCCGGGGTTCATTGACAGCGAGCAGTCGACCGTCTATTACACGCCTAACATCGCGTGGCGCAACGAACCCCTCAAGGAGCGTCTCGCCGCCCGGCTCGGCATAGAGATCACGATCGACAACGACGCCAACGCGGCAGGTTGGGCGGAGTACCGCTTCGGCGCCGGGCGTGGGTTCAGTGACATGACCATGCTCACCATCGGCACGGGGGTCGGCGGGGCCGTGGTGTCGCACGGCTCACTGTTCCGTGGCGGGTTTGGCGCGGCTGGCGAACTCGGCCACATGCGGGTTGTACCGGAGGGTCTGCCCTGTGGATGTGGTGCTCGCGGATGCATCGAACAGTACGGCTCGGGACGGGCTCTGCTGCGCATGGCCGGCGAGATCGCCGACGTCGGGGGAGTGGGACTCGCTCTCGCGGAGGCCCGTCGCCAGCACGGCGAACTGACGGGGACGATCGTCGGTGAGCTCATCGCCGCTGGTGATCCTGGCGCCCTGCACGCGCTCGAACAGCTTGGACACTGGCTCGGCCAGGCGTGCGCGAGCCTCAGCCCCATCCTCGACCCGCACGTATTCGTCTTCGGTGGTGGTGTTTCCGTATCGGGCGACCTCCTTTTGGACCCGGTCAAGGAGTCCTTCCGTCAGCACGTCCCAGCACGGGGATACCGTCCGGAGCCGGAGTTCCGTATCGCGGAACTCGTGAACGACGCGGGAATGGTGGGGGCCGCCGACCTCGCGAGACTGCACGCCACCGCGCGATAGACTGAACCTTCCAAGCTGCAGGGAGTGCGATGTTCTACTGGTTCATGAAGAACCTGGTCGCCGGTCCTCTTCTCAAGACGGTCTTCCGGCCCTGGGTTACGGGAGCCGAAAACATCCCGAAGACCGGCGCCGTCATTCTCGCGAGCAACCACCTGTCCGTCATCGATTCGGTGATCCTCCCGCTCGTGATGGATCGACGTATCTACTTCCTCGCCAAGAGCGACTATTTCGTCGGCAAGGACTTCAAGGGCTGGCTCATCAAGCACTTCTTGCTCGGCACAGGGATGCTGCCCATCGACCGTTCCGGCGGCAAGGCGTCAGAAGCGTCCCTCAACACCGGACTCGGTGTACTCGCCAAGGGGGACGTCCTCGGCATCTACCCCGAGGGAACGCGGAGCCCTGACGCGAACCTCTACCGCGGCCGCACTGGCGTCGCGCGGATGGTCCTCGAGGCGCACGTACCCGTCGTGCCTGTCGCGATGGTCGACACCGAGAAGGTCATGCCCATCGGAAGCAAACTTCCCAAGGTGCGTCGTATCGGCATCGTCTTCGGGGAGCCGCTCGACTTCTCGCGATTCGAAGGACTCGAGGGTGATCGCTTCATCCTCCGTTCAATCACCGACGAGATCATGTATGAACTCGACCGCATCAGCGGTCAGGAGTACGTCGACGTGTATGCGTCGACTGTGCGCGACAAGCTGCCTCGTCGACGCTGACGAGTCCGCGACCCCGTCGCCACTAAGCTCGATTTCCGGGGCATTTCCGCCCACCACCCCTCGATACCCAAGGAACCTGCCGTGGTAGACCCGTCCGAACCCGTCGTGCTTGCTGATCCCTCCGTGGTTGCAGGCCTCGACTATTGGCGGACCCTGCCCATCAAGCAGCAACCGGCGTGGCCCGACCCCGAGGCTGTGGGCGCAGCATCCGACAAGATCGCGACGATGCCCCCGCTCGTGTTCGCTGGCGAGGTCGACATCCTGCGGGACCGACTTGCGCGCGCAGCTCGCGGCGAGGCGTTCCTCCTTCAGGGCGGTGACTGCGCCGAGACGTTCGCGGGAGCCACTGCCCAGCAGATTCGTGACCGGGTCAAGACCATCCTTCAGATGGCGGTGGTGCTCACCTACGGTGCATCGAAGCCCATCGTGAAGATGGGGAGAATGGCTGGGCAGTTTGCCAAGCCCCGGTCGAGCGACACCGAAACGCGGGGGGACGTTACCCTGCCCGCATACCGCGGCGACATCGTCAACGGGTACGACTTCACTCCCGAGTCACGTCAGGCCGATCCGTCACGACTCGTCGAGGGCTACCACATGGCTGCCTCGACGCTCAATCTCGTCCGGGCGTTCACGCAGGGCGGTTTCGCGGATCTGCGCCAGGTGCATTCCTGGAACAAGGGATTCGCGTCGAACCCGGCCAACCACCGCTACGAGAAGGTCGCCAACGACATCGATCGGGCGATCAAGTTCATGGAGGCCGCCGGAGCCGATTTCGACGAGCTCAAGCGCGTCGAGTTCTACTCGAGCCACGAGGGACTCCTCATGGACTACGAGCGGCCCATGACACGCATCGATTCGCGCACGGGGACCCCGTACAACACGAGCGCGCACTTCCTGTGGATCGGGGAGCGCACTCGCGACCTCGACGGCGCCCACATCGACTACTTCTCGCGTCTGCGCAACCCGATCGGCGTGAAGCTCGGCCCGACCACGAGCGCCTCCGACATGGAGAAGCTCATCGACAAGCTCGATCCCAACCGCGAGCCCGGTCGACTCACGTTCATCACGAGAATGGGTGCCGGCAAGATCCGGGATGCCCTTCCGCCCCTGCTCGAAGCGATCAAGTCCTTCGACGCCAACCCGCTGTGGGTGACCGACCCCATGCACGGCAACGGACTCACGACCCCCAACGGTTACAAGACTCGTCGCTTCGACGATGTCGTGGACGAGGTCAAGGGATTCTTCGAAGCTCACAAAGCGGCGGGTACCTACCCGGGCGGCATCCATGTCGAGCTCACGGGCGATGACGTCACGGAGTGCCTCGGAGGTTCCGAGCAGATCGACGAGGAGACGCTGGCGACGCGGTACGAGTCCTTGTGCGATCCGCGACTGAACCACATGCAGTCGCTCGAACTCGCGTTCCTCGTGGCGGAGGAACTGACCGCGTTCTGAGCGAGTGCCTAGAGCACACCGATGAGGACGATGGTCGAGCCACGCTTGACCATCTCTCCCTCGCCGGGGTCCGTGCCTGCCGACCTTGCGTTGGGGTTGTCCCACACGTTTTCGGGGAGCAGTGTGCGGACCTCGACGGTGAAGCCAGCCTCCTCGAGTTCGGCCTTCGCCGCAGCAAGCGTCTCGCCCTCGATGTCGGGGATCTCCACGAGATCGGCACCCTTCGAGGTGATGAGGTCGACGGTGTCGCCGTCGCGCACCACCGAGGCCCCCTCGAGGGCTTGAATGCGGATCGCCGCGCCCTGCGGCACGGTGTCGGAGAACTCCGACTCGTTGATGGCACCCAAGACGAGCCCAGCACTCTCGATCGCGGCGCGCGCGTCATCCGTGGACATTCCGGTCACGTCCGGGAGGGCGCCAAGCGAGACGACCAGCGTGATCGCCTGTCGCTCGCCGTATTGGGGGACACCCTGAAGCGTGGTCCCGTTGACGTCGAGTGCGTCGATGACGATGCCCGTTGGCACTTCACCGTCGAACTGCCGGATGATCGGATCGGCGAGAGTAAACGGCGCTGCTTCGATCGCCGCGATGGCCTCGTCTTCGGTCATGCCGGCGAGAGCCGGGAGATCGATGGGCTTCGGTCCTGTTGAGATGAGCAGCTGAACCTCGCTGCCAGGGGCAACCGACGATCCGAGTTCTGGATCGGTTTCGGCCACGGCGCCCTGCGGGATCGTGGGAGAGTCGATCTCCCCGTTTTCGGGGCTGACGGTGAGGCCGAGCTCGGTGAGAGTCTCGGTCGCCTGTTCTGGCGACATTCCCGCGATCGATTCCGGCACGGTGATGCGAGAACCCGGCCCCGCGCCGAAATACCACCCCACGGTCGCCGCGATCGCCGCGAGCAGCACAACACCGCCGAGGATCAGCCAGCCGCGACGGCGGCGTGAGCTCGATACCTCGGCAAGTTCGTCGGCCGGTTCCGGAACAGGCTCGGTTTGCGGTCGACGAGATCCGAGGATCGTGGTCTCGGCCGTCGTGTGAACGGCGGGGGTTCCGCTCGGGAGCACCATCGTGCGCTGGGTTGCCGGGCCAGGGCCGCTCGTCATGAGTGCGCTGTGGGTCTCGAAGAGACGATCGAGGAGGGCGCGGGCATCCTTCGGCCGGTCCTCAGGGTCGCGCTGAGTGGCCCACAGCACCAGTTCGTCGAGTTCCGGTGGCACTCGGGGGTTTCGCGCGCTGGGCGGCGGCACCGAGCCGTTGGCGTGCTGGTAGGCGATCTGCATCGGCTGTTCGCCGCGGAAGGGCTGCTCACCGACGAGCATCTCGTACATCATGATGCCCACCGCGTAGAGGTCGCTTCGTGTGTCGGCGATGCCCCGAGTGACCAACTCGGGCGACAGGTAGGCGATGGTGCCGAGGAGTGCAGCCCCGGTCGCAGTGTTGGCGGTCGCCGCTCGAGCCAGACCAAAATCGCCGATCTTGATTCGGCCGTCGTCGGCCAGGAAGACGTTTTCCGGCTTGAGGTCCCGGTGAACGATTCCCGCCTTGTGGGCGGCGGCGAGTCCGGCGAGGACCGCCTCCATTATGTCCAGGGTCTGCTCGGTCGTCAGGATGCGGTGCTCCTGGAGCAACTCCCTGAGAGTGATCCCGGGCAGGTACTCCATGACGAGATATGCCATGTCGCTGTCTTGGCCCTGGTCGAAGACGTTCACGACATTCGGGTGTGCCAGACGCGCGGCCGACCGGGCTTCCTGGATGAAGCGTTCCTTGAACTGGCTGTCATCGGCGAGGTGCCCGTGCATGATCTTGATCGCGACGCGTCGTTCGAGGCGGAGGTCGGTGGCGAGGTACACCGTCGCCATCCCACCGCGCGCGATTCGTGAGCGGACCTGATATCTACCGTCGAGCAGACGGCCGATCATCGGGTCGGTGCTGGCTGTGCTCACCGGGCAAGTCTAAAGTTGGCGGCCTGCGAGTCTGCCGCTAGACACGTCACTTAGCCCAGTTCGGCGAGCCAGGAGCGCGCGGCGGACTCCCATTTTGCGTAGGCATCGGGGTAGGCGGAGATCTGGACGGCTTGGGCCGCGACGGTGACGGGCATTGATTCCCAGCCCCGGATATCGAGCAGCCCGCGGGTGAAACCGGCGTTCGGGTTGTTCGGCCCGCCGTAAAAGAGTCGCGCAGCGTGCTCGGGAGTCGTGAGCTGGTCGACCGAGCCCCACCCCGAGCTCGGGCGTTGCTGGAACAGTCCGACCGAATCCCGGTCTCCCCAATCGAGGTTGCGGAGTGTTGACTCCTGCATCGCCGTCGCAAGTGCGATAACGATGCCGTAGTCCGGCACGCCGAGGTCGCGACCCACGCGGATGATCGTCGCCGCGTTTGTGCGCATCTCTGAGTCGAGCGCGCTCGGCGAGGATGCGGTCGTGACCGCTGCCGCCCCCGGAAGGTTCAGGATGTCCCCGCTGAAGATCACGCTGTCCGTCGAGAGGCCATTGGCATCCAGGAGGCTCTGCAGTCCCAGCCCGTGGCGTGCGGCGATGCCGGACAGGGTGTCGCCGTCGACAACGATGTAGCTGTTGGGCGTGGACGGAGCACTGATCAGTTCAGGCGAACTGATCAGTTCAGGCGAACTGACCAGCTCCGGAGAGGACGGCGCGGGAGCGGAAGGGGCCGGGGCGACCTCGGGGATCGCGAGGGTCTGGCCCGGGTAGATGATGCTTGTCGCCGAGAGGCCATTGGCGCTGAGGATCGACGCGGCCGGGACGCCGTGTCGCTCGGCGATTCCGCTGATCGTGTCCCCGGTCACGATCGTGTACCGGGACGGAGCGGTGGTTTCTTTGACGACCTCCACGACGGGTGTGGACCCGGAGGAGAGTTTGAGTACCTGCCCGGGAAAGATGAGGGAGGACCAGCTGAGCCCGTTGAGCGCAAGCACGGATGCCGTGGCCAAGCCGTAGCGGACTGCAATGTCGCTCACCGTGTCGCCCGGGGCCACCGTGTAGGTCGAGGGGGCTGGCATCGCGGCGACGTCGGGTTCGGCGCTAGCGGGCTCTTCCGTTGCCGGCGCCGCTGCCGTAGTGAAGCCGAGGGGTGTGCGCACGCCCGGCGCGCCCTGAGTGGGACGGTCGCCGCGCGCTGAGTCGCGGGGGAGGTCAGCAGGGTCGAGCTGCCCCGTGAGGTTCAGGCTCATCGCCGCGAGGGATCCGACGAGCAGAACAGGGACGGTATGGCGGGGATTGAGGGTGAGACCGGCGCGGGCTACGTGGGTGTAGTCGACCGTGGGTGCGAGCCCGTCGAACACGTGACGTCGGTCGCTGGACGACGAGTCGACTGTGGGGTCCGTCATGTCCTCATCCCTCTCCCGGCCGAGAAGTATCACCCGTGCGGCGATCCTCCCAACGTGTCACAAATGCCAATTAGTGTCAATTAGTGTGGCGGATGTTATTTCAGTTAACAAGATCGAAACATTCACTCACTGGCCACCCGCGCACGGTCGTTGTGGTGCTCGTGGCACTCTTGATGTGTGACTGACACTCCCGACACCACGTGGCTGACGATCCCCGATGTGAGCGAATCGCTCGGCCTCAAGGTCACACAAGTCCGCCGGCTCATCGAAGATCGCACCCTTCTCGCTCAACGTCGGGACGGGGTATGGAAAGTACCGGCCCTGTTCCTTTCCGAGGGCGAGCCACTCCATGAACTCCGAGGGACCCTCGTGGTGCTCTCCGACGCGGGTTTCACCGACGATGAGGCGATGGACTGGCTTCTGCGAACCGAGGATGCGCTCGGTGTCTCACCGATCGAAGCGCTCCGCGCGGGTCGCAAAGCAGAGGTCCGCCGAGTCGCGCAGGCGTTGAGTTTCTAGGTCGTCAGGCGCTCAAAAAGCTCGTGCGGTGACCGTCGCGGCCAAGTCCCGCAGATTAGAACGGGCGCTGGCAGACAATGGGGCTTCATCGAGCGCGCGAATGGCCACGCCGACGTTGTGGTTGATGATCTCCTCCACGGCATCCACTGCTCCGCACTCGGTGAGCGTCGAGCGGATGGTGTCGATCTGGGACGCATCGAGGCTCGGATCGCCGAGCAGCTCATCCAGGAGGTTTCGCGCCGACCCGGACAGGCGTTGCCTCGCAAGGGCGATAAGAACGGTGCGTTTACCCTCCCGGACGTCGTCTCCCGCTGGTTTGCCCGTCACCTCGGGATCGCCGAATACACCGAGGAGGTCATCCCGCAGCTGATAGGCGACACCGAGAGGAAGCCCAAACGAACGGAGTGCCTGCAGCTGGGCATCCGAACCACCGCCGAGGGAGCCACCGATGGCCAGGGGAGCCTCGATTGTGTACTTCGCCGACTTGTACACGATCACGCGGTGCGCTCGGGAGAGCGCGGTGTCGTCGGAGTGGGCGACCCAGGCGTTCTCCTCCAGGATGTCGAGATACTGGCCGGCCGAGACGTCGGTGCGCATGCGCGCGAACTCGCGACGACCCGCCGCGTGCGCTGCCGCGGGCAGGTGCGTGCGAGCCGAGTCGAAGAGGTCGTCGCTCCACCCGAGGAGCAGATCGCCGAGCAGCAGTGCGGCCGACCGGCCGAAGGTCTCAGGAGAGCCCGCCCACGTACCTTCGCGATGCAGCATCTCGAATCGGCGATGCGCCGAGGGGGCGCCGCGACGGGTGTCCGAGTTGTCCATGATGTCGTCGTGCACGAGCGCGGCGGCATGAAAGACCTCGAGCGCTGAGGCCGCGAGCACGATCCCGGGCAGGTCTGCGGATGCTGCATCAACGGCAAGTGGGTCTGCGCTGCCCGACCCGGCCACGGCCTGCCATCCCCAGTAACAGAAGAGTCCGCGGAACCTTTTGCCGCCGGCAAGGTAGTCGGATGCGAGCGCCACCACCGGATCAAGTTGAGGGGATGCTTCGAGGAGCTCGACCCGTCGCCTAGCGATGAACTCGTCGATTCTCAGCTGAATCACGTCAACCAACCGGGTACTCTCAGGCACCTGTCTAGCCTAGCCACGCACGCGGGCGTACTATGGAGTTCCCAGCGCCCCCAGTCCAGAAGGGACTCACGATGCCTCTCTCTGAGCAAGAGCAGCGCCTTCTCGAAGAGATGGAGCGCAGTCTCTATCAGAATGACGCCGACTTCGTCGCGACGGCACGTCAACAGCGAGGGCGCACCAACTACCGCTTCGTCGCCGTCGGAGTGCTGGTAGCCGTTGTCGGTATTGCCACCCTCGTCGCTGGCGTCATTATCCAGCAGCCCCTCGTGGGTGTGCTGGGGTTCGGCGTCATGTTCGTGGGCGTGCTCCTGGCGGTGGCTCCGCCTCGGCGTGGCGCATCCTCCACTGACCTCCCCGCGTCCTCCACGCCGCGCAAGGCGTCGCGCTCGACCTCCTTCATGGACGCGCTCAATGAGCGATGGGACCGGCGCGGAGACGATCGACGCGAGTAGCCGCAGAGGCTTCACAGGACCAGCCGAAAGGCTGGTCCTTTTTTTATGTCCGCGAGGCGGTCGAGCGCGACATTTTCACTCCATTTCCCTCCACCCGCCGGTTCCGCTATTTTTCGGGGTAATTTGGCCTGGTCAACGTGCCTAGGTGGGGAAAATCCTAGATTTGTGGAGCAATGTGGAGTAAAGTGGAGCCAACCTGAATCCGGGCCGGAGAACGAGGGGAGTGTCGTGCATGTTTCTCGGCACCTATTCCCCGAAGCTCGACGAGAAGGGGCGCATCATCCTCCCCGCGAAATTTCGGGACGAACTTGCCTCGGGTGTCGTCGTCACACGCGGTCAGGAACGCTGTCTCTACGTCTTCAGTCAGCGCGAATTCGAGTCACTGCACGAAAAGATTCGTCAGGCTCCCGTGACCAGCAAGCAGGCGAGGGACTTCCTTCGCCTCTTCCTGTCCGGCGCCAATCAGGAGACGCCGGACAAGCAGCACCGGGTGACACTCCCTGCAGGCCTGCGCGAGTATGCGGGGCTCGACAGGGACTTGACCGTCATCGGTGCCGGCAACCGGGCCGAGATCTGGGACACCACGGCGTGGAACGAGTACTACGCAGAGGCCGAGTCCGACTTCGTGAACACCACGGAGGAGGTGATCCCGGGACTCTTCTAGTTCGCGAGCCCTGACTCCCAGCCGGCCTGCCCTGACGTACTTCCCCGACGCCAGGTCGAACCGGATGGGGATCAGGGCTCGCGAACCCAGCCCGACATCATGACTGAGAACTCACTGCACGTACCCGTACTCCTCGAGCGCAGTGTCGAGTTGCTTGCTCCTGCCCTCGAACGGGACGGCGCCGTGGTCGTCGACGCGACTTTGGGACTCGGCGGACACTCCGAGGCCCTGCTCGAGCGTTTCCCTTCGGTGCACCTCGTCGGAATCGACCGAGACACGGACGCGCTCGGGCTTTCGACGGCACGCCTTGCGCCGTTCTCCGATCGCATCGATCTCGTGCACGCGGTCTACGACGAGCTGCCCGCGGTGCTCGAAACACTGGGGCTGCGTGAAGTCGACGGCATCCTCTTCGATCTGGGTGTGTCGTCCCTGCAGCTCGACACGGTAGATCGGGGGTTCGCCTATTCGAAGGACGCGCCGCTCGACATGCGAATGGATGCCACGACCGGGCCCACCGCACGGGAGGTGCTCGCGACCTACACCGAGTCGGAGCTCCGCAGAATCTTCTACGACTACGGCGACGAGAAACTCGCGCCGCGTTTCGCTAGCCGAATCGTGCAACGCCGCGAGGTTCAGCCGATCGAGACCTCCGCGGACCTCGTGGACATCATCTCCGCTGCCACTCCCGCTGCCGCTGCTCGGGCAGGCCACCCTGCAAAGCGGGTGTTCCAGGCGTTGCGTATCGAGGTCAACAGTGAGCTCTCGGTTCTCGAGCGCGCGATTCCCGCGGCCCTCGATTCGCTTCGCGTGGGCGGTCGCATCGTTGTGCTGTCCTACCAATCGCTCGAGGACAGGATCGTCAAACGCGTTTTGCAATCCCGATCGCGTTCGACCGCTCCAGCGGGCCTCCCCGTCGAACTCCCCGAGCACAAGCCGGAGTTCTCGCTTCTCGTGCGTGGGGCGGAACTGGCCTCAGACGAGGAGCGCATCGACAACCCTCGATCCACCCCCGTGCGACTTCGCGCCGCTGAACGACTCAGGAGTGTTACATGAGCCCCGCCGTCGCTTACGCCCGTCCCGCTGTTCGTCCGGAACGCGTCGAACCGCAGCTTGCCCCCGTCGCTGCCCCGCAACAACGCCCGGGCACGACGCGGAGGCCGCGCGCCACGTACGCGTTCGTCATCGTCGCGAGCCTTGCGGGCATCCTGTGCGCGCAGTTGCTGCTCAGCATCGTCGTTTCCGATGGCGCCTATCAGATCACTGCTCTCCAAGCGCAGCAGAAGGAACTCATGCGTCAGGAGAACGCCCTGTCCGAGCGTCTTGACCTGCTCGGCTCGACCCAACACCTCGCGGCGAACGCCGCGAATCTCGGCATGGTGCCCGGAGCGAGCCCGCTCTTTCTCGACGTGAGCAGCGGCGGTATCGCTGCGGCCCCCGGCACTGTAGATCCTGCCGGCTGCGGTGGCGCATGCAATCTCGTTGGCAACTCGCTGCTTACCGGCATGCCGTTGGTCTCGCCGCAAGCACCGCAGACGACACTGGACTCGCAGCAGGCCGCACCAACCGTGGGAGCAACCACGGAAGTGCAGCAAGAGCAGCCGACGGATGCCCTGCCTGCGCCCGTGACTCACTGATACGCCCCACCCGTCACCGAATACCGAGAGGGATCTTCGCAGGATGAGAACCCGACGCAGCCGACTCAGGATCAGCATCGCCGTGCTCGCGATCTTCGCCGTGGTTTCGGTATTTGTGGTGCGGCTCGTCGACATCCAACTGGTTCAGGCGCAGGAGCTCAACGCGGCGGCACTCGAGAAGCGGGCGCAAGAGCTCGTGACCTACGGAGTCCGCGGAAACATTGTCGACACCAACGGAGCCGTACTGGCAGGCTCCGTCGAACGCTACGACATCACGGCATCCCCCCGAAGCGCTCTCGGACGTACGAACGGCGCGGCCGCGGTCACGGCCGAACTCGAATCGATCGCGGCAGTGACCGGACAGAATCCGACAGACCTTCTCGCCGTCCTTACCGAGGATCCGGAATCGGATTTTGTGTACCTCAAGAAGGGTGTTCCACTCGAAGAGTTCCAGAAGGTTCGTGACCTCGACGTGCCGTGGGTGTACTTCGAGCTGCGCCCAAGCCGCACCTACCCGAACGGGGAACTCGCGGGGAATCTCGTCGGATTCCTTGGAACGGATGGCCCGCAAGCAGGTGTCGAGCTGAGCGAGAATGACTGTCTCAAATCCACCAATGGAACGGCGGTCTACGAGAAGGGCGAGGACGGCACCCGTCTTCCGGGCAGCCTCGTGACCACCCAGGAGCCAAAAGATGGCGGGACGCTCAAGCTCACCATCGATCGTGACCTTCAGTTCTACGTCCAACAACGGATGGCCCAGGCCTACAACGAGTTCGGTGCGGAATGGGTCACCGCAGTCGTACAGCGGGTCGACGACGGCCACCTCATGGCCGTTGTCGACTATCCGACCGTCGACCCGAATGATCCGAGCCTCGCGCGCCGCGATGCGCTCGGGTCCCGGGCATTCAGCTGGGCATACGAGCCTGGCTCCACAATGAAGACCCTGACGGCGGCAAGCCTCATCGACGCCGGCGTCGCCGACCCCTACACGCAGGTTATGGCCCCCGGTCGTATCTACCTCTCCGACGGTGGCTACATCAAGGACGCCTGGGCGCACGAGGACACCCCCTACACCTTGACCGGCGCATTGGTGGACTCGTCCAACACCGCGTTCTCCATTCTTTCTGCGGGACTCGACGCGGAGACCCGACGCAACTACATGCTCGCCTTCGGACTCAACCAAGCGACGGAGGTCGGCTTCCTGTCGGAATCCGAGGGTCTCGTCCACGAAACGCAGGACTGGGACGAGCGGACCAACTACACCGTCCAATTCGGGCAGGGCCTCACACTGACGACGGTTCAGCTCGCAAGCGCCTATCAGGCGATTGCCAATGACGGTGTGAGAACCCCCGTTGTCCTCGTTGAAGGATGCGAACAGCCCGATGGCACCGTGACCGACCTGCCGCAGGGGGAGGAGCGCCGTGTCATCTCGGAGGACGCCGCTCGACAGACCCTCGACATGATGGAGAGCATCGTCTCGGTCGGCGGCAACCACGACATGCTCGCAATCCCCGGATACCGCATCGCCGCCAAGAGTGGCACGGCCGAGGTCGCGGAGAACGGCGTCTACGGCGACAAGACCGTGATCTCGTTTGCGGGCATGGCACCGGCCGAGGATCCCCAGTACGTGGTTGCTGTGAGCGCGGGCATCCCCACTAGCATGTATAACTCGACTGCAATCGCCACGACGTTCCACGACGTGATGGCTCAGACGCTGACCACGTTCCGCGTCCCGCCATCGGGGCAGCAGTCACCGTCCCTTCCACTCCACTGGTGAGACGGGGCAAGAACACAGGAGGACCGAGTGCAGGACGGCGATAGTTCCCTTCTCCGTCCCGAGCATCCGATCTCACGCCCACTTTCGACTCTCGTCGAGGAATTCGGGCTCGACGTGCGCGGTGACATCGACGGGGTCGAGGTCACGGGCATCGCCCTCGACAATCGCAAGATCATCCCCGGTGACGTGTTCGTCGGTTTGCGGGGAGCCCACCGCCACGGTGCCGCCCTCGCCTCGGGCGCTCGTGAGCGCGGCGCCGTCGCGGTTCTCACCGATCCGGAGGGTGCGGAGATCGCCGCCGACTCTGGTCTGCCCATTGTGATCGTCGAATCTCCGCGGGAAGCCCTCGGAGACATTTCCGCGTGGGTGTACCGCACGATCGAATCTCCGCCACTACTCCTCGCGGTTACCGGAACCAACGGGAAAACGAGTGTTTCCTACCTGCTCCACGGCATCCTCGGTCAATTGGGGCTCGTTGCGGGGCTCTCGACTACCGCCGAGCGCGCTATCGGGTCGACGGCCATCACGAGCGAACTCACGACACCGGAGGCGACTGAAGTTCACGGACTTCTCGCGCGCATGCGGGAGAACGAAGTCCGCGCCGTCACGATCGAAGTCAGCGCGCAAGCTCTCACGCGGCGCAGGGTTGACGGCATCGTGTTTGATGTTGCGGCATTTCTGAACCTCAGTCGCGACCATTTCGATGACTACGCGGACATGGAAGAGTACTTCGCGGCCAAACTTCCGCTGTTCTCTCCCGACCGGGCGAAACGCGCCGTGGTGTCCCTCGACTCCGAGTGGGGCCACCGTGTCGTCGATGAATGTCACATCCCCGTCACCACCGTGACATCGCTCCCCAATGTCGATGCCGATTGGACGGTGACGGTACTTCAGGAGCGGGTGGACGGCACGGAGTTCGAGCTCACCGGGCCATCGGGACGCAGCATCCGGACGAGTGTCGGGGTTATTGGGCACCACATGGCGGCCAATGCGGCTGTCGCTATCGTCATGCTTGTCGAGGCGGGTTTCGACCTCGACGCTATCGGGCACGTTCTCGATCGCGATGGGGAGATCGTGACTCGTATTCCCGGTCGCGTCGAGCGAGTCTCCGAGAGCAGAGGCCCCGCCCTCTTCGTCGACTACGGTCACAGTCCGGACGCCTTTACCGTCACGCTCGACGCGGTACGGCGCGTAGTTGAAGGCCGCATCATTATGGTTTTCGGGGCGGATGGCGATCGGGACTCCGGAAAGAGACACGAGATGGGCCGCATCGCGTCCGAAGGCGCAGATGTCCTCGTCGTGACCGACTACAACCCGCGTTTCGAAGACCCGGCATCAATCCGCTCGGTGCTCCTTGAGGGAGCCCGCTCCGCGCACGATCCGGCCGAGATCCACGAGGTGGAGGCGCCGGGCAAGGCCATTCGACTCGCCGTGAGCCTCGCGGGCGAAAACGATGCGGTCCTGTGGGCTGGCCCGGGGCATGAGGACCATATCGACATCCGCGGTGAGAAAGTCCCGTTCGATGCACGAGAAGAGGCGCGACTGGCGCTCAGGGAAGCGGGTTGGTCGTGATCGAACTCACGATGCAGGATCTCTCAGACATCGTCGGCGGCCAGTTGGTTCTTGCCGACGCGGATTCTGCGGACTCGACTATCTCGGGGGAGGTGCACACCGACTCTCGTAAGGTCACGCCGGGCGCACTGTTCTTCGCACTCCCCGGTGAGAGCACGGACGGTCACCTCTTCGTCGGTGCAGCGGCGGAACTCGGGGCCTCGGCGGCCGTCGTCGAGCGAGCGGTGGATGTCGCGATCACTCAGATCGTGGTACCGGATGGTGTCGCGGCGCTGGCGACGCTCGCTCGCGAGGTCGTTGCGCGTGTCCGGGGTCGGGGGCGACTTAAAGTGGTCGCCGTCACGGGATCGAACGGCAAAACGACAACCAAGAACATGCTGCGGGCCATCCTCGAACAGGAGGGCCCCACCGTCGCACCCTTCGGCTCCTTTAACAACCACGTCGGCGCGCCAATCTCGATGCTCGGTGTGGATGACGACACCGAGTACCTCGTGGTCGAGATGGGGGCCAGTGCTATCGGCGAGATCGCGTCTCTCATTCGCATCGTGACGCCCGATGTCGGGATCGTTCTGAAGGTCGGCCTTGCCCACGTCGGCGAGTTCGGGGGACCGGATGCCGTGGAGACCGCAAAGTCCGAGATGGTCACCGATTTGCCCGAGACCGCCGTTGCCGTGCTGAACATCGACGACCCGCGCGTTGTCCGTATGGCCGACAAAACTCGTGCGTCGGTCGTGTGGTTTGGACTGGATGATCGCGCTGAGGTTCGGGCGACGGATGTCGTCGGCTCGGCATCCGGCACTTCCTTCACCCTCCTCGTCGATGAGACCTCGATCCCCGTCGACCTGCGCATTCTCGGCGAGCACCACGCGATGAATGCCCTTGCCGCGATCGCAGCGACTCGAGCACTCGGCGTCCCTCCTGAGCGCGCGGTGGCGGCGCTCGGGGGACTTGCCAAGGCCGCTCGGTGGCGAATGGAGGTGCAGCCACGGGAGGACGGTGTCGTCGTCATCAATGACGCGTACAACGCGAGCCCCGACTCGATGGCAGCTGCCCTCAAGACCCTCGCGCAGGTGACGGCACCCGACCAGCGATCGGTCGCCGTCCTCGGCGAGATGGCAGAGTTGGGTGAATTCTCGGACGAGGAGCACGATCGCATCGGTCGACTCGTCGTTCGTCTCAACATTCGAAAGCTCGTGGTCGTCGGGCATGCTGCTCGACACATTCACAACGCGGCCGGTCTCGAGGGTTCGTGGGACGGAGAGTCGGTCCTCGTCGCTGACGCCGATGAGGCCTACGATGTGCTTCGTGAGGAACTCCGTCCCGGGGATGTTGTGCTTGTGAAGTCGTCTGGCTCGGCTGGGCTTCGATTCCTCGGCGACCGGGTGGCAGGAGTCGACGGATGATCGCACTCCTCATCGCCGGAGCTTTCGCCCTCGCGTTCACGCTCTTTTTGACTCCCGTTTTTATCAAGCTGTTCGTCCGCCTCAAGTGGGGACAGTTCATCCGCGACGACGGACCGCAGTCGCACCACACAAAACGCGGCACGCCGACGATGGGCGGGATCGTCTTCATCCTCGGTGCCACGCTCGGCTATTTTGTGGGGCACTGGGTCGTCGGGGATGTTCCCGGGATCTCGGGCCTGCTCGTGATCTACCTCATGGTGGGACTCGGCTTGATCGGGTTCATCGATGACTTCCTGAAGACACGCAAGCAGCAGAGCCTCGGCCTTGGCGGGTGGTCCAAGGTCCTCGGACAGGTCATCGTCGCTGCGGGATTCGCGGCGTTGGCGCTGAACTTTCCCGATGCGAACGGCCTGACTCCGGCCTCGACGATGATTTCGGTTATCCGTGACATCCAATGGCTCGATTTCGCGGTGTTCGGTAGCTTCACGGCGATCCTGTTCGCGGTGTGGGTCACGCTCATTATCGTGAGCGCGTCGAACGGCGTGAACGTTGCCGATGGCCTCGATGGCCTCGCATCCGGAGCTGCCATCTTCGCCATCTCGTCGTACATCTTCATCGGCTTCTGGCAGTTCAACCAGTCCTGCAGCAACCCGTCGATCGACCCGGACCTGCTGTACAAGTGTTACGACGTGCGCGACCCCCTCGACCTCGCCGTCATCGCCGCGGCGATCGCGGGTGGCCTCATCGGCTTCCTCTGGTGGAACACGTCTCCCGCCCAGATCTTCATGGGTGACACCGGTGCTCTCGGTCTCGGCGGTGCGTTGGCCGGCTTGGCAATCCTCAGCCGCACCGAACTGCTCCTCGTCCTCATCGGTGGGCTCTTCCTCGTCGTCACGGGCTCGGTGATCCTGCAGCGGGCGTACTTCAAGATCTCCGGCGGTAAACGAATCTTCCTGATGAGTCCCCTCCACCACCACTTCGAACTCAAAGGTTGGGCCGAAGTCACGGTGGTTGTGCGTTTTTGGCTTATCTCCGCCCTCTTTGTTGCGGTGGGTGTAGGACTCTTCTACGTGGAATGGGTCAATCAGTAAGTGCGAGACCTGGACTCACTCGATAGCTGGCATTCCGATTGGACCGGACTGCGTGTCGCCGTTCTCGGCCTCGGCTCGACCGGTTTCTCGGTTGCCGACACCCTGATCGAACTCGGCGCCACGGTTGTTGTTGTCGCTGCTTCAGCGACGGACGAGCGAGTCGAATTGCTGTCCGTTATCGGTGGCACCCTCATCCTCCAGTCCGACTCCACGGTGGTCCCGCGAGAGCTGACAGCGTTCGAGCCAGAGCTCGTTGTCGTCTCGCCGGGTTATGCACCCGATCACACCCTCGTGCGGTGGGCCCAGAGTGCGAGCATCCCACTCTGGGGTGACATCGAACTCGCGTGGCGGCTCCGGGACAAGGTTTCGCCGCCCGCCGAGTGGATCCTCGTGACCGGAACCAATGGAAAAACGACCACGACCCAACTCGCGGCCCATCTCCTCGGTGCTTCCGGCCGCCGTGCGGCCGCCGTCGGCAACATCGGCATTCCCGTGCTGGATGCTGTGCGTTATCCCGCTGGCTTCGACGTGCTCGTCGTGGAACTCTCGAGTTTTCAATTGCACTGGATGCCGCGAACCGGGGTCGGCGCGGTGCATCCTCTGGCCTCCGTGTGTCTCAACGTCGCCGACGATCACCTCGACTGGCACGGAAGTTTCGACGCCTATGCCGAGACGAAGGGAACCGTGTACGCGAACACACGGGTGGCGTGTGTCTACAACCTCGCGGACGAGACGACGATGCGCCTCGTGGAGGACGCGGAGGTGGAGGAAGGCTGCAGAGCGATCGGCTTCGGGCTCGGTTCTCCCGGACCGAGCGATGTGGGAATCGTCGACGGCATCCTCGTCGATCGGGCATTCCATGACGAACGACACCGCTCCGCGTTCGAGCTCTCGACGATCGACGAGCTCCGGCAGGTTGGCCTGGCCTCGCCACACATGGCTGCAAACGTGCTCGCTGCCTCAGCACTCGTTCGGGCGGCCGGTGTGGCACCCGAGGACGTCCACGATGGCCTCCTGAGTTTTGAGGTCGATCACCACCGTATGGAAACCGTCTCATCGTTCGATGGTGTGGTGTGGGTCGATGACTCGAAGGCGACCAATCCCCACGCAGCGAACGCGTCACTGACGTCGTTCAGTTCGGTCGTCTGGATCGTCGGGGGGCTCCTCAAGGGGGTCGACCTCAGCCCGCTCGTGACGGCACACGTCGCGCGTCTGCGATCGGTGGTGGTGATCGGTGAGGACCGCCAGGATGTCGTGGCGGCATTCCAGCGACACGCGCCCGACGTGCCCCTGTTCCAGGTGGTTGCGGATGACACTGATGAGGTGATGCCGCAAGCGGTGCGGCTTGCAGCCGACGTCGCCCGCGATGGCGATGTGGTGCTGCTGGCGCCGGCAGCGGCATCCATGGATCAGTTCAAGGACTACGCGGATCGTGGCACACGGTTCGCGGAAGCAGTGCGACACCATGCTGGAGGTGCGGGAGATGACAACAACCCGCCATCCGGCGAACAAGGGTCGTCAGACACCCCCACCTGATCGAGGACGGCCTGCCACTGTCCGCGTGCCGGTCATGAGCCTCTTTGCCGCGGAGAACCGCACCTACTTCCTCCTTCTCGGAACCACCCTCTTCCTTGTGGTCTTCGGACTGGTGATGGTCCTGTCGGCATCGTTTGTCGTCGAGATCTCCGCGGATGCGAGTCCGTTCGGTGTGTTCCTCCGGCAGTCCCTCTACGCGATCATCGGCATCCCCCTCATGTTGGTCGCCTCACGAATGCCGCCGCGCTTCTGGAAGCGCTGGGCGTGGCCCGCGCTGCTCATCGGTGGTGCGCTGCAGCTACTGGTTTTTGTGCCAGGAATCGGCTGGGGGTATGGCGGAAACCAGAACTGGATCTCCATCGCAGGCTTCAACGCTCAGCCGTCTGAGTTCGTCAAAGTCGCACTGATCGTGTGGATTGCCTGGGTGCTCTCGACCAAGCAGGAGCTCCTGGGGGACTGGAAACACGTCGCTCTGCCGATTGCCCCTATTGCGGGTATCGCAATCCTGTTCGTGTTGATCGGCAATGATCTCGGCACCGCGATGATCATGGTGCTCATCGTGCTCGGGACCCTGTTTTTCGCGGGGGTCAAACTTCGTTTCCTCGCGATTTCCGTTGTCGGAATTGCGCTTCTCGGCGTCGCCTTCGCTATGGCGAGTTCCTCGCGAAGCTCGCGCATCAGCACGTGGTTGAACGGATGCGGCGAGCAGGACTACTCGGGCAGCTGCTGGCAGGTGCTCCACGGAACGTGGGCACTGGCCAACGGGGGACTCACCGGGGTGGGACTCGGAAACTCCAAGGCGAGTTGGAACTGGCTTCCGCACGCCGAGAGTGACTTCATCTTCGCGATCATCGGTGAGGAACTGGGCCTCGTCGGAGCGGTCGTAGTGCTCGCACTCTTCGTTGTACTCGCGATCGCGTTCGTCCGTGTCATCCGCGGAACGAAGGATTCCTTCGCGAGGATCGTCACGGCGGGTGTCATGGTGTGGGTGATCGGCCAGGCATTCGTCAATATTGCTGTCGTTCTGGGTGTTCTGCCGGTGCTCGGTGTTCCGCTGCCGCTGATATCCGCCGGTGGTTCAGCGCTCCTGGCGAACCTGCTGGGAATCGGAATCGTGCTGTCGTTCGCCCGGCATCGCGAACCGGACCGCGACCCATCGTTCGTCGAGCCAGCATTCGGTTCGAGACTCATTCCCGACGGCCTGCCAAAGAGACGAGGTTGACCGTCCCGTGACCACCTATCTCCTTGCGGGCGGCGGAACAGCGGGACACGTCAATCCGCTTCTCGCTGTCGCCGACCGGATCCGTGAGCGCGAACCCGAATCGACGATCCTCGTGCTTGGCACACGGGAGGGGCTCGAGTCGAGACTCGTGCCGGAGCGCGGGTACGAGCTCCTGACCATCGAGCGTTTGCCGTTCCCGCGCCGACCGGGGCGGGCGGCCCTGAGTTTCCCGAGGCGCTTGCGGGCGGCCGTCGACGATGTTCGCGCCATTCTCCGGGATCGTGCCGTCGACGTGGTCGTGGGATTCGGGGGTTATGCCTCGGCTCCTGCCTATCTCGCGGCGCGAGCCGAGCGAGTGCCACTGTCCCTCCACGAGGCTAACGCTCGGCCGGGTATCGCCAATCGGCTCGGAGCCCGCTTCGCGTCGACCGTCGGAGTGGCCTTCAGGGGCACACCATTGCCGAACGCCACCTGGGTGGGTATGCCCCTGCGCCGAGAGATCGAGAGGCTCGACCGTTTCGCAGCTAGGGCAGAGGCTCGTGAGTTCTTCGGTCTGGACGAGCGTCCGACCCTTCTCGTTACGGGAGGGTCATCGGGCGCTCTCAGAATCAACGAGACAGTGTCGGAGGCCATCGCCCTGATCCTTGGGGCCGGCTGGCAGGTCATCCATGTCACGGGTGAATACCGTGACGAACTGAAGGACCCCGGACTGCCCGGATATCGTGTGCTCAAGTACTGCGACCGGATGGAGCTCGCCCTCGCGGTTGCCGATCTGTCTCTATCGCGCTCGGGCACGTCAACGGTTGCTGAGCTGACCGCACTCGGCATCCCCGCTGTGTTCGTGCCCTACGCGTCGGGAAATGGTGAGCAGCGGATGAACGCCCGCGAGTCGCTGGAGGTCGGCGGGGCGATCGTTGTTCGCGACGCTGACTTCACGCCGCGTTGGGTCGCCGACGAGCTCGTGCCTCTCCTCGGTGATCGTGCTCGGATCGCGGACATGGCAGCGCGTATTGCCACAGTCGGCGCGATCGATGGGACGGATCGAATGATCGACATCATCCACGAGGCCCGTTCGTCGGGTTCCTCGGTTCACGACGGGTAGCATCGAGCGCGATGATCAAACCGGACCTCTCTCTGCCCCTTCCCGCCGACCTCGGAGCCGTTCATTTCGTCGGGATCGGTGGATCCGGGATGAGCGGCATCGCTCGGCTCTTCCTTGCCGCCGACCATACGGTCTCGGGCTCCGATCGCACGGAGAATCACAACACCGAGCAGTTGCGCGAGCTAGGTGCAACCGTCTCCATCGGGCACTCGGCCTCGAACCCGGGTCTCGCGCAGGCGGATGCCCTCGTGTACACCGGGGCTCTGTGGCCCGACAACCCCGAATATCTCGCGGCGGTCGAGAGGGGCATCCCCGTCCTTCATCGCTCGCAGGCCCTCGCCTGGCTGATCAACCGCGCGCGATTGGTCGCTGTGGCGGGAGCGCACGGAAAAACGACGTCGACGGGCATGATCATCACGGCCCTTCTCGAGCTTGGTGCCGATCCGAGCTTCGTCAACGGCGGCGTCATCCAGTCCCTGGGGGTTAGCTCCGCCTTCGGCTCGGGTGAGCTTTTTGTTGTCGAGGCGGATGAGTCGGATGGCTCGTTCCTGTTGTACGACACCGCGGTCGCACTCATCACTAACGTCGACGCCGACCACCTCGACCACTACGGGGATCACGACGCCTTCGATGCGGCTTTCGTCACGTTCGCTAACCGTGCCTCGGAACTTGTGGTGATCTCGTCGGATGACGCGGGAGCGCGTCGTGTCACGACTCGTCTGGAGCACAAACGGGTTGTGACCTTCGGTGAGGACGAGAGCGCGGACGTGCGCGTCTCGAATATCAGCACCTCTGGCCCTGTGGCCTTTTCGGTGACCTACGAGGGTGTGCAGTACAACGCCACCTTGCGCGTGCCGGGGCGGCACAATGCCATCAACGCGGCAGGGGCCTTCGCCGTCCTCGTGGGCTTGGGGTTCGATCCGAAGGCCTCGCTTGCGGGTATCGGCTCTTTTGGCGGCACCGAACGCCGCTTCGAGCTGCATGGAACGGTTCGCGGGGTCAGCGTCTACGATGACTACGCTCATCACCCGACCGAGGTTGCTGCCGCTCTGAGCGGAGCTAGATCGGTGCTCGGCGAGGGGCGTCTCATCGCCATCCATCAGCCACACCTGTACAGCCGGACGCAGGCGATGGCAGGCGAATTCGCAGAGACGTACGAGGCTCTTGCCGATCACACGATCGTTCTCGACGTTTATGGCGCACGGGAGGACCCCGTCCCCGGTGTCACCGGTGCGCTCGTCTCGGAGCGTTTCGCCGACCCCTCGCGTGTCGACTACCTCCCGGACTGGGATGACGCAGCACGGAGAGCGGCCGCAATCGCCCGCCCCGGGGATCTGATCATGACGTTGTCCTGCGGCGACGTGTACCGCATCGTGCCACAAGTGCTTGACGCACTCGAGGCACCTCTCGAGAGCTGACGTGAAGCGACCAGAGGGGTTCGACGCGTCGCGGCCGGAGCCTGCTCGCCCGGCGAAGCCCGCTCGCTCGCCGAAATCCCGTGGCGCGGCTCCTCACGCGGCGCCGAAAGCGGCACAGAAGACGACACCCGAGCCGCGTGTCACGTCTCCCCGAACCAAGCCTCAACGGGATGCATCGGTCATCACCCCGACCACGCAGCGTCTCCCACGTGCATCCCGTTCCGTACGACCCGACGCTGCGGCGCGTGCAGAATTGCGCCGCGCCGCCCGTGATCGTCGCAAGGCGGAGCGGGCAGAGGTCCGTCGCTTCACGCGACGAAGCCGTAATCGAAAGATTGGATTGATCGCCGCGGGTGGTGTCGTGGTCACTCTCGCGGGGCTTGTCGTCACGGCTGTCTTCTCGCCTCTTCTCGCCCTGCGTGAGATCCGAGTCGAGGGTGCCTCCCGCGTCAATCCCGCCGATATCGTCGCTGCTCTCGATGATCAGCTCGGCACTCCGCTCGCCTTGCTCGACACGGGCACGATCGAGCGAGAGCTCTCGGCGTTTCCACTCGTGCGTAGCTACATCACGCAGACGATCCCGCCTGGCACCCTGGTCGTGACACTTTCCGAACGCCAACCGGCCGCGGTGATCAGCACGGGGTCGGGTTTCGCACTCGTCGACCCCGCCGGTGTTGTGCTCCAGGAGTCGACCGAGAGGATCGCGGGTGTTCCGCTTGTCGATCTCGGGGGAGCGGATGCCCGTTCTCCACGATTCCGCGCCGCCGTCGATGTGCTTCTCGCCCTGCCGCCAGATCTCCTGGCTCGGGTCGATTCGGTGACCGCACACACGCAGGACGACGTGAGCCTTGTGCTGAGCGGGGTCGGGCAGCGTGTTGCGTGGGGTGCCGCTGATGATTCGGCTCGCAAGGCGGCGCTACTTGAAGCGCTCATCTCGGTGACCGACCCGAATCAGGCGGGGGAGTTCGATGTCTCCGCCCCGACGAACGGTGTATTCCGCCCGGCGTAGCGCGCGATTCACGACACGCGGCATGGCGTACCGCCGACCGGGCGTACCCCGACTTAGCCTCGTTGCAGATCATCATAGTG
Organism: Antiquaquibacter oligotrophicus; assembly: GCF_020535405.1. Classification (NCBI taxonomy): domain Bacteria; kingdom Bacillati; phylum Actinomycetota; class Actinomycetes; order Micrococcales; family Microbacteriaceae; genus Antiquaquibacter; species Antiquaquibacter oligotrophicus. The sequence goes on along the minus strand of NZ_CP085036.1, from coordinate 198,286 downwards.
AGTAAAACTTTTATCCTCAAGTAGAGGTTGAAGGTTTGCTCCACTCACGAGCAAGCGGAGGCCGGACGTGACGTCAAACCAGAACTACCTGGCGGTAATCAAGGTCGTCGGCATCGGCGGCGGCGGAGTTAATGCGGTCAACCGCATGATCGAACTCGGCTTGCGAGGTGTCGAATTCATCGCAATTAACACCGATGCTCAAGCGCTGCTCATGAGCGACGCTGACGTCAAGCTCGACGTTGGTCGTGAGTTGACGCGCGGACTCGGAGCAGGGGCGGACCCCGAAGTGGGTCGGCGCGCAGCCGAAGATCACGCCGAGGAGATCGAGGAAGCCCTCGCCGGGGCCGACATGGTTTTTGTTACCGCTGGCGAAGGTGGTGGCACGGGTACGGGTGGTGCTCCTGTTGTCGCTCGCATCGCCAAGTCCATTGGTGCGCTCACGATCGGTGTAGTGACCAAGCCGTTCGGCTTCGAAGGCAAGCGACGCTCCGCCCAGGCGGAACTCGGAGTGGCAACCCTCAAGAACGAAGTCGACACGCTCATCGTCGTTCCCAACGATCGCCTCCTCGAGATCAGCGACCGGGGCATCAGCATGCTCGAGGCGTTCTCCACGGCCGACCAGGTACTGCTCGCCGGTGTCCAGGGAATCACTGACCTCATTACGACCCCCGGCCTCATCAACCTCGACTTCGCCGACGTCAAGTCGGTCATGCTCGGTGCCGGATCGGCTCTCATGGGCATCGGTTCGGCGCGGGGAGCCGATCGGGCGATCAAGGCAGCCGAAATCGCGGTCGCGTCACCCCTTCTTGAGGCCTCCATCGACGGCGCCCACGGTGTGCTCCTGTCAGTCCAGGGAGGCTCCAACCTCGGCATCTTCGAGATCAACGACGCTGCACGCCTGGTGCAGGAAGCCGTGCATCCCGAGGCGAACATCATCTTCGGCGCTGTCATCGACGACACTCTCGGCGACGAGGTTCGTGTCACGGTGATCGCCGCCGGGTTCGACGGTGGAGAGCCTGCTCCCAAGCCGGTGGAATCGCGCCGGAGCAACTATGTCGTGCCCGAGGGGGAGCCCACCGCCGCCGTCACTGCGGATGCCGCGGAGGAGTCCACGTGGACCCCCGAGCCGAGCCTCGTCCACACCGCGCCCATCGACAGGGGTGCGTTCGACGACGACGATGCCGACCTCGACGTTCCTGACTTCCTGAAATAGGGAGCACTCGTCGCAGATGGAGACACCCGAGTCCGACTCTGTACGGGATCGTCTCGCGATTGTTCGCGAGCGTGTCGACGCGGCACTACGCACGGCCGGTCGATCGCCGGACGACGTCACGACCATCGTGGTAACGAAGTTCCATCCGGCGTCCCTCGTCCGTGAGCTGTTCCATGAGGGCGTGCGAAATGTCGGGGAGAGTCGGCACCAGGAAGCCGAACTCAAAGTGGCCGAACTCTCTGATCTCGATCTCACCTGGCACTTTGTTGGGCAACTTCAGTCCAAGAAGGCACGCAAAGTGCGAGAGTACGCACGCGTCATCCACGCTGTCGATAGGGAGTCCCTCGTGGCTTCGCTCGGCGGGGCGGGCAATCCGGTCGATGTGTTTCTCCAGGTCAATCTGACCGACGATCCCGCTCGAGGCGGCGTTCAGCCCGCAGAGGTCGGTAGGCTTGCCGATCGGATCGAGTCCACCCCCGGATTGACCCTTCAGGGGCTTATGGCCGTTGCACCGCTGGACGCTGAGCCTCGCCGGTCCTTCGCGCTCGTACGAGAGCTCTCTGAGCGGCTGCAGCGCGAGCATCCGAATGCCGTCAACCTGTCGATGGGTATGTCGGGGGATTTCGAGGAGGCCATCCTCGAAGGCGCGACACACCTACGCATAGGCACGGCAATCACGGGCAATCGCCCGGCCATTGGTTAATCTCGACACACGAGCCACACATTCGGAGGACACGATGGCAAACCCGCTGCGCAAGACCATGGTCTATCTCGGCCTCGCCGACGAGGACTACGAGTACGAGCAGGAAGGCCCTGTCGGTCCTGCTGCTCCCGTTGCGCCCGCGTCGTCGAGCCCGTCCGCGGCCCGTGCGCAGGTGACGCCTCTCCGCCGCGCCTCGCGGTCCGCTGCACCGGAGATGAACGAGATCCTCACGGTCCGTCCGCGTCAGTACAAGGATGCCCAGCTCATCGCTGAGAACTACCGTGAGGGCATCCCTGTCATCATCGATCTGACTCAGATGAGCGAGCAGGATGCCCGTCGTCTTATCGATTTCGCGAGTGGTCTCTCGCAGGGGCTCTATGGCAAGATCGAGCGGGTCACGAGCAAGGTTTTTCTCCTCTCACCGTCCTACGTGGAGGTGCGCGGCGACCACTCCGAGGTCGACGCGGACGTCGACGCATCGTTTTTCGCGCAGGGTTAACACCTCGCGCAGCTGACGTCGACTGACGGCGGATACGCTGTCCGGGTGCCCTTCTTCGTTTCGCTCGTCGCCACCGTTATCTACGTGGCACTCGTCGTTTTCTTCATTCTCATGTGGGGGCGATTTGTGCTCGACCTCGCGCGCATGCTGGCCCGCCAGTGGCGACCGAAGGGTCTCGTGCTCGTCCTCGCGGAGTTCGCCTACCTGGTGACGGATCCGCCCATCAGGCTCGTCCGACGGGTTATTCCGCCATTGCGGATCGGTGGTGCAGCGCTCGATTTCGCCTGGAGCATCGTGATGCTCGTTGTGATCATCCTGATGTCGATCACTCTGGGCTTCATGAACTAGGGCACATCGCGGTACCCTGGAAAGCCGATTGAGCGATCGCCCACCGGTGTAGAGTGTGGTGCTTAGCTAAACGTTAAGTAGACGTTGAAAGAAAGTCCTAGAGGTTCACCAATGGCTCTTACTCCTGAAGATGTAGTCAACAAGCGGTTCCAGCCCACGAAGTTCCGCGAGGGCTACGACCAGGATGAGGTGGATGACTTCCTCGATGAGGTCGTTGTAGAACTGCGCCGTCTGAACCAGGAGAACGACGAGCTTCGCCAGCGCCTGGTTGCCAGCGACTCCCGCATCAATGAGCTTCAGCGCCAGGCTCAGCAGCCGTCGTTCGCCCAGCCCGAGCCGGCTGTTGCGGCACCGGTGCCCGCTCCTGTTGCCGCCCCTGCGCCTGCGCCGGCCGCGTTCCCGCAGGCCGATGCCGCGTCCATGGATCCGGGTAACACCAACAACCTGCTCCAGCTTGCGCGTCGCCTCCACGAGGAGCACGTGCGCGAAGGTGTCGAAAAGCGTGACGCTCTCATCGCCGAAGGTCACGCGACCGCGGCGCGGATCGTCTCCGAGGCCGAATCCCGCCAGCGTGCCGAGCTCAGTTCGCTCGAGCAGGAGCGCACGTCCCTCGAGACGCGTATCGAGGAACTTCGCACCTTCGAGCGCGAGTACCGTCAGAAGCTTCGCGGCTACATCGAGGGCCAGCTGCGGGACCTCGACTCGTCGAGCGAACTGAGCGCGGCACCCACGCCAGCTCCGGTAGCTGCTCCGGCGGCGCCCGCTCCCGTCGAGGCCCAGGCCGAGCCGGCAGCTCCCCAGTACGCGGCCCCTGCCCCGCAGTACAGCGCTCCGCAGTTCCCGCCGGCACCTGCAGCGCAGCCCACCGACTACACGGGCGGGTTCACCCAGAACTAACCATCGAAGCGGCGGCAGGGACGATCGAGCTCACGGGCTCTCGAGTTCCTGCCGCCGCTTCTTTGTGCTCATAACGACCTCGAGAGGACCAGCCAGACAATGGAACGCCGTAGCCTACCCGTGCCCGATGGGCTCGCGGGCGAGCGCGCTGATGCAGCGCTGGCTCGGCTTCTCGGTTTATCGCGAACCTTCGCTGCCGACATCGTCGGCCAGGGTGGCGCGAGTCTCGATGGCCGTGTGCTCGGCAAGTCGGATCGGCTCGTCGCGGGCGGCCACCTCGAGGTCGAATGGGAGAGCAAGTCGGAGCCCGCCGTTGTCGCCACCCAGGTCCCAGGCTTCGGAATCGTCTATGACGACGAGGACATCGTTGTGGTGGACAAGCCTGCCGGTGTCGCTGCTCACCCGAGCATCGGTTGGGATGGTCCGACCGTGCTGGGAGCGCTGGCGGGGGCGGGATACACCATTGCCACGACCGGCGCGGCGGAACGTCAGGGGATCGTCCACCGTCTGGATGTCGGCACAAGCGGACTGATGGTGGTTGCCAAGAGCGAGCGAGCGTACACCGCGCTCAAACGCGCGTTCCACGACCGCGAGGTGGAGAAGATCTATCACGCCGTTGTGCAGGGGCACCCGGATCCCACCGCGGGAACGATCGACGCCCCCCTCGGGCGACACCCCGGTGCCAGCTGGAAGTTTGCTGTCGTGTCCGACGGTAAACCGAGCGTCACCCACTACGAGACCCTCGAGGCGTTCCCCGCCGCCACCTTGCTCGAGATTCAACTCGAGACCGGGCGAACCCATCAGATTCGCGTTCATATGGCCGCCCAGCGGCATCCGTGTGTGGGAGATGCCATGTACGGCGCCGACCCCACACTCTCGGCGCGCCTGGGGCTTACTCGCCAGTGGTTGCACGCGCGTCGGCTTGGATTCGAGCATCCGACTACGGGGGAGATTGTCGTCTTCGAATCGCCCTATCCCGCTGACCTTCAAGCGGCGCTTGATACGCTCCGAGACGACTAGGGCGCGTCAGAAGAAAGCTCGCCACGGGTCGGTTTAGGCTGGATTCCCGTCCTCGATCCGGAGTGCCAGTGCCCTCGTCAGTGCCTTCTGCCAGCGACTCGTTTGTGCACCTCCACGTACATAGCGAGTATTCGATGTTGGACGGCGCGGCGCGCGTCGGCCCGCTCACGCAGGCAGCTGCAGAGCAGGGCATGCCCGCTATCGCCGTTACCGACCACGGGAACATGTTCGGCGCCTACGACTTCTGGAGACAGGCGACCGCGGCAGGCCTCAAGCCGATCATCGGTACTGAGGCGTACATCACTCCCGGCACTCATCGCAGCGACAAGACGCGTGTCCGATGGGGTGGGCAGCACCAGTCGCAGGACGACGTCGGAGGCTCGGGCGCTTATACCCACATGACACTCCTGTCGGAGAACAACGAGGGGATGCACAACCTCTTCCGTCTCTCCTCACTCGCATCGATCGAGGGCTACTACTTCAAGCCCCGCATGGATCGCGAACTTCTCCAGAACTATTCGAAGGGGGTCATCGCCACCACCGGTTGTGTGGGTGGCGAAGTGCAGACGCGTCTGCGACTGGGCCAATACGAGGAAGCCAAACGGGCGGCAGCCGAGTTCCAGGACATCTTCGGCAAGGAGAACTTCTTCGCCGAGATCATGGATCACGGCATCGAGATCGAACGTCGAACGATGACTCAGCTCCTGCAGCTCGCGAAAGAGCTCGGCATGCCCCTCGTGGCCACAAATGATCTCCATTACACGCACGCGCACGATTCCACCGCGCACGCGGCTCTTCTCTGTGTGCAGTCTGGCTCGACCCTCGACGATCCGAACCGATTCAAGTTCGACTCGGACGAGTTCTACCTCAAATCCGCCGCTGAGATGCGGGCGTTGTTCCGCGATCATCCCGAGGCCTGCGACAACACCCTGCTCATCGCCGAGCGCTGCACCGTCACGTTTAATGAATCCGCCAACTACATGCCGCGGTATCCGGTTCCCGATGGTCACACGGAGGCCAGTTGGTTCCTCGAGGAGGTCGAGCGCGGCCTCCAGACGCGATACCCGGGCGGCATCTCCGACGAGGTCCGGGCCCGTGCGGATTACGAAGCCGGCGTCATCACGCAAATGGGATTCCCTGGCTACTTCCTCGTCGTCGCCGACTTCATCGGATGGTCAAAGCGCAACGGAATCCGAGTCGGGCCGGGTCGTGGCTCGGGCGCCGGGTCCATGGCTGCCTACGCCATGGGCATCACCGACCTCGACCCGCTCGTTCACGGTCTCCTGTTCGAGCGTTTCTTGAATCCCGACCGTGTCTCCATGCCCGACTTCGATGTCGACTTCGACGACCGTCGCCGGGGTGAGGTGATCCGCTACGTCACCGAGAAGTATGGCGACGAACGTGTAGCGCAGATCGTCACGTACGGAACGATCAAGGCCAAGCAGGCGCTCAAGGACTCCTCGCGCGTCCTCGGCTTCCCGTTCGGGATGGGGGAGAAACTCACCAAGGCCATGCCTCCGCCCATCATGGGTAAAGACATGCCCTTGTCGGGCATCCTCGACAAGAATCACGAACGGTTCAAAGAGGCCAGCGATTTCCGGGCAGTCATCGAGACCGATCCCGAAGCGAAGCAGGTATTCGAAACCGCCCTGGGAATCGAGAACCTCAAGCGCCAGTGGGGTGTCCACGCGGCAGGCGTGATCATGTCGTCGGATCCGCTCATCGACATCATCCCGATCATGAAGCGTGAGCAAGACGGTCAGATCGTCACGCAGTTCGACTATCCCGCTGCCGAGTCTCTCGGACTCATCAAGATGGACTTCCTGGGGCTGCGGAACCTCACGATCATCGATGATGCGCTCGACAACATTGAGTCCAACCGCGGGCACCGCCCCGTACTCGAGGACCTCGAGCTCGATGACGCCGCTGCCTATGAGCTACTCGGTCGTGGTGACACGCTCGGGGTCTTCCAGCTCGATGGTGGGCCCATGCGCTCGTTGCTCAAGCTCATGAAGCCCGACAACTTCGAAGACATCTCGGCCGTCATTGCTCTCTATCGCCCCGGACCCATGGGAGCGAACTCCCACACGAATTACGCGCTGCGCAAGAACGGCCAGCAGGCGATCACGCCCATCCACCCCGAGCTCGAGGAACCCCTCGCCGACATCCTCGATACCACCTACGGCCTCATCATCTACCAGGAGCAGGTGATGGCCATCGCACAGCGTGTGGCTGGCTTCTCCCTCGGTCAAGCCGACATTCTGCGCCGTGCGATGGGCAAGAAGAAAAAATCTGAGCTGGACAAGCAGTACGAGGGCTTCGAAGCTGGCATGAAGGCCAACGGATTCTCGGATGCCGCGATCAAGACGCTGTGGGACATCCTCCTGCCCTTCTCCGACTACGCGTTCAACAAGGCGCACTCGGCGGCGTACGGTGTGATCTCGTACTGGACGGCGTACCTCAAGGCGCACTATCCGGCGGAATACATGGCCGCGCTCCTCACCAGTGTCGGCGACGCCAAAGACAAGCTCGCTCTGTATCTCAACGAGTGTCGGCGGATGAAGATCAACGTCCTCCCTCCCGACGTCAACGAATCGATCGGGTTCTTCGCCGCAGTCGGCGACGACATCCGCTTCGGTCTCGGTGCGGTTCGCAATGTCGGTTTCGCGGTCGTCGAACAGATTCGCGCCGCGCGCTCCGACAAGGGTGCGTTTACGTCGTTCCACGATTTCCTCGGCAAAGTCCCCCTCCAGGTGACGAACAAGAGGACGATCGAATCGCTCATCAAGGCCGGCGCGTTCGACTCGCTCGGCGCGACGCGACGTGCTCTGCTCGAGATTCACGAAGATGCCGTTGATGGCGCGGTAAGTGTCAAACGGAACGAGGCGAACGGTCAGGTCGGCTTCGACTTCGACAGCCTGTGGGACGAGCCGGAAGCAGTGCAGCACGTCCCCGACCGCCCGGAGTGGGCCAAGCGCGACAAACTCGCGTTCGAGCGTGAAATGCTCGGGCTCTACGTGTCGGATCATCCCCTGGCGGGCCTCGAGATTCATCTCGCCAAGCACGCGAGCGCGAGCATCACCGAGATCTTGGACGGTGATGTCGCTGGCGACGGCGAGCACGTCACGATCGCGGGACTCATCACGAGTGTTCAACACCGCGTTGCTCGTAACAGCGGAAATCAGTACGGGATCGTGACGATCGAGGACTTCGCTGGCGAGATGAGTGTCATGTTCCTCGGCAAGACCTACCAGGAGTTCTCACCCGGCCTCGTCAACGATTCCATCGTGGTTGTCCGCGGCAGGGTGAGTATGCGAGACGACGGAATGAACCTTCACGCCGTGAGCATGTTTACTCCGGACACCGGTGCGAGCCTCGGCTCGGGACCGCTCGTCATCTCCATCCAGGAACAGAGGGCGACCACCGAGGTCGTCAGTGCGCTCAACGACGTGCTCATCCGCCATGCCGGCGTCAACGAGGTGAGGTTGAGGCTCATCCGGGGCGAGAGCGCACGAGTTTTCGAGATCCCGTATCGGGTGACGGTCTCTGCCGATCTCTACGGCGAACTGAAGAGCCTCCTCGGTCCATCCTGCTTGGGCTGACCGGCGGGTCTCTCGGCAACGAACTAGCATGGTGTCGCCATGATGCGCACACTCGATCTCCGCAACCGTCCGGTCACCTCACTGCAGTGGGATTCTCTCGTTCCACGTGCGGGCGTTGACGTCGACGCCGCACTCGAGGTTGCTCGCGGGCTCATCGACGACGTTCGCACCAGGGGCGAGCTGGCGCTGCTGGAGCAGGCTGAGCGTCTCGACGGCGTGCGTCCCGCTGCCGTCCGCATCCACGGGGATGAGATTTCGAGTGCGGTCCGCGCTCTACCCGCTGCTGTTCGAGAAGCCCTCGAGGGCGCCATCGAGCGGGTGACGAAGGTTTCGCACGCGCAGGTTCCCTCAGGATCGGTAACCGAGGTTTCACCGGGTGCTCGAATCATCCAACGCTGGCAGCCCGTTCGACGCGTTGGGCTCTACGTTCCCGGCGGCAAGGCGGTATACCCGTCAAGCGTGGTCATGAACGTCGTACCCGCCCAGGTAGCGGGGGTCTCCTCGATCGCGATCGCGTCACCTCCACAACGCGAGTTCGGGGGAGGGGTGCATCCGACGATTCTCGGCGCAGCTGGTCTGCTCGGAATCGATGAGGTCTACGCCATGGGGGGCGCCGGAGCGGTCGGCGGTTTCGCCTACGGCATCCCCTCCCTGTCGCTGGAACCGGTGGACGTCGTCACGGGCCCCGGCAATATCTACGTCGCGGCGGCGAAGCGACTCGTGCGCGGGGTCGTCGGCATCGATTCGGAAGCCGGACCGACCGAGATCCTCGTCATTGCCGATGGCGGGGCGGATGCTTCACTCGTCGCCGCGGACCTCGTGAGCCAGGCCGAACACGATGAGCTCGCTGCCGCCGTTCTGGTGACCACGGACGCCGGATTCGCGGACGCGGTGACGTCGGAAGTCGCTCGACTCGCATCGTCGACGAAGCACAGCGACCGAGTCGCGACATCGCTATCGGGAGAGCAGTCGGCCATCGTCCTGGTTGATGATCTCGCGGAGGCCGCTGCCTTCTCGAACGCCTACGGACCAGAGCACCTCGAACTTCAGGTCTCCAACACGGGAGCGCTCCTCGACCTCATCGACAACGCCGGCGCGATCTTCCTCGGCGCCAACTCTCCTGTCAGCCTTGGCGACTATTTGGCCGGCTCCAATCACGTACTCCCCACGGGCGGTCAGTCTCGCTTTTCCTCGGGGCTCGGGGCATACACCTTCCTTCGGCCGCAACAGATCATCGAGTATGACCGCGCGGCACTACGCGAGGTCGCCGATCGTATCGTTGCGCTGAGCTCCGCCGAGGATCTGCCGGCGCACGGCGACGCGGTGTCCGAGAGGTTCGCTCGCGACTAGCGGCTATCCTGGAAACACCATGTTCTGCCCGTTCTGCCGCCACCCAGATAGTCGTGTGATCGACTCGCGGACGAGCGATGACGGCCTGTCGATCCGACGCCGCCGTCAGTGCCCAGAGTGCGGTCGGCGATTCTCCACAACGGAAACTGCGAGCTTGAGTGTCATCAAGCGCAACGGCGTCGTTGAACCGTTCAGCCGCGAGAAGATCGTCGCGGGCGTTCGTAAGGCGTGCCAGGGTCGACCTGTCACGGACACCGACCTCGCCGTCCTCGCCCAACGTGTCGAGGAAACCATTCGCGCCACGGGCGCGGCTCAGATCGAGGCCAATGACATTGGCCTCGCCATCCTCACTCCGCTTCGCGAGCTGGATGAAGTCGCGTACTTGCGATTCGCGAGCGTTTACCAGGGCTTCGATTCCTTGGAGGACTTCGAGGCCGCGATCACGTTGCTTCGGGTCGATCACGAGTCGAGCGACCGCTCGTCATCCTGACCGATATCCTTGCGGGAGCATGTATCGCTTCCTTTTTGATGTCGTCCTCTCCCGCCTGGATCCCGAACGCGCGCACACCCTCGCGTTCGGTGTGATTCGTCTCCTACCGACCGTCGGCCTCGGCAGGGTCATCGCACGTTTCACACGCCCGCACCCCTCGCTTGAAGTGCGCACCCTCGGCCTGAGATTCGCCTCACCTTTTGGACTGGCAGCGGGTTTTGACAAAGAGGGCACGGGCATCATCGGCCTTGGGGACCTGGGTTTTGGCCACGTCGAAGTGGGAACCATCACCGCGATCGCCCAGGACGGCAACCCGCGACCGAGGCTCTTCCGGCTCGTACCGGATCGCGCCGTGATCAATCGGATGGGCTTCAACAACCATGGCGCGGCCGCGGCCCGGAGCGTCATTGAGAAGGCCCTTCGCACGTCTCGTCGGCCAGTCGTCGGCATCAACATCGGTAAGTCGCGTGTGGTGGACGTGGATGCCGCGACCGAGGACTATCTCGAGAGCACTCGCACCCTCGCGCCCTTGGCCGACTACCTCGTCGTCAACGTCAGCTCCCCGAATACCCCGGGACTTCGCGGATTGCAGGAACTCGAGAAGCTCACACCACTACTTCAAGCGGTCAAGGATGCCGCGGGTCGTACGCCCGTCCTCGTCAAGATCGCCCCCGACCTTTCCGACGACGAGGTGCGCGTTATCGCCGAACTCGCCACGGCACTGGTGGACGGAATCATCGCCACGAACACGACCCTGAGCAGGGAGGGTCTGCGAACGGACCCTGCGGTTGTCGACGCTGCGGGCGCTGGGGGTCTCTCCGGCATTCCGCTCGCGGCCCGATCGATCGAACTCCTCCGGTTGATCCGCTCGATCGTCCCCGAAGATTTCTGCGTCATCTCCGTGGGGGGAGTGGACACGGCCGACGACGTTCGGGAACGACTCGACGCCGGTGCCACCCTCGTGCAGGGCTACACGGCGTTTCTCTACCGCGGGCCTCTGTGGGCTCGCGGCATCAACCGTGGGCTTGCGCGGAGCGGGTCTACTCGGGGTACTGCCCGCGCTTGACCTGGGGCTTCGGCAAACGCATCATGCGTAGCTGTAGCGCGCGCATCGCCGCGTACCAGCGCACCTTCTCCGCGCGATCTTCGCCGAACTTCTGTCGAAGCTTTCGGGTCACCTGGAACCCGAGCAGGACCGCGTCGGCAGCGGCGACGATGAAGAAGGCCCACAGCGCAACGATGCCGATGTACTGAACCGAGATGTCGGGGATGAACGTCAGGATGATCACCACGAACATCAGCGGGATGAGGAGTTCCCCGAAGCTGAAGCGGGCGTCGACGTAGTCACGCACGAACTTCTTCTGCGGACCGCGGTCGCGCATCGGGAGAAACTTTTCGTCACCCCGAGCCATGCCAGCCCGAGCGCGCTCACGCTGCGCCTGAGCCTCCGCGCGGGCCTTGCGGCGGGCCTCGGCGCGGTCGTTCGTGACGAGCGGGCGCTTGCGCGCCTCCTCCTTCTCACGACGTGTCGGCGTGGGTCGACCTTTGCCAACCGTCGGCTGCTCACTCGCAGTCTCTGCGTCGGTGGGGGTGCTGGGGGGTGTCTTGGCCACGGGATCCTCGCCTCTTACGTCTGCTTAAGATTACTCGCATGACCGAATCCGACCTGCATCCCCTCCTTCCCGCCCTCAGCGACGCGGTCGATGGGGGACTGCCGACCACCGTTTCCGAGTTGGGTTCCCTCATTCGGATCCCCTCTGTGTCGTGGGACGGATTCGATCCCCGCCACGTGGCGGACAGCGCGGAGGCCGTGCGACACCTCGTCGAATCCCTCGGAGTTTTTGAGCGGGTGGTCGTTTCGACGGCGCCGATGCCGAACGGGGAGCACGGGCATCCGGCCGTGCTGGCGACACGACGCGCTCGAAACGGAAAGCCGACCGTGCTGCTCTACGCTCACCACGACGTCCAGCCGCCCGGCGACGCCGACGACTGGGACTCTTCTCCCTTCGAGCCGACCGTGCGGGGCGACCGCCTCTATGGCAGGGGAGCGGCGGATGACAAGGCCGGTGTCATGGCACACGTGGCCGCGATCCGCGCACTCACCGAAACCGTGGGGGCGGACTTCGACCTCGGTCTTGTGCTCTTCATCGAGGGCGAGGAAGAGTTCGGGTCGCGATCCTTCGCAGCGTTCCTCGAGCAGCACCGGGAAGAACTCGCGGCGGACATCATCGTGGTCGCGGACTCGGACAACTGGGATATTGACACACCCTCTCTCACCGTGAGTTTGCGCGGCAATGTCGCCTTCACGGTGAGCGTGTCGACGCTCGAGCACGCGAGTCATTCCGGAATGTATGGGGGAGCGGCCCCCGATGCGATGCTGGCGACGATGCGTCTTCTCGCGAGTCTGCACACCGAGGACGGCTCCGTTGCCGTGGACGGACTCGGATCGCGCGAGGCACCGACCCCGGAGTACACGGAGGAGCGGCTGCGCACTGAGGCGGCATTCCGAGAGGGTGTGCGACCGATCGGTGACGGCCCCGTGCTTTCCCGCCTGTGGAACAAGCCGGCGATCACAGTGACGGGGATCGACGCTCCCTCGGTGATGAACGCTTCGAACACCCTCATCCCGACGGTTCGGGCCAAGGTGAGCGTGCGGATCGCGCCAGGTCAGTCCGCTGAAGAGTCCTACGCGGCGATCCGCGATCATCTCCACGCGCACGCTCCGTTTGGTGCCGCCGTTGAGCTGGGCGAGCCCGACCTGGCGGACCCGTTCCTCGTCGATGTCACAGCGCCAGCCGTTGCAGACGCTAAGGACGCGATGCGTCAGGCCTGGGGTTCGGATGCTGTCGAAGCTGGCGTCGGCGGAACGATTCCGTTCGTGGCGGACCTCGTCGAGGTCTTCCCCTCCGCCCAGATCCTCATCACGGGTGTCGAGGACCCCGATACGCGCGCGCACAGCCCGAACGAATCGCTGCATCTCGGAGTGTTCCGCCGTGCCATCCTCACCGAGGCCCTCTTACTCGCAAAGCTCGAAACCCGGGCGTAGAATGGTGGACATGACAGATACCGCGATCTCCACCCACGGCGTTGGCCTTACGGATGCCGCTGCGAGCAAGGTTCGCAGCCTGCTCGAGCAGGAGGGTCGCGACGATCTTCGCCTGCGTCTTGCGGTGCAGCCCGGCGGATGCTCGGGACTGATCTACCAGCTTTACTTCGACGAGCGCTTCCTCGATGGTGATGCGCTTGCCGAATTCGGCGACGGCGTCGAGGTCGTCGTCGACAAGATGAGCGTGCCGTATCTGGAGGGAGCCATGATCGACTTCGAGGACACCATCCAGAAGCAGGGGTTCACGATCGACAACCCGAACGCAGAGGGTTCGTGCGCCTGCGGTGACAGCTTCCACTGACGGCCCGTTGTGGATGAAAAGCGCGCTCTTCGGAGCGCGCTTTTTGCTTCTCCCGGGCGGCGATGCAACCGGGGGACCTTCACGCTGGCTATAGACTGAGAGCAGACTGAAGTCCGAGTTCTGCGAGAGGTCACAGGTGCGTTCTAAACACCGTCTTCGTTGGGCGGCCGTGCCGATTGGTGTGGCTGTTGCGATCATCCTTGCCGGGTGTACCCAGGAGCAGCTCCAGGGCTGGCTGCCGGGTGACCCGGAGACGACGAATCACACGTCGAGGATCATTGGCCTGTGGGTCACGTCCTGGATCGTGCTGCTGATCGTCGGTCTCGTTACCTGGGCACTCATCCTGTGGGCCGCCGTTGTATACCGCCGTCGCAAGGGCCAGACCGGTCTCCCGGTTCAGCTGCGCTACAACCTTCCGGTGGAGATCTTCTACACGATCGTTCCGCTCATCCTCGTTCTCGGATTCTTCGCCTTCACGGCACGCGACCAGGCCGCGATTGAGGAGCCGATCGCCGATCCCGATGTCAAGATCGAGGTATTCGGCAAGCGTTGGGCGTGGGACTTCAACTACGTCACCGATGACGCCTACTACTCCGGAGTTCAGGCGGATTACCTGCCGAACGGCCAGCTCGACACCGACAATCTCCCGGTCCTGGTGCTTCCGGTCAACCAGACCGTCGAGATCAAGATCGAGTCCCGCGACGTCATCCACTCCTTCTGGGTTGTCGACTTCCTTTACAAGAAGGACATGATCCCGGGCAAGAGCAACTACATGTACTTCGAGCCCACCAAGGAGGGTACGTACGCCGGCAAGTGTGCCGAGCTGTGCGGCGAGTACCACGCGAACATGCTCTTCACGGTCGAGGTCGTCTCTCAAGACGAGTACGACGCCTACATCGCCTCGCTCAAGGCGGGCGACTTCGCTCCCTACGGTGGCGAGGGACAAATTGGCGCCGATTTCAACGTGAACCAGAACCTGCCGGGTAACGGCAGCAGCATCGAGGAAGACATGCGATGAGCGCAGCAACTTTGGAAGCTCCCGGCGTCTCGACGTCCGCTCAGCGCAAGGGCAATGTCGTGGTGAATTGGATCACCTCGACGGACCACAAGACCATCGGGTACCTATACCTCATCACGTCGTTCTTCTACTTCCTGCTCGGCGGTGTGATGGCGCTCGTGATCCGCGCTCAGCTCTTCGCTCCTGGCATCTCGGTCATCCCCACGGGTGAGCAGTACAACCAGCTGTTCACCATGCACGGCACGATCATGCTGCTCATGTTCGCGACGCCGCTTTTTGCTGGCTTTGCGAACGTGCTCATGCCGCTGCAGATCGGTGCGCCGGATGTGGCGTTCCCGCGACTGAACGCCTTCGCGTACTGGCTGTTCAACTTCGGTAGCCTCATGGCCGTCGCGGGCTTCCTCACGCCCCAGGGCGCGGCCTCGTTCGGATGGTTCGCCTACGCGCCGCTCTCGAGCACAACCTTCTCCCCGGGCTTCGGCGGAAACCTGTGGGTGTTCGGTCTTGCACTGAGCGGTTTCGGAACGATCCTGGGTGCCGTCAACTTCATCACGACGATCATCACGATGCGTGCGCCCGGTATGACGATGTGGCGTATGCCGATCTTCACCTGGAACACCCTCGTCACCTCGCTCCTCGTGCTCATGGCGTTCCCGGTTCTCGCCGCAGCGCTCTTCGGGCTCGGTGCCGATCGTGTGTTCGACGCGCATATCTACGATCCGGCGAATGGGGGTGTGATCCTCTGGCAACACCTCTTCTGGTTCTTCGGACACCCCGAGGTCTACATCATCGCCTTGCCGTTCTTCGGAATCATTTCCGAAGTCCTCCCGGTGTTCTCCCGCAAACCGATCTTCGGCTACAAGACTCTCGTCTACGCGACGATCGCGATTGCGGCTCTGTCTGTCACGGTGTGGGCTCACCACATGTACGTCACGGGCTCCGTGCTCCTGCCCTTCTTCGCCCTTCTGACAATGCTCATCGCCGTACCGACGGGTGTGAAGATCTTCAACTGGGTCGGCACGATGTGGCGGGGTTCCGTGACCTTCGAGGCGCCGATGCTGTGGGCGATCGGCTTCCTGATCACCTTCACGTTCGGTGGTCTGACCGGCGTCATCCTTGCATCGCCGCCGTTGGACTTCCACGTCTCTGACACGTACTTCGTTGTGGCGCACTTCCACTACGTCGTCTTCGGCACCGTTGTGTTCGCGATGTTCAGTGGGTTCTACTTCTGGTGGCCCAAGTGGACCGGCAAGATGCTCAACGACCGCTTGGGCAAGATCCACTTCTGGCTGCTGTTCATCGGTTTCCACACGACGTTCTTGATCCAGCACTGGATCGGAGTTGTGGGTCTGCCGCGTCGTTACCGCACTTACCTTGAAGAGGACGGTGTGACCTGGATGAACCAGGTTTCGACCATCGGCGCCGCAATCCTCGCGATCTCGATGCTGCCCTTCTTCTACAACGTGTACATCACGGCCCGTAAGGCACCCAAGGTCACCGTCAACGACCCGTGGGGCTACTCGCGTTCGCTCGAGTGGGCCACGAGCTGCCCGCCCCCGCGTCACAACTTCACGTCGATCCCGCGCATTCGTTCCGAGTCTCCCGCGTTCGACATCAACCACCCGGAGGCAGAGATTCCCGTGGGAATTGGTCCACTCAAGGATGCCCCGGATGCGCCCGTGTACGACGTCAGCGATGAGAAGGTGAAGTAGACGTGAATACCAATGTTCGGCTGTTCTGGATCCTCGCCGGCTTCTTCTTTTTCGCTGCTGCGCTCTACACCGGCTGGTCGATTCTCGCCAACCACAACGATGTCGAGTGGTGGTTCAAGATCGAGTGGGTCGGATCCATCGGCATCCTTCTCTCCGGGGCGCTTGCGATTCTGATCGCGTTCTACCTGGGGCTCGTGACGAAGTCGCAGGGTGGAACCCTCCCCGAGGATCGTCTCGACGCGAATATCGATGATGGAGACGCCGAGCAGGGCCACTTCAGCCCGTGGAGCTGGTGGCCGATCGTGCTGGCCGCCTCGGCGGCGGTTGTCGTTCTGGGCCTCGCGATCGGACCCTGGTTGTCCTTCATCGGCGCCGGCGTTCTGCTGGTCGCCCTAGTCGGCTGGGTCTTCGAGTACTACCGCGGGTACTTCGCCCGTTAGAAGGCGCACCGCGGCGATTTAGGTCGACGACAGCACTTGTGGCTGTCGTCGACCTTTTTTGCTGATGCTTGCGAAGCCGCTGGCATCGTGAGTTCTCTAAAGAGCCGCGGCCACTCTCTCTCGGGGATTCGCCCCGATTCGACTTGGCCGCGACAGCCTACCCTCGAATCGCGGTCGTCCGGGACGGCGTCCTTCGAATCGACTATGCGCGTTCGTAGAGCCAGTGAGGGGAGCGTTCATTTTGTTCATCCCGAGCTCTGTCGAGTGGATCTCCATGACAGGCACTCGCGGGAGCGGGAGCGCTCATCGGGAATGAAGAAGGGGCCCGCCGGATAAACCGGCGGGCCCCTTCTTCAGAAGCGGTGGTTAGTGGCCGTCGTGGTGGCCGGCGTCGAGTTCCTTCTGGTTGACAGGCTCGATGCGGTCCTCGAAGAACCAGCGGGACAGCACACTACGAACGCGCTGACGGGCCGTAATGCGTCCGCGTGAGTCGGGGCGGATCATGAGGGGCTTGTAGTCCTCGTAGCTCACGAGCTTCCAGCGCTGGTACTCATCGAGCTGCTGGTGCACCTCGATATATTCGCCGCCCGGCAGGCGCACGATGCGACCGGACTCGTACCCGTGAAGTGCGATCTCACGATCCTTCTTCTGGAGAGCGAGACATACCCGCTTCGTGACGAAGTAGGCGATGATCGGGCCGATGATGAGCAGCACCTGGAGCGTGTGAATGACACCCTCCATCGTGAGTTTGAAGTGCGTTGCCATGAGGTCCGAACTCGCCGCTGCCCACATGACCGCGTAGAAGGTCACACCTGCCGCACCGATCGCCGTTCGGGTCGGCGCGTTGCGCGGACGGTCGGCGATGTGGTGCTCACGCTTGTCGCCCGTGATCCACGCCTCGATGAAGGGGTAGAGGGCGACAACTACGAGGAACAGGCCGATCACGACGAGCGGAATGATGATGTACCAGCTGAAGGTGAAGCCGAAGATCACCGTCTCCAGGTGCGGAGGAATCAGTCGCAACATTCCGTCGGCGAAACCGATGTACCAGTCAGGCTGCGTTCCAGCCGACACGGGGGAGGGGTCGTATGGTCCATACACCCACACCGGGTTGATCTGGAAGAACGATGCGATCGCGACGATGACACCGAAGACGATGAAGAAGAATCCACCAGCTTTGGCGGCGAACACGGGCATGATCGGCACACCAACGACGTTGTCGTTCGTCGCACCGGGGGCAGCGAACTGCGTGTGCTTGTTCACAACAAGCAGCACCATGTGTACGCCGAGCGCTGCGACGAGGATCGCCGGCAGCAACAGGATGTGCAGAACGTACAGGCGGCTGACGATGTCGAAGCCCGGGAACTCTCCGCCGAAGAGGAGGTAGGAGATCCACGTTCCGACGATCGGGATGCCCTTGACCATTCCGTCGATGATGCGAAGACCGTTACCCGAGAGCAGGTCGTCAGGCAGCGAGTATCCGGTGAATCCCTCGGCCATGGCGAGGATGAAGAGCACAAAACCGATGAGCCAGTTGATTTCACGCGGCTTACGGAATGCTCCCGTGAAGAACACGCGGAGCATGTGCAGACCGATGGATGCAACGAACAGCAGCGCCGCCCAGTGGTGCACCTGGCGCATCAGGAGGCCGCCGCGGATGTCGAAGGAGATGTCGAGAGTCGACGCCATCGCCGCCGACATCTCGATTCCCTTGAGAGGCACCCACGAGCCGTCGTAAATGACGGGGACCATCGACGCCTCGAAGAAGAACGTCAGGAAAGTGCCGGAGAGCAGGATGACGATGAAGCTGTACAGCGCCACCTCACCGAGCATGAACGACCAGTGGTCGGGGAAGATCTTGCGGCCGAGCTCACGGACGAGGCCGGAAAGGCTCGTGCGCTCGTCGACGTAGTTGGCAGCCCAACCGGTGAACCGCATGCCGACCGACTTCTCGGCGGGAGCCTCCGCCGACTGTGCGTCGGGGGTGCTCGGCGGGGTGGTTGTTGCGGTGGTCACAGTTCACGCTCCCAGAAGCTCGGGCCCACGGGCTCGGTGAAGTCGCTGCGCGCGACGAGGTAACCCTCGTCGTCGACGGTGATCGGAAGCTGGGGCAGTGCGCGCTTGGCCGGTCCGAAGATGACCTCGGCCTCGTTCTTGATGTCGAACTGCGACTGGTGGCAGGGGCACAGCAGGTGGTGCGTCTGCTGCTCGTACAGGGCAACGGGGCAGCCGACGTGCGTGCAGATCTTGGAGTACGCCACGATTCCGTCGTAGTTCCAGTCCTCGCGACCGGGGGAGACGTTCAGGTCTTCCGGCTTGAGGCGCATGAGGAGCACGGCCGCCTTGGCCTTCTCCTCGAGCTTGTGGCTGGATTCGTTGAGGCCCTCGGGAATCACGTGGAAAGCGGATCCGAGCGTGACATCCGACGCGCGAATCGGGGTTCCGAAGGGGTCGATGGTGAGGCGAACGCCCTTGTCCCACATGGTGTGCTTGAGCAGCGGCACCGGGTCCTCAGCGGGGGCCAGATCGCGGAACAACACGACGGCCGGCAGCGGGCTGACGACGAGCGCACCGATGAGGGAGTTGCGGATGAGCTTGCGGCGTGTGAAACCGGACTCCTTGTTACCAAGGGTGAAGACCTCGACGGCCTTGGCGCGAGTCTCATCGGATCCGCGCGTTCCGTGACGCTGCTCGGTCAGGTCGTGGCCGTCCATGAGGGCCTTCGACCAATGCACGGCGCCGAAACCGATGCCGAGGAGAGCGAGCGTGATGCCGATACCCAGGAAGAGGTTGTTGTTGCGCACCGCCTCGAGACCGCCATCCTCCGTGATCGGGAAGATGATGTAGGCGACGATGGCCAGGACGCTGCCGATGATCGACACAAAGAAGAGCGCCGCGACGCGTCGCTCCTGCTTCTTCTCCTTGACGGGGTCGACGTCCGTCACGCGAGGCCGGAACGGGGGGAAGCCGGGGTTCTGAACGCGGTCGGCAACTTCTACCGCCGTGCCCCGGGGCGCGGTGGCTGCGCCGTGCTTCTCGACCGACGTGCCCGCAGCTTCGCTGCTGTCTCCGCCGTGGTCCTTGGCCATTCTTATCCCTTCAACCGTCGTCAGACGTATAGCTAGTTCGACTTGGCTGTGAGCCACACGGTGATCGCGACGATCGCACCGAGTCCGAAGATCCAGATGAACAGTCCCTCGGACACCGGGCCGATGTTGCCGAGTCCGAGCCCACCGGGCTCGGGGTTGTCGTCGAGGAACTTGAGGTACGTGATGATGTTCGCCTTGTTCTCGGGCGAGATGTTGTGGTCGTTGAAGACGGGCATGTTCTGCGGACCCGTGATCATGGCCTCGTACACGTACGCGGGCTCGATGTCGCTGAGGTGCGGGGCGTACTTGCCCTCGGTGAGGGCACCACCGGCACCCGCAACGTTGTGGCACATGGCGCAGTTAATGCGGAAGAGTTCGGCACCGATCGCAGCATCCCCATCACCCTGCAACAGGCTCTCGTCGGGAATGGCGGGGCCAGGCGCGCGTGAAGCGACATAGGCGGCGAGTGCGGCGATCTGGTCCTCGGTGAACTGCGGCGGCTTGACCTCGGCCTGCGGACCGGTGTACGCCATGGGCATACGGCCGGTTCCCACCTGGAAGTCGACGGATGCCGCGCCGACGCCGATCAGGCTCGGGGCCTGACTTGTGCCCTGGAGCGCCATTCCGTGGCAGCTTGCGCAGTTTGCCGCGAACAGCTTGCCGCCCTCTTCGATGAGCGCCTCCTGCGAGGCGTTCGTCTCTGCGGTCGCGCTCGAGGTGAACAGTGCGTACACCCCGCCCGTTGCGAGCAGGCCAACGAGCAGCAGGGTCACGCTCGCGAGCGGATGCCGTCGTCCGGTTGCTTTCTTCTTCGCCATGGTGCTGTGGGGTCCGATTCTTATTTGAGGATGTAGATGATGAGGAAGAGGCCGATCCACACCACATCAACGAAGTGCCAGTAGTAGGAGACGACGACAGCGGTCGTGGCTTCTTTGTGACCGAACTTCGTCACCGCGTAGGCGCGCCCGATCACGAGAAGGAAGGCGATCAGTCCGCCGGTCACGTGCAGACCGTGGAATCCGGTGGTGATGTAGAACGCTGACCCGTACGAGTCGCTCGACAGGCTCACGTGTTCGCTCACGAGAAGCGCGTACTCGTAGATCTGGCCGACAACGAACGTGGCACCCATTGCGTAGGTCAGGAAGAACCACTCGACCATGCCCCACTTGCGTACGTTGAAGAGGCTTCCCGTGCGGTAGGGCTGCAGGCGCTCGGCGGCGAAAACACCGGCCTGTGCCGTGAAGGACGACAGCACGAGGATCGTGGTGTTGATGGCCGCGAAAGTGATGTTGAGCTTCGCGGTTTGCTCTTCCCACAGCCCAGGCGATGTCGCCTTGAGGGTGAAGTAGATCGCGAACAGGCCAGCGAAGAACATGACCTCACTGCCCAGCCAAACGATCGTTCCGACCGCCACGACATTCGGGCGCTGAACGGCTGGTGCCCCGACCGAGCGGGGTAGTGAGGCTGTAGTCACCCCTCCATTATGGTCGATTTCGGAGCGCGGTTTTGTCATTCGACCGGCCAGCCCCACACGTCTCGTTAGGATTTCGGCATGGCGAACCAGAGAACGTGGCCGGCAATCCTCTCCGGACTTGTGGAGGGTCGCGACCTCTCCATCGGTGAAGCCGAATGGGCCATGCAATCGGTCATGGCAGGTGAAGCCACGTCAGCTCAGATCGCCGCATTGCTCGTCGCGCTGCGCATCAAGGGGGAGACGGTCGATGAGATCGTCGGCTTCCGCGACGCCGTGCTTGCCCATGCCGAAGAACTCGCGGTTCCGGCGGACGTGTTGGACATCGTCGGCACCGGGGGAGACCCGTACGGCGCGGTGCTCAATATCTCCTCTATCGCCTCGGTCATCGCTTCGGCCGCGGGAGTCCCGGTGGTCAAACACGGCAACCGTGCCGCGAGCTCGTCGTCGGGTGCATCCGATGTACTCAGTGCGCTGGGACTGGACCTCGATATCTCCGCCGAGCGGGCAGCGGCAGTATTTCGCGAGGTCGGGATCACGTTCGCCTTCGCGGCGCTCTTTCACCCGGGATTCCGGCATGCGGGACCGACTCGTAAGGAACTCGGCATCCCCACGCTCTTCAACATTCTCGGGCCGCTGTGTAACCCAGCCCGCCCGAATGCTTCGGCGGTGGGGGTCTCGAGTCTCGAACGTGTGCCCCTGATGGTGGGCGTCTTTCAGACTCGAGGGGCGACAGCACTCGTGTATCGCGGCGATGACGGCATCGACAAGCTCACCACCACGGGGCACAGCCACATTTGGGAGGTCAGCCGAGGGTTCGTGGCGGAGCACGATCTGGATCCGTCGGAGCTCGGCATCCCGCGAGCATCGATCGAGTCGTTGCTCGGCGGCAGCCCGGAAGACAACGCCGCGACCGCGCGCGAGATGCTCGCGGGCGCGGCCGGTCCGGTGCGGGATGTGGTGCTTCTGAATGCCGCAGCTGGACTTGTGTCGTGGGAACTCTCGCGGGATCCGGAGCTCATTCAGGTGCCGATCGTGGATCGGCTCGCCACGCAGATGGAGCGTGCGGCATCCGTCGTCGACTCCGGTGCCGCCCTCGCCAAACTCGACGAGTGGGTGGCAGCTACGCGGCGAACTGCCTGACGTTCGGTGCCGTGCTGACTCAGTCGACCCAATCGAGCGAACGTGCGATCGCCTTCGACCATTCACCGCGTCGACGCTCTCGTTCTGAGTCGCTCATGGTGGGGGTCCAGCGTGACCCCTCGGACCAATTGGCGCGGAGTTCGTCGAGATCGGCCCAATACCCCACGGACAGGCCGGCGGCGTAGGCGGCGCCGAGCGCTGTGGTCTCGGCGACCACGGGCCGGACGACAGGGATACCCAGGATGTCCGCCTGGAACTGCATGAGCTGCTCATTGCCGACCATTCCACCGTCGACCTTGAGCTCGGCGAGAGTCGTGCCGAGGTCTGCTGCAGCGGCGTCGAGTACGTCGCGGGTCTGGAACGCTGTCGCTTCCAACGCCGCCCTGGCGATGTGTGCCTTGGTGGCGAAACGGGTGAGCCCGAGGATGGCCCCACGGGCATCCGGTCGCCAATGTGGCGCGAACAAACCTGAGAAGGCCGGCACGAAGTAGACGCCACCGTTGTCGTCGACGGATGCCGCGAGCTCCTCAACATCGGAGGACCTCTCGATGATGCCGAGGTTGTCCCGCAACCATTGGATGAGGGAGCCGGTAACCGCTATCGACCCCTCGAGGGCGTATTTTGTGGGCTCACCCTCGAGCCGGTAGGCCACGGTCGACAGCAGCCCGTTGCTCGAGCGCACGATCTCTTCGCCGCTGTTCACGATGAGGAAGTTGCCCGTTCCGTACGTGTTTTTCGCCTCGCCGATCTCGAACGCCGCTTGGCCAAAGGTCGCGGCCTGTTGGTCGCCGAGGATGCCCGTGATCGGGACTTCTCGCAGCAAGGAGTCGTCGGACGCGACACCGAACGCGTCTGACGAGCTCCGAATACGCGGGAGCATCGAGATGGGAATGCCGAACTCCGCGGCGATCGACTCGTCCCACTCGCACATTCGCAGGTCCATGAGCATCGTGCGGCTCGCGTTCGTGACATCCGTCGCGTGCTCGCCTCCTCTGGCACCTCCGGTGAGATTCCAGAGCACCCACGTATCCGTGGTGCCGAACAGAAGGTCGCCGGCTTCGGCGCGCTCACGTGCTCCGGCGACGTTCTCGAGGATCCACGTGACCTTGCTCGCCGAGAAGTAGGTGGCCAAGGGGAGGCCCACACGATCGGCCAACCGGTGGGGATCGCCGTCAGCGATGCGATCGACGATGTCCTGCGTGCGAGTGTCCTGCCACACGATCGCGTTGTAGACGGGCTCGCCCGTGTGCCGATCCCACACGACGGCTGTCTCACGCTGGTTCGTGATCCCAACCGCCGCGATGTCGTGCCGCGTGATGGAGGCCTTGGAGAGCGCAGAACCGATCACTTCGCGTGTGTTGTTCCAGATCTCGGCCGGGTCGTGCTCGACCCACCCGGCCTTCGGGAAATACTGCTTGTGCTCGAGCTGCCCGACCGAGACGATCGCGCCATCGTGATCGAAGACGATCGCCCGCGTGCTCGTGGTGCCCTGATCGATGGCGAGGACGAAACTGCTCACATGAGGCCTTTCCGGTCTGAACACGACCCTGTGTTGACCTCGAGACTATCTGCGAGTGTCGACGATCCCGTCGACGTAGCGCCACGCGCCGCCCTCGCGAGCGAATCGGCTGGTCTCGTGGAGCGAGCCAGGGCCATCGGTCGATCGGAACCACGCGGTGAAAGTCACGAGGCCCCCGTTGTCGAGCATCCCGCCCCGCTCACGCGACTCGATGTCGAGGCGGTACCAGCGCACGTCCGAGTCGAGGTCGAGTTCGGTTGGCCTCGTCGAGGGATGCCACGTCTCGAGGAGGTAGTCCGGAAGGTTCACCGCGAAGGCGCTGAACCTCGATCTCATGAGACGCTCCGCGGTCGGAGCGGGGGTGCCGAGGTGCAGAAGCTCACAGCACTCGCCGTAGGGGAGGCCGGTTCCGCAGGGGCAGCGCATCCGGCAACGATAGCGCCGACATCCATGGCCTCCGTCGCGCTCTAGGCTTATGGGCATGTCCAAGGTTTTGTCCAGTCTTCCCGTCGGCGAGCGCGTCGGCATCGCTTTCTCCGGGGGGCTCGACACCTCCTGCGCCGTCGCGTGGATGCGCGAGAACGGCGCTATTCCCTGCACGTACACGGCAGACATCGGTCAGTACGACGAGCCGGACATTGCTGCCGTGCCCGGCCGCGCTGGGGAGTACGGTGCCGAAATCGCTCGTCTGGTCGATGGTCGCGCGGCGCTCGTCGAAGAGGGACTTGTCGCTCTGCAGTGCGGTGCCTTCCACATTCGTTCAGGCGGAAAGACTTACTTCAACACCACCCCGCTCGGCCGCGCCGTCACCGGAACGCTCCTCGTTCGCGCGATGAAAGAGGACGGCGTCGACATCTGGGGCGATGGGTCCACGTATAAGGGCAACGACATCGAGCGGTTCTACCGTTACGGGCTGCTCGCCAACCCGCGCCTGCGAATCTACAAGCCGTGGCTCGATGCCGCCTTCGTCAGTGAACTCGGCGGGCGCAAGGAGATGAGTGAGTGGCTCGTCGCGCGCGGATTCCCGTACCGCGACTCCACTGAGAAGGCGTACAGCACCGATGCCAACATCTGGGGCGCCACCCACGAGGCGAAGGACCTGGAGGAACTCAGCACCGGGCTCGACATCGTGGACCCGATCATGGGTGTCGCTTCCTGGCGCGAGGACGTGCCGATCGAGACGGAGGAAGTCTCGGTGCGGTTCGAGGCCGGTCGCCCCGTCGCCATCAACGGCGTCGAGTTCTCGGATCCTGTCGCTCTCGTGCTCGAGGCAAACGCAATCGGCGGCCGGCACGGGCTCGGTGCTTCCGATCAGATCGAGAATCGCATCATCGAGGCGAAGAGTCGCGGCATCTACGAGGCTCCCGGGATGGCACTTCTGTACATCACGTACGAGCGTCTCCTGAACGCGATCCACAACGAGGACACTGTCGCGAATTACCACAACGAGGGCCGCCGGCTTGGACGTCTCATGTACGAGGGTCGCTGGCTCGACCCTCAGTCGCTCATGCTCCGCGAGTCCATCCAGCGTTGGGTCGGTTCTGCTGTGACCGGTGAGGTGACGCTTCGCCTCCGCCGTGGTGATGACTACACGA
This sequence comes from Antiquaquibacter oligotrophicus, assembly GCF_020535405.1. Lineage (NCBI taxonomy): Bacteria > Bacillati > Actinomycetota > Actinomycetes > Micrococcales > Microbacteriaceae > Antiquaquibacter > Antiquaquibacter oligotrophicus. The sequence goes on along the minus strand of NZ_CP085036.1, from coordinate 172,770 downwards.
TCCTCAATACCGAGGGTCCACACCTCAGCTACCACCCCGAGAAGCTCTCCATGGAGCGTGTTGGCGACGCCGCTTTCGGGCCGGGCGACCGCATCGGTCAGTTGACGATGCGCAACCTCGATATCGCGGATTCGCGCTCGCGACTGGAGCAGTACGCGACGGCGGGACTTATCGGGGGAGCGACCGCTCAACTCGTCGGCGAGCTGGAGACGGGCTCGGCGGGAGAGATCCTCGAGAGCTCCGTCGAGATCGGTGCCGAAGAGGATGCCCTGGAGCGCGCGACGGATGCCGTCTCCGAGGGTTCCGCGTTCGACCTCGGTACCGACTAATCGCATGAGAGTGGGCGCTGCACGACGCGCAGCGATCGTTGCTGTGCTGGCCTCCGCAGCGCTCGTCATCACCGCCTGCTCTTCCGACGTCACGCCGCCGTCGATCACGGCGACGCGGTCCCCGACATCGACGGTTCCTTCGCAGCCCGACGTGGCGGCGATCGAGGCGCTCATCTACGCGTTGGAAGCTCTCGAGCCGTACGCGGGGACCCCGGATGCTGCTGAGCCGACGGCCGAGCGATGCGCCTACCTCGACACTGTCGCGGAATCGCTCGCCGCAGGTGCACCGTTGCCCGAGTACAGCGATCTGTATTCGGACATCGTGCGAGATACCGCGTTCGTCGCTCGAAGTTGCCGTAATGGTCCCCTCGACGACGTGGGACGGGCATCGGCCGAGAGTGCGCGGGCGGGAGTTGTCACAATCCTCAACCAGCAGCAAGTGATGGGTAACGACACCTGGCATTAAGCCGCATTTGATCTACTGTGCAAGACTATGTACTGTGTGACGCATGGTAGTCGGGGTTGAGCACGCCAAGTTCGAGCAGGACTTGCGCAAGGGTGTGATCGTCCTTGCTGTGCTCTCGCAGTTGCGTGTCGCGCAGTACGGATATTCCCTTCGGCAGGCTCTCGGGAAGAGCGGGATGCCTATTGAGGAAGGCACGCTGTACCCGCTGCTTCGTCGGCTCGAAAGCCAGGGCCTCCTCGCCTCGGAGTGGCGTCCGGAGGCCAGCGGACCTCCGCGCCGGTACTACCAGCTCAACGACGCGGGGGAGAAGCTCCTCGATTCGCTGACGGAGTCGTGGGGCTCGCTGGCATCCGTCATGGACACACTTTTGGAAGGCGGCACCTCATGAGCGACATCATCAACAATTACGTGGCGGACGTTGTGCGGCGAATCCCACGATCCCAACGTGACGATGTCGCGTTCGAGCTCAAAGAGCTCATTTCGGACGAGTTGCGGGGGAGGGCCGAGGAGGCGGGCGGTGTCGTCGACGACGCGACCACTATCGCGTTCCTCACCGCGTTCGGCCGTCCGGCGGATGTCGCCGACCGTTACCGACCGGCGGGTTTCACGATCATTCGCCCCTCGGACGCTCCTCGATTCGCCGCAGTGGCGCTCGGGGGCGTGGCGGTTCAGTGGGTGCTCACCCTCGTTGCTACTTTCTCGACTCCAACGCCCGGTGTTGAGTGGTTGAGTCTGCTCGGGGCGTGGTGGCTGAGCTGGGGCCTCGGCGCGTTGTGGTGGCCCGGGCTTCTCGTGAGTCTCTCGATCGTGGCAGCTCTTGTCGGCACCAGGCGAACCGCGGCGCCCGCCGTGAGTACCAAGGAGGTGGACCGCGCGCGTGTGTCGAGGGCAGGAATCGTGCTCACGCTCGTGGGAGGCGTCGTCGGAGCGACCGTTGTCATCTCCCTGCCGTTGTTGCCCAGCTGGGGGAGTGGCCTGCCCGATCCGGTGATCGCGGCGTTCGCCTTCGACCAGGATTTTCTTGTGCTGCGGGCACCCTGGGTGCTGCTCATCTGGGCAGCGAGCGCGGCCCTCGGGATCGCACTAATTGCCGCGGGACGTTGGACACGGAGTCTCACGTGGGCCGCGATAGGGCTCGACATCGCGTGGATCGTTCTTCTCACGTTGTGGGTGATCGCACCGATCTTCATCAGCCCGCTCGCCGATAGCACCACGAGGTCGATACTCGTTCTTCTGATGGCGGTGGTCGTGGTAGACCTCGTGCTGAGGGTTCGTGCACTGCCACGACGACCGCGCACCCCAAGGGTGTCGGTTCGGCCCTAGGTCCCGAGTTCGCCCTCGTGCCCGTCGGGATCTGATCGAACGCTATCGCGTGCCGCGTGCGGCATCGAGTCGACGAGCATGACGATGAGTTCCTGCGGACTCGCGTTCCACTTCGGCGCCGCGACGTGCCCGCTGAGTGCCATGCTCGCGATTCCGTGCGCGCTCGACATCAGCATCGCGCCATACTTTCGAGCTTCGTCCCTGCCGACGACCTCCGCGACGATGTCGAGGAAGATGTCCTGCGATCGACCCGCGGCGACCAGGATCGCCTGAGGGTCACCGGTCGGGGCTACCCACATGAGCGCGTAGAGGTGAGGTTGCCGTCGCGCAAGGTCGAGAAGCGCCATGAGCGCGGCCTCGAGCTGGCCCGAGCCCGGACCGCCAGCGCCCCGGATGTCCGCGAGTGAATCCGCCAGGCGCATCCATCCATCCACGACGAGTTGGCTCAGCAGGTGGTCCTTGTCGGGGAAGTGACCGTACGGAGCCCCTCGCGAGACCCCGGCACGCGTGCCAACATCGCGCAGCGTCACCGCGGAGGGTCCACCTTCGTCGAGGAGGCTTCCGGCGGCTCTGAGGAGCGCGGCCCGCGTCGCGGCGGCGCTGTCGGCTCGAGTTCCCATGGATCGATTCTACTTGACATTGTCATCTGAATCGCGCATGATTTTCGTATGACAACGTCACATAAAAATGAATTGATCGTCGTGTCCGGTTCCTCGTCGGGAATGGGTGCTGCCACGGCTCGAGAGCTCGCGCGTCGTGGGTACCACGTCCTCGCAGGTGTACGCAGAGAGGTCGACGCCGAGATGATCAGGGGAGAGGGCATCGAGCCGGTCATCCTCGACATCACCGTCCCAGAGCAGGTTCACGCACTCGTCGATCGGGTGGCGGCAGATGAGGGCGGACGCCCGCTGCGTGCGATCGTCAACAACGCAGGGATCGCCGTGAACGCTCCTGTCGAGACGTTGCCACTCGACCAGTGGCGTCGCCAGTTCGACGTCAACCTTTTCGGGCACATCGCCGTCACGCAGGCTCTGCTCCCGTTCCTGCACGAGAGCCGGGGCCGCGTCGTCAACATCAGCTCTCTCGGAGGAAAAATCGCCATGCCCACCTACGGTGCATACGCCGGCGCGAAATACGCGCTCGAGGCTGTCAGTGATGCGCTCCGACGCGAGGTGGCGCCTCACGGCGTCCAGGTGGTCGTTGTGGAGCCCGGGGGAGTACGGACTGAGATGACGCCACACGGGATCGAGCGCGCTAAGGCGTTCGTCGCCGAGATGACACCGGCCAACGAGCGGCGCTACGGACGGCTCATGCAGGCCATCATCAACCAGGCGACGGACTTCACCAGAAATGGTGTGAGCGCTGAGGCGGCGGCGGTGATTATCGCCGACGCAACGACGGCCCCGAAGCCGCGGGCTCGATACACCATCGGTCGTGATGCGGCACTGCTGACTCGCCTGACCAGGTTGCTCTCCGACGCAGCTCTTGACCGCATGAGCGAGGCAAACCTTCGCCCGCACTACCCGAAGCCGGCAGGGGCCCGTTCAAGCTGACATAATGTGCATTATCGGATATCATTCCGATCAAGGTAGCGACCCAAAGACTCCTGGGCCACATCGTGATCGACGACGTCCGGCTCGCCCGACACCGTGATCGTGCCGACGAGCTCTCCGGATGCGCGAATCGGAATCGACCCGCCGTGGGCACGATACAGTGCCGGGTCGAGTCCGAGATCTGCCACATCGTGACCGGATGCCTCGAGCCGACGTCGCACTAAAAGTGATGGTTCTTCGAAATGAAGCGCCACCGCGGCCTTGCCCTGCAACCAGGGATCATTCTCAGGTCCCGTCGTGCCGAATCGAGCTCGGAACACGAGGTCACCACGCACGACGATATCGACGGCAAGGTTGAGGTCGCGTTCGGTGATCACCTCGATGGCGCACAGGCCGAGATCGACGGCATCGTCATTCCCGAAGAAGCCCACATCCAATCGTGCCAGCGGCTCGAGGTCGTCAATCGTGAATTCTGGCAGCTCACTCATCAGCACGAGGGTAGCTGTCGGCGGATCAGAGAGATGAGTTCACGCGGCTCGTAGGGTTCATCGGTTGCGAGAAGTTCGCTGAGTGTCCACCAGCGATAAGCGCGGACATCCACGCGCTCCTCGTCGGTCCAGTGCTCGTCGGATGGCTCGAACGCGTCGACCGTTGCGGTGTAGAACTCTGCGTGACCCGTGTCGTGGTCTGCATCATCCCATTCCACGTCAAAATCGTGCGACCAGTTGGGGTTACCCAGGGAATCGAGCCTCAGGCCCGTTTCCTCGTACAACTCGCGAATCGCGGCATCGTGGTGGCTCTCCCCCGGGTCGACTCCCCCGCCGGGTGTGATCCAGCGAGCGATGCCGCTCGTATCGGGCGCGGCCGTCAAAAACAACAGCACACGATTATCGCGGTCGAAGAGCAGCACTCGACTCGTGAGCCTGTGCACACCCTTCGTGGTCACGCGTTCAGGAATTCCGTGACGTCGCCGACATAGCGGGTGTTGTTGGCTGGGACCGGCTCGACCGCAGCGAGGGCAACCTCTGCCGCGAATTCGCTGACGTTGTAGAGACGCCCTGCCGCCTCGCGACGGGATTCGATCGCGTTCGGGTTTGCGCGCTGCAAGAGTGTTGCGGTGATCGTGCCCTCGATCATGTCGCCGGAGACGACAACGAAGGAGATTCCGTCGGCCTCGAGCGACGGGATGAGTTCACGCAGAGCATCCTCACCCGCGCGCTTGCTGAGCGCGACGGGACGGTACTCCGGCATCGTGTCGGTCGTCTCGATGAAGTGCGCCTGGTGGCTCGTCACGAAGACGATGCGCGAACCCGGACCGAGAAGCGGTCGCACGGCGGAAAGGAAATCGACTTGCGCATCACGGTTGAGCTTGAGCGCGTAGTCCGGCTCCATGCCGCTCTCCATGCCACCGGATGCATTGAGTACCAGGATGTCGAGGCCGCCGAGCTGCTCGCGGATCGTGTCGACGAGGCCCTGCACCGAATCGGCATCCGTCAGGTCTGCGCCGACGGCGATCGCCTCCGCTCCCCCGTCGCGAAGTTGGTCAACGAGCTTGAGAGCTCGCGCCTCCTTATTGCGGTAGTTGATGACGACACTCGCACCCGCCTGTGCGAAGTACTTCACGGTGTCGGCGCCAATGCCGCGCGATGATCCCGTGACGAGCGCTCGTTTTCCGGCGAGTGATCCGGGGGCCAAAGGTTGCGTTTCAGTACTGCTCACGCAACGACTCTAGCGGTCGCGGTGACGCGCGAGAGGCAGGGTGATACCGTCGAATCACGAACCCGGGCTTCGGGTGCGATCGCGGGAGGGAGCGCTGAAGCCATGCTCGTCGACCTGACTCAGTACCTCTGGATTCTGTGGCTGGCGCTCGTGGTCGTTTTTGTGATCATCGAGCTTGTGACCCTCGAGTTCACCTTCCTCATGATGGCTGCCGGCAGCCTCATCGGAGGCCTCGGCTCCAACCTTCTGGGCTGGCCGTGGTGGGTCCAGATCGGGCTCGCCGCCATATTGTCGGCTCTCCTGATCTTCACCATCCGACCACTGCTTCTCGTCACGCTCAAAAAAGGTGCCGATCCCACCCCCAGCAACATCGATGCGCTCTACGGGTTGGGTGGCAGAGTCGTGCGTGATTTCGTCGAGGGAACCGGCTCGGTCAAACTCGACAACGGGGAGACCTGGACGTCACGCTCCTCCGATTCGCTTCGCGAAGGCGACAGAGTCGTCGTGACCAGAATTTCCGGGGCCATCGCCGAAGTGGCTCTGCCCGTGCCTCAGACAACCGAATCCGACATCACACCAAAGGAGTAACGATGATCGACCCAGGGGCCTTCCTCGGCCAGATATTCGTGATCATTCTCCTCGCGGTCGTCGCGATCTTCGTGATCGTGGTGCTGTTCCGTTCGATCCGCATCATCCCCCAGGCCAATGCCGGAATCGTCGAGCGCCTGGGCAAGTACCACAAGACCCTCATGCCCGGGCTGAACATCCTCGTTCCGTTCATTGACCGGCTGCGTCCGCTCATCGACATGCGCGAGCAGGTCGTGTCGTTCCCGCCTCAGCCTGTTATCACCGAAGACAATCTCGTCGTCTCGATCGACACCGTGGTGTTTTTCCAAGTGACGGATGCCCGTGCAGCGACGTACGAGATCGCCAACTACCTCGGCGCGGTCGAGCAGCTGACGACCACCACCTTGCGTAACGTTGTCGGCGGTCTGAATCTCGAAGAAGCGCTCACGAGCCGCGACAACATCAACGGTCAACTCCGTGTTGTTCTGGATGAGTCGACTGGCAAGTGGGGCATCCGGGTCGGCCGCGTCGAATTGAAGGCGATCGACCCGCCCGTCTCGATCCAGGACTCGATGGAGAAGCAGATGCGCGCCGAGCGCGATCGCCGCGCGGCGATTCTGACCGCCGAGGGCCTCAAGCAGTCCGAGATTCTCCAGGCTGAAGGTGCTCGACAGGCGGAGATTCTTCGCGCCGAGGGTGATGCCAAAGCCCAGGTTCTCCGCGCGCAGGGTGAGGCCGAGGCCATCAGCACGGTCTTCGGTGCCATCCACGCGGGTAACCCTGACTCGCCTTTGCTGGCCTACCAGTACTTGCAGACGCTTCCCAAACTCGCCGAGGGCGATTCGAACAAGATGTGGATCATCCCTTCCGAGCTCACCGAGGCGCTCAAGGGGATCAGCGAGGGTTTCTTCGGTGGCAAGGGCACTGCGGCCAAGTAGTCCGGCCGCAGCGTACTTCGCTCCCCCGCTCCCGCGCGTTTTTGCGCACCGCGGGTTGGCGACGAACGCGCCGGAGAACACACTTCTCGCGTTCGCTCATGCTGTGTCCGCGGGGGCGACTTACATCGAGACCGATGTCCACGCGAGTGCCGATGGAGCCGCGATCGTCTGCCATGACGAGGACCTTCGTCGTGTCGCCGGCAGAAACATCCGTGTGAATCAGCTCACGCGCTCGGAACTTGCGCGGATAGATCTGGGGCACGGTCAGGGCTTTGTCACTCTGGCCGAAGCTCTGGACGCATTTCCGCAGATGCGGTTCAACATCGACATCAAGTCCCGGGATGCCGTAGCCCCCACGGTTGCGACCATCGAGAAACTCGGCGCAGTCGACAGGGTGCTGCTCACCTCGTTCAACGAGGACCGGCGCCGCTCGGCCGTGCGGGCACTCCCCGGTGTCGCAACATCCGCGTCGGCGCGAGTCTTCCTCTCAGCGCTCATCGCGGGAAAGGCGAGAGCGTCGGTGGCCCTCACTCGAGCTTTGCGCGGAGTCCACGCGGTCCAGGTGCCAGTCCGGGCGCTCGGTCTGGCGGTGGCGACGCGGCCCATGATCGAGCGTCTTCACGCCGTCGGTGTCGAGATCCACATCTGGACTATCAACGATCCCGTAGACATGGCCGGGCTCCTCGATCTCGGGGTGGACGGCATCGTCACCGATCGCGCGGACCTCGCGCTCGAACTCGTCGGTCGCCGACTCCCAGCCTGAGAACAGCCTGGGAGAGGCGCGGGGCTGGAAGGTTATGCCCAGCTTGACGGTTTATAACTGGGAGCTGACCGCGACCACAAGGAGGGCCACACAATGGCAGACCGTAGCTTGCGCGGGATGAGACTGGGCACCCAGAGCCTACAGAGCGAAGAGGGTGTGGAGTTCTCTCCGCGGGTTAAGAGAATGTATCGTGCCGCGGACGGCACCACCTTTGAGGTGATTTTCGCCGCTGACGCTGAGATCCCTCCCGTGTGGGAGTCGCCCAAGACGGGTCAGGAGGGCATCCTTCTGGGGGCCGACGGTGAGCCTGTCGAGCGCGAAGAGGCCGAGGCCAAGATTCCTCGAAGCCACTGGGACATGCTTCTGGAGCGTCGCACGCGAGCCGAGCTCGAGGAGTTGCTCCAGGAGCGTCTCGAGTACCTTCGTGCTCGTCGGGGCCAGGGCTCTCAGGACAAGATCGGCGCCTAGCCCGACCGTCTCTGTGACGTCGACCCCGTTCCCGTTTATCGGGAGCGGGGTCTTTTCGTGCGCGCGAACCACGCGCCGAGGAGTCCCGCAATCCCGAGCGCAGAGACGAACCATTCGATCTGGCGACCGGCGGCGACTGCGGGTGTGATCGTCTCCGACAACGGCACGGATTCGACCATCGCGCCTGGCTCATACCAGGGCAGCTCGGCGATGGTCGTTCCGTCGGGAGCGATCATCGCGCTGATCCCGACGGTCGAGATGTTCACGACCGTGCGTCCGAGTTCGAGCGCGCGAACACGGGCGATGGCGAGTTGCTGAACGCTCTCGTCGGTTCGGCCGAAATCGGCGTTGTTGGATGACGCGAAAATGATCTGCGCGCCCTCCTCCACGGACTCGGTCAGGATCTGATCGTCGACGATGTCGAAACAGATGTTGATGCCGGCGATGACCCCGTCGACGTCGATGACGGGGTCCGTTGTGCCCGGCGTGTACTCGCGCTGGATCAGATCAATGAGATCCGGGGCGAACGGCCGCCAGAACTCGCGATCGGGAACGTACTCGCCGAACGGCACCGGATGCTTCTTGTCGTAGTAGTCCAGCGCCCCCTCCCCCGCTTTCCACAACACGGCGGTGTTGTAGTACGAGCCGTCGCGCTCGCTCACGCCCTGAGCGATGAGCGGGGCATCCATCTCCTCCGAGACGAAGTCGAAGACGCTCGTTGTGTACGGGTCGGCGAGTGGGTCACGGAAGGTTGTCCCTTCCGGCCAGACGACAACGTCGACATCGCTGCCGAAGAGGGGCTCGGTGGCGTCGAACTGTGCCCGGAGGAGGTCGTCAGCTGACGAATTGTCGAAGTATCCCGCCTTGCCGTTGCCCTGCACGGCGGCGACCGTCATGTCACCGGTGACAGACACCGGAAAGAAGGGCACAACCAGGAGCGCGGCAGAGATGCCGACAGGGGCGGCAATACGTGAAAGCTTGGGAAGGTCGGTTGCGCGTACGGCTTCGACGGTCACCGCTGCCACGAGGACAAGCAGGAACGTCATACCCGAGATGCCCACCCAGCCGAACAAGGGTGCGAGCGGCCCCTCTGCTTGAGAGAGGCCGATGCGGCCCCACGCGAATCCGCCGTACGGCCACACGCTCGACCAGGCCTCGCGGGCGGTCCAGAGCCCAGAGACAATGACGGGAACCAGGATGACGCGACCCAGAGCCGAGGGAAACGCGCGAGGGACCCAGCGGTAGGCCGCCGTGATCACGACGGCTCCCGCGGCGAAAAACAGTGACTGAAGCACCGCCAGCGCCGTCATGGGCAACGGACCAAGGAACAGGGATGCCCACTGAATGTGCGTGAGATAAAACGACAGTCCGGCCACAAACCCGACGAGGGCGGCGCTGGAGAGCCGACGGCCGATGAGCGTCACGAGAACCAGACCAACGCCCACGATCGCCAGGAGCCAGATCGCGCGATCGGGGAACCCGCCGTCGAGCACGGCGCCCGCCCCCGCCGCCACAATCAGGGCGGCCCACAACGGGAGAGGCGGTTTCACTGTGGAATCGTACGAGACGATCATGCGACCGAACTGTACGCGACGATGCCACGACGGATGCCGTCGAGCGCGACCCGCGCGGTGCGCCCGACGGGTCCGTCCGCGACGATAGAGAGCTGGTCGAGAAGGTCGATCGTCTGCTTCGACCAGCGCACGAAATCGCCGGCGGCCATGTCGGCTTCGCGGAGGACGGCGTCCAGACTCGTACCGTTCGCCCAGCGATACATTGCGAGTGCGAGTCCCGTGGAGAGCGGCTGGCTGCCGGGAAGCTTGTGGTCGTGCTCGAGGTCATCCAGCTCGGCCCACAGCGTGCCGGTGCTCTCCAACGCGTCGCGGAAGCGTCCCCGTGGGAGGTGGCGATCGCCGAGTTCACCCTCCTCGCGTCGCGGCTCGTAGACGAGGGTTGTGGCCATAGCGGCAAGGGATGGGGCGTCGAGAGAATCCCACAAGCCGCGGCGGAGCGACTCAGCGACGAGAAGATCCCGTTCGCCGTAGATTCGCCGCAGCATCCGGCCCGATGGGCTCAACTGCAGGTCTCCCCCTGGACCATCGACGAGGTAGCCGAGCTGAATGAGCACGTCGCTGACCCGGTCGAAGATGCGAGCGACGGCACCCGTGCGATTGCGGATCTGGGAGGACAGTTGATCGGTTTCGCGCTTGAGCTTCCACCAGCGCTCCGCCCACCTCGCGTGGGACTCACGTTCTTGACACGCGTGACAGGGGTGCTGCTTCATCCGGCGCCGCAGCTCGGCGAGTTTGCGTTGCCGGCGATCTCGTTCGGCACGACTTGCCGTGCCGGAAATGCCCTTGCGCTCGAGGTCGGTCAGTTCGCGACGGATGCCCGAGTACTCGGCGAAATCGCCGAGGTGACACGTCATCGACTGCGCATAACCCGCGAGCGACTCCTCCTGGGAACGCACCTTGCGGGCAAGATCGACGACGGCACGATCGGCCTGGAACTGGGCGAAACTCGATTCCAGAATCTCCCTCGTGCGAGCGCGCCCGAATTGCTCGATGAGGTTGGCCGCCATGTTGTAGGTGGGACGGAAGCTCGAATTGAGCGGGTACGTGCGTCGCGAGGCAAGCGAGGCGACCGACTGCGGGTCGAGGCCCTCTGCCCACTGGATGACCGAGTGGCCCTCGACGTCGATACCGCGTCGACCAGCGCGCCCGGTGAGCTGCGTGTACTCCCCCGGTGTTATGGGCACTCGAGCCTCGCCGTTGAACTTCTCGAGCTTTTCGAGCACAACCGTGCGCGCCGGCATATTGATACCGAGGGCGAGGGTCTCGGTAGCGAAGACGACTTTGACGAGCTTCTTCTGGAAGAGCTCTTCCACGACCTCCTTGAACGCCGGTAGCAGCCCGGCGTGATGGGCCGCGACGCCGCGTTCGAGACCTGACAGCCAATCCCAGTAGCCGAGCACGCCCAGGTCCTCGTCGAGGAGCGTCCGGCAGCGCTCTTCCACGATCTCCCGGATCTCACGGCGTTCCTCTGCTGTCGTGCAGGTGAAGCCGCTGCGGAGGACCTGCGATACAGCTTGATCGCATCCGTTTCGGCTGAAGTTGAAGAAGATCGCCGGGAGGAGATTGCGTGACTCGAGCAGATGCACAACGTCGGCCCGTTGCATCCGCTGGCTCTCCGGTCGGCCCTGACGGGAGTAGTAGCGCGGGCCGCCCCGGCCACCCTTCTGGCGTGGCATCCCCGACCGTGCTAGCTGGAGCAACTCCGGGTTGACACGGTTTGTACCGATGCTTCCGGAGGAGTCGAACAGGTCAACGAGCTTCGTGCGCATGAGGATGTGCTGATCTAACGGCACGGGACGGTCTTCGGAGACGATCACGGCGGTATCGCCGCGAACTGCTTGCAGCCAATCGCCGAACTCCTCGGCGTTGGAGACCGTCGCGCTGAGAGACACCATACGCACGCTCTGCGGGAGGTGGATGATGACTTCCTCCCACACGGCGCCGCGGAAGCGATCAGCGAGGAAGTGCACTTCGTCCATGACCACATAGTCGAGGTCACGAAGGAGGTCGGAATTTGCGTACAGCATGTTGCGGAGCACTTCCGTCGTCATAACGACGATTCGCGCTCCCGAGTTGATGTTGCTGTCGCCCGTCAGAAGGCCAACAGACTCGTGACCGTACTCATCGACCAGTTCGTTGAATTTCTGGTTGCTGAGCGCCTTCATCGGGGTTGTGTAGAAGACCTTCGATCGTGGTCTTTGCATCGCCTGGAAGATCGCGAACTCGGCGACGATCGTTTTGCCGGCACCCGTCGGCGCGGCCACGAGCACGCTCTCGCCGTCCTCGAGGTGACGGCACGCTTCGAGTTGGAAGGGATCGAGGTCGAAGCGCTGCCCCGCCCGGAAAGCCTCGACCACGGGATGGTCGCTACGGCGGCGGGAAGCGGCATACCGCTCCGACGGCGAGAGCTCGGAGGTCATTAGCTTCAGCCTAAGCGGTGGCTGTGGCGAATGCCGCTTCGCGGCGTGCCACGCGACGGTCGTGCAGCCACGCCACCCCGAACGCTGCGAAGTAGAGGATGACCATCGGAACCGCCAGAAGGAACATCGAGACCACGTCGGCAGCTGGCGTCGCGAGGGCGGTGAAGAGTGTGATCACGAGGATGGCTACTCGCCAGCCCTTGAGGATGGATGCCGCGCTCAGAACTCCCGTGAAGTTCAGGAGAACCAGGAACACGGGGAGCACAAAGGCGATCCCCACAGCCAGTACGAGCTTGATGACGAAGTCGTAGTAGATCTTGGCGTCAAGAAGTGTCGAGTCCTCCTGCGATGAGAAGGAGGTGAGGAGTTCGACCATGTGCGGGAAGACGAACCATCCCGCAGCCGCCCCCAAGAAGAACAGTGGCACCGCAGAGAAGAAGAATCCGAACGTGTAGCGCTTCTCCTTCGACGTCAGGCCCGGGACCAGGAACGCGAAGATCTGGTAGAGCCACACTGGGCTCGCGAGCACGATCGCGATGGTGAACGAGATGGCCAATCGAAGATCGAACGCGCCGGTCACAGTGGTGTAGATGATCTCCGCATTGCGCTGTTCGGCGATTTGGTTGATCGGAACCCGCAAGGCGTCGATGACGAAGGGCGCGAGGAAAAAACCCGCCACCGCCGTCACGAGAATCGCGATCGCAGAGATGACGAGTCGCCTACGAAGCTCGCGGAGGTGCTCGGCGAGCGACATACGCTCGTCGCTCTTATTGCGCCACCGCCCTGATCGGGTGGCCATGCCGGCTACGGCTTGGACCCGGCGCTGCCACCCTTGCTCGGCGTCTTCTTCGCCTTGGCGGGAGGCTCGTCCTCGGTCTCGTCATCGGCGGGTTCTGCATCCGCGGCCGACTCGTCCTTCATCGTCTTGACCTCGCTGCGGAAGATCCGCATGGACTGGCCGAGGCTACGGGCGAGACCCGGAAGCTTCGGAGCCCCGAACAGGACGAGAACGACCACCAGGACGGCGACAAGGTGCCATCCGGTCAGATTTCCGAACATGGCTGCTCCTTCTCGAGGCGGTCGATGAAGGCAAGTCTACCAAGCGATCAGCGGTACCAGTCCGGCGGCCACATCGTGGAGGTCGCATCCACCCGCGTGATGCGGCGAGCCCGCGCCATCCGGCGTTCGTGGCGTGAGCGGCGCAACTCCGAGCGACGGGCGCGTCGGGCATCCTCGCGGTCCCGGATGTCGCGGGCAACGGCCAGCACGGCGAGTTCGGGTTTATCCAGCACGGGCTCCGGGATGTCAAGTGTTCCCAGTTGATCGGCCAGTTCCCCGGTCGCCTCGACCATTCCCAGGAACTTGCGGAACGACCGCCACAGCAGTGCGCCGACGACAACAAGAAGCGCAAGCACGAGGGCGGTCCACAGAAGCAGCCATACCCACCACGGCAGCACGTCAGCCCCCGTAGCGTGCCGCGGCCGTCGCAGCCCAGTCGCGCACGACCGCTCGGGCCTCGGCCGGTTCGAGTACGATCGCGCCACCCGGCATCCCCGCGACGAGACGCTTGAGGCCGTGGTAGTGCGAGACCCGCAGACCAACTCGCACGCGATCGTCGACCGATTCGCCGAGCACCTCCGGCGAGTAGTCGGCAAGGAGTGGCACCGCTCCCGATGCGACCTCGATCGTGACTCCGAGATCATCGGACGAGCCCTCGAAGAGCTTGTCCGGGAGGGTCACATCTCCTGGCTCGTGTGTGATCGGCTCGTTCGTGATGCGCGGGTCGGAGATGCGATCGATGCGGAACGTGCGCACCGCCTCGCGCAAGTGACACCAGCCGCGAAGATACCAATCGGAATCGACGGATTCGACTCGGAGTGGATCGACCTTGCGGCTCTCGAACTCTCCGCGCGAATCGACGTAGGTGAACTCAAGCTGGAGACCGCGCTCGACGGACTCCCGGGCAAGCTGGAGCGTGCTATCGGTTTCGCTCGATGCGACGGCGACAGCGCTCGGCTCCGCGGAGGCACCACGCGACAACTTCGACATGAGACTCGCGATTGCAGCACGATCGGCCTGCTCCGGTAGCGAAGACAGGTACTGGAGACCAGCGATGAGCGCCGCCGCCTCACGGGCCGAGAAACGCGGTGAGTCGTCGATCGCCACGAGATTGGTGATGACGATCTCGTCATTGTCCTCGAACGAATCCCACGCGATATCGAACAGGTCACCGTGCTGATAGGTGTTCGTCTCCCCCGGGATGCCCGACACTGCGAGCAACTGGACGGCATCCCTGATCTGCTGCTCCGGCACGCCGAAGTGCTCGGCGACCTCCGACACGCTCACCCGGTCACGGTCGATCAGATACGGCACGAGGGAGAGAAGGAAGGCCAGCTTGTCCTGTGCTCGCTGAGGTTGTGCACGTTCAGCCATGGTCGGCCGCCGTTCGGAGAAGTCGGGATCGTACGGCCTCACGGAGTTCCGGCGGCGAAATCACGAGAACCTCGGGTCCGAAGCTCGCGAGTTCGTCCGCAAGGATGTTGGCGTCCGTGTGATGCAACTGGAGCGCTCCGTTCGGAAGTTGTGAGGTGCCACGGCGATTTGAGAGGCGGATCGCGGCATCCGTGCCGGGTTCCACTTCGACCGTCGCAACACGCTCGCGCCACACCCTGTCCAGTTCGGCAAGCGCGCGTGCGGACTGGTCGCCCTCGGGGGCCTCGTATGAGGTCGACGTGAGGGACACTGGCCCCACGATGCGGCGAAGCAGGAAAGTCTTCGTCACGCCCGACTCCGGCTCATCGGCAAACAGGTGCCACCGTCCTTGATGCTGAACGAGCGCGAGCGGGGCGACCGTGCGCTGACGCGGCGATTCCTCGCCCGGCTTGAGGTACGGAAACTTGACCAGCACACGTCGCTCAAGGGCCTCGCCGAGTGGGTCGAATGCCGCTTCTCGAACGCGAACTCGCGGTGCATAGCCGAGGATTGGCTCGGTGGTCGCAACACCCAGCGCCTTGAGTTTGAGGATGGCGCGGCGAGACTGCCCCGAAAGCGAACCCTCGCGCCACACCGTCGCCGCGAGCGACAGGAGTGTGTTCTCTTCCGGGGTGAAGCGGATATCGCTCGGAAGCTCGTAGGTGCCGCGCGGGATGCGGTACCGGAGATTCTGGTTATTTCCGGCATCGCCGGGGCTTTCGATCGTCTCCAGCGGCACCCCGAGTTCGCGGATGTCGTCCTTGTCACGCTCGAACTGGCGCTCGAGCGATGAGTTGTCTCCGGACGCGTCAAATCGCTGGCGGTAGCCCTGAACGGTCGAGAGGATCTCGTTCTTCGTTAGGCCCGAATCGGTCGCGAGAAGGGCGAGGACGAGACTGAAGAGCCTCTCCTCGACCGGTATTCTCTGGGAACTCGACACCAAGTCATCCTTAGATCTTGTCGACATCCGGCCTGTGTCGTACTTACTACTGGCTACTCCGCGATCCCCAGTACGTCAATGACGTAGACGAGGGTTTGGTCGCCTGGAGATGCGATGAGGACCTGCGACCCCACAGTTTGACCGACCATAGCCTCTCGGACCTGTGCGGTAAGCAGGCTTTGACCAGTGTCCTGTCCCTCGAGCGGAACGATCACCGGAATACCGTTGTTACCGACCCAGGTCGAGTTCAGGAGCGTTTCGGCTCCCCACTCCATCGCCGAGAAGTGGAGGACGACGGCGTCGTCCGCCTCGACCTCGGCGCCGGATCCGCGTTTGAGCACGTCAGTACGGAACTCAGTCGGAGCCGGGCCATCGGGGAACGTGAATCCGGGCTGACCCGACGGGGCCAGCGCGATGGCGGGCATTCCACTCTGAGCCAGCTGATCTGCGCCATTGGCGCGGCCGAGGTAGGCCGACTGGATGTCCGTCACAACAACAAGCGTCTGCTCCGGGTCGAGCTGGTAGTCCTCTTCGGCTGCCGTTGAACTCAAAATGTCCGCTGCCGAACCGGTCGTCACGATACGCGAGCCGACCGACCCGCACTGCAGCGAATCCGTGAAGGGGAACAGGAAGTCCTTAGTCGGGAAGAGAATGGGGACACCAACCAGCGGGCCTCCGCTGATGAGCGCCTCGCCCGACTCACCGATGTAGATGCTCACGGTACCGACGACGGAGCCACCAGCGGGAACCGGATCCCCGTCGCCCTCGATGAGAGTTGATACCCCCGTGGTTTCCGCCACGAGAGGGGTCGGGAACTCCACTTCTGGGTTGGCTCCGAATTCCCCCGTCGCCGTGACGAGCTTGGACGCCTCATCCGGTGTGCACGCCGCGTCGGCGGAAGGGGTGGAACATGCCGTGAGGGAGACCAGGAGGGCTCCCGCCACAGCAACGCCGGCAATCGTGCGCACAGACACTCTTCTCCTCTGGGGGATGGAAATCGCAACCACTCTACTGCCCGTCCGCGCTCTGCTCTTCGCTTGCCGAGCGCGCGGCAGCGCGAGCGTCACGAACTGCGCGCCGAAGTCCCTTTTCGCTCAGGGGGCGCTCCCCCACCGCTCCTGGCGTCCAGATCTCGACATCCTCGTCGCTGAAGTCCGTCTTGGATGCTCGACGTTTGAGGGCGGGCAGAACGGCGCCGGGAGCGAGCAGACGTGCTGTGAGCAAAAAACCGGTGTGGGCGACCATCCTGTGATCCGGTCGCACGGCGAGCCCCTCCACATGCCAACCTCGGATGAGCGTTTCACTCGAGACGGGATTAGTGAAGCGACCCGTTTCGCGAATCGCTTCGGCAACGCGCGAGAGCTGTGTGACGGTGGCGATGTAACACAGCAGAACCCCGCCGGGTGCCAGCGCCGTCGCGACTGCGTCGAGGCACTCCCACGGCGCGAGCATGTCGAGGATGATGCGGTCGATGGAACCCGCCTCGGTGTGCTCTGGCAGGGCATCCTGCAGGTCGCCCACGTGAATGGACCAGTTACTCGGTGCTTCTCCGATGAACGTCTCGACGTTTGCGTGCGCGACCTCGGCGAACTCCTCACGTCGTTCGAACGATTGGAGAGTACCGTCTGCTCCAATCGCACGAAGCAGCCACAGGGAGAGAGCGCCCGAGCCAACCCCCGCCTCCACAACACGAGCACCGGGGAAGATGTCAGCCTGGGCGAGGATCTGTGCGGCATCCTTCGGGTAGATGATTGCCGCGCCTCGGGGCATCGACAGCACAAAATCACTCAACAGGGGGCGCAGCGCAAGATACTCGGTACCGTCGCTCGACTCGATGACCGAGCCGTCCTCGCGGCCAATGATGAGGCTGTGCGGAAGGACACCACGATGGCTGTGGAACTCGCCGCCCTCCGCGAGCGAGATCGTGTTCATCCGCCCCTTCGGACCGGTTAGTTGTACACGATCACCCGCGCGGAACGGACCGCTGCGCGGGCGCGGCGTCATGAGGACACCGCCGGAACGAGGGCAGCGAGATCTGCGAGAGTGCGGCCGTCGAGTGTCGGCCACAGGTGTGTTGCCGACGACGACGTCAGGTCGAGGATGAAGGGGATCCCGATCGTCACCATGCCCGCCTCGGCCGCCGATGCGACGCCGGGAGGGGAATCCTCCAACGCAACCGAGAGAGCCGGATCGACACCGAGGATGCGGGCGGCGTGTAGGTAGGGCTCCGGATGCGGCTTCGAGTGGGTGACATCGTTGCCGGAGACCACCGCGTCGAAACCCTCGAAGCCGAGATGCTCGACGACAAAATGCGCCATGCGGGAGATAGACATGGTCACCAGGGCGGTGGGTACGCCCGCCTCCCGAAGTTCGAGCAGTAGCTCGCGTGCGCCCGGCCGCCACGGGATCCCCTTGGTGGCGAGCTGCTCGAGCACACGATCGGTGAGGGCGTCGATGATCTCGTCCTCCGTGAGCGCGACGCCCTTGGCCTGGATGATGCGTGCCGAATGCCACAAGCCGGCGCCAACGAGTTGCAGTGCCTCCTCGTGAGTCCACGACCCGCCGAACGACTCGATGAGGTCCGTTTCGGCCGAAACCCAGTACGGCTCAGTGTCGACGAGGGTGCCATCCATGTCCCAGAAGACAGCGGCGGGAGAGGTGGGAGTCACAACCGACCATCGTAGTTCTATCCTTGAGAGATGCCCGCTCAGTCCAGTTTCGCGTCGGGAAGGCTCCTCGTGGTGGCCTTCGAAGGCTGGAACGACGCCGGTGAGGCGGCCAGCAACGCCGTCCGCACCCTCAAAGACGCGCTCGACCTGTACCCGATTGCGGAGGTCGACCCGGAGGACTACTTCGACTACCAGTTCAACCGGCCGTCGATCGCAAGCGATGAGGACGGTAACAGGGTTCTCGTGTGGCCGGGCGTCACAATTTACGGCCCGACCCGACCGCACGCGGGTCGCGGTCAATCGCTCGCCGCCGACGCCGAACTCGAGGTGAGCGGTTCCAACGGTTCCAACGTCTTCCTGATGCTCGGAACGGAGCCGTCGCGTGGCTGGAAGTCGTTCACCCAGGAGGTGCTCGAGGTGGTCGAGGACAACGACATCCGGGGCATCATCTTCCTCGGTGCCATGCTCGCCGACGTTCCCCACACTCGGCCCATCTCGGTTTTCACGAGTAGCGAGAACGCCGCCGTTCGATCGGAACTCGGGATGGAGCGCAGCACGTACGAGGGGCCGGTCGGCATCCTGTCCGTGCTTGCTGACGCTGCGGAGCGCGCAGGCATCCCGACGATGTCCATTTGGGCCTCGGTTCCGCATTACGTACACAACGCCCCCTCCCCCAAAGCCACTCTTGCCATCGTCGACAAGCTCGAAGAGATCGTCGACGTGGTAATCCCCCGCGGTGATCTCGTCACCGAGGCCGCCGCGTGGGAGAGCGGGATCGACGCGCTCGCGGGCGACGACGACGACATGGCGTCCTACATCGAGCAGCTCGAGCGTGCCAGGGACACCGTCGACTCGCCAGAGGCGAGCGGTGAAGCTATCGCCAAGGAGTTCGAGCAGTACCTCCGGCGCGGGGATCGGCCCGACGGTGGCGCCGCGGGCGAGGAGCCCTGGCGCAAGGAATAGGCCTAGAGGGGGTCCAACACCCCGATGCCGAGGAGCACGAGCAGTGTGCCGCCGAGCAGGATCCGGTAGATCACAAACGGCAGGAACGAGTGCTTCGAGATGTACTGCATGAGGAACGCGATCACCGCGTAACCCACCCCGAACGCCACAACCGTGGCGAGAGCAGTCTCGGCGTACCCGTACGCGCCCTCCGGCTCGCCGAAGCTGTGGACGAGTTCGTAGAGGCCACTGCCGAAGACGGCGGGCACCGCGAGAAGGAATCCGAAACGTGCTGCCGCGGGACGGGTGTACCCCAGGAGGCGGCCGGCCGTCATGGTCGAACCCGAACGCGATACCCCGGGGATGAGAGCGAGCATTTGGGCGATGCCAATGAGAATGCCATCCCGGTAACTCATCTGGTCTAATTCGCGCACGCGCTTGGAGAGCAGGTCGGCAAGCCCAAGGATGATGCCGAACACGATGAGAACGATCGCGACGAGCCACAACGACCGGAACGTCGAGCGGATGTAGTCCTGAGCGAAGTAGCCGAGGATGACGATCGGGACGGTGCCGATGATGATGAGCCAGCCGAGGCGCACGTCGGGATCTTTTCGATCGATGGGAACCGAGTGTGCCCCCTTCGATCGTCCGAACTGCTGGAACCATTTGGTCAGGATGCGAGCGATGTCCTTGCGGAAGTAGATCACTACGGCCAGTTCGGTTCCGAGTTGGGTGATCGCAGTGAAGGTCGCGCCCGGATCGGTAGCCGACGGCAGGAACTCGCCCGCAATGCGAAGGTGGGCGCTCGAGGAGATCGGGAGGAATTCGGTCAGGCCCTGGATGAGCCCGAGGATGATGGCCTCGATAAAGCCCACTCGCGATCCCCCTCTAGTACGTCAAGAGCAGGTCAGTCAGAACCCGCCTGCCAAAGACTAGTGCGTCGAGCGGCACGCGCTCGTCCACGCCGTGGAAGAGCGCAGGAAAGTCGAGATCCGGGGGCAGCCTCAAGGGAGCGAAGCCGTAGCCCTTGATGCCGAGCAGCGAAAGAGCCTTGTTGTCGGTTCCCCCTGACAACAGGTATGGCAACACGGGTGCGCCAGGGTCGTGAGCCTCCAAGGTGCCCACCATCGTGTCCACGAGTGATCCGGCGAACGGGTTCTCCAGGCCGACGTCCCGGTGCATCACAACGATCTCGATGTCGTCGTCGAGGAGCTCACGAATCTCGGCGAGCACGGCATCCTCGTCCCCCGCCAGCGTTCGAATATCGATAAGGGCTTCTGCGGTGTCGGGAATGACGTTGTGCTTGTACCCGGCTTTCAGAAGTGTGGGATTGCTTGTGGTGCGCAGTGTCGCCTGAAGGAAGCCCGCGGCCGTGCCCGTCGATAGAACAAGTTCGTCTGGGCCGACCTTCACCGGGTCGGCCTGCATGATGCGGGCAAGCTCGGCAAGGAGATGCTCGGTCGTGTCGGTGAGGCGAATGGGCCATTCCCGCGAGCCCAGGGTCACGACAGCTTTGGCGAGCTTCGTAACGGCGTTCTCCCGCACGACCCTGCTCCCGTGCGCCGCAGGGCCGCGTGCGACGAGTTTGAGCCACACGAGTGCCTTCTCGCCGGTTTGGAGGAGATACGAGCGCCTGCCACCCAGGTGCACCGAGTAGCCGCCCACTTCGCTGATGGCCTCTGTCGCCCCAGCGAAGAGGTCCGGACGGTTGTCGACCGCGTAGTGCGATCCGAAGACGCCGCCGTTCTCCTCGTCGGCGAAGAACGCGATGACGAGCTCCCTCGCGGGGAGCCGGCCGGACCCGAGGATGTCTTGGAGCGCGGTGACGATCATCGCGTTCATGTTCTTCATGTCCACTGCACCTCGGCCCCACAACATGCCGTCCTTGATGACCCCGCCAAACGGGTCGACGCTCCAGTTCACGGGATCAGCAGGTACGACATCCGTGTGGCCGTGAACGATGAGCGCGGGCTTGGTGGCGTCTGCGCCGGGAACTCGCGCAAAAACACTCGTTCGACCGGTCGCCGCGTCGACGTACTCCGTCGTGAGCCCCAGATTCTCGAGAAGTGCCCCGAGGTATTCGGCGGCATCGGTCTCGCCGTTCGATCTGCCCTCGCCGTAATTGGTCGTGTCGAACTGGATGAGTTCCCGCGCGATGGTCGCTGTGGCGTCGAGCTCATCGGGCTGCGTCATCCGACCACGCTATCAGCGTGCTATTGTCTTACCTCGGTAGTTCTGATCTGAACTGCTTGCGCGCGGATGGCGGAAATGGCAGACGCGCTAGCTTGAGGTGCTAGTGCCCGTATAGGGCGTGGGGGTTCAAGTCCCCCTTCGCGCACAAACGACTGAAGGCGTCACCGTAAGGTGGCGCCTTCAGTTGTTTTCTCGTCAAGGTGCGCGCGAACTCTTCGTGGGCCCACACCGCGCAGTCCAGACCAACCGTAGGTTGGGCTGGCGGCTCGGTGGGGAGTCAAGTCCCCCTTCGCGCACAAATGACTGAAGGCGTCACCGTAAGGTGGCGCCTTCAGTTGTTTTCGCGTCAAGGTGCGCGCGAACTCTTCGTGGGCCCACACCGCGCAGTCCGTCGCGGCGCAGCGTGGCGCGGCGTGGCGCGGCGCGGCTCAGGACTCCTTGCCGGCCTTGCTGTAGTCGGGTTCGCCGTACGCTGCGGTCACGAGGATCGGAATGTGATCGGAGGATCCGCGCGCGAGCGTCTCGACACTCTCGATGGTGAAGCCTTGCGAGGTCACAAAATCGAAGTGCCCCCGGAAGAACTTGTAGGCCGTGTACGTCCGGCGGTCGCTGAGCGAGAGGTCGTATCCCGTCTTGGCTACCCGCTCCCCCAGGCCGTCCTTGAACAGTGGGTAGTTGTAGTCGCCGACCATGAGGATCGGTGTACCCGACCCGAGCTCCTGAAGCAGTTCGTGCGCCGCCTTGATCTGCTCCCTGCGCAGAGAGTTCAGGGCGGTCAGCGGTGCGGCGTGGAATGACGCAACAACCAGTTGCTGACCCGTCTCACGGTCGACGAGTCGAGAACCGACCAGTCGCTCCGGTGTTGGTGAGAACACGAGATCGTGGAGGGATTTCTTGAGCTCGTAGGAGCGGCTCTCCACGTGGTCGTAACGGTCTTTGCGGTAGTACACCGCGAGTCCCAGTCGGTTGTTTTTTGTCGACCCCGCGAGGGTCAGCGGCCCGATTTCGCCCGGAAGTTCCGACGAGAATGCCTCCTGCAAGCACAGCGCATCGAGATCGGCCGTCTCGGAGAGGGCGGCGAGTTCGCCGATGGCCCGGTGTTTGCGAAGGTTGTAGCTGATGACACGGATCACGGGTGGTTGAGCCTCTCCTTGTGGGGCACCACGCTAGGTGTCCCCCGAACGATTATGGGCCGTGACGATGAACTTCACTGACCGCAGAACTACGCCCAAAGCGATCACCCCCAGCCCGAGGACGACGGAGAGCAGCGGCAGTGTCGCGCACAGCGCCAGGCATCCCACCCCACCGACTACAGCGAGGACTCGGGGAAACAGACGTTGGGCCCGGGGCTGTGTGAGCGCGGCAAGGTTGGCTACGAGGTAGTACACGAGAACGCCGAAGGAAGAGAATCCGATAGCTCCGCGAAGGTCGGTGGTGCCCACCAGCGCGAGGATCGCGATACCGATGACAATTTCGGCCCGGTGCGGAACTGACCATCGCGGATGCACGGCAGCAAGCCATCGCGGCAGCTCACCGTATCTCGCCATGGCGAGCACGGTGCGTCCGATACCCGCCACCAGTGCGAGCAGTGCTCCCAGCGCGGCAGCAGATGCTCCAATGCGCACGACAGGCTCCGCCGGGGCCCAACCGACGGCGGCGACGGTGTCGCTCAGCGGTTCAGCGCTGCTTGCCAGCCCATCCGGGCCGAGAGTGCCGAGCGTGACTACAGCTACCGCCGTGTAGATCACGAGTGCGATCCCGAGCGCGAAGACGATGGCGCGGGGAATCACACGCTCGGGATGGCGGACTTCTTCTCCGAGGGTGGCAATCCGCGCGTACCCCGCGAACGCGAAAAACAGCAGTCCCGCTGACTGGAGGATGCCGTACGGCCCATCCGACAGAAGATCCAGAGGTGCAGAGAACGCGGGCAGGCCGCTCGCGACCCCCGAGGAGACGACAACGGCGAGTGTGGCGAGAACGACGATGAGGATGACGCGTGATGCGAGAGCGGTTCTCGTGATCCCCACGAGATTGACGGCCGTCACGGCGATCACCGCCAGCAGGGCGACGGGTCGTTCCCAGCCGGCGGGCGCCGCATACGACGCGAAAACGAGCGCCATGGCCGCGCAACTCGCGGTCTTTCCGACCACAAAGGACCAGCCCGCGATGAAACCCCACCAGGGCCCGAGCCGTTCGCGGCCGTAGATGAAGACGCCGCCCGACGTCGGATGCGCGACGGCCAGTTGAGCTGTCGATGTGGCATTGCCGATCGCGACGATGGCGGCGATGACGAGACCCACGAGGAGCCCGGATCCTGCCGCTTGCGCGGCCGGAGTGAATGCGGCGAAAACCCCGGCTCCCAGCATGGAGCCGAGGCCGATGACCGTGGCATCCGTCGTTCCCAACCGGCGCGCGAGTGCAGGCTGATCGGACATGGTTTGCACCCTAGCCGGTGGCTCGTTCGATGTCGGTTCATCGAGGTGAACGCCACGTGAACGCCGCTGCGGAGTAGCGTTGGTACCGACGACAGGAGGCTCCATGTCCATGGCAGACCGGCAGGACCGCGACCGCAACGGCGACGACGCACCACAGGAGAACCCCTTCGAGGATGCAGACCTCGACGTGTCGGAGTTCGGGGAGAACCCCGACACCGAGACGACAGGCTAGAGGTACCGCACTCCCGCCGCGATCCGCGTTCGGATGTCGAAGATTTCCGTGCCGCCGATCGTTCGTGTGCCGGGCAGACCTGTTCGAAGGAGATGCGCGACCGTCGACTGACGTGTGGCGACGGCCTGGGCCCCACGAATCGTGCCGAGGGCGACAATCGGCTCGTCGATGGTGTCATCCGGCACCACGATGACGAGAGCGCTGAACCGCACCTTCCACGCTCGGGTGAGTGCCTTGGCGCCGGACGCGAGGTCGTGCACTGGCCGCTCCCCCGCGACCCCGTCGCCGATGAGTTCACCGCGTCGAACGCGGACCGGCCCGCCGAAATCTTCGGACATCATGGCCCACAACCCTGTCGGGCCGAGCACGACATGATCGACCTTGCCGCCCGGTGTCCCTGTCGCGACGTCGTGCCACATCGTGAACCCGATGCCGAGTGTGCTGAGCGATCGCGCCGTGTGCTCTTCGGCGAGAGCGTCAGCGAGGGCCCTACGGATGGGTTGCGGGGCATCCCGAACCAGGCGAGCATCGTACGGGTCGTCGAGTTCTACGCCCCGACCCGCCCATTCCCGAATCTGCTCGAGGTATCGCTCGCGCCGCCAACCGCCGGGGTGACCGTAAGATCGTGCTCGAGGTCGCGAGTCCGCTCGAGGGGTCGCAGGTCGGGCTGCGAAGCTGCTGTTACCGGACGCCTGCGACCGACCGGCGTCATAGGCCGCGCGTGCCTCCACGGTACCCACTCGCTGCCATGCCAACTGCACCGCAGCGAACCGTTGCGGGTCTCCCCCGGTGTCGGGGTGAGTCTCTCGGAGTGCCCTCCGAAAAGCGCGCTTGAGTTCCTCCGGTGTGGCGGATGCCGAAACCCCGAGAACCTCGTACGGGCTCACGTCGAGAGGGCTTTCGGGCATCGGCTCAGAATAGCGCGCCCCGCTTGGGTAATCCTCAGCGGTCGGACGTAGATTGGTGACGTGACCACGATCAACGACATCCCGCTCGCGACCATCGACGGCGAATCCACGACCCTCGCCGAGTACACCGACAAGGTTGTCCTCGTCGTCAACGTCGCCTCGCGGTGTGGACTTGCGCCCCAGTACGCGCAGTTGGAAGAACTGCAGAAGACCTACGGGGACAAGGGCTTCACCGTGCTCGGCTTCCCCAGCAATCAGTTCCTCCAGGAGCTCGGAACCGAGGATGCGATCAAGGAGTACTGCTCGACGACGTGGGGTGTCACCTTCCCCATGTTCGAACGGGTGCGGGTGAACGGAAAGAAGGCGCATCCGCTCTACCAGGAGCTCACCCAGGTTCCGGATGAGTCCGGCAAGGCCGGCAGGGTGAAGTGGAACTTCGAGAAGTTTGTGATCACACCGGCTGGCGACATCCATCGTTTCCGACCCGATGTTGTTCCCACCGATCCGAAGATCGTTTCGGTGATCGAGGATGCCCTGCCATGAGCCGCGAGTTCCACCACGAGCCCGACGCTCAGCGGTACACCCTCGTAGTCGACGGGCAACTCGCCGCCGTCGCCGACTACCGCGTGAGCGGGGACACAATCTCGTTCCACCACACGTACACCCAGCCTCACCTCCGAGGTAAGGGTCTTGCCGGCGAGGTCGTGCAGTTCGCCGTCGACGACGTGGAGAAGAACTCCACGCGTCGCATCGTGCCGATGTGCTGGTACGTCGCAGACTGGTTCGAGGCGCACCCCGACCGTGCCGCACTTCTCACACGGTGATGCGGCTCCTGCTCATTCGGCACGGCCAGACACCGAGCAACGTCGAAGGCCTGCTCGACACGGCTGCCCCCGGCCCAGGGCTCACTGAGCTCGGACATCGGCAGGCCGCCCAGATTCCGGATGCCCTGCGCGCCGAGTCGATCGATGGCATCTGGGTTTCCACCCTGCGGCGTACTCATCTCACGGCCGCGCCACTGGCCGCGAGCCTGGCTCTCTCGCCCGTGCAACTCGACGGCCTTCACGAGATCGCTGCCGGTGAACTCGAGCTGCGTCGGGATCATGAGGCCGTGCGCATCTATCTCGAGACCGTTTTTGCGTGGGGACTCGGAGATCGCACGCCGCGTATGCCGGGTGGCGAGGACGGACACGAGTTCTTCCGTCGCTTCGACTCGTCCATTCGAGAGGTTGCCTCGTCCGGGGCGCAGACGGCCGCGGTCGTGAGCCACGGTGCAGCCATCCGCGTGTGGGTTGCCGGTAGCGCCACGAACGTAGCGCCTTCGTACGCCGGCGAGCATGACATCCAGAACACGGGCATTATCGAGCTCGAGGGCGACCTGGATTCCGGCTGGCGCCTTCTCGCCTGGCAGGGAACGCCGATCGGCGGCTCAGATCTCGTGGATGCCGACGCCAACGACCCCACGGGTGAGACCCTCGACGACGCGCTCGACGAGACCTGAGACCCGTCGCTCGATTACTCCGACTGGAACCAGGGCGGGTAGACCGCGATGCGCGGGGTGAGCCCGCTGCCCGACAGCATCGAGCGCAGCCGTTCCTTTGTCGGTTCATTCGCGACGCCGATGGTCGGGATGCTCGACAGCGGCACCTCGCCATCCACGAGCACCTCGACTCGGGCCCGGAGGTCCTCGTCCGCTAGGGCGCGCGCTACGGCGCGGCGAACATCCTCCGTCTCGCTCATAAAGCGTGTGAGGGTGCCTGCAGCGTTGCCGTCGGTGACGGTGACGGGACCGAGCGCGCCGATTGTCGTCACGAGAAACACGAAGTCCGACGGTGTGGACCGTTGCGCCTGCGCCGACCAGCCGGGACCGAGGGCGCCCGCGCGAAGTTCGAGCCACGAAGCCGAATCGGGCGTGAGACTGAACGACACGTAGGACGCGACGGGTCGGCCATGGGTCACTTCCGCAGTTGTCCTGAGCTCGGTACCCAGCTCGGAATAGAGCGTCGGCGCGTCAGCCGTTATCGCACCGCGTTCGAGAAGTGAAGGCAGCGTGGAGACGTGCGCAACGTAATACACGCGCTCCTCGGTGATGGGCTTGAACGAGCGCGTAGCGGCGGCGCGTGACGGACGAACGTCGGTCGTGTTGCGCGTTCGCGTCGCAATCCGCGCGGGTGCTGGCTTGTCCGCCTTCTTCTGCGGGAAGCACACGTCGCACTGTTCACCCTCGAGCCCGTGGATGCATTCGGTCACTCTGGTGCCACATTCTGGTTGAGCCGGAAAAGGTTGGTCGGGTCCCACTCTCGCTTCACGGCGCGGAGGCGCTCGAGGGTTGCGGGAGGGTAGATCTCGTCGAGAACCTGAGGTCCGGTGCGCGAGATGAACGTACTGAAGGTGCCAACACGCGGGCCCGGCAGTTCAGTCCACGCATCGATGACACGCTGGCGTGCCGTCTCATCGGCATCGATGGGAAGGAACACGGCGCCGAAGAGAAGTGTTTCGCTCGTGCGATAGGCCACGGCCGTGGCATCCCCGGCAACACGGGCAAAACCTCCACCCAGGCTGCGAAGAGAGAAGACCGACGCCTCGAAGCGTTCGATCGTCTCGGTCAGCGAGTCGATGAGTTCGTCGGTGAGGTCGGGGGTGAACGAGGCGTTGTCGATGAAGGTCATCGGTGGGCCAGCGGGCGCGGGCGGTTCGTGGAGCAGGTCGGCGTACGCACTCGGCTGCATGATGTGCTGCAGCGCTCCGGGGAGCGCGGCCAGTGGTGCAACCGCAGCAGTTGCCTCCTCAACGTCGGTGCCCGCCCAGCAGGAGACGATCATGGCGGATGCCGGCATGTCGGGTCCGAACGACGGCATCGTCATCACGGTGCTGCTGAGCTGATCCGGGGCGGTGCGCATGACGTCACGCCAGCCCTTGATCGCGGATGCCAACTGAGAGCGGTCGAGCACCACGGTGCTCGAGACGACGCCAGCCAGGCGCCGTGCTCGGAACGTGAAAGCCGTCACGACACCGAAGTTTCCGCCGCCGCCGCGGAGGCCCCAGAAGAGCTCCGGGTTCACCGCAGAGCTCGCCGTGACGATCTCACCCGTAGCGGTGACAACCTCCGCTTCGACGAGGGAATCGATCGTGAGGCCATCGAGACGGACGAGCCACCCCACACCGCCGCCGAGGGCGAGGCCACCGACCCCGACCGATGAGGTGTCGCCGGAGGTCAACGCGAGACCGTGGTTGCCGAGGGTTGCTGCGACGGCTCCCCAGCGCGCGCCAGGCCCGACACGTACGAGGTCATCGTCGAGAACATCGACGCCGTCGAGGTGTGCCAGATCGATGAGGAGGAAGGGGCCCGACGGGACAAAATTGCCTCCGCTGTGCCCTCCGCTGCGGATCGCGGGAAGCAGGGAATGGTCGGCCGCGTACCGAACGGCGAGGGCGACGTCGGCGGGTGTTTGAGGTGCGACGACGGCAAGGGGTGTTCCCTTGCCTGCGAGGGAGGCCGTTGCCTCCGAGAATTCGGGCGATTCCGGGGTGAGGACGCGCCCCCTGAACTGGGTCGGAAAATCGGTGATGCTCACGCTCCCATCCTTGCACCCGCCTCCGATACGGTGGTGCCATGACAGATCCTGCAGCCTCGTCCGCGCCGCTCGACAATCAGATCGAGGACGCCGCAGAGGAGCTCGAAGAGCCCCTCGTTCAGCTCAGTGCCGGCCCGTGGTGGTGGGTGCTCATCCGTGGCATCCTTGCGATCGCGTTTGGTGTGCTCGCACTCATCTGGCCTGCATCGGCCTTCCTCGCGATCGCGATCGTTTTCGGTGCCTACGCTCTCGTCGACGGCATCACCGAGATCATCCATGCCGTGCGCATTCGCAACACAGCTCCGCGGTGGGGATGGTTGCTCTTCGCGGGTATCGTTTCGGTACTCGCTGGCCTCGCGGCGCTCATCCTTCCGGGTCTCGCCGGTCTGGTTGGTGGGCTGTTCCTGCTGTGGACGATCGTGTTCTACAACATCGCCCACGGCGTCATGGTCATCGGTTCCGCCTCCGGGGCTGTCGGCAAGGGCAAGACCTGGGCCGTCATCGCCGGTGTCGCGAGCATCCTGTTCGGTATCGCCCTCGGAATCCTCATCTGGGTTGTTCCGGGTGCTGCGATCTTTGGTCTCGTATTCGCGATCGGCATCTACGCGATCGCCTTCGGCATCATGCTCGCGGTCGCGGCCATCCAGGCTCGCTCGCACGGCAAGGAGACCGTCGAGCCGCAGTTCGCCTGATATTCACTCGAAAGGCGTCGGGTAACTCCGACGTCTTTCGCGGTTTAACGACCGCCTTGACGCAGTTCGCGCTTGGCCGCACGCTCCGACTTCACCCGAGCGTTCTCCTCGTTGACGGCCGCGTGAGTGGCACGCTCGACCACGAGCCACTCCGGCATCTCCTCGAGCAAGCTCTTGATCTCCGCGCTCGTCATGACATCCGGAGCCCCCGCTCGCGCGAGACCCGAAGCGGAGACCCCGAGCTTCTGGGCGACGACCGCACGCGGGTGCGGACCGTTCTTGCGGAGTTCCACCAGCCACTCCGGCGGGTTGGCGACGAGATCGGCATACTCCGACCGGCTCACCGTTCCCTCCTGAAACTCTGGCGGGGTCGCAGGGAGGTAGATACCGAGCTTCTTGGCTGCGGTCGCGGGCTTCATCGTCTGATCTGACACGCCTCAATGTTATGGCGCTCCGCTAGCCTGAGGCGGTGTCCGGAGCCTTCGTTGTCGCGTTCGTACCGGGAGTCACCCCCGGCAAGTGGGCTCGTGTGTGGGGTGAACGGATGCCGCAGCATCCACTCACCCTCACTCCCCTGCCGCAGGCCGATGCCGTCGGTGCTCTCGTGGCCCGTGAGGCCGATGCGGTGTTCGTGCGGATGCCGGCCCCCGACGGGTTTGCCGCGATTCCGCTCTACGAGGAGCAGCCGGTTGTCGTGATGGCTAAGGACCACGAGTTGTCGATACTCGACGCGGTGTCCCCGAACGACCTGACGGGCATCCACCTCATCGACGGGGACTGGGCAGCAGCGGTCGAGCTCGCGGCGACGGGTGTGGGGGTTGCGATCATGCCGCACTCGGTTGCGCGAGCGCTTTCCCGACGTGATGTCGTAGCTCGGTCCGCGATCGACCAGCCGGTGACGCGTATCGCTCTCGTGTGGGACGAGGGGGCGGCATCCGATCTCACGGAGGAGTTCATCGGCATCGTGCGCGGACGCACGGCGAACAGTTCGCGTGGTGCCGCGCCGGTGAAGGAGCAGGAGAAGTCGAAGCCTCGACCGAAGCCCGCCGCTGCCGCGCGACGTAAGTCAGGAACACCCCAGAAGCGCTCGAAACGGCGCTGATTCCTAGGCGGCGCTGATCCCGAAGAGGCCGATGATGAGGCCCATGACGAGCATGGTCACAAGTTCGTGGCCGATGGTGAGGATCGTGAGGCCCGCTGGGCGGCGTTCGAACGCATCGTGGGTGATGACTCTGGCCGCCGTAAAGCCCGCCCAGAGGATGACGGCGGTCACGAGGGTGTTGACAAGAAAATTCCCGCCATAGAAGTTCTGGGCGATGGCTGCCGCTCCCGCAAGGACGAGCGCCGTGATGAAGCTCACCACGATGGTGACGACGATGGGCCCGACGGCGCTGCCCATGTTCGATTCGTCGATCTTGGCGAGTCGGATCCAGCGCTTGCCGAAGACTGCTTTCGAATACCAGACCGACCCGATGATGAGGGTGGAGAGGGTGGCGAGGATCACAGCGATCCAGTTGATCTCGGGAACGGTCATGGCTTCTCCTTGACTGACGATGTGCCGTCACTGTAGTGAGGAGTGCGACACGCCGTCTAGTGTCGGTGGCGGTTGACACTATCGAATGTATGTTCGAGCATGGTCAGGTGACAGCAGCTCTGGCATCCCCCACTCCATCGGCACCCGCCGACACGGTGAGCCAGCTGCGCGCGCGCATCTCGTCGATGCAGGCGACAAAGCTCGACGTCCGCACGATTCCCACCCATCCTGCGATCGGTCGGCTTCTCCCCGAAGGTGGGTTGCGTCAGGGGGCCGCCTACTCTGTGCAGCGATCGGCCACACTGCTCATGACCCTTCTGGCAGCGCCCTCGGCTGCCGGGGCGTGGTGCGGGGTTGTCGGAATGCCGGAGTTCGGTATCGAAGCGGCCGAACAGTTCGGAGTCGACCTCGAGCGTCTTGTGCTCATTCCTCGCCCCGGCGATCAGTGGATGACGGTGACTGCGGCTATGGCCGACATCATGGGGGTTGTCGTCACGCGGCCACCGGCCAGAGCCAGCGATGCGAGTGTCGCCAGGCTCGCTGCGCGATTACGGCAACGCGGTGCGACCCTCCTCGTACTCGGGCCCTGGCCCCAGGGTGAGGCGATGTTCTCGCTCGACGACGGGCGCTGGCACGGTATCGGGCAGGGCCACGGTCACCTCGCGGCGCGCGAGGTCACTGTCACGGTCACAACGCGCACCGCCGGGCGGCCGCGCAGTGCACGCATCTGGCTTCCCTCGAGCGATGCAACCGTTCAGCCGCTTTCGGCGGCCCCGGAGCGCTGGGCGGCGACCGGATGACGGGCCAGAAGGCTCCTCCGCGCGTCATCGTGCTGTGGTGTGCCGATTGGCCCGTCACCGCAGCGCTCGACGCTTCGTCGCTGCCCCCGGATGCTCCGATAGCGCTCATCGATAAAGGCGTCGTCGTTGCCGCATCCGCTGCTGCGCGGCACGAGTCGGTGAAGCGTGGTTTGCGGGTCCGAGAAGCACAGGCGCGCTGTCCTGACCTCGTAGTGCAGCCCTACGACGCTGATCGAGACGCGCGGCTCTTCGAACCCCTCGTCGCCTCCATCGAGGAGCTCACGCCGGCGGCCACCGTGCTGCGCCCGGGACTGTGCGCTGTTCGGGTGCGCGGTGTCGCACGCTACTTCGGCGGCGAGCGGCCGGCGGCGCTCGCTCTTGTCTCACGACTCGTCGAACACGGTGGAGGGCTCGTGCGCGCGGGTGTTGCCGACGGTATCTTTACGGCAGAACTCGCGGCCCGTCGCGCCGCGAACGCGGTCGAGCTCGTCGAAGCCGGTGGGGCGGCCGGCTTTCTCGCTCCCCTCGATATCGGTGTGCTCGAGGAAGGGCCGGTACCCGAGGTGGGCGGCATCGTCACGTTATTACGCCGGTTGGGCATCCGTACCCTCGCTCAGTTCGCCGCCCTGGATGCCAGCGACGTGAGCACTCGATTCGGGGTGCACGGCGCGCGTCTTCACGCTCTCGCCGCGGGCAGTGACAGTCACCCGCTCGTTCCGCGCGACGTTCCCGACGACATCCACTCCGAGGTCGTGTTCGAGCCCGCGCTCGAACTCGTCGATCAGGTCGCCTTCGGTATGCGGCAACACGCCGAACGATTCGTCGACGAGCTCCTCGCACGCCGCCTCGTGTGCACGGCGATCCTCGTGCGATTGGAGTCGGATGCCGGGCAGGTGCACGAGCGTACGTGGCTGCATCCGCGTTCCTTCTCCCCCGCCGACATCGTCGACCGCGTTCGCTGGCAAGCCACCGGCGCAGAGTTCACGGCGGGTATCACACGTGTTGTGGTGCTGCCCGACGCCGTGGACGCCGTGCAGCATCACGAGGCTGGCTTGTGGGGCGCTGGCCCGGACGAGCGTATCCATCACGGTCTTTCCCGTGTGCAGGGTCTCCTCGGCCACGAGGCCGTGCTCGTGCCCACCGTCGGTGGAGGGCGCACACTCGCCGACCGTCAGCACCTCGTTGCCTGGGGTGACCGCCCCGTTGGTGTTCGACAACGTTCCGCTCCATGGCCAGGGAGGCTCCCCTCGCCTCTGCCCGCCACCGTTTTTGTGCCACGGCACGCTGTGCACGTCGTTGACGAGCGCGACGAGAGTGTCGCGGTGGACGCGCGTGGCCGAGTATCCGCATCCCTTGTTCGTATGACCTCGGGCAGCAGAACCCTCGACCTCACCGCGTGGAGCGGCCCGTGGCCGGTCGATGAGCGTTGGTGGGCACCGGAACAGGCGACTCGCTCGTGGCGGTTCCAAGTGGTGGATGCCACCGGCTGCGGTTGGCTTCTTGTGCTCGACGGCGACGGCTGGTGGGCAGAGGCCCGCTATGACTGACGTCGCTCACACTCATCGGGGTGACGGCCATGGGATGGAATAACCCTCCCGTCCCCTGGTCCGAGTTCGAACGTCGCTTGAGCGATGTGAGCCGCCCAGGCTCATCGCCGCCTCCCGGTGCTGACGGCGGTGACAGTCCGGCATGGTCGTACAAGCGCAAGGCCTACGTTCCTCCCGCCGATGTTGGTCAGCCTCAGAGCCAGGCCGTTCCCTATGCGGAGTTGCACGCGCATTCCAGTTTCAGCTTCCTCGACGGTGCGACGATGCCAGAACTCATGGCGGAGGAAGCGGCTCGGCTCGGTCTGCACGCTCTGGCGCTCACCGACCATGACGGTCTCTACGGCACAGTGCGGATGGCAGAAGCCGCTGCCGAATTAGGGCTCGCGACGATCATCGGTGCCGAGCTCTCGCTCGGACTGAACGCACCACAGAACGGCATGGCCGACCCGGAGGGAGATCACCTCCTTGTGCTCGCGCGGCGAGAGGAGGGGTACCACCGGCTTTCCTCCGCTATCACGGCTGGCCACTTGGCTGGCGGGGAGAAGGGGCGGCCGAGCTATCGCCTCGAGGATCTCGCACGCGAAGCCGACGGGCACTGGATAGTACTCACCGGATGCCGCAAGGGTGCCGTGCGCAGGGCTCTGGGTATGGGCATCCCCGACACTCGCGCCGCTGGTCGCGAACTGGACAGGTTGCTGCACCTGTTCGGTGAGCGCAACGTCGTCGTCGAACTCTTCGATCACGGCGACCCCCTTGACGATGCCCGCAACGATGCGCTCGCCCAGCTCGCGAGCGACCGGGGCCTGCGTATCGTCGCCACTACGAACGCTCACTACGCGACCCCGGAGAATCACCATCTGCACGCCGCTCTCGCAGCGGTACGAGCACGACGCAGCCTCGACGAGCTCGACGGTTGGCTTCCGGCTGCAGGGCAGGCCTACTTGCGTTCCGGTGCCGAGATGGCGGAGAAGTTTGCCCGCTACCCCGGGGCCATCGAGAACACGGTCACCATCGCCGATGAACTCGCGTTCGAACTCCGCCGCACCAAACCCGCACTGCCCGATCAGAAAGTGCCACCGGGGCACACGCCGGCCAGCTACCTCCGCGAACTCGTGTGGGCGGGCGCGGCGAGACGAGGGATGCAGCTCTCCGAGTCGATCGGGGCACGCATCCACCACGAGCTCGACATCATCGAGGAGAAGGGGTTCCCGGGGTACTTCCTCATCGTGTGGGACATCGTGCGCGAGGCGCGAAGCCGCGGCATCCTGTGCCAGGGACGAGGCTCGGCAGCGGCATCCGTCGTCTGCTACCTGCTCGACATCACCGCGGTGGACCCGATTCGGTACAAACTGCCCTTCGAGCGTTTTATCTCGACGATGCGCGAGGAAGAACCGGACATCGATGTCGACTTCGAGTCCGATCGTCGCGAGGAGATCATCCAGTACGTATTCGAGAAGTACGGTCGACGCAACGCCGCTCAGGTCTGCAATGTCATCCAGTACCGGCCGAAGGCCGCGGTGCGCGATATGGCGAAGGCGCTCGGGTATTCGCCGGGCCAGCAGGATGCGTGGTCCAAGCAGGTCGAAAGGTGGACTCCCCTGCCCGACCAGGTGCAGCAGGATCACGACATCCCCGACCAGGTGATCGGGCTCGCCCTCGAGGCCATGAAGTTTCCACGCCATCTCGGCATCCACTCTGGAGGCATGGTGCTCACCCAGCGCCCGGTCGGCGAGGTGGTGCCTATCGAGCACGCGCGCAAAGAGAAACGCACGGTGCTGCAGTGGGACAAGGACGACTGCGCCTGGATGGGACTCGTCAAGTTCGACCTTCTCGGTCTCGGTATGCTCTCGGCGTTGCGGTACTGCTTCGACATCGTGGAGGAGACACTCGGCGAGAAACTCGACCTCGATACCCTCCCCAAGGAGGAACAGGGTGTCTACGACCAGTTGTGTCGGGCGGATGCGATCGGCGTGTTCCAGGTAGAGAGTCGGGCCCAACTGGGGCTACTCCCCCGCCTGCAGCCCCGCGAGTTCTACCACCTCGTCGTCGAGATCGCGCTCGTGCGACCCGGGCCCATCCAGGGTGGCGCCGTGCATCCGTATGTGCGGCGCAAGATGGGTCAGGAGCCGGTGAGCTACGTGCATCCGAACCTCCTCGAGCCGCTCGAGCGCACTCTCGGGGTCCCGATCTTCCAGGAACAGCTCATGCAGATCGCCGTCGCCGTGGGAGGCTGCACCCCCGATGACGCCGACCTGCTGCGTCGGGCCATGGGTTCTAAACGCGGTGTCGAGAAGATCGAAAAACTTCGCGACAAGCTCTACGCGGGAATGAAGGAGAACGGCATCACCGGCGAGGCCGCCGATCAGATCTACGGCGGCATCCAAGCTTTTGCGGGTTTTGGTTTCGCCGAGAGCCACGCCTTGAGCTTCGGGCTCCTCGTTTACGCGAGCGCGTGGTTGCGTCTGCACTACCCCGGCGCTTTCCTGGCAGCGCTTCTGCGCGCCCAACCCATGGGCTTTTATTCTCCGCAGAGTCTGGTGGCGGATGCCCGTCGCCACGGTGTCGAGGTGCTCAGGCCCGACATCCAACGCTCGAGGGCTGGCGCCGCACTCGAGGCGACGGATTCGGCGTTCCTTGGCTCGACCGGCGATCCGCATTGCCTCGACCGAGAGCAACCTCCCGTCGGTCCCTTCGACCGTTCTGCGCCTTTCGACACAAACGACCATCGCCGCGACGGCGCCTATGCCGTGCGCTTGGGTCTCGATGAGGTGTCGGGTATCAGCGACAAGGTCGCGGAGGCCATCGTCGGCGAACGTGACGCCCACGGTGAGTTCCGTGACATGAACGACCTCGTTCGCCGTACCGGCCTTCTCACCGCACAGTTGGAGGCGCTGGCTGCAGCCGGGGCCTTCGAATGCTTCGGCCACACCACTCGCGAGGCGATGTGGAACGCCGGCAATGCAGCGCAGGATCGCCCCGAATTCCTCGCGGGCTCGATTGTTGCTGTCCAGCCGCCCCTCTTCACGATGCCTACCGACGTCGAGCGGCTCATGGACGACCTGTGGGCTACGGGGGTCTCGACCGACAGCCATCCCGTTGCTCACCTGAGGTCGGTGTTGCGCGAGCAGGGCATCCTCTCGGCCGATGATCTGACCACGGCGGAGTCGGGCAGGAGAGTTCGT
This sequence comes from Antiquaquibacter oligotrophicus, assembly GCF_020535405.1. Taxonomy (NCBI): domain Bacteria; kingdom Bacillati; phylum Actinomycetota; class Actinomycetes; order Micrococcales; family Microbacteriaceae; genus Antiquaquibacter; species Antiquaquibacter oligotrophicus. Next base: position 136,529 of record NZ_CP085036.1, on the reverse strand, counting down.
GTTGCCGGTGTCGTCACGCATCGGCAACGGCCGGCGACGGCCAGTGGCATCACGTTTGTGAACCTCGAAGACGAGACCGGTTTTGTCAATGTCATCTGCAGTGTTGGCTTGTGGGGGCGTTTTCGCCGAGTGGTCCGGGAGGCGCCCGCTCTCGTGATCCGCGGGATGCTCGAACGTTCCCCCGACGGTGTCATCAACGTTGTCGCCGATCACGTTGAGCAGCTGTCCATGGCGCCGCAGACTCGATCGCGAGATTTCCGGTAGGTGACGTTTCGTTACCGGTTTGCTAAACAGTGGTGGCAACTGCACGGTACTGCTATAGCCTTGGGCACACGTTCGCGTGCTCTCTAGGGCTGTGCGCGGATGCGGCCTCGACTGTCGGGGCCAAGCAGAACGCTCCTGGAGGAGTTTTACATGGCACAAGGCACCGTCAAGTGGTTCAACGCGGAAAAGGGTTTTGGTTTCATTGCCCCTGAGGACGGAAGTCCTGACGTGTTCGCCCACTACTCGGCAATCCAGTCGAACGGCTACCGGTCTCTCGATGAGAACCAGAAGGTCGAATTCGACATCACCCAGGGCCCCAAGGGCCCGCAGGCGGAGAACATCCGCCCCATCTGATCTTGCTTCCCACCCGCACCGCCGCCACATTGCGCCGCAGTGGAGCGGATCGGCGGTTCTGGGTACCAGTTCAGTAGCGAAACGCCTCGGCCACGGCCGGGGCGTTTCGTCATTCCGGTTAGTGACGCAGGGAACGCCGGATGTAGTCGATGCGCGCCTGCAGCTGTGCGACACTCGCCTGCGCCACCGCCGGTCCGCCGCAGACGCGCCGCAGCTCTGCGTGGATCAAGCCGTGGGGCTCACCCGAGAGCTTCGCACGCATTCCCACGAGGGAGTTCAGGAGCGTGCGCTGCTCCTTGAGAGTGCGGTACAGGGCCGGCGGCTTTTCCTCCACCGGTCGCCCGGATGCTCGGCGCTGCTGACGCTGGTGACGTTGCCGTAGGAGTTCCCGCACCTGGTCGGGCTCGAGTATGCCGGGGAGGCCAAGAAAATCGAGCTCCTCGTCGGTGCCGGCAAACGCTGCCGCCCCGAACTCGTCCCCGTCGAACAGCACGTGATCGAAGTTGGCATCCGATTCGATGGCTTCCCACGTGAACTCGTCGGTGAGGCGATCGCTCGTCTGTTCTTCGCGGTTCTCGCTCTCGAGAAGCCCGTCGTCGAGGAGTTCGTCGGTATTTCGCTCGCGATCCAGCGCGTGGTCGCGCTCGAGCTCTAACGAGCGCGCGAGGGACAGAAGCGGTGGGACGGTGGGCACGAAGATCGATGCCGTTTCGCCTCGGCGTCGGGCCCGCACAAAACGACCAACGGCTTGAGCGAAATACAGGGGTGTCGAGGCAGAGGTGGCGTAGACGCCGACCGACAGCCGTGGAACGTCGACGCCCTCTGACACCATACGAACGGCCACCATCCAGCGGGAGTCGCCCTCCGCGAAGGCCTCGATCCTGCTCGATGACTCCTTCTCGTCGGACAGCACAACGGTGGGGCGTTCGCCCGTGATCGAGTGGAGGAGGGCGGCGTAGGAGCGCGCGGCCTGCTGGTCTGTCGCGATGACGAGTCCACCGGCATCCGGTATCGCGTGACGCACTTCGCTCAGTCGAGTGTTGGCGGCACGCAGTACCGCTTGCATCCATTCCCCACCAGGATCGAGTGCGGTGCGCCAGGCCTGAGCGGTGACGTCTTTGGTGTCGCCCTCACCGAGCCGCGCTTCCATTTCGTCACCCATACGGGTTCTCCACCGCATCGTGCCCGCATACGCGAGAAAGAGCACGGGGCGCACGACGCCATCCTGCAGGGCGCGACCGTAGCCGTAGCTGTAGTCGGTCTGCGAGACCCTGATGCCCTTCTCATCGGGTGCGTAGGTCACGAACGGGATCGGCGCTGTGTCACTGCGGAACGGAGTCCCCGTGAGCGACAAGCGCCGCGTCGCGGGTTCGAAGGCTTCACGGATCGCGTCGCCCCAGCTCAGGGTGTCTCCACCGTGGTGAACCTCGTCGAGAATCACGAGGGTGCGAGCGGACTCCGTGATCTCGCGGTGGAGGGATGCACGCACGGCGACTTGCGCGTAGGTGACGGCGAGGCCGTGAAAACGCCGACCGCCCCACACGTCACCGTTGGCGAATGCGGGGTTCAGCCGCAGGCCGACGCGGTGTGCCGCGTCCGCCCATTGCCGCTTGAGGTGCTCGGTCGGCGCCACAACGGTGACGCGGTCGACAACACGCCGGGCGATGAGTTCGACGGCCAGTCGGAGGGCGAAGGTGGTTTTGCCTGCGCCGGGTGTCGCGGCGGCGAGGAAGTCGCGCGGCTCACGCTCGAAGTAGAGATCAAGCGCCTCCGCCTGCCACGCACGCAGCTTGGCCGCCGTACCGCGGGCTGCGCGCTCCGGGTAGGACGGCGAGAGGTGTTCTGCCGCGAATGTGCCGACCGTGGGGCCGGGAAGCGCGGGTGTACTCACTTGATAAGACGTTACCCGAGCCGCCCGACATACCCCGCGCGGACGACGCCCCGAAATGCTGGGGAGGACTAGTCGCGCTGGCCGAGACGGGGGCGCTCGGTCGCTCGGTGGCCGAGGAGGGCAGCCGGGCGCACGGCGCCCCTGCCAAATCGGTCGCTCGCGGCATCCATCACACTCTCGGCCTCACGCCAGTCGGCCGCGTCGTCCCACAGCGCGGGCGCGACACCGTCGGGGTGGACGAGCTGCTCGCCTCTCACACCGATAAGTCGTACGGGCCGGCCAGCCCACTCCGACTCGAGGATGGACCGGACCTCGTCGTAGACGATTTTGCCCAGATCGGTGGGCTCGGCGATCGTGCGAGAGCGGGTGATGGTTGTGAAATCGTCGTAGCGGAGTTTGAGTACAACGGTTCGAGTGAGCACGCCGTGGCGGCGCAGTCTGACGGCGACCATGTTCGACAGCCTCAGGAGTTCCCGACGGAGGTCACCGGCGTCGGTTACGTCCGTGCTGAAGGTGACCTCGTGTCCGACACTCTTCTCCTCGGCACCCGCGTGGACTACGCGGTCGTCTCGCCCCCACGCCAGGTCGTGCAAGCGACGCGCTCCGGAGTCCCCCACGGCCCGCCGAAGCGTGTCGACATCGGCGTGAGCGATCTGACCGATGGTCGAGAACCCGCGGGCGCGGAGCACTTCCTCTGTTTTGGCGCCGACGCCCCACAACTTGTTGATGGGGAGCGGATGCAGAAAGGCAACGGTCTCGTCGCGAGGAATCACGAGGAGGCCGTCGGGCTTGGACAGGCCGGATGCCACCTTCGCGACGTACTTCGTTGCTGCCGCCCCGACGGAGCACACGAGGCCCGTTTCGGCGCGAACCCGCGCACGCAGGAGTTCCGCGACCTGCTGTGGTGACCCGAACAACGATCGCGCGCCAGACACGTCGAGGAACGCCTCGTCGATTCCGAGGCGTTCGACAGCGGGAGTGAGCTCATCGCAGATCGAGAAGACCTGTTTCGAGTAGTGCTGGTAGCGCTCGTAGTGCGGCTCGAGGATGATCGCCTGCGGGCACCGCCGCAGGGCGATCGCCATCGGGAGCGCCGAATTGACGCCGAACTTTCGTGCTTCATAGGTCGCGGCGGTCACGATGGACCGCGGTGAGTTGTGTCCGACGATGACCGGTTTTCCGACGAGCTCGGGATGGTCCAAGAGTTCGACGGAGGCAAAAAACGCGTCCATGTCCACGTGGAGGATGGGGGCAGTCGACGAGTCGATGACGCCGACGGTGACCTGTCGTTCCCGCCCGTCCTGCTTGCCCATGCGCCCATCCTGTCACCTGCCCCTGACGACCACGGGAGCGACCGAGAGCGGAGTGTGCCCACTGAGGGCAGCGGGGACAACGATCCCGAGTGCGTCGCCCCCGCTGCAGACCAATCGACGCTGTGAATCGATCGTGGAGGCCGCGTGCGGCTCCGGTTCCATACTTGCACTGCCCCGAACGGGGGGCAAGGCGGGTGTGACGGATGCACGACCATCGTGTCCGGTGGCGTGCGAACCGATTCATGAGGAAAGCTGTTCTCCATGGCACAGCAGCATCCCTGGAGCAGGTACGTCGCGATCGGCGACTCGTTCACGGAGGGAATCGGTGACCCCGAGCCCGATTCTCCGGGCGGTCACCGCGGATGGGCCGATCGTGTCGCCGAGGTTCTGAGTGAAGGTCCGGACGATTTCGCCTACGCGAACCTGGCCATTCGCGGACGGCTCCTCCAACAGATCGCCGACGAGCAAGCGGATGCCGCCCTGACCCTCAAACCAGACCTCATCAGTGTCTCGGCAGGCGGTAACGACATCATCCGCCCTGGCACGGATCCCGATGAGGTTGCGTCCCGCTTCGAGTCGCTCATCGAGCGCCTGCGCTCCGACGGCGCGACGGTGGTGATGTTCAACGGGCCGGATATCGGCATGACGCCCGTGCTCAGACGTGTTCGCGGCAAGGTTGCCATTTACAACGAGAACCTTCGCGCCATCGCTTCCCGTCACGACGCGATCGTCGCCGATATGTGGGCGCTACGAGAGCTTTCCGACCCGCGGATGTGGGCGCCAGACCGTCTTCACTTCTCCCCCGTCGGTCACCACACCATCGCACGTATGGTTCTTGCAGCACTCAATGTGCCGAACGACCTCGAGCCGTACAAGCCCGAGCCGCTGCCCAGAGTCTCGTGGCGTCAGGCGCGTGTCGAGGACGTCGGGTGGGCTCGCGAGTACCTCGTGCCCTGGGTTCTGCGACGCGTCAGGCACCAGTCATCCGGTGACCACATCACACCCAAGCGACCGGGGTGGCCAGATCAGGAGACTCCCGTATAACCGACTCGACCCGCTGCGGGGCATGCGAAGGGATCACGCGCTGGCCCGTGCCCTACCTCATTGAGGTATCGGATCACCGCGCCGTACGATGCCGCGAGTGATACCCGTGTGTAGGGGATTTCCTTGAGCTCGCAGTATTCGCGCACGATCTCGGCGGCCTTCCGCAGGTGCGGGCGGGGCATACTCGGGAAGAGGTGGTGCTCCACCTGGTAGTTGAGTCCGCCCATGTAGATATCCACGGCGGGTCCACCCGAAATGTTGCGGCTCGTGAGCACCTGTCGACGCAGGAAGTCCACTTTCGAGCCCTTCGGCAGGAGGGGCATCCCCGTGTGATTGGGAGCAAACGACGCGCCCATGTAGAGACCGAAGACGGCCAACTGCACGCCAAGGAACGCGAAACCCATACCGAGGGGCATGATGGCGAACACCGCAGCGATGAACGCGACATTGCGCACCGCGAGGAGGACGATCTCGAGCGAGCGTTTGTCGACCTTGACTTTGGGGTTCAGCACGGTCGCGAACGCGTGCCGGTGCAGATTGACGCCCTCGAGGAGGAGCGCCGGGAAGAACAACCAGCCCTGCCGCTGCTGGAGGAAGCGCCCGAGTCGGGTTGTGGCGGTCGCGTCGTCGGCCTGGAAGACGATGGTGTCCGGCATGATGTCGGGATCCTTGCCGACGGTGTTGGGGCTCGCGTGATGGCGCGTGTGCTTGCTCATCCACCACGAGTACGAGATGCCCACCACGAGGTCCGCCATCAGCCGACCAGCAACATCGTTGGCGCGACCGGAGGCGAACACCTGACGGTGCGCAAACTCGTGGGTCACGAACGCGTATTGAGTGAACAGCACACCCATCGCCCCTGCTATGAGCAGGGTGTACCACGTGTCTTGAAGCATGACGGCGCCGAACCACGCCGCGACCATGGCGGTGGTGATGGCGGCGAGAAGCACGAAGTAGAACGTTCGTCTGCGTCGAAGCAGACCGGCGTCGCGCACGGTGTTCATGAGTGCGGCGAACTCCGAGAGTTGCGGTCGCAGCCCCCTATCGCCGGTTCGGATGATGGGACTGGACGACGAAACTGACACGTGACCTCAGAAGTTCAGATGACTTCTCAGCCACTCGGTTTCGGGCGAATGCCCTGATGACTTCACCCTAGTGCGACGGCCCGAGGTGGAACTCCGGATGCGGTGGAGTCAGAGCAACTCACCGGGGTTTCCCAGTCTCCACCACGGCCCAGGATCCTCGATTTCGGTGTCCAGCACGAGGGGAACGGTGAGGGACCGATCCCCCACCGTGAACGTGACCGAACCGACCTCGGTACCCTTCACGCCAGTGGAGAGGTCCTCTGCATCGACGGCAGTCTCGACGGCGACAGCCTGCCACGTCACGACGCTCGCACCCTCGCTCGTCACCGCACGGGCACGTTCGCCCCACACCGTTGTGTACTCGGCGAAACTCTCGCCCTCGGCGGTCAGTTGCGTCTGCTGGAACCCGGCCGCGGCCTCGGAAAGCAACCCACGGATGGCGGAGTTGATGGTCTCATGGTCCGGGCCGCCGAGGACAACGCCGAGGACGGTGATGGTCTCGTCGCCCACGACATGGTCTGCTGAGAACAGCAGACACGCTCCCGACTCGTCGAGTGTTCCGGTTTTGATGCCGTCGACGCCATCGATTCCCAGGAGTCCGTTCCGGTTGGCCACGGTACCGATTCCCGGGATCTCGACGACCGAGGTCGCCGCGATTTCGGCTACGACGGGCTGCGCCGTCGCTATCCGCGCAAGCTCGATGAGGTCGCGCACCGTGCTCGTGTTGCTCGGCTGGATGCCCGTGGCATCCGTGATCGTCGTGCTGGTCAAACCGTTGCGCGTGAGCCAGTCGCGTGCTGCTTCGACGTAGGCGGCCTCGCTCCCGAACGCCCACGCTGCGACCGACTGGGCGTAATTGTTCGCGGAGGCCATGAGAGCCAAGTCGAGCATGTGCCGCTCAGAGATCGTTTGGCCAGCGCTCACGGGCGCCACGATGCCGTCCTGGGCGACCTGTTCGGCGTAGAACTGCTCGTCGATGTCACCCATGGTCGCGGAGGGGCCGAGTTCTCCGGGCTCCAGAGGGTGCGCTTCAAGCACAACAAGCGCCGTGACGACCTTGGAGATGGACGCGATGGGTAGTGGGTCGGTCGTTCCCGACTGTGCCAGTACTCCCTCGTAGCCGACGGCGCCGATTCCCGCTGCACCGTACGCGGGAAAGGACAGGGCGGGCTCTACGCCGTCGCGTGCCGGGACGTCTGCCACCACCGCAGCGGTGATGGGAGTCGGTGCGAGCAGCGTGACGGGCAGGTAGAAGATCGCGGCGAGAATGACCGCTCCCCCACCGAATACGGCGAGCCGTCGGCGTCGATAGACGGCTGGTGTTGCGGTGGGCACTACTCCATCGTAAGCACGCGTTAAGCCCAGCCGCCGTCGACGGACCGGCGGGGCGGCACGGTCTCGTCCGGCACGAGGACCTCGGTTGTCGCATTGAGCGTCTCCCCCCGGAAGAACGGCTTGGATCGCGGGAAGAACGACCACACGATCATGAGCACCACGCCAAGAGCGAGCGATCCGATCCCGACCACGAACACACCCCCAACGCCGAAGAGGACGGTATAGCCGTAGTCGGGATTGAACATGTCGATGGCGGAGAAGATGAACGCCGCCGTCAGCAGGATCGCTCCGATCAAGGGGAACAGGAACTTGAAGAACACGTTGTGTGCGCTGGCGAAGAGCTCCCTACGGAAGAACCACACGCAGGCGAATCCGGTGATCGCGTAGTAAAACGCGATGGCAAGCCCCAACGACAGGATCGTGTCCGACAGGAAGTCCTCACTGACGATCGTGAGGCCGACGTAGAACACGGTGGAGACGATCCCCATGACGATGGTCGCGAAAGCGGGAGTCTGATACTTCGGATGCACCGTGCCAAACCGTCGCGGGAGCGCCCGATACGCGGCCATGGCCAACGTGCCCCTGGCCGTCGGCAGGATCGTCGTCTGCGTCGACGACACCGCCGAGACGAGCACGGCGACGACGAGCAGCCACGCCCACGGGCCAAACAGCACGTCTTTGAGTGCGAAAAAGACGTCTTCGGCGTTGTCCTCGTTGCCGAGCCCGAGCCCGGTGGTTCCCAGCCCCGCGTAGGCCATGGCGGCAACCGTCACGCCAACGTAGGTGACGAGGAGGATGAGGGTCGTGAGGATCGCTGCCCGCCCCGGGATCCTCTCCGGATCCTTGGTCTCCTCGTTGAGCGCCAGGCACGTGTCCCAACCCCAGTAGATGAACAGCGCGAGCAGGATGGCCTCGACGAAAGCGGAGGCCGATTCGAACGCGAAGGGATTGAACCACGAGAGTTCGGGGGTCGTTGCCCCTGCGGGAGCGGAACCGGTCGCCACCGCAACCACAGCCGCGATCACGAAGATCGCCAGCGCGAGGTACTGGATGCCGAGCAACACGTTCTGGAGCTTTTCGCCGATCTCGGTGCCGCGGTAACTGATGTAGGTCATGAGGGCGATGAAGACCACACCCGTCGCCGTGACGACAACAGGGTTGTTTGCCAGATCCTCGTTGATGAGGATCCAGAAGTATTTGCCGCCGATCTGTGCGAGGTTGGCGAGCACCACCATGCCAGCCACGGCGACACCCCACCCGCCCATCCATCCCACGCGCGGTCCGAAGGCTTTTGTGGCCCACGTGAACGTGGTCCCGCAGTCGGGTACCGCGCGATTGAGCTCGCGGTAGGCAAAGGCGATGAGAAGCATGGGAACGAAGGCGAGGATGAACGCAATGGGCGCCTGCGCCCCCACCGCGAGGACCACAAACCCGAGGGTCGCCGCGAGTGAGTAGACGGGAGCCGTCGAGGCAAGCCCGATGACGGTGGACCCGATGAGACCGAGGGTCCCGGTCGCGAGCCCCTTGTCGGGCATCCGCGCCGTTCCGGGTTGAGTACCAGTTGTCTCCGTCATCTCGGGCCTCCTCGCCGTCGGGTACGGCAGAGCATAGTCCTCAGGGTGGCTATCCGGCGCGAACTCTCAACGCGAAGAGTGCGACCGCGCTCGCCGAGGCCACATTGAGCGAATCCACCCCGTGTTCCATGGGAATCGTGACAATGCTGTCGGCCGCGTCGAGGGCAGCTGAGGTGAGCCCGTCGCCTTCGGTGCCGAGCAGGATCGCGATCCGCTCCGGCGGGTCGACGGCGAAGTCATCGAGGGAGACCGCGTCGGGAGCGAGCGCTAACGCTGCGAGATGGAATCCCGCGCTCCGAAGATCGTCGGCTCCGATGGGCCACTCCCGCAGGCGTGTCCACGGCACCTGGAGCACGGTCCCCATGCTCACTCGAACGCTCCGTCGATAGAGGGGGTCAGCCGCGCGCGGTGTCACCAGCACGGCATCGGCGCCCAGCCCTGCGACGGACCGGAAGATCGCTCCGATGTTGGTGTGATCGACGACATCCTCGATGACGACGACCCGTCGGGCGTCGCGAAGCACGTCGGCAAGCGCGGGTAGCGGGGGTCTGTGCATGGAGGCGAGTGCACCGCGATGCATGACGAAGCCCGACAATTCAGCGAGGACTTCGGCAGTGCCGACGAAGACAGGAACGTCGTGATCGCGGAGGAGATGCTCAACGTCGGCCAACCACTTCTCTGTCAGCAGCACGGAGCGGGGTTGGTGGCCCGCCGCGAGAGCCCGGCCGATCACCTTGGCGGATTCGGCGATGTAGAGACCGCCCTCGGGCTCTGACTTGCGCCGCAAGGCAACGTCGGTGAGCCCCCGATAGTCGTCGAGACGGGGGTCGTCGAGGGTCGAAATCGGAACCAGGTGCACGGTTTCCCCTCGCTCCGCGGTGTGACTGCCAGCGTGGGGAAACATATCGGAAAAAAACCGACCCTAGGCTGAGAGGGCGACAAGGAGTGTGCGATGAGCCTGAACTCTACGGCTGTCCCGGCCAGCGGTCTCGAGCCTGCCGTCGCTCTGCTCGCGGGCAAGCGCATCGCGGTACTCACCGGTGCCGGCGTCAGCACCGATTCGGGCATCCCGGATTACCGCGGTGAAGGCGCACCGGTTCGCACACCCATGACGTTCCAGCAGTACCTCACGAGCGCGGACTACCGTAAGCGGTACTGGGCTGGCAGCCACCTCGGGTGGAAGCGCTTCGATGCAGCCCAGCCCAACACCGGCCACCTAGCCATCGCAACCATGGAACGCCGCGGTATCGTCGGCGGCGTCGTCACGCAGAACGTCGACGGGCTCCACCTCCGGGCGGGTTCTGGTCACGTCGTGGATCTGCACGGCTCGATGGATCGAGTCCGCTGCCTCACGTGCGGACAGTTTTATGCGCGAGCAAACATCGCCGATCGCCTCGAGCAGCTGAACCCCTGGCTCGTTGCGACCGACGACATCGTGCTCTCCCCCGACGGCGACGTGGAGATCGAGGATGTCGATGCGTTCAGCGTTCCGGACTGCAGCGTGTGCGGCGGCATCCTCAAACCCGACGTGGTGTTCTTCGGCGAACTTGTCCCTCGCGAGAAGTTCGACGAGGCCAGGGCACTCATCAAGCGAGCGGATGCCCTCATCATCGCCGGTTCGTCGCTCGTCGTGAATTCGGGCATCCGGTTGTTCGAGCAGGCCGCTCGTCGGCGGCTTCCCGTCATCGTGATCAATCGGGGCCAGACGAAGGTCGATCACCGCGCGACCCTTAAGATCGAGTCCGGAACGTCGGAAACCCTGGTCGAGCTTCTCGACCGGCTTTCCTGAGCCCCCCGTTCCGGGAAGGTCACCCGTGCTGTTGTATCTCGTGCGCCATGGCGAGACCGAGTGGAACCGTGAGCACCGCATTCAGGGCAGCACGGACATCCCGCTCAACAACACCGGTCGTTCGCAAGCCCTCGCAACGGGCGAGCTCCTCGCTCAGCGGGCGTGGGACGCCATCTACTCGTCACCGCTATCCCGCGCGATGGAGACCGGCGACATCATCGCGACCCAGATCGGGTTACCGGGTCCCGTGCCGGTAGCCGACCTCGTCGAGCGCGCCTACGGCGAAGCCGAAGGGCTGTCAGACCCGGAACTCTCGCAGCGTTTTCCCGCCGGGTCGGATGTCCCGGGCCGAGAGTCGCGCGAGGCGGTGGTCGCGCGGGTTTTGCCCGCCCTGCTGGAGCTCGCGGAACGCCACCCCGACGGCGCGGTGCTCGTTGTCAGCCACGGCGGCGTCATCCGATCCGTGCTCTCCGTCGTTGACCCCGATCGCCACCACGGTCGTATTCCGAATGGTTCGGTCCACAGCTTCCGCCACGAGGGCGGCAGTTTTTCCCTCATCGCCTTCGATGACCCGATCGACGAGGAATCGTTGCGCGCGGCGACCGATGATCTGGATCAGCAGAACCCCATCGAGCGACGTGAAGAGGACGAAGCGGCGCGCGCCTGACTCGATCAGCGCTTTCGTGCGACCGTCTCTCTCAGGATGTCGAGCAGTTGGCGTGCGGCGTCCGGCCAGTTGTACCGGCGCGCCCATTCGGACGATGCTTGGGAACGGCGGCGCCACTCTTCGGGATTTTCGAGTTCTCGCACGGCGCGCACGAACGATGCCGTGTCGTCGGGGTCGAAGAAACCTGCCGCCTCGCCACCGATCTCACGGAAGATCGGGGTATCGCTGAGGAGCACCGGTGTGCCGAGGGCCTGGGCTTCGACGACAGGAAGGCCAAAGCCCTCGTCGCGGGACGCGGAGACGAGGGCAAAAGCCGATGTGAGCGCATCGGTGTACTGCTCGTCACTGGCCCCGCCGAGGAAGTCGATGGTGCCGGCGGGAGCCATGGCGGCAAGTCGTGTTCGATCGGCGTCGGAGATGCGGCTCATGAGGCGAAGACGATACCCGGGAAGGTCGGCGAGTGAACGTGCCAGGAGCTCGACGTTTTTGTAGGGCATGAACGATCCCATGTAGACGAGGTCGCGGGTCTCGGGGATAGTCCTGTCCGGTGGGGTCGCGGGCTGCTCAGTGCCGAGCAGAACGACGTGCATGGGATTGCGTGTCATCCTGTGTTCGGCCATGAGCTGACGTGTGGTCTCGGAATCGACGACGTGGGCGTCGGCGCGATTGAGAACGGCCCGTTGAAAGCCGTACCAGAGGTGATAACCCCGCCAGAGCAGACGCAGCGCCGGATTCAGGTCACGCGGTGGCGTTCGATGCTTGTAGTAGATCAGGTCGTGAACGGTCGTGACGAGCGCATAGCGGCGTCCGCCCGGCCCCATCGTCTGCATGGGTGTGAAAACGACATCGGGCGCAAAACGATTGACGGTGCGTGCGACCCAGGGCTCGGTTACGCCCGTCGGGTCTGGCCCCATCACCCACGGGAGGTCGGGGAGCATCTCCAGCTGTCGCTCATCCGAGATGAGCATCGTTACGGGATGCAGCTTGCCGAGCTCCTCGACGAGACGTGCGCCGTAGCGCGAGATGCCGTCGTGACGACCGAGGCGCGTGTAGCGGCAGTCGAAGATAATCTTCACGCGGCTGCCTCCGAGACGGCCACGGCTCCGTCGCCCAGGAACTCGACGATGGCCGAAGCGGCCTCCCGCGGCTTCTCGTAGTGAATGAGGTGCCCGACAGCGGGGATGATCTCGAGCCGGGCATCCGGGAACAGTTCAACGAGGCGGCGCTGCGCGTCGACAGTCGTGATGGGGTCGCGATCGGCACCGATGAGTAGGGTCGGCGCGGTGATCGAGGGCGCGAACTGGCTCACGTCGGCGCTGATGGATGCCTCGAACCCTTCAACGACCGAGTCACGTGTCGCGTAGCGGCTGAAGTAGGTGTGGTGCTGGTCGTGGACCCACCGTCGAAGATCGCGATCGGGTGATTGCGCCAAGAGGAGGCTCATGAATCGAACGATGAGCCAGTTGCTCAGGAGTGCCCCACCGAGCTTCGGAGGCAGCGCACGGCCAGCTCGGTAATACAGCAGTGTCAGTCGGCTGAGGAACCCATTCGGTCCGGAGAGCGCGGGGGCGGCGATGGGGTTCACAAGGATGACCTTCGAGGCTTCGACTCCCCCGGCTACTGCCGCCGACACGACGATCGAACCAAACGAGTGCCCGAGGATGACCGGCGCGTGCAGTCCGAGCGCCTCGATGAAGGCCCGGAGCCACGCCGTGTACCCTGCGATGTCATGCGTGAGATCGCGGAGCGGCTCGGATTCGCCGAAACCCGGGAGGTCGGGGCTGATCACGCGGATGCCCGAAAGGTGCGCCACCACCGGATCCAGTCCGTGGTGCTCCCCGCGGAAGCCGTGCACCGCGACGACAACGGTGTCTGCATTGGGCGGGCCGTAATCCCAATAACTCGTCGAGCTGTCAAGCACACTCACCGAGGCCTCGCGAACCATTACGTTGGAGAGCAGAAGCGCGTAAGGAGAAGGGACGGGCACGCTCTCCATCCTAGGCAGCGGGTTCGTCACAAGCGCTTGCACGACCGGTTCTAGACTCTATCGATCGCACTCTCCCAAGGAGCTTCATGACCTTCACCGCCCCCATTCAACTGCCCGGGCTCGCGTTGGATCCCCAGTGGTACCGACGGGCGGTGTTCTACGAAGTGATGGTGCGCTCCTTCTACGACGGAAATGGGGACGGTTCCGGAGACCTCGCTGGTCTCATCACCAAGCTCGATTACCTCCAGTGGCTGGGTGTCGACGCCCTCTGGCTGCCGCCCTTCTTCCAATCGCCGCTCCGTGACGGTGGATATGACGTATCGGACTTCACCGCGGTTCTGCCCGAGTTTGGAACCGTTGAGGAGTTCCGCGAACTCGTCACCAAGGCGCACGAACGCAACATGCGTATCGTCATCGACTTCCCGCTCAACCACACGTCCGACCAGCACGAGTGGTTCCAGCAGTCCCGTGAGGACCCTGACGGCCCGTACGGCGACTACTACGTGTGGAGCGACACCGACGAGAAGTATCCGAACATCCGCATCATTTTCGTCGATACCGAAGACTCGAACTGGGCGTTCGACCCCGTGCGGCGCCAGTTCTACTTCCACCGTTTTTTCTCGCACCAGCCCGACCTCAACTTCGAGAACCCTGCGGTGCGCGAAGAGGTTCTGAACATCATCCGGTACTGGCTCGACCTCGGCGTCGACGGAATTCGGCTCGACGCGATCCCCTACCTGTTCGAGTCTGAAGACGGCAACGGCGAAGGCGAGCCCAAAACTCACGAGTTCATCAAAGAGATCCGCGCCGTTGTCGACCGCGAATACCCCGGACGGATGCTCATCGCCGAGGCAAACCAGTGGCCCAACGAAGTTGTTGAGTTCTTCGGAACCGTCGAGGAACCCGAATGCCATATGGCATTCGACTTCCCGGTGATGCCGAGGATCTTCTATTCGCTCCGCTCGCAGCACGCCGGTGAGCTCGAGCGTGTTCTGTCGGAGGTCACGCAAGAACCGGAAGGGTCCGCGTGGGGCGTCTTCCTTCGTAATCACGACGAACTCACTCTCGAGATGGTGAGCGAGGAGTATCGGCAGGCGATGTATGGCTGGTACGCGTACGACCCCCGCATGCGCTCGAATGTCGGCATCCGTCGGCGGTTGGCTCCGCTCCTCGATAACTCGCGTCTCGAGTTCGAACTCGCTTATGCGCTCCTGTTCTCGCTTCGTGGCAGCCCATTTCTCTACTACGGCGACGAGATCGGGATGGGCGACAACATTTGGCTGCCCGATCGGGACTCAAGCCGCACACCGATGCAGTGGACGCCGGATCGCAACGCGGGATTCTCTACGGCCGATCCCGGCAAGCTCTTCCTGCCGGTAGTGCAATCGCTCGTCTACAACTACTCGCTCACCAACGTCGAATCTCAACTCGCACAATCGCGATCGATGCTGCACTGGGTTCGCACGATGATCCACGTGCGCAAGCAGCATCCCGTCTTCGGCATGGGCACGCTCGAGGTCGCAGCGAGCGACCATGACTCGGTGATCGCCTACGTGCGCTCCTATGCAGGCTCCGAGGGCCAGTTCGGGGATGCTCCCGAGACGGTTCTGTGTGTCTTCAGTTTTGCCCACACCCCGGTATCCACTCGCGTGAGTCTCCCTGGGTTCGAGGGTGCCGAGGCGTGGGATCTGTTCGGCGGATCGCAGTTCCCTTCCGTGGACGAATCCGGCACGCTCGAACTCACGCTCGGTTCGCAGTCGTTCTATTGGCTGAGACTGGTCCCGGCGGCTCGCGCGTGACGTACCGACGTTCGTCGGCGGGGAGTCGTACTCTGTGGGCATGAACCCGTGGGGCCGCGTTGTCGCGTTTGACCTCGAAACGACCGGGGTCGACGTCGACACGAGCCGGATAGTTTCTGCGTGCATTGCCGTTCTCGGCGATGACGGCGATGTTGTTACTTCGTGGGAGTGGCTTGCCGATCCCGGGATCCCTATTCCCGAGGGTGCAGCGCGTGTGCACGGCATTACGACCGAGCGTGCCAGGGCAGAAGGTCGAGCGGCGCCTCTCGTTATCGCGGAGATCACCCAAACCCTTCGAACCCTGCAGGGGCTCGGCCTTCCGCTCGTTGTGTACAACGCGCCGTACGACCTCAGCCTCCTTGACCGTGAGTGCCGCAGATACGGCGTTCCGGTATTGGACCAGCCCTTCCCCGTTCTCGATCCACTGGTGCTCGACAAGGCGGTGGACAGGTACCGCAAGGGCAAGCGCACGCTCGAAGCAACTGCCGATGCCTACGGTGTCGAACTCACCGACGCGCACGATGCGAGTTCGGATGCCATCGCCGCTGGTCGAGTCGCCATGGCTCTTGCACGTGCATACCCGGACGAGCTTGATCGTCCTGCCGCGGAACTACACGCCGCCCAGGTCGAGTGGTATCGGGAGCAGGCACTGCGGTTCCAGGAGTACATCCGCACGTCGAAGGGCGAAGAGGACTACGTCGCCCCCCAGCAGTGGCCACTCCAGCTCCTCAGTCACCCCGGCTCATTCACCGACACCCAGCCCATTCCCGCCCCCGCGCCGCGGCCGAGTCTGACGGTGCCCATCATCGACATCTATTCGACCGGTGTGCTTTCGCTGGAGGCGCTGGCCGCATCGACACGATCAGCGTACGCGTCCGCGCCACCGCCGAGCCTTCCCCGCGACTCTGAGCCGCCCGTTGTGCCCCAGCCTCACACGCACGTTGCCGAGGTTGTGACGATCTCCCCGTCGACACGTGCCCCGCGCAGACCGACTGTGCTGCGGGTTGCTGCCGGGATCGTGACGGATTCCACGGGTCGCACCCTCGTCGTCCGTAAACGCGGGACTACTGCGTTCATGCAGGCCGGCGGAAAGATCGAGGCCGGCGAGAGCGCGCTCGCGGCGCTCACGCGGGAGCTCCTCGAGGAGGTGGGTATCGAACTAGACCCCGATGCCACCGAGTATCTCGGAAGCTTCCGTGCTGAGGCTGCCAACGAGCCGAACACGGTTATCCGTGCCGAAGTGTTTGCTTTGGCCACCGACGGCGTCGTCACTCCTTCAGCGGAGATCGAGGAAGCGCTGTGGATCGAATCGCTCGACAACGCCGGAGTCGAACTTGCGCCGCTGACTCGCGACACGATCCTCCCGCTGTGGGTGCAGCGCAGATCGGCGCTCTTCTAACGCACCCTTAACGACGCGAGGGGCATGAGAACCAACTGGTTCCCATGCCCCTCACGCGTGTGACGACTACTTGCCGCCGAATGCCTTGTAGCGCGAGTTGAACTTCTCGACGCGACCGGCGGAGTCGAGGATGCGCTGCTTGCCGGTGTAGAACGGGTGCGACTCGGAGGAGATCTCGACGTCGATCACCGGGTAGGTGTTGCCGTCCTCCCACTCGATCGTCTTGTCGCTCGTGACGGTGGAACGCGTCAGGAAGGTGGCGCCCGACGCGAGGTCGCGGAACACGACAGCTGCGTAGTCCGGGTGAATTTCGGTCTTCATGGTTGTTCCCTGTAGATCTCGGTGTGGTTTCGTTGAAGTCTTCGTGGCGCGCGACAGTGCGGCGAGCCGACTGTCAATCGTATCAGAAGTGGTGCCCGATCACGCTGCGCGGGCGGTGAAACGCCCGTCGTCGCTCGACACGACGAGCGGTAGTCCGAAGACGGAACTGAGGTTCTCGGACGTAACGACTTCGGGCGTTGTGCCCTCGGCCTGGATTTCTCCCCCGCCGAGGAGAAGTGCGTGGGTGAATCCGCGGGGAATCTCTTCGACGTGGTGGGTGACCATGACGATGGCTGGTGCATCCGGCGCGCTCGCGAAACCACCGAGAAGCTCGATGAGTTCCTCGCGAGAACCGAGGTCGAGGCTGGCGGCCGGCTCATCCAAGAGGAGCAACTCGGGGTCGGTCATGATGGCTCGAGCGATTTGCACACGCTTCTGCTCACCGTCGGAGAGGTCGCCAAAACGTCGCTCCGCGAGGTGGTCGAGCTTCCACTCCGAAAGAACACGTCGTGCGCGGCGAACGTCGACCTCGTCGTACTCCTCGTTCCAGCGTCCGGTCACAGAAAAAGCGGCGGTCAACACAACATCGAGCACTTGCTCCGTACGCGGTAAACGCTTTGCCATAGCGCTCGAAGCAAATCCAACGCGTGGCCGGAGCTCAAAAACATCCGTGCGTCCGAGCTCGTCGTCGAGTACCGTGACCTCGCCCGCGGTCGGATGGAGCTGCGCGGCGGCCAACTGCAGGAGTGTGGTCTTTCCTGCGCCGTTCGGGCCCAGGATCACCCAGCGCTCGGCGGCATCGACCTTCCAGGAGATCGACGAGAGGATGCGATTGCCCTCCCGCACTACGGACACGTCGTTGAACTCGAGAACGCTCGTCATGATGCGTCAAGCCTACGGTGTGCTGGCTGCTCAGGCCGTGAGGCGACCGTAGATGTCGATAGTACGTTCGGCAATCGTTGACCAACTGAACTCGCGTTGCGCGCGGTCGCGCCCCGCTTCGCCCATCCGTCGCGCGCGCTCGGGGTCGGAGACGACCTCCGTGAGAATCGAGGCAAGATCGGCGACGAACCGGTCGGGATCGCGAGGTGTTCCGGTCCCGTCCTCTACCTGGTCGATGGGAACGAGACGGCCAGTGACGCCGTCGTCGACAACTTCGGGTATCCCGCCCGTGGCCGTGCCCACGACGGGAGCGCCGCATGCCATCGCCTCTAGGTTAACGATTCCGAGCGGTTCGTACACCGACGGGCAGACGAATGTTGTCGCAGCGGTCAGGATCGCCGAGAGGGTGGGTTGGGGCAGTAGCTCTTCGATCCAGATCACGCCCGACCGTTCCGCCTGCAGCGCTGCCACCCCCGCTTGCACTTCCGCGAGGATTTCCGGCGTGTCCGGCGCACCCGCGCACAACACGATCTGCACGTCAGCGGGCAGCAGACGTGCAGCCCGCAGGAGGTAGGGCAGGCCCTTCTGACGAGTGATGCGACCGACGAAGACGACAGAGGGTCGATCCGGGTCGATGCCGTAACGCCGGACCGTGTCAAGGTCGTGTGTGGGTTTCCACCGTTCGGGATCGATGCCGTTGTGGATGACGTGGACGCGACCCTCATCGAGTCGTGGGTAGGAACGAAGGATGTCCCGCCGCATGCCGTCGCTTACCGCGATGATGCCAGCAGCAGACGTAAACGCATCCTCCTCGATCCAGCTCGAGACGCGGTAGCCGCCGCCCAACTGCTCGGCCTTCCACGGCCGCAGCGGCTCGAGACTGTGCGCGGTGATGACGTGAGGGATGCCGTGCAGCATGCTCGCCAGGTGA
Source organism: Antiquaquibacter oligotrophicus (assembly GCF_020535405.1). Taxonomy (NCBI): domain Bacteria; kingdom Bacillati; phylum Actinomycetota; class Actinomycetes; order Micrococcales; family Microbacteriaceae; genus Antiquaquibacter; species Antiquaquibacter oligotrophicus. The sequence continues at coordinate 117,894 of NZ_CP085036.1, read as the reverse complement.
CCCGCGGCGTTGGCGTACCAGGTGTGGGAGTGCACGATGTCGGCGCCCGCGACGTCCTGCGCGATGACGGTGTCGATGCCGAGCGTCTGCAATGCGGGGTTCGCCCCCGCGAGCTCCCCTGGAACGTCGTACGCCACAACATCCGGCTCGTCCCGAGGTGAACCGAAACACCGCACGGTTACGTCGATCGATTCGCGAAGGGCGCGGACGAGTTCGGTGACGTGAACCCCGGCTCCCCCGTAGATCGCGGGCGGATACTCCTTGGTCACGACGTCGACGCGCATGACTTGACGGTACCCCACGTGGCTCTCGCTCGGGCGCGCCTCAAACCCGTAGTCTTGACCCATGGTCGCCCCCAAGATTTTCGGCATCGTTCTCGCCGGTGGAGAGGGTAAGCGGCTGATGCCGCTCACCGTGGACCGGGCAAAGCCCGCAGTTCCCTTCGGGGGTGGCTACCGACTGATCGACTTTGCGCTCAGCAATCTCATCAACTCGGGTCTGCGTCAGATCGTTGTGCTCACCCAGTACAAGTCGCACAGTCTCGATCGTCACGTGTCCCAGACATGGCGACTGTCTGGTCTGCTCAACGCGTACGTCGCCTCCGTTCCCGCCCAGCAGCGTCTCGGCAAGCGGTGGTTCAGCGGATCGGCCGATGCGATCCTGCAGAGCCTCAACCTCCTGCGAGACGAGAAGCCCGACATCGTTGTGGTCGTCGGCGCCGACCACGTGTACCGCATGGACTTCAGCCAGATGATCGATGCGCACATTGAGTCGGGCCTCGGGCTGACCGTTGCCGCGATCCGTCAGCCCATCGCTCTGGCAAACCAGTTCGGCGTCATCGAGGTCGAATCCGACGACCCGACCAAGATCGCGGCCTTCCACGAGAAGCCCGAGAAGCCCATCGGCCTTCAGGACTCGCCCGAGGAAGTGCTCGCCTCGATGGGCAACTACGTTTTCGATGCCGATGTACTCATCGATGCGGTCATCCGCGATGGTGAACGAAGCGACTCCAACCACGACATGGGTGGTGACATCGTTCCCGACTTCGTCTCGCGCGGACTCGCGGGCGTGTACGACCTCAACCGCAACCAGGTGCCCGGCTCGACGGATCGCGACCGCTTCTACTGGAGGGACGTGGGAACCATCGAGTCCTTCTTCGACGCGCATCAGGACTTGATCTCGGCTCTTCCCGTCTTCAACCTGTACAACCGGGAGTGGCCGATCTACAGCCAGCAGCTCAACTCCCCTCCCGCCAAGTTCGTGCGTGATGCTCGGGGTGACCTCGGCACCATGATCGACTCGATCGTCTCACTGGGCTCACTGCTGTCGGGTGCTCACATCGAGCGAAGTGTGCTCGGTCCGTGGGTCACCGTGGAATCCGGCGCCATGGTCTCCGATTCCGTCATCTTCGAGCGCGTCAAGATCATGCCGGGTGCCGTTGTTCGCAAGGCGATTCTCGATAAGGACGTTGTGGTGGAGCCTGGCGCATCCGTGGGAGTCGATCACGACGCCGACCGGTCCCGCGGGTTCACCGTCACCGAGACCGGGATTACCGTTGTCGGCAAGGGCGCCATCGTCAGCTGAGCACCACACTCAGAACCCCAGGGGCGGATGCCCCGAGAAAGGTATGCCCGGAATGACCCGATTCCTCGTTGTCCTCGACGTCGACTCCACTCTCATCGAGGACGAGGTGATCGAGCTGCTCGCCGAGGAGGCGGGCTCGCTCGAAGAGGTCGAACGCATCACCTTTCAGGCGATGAACGGCGAACTCGATTTCGAAGAGAGTCTTCGCGCCCGCGTCGCGACCCTTCGAGGCCTCTCGACGGACATCTTCGACAAGGTCCGCTCACGCGTGACAGTGACGCGGGGAGTTCCCGAACTCATCGCCGGGGTGCGCTCCGCCGGTGGTCGAGTCGGTGTCGTATCGGGTGGGTTCCACGAGGTCCTCGACCCGATCGCCAAAGAGCTCGGACTCGACTATTGGAGGGCGAACCGCCTCGCTGTCGACGGCGGCGTATTGACGGGCGAGGTTGATGGCCCGGTGATCGACGCTGAGGCCAAGGCGTCCACTCTTCGTGAGTGGGCCGACGACGCATCGATCCCGCTCCGGTCCGCCGTTGCTGTCGGAGACGGCGCGAACGATCTCACCATGATGGCGATCGCGGGTCTCGCCGTGGGGTTCGATGCCAAGGCTCCCGTTCGTGATGTGGCGGGTGTGCTCATCGACGAGCGGGATCTCAGCCAGGTTCTACCGCTTCTCGGTCTGCGCGGCTGACGAGTATCGCGTCAGTGGCCCATTCCGAGGCCGCCGTCGACCGGGATGACCGCACCCGACACGTACGCGGCATCATCGCTCGCGAGCCACGTGATGACCCTGGCCACCTCGCTCGCCGTCGCGAATCGGCCAGCGGGAATCTGCTTCTTGTACGTGTCCTGAAGCTCTTCGCCCAGTTCAGCCGTCATGTCCGTCTCGATGAAGCCGGGAGCGACGACGTTGGCTGTGATGCCGCGGGCGCCGAGTTCGCGCGTGAGCGAGCGCGCCATGCCCACGAGTCCACTCTTCGACGCCGAGTAGTTGACCTGCCCAGCTGACCCCAGCAAGCCAACAACACTCGACACGAGGATGATGCGCCCAAAGCGCGCCTTCAGCATCCCCTTCGATGCCCGCTTGACAACGCGGAAGGACCCTGTGAGGTTCGTTTCGATGACGTCGGTGAAGTCCTCGTCGCTCATCCGCAGCAGCAGGGTGTCGCGCGTGATTCCGGCATTGGCGACAAGCACTTCGACGGGGCCGAGTTGATTTTCGACCTCGCTGAATGCGGCGTCGATGCTTGCGGCGTCGGTGACGTCGGCGCGAACGGTGAGTGTGCCTTCAGGCCCCTCACCCGAGCGTGCCGTCACGGCGACACGGTGACCTTGCGCGACAAATTCCTCGGCGATCGCACGCCCAATTCCTCGATTGCCGCCGGTGATGAGAACAGTTCTGGGGTGAGACATGGGTACCAGCCTATTGGCACCGCCGAGCGACGTAGGCTTGTCTCGGGGCACCCGCAGGGAGACAGGATCGGTGTGAGAAGCGACAACGAGCGTCAGTCGGTCACGAGCCTGCCGGAGGCCCCCGATGTGGAACGCAATCGCCGTTTCACCAACTACGCGATCGCGATGGGGATTCGCACCGTGTGCGTGATCCTGTGCTTTTTTGTCCAAGGATGGTGGCTTGTTCTCCCCATTCTGGGAGCCGTGATTCTTCCCTACGTGGCTGTGGTTGCGGCCAATGCTCGAGCTGCCCGGCCCGGTGCTGAGGTCGAGCGCCCCGGCTCGATCGTTCCTCTCCCACACGAGAGTCGTCCTCTGTGACACTCTTCGATTCGTCGGCGCCGGGCGACGCCATACCAAGCACCTGCTCACGGGCCGCGTGTCGAGCATCCGCCACCTGGACGGTGGCGTGGCGCAACCCTCGTATCCATAGTCCCGAGCGTAAGAAGCTCTGGCTCGCGTGCGATGAGCATCGCGACTTCCTCGAGACGTACCTGTCGTCTCGCGGCTTCCCGGTCGTTGTTGTGCCCGCGGGCTCCGAAGTGCCGCAGCTCCCGCAGGCAGGCACCGCATGAGCACGGGATGGCGTTTCGCGCTCTCGCGGCGGTGGCTCGGCTACCTCGCGCTGGTGGTGGCGTTTGCGATCGCGTGTGTGCTGCTGTCCCAGTGGCAGCTCGCGCGTCGTGACGAGGCACGAGCGGCGATGGATCTTGTCGAGAACAACTGGGATTCCGCGCCCGTTCCCCTCGATGATGCCCTCCCGACGCTCGAGAGCTTCGATGCCGACGACCAATGGATTCCCGTGCGTGTCGAAGGACGTTATCTCGATGACGAGCAGGTGCTGGTTCGAGGCAGACCCATGAACGGCGCACCAGGATTCGCCGTGCTCGTTCCGCTGCTCCTCGACGATGGCTCGGTACTCGTGATCGATCGCGGCTGGGTACCCACCGGCAACGAGCAGGATGCACCGGATGCCGTTCCCGCGCCTCCGGGCGATCGGGTCTCCGTCATTGCAAGACTCAAAGCCGGCGAGCCCACTCTCCCCGGACGCTCGGCGCCGGCCGGGCAACTGGCGTCCATAAACCTCCCGCAAGTCCAGGAGCTTGTTGATAGGCCGACATACGTCGGCGCCTACGGCGTCCTCGCAGAGGAGGATCCCGCTCCCCCGGTCCGCCCCGCCGCGCTCACTCGACCCGAACTCGACGAGGGGCCGCACCTCTCGTACGCCTTCCAGTGGCTCGTGTTCGGCATCCTTGCCTTCGTCGCTCTCGGCTGGGCCGTACGACAGGAGTACCGGGCGCGCAACGAGGACGACCCGGCCGAGCAGGCCCGTGCCGAGAAGAGACGCGCGAAGGCCGCCAAAAAGCAGCCGAGCGACGCCGATGTCGAGGATGCCCTCCTCGACAATTGACATCAGGCGAGGCTGATGAGGTCCGCGTAATCCTTGTTCCAGTGGTCCTCTACCCCGTCGGGCAGGATGAGGACGCGCTCGGGGTTGAGTGCCTCGACGGCACCTTCGTCGTGGCTGACGAGCACGACGGCGCCGGTGTACGACGCCAGTGCCCCGAGAATCTCTTCGCGGCTCGCGGGGTCGAGGTTATTGGTCGGCTCGTCGAGGAGGAGCACGTTCGCTCCACTCACCACGATCATGGCCAGTGCGAGGCGTGTCTTCTCGCCACCACTCAGCACACCCGCGGGCTTTGACGTGTCATCCCCCGTGAAGAGGAAGGAGCCAAGCACTCGCCGCGCTTCGGTTTCGGTCAGATTGGGGCTCGCCGAGACCATGTTCTCGAGCACGGACCGCTTCACATCGATCGTCTCGTGTTCTTGGGCGTAGTAGCCGATTCGGAGACCGTGGCCGGATTCGACGGTGCCCGTGTCCGGCTTGTCGACCCCGGAGAGAATACGCAACAGGGTCGTCTTTCCTGCGCCGTTCAGGCCGAGGACAACAACTTTTGATCCGCGGTCGATCGCCAGATCGACGGCCGTGAAGATCTCGAGTGAACCGTAGCTGCGGGAGAGGTTGTGGGCGGTGAGCGGCGTGCGACCGCAGGCCACCGGCTCCGGAAAGCGAAGCTTGGCAACGCGGTCGACGGTCCGGACCTCTTCCAGGCCCGAGAGCATCTTTTCCGCGCGGGCGACCATCTGGTGAGCGGCTGCGGCCTTCGACGCCTTGGCGCCGAATCGAGCGGCCTGAAGCTGTAGCTGTGTCGCCTTCTTCTCGACGTTGACGCGTTCCTTCTTGCGTCGCTCTTCGTCCGCCTCCCGCTGGCGCAGGTAGTGTTTCCACCCCATGTTGTAGATGTCGATGACCTGGCGGTTGGCATCGAGGTAAAAGACCTTGTTGACCGTCTCCCCCACGAGATCGACGTCGTGGCTGATGACGATGAATCCGCCCTGGTACGACTTGAGGAACTCCCGGAGCCAGACGACGGAGTCGGCGTCGAGGTGGTTGGTCGGCTCGTCGAGGATCATGACCTCGGCATCCGAGAAGAGGATTCGCGCGAGCTCAATACGTCGTCGCTGGCCACCAGAGAGAGTCTTGAGCGGCTGATCCAGAATGCGGTCCGGCAGGCTCAGATTGCTCGCGATGGATGCCGCTTCCGCTTCGGCCGCGTAGCCCCCGAGTGCCTCGAATCGGTCGGTGAGGCGCTCGTACTTCTTCATCGCCGCGCTGCTGACGGAGGGGTCATCCGACGCCATCCCGAGGCTCGCCTGCTGCATACCGTAGACGAGGTCGCCAAGGCCCCTGGCGTTGAGGATGCGCGTTCGCGCCAGTTCCTCCGGATCACCCGATCGCGGATCCTGGGGAAGATACCCCACGTCGCCCGAACGCGAGACCGTGCCGCCAGTAGCGGGGAGCTCACCCGCCAGAACCTTGGTGAGCGTTGTCTTGCCAGCGCCGTTGCGGCCGACGAGCCCGATTTTGTCGCCCCGGGACACGCGGAAGTTCACGTTCTCCATGAGAAGACGTGCTCCGACGCGGAGTTCGAGGTCCTGCACTGACAGCACGGGTTGTTCCAGTTCTGTGGGCGCGCTCGTATGAGGCGAAAACTTAAGGGGTAAGCGAACCATTCTATGTCCGCGGTCGCCGCGCCAGGCGCGGCCAGCATCAGATGGAGAAGCCGAGCGCTCTCATCATGTCGCGACCGTCATCGGTGATGCGCTCGGGACCCCACGGTGGCATCCAGACCCAGTTGATTCGGAACGCCTCCACGATGCCATCGAGGGATTGCGCGGTCTGCTCCTCGATGACGTCAGTGAGCGGGCAACCCGCTGAGGTCAGCGTCATGCTGATGATAAGTGCGTCGTTCTCGTCGTCCCAGCTCAGGTCGTAGATCAACCCGAGATCAACGATGTTCACCCCGAGCTCGGGGTCGACGACATCCTTGAGGGCCTCCTCGACCTGATCGAAGAGAGCCGGCGCGAGTGCGGTTGCCATGGGACTACGCTACGCCGCTGCCCTGGAGAAAGCGATCGTAGCCTTCCTCCTCGAGACGTTCGGCGAGTTCGGGGCCACCTTCCTCCGCGACACGACCGGCCACGAAGACGTGCACGAAGTCCGGCTTGATGTAGCGCAAGATGCGGGTGTAGTGCGTGATGAGGAGCACACCGAGATCGTTCGCCGCGTGGGCGCGGTTCACGCCCTCGGACACGATCTTCAGCGCATCCACGTCGAGCCCAGAATCCGTCTCGTCGAGGACGGCGAACTTCGGCTTGAGGAGCTCGAGCTGGAGGATCTCGTGACGCTTCTTCTCGCCGCCGGAAAAGCCCTCGTTGACATTGCGTTCGCCGAAGGACTTGTCCATGCGGAGGTCATCCATCGCCTGGCCGACCTCCTTCACCCAGGTGCGAATGGCGGGAGCCTCGCCGTCGAGCGCCGTCTTCGCGGTGCGCAGGAAGTCCGTCATCCGCACACCGGGAATCTCCACCGGGTACTGCATCGCCAGGAACAGACCGGCGCGCGCACGCTCGTCCACGCTCATCTCGAGTACCTCTTCGCCGTCCAGCAGCACTGAGCCGCTCTCGACGTTGTACTTCGGGTGGCCTGCAATCGAGTAGGCGAGCGTGGACTTGCCCGACCCGTTCGGTCCCATGATGGCGTGGATTTCGCCCTGCTTGATGGTCAGGTCGACTCCGCGCAGAATCTGGCGGGTGCCCTGGTCGGTCTCGACGCTGACGTGGAGATCTTTGATTTCGAGTACTGACATGTCTGTTTCGTTTCTGTGTTGTTTCGGTAGTGAGCTGGCGCCTGGCCGCTCAGACCGACACGATCTCGTTCGGGTCGATGGTGACGACGCCATCGGCGTCGATGTTGACTACGAAGACCGGAACCGGCTCGTAGGCGGGGAGGTTGTTCGGCTTTCCGGTGGTCAGAGAGAACGATGAGCCGTGAGCCCAGCACTCGATCGAGTCGTCCTCGACAAAGCCCTCGGACAGTGAGATGTCGCCGTGTGTGCACGTATCGCCGATGGCATGGACGTCGCCGGCGGAGTCTTTCACCACGACAATCGCGGTACCGTCGAGGACAACACGAAAGGGCTTGTTCGGCTCGAGTTCTGCCGTTGTGCACACGCGTTCCGCGGTCACTGACCCGCCCCCAATTCGCTCACAACACGGCCGAGTACGTACTCCTCGAGCCGGTCGTCGCCGATCTTCTGGATGATTTCGTTGAGGAAGCCCACCACAACGAGGCGACGCGCTTCGGGCTCTGTAATGCCACGCGACTGAAGGTAGAACAACTGCTCGTCGTCGAAACGCCCCGTGGCACTCGCGTGACCGGCACCAAGGATGTCGCCCGTCTCGATCTCGAGGTTCGGGATGCTGTCGGCCCGGGTGCCCTCGGTGAGCACGAGGTTGCGGTTCTGCTCGTAGGAGTCGGTGCCCGTTGCATCCGGCCCGATGAGCACGTCACCGACCCACACGGTCCGGGCTCCCGCTCCCTGGAGCGCACCCTTGTAGTTGACTCGGCCCACGGTATGCGCTGCCTTGTGATGCAGGTACACCCGTTGCTCGAAGTGCTGGCCGCCGTCAGCGAAATAGAGCCCGAAGAGGTCGCCGTGCGAGCCCTCGCCACTCAGGTGAACCGACGGATTGACTCGAACCACCGAGCCGCCCAGCGTGATGACGATGTGCGTAAGAGCTGCATCGCGGCCCACCTGAGCGAAGTGGCTGGCCAGGTGAAGCGCATCGTCCTCCCACTCCTGGAGGTGCACAACCGTGAGGTTGGCGCCCTCGCCGACAACGATCTCGACGTTCTCCACGAGGTTCGCCTCACCCGAGCTTGCGAGCACAACGAGTCCCCGTGAGTTCGGACGAGCCGTGACAACGGTGTGGGCCGCGCGCGGAGCGGTGCCGAGGCCGGTCCTGTCGATCCCGAGAGGGGCACTCGACTCCCCCTCGACGGTGATCGAGAGCACAGATTCGACGCTCGACCAGGCATTGGCGGCGGCCTTGTCCTCTGGCACGCCTGCCGATCCGACGCGTGCGTCGCCCGGAGCGACCCACTCGACCGTCGTGCCGTCGGCACCATCGGTCGCGATCTCGTACTGCTCACCGTTCAGCGGGCTGTCGATGAGGTGGCGAACGCGATCGACTGGCGTGAGTTTCCAGTCGATCTCGAACCCGACGACCTCGGGGAAGTCGGCGGGATCTGTGGAGGTGAATCGCTCGGAGCGAGTCTGGACGGGCACGGAACCCGCGCCCCATCCTCCGTCGCTGTGAGCCGTTGCGCCGTGCTGGCCTGGAGTCTGAGTGGTGGCGATGGACATCTAGCCGACAGAGCCTTCCATGCTCATCTCGATGAGCTTGTTGAGTTCGAGTGCGTACTCCATGGGGAGTTCCCGCGCGATGGGCTCGATGAAGCCGCGCACGATCATAGCCATTGCCTCATCCTCGGGCAGGCCACGCGACTGCAGGTAGAACAGCTGCTCCTCGCTCACCTTTGACACCGTGGCCTCGTGGCCGAGCTGTACATCGTCGACGCGGATGTCGATGGCGGGATACGTGTCCGACCGCGAGATCGTGTCAACCAGGAGAGCATCGCAGCGCACGGTGTTGGCGGCGTGGTGCGCCTTCTCGTCGACCCGGACTTCTCCGCGGTATCCAGCACGACCACCCCCGCGGGCGATCGACTTGGAGACGATGGATGACGTCGTGTACGGCGCCATGTGGATCATCTTGGCGCCGGCATCCTGGTGCTGACCCGGGCCCGCAAACGCAACGGAGAGAGTCTCGCCCTTCGCGTGCTCACCCACGAGGTAAATCGACGGGTACTTCATCGTTACCTTGGAACCGATGTTGCCGTCGATCCACTCCATCGTCGCACCCTCGTGCGCGATGGCGCGCTTGGTCACCAGGTTGTAGACGTTGTTCGACCAGTTCTGAATGGTCGTGTAGCGCACGCGCGCGTTCTTCTTCACGATGATCTCGACGACGGCCGAGTGCAGTGAATCCGACTTGTAGATGGGTGCCGTGCATCCCTCGATGTAGTGAACGTATGACCCCTCGTCGGCGATGATGAGAGTGCGCTCGAACTGGCCCATGTTCTCCGTGTTGATACGGAAGTAGGCCTGGAGAGGGATCTCGACGTGAACACCCGGCGGCACGTAGACGAACGACCCGCCAGACCACACCGCGGTGTTGAGCGCGGCGAACTTGTTGTCGCCGGCGGGGATGACCGTACCGAAGTACTCCTCGAAGAACTCCGGGTGCTCCTTGAGCGCCGTGTCGGTGTCCATGAAAATGACACCCTGCTTCTCGAGCTCTTCGTTGATGGAGTGGAAGACGACCTCCGACTCGTACTGGGCAGCGACACCCGCGACGAGACGCTGGCGCTCCGCCTCCGGGATGCCGAGCTTCTCGTACGTCGTGCGAATGTCCTCCGGCAGGTCTTCCCAGCTCTGTGCTTGCTTCTCGGTGGAGCGCACGAAGTACTTGATGTTGTCGAAGTCGATGCCCGAGAGATCGGCTCCCCACGTCGGCATGGGCTTGCGGAAGAAGTTCCGCAGGCCGGCCAGACGGGTCTTGAGCATCGACTCCGGTTCGTTTTTGAGGGCGGAGATGTCTCTGACGACCTCTTCGTTGATTCCTCGACGGGCGCTTGCGCCTGCGACATCCGAATCGGCCCATCCGAATTCGTATTGGCCGAGACTGCCTAGTTCGGGGCGGTCGATCAGCACATCAGCCATAGTCATTACCTCTTTCCCACCGGTGACAACCACAACGGTTTCACCGGCATTCCCTTCGCCGTGCAGCTAGGAGTTCAGTGCTCTGCTGGCCTCGTGCGCTCTGTTCCGCGGATACGGCTGGGGCCTGCTTAGACTGAACCAGGACTCGGAGTTCGTCTCCGACGTCTGCGCTGACTCCCCGGCGTGGGCTGTTCTTCGAACCCCACGATTCTACAGGGCGCGCCATCAAATAACAGGAGGTACGGCCGTGAAAGCCGTGTTCGATCGACTGCCGAGCTTCGTGGACACCCGGATTCGGGTTTTCGCCGTTGCAACTTTGGTCGCGCAGATCCTCATCGTCGGCACGGGCGGGGCTGTGCGACTCACGGGTTCTGGCCTGGGATGCCCAACGTGGCCCCGGTGCACCCCCGAGTCTTTTGTCTCCACGCCAGAAATGGGCATCCATGGAATCATCGAGTTCGGTAATCGACTGCTGACCTTTGTGCTTGTGGCGATCGCCATCGGGATGTTCGTTCTCGTCCTGCGGATCCGCCGCGAGCGGCGTGACCTTTTTGTGCTCGCCCTCCTCATCGGTCTGTACGTTCCGATTCAGGCGATCATCGGGGGCATCACGGTGCTGACGAACCTCAACCCCTACGTTGTGGGCCTCCATTACGTTGCATCCGTTGTGCTCGTGTCGCTCTCTGCGGTTCTCGTATTCCGTGTCTTTTTGGGTCCGCGCGGGGAGCGAGTGAATCTGCCAGGCGGATACCGCGTCCTCGTCGCAATCACGGCAGTCACCACCGCGGCAACGATCCTGGTCGGCGTTCTCGTAACCGGCTCCGGACCGCACGCCGGTGACGGCGGTGCGGCACGAAACGGGTTGAATTCGGAGCTACTGCAGCACATCCATAGCTGGCCGGCCTACGCAACGTTTGTCGCGACACTCGCACTCATTGTCGGTGCGTGGCGACTGGGGCAGCGTCGACTGCTCACCTTCAGTCTCATCCTGTTCGCCATCGAAGGTGTGCAGATCGTTATCGGCCTTGTGCAAGCGCGACTCGGCCTGCCCGAGATCCTTGTTGGCATTCACATGGTTCTCGCGTGCTGTCTCGCCGCGGCCATGACGGCGGTTGTCCTCGCCCTCCGGGAGCCGCGAGGACCACTCGCCGTCAAGCGCGACATCGGCGTCGCGGCTGTTTCGGTCTAGAACGGCAGGAGCGGGTCGATCCCGACGGCGAGGAAAACGAGCGTCAGGTACGTGATCGAGGCGTGGAAAACCCGCATGGGGCGCACCTCGTCGTGGCGGATCGCCGCCGAGTACAGGCGATGGGATTCGACGATGAACCATCCGCCGCTCGCGACGGCCACAACGGAGTACACGATTCCCATCGGTGCGACAGGAATGAGAAGCAGCGAGCACGCCACGGTCGCCCACGCGTAGAGCACCACCTGAAGTCCCACCACCGTGCGACCGCGAACCACCGCGAGCATGGGAACGCCGACCGACTGGTAGTCGGCTCGGTACTTCATCGAGAGCGGCCAGTAGTGCGGCGGAGTCCAGAGGAAAACGATCCCGAAGAGGATCACGGGTGTCCACGAGAGGGACCCCGTCACCGCAGCCCAGCCGATCAGGACGGGCATACATCCGGCCGCCCCGCCCCAAATGATGTTCTGAGGCGTGCGGCGCTTGAGGAGCAGTGTGTATACGAATACGTAGAAGAGGATCGCGGCCAGTGAGAGAGCCGCGGCAAGCCAGTTAGTGAGAAGCGCCAGCCACACAATTGAGACAGCACCCGTGATCCATGCGAAAGCGAGAGCCTCACGGTCGGTCAGCTCACCGGTCACGAGCGGGCGGTTTTTGGTGCGGTTCATCACGCGATCGATGTCGCGGTCGATGTAGCAATTGAAGGCGTTCGCCGAACTCGCAGACAGGGTTCCGCCGACAAGCGTGGCGAGCACCAGCCAGAGGTTCGGGATTCCTTGTGCCGCAAGAATCATGACCGGAGCGGTGGTGACGAGAAGCAACTCGATGACGCGAGGCTTCGTCAATGCCACGTAGGCCTTCACTTTACGGATGACTCCGATGCGCCCGGTCTCCGAGCGGTCCTGTATCGCGACACCCATACCTTCGATGATAGGCGACCTACCGACGACCGACGTCTGGCGCAATACGGGGACGAGCCGCTCTCGAACTCTCTATACTGGGTAACGCCTGCCAGCCAACAAATGCGGCAACGTCCCCCTCTCCTGAAGTGGATCGCGGCTGCGGCGGCACAGCCGACGTGGTCTGCAGCAGGCATTCGTTCGCCGTGCACCAGCCTTCCGGGCGGCGCCGCTTGCAGAAGGGTTATCAGTCACCGTGGCAGCTCTCCAATGGGACCCCATCGACAGCAAGGCAGTCGACACGGCGAGGATTCTCGCCGCCGACGCCGTGGAGAAAGTGGGGAACGGGCATCCCGGAACCGCGATGAGCCTGGCGCCAGCGGCGTACCTGCTCTTCCAGAAGGTCATGCGCCAGGACCCGAGTGACACGCACTGGATCGGCCGCGACCGCTTCATTCTCTCTGCGGGCCACAGCTCGCTCACGCAGTACGTGCAGCTCTACCTGGGCGGTTACGGTCTCGAGCTCGATGATCTCAAGGCGCTGCGTACGTGGGGTTCCAAGACCCCCGGTCACCCCGAGTACGGTCACACCGACGGCGTCGAGATCACCACCGGCCCGCTCGGTCAGGGAATCTCGTCCGCCGTGGGCTTCGCCTACGCGAGCCGCTTCGAGCGCGGTCTCTTCGACCCCGATGCCGACGCCGGGACGAGCCCGTTCGACCACTACATCTACGTCATCGCGGGTGACGGCGACCTGCAGGAAGGCGTCTCGGCCGAGGCATCCTCCCTCGCCGGGCACCAGCAGCTCGGTAACCTCATCGCGATCTACGACTCCAACCAGATCTCGATCGAGGACGACACCAACATCGCCTTCACCGAGGACGTCAAGGGGCGTTACGAGGCGTATCACTGGCACGTGCAGGTCGTCGATTGGAAGAAGACGGGCGTGTACGAGGAGGACCTCCACGCCCTCAATGACGCGATCGAGGCCGCGAAGGCTGAGACGGACAAGCCGTCGCTGATCATCCTGAAGACGATCATCGGATGGCCGAGCCCGAAGAAGCAGAACACCGGAAAGATCCATGGCTCGGCCCTCGGCGCTGAGGAGCTCGCCGCCGTCAAGGAGGTGCTCGGCTTCGACCCGAACCAGACCTTCGAGGTCGCGGACGAGGTCATCTCCCACACGCGTGGGGCCATTGAGCGCGGTAAGGCAGCGCACGCCGAATGGGACAAGTCATTCGACGCGTGGGCCGCTGCCAACCCCGAGCGCAAGCAGCTCCTCGACCGTATCCTTGCGGGCGAACTGCCCGAGGGTATCGAGGATGCCCTTCCCGTCTTCGACGGTGGCACGGATGTCTCCACCCGTGCCGCGTCCGGCAAGGTTCTCGGCGCCCTCGGCTCCGTCATCCCGGAGCTCTGGGGTGGTTCGGCTGACCTCGCTGAGTCCAACCTCACGACCATCGCGGGCGGAGCGTCGTTCATCCCCGCCGAGCACTCGACCCACGAGTGGACGGGTAACGACTACGGCCGCGTCCTCCACTTCGGCATCCGCGAGCACGCGATGGGCGCGATCATCAACGGCATCGTGCTGCACGGCAACACGCGCGCCTTCGGTGGCACGTTCCTCATCTTCAGTGACTACATGCGCCCCGCGGTCCGCCTCGCAGCCCTCATGAAGGTGCCGTCGATCTTCGTCTGGACGCACGACTCGGTCGCCCTCGGTGAGGACGGCCCGACGCACCAGCCGATCGAGCAGCTCGCCACCCTCCGCGCCATTCCCGGTCTCGACGTCGTTCGCCCCGGTGACGCCAACGAGGTCGGTTGGGCCTGGAAGACGATCCTCGAGCGGCGCAACGGACCCGCCGGAATCGCCCTCACACGTCAGAACATCCCCGTGTTCGAGCGTGGCGACGGCGCAGCCGATGGCGACGTTCTCGCGTCAGCAAGCAACACCCCAAAGGGTGCGTACGTGCTTGCCGAGGCACCTGGCGGAACGCCCGATGTCATCTTCATCGCGACCGGTTCTGAGGTTCAGCTCGCTGTTGAGGCTCGTGCGAAGCTCAAGGACGAGGGCATCAACGCCCGCGTTGTCTCGGCCCCGTGCCTCGAGTGGTTCGAGGAGCAGGATGAGGCGTACCGCGAGTCTGTTCTTCCCGCGTCCGTGACGGCCCGTGTCTCGATCGAGGCAGGCCTCGCTCTCGGATGGTCGAAGTACGTCGGCGGCACCGGCCGCAGCGTCTCGATCGAGCACTTCGGAGCATCCGCCGACTACAAGACCCTGTTCCGCGAGTTCGGAATCACCACTGAGGCGGCCATCGCTGCCGCCAAGGAGACGCTGGCCGCTTCGCGCGCCTAGCGACGACAAGAAAGAACACAGAACACCCATGAGCACCGAAACCCCCACCGCAGCACTCTCCGCACTCGGCGTGAGCATTTGGCTCGACGACCTCTCTCGCGACCGCATCCAGTCCGGTGGACTGGAGAAGCTGATCGCCGACCGCAACGTTGTCGGCGTCACGACCAACCCGACGATTTTCGCGAGCGCCCTCGCGAAGGGAACGACCTACGACGAGCAGGTCGCGGCACTCGCGGCCGAGGGCAAGTCGGTCACCGAGGCCGTTTTCGAGATCACGACGGATGACGTCGCCAATGCGAGCGACATCTTCCGCGGCATCTACGACTCGACCAAGGGCTTCGACGGCCGCGTGTCGATTGAGGTCGAGCCGGGCCTTGCGCACGACGCAGCAGGCACGATCGAGCAGGCGCAGCAGCTGTGGGCCAAGGTCGACCGCCCGAACGCCATGATCAAGATCCCCGCAACCGTCGAGGGCCTCGAGGCGATCACGGCCGTGATCGGCGCGGGCATCAGCGTCAACGTCACGCTCATCTTCAGCCTCGAGCGCTACCGCGCCGTGATCGAGGCGTACCTCGCGGGTCTTGAGAAGGCGAAGGCCGACGGCATCGACCTCTCGACGATCCACTCGGTCGCTTCGTTCTTCGTGTCGCGTGTTGACACCGAGATCGACAAGCGCCTCGACGCGATCGGCACCGACGAGGCGATTGCCCTCAAGAGCAAGGCCGGCGTCGCCAACGCGCAGCTTGCGTACCGCCTGTACGAAGAGGCCTTCGCCACGGATCGCGCCAAGGCACTGCTCGACGCTGGCGCCAACAAGCAGCGTCCGCTGTGGGCCTCCACCGGCGTAAAGGACCCGAGCCTCCCCGACACGCTGTACGTGACGGAGCTCGCGGTGGCCGAGACGGTCAACACCATGCCGGAGAAGACCCTCGAGGCAACTTTTGACCACGGCGAGATCACCGGAGACGCTGTCACCGGCTCGTACGACGCCGCACAGAAGGTTCTCGATGACCTTGCCGCCCTCGGTGTCTCCTACGACGAGGTCACCGCGCTCCTGGAGAAGGAGGGTGTTGAAAAGTTCATCGTCTCGTGGAACGAACTGCTCGACACCGTCACCGCCGCCCTCGAGGCGGCACGGTGAGCGTGAAGATCGCGCTCTCGGGCGCGGCCGCTGAGGCCGTCGACCGGGTAGTCCCGCAGCTGGTGAGCGATCTCGTCGCGAGTCGCATCACCAGCGGCGACGCGACACTCTGGGGACCGGACGCCGAGGACGAGGCATCGAAGCGCCTCGGCTGGGTCGAAGCCGTCTCCATCTCACGTCCGCTCGTTGAGGACATCGTCGCACTGCGTGACAAGCTTCGCGCGTCCGGTGTCAACCACATCGTGCTCGGCGGCATGGGCGGTTCGTCCCTCGCTCCCGAGGTCATCACGCAGACGTACGGCGTGGAATTGACGGTGCTGGATTCGACGGACCCTGGTCAGGTGCTGTCGGCACTCGGTGACCGCCTCTCGACCACCGCCGTGGTGATCTCCTCCAAGTCCGGTTCTACTGTCGAAACCGACAGCCAGAAGCGCATCTACGAGAAGTACTTCACCGACGCCGGTATCGACCCGCTCGAGCGCATCGTCATCGTCACCGACCCCGGGTCGCCGCTTGACACTTCGGCACGACAGGCCGGGTATCGCGTATTCAACGCAGACCCGAACGTCGGCGGCCGTTACTCGGCGCTCACCGCATTCGGGCTCGTTCCGTCGGGCCTTGCCGGCGTGGACATCTCCGAACTGCTCGACGAGGCAGAGGCCATGCTTCTCGACCTCGCCGTCGACACGACCACCAACCCGGGACTCGTCCTCGGCGCCGCCATCGCTGGCACGAAGCCGCTCAAGGACAAGCTCGGTATCGTCGCGGACGGCACACACATCGTGGGCTTCGGTGACTGGGCGGAGCAGTTGCTCGCCGAGTCGACGGGCAAGCTCGGCACGGGCATCCTGCCGGTTGTGCTCGACGTCAACTCCCCCGAGATCACCGCGGGTCTTCCCGACGTGCAGATCATTCGCCTCGTTGGCGACTGGGAAGACACGAAGCACGTCGCTGAAGGTGAGATCGAGATCACGGGCACCCTCGGCGCCCAGCTCATGACCTGGGAGTACGCGACTGCAGTTGCCGGGCGACTTCTCGGTATCAACCCGTTCGACCAGCCGGACGTCGAATCCGCCAAGGTCGCCACTCGTGCCCTCATCGACAACCCGTCGGAGACGCCGGCACCCGCGTTCGTCGACGACACCGTGGAGGTTCGCGGTACGAGCGACGTCGTGAGCGGCGTGTCGACCGTGAGCAGCGCGGTGGATGCTCTTCTCGCTCTCATTCCGAGCGACGGCTACGTCTCCATTCAGGCCTACGTCGACCGCCTCGAGTACCCGCAATTGGCGGAACTTCGCGATGCGATTGCTGCCCGCTGCGGACGCCCTGTCAC
Source organism: Antiquaquibacter oligotrophicus (assembly GCF_020535405.1). NCBI lineage: Bacteria > Bacillati > Actinomycetota > Actinomycetes > Micrococcales > Microbacteriaceae > Antiquaquibacter > Antiquaquibacter oligotrophicus. The sequence continues at coordinate 100,753 of NZ_CP085036.1, read as the reverse complement.
GTTCGGGTGGGGACCTCGATTCCTCCACTCGACGGGACAGTTCCACAAGGGTGGCCCCGCGGTCGGCGTGTTCCTCCAGATAACGACCGTTGAGGACGAGGACCTGCAGATTCCGGATCGTCCGTTCACGTTCGGTGAACTCATCCGCGCTCAGGCCGCCGGTGACGCGAGTGTGCTCGCCGACCACGGTCGTCCGGTCCTGAGCCTGACACTCCGTGCCGGCGCCGACTCGATCCCGGTCATCCTCGGTACGCCCGCATAACTATCGATTCGAGCTCCATGACACCCGTGCCTATCACCGCCGGATTCAACCCGCTACGCCTGCCCAGTGACCGTCGCCTGAACCGCATTGCGGGTCCGAGTGGCCTGATCATCTTCGGCGTGACGGGAGACCTCTCGCGTAAGAAGCTCATGCCCGCGGTCTACGACCTCGCCAACCGGGGACTCCTGCCCCCGGGTTTCGCGCTCGTCGGTTTCGCGCGGCGCGACTGGGAAGACCAGGACTTCGCCGAGGTCGTCCACGACGCGGTCAAGCAGTACGCCCGTACCCCCTTCGACGAGGATGTCTGGAAGCAGCTTGCTACCGGCATCCGGTTCGTTCAGGGTGAGTTCGACGATGACGCCGCGTTCTCGCGCCTCAAGGCCACGATCGAGGAACTCGACCGTGACCGCGGGACGATGGGAAACCACGCCTTCTACCTGTCGATCCCACCGAAGTCGTTCCCCCAGGTCACCGAGCAACTCCGCAATTCTGGTCTTGCCGAGCCGAAGGACGGGCAGTGGCGCCGTGTTGTCATCGAGAAGCCGTTCGGCAGCGACCTGCAGACGGCACGCGAGCTGAACGCCGTGGTCGAGTCGGTCTTCCCTCCGGACAGCGTGTTCAGGATCGACCACTACCTCGGTAAAGAGACGGTGCAGAACATCCTCGCTCTGCGCTTCGCCAACCAGCTCTACGAACCCATCTGGAACGCGAACTACGTCGATCACGTGCAGATCACTATGGCCGAGGACGTCGGTGTCGGTGGACGTGCCGGCTACTACGACGGTATTGGCGCGGCACGCGATGTCATCCAGAACCACTTGCTGCAGCTTCTTGCCCTCACCGCGATGGAGGAGCCGGTGTCCTTCGATGCCGCGGATCTCCGCGCCGAGAAGGAGAAGGTGCTCTCCGCTGTCCGTCTGCCCAAGGACCTTGGCAAGCACACGGCACGTGGTCAGTATTCCGGTGGGTGGGCTGGCGGCGAGAAGGTCATCGGATTCCTCGATGAAGACGGAATGAACCCGCTGTCGACGACCGAGACCTACGCGGCCATGCGCCTCGACATCGACACTCGTCGCTGGGCTGGTGTGCCGTTCTACGTTCGCACGGGAAAGCGACTGGGACGTCGCGTCACCGAGATCGCCGTGGTCTTCAAGCGCGCCCCCCAGTACTTGTTCGAGGCGAGCCAGACGGCGGCCCTCGGTCAGAACGCCCTTGTCATCCGCGTCCAGCCCGACGAGGGCGTGACGATCCGATTTGGATCCAAGGTTCCCGGTGCCGGGATGCAGGTGCGCGACGTGACGATGGACTTCGGTTACGGCCATGCCTTCACCGAGTCGAGCCCCGAAGCGTACGAGCGACTCATTCTCGATGTGCTGCTCGGTGACCCGCCGCTCTTCCCCCGTCACGAGGAGGTGGAACTCAGCTGGAAGATCCTCGACCCGATCGAGGAGTACTGGGCGACCCAGGGTCAGCCCGAGCAGTACCGTCCCGGTACGTGGGGCCCCGCATCCGCTGACGCACTCATGGCCCGTGACGGCCGTACCTGGAGACGCCCATGATCGTCGATCTGCCCAACACGACCACAAGCCAGATCTCGAAGACTCTCGTCAAGATCCGTGAGGAGGGTGGCGCCGTCGCCCTCGGCCGCGTGCTCACCCTCGTCATCTCCACGCGCCTCGGCGAGGAGGAAGATGCCATCGAGGCCGCGAACGATGCTTCGCGCGAGCACCCCATGCGTGTCATCGTTGTGTCGTCGGATGCCACTGACTCCAGTGACTCCCGGGTTGACGCCCAGATTCGAGTCGGCGGTGACGCTGGCGCGAGCGAGGTCATCGTCGTGCGTGCGTATGGCGATGCCTCGGGCGATGAGGAGAGTCTCGTGACGGGTCTGCTCCTGCCCGACGCGCCCGTCGTGGCATGGTGGCCCGGCACTGCACCGGAGAATGTCTCCCAGTCCGCGCTCGGACGGATCGCCCAGCGTCGCATCACCGATGCGGCCTCCAGCCCGGACCCGCTTGCCACCCTCTCTCGGCTCTCCAGCAGCTACCAGCCGGGCGACACGGATTTCGCCTGGACACGGCTTACCCTGTGGCGCGCACAGCTCGCAGCGGTTCTCGACCAGCCGCCATACGACACCGTAACGGCCGTCGAGGTCCATGGCGCATCCGACTCCCCCTCGACCGCGCTGCTCGCCGCCTGGCTGCAGCACGCGCTCGAGGTTCCCGTCGAGTTGGTGGTTTCGGGACCGAGCCACGGAGCTACGGGCATCGAATCGGTCGCCCTCACGCGCGACAGCGGCGTGATCACCCTCTCGCGGCTCGACCCGACGATCGCGCAGCTCGTTCAGCCGGCCCAGCCCGTTCACGACATCTCCTTGCCGCGTCGCAGCATGCGTGATTGTCTGGCTGAGGAGCTTCGCCGGCTAGACCCCGATGACCTCTACGGCGACGTGATCCAGCACGGCGTTCCAGAACTGAGCACTGCAGGAAAGGCCCACTAATGTCACCCGAGCGCCGCGTCCTCGTCCACGCCGACAAAGAAACGTTGGCTGCCGCGGTCGCCGCTCGGTTCGTGCGTAAGGTCCGCGACCTCATCGAAGAGTTCGATGAGGCGACGGTTGTTCTCACAGGTGGCTCGATGGGCATCGCCGCGCTTGCGGCGATCAACAGCTCCCCTGACCGGGACAGCATCGACTGGTCGCGCGTCAATGTCTGGTGGGGCGACGAACGATGGTTGCCGAAAGCAGACGACGAGCGCAACGAGAAGCAGGCGCGTGAGGCGCTCCTGGACCACGTTCCGCTGGACCCCCGGAGGGTGCACGCGTTCCCCAGCTCGGATGAAGGGCTCGACCTCGACGCTGCGGCACGATCCTACGCCGATGAGCTCGTCGCGGCGGCCCCGCGTAACGCCTCCCTCCCCCACTTCGACATCACCTTCCTCGGTATGGGTCCCGACGGTCACATCGCGTCGCTGTTCCCCGGGCATCCCGGCATCCGGGTGACGGAGGAAACCGTCATCGCGGTGCGCAACTCCCCCAAGCCTCCGCCCGAGCGACTCAGTCTGACGCTTCCGGTGATCAACTCGTCCGCTCGAGTGTGGGCAGTTGTCGCCGGCAGCGATAAGGCATCGGCGCTGGGACTCACCCTCGCGGACGCCAGTATCGATGAGGTTCCGGCTGCCGGTGTCGAAGGCCGTCGACGCACTCTCTTTTTTGTCGACGGGGATGCCGCTGCCGAGGTTCCTGAGAACCTTATCGATCCCGGCCAGTTCTGGACGGGCGCCGACGAGTAGAAACGCCGCCGTTGACGGTCGCGCTACCGCGTGATCACTACCGCGTCAGCGTCGACGCAGTGCGTGGTCAGCTCGGGCCGTGATCAGCTCGGTTCGTGATCAGCTCGCGGTGCCGCGACGTTCGCGCAACTGCTGGAGCGCCTCATCGAGGAGCTGTGCCGCCTCTTCTTCGGTGCGGCGTTCCTTCACGTACGCGAGGTGGGTCTTGTAGGGCTCGAGCTTGGTGACCGACGGCGGATTGGCTTTGTCGCGGCCGGCGGGAAGGCCCGTCGACGGCGAATCGATCACCTCGGGAATCTCCTCATCCGGGAGATTCGCGGCAAAGTACCGGACGGTCTCGTTGCCGAGTTCGTCCCAATACGACACGGCGATTCGATCCGCGTGAAATCCGCGATCCTGTTCGCCCATGGGGCCCGCGCCGACGCGCGAGCCGCGAATTGCGCTACCGCCTGATGCCATGACTCTCCCTGAGTGTGCTCGAGCGAGCGATTAGCCGCTGAAACGTGTGATGAGGCCGAGAACGACGATGCAGATGATCCACACGACGGCCAGCAGAACCGTGATTCGATTCAGGTTGCGCTCGGCAACACCGGACGCGCCGAGGTTCGACGTGACCCCACCACCGAACATGTCCGAGAGCCCGCCACCACGACCGCGGTGCAGCAGGATCAGAAGAGTAAGGAGGAGGGATGTGATGCCGAGGATGACCTGCAGCACGACCTGGAGAATTTCCACGTTGAAGAACCTTTCGAAAGCCTCAGTAAGTATAGCGGGAGGTGTATCGGTCAGGTTCCGACATGCTTCTGGAAGCGTGCGATGCTCGCGAACTCTGTGACATCAAGGCTTGCGCCTCCCACGAGTGCACCGTCGATGTTCGGCTCGCGCATGAGCGACGCGATGTTGCTCGACTTCACCGACCCGCCGTACAGGATGCGCGTGGCATCCGCCACCTCCTGACCCAGCAACTCGGCAAGCGTCGAACGCAGCGCCGAAGCAACCTGCTCGGCTTGTTCGGGTGTGGCAGCCAGACCGGAGCCGATAGCCCACACGGGTTCGTAGGCGATGACGAGGTCAGGTGTGCCGGTCACATCGGCGAGAGCCGCCCGCAACTGGGCCACCGGCACGGCGCTCGGACCGTGCTGTTCGAGATCGTCTGCCGTCTCCCCGACGCACAGTACCGGGACGAGACCGTGCCGCAGCGCCGCAGCGACCTTGCGGGCGAGGATCTCATCCGTCTCGTTGTGCATCGTGCGACGCTCGGAGTGCCCGACGAGAACGTACGTGCAGTGCAGGGCGGAAAGGAACTGACCCGAGATCTCACCCGTGTACGCACCGGAGTCGTGCTCTGACAGGTCCTGTGCCCCGTAGACGAGCTCCAGTTTGTCGGACCAGATCAGATTCTGAACCGGGCGAAGATCGGTGAAGGGTGGGAAGACCGCGACCTCCGAGCCCTTCTCATCGTAGTCGTGGTTTGCGTCCTTGAGCGTCCACGCGAGCTTCTGCACGAAGGCGATCGCCTGCTCGTGGTCGAAGTTCATCTTCCAGTTGCCCGCGATGAGCGGGACCCTTTTCACTGCCATCCGAGTACCTCGAGTCCTGGGAGTCGTTTTCCCTCGAGGAACTCGAGGCTGGCGCCACCACCGGTGGAAATATGGCCGAACTGCGAGTCCTCGAACCCCAGCGCACGCACGGCGGCGGCAGAATCTCCCCCGCCGACAACTCCGAAGCCGTCGAAGTCGGCAAGCGCCTGGGCGACCGTGCGGGTTCCCGACGCGAATGGCGCGAGCTCGAAAACTCCCATGGGGCCGTTCCAGAACACCGTCGCGGAGCGTCCGATCTCCGAGGCGAAGCGCGCGCTTGACTCGGGGCCGATGTCCAGGCCGAGGCCCGAGGCACCGAACGGAGTGAGTTCGATCGCGTCCGCTGCTGTGACGACGTGTTCTGCGTCCGCGCCGAACTTCGACGCCACCACAATGTCGGTCGGCAGCACGATGGTCACGCCGAGTTCGTCGGCCCGACGCAGGTATTCCTTGACCGTATCGACCTGGTCCTCCTCGAGGAGGCTCGCCGCGACCTTGTGGCCCTGTGCGACAAGGAAGGTGAAGAGCATGCCTCCACCCACGAGCAGCGTGTCGACTTTCGGAAGAAGGGCATCGATGACGCTGAGCTTGTCGCTCACCTTCGAACCGCCGAGAACCACCGTGTAAGGGCGCTTCGGGTCCACCGTCAGCCGTTCGAGCACACCGAGCTCCTGCTCGATGAGCAGGCCGGCGGCGCTCGGCAGGGCCTCCGCAAGCTCGTAGACACTTGCCTGCTTACGGTGTACCACTCCGAATCCGTCGGAGACGAAAACGTCGGCGAACTCGGCGAGCTGGCGGGCGAATCCTGCACGAACCTCGGCATCCTTCGAGGTCTCCTCCGGGTTGAAGCGGAGGTTCTCGAGAAGTGCGATGCCTCCCCCGCCGAGCTCGGCCACTACTCCACGAGCGGAATCACCCACGGTGTCGGTGGCGAACGCGACGTCGCGACCGAGCAACTCCGAGAGGCGGACCGCTACCGGCGCGAGGCTGTACTTCGGGTCCGGGGCACCATCGGGACGACCGAGGTGCGAGATCACGACGACAGTTGCCCCTGCTTCCAGGAGTGCGGTGAGCGTCGGCACCGACGCGCGCACGCGGCCATCGTCCGTGATCTGGCCGTCCTTCAGGGGGACGTTCAGATCACAGCGGACGATGACACGCTTGCCGCGAAGGTCGCCAAGCTGATCGAGGGTTCGAATGGCCATGGTGACGGAGTGCGGGGAGCGGGCTTAGAGGCGCGCGCCGACGTACTCGGTGATGTCAACGAGACGGTTCGAGTAGCCCCACTCGTTGTCGTACCACGAGGCAACCTTGACCTGGTCGCCGATCACCTTGGTGAGGCCGGCGTCGAAGATCGACGAGTGCGGGTCACCCACGATGTCGGACGACACGATCTCGTCCTCGGTGTACTTGAGGATCCCCTTGAGCGGCCCCTCGGCTGCAGCCTTGTACGCGGCGTTGATCTCTTCAACGGTCACGGAGCGCGAGGCGGTGACGGTCAGGTCGGTGATCGAACCGGTGATGACCGGAACGCGAAGCGCGTAGCCGTCGAGCTTGCCGACAAGCTCGGGCAGAACGAGGCCAAGTGCCTTGGCGGCACCCGTGGAGGTCGGGATGATGTTGGCCGCGGCCGCGCGCGCACGGCGAAGGTCGCTGTGCGGACCATCCTGAAGGTTCTGGTCGGCCGTGTACGCGTGAACCGTCGTCATGAGACCGCGCTCGATACCGAAGTTCTCCATGAACACCTTGGCGAGCGGCGCAAGGCAGTTCGTGGTGCACGACGCGTTCGAGATGATGTTGTGGACTGCGGGGTCGTAGGTGTCTTCGTTCACACCGAGCACGAGCGTTGCGACGTCGGAACCGGTAGCGGGTGCCGAGACGATGACCTTCTTGGCGCCGGCGGCGATGTGCTTCGCAGCATCCTCGGACTTGGTGAAACGACCGGTCGACTCGATCACGATGTCAACACCCAGCTCTCCCCAGGGGAGGTTGGCGGGGTCGCGCTCCTCGAAGACCTTGATGGCCTTGCCGTTCACGACGATCTGCTCGCCGTCGTAGTCGACGGTGGCGTCGAGTCGACCGGTGATCGAGTCGTACTTGAGCAGGTGCGCAAGCGTCTTGTTGTCGGTCAGGTCATTCACCGCGACGATCTCCACGTCGCTGCCCTTGGCGAGGGCGGCGCGGAAGAAGTTGCGGCCGATGCGGCCGAATCCGTTGATACCGATCTTGACGGTCACTATGGCTCCGATTACTGCTCATGCGTCACGTGACGCTGGACATGGCTGTGGGGGGATGGATGAAACAGGGCCGGGGTCTCCCCCGGCCTCAATGCCGCTACGACAGTACCAGCAGGCCGTCGGTCTTTTCACGCGCGACCGAGAAGCGCTCCTGCACGTTGGCCCAGTTGGCGATGTTCCAGAAGGCCTTCACGTAGTCGGCGCGAACGTTCTTGTAGTCGAGGTAGTACGCGTGCTCCCAAACGTCGAGGAGGAGAAGCGGCACGGTACCGGCGGCAAAGTTCGCCTGCTGGTCGAAGAACTGGTTGATGATGAGGTTCTTGCCGATCGAATCCCACATGAGGGCCGCCCAGCCGGAACCCTGTACACCCATCGCGGCGGCGGTGAAATGAGCGGTGAACTTGTCGAACGAACCGAAGGTGTCGTCGATCGCACTCTCAAGATCGCCCGTGGGCTTGTCGCCACCGTCGGGCGACATGTTGGTCCAGAAGATCGAGTGGTTCACGTGGCCACCGAGGTTGAAGGCCAAATCCTTCTCGAGTTTGTTGACGTTCGCCAGGTCGCCAGCGTCACGGGCAGCAGCGAGGCCAGCCAGGGCGGCGTTTGCGCCGGTGACATAGGCCTGGTGGTGCTTGCTGTGATGCAACTCCATGATCTCCGCACTGATGCTCGGCGCAAGAGCGGAGTAGTCGTAGGGAAGTTCGGGAAGGGTGTATTCAGCCATCGTGTTCTCCTAGCGAATGATCCCCGTACAGCACCGCGATCGAGCGGGACCGGGGGTGTGTTTCCAGTGTAGTCACGCGCTGCGCAGCATCCGCGTGGTGTGACGTACCGCTCACGCGTCCTCGAACTCGGGCGGAAGGTTTGCGTCGGTTCCGGGGACACCCTCATCGATCGCTCGCTTGTCCGCCATGGCCAGGAGACGGCGGATGCGACCGGCGACGGCATCCTTCGTCATCGGCGGATCGGCGTGGTGACCGAGTTCATCGAGGCTGGAATCGCGGAAGCGGAGTCGGAGCTCGCCCGCATAGCGAAGATGGTCGGGCACCTCGTCGCCCAGGATCTCCAGCGCGCGCTCAACCCGCGCGCACGCCGCGACAGCCGCCTGAGCGGAGCGACGGAGGTTCGCGTCGTCGAAGTTCACGAGACGGTTGGCGGTCGCTCTGACCTCGCGGCGCTGACGCAACTCGCTCCACGCGGCGACCGTCTCCTTCGCACCCATGATGGAGAGCATCTGGGCGATCGCGTCACCGTCGCGGATGACGACCTTGTACACACCTCGTACCTCGCGGGCCTTGGCAGCGATTCCGAGGCGTCCTGCTGCACCGACGAGGGCCATCGCGGCCTCGTTGCCGGGGCACGTGACCTCGAGAGCAGACGTGCGTCCAGGATCGGTGAGAGCTCCCGCAGCGAGGAACGCCCCGCGCCACAGGGCGCCCATCTCCTCTGGGTTGCCCGTCGTCAGGCGATTGGGCAATCCACGAATCGGTCGCCGACGTGCATCGAGAAGCCCCGTCTGCCGAGCGAGGGTCTCACCGCCGTCAATCACGCGGATCAGGTAGTGACTCGTACGTCGGGTGCCGGATGCGGGAACCAACTGACCCTCGGCACGCACGCCATAGAGTTCAGCGATATCCCGACGCACTCGTTTGGCAACACGCTCCGAATCCAACTCCGACTCGATCGCGATTCGACCCGAGATCATGTGCAGCCCCCCGGAGAACCGGAGGATCGTGGCAAGCTCGGCAGCGCGCAACGTGGTTTTGCCCGTGTTGACCATGGCCAGTTCTTCTTTAACGTCGGCGGTGAGTCCCACGAATGCTCCTAACTTCTGCTGTGCGGCGTTCGCCGGCTATTCGCGGCCCAGATCGCGATGTTTGACGTTCACCGCAACGCCGGGGAGAGTCCGCAGCTGCGATGCGAGGGCTTCTGCGACGGCAACCGAACGGTGCTTGCCCCCCGTGCATCCAATGGCGATCGTAGCGTGTCGTTTATTCTCACGCTGATAGCCGGCGAGCACGGGCGCCAGTGCGGCGGCGTAGCTCGTGACAAACTCGCTGGCCCCCGGTTGTCCGAGCACGTAGTCGCGCACGGCAGGATCTTGACCAGTGAGAGGGGCGAGTTCGGGAACCCAAAACGGGTTAGGGAGGAAGCGGGCATCCGCGACGAGGTCGGAGTCGGTTGGCAGACCGTACTTGAAACCGAAACTCATGACCGTCACGCGGACCCCGGCCGTGTCATCCTCCGAGAAGCGCTCGGCTACGCGCGTCGCCAGTTGATGAATGTTGAGGTCGGAGGTGTCCATGACGATGTCGCTCGATTCGCGAATCGTCGTCATCCGAGCCCGCTCGGCCTCGATACCGTCGAGAAGGGTGCCGTCACCCTGAAGCGGGTGTGGCCTGCGCACTTGCTCGAAACGGCGAACGAGCGCCTGATCTGTTGCGTCGAGAAACAGCACGCGCAGTGAAGTCCGGCTGCGGAGCTCCTCAATGGCGGCCTCGACGTCGGAGAAGAGCTTGCCTCCGCGAACATCGACCACCGCAGCGATGCGCGGGAGCGTTGTACCGGCGTGAGTCGCCAGTTCGAGAAGCGGGATGAGCATCTGAGGCGGGAGGTTGTCGACGACATACCAGCCGAGATCCTCGAGTGCATTACCCACCGTCGAGCGTCCCGCTCCCGACATGCCGGTCACCACCAGCATTTCCTGAGAGGGTTGCGCTTCGGTCATCGACACCAGCCTACCGTCGCGATTCGCCAAGTCGTTCGTGGATTGCCGCCGCGAGGCTCGGGCCAATCCCCTTCACGGCGACGATCTCCTCGACGCTTGCCTGCTTGAGCTTGCTCACCGAACCGAACTGCTTGAGTAGGAGTTTCACTCGCGACTCCCCCAACCCCGGAATCTCGGCGAGCACGGATTGGATGCCCTTCTTACGGGTTGTGCGCTGGTACGAGATTGCGAAACGGTGCGCCTCATCTCGGATTCGTTGAATGAGGAACAGCGCATCGCTATTTCGCGGAAGGATGACGGGGAAGTCGTCCCCCGGAACCCAGAGTTCCTCCAGGCGTTTGGCGATTCCGCACAGCTGGATGTCGGTGATGCCCGCATCGTCCAGAGCGCGCTGCGCCGCCGCGACCTGGGGTGCACCACCGTCGACGATGAGCAGTTGAGGCCGATAGGCGAACTTGCGGCGCTTGGGGGCCGCGGTCTCATCGTCCTCCGTTGACTCCGGGCGGCCCAGGTAAGCGAGTCGACGGGAGAGCACCTGGTAGATCGAGTCCGTGTCATCCGTCGATTCGGGGATGCTGAACTTTCGGTACTGGTCCTTGCGTGGCAGACCGTCCTCGAAGACGACCATCGACGCGACGATTCCCGTGCCAGACAAGTGGGATACGTCGAAGCACTCCATGCGCAACGGTGCCGCGTCCATCCGCAAGGCGTCCTGGATGTGACTGAGGGCCTCGGACCGGGCGACAAAATCGGCGGAACGGCGCGACTTGTACAACACCAGGGCATTGGTGGCGTTCGTGGCGACCGTCTGTGCCAACGCCGCTTTCTCCCCGCGTTGCGCGACACGGAGCTCGACGCGGCCGCTCGGAGTACGCCTCTCACCCAGCCATTGCTCCAGCTCGGGGGCGTCATCGGGCAGAACGGGCACGTAGACCGTGCGAGGTGGCTCGGAGTCGTCGTAGGCGTTCTGCAGGACGGACTCCACGAGCTCGGAGAGTCCAATGTCGAGCTCCTTGTCGACAACCCATCCGCGCACACCGCGGATGCGCCCACCGCGCACAATGAACTGCTGAACAGCGGCTGCGAGCTCGTCATGGGCGATACCGAAAAGATCGGCGTCGACATCCTCGGACAACACCACCGAGTTCTTCTCCAGAACCGATTCGATGGCCGCGAGTTGATCGCGATACCGCGCGGCCGACTCGTAATCCTGACGATCGGAGGACTCGCGCATCTTTTTCGTCAGCGCCGTAACGAATCCCCGATCGTTGCCGCTCATAAACGACGCGAAGTCGAGTGCGATCGACTTGTGCTCTTCCAGGGTGACACGCCCGACACATGGCGCTGCGCACTTGCCGATATCGCCGAGGAGACACGGTCTCCCGGTCTGCTGCGCACGTTTGTACGTGGCATCCGAGCAACTCCGCATGGGGAATGCCTTGAGAAGCACGTCGACCGTGTCTCGCACCGCCCACGCTCGCGAGTACGGGCCGAAATAGCGCGCATTCGGGATGCCCCGCCGGCGCGTGACGAGCACGCGCGGGACCGGATCACCCAGCGTGATCGTCAAGTACGGGTAGGACTTGTCGTCCTTGTACTGGACGTTGAACGGCGGATCGAACTCCTTGATCCACGTGTACTCGAGTTGAAGAGCTTCGAAGTCACTCCCCACGACCGTCCACTCCACGGATGCGGCCGTCTGTACCATTCGACGGGTGCGGTCGTGGAGTGTTGCCAGTGGAGCGAAGTAGTTGCTGAGGCGAGCACGCAGGTTCCGCGCCTTGCCGACATAGAGCACACGAGAGGTCGCGTCCCGGAATCGATAGACACCCGGTTGCTGCGGGATGTCACCAGCCCGCGGTCGCCAGGGCAGGTCGGAGGCCATGGTCGGCTAGGCTCGCGAACCCTCGAGAGCCTCCGCGAGGAACACCCCCGTATGGCTGGCTTCCGACTGTGCCACGTTCTCTGGCGTTCCCGTTGCGATGACCTGACCGCCGCCAGCACCGCCCTCGGGCCCCAAATCGATGAGCCAATCGGCCGACTTGATGACATCGAGGTTGTGCTCAATGACGATAACGGTGTTGCCCTTGTCGACGAGCCCGTTCAGGACGAGGAGAAGTTTGCGAACGTCCTCGAAGTGCAGACCCGTCGTAGGCTCGTCGAGGACGTAGACCGTGCGCCCGAGTGAGCGGCGCTGGAGCTCTGTCGCAAGCTTCACACGCTGGGCTTCTCCGCCGGACAGTGTTGTTGCACTCTGTCCAAGCCGAACGTAGCCAAGACCGACGTCTTCGAGAGTTCGAAGATAACGGTGGATGGACGAGATCGCCTCGAAGAACTCGGCGGCCTCACTGATCGGCATGTCGAGGACCTCGGCGATGTTTTTGCCCTTGTAGCGCACGGCGAGCGTTTCACGGTTGTAGCGGGCACCACCACATACCTCACACGCCACGTAGACGTCGGGAAGGAAGTTCATCTCGATCTTGATCGTGCCGTCGCCAGAACAGTTCTCGCATCGTCCGCCCTTGACGTTAAAGCTGAACCGCCCCGGCTGATATCCGCGTGCCTTGGCGTCCGCTGTCTCAGAAAAAAGCGTACGAATCTTGTCGAAAACACCGGTGTACGTCGCGGGGTTCGAGCGCGGCGTGCGACCGATCGGAGCCTGGTCGACATGCACAACCTTGTCGAGGCCATCGAGTCCCGTCACACGGGTGTGACGCCCGGCGATTTGCCGTGCTCCATTGAGTTCGTTCGCGAGCACCTTGTACAGGATGTCGTTGACGAGGCTCGATTTGCCAGACCCGCTGACACCGGTCACCGCGGTGAACGTGCCGAGCGGGAAATCGACGGTGACGTTCTTGAGATTGTTCGCGCGAGCACCCTCCACCCGGATGATGCGGTCGCGATCCACCGGACGCCGCTTCTCTGGCATGCCGATCGATCGGCGACCGGCGAGATAATCGCCCGTCACTGAATCGCGATTCTCCATAAGCGCCTCGTAGGAACCGGAGTGCACGACCGTTCCACCGTGCTCCCCCGCGCCCGGTCCGATATCGACGAGCCAATCCGCCGTGCGAATCGTGTCTTCGTCGTGCTCGACGACGATGAGCGTGTTACCCAGGTTCTTAAGTTTGACGAGGGTCTCGATGAGGCGACGGTTGTCGCGCTGATGGAGACCGATGCTCGGTTCGTCGAGAACGTAGAGCACCCCAGTGAGTCCGGACCCGATTTGAGTCGCCAACCGGATGCGCTGAGCTTCACCTCCGCTCAGTGTTCCCGCCGCGCGCATGAGGTCGAGATAGCTCAACCCAACTTCGATGAGGAATTCCAAACGGAGTCGGATCTCGCGCAGCACCTGGGCTGCGATCCGAGCGTCTCGAGTGTTCAACTCGAGCTGGTCCATGAACTTGTGCGACTCGACGAGGCTGAGTTCACAGACATCCGCGATGCTCATGCCCTCGATCGTCACCGCGAGCACCTCGGGCTTCAGACGCTTGCCGTCACACACGGGGCATGGCACCTCGCGGAGGTACTCCGCGACTCTCTGGCGCTGCACGTCGGTCTCCGCCTCGAGGTACTTGCGTTCCATATAGGGGATGACACCCTCGAAGCCCGTCGAGTACTTCATCTCGCGGCCGTAGCGGTTCTTCCAGCGAACCGTGACCTCGAAGTTGTTGCCCTTGAGAACGGCGTTGCGGACATCCTCGGGGAGTTCTCCCCACGGGGTGTCGAGTGAGAAATCGAGGTCCTGGGCAAGTCCCGTCAGGAGCTTCTCGAAGTAGTTGAACAGCCCCTTCCCCGCACTTGTCCACGGGAGAATCGCGCCGTCGGCGATGCTGACCGAGTCATCCCGAATGAGGAGGTCGGCGTCCACGGACATCCGGGTACCGAGGCCAGAGCATTCCGGGCATGCGCCGAAGGGGGCGTTGAACGAGAAAGTTCGCGGCTCGATCTCCGTGAGCTGCACCGGATGCCCGTTCGGGCAGGACAGCTTCTCCGAGAAGTTGCGCCAGGCGGCATCCCCCTTCTCGTCGACGAAGTTGATGGACACCACGCCGTCGGTCAAGCGCAACGCCGTTTCGAGCGAATCTGTGAGCCGCGTCAGCACGTCGTCACTGGCCACCAGTCGGTCGACCACAACGGCGATGTCGTGCTTGTACTGCTTCTTGAGCTTCGGCGGATCGCTCAGCTGGATCTGTTCCCCATCGACGATCGCTCGTGAGTACCCGCTCGAGGCGAGCTCGCGGAACAGGTCGACGAACTCACCCTTCTTCTGCGTCACGACAGGGCTGACCACTTGGTACCGAGTGCCGGGCTCCAACGTCATGAGCTGGTCGGCGATCTGCTGCACCGTCTGGCGCGAGATACGCTCACCGCACACGGCACAGTGGGCGACGCCGATCCGCGCCCACAGCAGACGCATGTAGTCATAAATTTCCGTGATCGTACCGACCGTCGATCGCGGGTTGCGGTTGGTGGACTTTTGGTCGATCGACACGGCAGGGCTGAGACCCTCGATGAAGTCGACATCGGGCCTGTCGACCTGGCCAAGGAACTGGCGAGCATAGGCGGAGAGGGACTCGACGTACCGACGTTGGCCCTCTGCGAAAATCGTGTCAAATGCGAGGGACGATTTGCCAGAACCGGAGAGGCCGGTGAAAACGACCAGAGAATCCCGCGGGATGTCGATGTCGACGTTTTTCAGGTTGTGAACGCGGGCCCCGCGCACCGACAGCGTGTCGTTTGCTGGCGGCCGGTCGATGACGCGAAGCATGGTGGCCTCATCGAGCTCTTCGGGTTCCGTTGCTGAAATCGACACTCTCTATATTCTACCGAGGCCACCGACATCATTCGGATGCCCCGGTCCAGATGCGCGCGAAGCGAGGGCCTCTCCGACTCCAGCGGACGCGATCACGGTCACGGCGGCCAACGCCGCGACCAGAAAACCGGCCTGTGGCGCGTGCCCGTCGATGACGTATCCGGCCGCCGCGGCCCCGATCATGCCGCCGACAGCAATCGCTGCCGTGGGATAGGCAAGAGTCTCCGTCAATCGCGTGTGGTCCGCTCTCGATTCGACGAGTGAGAGTCCAGTGATCATGAGTGGGGAGGTGACGAGACCCGCAATGGCGCACGCTAGACCCGCGATGAGCAGGTTAGACGCGAGGGCTAGGGCCGGGACGGCCACAGAGTAGGCGACGGCAGCGAGGATGAATCGGCGAGCCCGCGATCGCCGAGGCGACCGCGACCCCAGTACCGTGCCGGAGATCACGCTCGCCAGCGCAAAAACACCGATGAGCAGGCCAGCGGCCACGGGGGCACCCTCGGATTCGGCCAGAGCCACCACGGAGATGTCGAAGCTTCCGAAGACGATGCCCATCGCCGCGAATGCTCCGATAACTCCGAACACTCCCGGGTGCAGTCGCGCACGACCCCGATGGCGCTGAGAAGAGCGTTCCGGTGACGGAAGCAGAGCGAAGACGAGATAACCCCCGACGCCCGCGGCCAATCCGAGTGCGAAGCCGAGCGACGGGTGTGCCAGAGTCGCAACGATCGTGATCACGGGTGGTGAAATGACGAAGACCAGTTCGTCATTGATGGACTCGAGAGCGAAAGCCGGTAGCCGCTCCCGTTCCGACAGCAACGCCACCCATCGCGCCCGAACCACCGACCCCATGTCCACGACGCTCAACCCCGTGAGCGCCGCGAGAACGAACCAGGCCCACAGGGGTGCGGCCAGCGTGATGGCACAGAGGAGTGCGACTGCGAACACGCTGAGGGATGCGGCGGCGATGGGCAGCACGCGGCGCACGCCATAGCGGTCCATCGCTCGTGACCAGCGGGGCCCGCTGATGGCCAGAGCGATCACGAAGACCGCGGCCACCGCGCCCGCGATCGCGTAGCTGCCCTCCGTGAGGGCGATGAGAAGAATCAGTCCGAGGCTCAAACCGGACTTCGGAAAACGCCCAGCCCACGCGGCCGCCACAAACGCGCGTCGGCGAGGCGAATTGAGAACCTCGAGATAGGGGCTGACAACCGAACGAGCCGCGCTGAAAGGACCGAACGCCATGACGTCCCGCTTCCTGGTCACGCGGAGGTGAGGACTGCCCCACAGTGGTCAGCGCGACGCCCCCATCGTACGGCAGCGCACCTACTTCAGGTGGCCAGCCTTCTCCATCTGGCGCAACTCCTTCTTCAACTCCGACACCTCATCGCGCAGCCGGGCGGCGAGCTCGAACTTGAGCTCTGCGGCCGCCTGAAGCATCTGGTCGTTGAGATCGGAAATGATCGCGGTGAGGTCGTTGCCACCCTGAGCGGCCAGACCCTCACGCTTGAGGTTGGGTGTCGGTGCGCGTTTACGACCGTCACTGCCGCCGAGCAGAGCAGCGGTGTCGGCACCCTCCCTGGCGAGGGCATCCGTGATGTCGGCGATCTTCTTGCGAAGGGGCTGAGGGTCGATGCCTCGCTCGGTGTTGTACGCGATCTGCTTCTCGCGTCGCCGCGAAGTCTCATCGATGGCGCTCGCCATCGAGTCGGTGATGACGTCGGCGTACATGTGCACCTCGCCGGAGACGTTTCGAGCAGCACGACCGATGGTCTGGATGAGCGACGTTCCGGATCGTAGGAAGCCCTCCTTGTCGGCATCCAGAATCGCAACGAGCGACACCTCGGGAAGGTCGAGGCCTTCACGGAGGAGGTTGATGCCCACCAGTACGTCGTAGACACCTTGGCGCAGCTCGGTGAGCAATTCGATACGACGAAGAGTGTCGACGTCGGAGTGCAGGTAGCGCACGCGTACCCCGTGCTCTCCCAGAAACTCGGTGAGTTCCTCCGCCATCTTTTTGGTGAGGGTGGTTACTAGAACCCGCTCGTCGCGCTCGACACGAAGTCTGATCTGCTCCAGCAGGTCATCGATCTGTCCCTTGGACGGCTTGACGATGATCTGAGGATCGACGAGACCGGTCGGGCGGATGACCTGCTCAACGATCGAGTCGGTGATACCCAACTCGTACTTGCCGGGCGTCGCCGACAGGTACACCTTCTGACCCGTTCTGGCCAGGAACTCGTCCCACGTCAGCGGACGATTGTCGAGGGCGCTCGGCAGTCGGAACCCGTGCTCCACGAGAGTGCGCTTGCGCGACGCATCGCCCTCATACATGGCTCCGATCTGCGGGACTGTCACATGCGACTCGTCGATGACGACGAGGAAGTCCTCCGGAAAGTAATCGAGAAGGCAGTGCGGCGCCTCCCCCGGACGGCGTCCATCGAGGTGCCGCGAATAGTTCTCGATGCCATTGCAGAAGCCGAGCTGCTCCATCATCTCGATGTCGAACGTGGTGCGCATACGCAAACGCTGCGCCTCGAGGAGCTTGCCCTCTTTCTCGAGTTGTTGAAGGCGCTCCGCCAGCTCCTCCTGAATCGACACGATCGCGCGCTGGATGGTCTGCGGACTTGCGGCGTAGTGCGTCCCAGGAAACACCGACACCGCGTCCATGGACCTCACAACATCGCCGGTCAGCGGATGGAGCGCGAAGATGGCTTCGATCTCGTCCCCGAACATCTCGATTCGGATCGCGAGCTCCTCATACACGGGAATGATCTCGATCGTGTCCCCGCGAACGCGGAACGTGCCGCGCGAAAACGCGTAATCGTTGCGCTCGTACTGCATCGCGATGAAGCGACGGATGAGCGCCTCACGGTCGATACGCATACCCACCTGCAGCGCGAGCATAGCCTCGAGATAGTCTTCGGCCGCGCCGAGACCGTAGATGCAGGAGACCGTGGAGACGACAACCACGTCTCTGCGGCTGAGGAGCGAATTTGTCGTCGAGTGCCGAAGTCGCTCGACCTCGGCATTAATCGACGAGTCCTTCTCGATGAAGGTGTCCGTCTGAGGAACGTACGCCTCCGGCTGGTAGTAGTCGTAGTACGAGACGAAGTACTCGACGGCGTTGTCGGGCATGAGCTCGCGGAACTCGTTGGCGAGCTGGGCTGCGAGGGTTTTGTTGTGCGACAGCACCAGCGTGGGGCGCTGGACCTGTTCGATGAGCCACGCGGTCGTTGCCGACTTACCCGTACCCGTCGCGCCCAAGAGCACGACATCGGTCTCCCCAGCATTGATGCGGTGCGCCAACTCCGAGATCGCCTGGGGCTGATCGCCGCTCGGCATGTACTCGCTGACGACCTTGAAGGGCCGCACAGCACGCGTGGCATCCATGTCATCAAGCTTAGGCAGACGCGCCGACACCATTCGGGGTCAGGATTGTGGCGCCTCCTTCGCTGCCGCTTTCAGAGTGCCCCACAGAGCATCGACCTGTTCGAGCGTATGTTCCCGGGAACCTCCGTTGTCGATCACAAGGTCGGCTAGGGCACGGCGTTGTTCATCGGTCGCCTGGGCGGCGATTCGCGCGAGTGCCTCGGCCCGCGTCATCCCTCGGTCTCTGATCATCCGAGCGATGCGCGTCTCCTCCGGAGCCTCGACCACAACGATTCGATCGAAGGCGAAGGGTCGATGTGAACTGCGCTCGGCGAGGAGCGGGACGTCGTACACCACAACCGCGCTCGGGTCAGCCTCGTCAGCGCGCGCGAAACGCTCCTCGGCCAGATTCCAGACCGCCGGATGTGTGATCGAGTTCAGCAACTCACGACTCGAGTCATCGGAGAAAACGATGGCGCCCAGGGCTGCTCGGTCGAGGGAACCGTCCGTGGCGATCACACTCGGACCGAAGGCATCCGCAATGGCAGCGAGTGCCGGTGAGCCCGGCTCGACCACCTCGCGCGCGAGCACGTCCGCGTCGACGAGGACGGCGCCGAGCTCTGCGAGGCGAGCGGCGACAAGAGACTTGCCCGACGCGATGCCGCCGGTGAGAGCGACGAGATGCATGGGGCAATGCTAGCCTCACCGCAGGAGCAGACCGGATCGAGCACTGGAGGTCGCCCATGGAGTTCCTCACGGGAACAGGTCTCGCCGTCGCAGCCGGACTGAACGCCTACATCCCGCTGCTCGTGCTGGGGCTCGCCGGGCGATTCCTTGACTTCGTCGAGCTGCCGGCGGCGTGGGCGTGGCTTGAGAATCCATGGGTGCTCGGCATCCTCGCTGTGCTGCTGGTCATCGAGATCGTCGCCGATAAAGTGCCCGTTGTCGACACCGTGAACGACTGGATCCAAACGGTCGTCCGGCCTGCCGCTGGTGGCATCGCGTTCGGCACGGGTGCGGGGTCGGCGACAGCAGTTGTCAGCGATCCAGAGTCCTTCTTCACATCCGGTTCGTGGATTCCCGTTGCCGTCGGCGTCGCACTCGCGCTCGGCACTCACCTCGTGAAAATGCTTGCGCGACCGGTGCTCAACGCGACGACGGCAGGGTTCGCCGCTCCCGTCGTCAGCACGGCAGAGGATGTCAGCAGTGTTGCACTCAGCATCGCGGCACTTCTTCTCCCGGTCCTCGTTTTACTCGGCCTCGGCGGGCTCATCACCTTCGCGGTTGTCACCGTGCGCCGGCGCCGCGTGGCGGCTCGAACCGAGTGACACGTTAAACGACGATGGCCGGCCCCACTCGGGACCGGCCATCGTGCTAGTGAGCTATTAGGAGTTGCTCGAGAGCTTCTCGCGAAGAGCTGCGAGCGACTCGTCGTCGGCAAGCGTGCCGACGGACGTGCCCTCGCTCGAGAACGACGAACCGCTGGAGGACGACTCGGTCGAGTTGGCCTCTTCGAGTGCAGCAGCAGCGACCTGCTTCTTGTGCTGCTCCCAACGCGCCTGAGCGGCCGCGTAGTCGGCCTCCCACTTCGCGCGCTGCTCCTCGAAGCCTTCCTTCCACTCGTTCGTCTCGGGGTCGAAGCCCTCGGGGTACTTGTAGTTGCCCTGCTCGTCGTACTCGGTGAGCATTCCGTAGAGCGCCGGGTCGAACTCGGTTCCCTCGGGGTCGACACCCTCGTTGGCCTGCTTGAGGCTCAGCGAGATGCGACGACGCTCGAGATCGATGTCGATGACCTTGACGAAGACCTCGTCGCCGACCGACACAACCTGCTCGGCGAGCTCAACGTGCTTGCCGGAGAGCTCCGAGATGTGCACGAGACCCTCGATGCCCTCTGCGACGCGAACGAACGCACCGAAGGGAACGAGCTTGGTGACATTTCCGGGCGCAACCTGGCCGATGGCGTGGGTGCGGGCGAAGACCTGCCACGGGTCCTCCTGCGTGGCCTTGAGCGACAGCGACACACGCTCGCGCTCGAGGTCCACCTCGAGGATCTCCACGGTGACTTCCTGGCCAACCTCGACGACCTCCGAGGCGTGCTCGATGTGCTTCCACGAGAGCTCGGAGACGTGAACGAGACCGTCAACACCGCCGAGGTCGACGAACGCACCGAAGTTGACGATCGAGGAGACGACACCCTTGCGAACCTGGCCCTTGGCGAGGTTGTTGAGGAAGGTCGTGCGGCTCTCGCTCTGCGTCTGCTCGAGGAGAGCGCGACGCGAGAGGACGACGTTGTTGCGGTTCTTGTCGAGCTCGAGGATCTTCGCCTCGATCTCCTGGCCGAGGTACGGCGTGAGGTCGCGAACGCGACGCAGCTCGATAAGCGACGCCGGAAGGAAGCCACGGAGGCCGATGTCGACGATGAGTCCACCCTTGACGACCTCGATGACCGAACCGGTCACGACGCCATCGGCGTCCTTGATCTTCTCGACGTCACCCCATGCACGCTCGTACTGAGCGCGCTTCTTCGACAGGATGAGGCGGCCTTCCTTGTCCTCCTTCTGGAGAACGAGCGCCTCAACGGAGTCGCCAACCTGGACGATCTCGGTCGGGTCGACGTCGTGCTTGATGGAAAGTTCACGGGAGGGGATGACACCCTCGGTTTTGTAACCGACATCGAGGAGAACCTCGTCCCGGTCGATCTTGACGACGGTGCCCTCGATGAGGTCTCCATCGTTGAAGAACTTCAGTGTCTTCTCGACCGCGGCGAGGAAGTCATCAGCAGATCCGATGTCATTGACGGCGACCTGCTTGGGCGCCTTGTCGGTCGTTACGATTGTCATGTAGTAATTGCTCCGGATAGGACATGGTTGGGCCACGGCGACGGTGTTGCAGGTGTTGTACCGCCGTGGCAGGCGAATAGAGAGTCACAGACGTGACGTTCCAGTCTAGCGTCCCGTGGGCCGCGATGCCAGCTAATCGAGGATGGATCGGATAGCTGTCTCGAGTTCTGGGTACGTGAAGGTAAACCCCGCGGCGGTCATCCTTTCGGGGACAACCCATCGGCTCTTGAGGATGAGCTCTGTCTCGGTTCCCATGAGCGCCGCGCCGAGTTCGAGAGCCGGCCGTGGTACGGGAATGCCGAACGGGATCCGCAACACCTTCCGGAGTGTGTGCATGAGGGTGCGGTTGTCGACAGGACCCGGAGAACTCGCGTTGATCGCGCCATCGATGTCGGGGTTCGCGACGAGGAAGTCGATCATCCGGTGTACGTCTTCGACGTGGATCCAGCTGAACTTCTGCCGACCCCACGGAGCCCCGAATCGATGCTCGGTTCCCGCTTCGCGCCGTCGACGGCTCGGAAACCACGGCGTATCCCACTGCGGCCCGGCCACTCCCCGGCGCGCGAGAGTGACCAGTCGTTCCAACACACTCCCCTGGCCGAGGACGATTGCCATGCGGAGCGCCACGCGACGAGTGCCCGGTAGCTCACCATCGAGCAGCGTCTGTTCCCATGACCTGGCAACAGAGACCGAGAATCCCTCGCCGAGTTCTCCCGACGATTCCGTCTGAGGGCGATCCATGGCATGCCGATAGATCGTCGCCGTCGAGGAGTTCACCCACAACGGTGGAGGCGAACCAGCTCGCTCGATCGCGAGCTTCATTGCGGCCGTCGTCTCGGTTCGCGATGTGAGAATGATCCGGCGATTCTCCGGTGTGTAGCGGCAATCCACACTTCGACCTGCCAAGTTAATGACGAGTGACGCTCCGTCCACCGCGCGCGAGAGCGCATCGGCATCCGACCACGTAACCGAATCGCGCCTGCCAACGGTGATGACGTCGGTGCCACGAGCGCGATGACGCTCGACGAGGTAGCGGCCAACAAAACCCGAGGCGCCGGCGATAACGATCTTGCGAGGTGTCTGCGTCATGCCGCCTCCGTGACCGTGTACGTGAAGCTCACCGAGTATTCGTAGAGGAGTCCGAGTTGTGGATGTTCGAGCCGAAAGTCCACGTGCTGCATGTCGTTCGTCCTGTCCCAGCTCTCACGCAAGAAAACCCGGGGCGCTATCGAGCGTGGAACGGGAACGCCGACAACGCTGACGCCGGCGGACTCGAGCACGAGCGCGCCATCGTCGACCCTGGGAACGAGTTCGACGCGGATGAAACCCGGCCGACCGATCACATCAGTCAGGTGTCGATTGTCCATGGCGACGCGATCCACCATCGTGCGACGTCGACCCGTGAACTCGAAGAGTCGAAGGCCAACGCGACCGCCACCGGCATCGGTATTTCGCACCTGAAAGGGCACGTCGTGCTGCCAGGCGGGAAAAAGGACATGGACTGCGCCGAGGAGAGAGAGTAGGGGCCACAGCCACCTCCGGGGTGTGCCGACGACATCAAAAACGCCACGACCGCGACCGATCTGAGCGGGGGTGAGAGCGCCGAAATACGAGATGAGGTGGGGGTCGAGTCGCTCCCAGTCCTCCCCCAGCGCGTCGCGCCACGGCGACCCGGGATCAGCGGGCATCAAGTTCGACGGAGAGGAGATCGACCAGTTTGTCGAGCGCCTGCTCGGCGCCGTCGCCCTCAGCACTGAGAGTCACAACATCCCCGTGGTTCACACCGAGCGACAGAACACCCAGGATGCTCGAGGCGTTCACACTCGACCCACTCGCCGAGCTGATAGTGACGGGTACACCCGCTTGGGCGGCCGCCTTGCAGAAGAGCGAGGCAGGGCGTGCGTGCAGGCCAACGGCGGAAGCCACCGCTACTGTTCTCTCGATCATCAGCCCTCCTGGGCCAAGCCTACGCCGCGGTGTTCTCCGAGCGCGACGCCACTCAGTGGGCAGCCGCGTCCCAGTTCGGACCAGTGCCGATCTGCACATCGAGCGGAACATCGAGGTCCGCCGCACCGCCCATGCGCGCGCGAACGAGCGACGTAAGATCGTCGAGCTCGCCGGGGGCAACCTCGAAAACGAGTTCGTCGTGCACCTGAAGGAGCATCCGTGACTGCATCCCCGCCATGTCGGCACTGATCGACAACATGGCTCGTTTGAGGATGTCGGCAGCCGAACCCTGGATCGGTGAGTTGAGTGCCTGCCGTTGCGCGTTCTCTCGGAGCACTCGGTTCGACGAGTTCAGATCGGGGAATGGCCGTCGGCGACCGAAGATCGTTGTGGTGTACCCGTCGACCTTCGCCTGTTCAACGACGTTCCGCAGGTAGTCCCGAACGGCACCGAATCGGGCGAAGTAGTCCGTCATAAGCTCCTTGGCCTCGGACGTTTCGATACGAAGCTGTTTGCTCAGGCCGAACGCGCTCAGGCCATACGCCAGACCGTATGACATCGCCTTGACCTTGGTGCGCATGGTTGGCGTCACATCGGCGGGGGCCACCGAGAAGATCCTCGCCCCGACAAATCGGTGGAGGTCTTCTCCACTGTTGAAGGCTTCAATGAGCCCGGCGTCACCCGAGAGGTGTGCCATAATCCGCATCTCGATTTGCGAGTAGTCGGCGGTCAAGAGTGTCTCGAAGCCCGGACTCGGTTCGAAAGCAGAGCGGATCCGGCGCCCGATCTCGGTTTTGACGGGCACGTTCTGCAGGTTCGGATCATTGGAGGCGATGCGACCGGTGCTGGAGCCCGCCTGCTCGTACGTGGTGTGCACGCGTCCTGTCTTATCGATCGCCTTGTCGATCGACGCGATGATCTGCATGAGCTTCGTCGCGTCCCGGTGCTGGAGGAGCAGATCCAGGAACGGATGCGGGTTCTGCTCTTGGAGGTCGGCGAGACTCGCGGCATCCGTTGAGAATCCCGTTTTGTTCGACCGGGTCTTCGGCATCTCGAGCTGGTCGAAGAGCACTTCTTGGAGTTGCTTGGGGCTACCGAGATTGATCTCACGCCCGATCTCGGCGAAGGCCGCGGCGGCAACGGTTGCCGCCGTCTCGCTCAGCTGAGCAGTGAGTGCAGAAAGGACATCGTGGTTGACCGTTATTCCGGTCAGCTCCATCGTCGCGAGAACCGGAACGAGTGGGAGTTCGATGTCGTCGAGCACTCCACGGGATCCGGCGTCGAGCCTGCCAGCCAGGTATTCGGCGATTCGGAGGATGTACCAGGCCTCGGTCGCTGGACTTGCTCCCTCGTTCTCCGGAACGAGTTGGGACGGGTCGGCGACTGCCAGGCGCTCACCCAGATAGTCGTAGACCTGTGTCTCGAGCGATTCCGGTTTGAGACCCGGCTTCAGTAGCCAGGCGCCCAACGTGGTGTCGAAAGCGATGCCTTCTAGTCGCAGGCCCGCGCCGTGCAGCGCTTTGTACTGAGACTTCGCGCCCTGCAGGTACTTCGGCGCATCGCTGGCCAGCCACGTCTCGAGAGCGACATAATCCATGCGACCTTCCGCCCACGGCACGTAGACCGTTTCGGTTGCCGATGCGAGCCCGAAGCCCGTCACCGACGACCCGTGGGTTTCGACGCGGAGGCCGAGCGGAGTGGTGCCGCTCGCGGACTGCTTCTTTATCCACTGAGCGAGTTCCTCGTCGACGAGGGTCCTGATCACGGGGATGGAGTCGGCTGGCGGAGCATCCGCGGCCGAGGGAGCAGAATCCCCGCGCTCGGCCGCTGCGATCTTCAGAACACGCTCGAGCAACGTCTTGAACTGGAGCCGGTCGAAGACAGCTCTCACGGCCTGTTCGTCGATCGGCTTCCTCTCGAGATCGAGGGGTCCGACCGGCAGTTCGACATCAGTGACGAGCCGATTAAGTTTGCGATTGCGAACAGCTCGGTCCTTCTGGTCTCGAAGGTTCTGGCCCACCACACCCGTGATCTCATCGGCGTGGGCAAGGATCTCGTCGAGGGAGCCGAACTGCTTGAGCCACTTGACGGCGGTCTTCTCCCCCACCTTGTCGATGCCGATGAGGTTGTCCGAGGTCTCCCCGACGAGGGCAGCGACATCCGGATACTGCTCCGGCTCGATTCCGTAGCGTTCGACCACGGCGTCGCGATCGTAGCGCTTGAGTTCAGAAACACCGCGTGCATTGGGGTACAGGAGCGTAACGCCCGGTCGCACGAGTTGAATCGCGTCGCGGTCGCCCGAAACGACCAGGACATCGAACCCTTCCTCCGCTCCGCGCGTGGCGAGAGTGGCGAGGATGTCGTCTGCCTCGAAGTCTTCTTTGCTGAGCGTTTGCACACCCATCGCTTGGAGCGCTTCCTCTAGGAGAGGTACCTGTCCCACGAACTCCGGCGGAGTCTCAGAACGAGTGCCCTTGTACTCGGCGTACTCGCGCGTACGGAAGGAGAACCGAGAGATGTCGAAGGCCACAGCGAGGTGGGTGGGCTTCTCGTTCTGGAGCAGGAGGATGAGCATCGACAGGAAGCCGTGGATCGCGTTCGTGTGTTGCCCGTCGCGAGTGACGAAACTGTCGACCGGAAGGGCGTAGAACGCGCGAAAAGCGAGCGAATGGCCGTCGACAACGAGAAGGGTAGGCTTTGCTGGATCCGTCACGAAGCCAGCCTAGCTGCGGCCGCTGACGGCCGATTCGCGGACGAAGGAACAGCATGGTGAAGCTCCCCGACGATCTCGACCCCGAGCTCTATGCGCGGATCGTGGACACCGGGGGTGGCGAGCTCACCGTCAAGATGGGTGTCGAGTATCTCGAGCTCTCGGCCGAGCACTCGGTCGCGCGGATGCCCGTCGAGGGCAACCGTCAGGTTGTGGGCATCCTGCACGGTGGAGCCCATGTTGTGCTGGGTGAGTCGCTTGGATCGATCTCCTCCGCCATCCATGCGGGCCCGGGTCGTATCGCGATGGGCATTGAGATCAATGCGACCCACAGCCGGTCAATCTCGGAGGGGTGGGTGACGGCGACATGCGATGCACTCGTCCTCGGGCGCACCCTCGCGACGCACGAAATCGTCATCCGCGACGACGAGGGTAGACGGCTGTCGACCGTGCGCATGACCAACATCCTGCGCGACCGGCAGGGCTAACCAGAGCGCTACTTTTTGGCGCTCAGTTGTTCGATGATCGCCTGCGCTACGTCGTGCATGGTGAGGCGGCGATCCATCGACGCCTTCTGAATCCAACGGAACGCCTCGGGCTCGGTGAGGCCCATCTTTTCGTTGAGAAGACCCTTGGCCCGATCGACGAGCTTGCGTGTCTCGAAGCGCTCGACGAGATCGGCGACCTCGGACTCGAGCGTGATGATCTGGGTGTACCGACTGAGTGCGATTTCGATGGCCGGAAGCAGGTCGTTGGGGGTGAAGGGCTTCACAACGTAGGCGAGGGCGCCGGCCTCTGATGCCCGCTCAACGAGCTCTTTCTGGCTGAATGCCGTGAGCAGCACAACGGGAGCGATGTGGTTCTTGCTGAGCCGCTCGGCAGCAGAAATACCGTCGAGCTGCGGCATCTTGACGTCCATAATGACGAGGTCGGGACGCAGCTCTGTCGCCAGTGCAACAGCGGTCTCCCCGTCGGCAGCCTCGCCGACAACTTCGAAACCGTTGTCTCGGAGAATCTCGACGATGTCCATACGGATGAGGGACTCGTCCTCTGCGACAACAACTCTGCGCGGTGTCGTCTGTGCGGCATCCTGATCAGTCACGGCAAAAGCCTACGGTATCCAGCGACTCTGCGTCCCAGCCCGCGTTCGGCTGATCCCACTATGGGCACAAGGTAACGACGGTGGGTGGAGGGAGGATAGAGGCATGGTGCTCGAACGCTTCTCGCCCGCGACGCGGGATTGGTTCGAAGGAGCCTTCGCCGAGCCAACGCCAGCACAACTCGGGGCCTGGGACGCGGTGGCGTCCGGGCAGCACGCTCTCGTCGTCGCGCCCACCGGATCGGGTAAGACGCTAGCCGCATTTCTGTGGTCCATCGATCGGCTAATCTCCGACCCCGAGGTGTCACGAGGGACTCGGGTCTTGTACGTCTCCCCGCTGAAGGCCCTGGGTGTTGATGTTGAGAGGAACCTTCGCTCCCCCATCGTCGGTGTGACGCGGTCAGCGGCTCGACTCGGCCTCGACGTTGTAGCGCCCACCGTGGGCGTCCGATCGGGCGACACGACGTCCCAGGAGCGTAGGGCGCTCGCGCGCACTCCTCCCGACATCCTGATCACGACTCCGGAATCGCTGTACCTCATGCTCACCTCGCAGGCGCGGGAGACCCTACGCGGCGTTGAGACGGTCATCCTCGATGAGGTTCACGCGGTTGCCTCGACGAAGCGCGGGGCGCACCTCGCGCTGTCTTTGGAGCGTTTGGATGCCCTCCTTCCCACCCGTGCGCAGCGGATCGGGCTCTCCGCTACCGTCCGACCCCTTGAGGAGGTAGCCCGCTTCCTCGGCGGGAGTGCCAGCGTCACCATCGTGCAGCCCCCCGCAGCCAAGACGTTCGATCTCACGGTTGCCGTTCCGGTCGACGATATGGCGCAACCCGGCATGGTCACCTTCAAGGAAGGCTCGTCGTCGGGGGCAATAACGGGCGGGGATGGAGGTGCCAGTGCCGAGGCGACCGGGTCGATCTGGCCGCACGTGGAGGAGGCCATCGTCGATCGTGTGCTCGAGCACCGATCGACGATCGTGTTCGTGAACGCGCGACGTCAGGCCGAGCGTCTCACGGCACGACTCAACGAGATCTACGAGGAGAGGTTCCCCGACGCCGAAGATGTTCTTCTTGCACGCGCGCATCACGGCTCGGTGTCGAAGGATCAGCGCGCAGAGATCGAGGACGAACTGAAGAGCGGGCGATTGCGCTGCGTTGTCGCAACGAGTTCACTCGAACTCGGCATCGACATGGGCGCTGTCGATCTTGTCGTCCAGGTGGAGTCGCCCCCGTCCGTGGCGTCAGGGCTTCAACGAATCGGCCGAGCTGGGCACCAAGTCGGCGAAATCTCGCGCGGTGTGCTCTTCCCGAAGCATCGAACCGATCTCATCCACACGTCAGTCGTCGTTGACCGGATGCGCAAAGGTCTTATCGAGGCCATCGCCGTACCCCAGAACCCCCTCGACGTTCTCGCGCAACAAACGGTCGCAGCGGCATCCATCGAACAGCTCGACGTTGAGGAATGGTTCGACACGGTGCGTCGAAGCGCACCATTCGCAACGCTCCCGCGATCCGCCTTCGACGCGACACTCGATCTCGTGAGCGGGCTCTACCCGAGCGATGAGTTCGCGGAACTCAGGCCACGCGTCACGTGGGACCGGGTGGCCGGCACGCTCGTAGGTCGGCCGGGAGCACAACGTCTGGCCGTGACATCCGGCGGCACCATCCCCGATCGAGGCCTCTTCGGGGTCTTCATGGTCGGCTCGGACTCCGGTCGTCGTGTGGGAGAACTCGAC
Organism: Antiquaquibacter oligotrophicus; assembly: GCF_020535405.1. Taxonomy (NCBI): domain Bacteria; kingdom Bacillati; phylum Actinomycetota; class Actinomycetes; order Micrococcales; family Microbacteriaceae; genus Antiquaquibacter; species Antiquaquibacter oligotrophicus. The sequence continues at coordinate 72,133 of NZ_CP085036.1, read as the reverse complement.
GAGGAGATGGTCTACGAGTCGCGCGTTGGCGACGTGTTTGCCCTCGGCACCACAAGCTGGCGAATCGAACAGATCACCCACGACCAAGTTCTTGTGAGTCCCGCCTTCGGCCAACCTGGACGAGTGCCCTTCTGGAAGGGTGACGGTCTGGGTCGGCCGGCTGAACTTGGGGAGGCGATCGGCGCGTTTGTCCGCGAGGTGGCCGCGGGTAATCGTGCAGACCTCGCCGAGATCGGCCTCGACGAACGCGCCAGAACCAACCTCGTCTCACTCATCGCTGAACAAAAGGCCGCGACAGGCCACGTCCCGAACGATACGACGCTCCTCGTCGAGCGATTTCGCGACGAACTCGGCGACTGGCGTGTGGTGCTGCACTCCCCCTACGGAATGCCCGTTCATGCGCCGTGGGCTCTCGCGGTTGGCGCACGTGTGCGGGATCGGCTGGGCGTCGACGGTGCGGCGATGGCCGGCGACGACGGCATCGTCGTGCGTGTGCCGGATACCGACGCCGATCCACCTGGCGCCGAGCTCTTTCTCTTCGAACTCGATGAGCTCGACCACATCGTCACCGACGAGGTTGGCGGTTCTGCGCTGTTCGCTGCCCGATTCCGCGAGAGTGCGGCTCGGGCTCTGCTCCTGCCCCGACGTGATCCCGGCAAACGATCACCGCTCTGGCAGCAACGCCAGCGCGCGTCGCAGCTACTGGATGTGGCACGAAAGTACCCGACGTTCCCGATCGTGCTCGAGACCGTTCGCGAGGTGCTCCAGGACGTCTACGACGTGCCGACCCTGCGCGCGATCACGACCAAGATCGGGCAGCGCGCCATTCGCGTAGCCGAGGTGGAAACCCCGATGCCCAGCCCCTTCGCGCGAAGCCTGTTGTTCGGGTACACGGCTGCGTTCCTGTACGAAGGTGATGCGCCGCTCGCGGAGCGACGCGCCGCGGCGCTGAGTCTCGACCCCGCCCTGCTCGCCGAACTGCTGGGTCGCGCCGAATTGAGGGAACTGCTCGATCCGGTCGAAATCGAACGCACGGAGAGAGAGCTGCAGCGACTCGCCCCCGAGCGGCACGCGCGCGACCTCGAGGGCATTGTCGACGTGCTGCGGATGCTCGGACCGCTCAGTAGGGACGAGATCCGCGACCGCGCCTCCGGCGTCGACGTCGACGCGACCGTTGACGCCCTTCTCGCGGCAACACGCGCACTCGTCGCCACCGTCGGGGGTGTGGAACGGGTGGCCGCCGTAGAGGATGCTGGGCGTCTCCGCGATGCGCTCGGTGTGCCTCTTCCCCTCGGGATCCCTGCTGCTTTCACCGAGGAGATGTCGGACCCGGTCGGTGAACTCGTGAGTCGATTCGCTCGAACTCATGCACCGTTCACCGTCGACGACGTCGCATCACGGTTTGGGCTCGGCCCGGCAGTCGTTCTTCACGCCCTCCGACGGCTCGAGTCGGATCGGCGCGTCGTGGAGGGAGAGTTCCGCCCCGGGGCAACGGGTACGGAGTGGTGCTCTATCGAAGTTCTGCGGCGCCTTCGTGCTCGATCCCTTGCCGCTCTCCGCGACGACGTCGAACCCGTCTCGGAGGACACTCTCGGGCGCTTCCTTCCCTCGTGGCAGCACGTCGGCGGTGGACTGCGAGGTGTTGATGGGGTGTTGCAGGTGATCGAGCAGTTGGGCGGGGTTGCCATCCCGGCATCCGCGCTCGAGACTCTCGTGCTTCCCGCGCGCGTTGCCGACTACTCCCCCGCCCTGCTCGACGAACTGACGGTGTCGGGAGAGGTGCAATGGTCGGGCGCGGGTTCGCTTCCCGGCTCCGATGGCTGGGTTCGGCTGCAGGTAGCCGACTCGGTCGGGCTGTTGCTCTATGAACGTCATGCTGCAGAAGTTTCGCCGCTCGGCACCACCGTGCTCGAATCGCTGCAGGGCGGCGGTGCCTACTTCTTCCGTCAGCTCGCGAACGCGGTTGGTGTCGCCCTGCTGGAACGGGGTGAGGAACCCGTCACCGATTCGATGCTGCTGTCAGCACTGTGGGAACTCGTCTGGGACGGCCTCGTCACCAATGACAGCCTGGCGCCACTGCGTGCGCATCTCGGGAGACGAGCGGTCGCGGCGCGACCTCGACGGTCGCGAGGTCGCTCGCTTCGTGTAACCCAGTCGGGCCCCGCTGCCGGCGCTGGCCGGTGGTCACTCGTCTTCGTGGACGACGCCGATGACACGACACGCGCCAAAGCAACCGCGGAGGCATTGCTGGAACGGCACGGGGTGGTGACGCGGGGCTCCGTCGTTGGTGAGGGCATCCCTGGTGGGTTCGCCCTCACCTACCGCGTGCTGTCGGGATTCGAGGAGCAAGGGCGGGTGCGCAGAGGCTACTTCGTTGACGGCCTCGGTGCAGCCCAGTTCGCGGCCGGTGCTACGGTCGATCGGCTACGCACCTTCGCGGTAGAACCCGATACAGCTCCCGAGCTAAAAGCGCTGACCCTCGCGGCGACGGACCCCGCAAACCCTTACGGGGCCGCACTAGCCTGGCCTCCCCGCGAGGGGCACCGTCCCGGGCGGAAGGCGGGCGCACTCGTCACCCTCGTCGATGGGCGGCTCGCCGTGTTCGTGGAGAAGGGCGGCAAAAGCATCGTCACCTTCGCAGACGATGACGACATCCTGGCTGCGGCGGCGCGGTCACTCCTCGAGACCGCACGCAGTTCTTCTCAGGGACTCAAGATCGAGCGGATCGACGGTGACCCAGCGCAGGGCACGCCGTTCGGCGCCGCCCTGCTCGAAGCAGGCATTGGCTCCACCCCCGCGGGTCTCAGGCTAAGGGTCTAGCGAATGCCCGAAGGTGACACCGTCTACCGCTCCGCCCACGCTCTCAACGCTGCCTTGGCTGGCACGGTGCTCACACGATGCGATATTCGTGTCCCAAAGTTCGCGACAACCGACCTGACGGGGTCGCCCGTGCACGAGGTCATCCCCCGGGGTAAGCACCTGCTCATGCGTGTCGGTGAGTACACCCTCCACAGCCACTTGAAGATGGAGGGGAGCTGGCACCTCTACCGGCACGACACTCGCTGGCAGCGACCGGCCTGGCAGGCGCGCGCGATTCTGGAGACAGAATCCGTGGTTGCCGTCGGTTTCGAACTGGGGCTGTTCGAGGTGATCCGGACATCGGACGAGGATGAGGCGGTCGGATATCTCGGCCCCGATCTCTTGGGTCCCGACTGGGACCCCGACACCGCACTAGCCAATCTCCGCGCCGCACCGGAGCGGGAGATCGGTCTCGCGGTCCTCGATCAGCGTGTGCTCGCCGGTCTCGGCAACGTCTATCGAGCAGAACTGTGCTTTCTTCGCGGGGTTCTCCCCACTCGACCCGTCGGCGACGTCAACGATCTCGAGCGAATGGTCGACCTCGCGCACCGTCTCATCCTCGCCAATCGCGACCGTGTCGAACGCACGACAACGGGCAACCTCCAGAGAGATCGAACGTGGGTGTACGGGCGAGGTGGAAGGCCCTGTCTGCGCTGTGGCACGCGCATTATGGTCGGAGAACTCGGCGACTCCCCCACCATGCTCCGAACGGTGTGGTGGTGCCCTCGATGCCAGAGGTGACGGTGCCCGCCGCGAGACTCGAACTCGCAAGCCTTTCGGCATCCGATTTTGAGTCGGACGTGTATGCCAATTCCACCAGGCGGGCGCCCCTCTAGCATGACAGAATCCACGGGCCCTCATGGACCGCGGGGGTCTCGCACATCGTCGTTTGCCAAGATGGGACGATGGCCCGCCCTATTCAGGACTATGCACTTGTCGGTGACTGTCACACCGGCGCGATGGTATCGCTCACGGGGAGCATCGATTGGCTGTGTCTGCCACGGTTCGATTCCGCGTCCACCTTCGGCGCTCTGCTCGGAGATGAACGGCACGGTCACTGGAGGGTCGCACCCGTCGGTGCGGACGTCGCGACACGTCGGCACTACCGAGAGGGCACGTTCATCCTCGAGACGCTGTGGGAGACGCCTGACGGCACTGTCGAGGTCATCGATGTGATGCCGCACGGCGACCGACGTGCCGACGTCATCCGCAGGGTTCGCGGACTCTCTGGCACGGTGCGCATGGAGCAGACCGTGCGCATTCGCTTCGACTATGCCGCAGCGTTGCCGTGGGTGCGGCAAGTGCCCGAATACGCCGATGGATACGAATCGGCGATTTTGGCCGTAGCGGGTCCGGATGCCGTCACCATTCGCGGACCTCGCCTGATCGCACGCGACCACGCCCACCGCGGGGAGTTCACGGTCAGCGAGGGGCAGACCGTCGACATCGTCTTGACGTGGCATCCCGCTCACCGGCGCCCACCCGCTGCCCTCGACGTCGACGCACAGATCGAACGCACGGAGTCGTGGTGGACCGAGTGGGCGTCGCACTACACGCGAACGGGCGAACCGTATGAGGATGCCGTGGCCCGATCCCTGCTTGTGCTTCGCGCACTGACACACGAAGACACGGGCGGGATCGTGGCCGCGGCCACAACAAGTCTTCCCGAGGATCTCGGCGGTGTTCGCAACTGGGACTATCGCTTTGTCTGGCTTCGAGACGCGGCATTTACCCTCGAGGCGCTCCTGCTCCATGGCTACGAGACCGAGGCTCTCGAATGGCGGGACTGGCTACTTCGCGCCATTGCGGGGGACCCTGCCGACATGCAGGTCATGTACGGACTGGGTGGTGAGAGGCGGCTCGTCGAATGGACGCCGAGCTCTCTCCCGGGTCACCGCGGATCTGCTCCCGTGCGCGTGGGCAACGCCGCGTACACACAATTCCAGGGCGACGTGTACGGCGAAGTTATGCAGGCGCTGTCCCTCGCCAGAAGCAACGGGGTCACCGAGGATTCGTTCTCCTGGCCACTGCAGCAAGCCCTTCTCGGGCGTCTCACCGACACGCTCGACGAACTGGATCACGGAATTTGGGAGATTCGTGGTCCCCTGCGTCGCTTCACCCACTCCCGGGTGCTGATGTGGTCCGCGTTCAATTGTGGAGTGAACGCCGTCGAGAAATTCGGCCTGCCCGGGCCAGTAGACGAGTGGCGTGCGCACCGTGACGCGCTGCGTCGCGAGATCGATGAGCACGGCTACAACGCTGAACTCGGCACCTTCGTTCAGTACTACGGAGGAACCGGGGTGGATGCAGCGCTCCTTCAGCTGCCCCACGTCGGCTACCTGGAGGCGGACGATCCCCGGATGCTCGGAACGGTGGCTGCAATCGAGGAACAGCTGATGCACGACGGCCTCGTGCTCCGGTACCTCACCGAGTCGGGAGTCGACGGGTTACCCGGCGACGAGCATCCGTTCCTCGCGTGCTCGTTCTGGCTCGTTGAGCAGTACGCACTCTCCGGTCGGATCGACGACGCTCGCGAGCTCATGGATCGACTTGTCGGGCTGCGCAACGACGTGGGGCTCCTCTCGGAGGAGGTGGACTCGACGACTGGCGACCACATGGGGAACACTCCGCAGGCCTTTTCGCACCTTGCTTTGGTGCGGGCGGCCGACGCAATCTCTGCGGCGCTCCCGCGGCACTAGCGGCCACGAACGAGAGAACGGACCCCGATCTGTCAGGATCGGGGTCCGTTTTTCATCGCTCGTGCGGTGGTGATCGTTAGGAGTCGTCGTGGACGGTCCAGGCCGGCGCCACGCCATTGACGGCGTCACCGACAACGTGCACCCGCAGGTCGTTTGTGCCGCCGGGGATTCCGGGAGGCGAGCCGGAGATCACAACAACCTTCTCCCCCACCTCGGCGAGTCCCTCCTCCAGAAGAACGGTGTCGACCTGGGCGTACATGGAGTCCGTATGCGTCACTCGAGGAGTGACGTAGGACTCGATTCCCCAGATGAGGGCCATCCGGCGGCGGATCGATTGATCCGGCGTGAAGGCCTTCATGGGCACGCGGAAGCGAAGACGGGACATCCGGCGTGCCGAGTCGCCAGACTCGGTGAAGATGCACACGTACTTCGCATCAACGAAGTCAGCGACCTCCGCTGCGGCCAACGTGATCGCGCCACCTTGCGTGCGGGGCTTGGTGCCGAGGGGCGGAATGCGCTCAAGCCCGTGCTCCTCGGTGGAACTCACAATTCGCGCCATGGTCTGGACGGTGATCACGGGGTACGCGCCGACGCTGGTCTCGCCGCTCAGCATGACTGCGTCCGCGCCGTCGAGGATCGCGTTGGCAACATCCGAGGTCTCGGCACGCGTGGGCACCGGGCTGGAGATCATCGATTCGAGCATCTGGGTCGCAACGATCACGGGCTTGGCCATACGCCGAGCGAGCTCGATCGTGCGCTTCTGAACGATCGGCACCGCCTCAAGCGGGAGCTCAACACCCAGATCGCCGCGCGCGACCATGATCGCGTCGAACGCGTCGACAATGGCCTCGAGGTGATCTACCGCCTGGGGCTTTTCGATTTTCGCAACGACGGGGACGCGACGCCCCTCCTCCGCCATGATCTCGTGAACGCGCGTGACATCGTCAGCATTGCGTACGAAGGACAGGGCGATCAGGTCAGCACCCAGCTTCAGACCCCAACGGAGGTCATCCTCGTCCTTTTCTGACAGGGCCGGAACATTGACGGCGACACCGGGAAGGTTAATGCCCTTGTTGTTAGAGACCGGGCCAGCAACAACGACCTCCGTCGTGACGACGACGCCGTCGGTCTCGATCACCCGGACCTTGACCTTGCCATCGTCGATGAGGAGGAAGTCACCGGGCGCGACGTCTTGCGGAAGACCCTTGAACGTCGTTCCGACGATCTCCTTCGTGCCGAGGATGTCCTCGGTGGTGATCTTGAAGATGTCGCCGACCGCCAGCTCGTGTGGTCCGTTCTCGAACTTGCCGAGACGGATCTTCGGTCCCTGCAGGTCGACAAGCACGGCTACAGCCTTGCCTGCGTCGTCCGCTGCCTTGCGCACGTTGGCGTAGACCGCCTCGTGGACATCGTAAGAACCGTGGCTCAGGTTCATCCGCGCGACATCGACGCCAGCATCGATGATCGCTCGAATGCTCTCATAGCTCGACGTTGCCGGCCCTAGGGTCGCAACGATCTTGGCTCGTCTCATGACTTCCTTCTGTGGTGGGGTGTGCCCGAAGGCGTTGTGATAGCAATCGTGCGGGCACGCCCGCGCATGCTTAGAGGGAGATCGCCCGATCCGTCGGGCGCACCGGGAACGGCAAACTCGTCTCCCCTTCAAGGTAGCGGTCGACGGCGGATGCCGCAGCCCGACCCTCGGCAATGGCCCAGACGATGAGGGACTGACCGCGACCCGCGTCGCCCGCGACGAAGACGCCTGGCTCGCTGGTCTGGTAGTCACCATCGCGCTCGATGTTGCCGCGCTCTTCAAACGGTACGGGGAGCTGCTCCGACAGAGTGTGCGACTCGGGCCCCGTGAATCCGAGTGCGAGGAGCACAAGGTCGGCGGGGATTTCACGCTCGGTGCCGGACTTCGGCACGCGGCGTCCATCGACGTACTCTGTCTCCGCGACACGGACACCGCGAACCTCGCCGGCATCGTTGCGGAGGAACTCGACGGTCGACGCGAGGTACATGCGCTCACCGCCCTCCTCGTGCGCGCTGGAGACTTCGAAGAGTGTCGGCGTCATGGGCCATGGCTGGTTGTCGGGTCGCTCCGACGGGGGCTGCGTGCCGATGGCGAGGTTCGTCACCGAGAGTGCGCCCTGTCGGTGCGCCGTTCCAATGCAGTCCGCGCCAGTGTCGCCACCACCGAGGACAACGACGTGCTTGCCCTCCGCGGTGATCTGGTCCGGAACCGAATCCCCGGCGCCGACCTTGTTCGCCTGGACGAGGTACTCCATGGCGAAATGCACTCCGAGGAGATCGCGACCGGGAATCGGAAGGTCGCGCGGCACCATAGCGCCCGTCGCGATGACGACTGCGTCATATCGCGAACGGAGGTCGGACCACGAGATGTCGACACCGATCTCGACGCCGGCACGGAAACGTGTTCCCTCGGCCTGCATCTGTGCGAGACGCGCCTCGATGTGCTTCTTTTCCATCTTGAAGTCCGGGATGCCGTAGCGAAGAAGACCGCCGATGCGGTCATCCCGCTCGTACACGGCCACGGTGTGGCCCGCGCGCGTGAGCTGCTGCGCAGCGGCCAAACCCGCAGGACCAGAGCCGACAACGGCGACGGTCTTGCCCGTGAGACGCTCGGGCGGATGCGGCGTCACGAGGCCGTTCGCGAACGCCTGGTCGATGATCGAGACCTCGACCTGCTTGATCGTGACGGCGGGCTGGTTGATTCCGAGAACACACGCGCTTTCGCACGGCGCGGGGCAAAGCCTTCCCGTGAACTCAGGGAAGTTGTTGGTCGCATGGAGCCGCTCGATGGCCTGGGCATTCTCGCCACGCCACGTGAGGTCATTCCATTCGGGGATCAGGTTGCCGAGCGGACAGCCCTGATGGCAGAACGGGATACCGCAGTCCATGCAGCGTCCGGCCTGACGGCGCAGCTGCGACGGATCCTGCTGCTCGTAGACCTCTTTCCAGTCCATCAGCCTGAGGCTGACGGGGCGACGCTTGGGAAGCTCGCGCTCTTGTACCTTGAGGAAGCCCTTCGGGTCAGCCACCGGTCACCTCCATGATCCGTCCCCACACGACGTCGCCGTCGGGGTCCAGACCTTCTTCGATTGCAGTCTGTCGGGTTGCGAGAACAGCGGCGTAGTCGCGCGGCAACACCTTGGTGAAGCGCGAGACAGCGTCTTCGAAGTTCTCGAGCAGTCGCGCGGCGACTGCGGAGTCGGTCTCGTCGACGTGACGCTCCAGGAGGTCACGCAGGATCTCCCTGTCGCCGCTTCCGAGGGGCAGCAGTTCGAGCTCACCGGACGAGAGTGATTCGCGATTGACGCGCTCGGGACGCAGGTCGTGGATGTAGGCGGTGCCGCCGGACATGCCAGCGCCCAGGTTGCGTCCTGTTCCGCCGAGAATCACGGCGAGTCCACCCGTCATGTACTCGAGCGCGTGGTCGCCAACACCTTCGACGACTGCGGTGGCACCGGAATTACGCACGAGGAAGCGCTCGCCAACGATGCCGCGAAGGAACATGGATCCCTGAGTGGCGCCGTAGCCGATCACGTTGCCCGCGATGACGTTGCGCTCGGCGGCGAAAACGCTGTCGCGGTGTGGACGGATGACAATCTCACCGCCGCACAGACCCTTGCCGACGTAGTCGTTGCTGTCGCCCTCGAGGCGCAACGTGATCCCGGACGGCATGAAGGCACCGAGCGATTGACCGGCCGTTCCCGTGAGACGGACCTCGATCGTGCCACTGGGCAGGCCGTTTTCGCCGAAACGACGTGTGACCTCGTGGCCGAGCATTGTGCCGACGGCACGCTCGGTGTTACGGATCGGAAGCTCGATGACGACCTTCTCGCCGTGATCCAGGGTCGATCCCGCGAGGCGGATGAGCTCACGGTCGAAGTGCTCGTCGAGCTCATGGTCTTGCGATGTCGCGTTGATTCGTGGCTCGTCATCCTCGAAGGACGGACCCACGAGAACAGGCTCGAGGTCGAGACCGTCCGCCTTCCAGTGCTCGATGGCGCGATCGACGTCGAGCAACTCGGTGTGACCGATGGCTTCGTCGAGGGAGCGGAAACCGAGCTCCGACAGGTACTCCCGAACTTCTTGTGCGAGGAACTCGAAGAAGTTGATCACAAACTCAGGCTTGCCCGTGTAGCGAGCCCGCAACTCGGGGTTCTGAGTGGCAACTCCTACGGGACACGTGTCGAGATGACACACACGCATCATGATGCAACCGGAGACAACGAGCGGAGCGGTGGAGAATCCGTATTCCTCCGCCCCCAGAAGGGCTGCGACAATGACGTCGCGACCGGTCTTCATCTGGCCGTCGACCTGGACGACAACACGGTCGCGCATGCCGTTGAGCATGAGCGTCTGCTGAGTCTCGGCGAGGCCCAATTCCCACGGCGTTCCGGCGTGCTTGAGCGAGTTGAGCGGGCTCGCGCCCGTTCCACCGTCGTGACCCGACACGAGCACAACATCGGCCTTCGCCTTGGTCACACCCGCGGCAACAGCACCGATACCGGACTGGCTCACGAGCTTGACGTGCACTCGAGCCTCGGGGTTCGAGCGCTTGAGGTCGAAGATCAACTGCTTGAGATCTTCGATCGAATAGATGTCGTGGTGCGGGGGCGGCGAGATGAGCCCGACACCAGCCGTGCCGTGGCGCGTGCGCGCGATCCAGGGATACACCTTGCCGGCAGGAAGCTGACCACCCTCACCGGGCTTGGCGCCCTGCGCCATTTTGATCTGGATGTCCGTGGCGTGGGTCAAGTACATGCTCGTAACACCGAACCGACCGGAGGCGACCTGCTTGATGGCCGAACGCCGCTCCGGGTCGAGAAGCCGATCGACGTCTTCGCCGCCCTCACCCGTGTTCGAGCGGCCACCGAGCCGGTTCATGGCGATCGCGAGGGTCTCGTGGGACTCCTTGCTGATCGAACCGTAGCTCATCGCTCCCGTGTTGAAGCGCTTGACGATCGACTCGACCGACTCCACTTCGTCGATCGGCACGCGCGGCCGAACGCCAGTGCGCAGGCCGAACAGGCCGCGAAGGGTCATGAGTGACTCGGCCTGGTCATCCACGAGCTTTGTGTAGTCACGGAAGATGTCGTACCGACGCGACCGTGTCGCGTGCTGGAGTCGGAACACCGTTTCGGGATTGAACAGGTGGGGCGGTCCTTCACGGCGCCACTGGTACTCACCACCGATAGAGAGCCGCTCGTGCGCGTGGGTCGCCCCGTCTTCCGGGTAAGCGGCAGCGTGACGCGCGGCGTTCTCCTGAGCGATCACGTCGATGCCGACACCGCCGAGGAGACTCGACGTTCCCGTGAAGTACTGGTCGACGAACTCCTGTGACAGCCCGACCGCTTCGAATGCCTGGGCGCCCGCGTACGAGCTCACGACCGAAATGCCCATCTTGGACATGATCTTGAGCACACCCTTGCCAAGCGCCTTGATCAGGTTCGCGACAGCCTTCTGCGGTGTGAGCCCCTGGATCATTCCGCTGCGGACGAGCTCTTCCGCCGTTTCCATGGCGAGGTACGGGTTGATCGCCGATGCGCCGTAACCGATCAGAAGCGCAACGTGGTGAACCTCACGCACGTCGCCGGCCTCGACGATGAGTCCGACCTTCATTCGTGTCTCTGCGCGAATGAGGTGGTGGTGGACGGCGGCCAGCATCAGCAGCGACGGGATCGGCGCGAGATCCTTGTTGGAATCACGGTCCGAGAGCACGATGTACTCGGCACCCGCGCGAATGGCCTCATCGACTTCGGCGCACATCTGGGTGAGGCGCTTCTCGAGAGCCTTGGGCCCCTTGTCCGCGCGATAGAGACCCTTGATCGTCGCCGAACGGGTGCTGCCCGGAGTGGTGTCGATGTGCTGGATCTTCGCGAGTTCATCGTTGTCGATGACGGGGAACTCGAGTGCGACCTGATGGGCGTGCTCGGGTGTTGCACTGAGCAAGTTGCGCTCAGGGCCGAGCCCCAGGGCCATCGACGTCACAACCTCTTCGCGGATGGAGTCGAGCGGCGGGTTGGTCACCTGGGCGAACTGCTGAGTGAAGTAGTCGAACAGCAGCCGCGGCCGGTCGGACAGCACCGCGATCGGGGTGTCAGACCCCATGGCGCCGAGAGGCTCTGCTGCGTTTTTCGCCATCGGCGCGATGAGGATGCGCACCTCTTCTTCGGTGTATCCGAACGTGCGCTGCCGACGGACGACCGAGGCCGGCGTGTGCACAATGTGCTCGCGTTCGGGTAGGTCGCGCAGGGCGATCCTGCCCTCTTCGAGCCATTCACCCCACGGCTGCGAGCCGGCGAGCTCAGCCTTGACCTCATCGTCCTCGATGATTCGGCCTTCTGCCGTGTCGACGAGGAACATCTTGCCCGGGCGGAGTCGACCCTTACGCACGACCTTGCTCGGTTCGACATCGAAAACGCCGATCTCACTGGCGAGCACCACAAGGCCGTCGTCGGTGACGAGATAGCGACCGGGGCGAAGTCCATTGCGGTCGAGGGTCGCGCCGACGAGCGAGCCGTCGGTGAAGACGAGTGCGGCCGGACCATCCCACGGCTCCATGAGCATCGAGTGGTACTCGTAGAAGGCTCGTTTGGTGGGGTCGATGTCTGCCTGGTTCTCCCACGCTTCCGGGACCATCATCATCATCGCGTGCGGCAAGCTGCGGCCAGCGAGATTGAGCAACTCCACGACCTCATCGAACGAGGCAGAGTCACTCGCGCCAGGGGTGTTGATAGGGAGGATCGACCGGATGTCCCCGAGCACCTCGCTCTCGAGCTGCGACTGGCGCGCCCGCATCCAGTTGCGGTTGCCCTGAACGGTGTTGATCTCACCGTTGTGCGCAATCATGCGGAACGGCTGGGCGAGCGGCCACGACGGGAACGTGTTGGTCGAATACCGCGAGTGCACGAGGGCGAGCTTCGAAACGAAGCGCTCATCAGACAGGTCGGGATAGAACGGCTCGAGTTGGAGAGTCGTGACCATGCCCTTGTAGACGAGCGTGCGCGACGAGAGCGACGGGAAGTAGACGTGCAGTTCGTGCTCCGCACGCTTGCGGAGCCGGAAGACCTGGCGCTCCAGTTCGAGACCGGATGCCGTGCCCTTGCCTGTCTCGCGGGTCGATTGCACAAACAACTGCTCGAAGGCCGGCATCGCCGCGCGTGCGAGGTTGCCCAGCTGTGTTGGGTCCACGGGAACCTCGCGCCAGCCGAGCACACGCAGGCTCTCGGACTCGGCGAGACGGGCAACACCCGCCTTGATCTCGTCGCGCTCGGTCGCGTCGGTCGGCAGGAAGGCCATACCGACGGCGTAGCGACCAGCGGCCGGGAGCTCGAAGTCAACGACCGCCCGGAGGAAAGCATCCGGAATCTGCGTGTTGATACCAGCTCCGTCGCCGGTGCCAGCGTCGGAGCCGACAGCTCCACGGTGCTCGAGGTTGCGGAGGGCACCGAGTGCCGTGTCGATGATGTCGTGACCGGCGGTACCGCGCAGCGTCGCGACCATGGCGAGGCCGCACGCATCGCGCTCATTGCGCGGGTCGTACAAACCTGTTGCTGCTGGCGTGGAGCTGAAACGCTCGAAAACTGGCGTGAGAGCCATGGCTACCGTCCTCACGATGGTGCTGGAAATGCGGGACGTCGGCGGCCCAAGGGGTGAACGGCCTCCGTGGGATTAGGAGGTCGGGGTTTGTGATCCGCTTGTGGCGGCCAACTCAGGCTCCGTCGCAGCCTCGTCGCTGGGGTCGTCGGAGTCCGAATAGGTCTCGTCCGAGTCTACAGCACCCCCCGGGACCCACTCGCGACCCGGCACGTACGGGCTCGGCTCGAGACCCGGGTGACGGCGACGCTGAACGAGGTACAGAACGACACCGATGACGATGAGTGCGAAGGCACCCCAGACGTTGGCGCGGATGCCGAAGAAAACCTCGCTCGGATCGATCCGAATCGACTCGAAAATGACACGCCCAACGCCGTACCAGACGAGGTACAGGGCCCAGACCTTGCCCCATTGGAGTCGAGGTTGAGCATCGCCAACCGGAACAACGATCGAGAGGCCCGCAATACGGCGACGCTGTAGACGGAACTGACGCTCCATCGTGAGCAGGAAGACGATTCCGACGGTGTTCCAGATCATCTCGTAGAGGAACGTCGGGTGGAAGAGAGTTCCCTCGGGCAGACCGACGGGGATGGCCGGATTGGGGCTCGGGATTTCGAGGCCCCACGGCAGATCGGTCGGCAGACCGAAGAGCTCGTGATTGACGTAGTTGCCGAGGCGACCGATGACCTGAGCCAGGAGAATGGCGGGGGCAAGGGCATCCGCGAAGGTCCAGAAGCGCAGGCCCGTGACGCGGCATCCGATGTAGGCACCGATGGCGCCTCCGATGAGCGAGCCGATGATGGCGTTGCCGCCCTCCCAGATCGCCCATACGCTGCCAGGCTGGAGCGGATTCCACGGGTTCGAGCCCTCGTAGAAGTAGTCGCCGAGGTGCGTAAGCACGTGGTAGGCACGCGCACCCACGAGTCCGAGCGGCACGGCGAAAATGATCACGTCGAGCACGACACCCGGCTCGGCTCCGCGCGCCTTCAGTCGGGAGTTGACCCAGGCGGTCGCGAGCACAATGCCGACGAGGATGAGAAGGGCGTAGGTCGCAATGCGCCAGGACTCGGCAAACTCCCACCCGAACGTCGAGGCGAGCCAACGACCGAAGTCGATGCTGCGCCAATCCTCGGGCGGGCTCGGGATGGAGAGCGGCAGGAACGACAAACCTTCAGACCTTTCGTACGGACTACGCGAGTCTAGTACCGGCGGAGAGAGCGGCGGCGGCACGGGCGACACCCTCGACGCCATCGTCGGCGAGGGCCCTCACGAGTGCGGACCCCACGATGGCGCCATCGGCGTAGGCGAGCACTTCGCGCACCTGCTCGGCGGTTGAGATTCCAAGGCCAACACACGTCGACGTCGCCCCGACCGTACGGAGCCTGTCGACGAGAGTGCGCGCGGCCGAATCGACGTCGCTCCTGGCACCCGTGATCCCCATCGTGGAGACCGCGTACACGAACCCGCGACTGAGTTCAACGGACTGGCGCAGTCGTTCGTCTGTGGACGACGGTGCAGCGAGAAAGACGCGGTCGAGATCGACGCGGTCGGATGCCGCGAGCCAATCGCCCGCCTCATCCGGGATGAGATCCGGCGTGATGAGACCGGCTCCACCCGCGGCGCGCAGGTCGTCAGCGAAGCGATCGACGCCGTACTGGACCACGGGATTCCAGTACGTCATCACGAGAACCGGCACGTCGGTCTGCGCCGTGATCTGGCGCACCGCCTCGAAACCGTGGGCCAGTCGGAAACCGCCGGCAAGCGCGGTCTGGGTTGCCTTCTGAATGACCGTTCCGTCCATGACGGGGTCGGAGTACGGAAGTCCGAGTTCGATGACATCAACGCCGTTGTGCGCGAGGGCCACAGCGGCGTCGATGCTCGTCGAGAGGTCAGGGAATCCTGCGGGGAGGTAGCCGACGAGCGCCCCCGATCCGGCATCGCGACGCGCGGCGATGACGTCCGCGACGCGGCTCATCGGGCATCCAGGATGTCGAAGTACGTGGCTGCGGTTTCCATGTCCTTGTCTCCGCGACCGGAGAGATTGACGAGGATGATCGACTCCGGCCCGAGTTCACGCCCGAGCGTGAGCGCTCCGGCAAGGGCGTGCGACGACTCGATCGCGGGAATGATCCCCTCGGTGCGGCTGAGGAGGCGCAACGCCTGCATCGCTTCGTCATCGGTCACCGGGAGGTAGCTCGCTCGTCCGATGTCGTGAAGCCACGCGTGCTCCGGACCGACACCCGGATAGTCGAGACCAGCGGAGATGGAGTGCGACTCGAGCGTTTGCCCGTCCTCGTCCTGCAGCATGTAGCTCTTCGCTCCATGGAGAACGCCGGGGCGGCCACGGGTGAGTGTCGCAGCGTGACGCTCGGTCAGGTGCCCGTCGCCAGCGGCCTCGTAGCCGTACAGCGCGACCTCGGGATCGTCGAGGAAGGCATGGAAGATGCCGATGGCGTTGCTGCCACCGCCAACACAGGCGGCAACGGCATCCGGCAGTCGACCGGTGAGCTCGAGGACTTGCTGACGAGCTTCTTCACCGATGATCTTGTGGAAGTCGCGCACCATAACTGGGAACGGGTGCGGGCCGGCGACGGTGCCGAGGAGGTAATGAGTGTCCGCGACGTTGGCGACCCAATCGCGCAGTGCCTCGTTGATCGCATCCTTGAGTGTGCGCGAGCCGGTCTTGACGGGGATGACCTCGGCCCCGAGCAGACGCATGCGAGCGACGTTGAGTGCCTGTCGCTCGGTGTCGACCTCACCCATGTAGACGACGCACGACATACCGAAGAGGGCCGCGGCGGTTGCCGTGGCAACCCCATGCTGGCCCGCGCCGGTCTCGGCAATGAGGCGGGTCTTGCCAAGGCGCCGGGCGAGAAGAGCCTGACCGAGAACATTGTTGATCTTGTGCGAGCCCGTGTGGTTCAGGTCCTCGCGCTTGAGGATGATGCGGGCTCCGCCGGCGTGCTCGGCGAACCGCGGAACCTCGGTGATGATCGACGGTCGACCCGTGTACGTGGCGTGAAGCGCCGCCAGCTCGGACTGGAACACCGGATCGGTCTTTGCGTCGCGATAGGCGACGTCTAGTTCATCGAGGGCCGCGATAAGCGACTCGGGAACAAAACGCCCCCCGAAGTCACCGAAGTACGGGCCGAGTTCATCGCGATACATCATGGCTCCAAAAATCGTTTCAGCGTCGCGACGGGATCCCCGGTGACGAGCGCCTCCCCCACGAGCACAACGTCGGCTCCTGCGCGACGGTAGTGTGCGACGTCATCCGGTGACGTGACGGCGGACTCCGCGATCTTGACGACACCCTCGGGAATGGCCGTTGCGAGTTCCCCGAACAGGTTCTTGTCGAGTTCGAAGGTCGAAAGGTCGCGCGCATTGACGCCGACGACATCCGCCCCCAGGTCGAGTGCTCTGTCGAGCTCCTCCGCCGAATGAGTCTCCACGAGCGGCGTCATACCCAGTTCATTGATGAGCGTGAACAGCGACGACAGCGTCGGCTGGTCGAGCGCGGCGACAATGAGAAGCACAAGATCGGCACCAGCGGCTCGAGCTTCGAAGACCTGATACGGCTCGGCGATGAAATCTTTCCGCAGGACCGGGAGGGACACAGCGGCGCGGACTGCCTCGAGGTCGGCGAGCGAACCCTTGAACTTCCGCTCCTCCGTGAGCACACTGATCGCGCTCGCGCCGCCCAGCTCGTACAACGCCGCGAGGGCTGCCGGGTCCGGGATGCTTGCGAGCGCGCCGCGCGAGGGGCTCGCACGCTTCACCTCGGCGATGATGTGCACCGAGCTCCGCGGCGCCAGTGCTGCACGGGCATCGAGGGCCGGTGGCGCAGCGAGTGCCGCGCGCTCCACGTCGTCGATCGAGCGCACGCTACGACGCGCCGAAGCATCCGCGAGGGCTCCGGCGACAAGTTCGCCGAGCACCTAGTTGTGTGCCTTCTGAGTAACGCGGGAGCCACCGACGCCGTAGCCCGCCTTAGAAAGAAGCCAGCCGACGACCGCGCCGACGACTACGAGACCTGCAGAAGCGACGACGAGCCACGCGAGGTCGAAGAAGAAGGCGATCGTACCGATGGTAAAACCGACCAGCATGATGACGACGGCCGTCCAGGCAGCCGGTGAGTTGCCGTGGCCGGGGTCAGTCTCGTTCATCGATCTCCGTTCGTCGAGGTGCACATCAATTCTAGGGGGAACGAGGATCGGTCGTCGTCGGGTCGCTCCCGTCGCTGAGGGCATCCCATAGCTCGCTCGGCGACTCGCCGTTCTCCCCCTCGAGCCGTGTCGCGCTGTATCGACGGGAGCTGGAGGGCCACTGGCTCGATGTCGCAATGACAGCGCCGGAAAAGGCGAGGATCAGTACCCCGATGATGACGCCGCCGATCGGCCACCCTGACGTATCGATCGACACGATGAGTTCACGAAGAGAATCATCGCCAGCAACACCTGTTCGCTCCGAGATCGAGGCGGCGGACTCCGCGATCGGGTCGACGATGGCGAGAATCGACGAGACGCCAATGACTGCACCGAGAGCGGCCGCGAGCACACCAAGAATCACGCGGAATATCGGTCCTGCAATCGCCAACGCACCCACGAGCGCGAGTGTGCTGAGACCAAGCGCCGCAAGGGCCCCCGCAGCGCGATCGCCGGCGATGGGGATGCTCACGTCGTCGGTAAGCGTGACCGTGAACCACACCTGCGTCCACGCGACGAGCGCGAGAACACCGCCGAGGAGACCCGTCGCGAGAGTGATGTATTTGAGTCGGCGTGCGCTCACTGTGCTGAGTGCAACGCGTTGGCTATTGCGACGGCTCTGAGGGGTGCAGCGGCCTTGTTGCGGGATTCTTCGTACTCGGCTTCTGGGTCAGAGTCGGCGACGAGCCCAGCGCCGGCCTGAACATGGGCCACACCGCGTGCAATGACCGCCGTGCGGATCGCGATCGCGAGGTCGGCATCTCCCGCGAAGTCGAAGTAGCCGACGACTCCACCGTAGACACCACGCTGGGCCGGTTCGAGATCATCGATGATCTCGAGTGCACGCGGCTTGGGTGCGCCGGAGAGCGTACCCGCGGGGAAGGTGGCCCTGAAGACATCGATGGATGTGGCGGACGACAATAGGTCTCCCTCGACGGAGGAGACGAGGTGCATGATGTGGCTGAAACGCTCCACCTGCATGAACTCGGTCACCTCGACCGATCCGGCACGGCACACTTTTTGCAGGTCGTTTCGTGCCAGATCAACGAGCATGAGGTGCTCGGCCTTCTCCTTGTCGTCGGCGAGGAGCTCCTCGGACAGGTCGAGATCGGCCTCAGGCGTTTGTCCTCGCGGGCGTGAGCCGGCGATCGGATGCATGTAAACCCGCTCCCCCGTCACCTTGACCATTGCCTCGGGGCTGGAACCCACGATGACGTATGGTTCGCCCTCTGGCGTCTCGAGGCTCAAGTAGTACATGTACGGAGAAGGGTTCAGCGTTCGCAGCACTCGGTAGACGTCGAGCGGCTCGGCGGTCATCGGGTGGTCGAAGCGCTGCGAGATGACGACCTGGAACACGTCGCCGTCGCGGATGTGCTGCTTGGATCGTTCGATCGCCGCCGAGAACGTCTCCTTCGTGACACGAAGCTGAGGCTGGGGCATCGTCTCGAAGTCGACGATCGCCAACGAGGCATCCGCCGGGCTTGCAAGGCCGGATTGCAGTCCGTCGAGCCGCTTTTGAGCACTCGCCCAGAGCTCATCGCCCGACTCTGTTCCATCGTTGAGCGCCGTCGCGATGAGGAGCACCGTTCCATTGCGGTGATCGAGGACCACAAGCTCCGAGACAAAACCCAGGGCCTGGCCAGGGATCGGTATCTCGGCTGGCGGGGCATCCGGAAGTCGCTCGAGTTGGCGGATGGCTTCCCAACCGATGAATCCAACGAGACCCCCCGTCAAGGGCGGATGCCCGTCGACCCGCGGAGTCGACCACCGGGCGTAGAGGTGTGCGATCGCCTCGAGCGGCGCGGTTGGCGTCGCGCCGAGGGCGCGTTCGGCCGACAACCCGTAGTCGAGCCATACGGTGTCGCTGCCGTTCTGGGTGAGCACTCCAAAGGTCGAGACGCCGACAAACGAGTACCGTGACCAGATGCCGCCCTGCTCCGCGGATTCGAGGAGGAAAGTGCCGGGGCGGCCGTGCGCAAGCTTGCGGTAGATGCCCACCGGGGTCTCGCTGTCGGCAAACAGCTCGCGGATGACCGGAACCACACGATGGCCGGCCGCGACACGCGAATCGAAGTCGTCGCGCGTGGTCGTGTTATCCATCGGTTCCTCCCAGACTCACGGCGATGGCGGGCTCCAACGGATCGACGTCGAAACACGCGTGGGCACCCGTGTGGCAGGCGGCGCCATGCTGATCGACCGTCACGAGGATCGTGTCGTCATCACAGTCGAGAGCCGCGCCCGTCACCAGCTGGATGTTCCCGCTCGTGTCGCCCTTACGCCAGTACTCCTGACGGCTGCGGCTCCAGAACGTCACACGTCCCTCGGTGAGGGTGCGCCGGAGGGCCTCCCTGTCCATGTAGCCGAGCATGAGAACATCCCGCGTCGCACGCTCTTGGATGATCGCAGGGATCAATCCGTCCGAACCGAATCGAACTCGGTCGAGAACCGGACCAACGGTCTCCTGCGTTAGCTCGCTCATCGTGTCAGCACTCCAGCCTCACCGAGGGCGCTCTTGACTTCGCCCACCGTCAGTTCTCCATTGTGGAACACGGAGGCCGCGAGCACGGCATCGGCACCCGCCGCTATCGCGGGGAGGAAGTCCCCCACGGCTCCCGCACCGCCGCTGGCGACAACGGGCACCGAGCTGATCTCGCGCATGGCGGTGACGAGTTCGAGATCGAAGCCATCCTTCGTTCCGTCGGCGTCAATCGAGTTGACGAGCAACTCCCCCGCACCGCGCTCGATCGCCTCCGCCGCCCACTCGAGAGCATCGAGATCGGTGTCGGTGCGCCCACCGTGGGTGGTGACAATGAAACGGCCGCCGGAGCGACGCACGTCGAGGCTCAGAACGAGAACCTGTGCGCCGAATCGATCGGCGATCTCCCCGATGAGTTCCGGGCGGGCAATCGCTGCGCTATTGACGCCGACCTTGTCGGCACCGCTCGCGAGCAGTCGCGAGACATCGTCGGTCGAGCGGACTCCCCCGCCGACGGTGAGCGGAATGAACACTTGCTCGGCCGTGGCTCGCACCACGTCGTAGGTCGTCGCGCGGTTGTCGACCGTGGCAGTCACGTCGAGGAACGTGATCTCATCGGCGCCCTGCTCGTAGTACTTGCGAGCGAGTTCGACCGGGTCTCCGGCATCCCGGAGATTGAGGAAGTTGACTCCCTTGACCACACGCCCGTCGGCGACGTCAAGGCACGGGATGACCCGAACTGCGACGCCCACGTCAGATCCGCGCAGCGTGAATCGCGCTGACAAGGATCGCGCGGGCCCCGACGGCGTGCAAAGCGTCCATGACATCGTTCGCGTCGGATCGCGGAACCATCGACCGCACCGCAACCCAGTTCGGGTCGTGAAGTGGCGAAAGGGTCGGGCTCTCAAGTCCAGGCGTGATGCGTGTTGCCGCTTCGAGGTGCTCTCGTGGCACGTCATAGTCGACGAGCACGTACTGGCGAGCGACGAGCACACCCTGCAGGCGGCGCTGAAGAGTCGAGATGCCGGGCAACTGCGGTGACGCGCTGATGAGCACGGCCGTGGAGTCCAGGATGACCGGACCGAAGATCTCGAGCCCCTGAGCGCGCAGTGTCGATCCTGTCGACACAACATCAGCGACGGCATCCGCGACACCGAGCTTGACCGCGGACTCGACTGCCCCATCGAGCGAGACCATCGTCACTGACACGCCATGACGGGCCAGGAAGTCGCCGACGAGGCCCGGGTAACTTGTCGCGACACGAACCCCCTCAAGATCGGCGAGCTCGGTGAAGCGCCCGGGGATTGCCGCAAAACGGAAAGTCGACTCCCCGAAATCGAGGGTCGAGATCTCCTGTGCCTCGCTTCGGGAGTCCAACAGCAGGTCGCGCCCCGTGATACCGACGTCGAGCGCTCCCGACCCGACATAGGTCGCGATGTCACGCGGACGAAGGTAAAAAAACTCGACATCGTTGCGTGCGTCGAGAGCGCTCAGTGCGCGCGGATCACGTCGACCGGTGTAACCGGCCTCTTGCAGCATCTCAGCCGCGGTCTCACTCAAAGATCCCTTGTTCGGGACCGCAATTCTCAGCATGGTTGTCTCTCCTGGTCGTCGGGTGGGGTGCTCGGTCTACAGATGTCGCCAGACATCGGCAGGCGTGAGACCCTTCGCGACCATGAGGACTTGCAGGTGGTAGAGCAGTTGTGAGATCTCCTCCGCGGTCTCTTCCCGCGACTGGTACTCGGCGGCCATCCACACCTCGGCAGCCTCTTCGACGATCTTTTTGCCGATCGCGTGAACGCCGCCGTCGAGCAACTCGACCGTGCGCGACCCCGACGGGCGGGACTCAGCGCGTTCGGAGAGCTCGGCGAACAGATCGTCGAAATTTTTCACGCGCTAAGGCTACCGGTTCGGCGAGGGGCCTCAGCGTACGCCGAGGAGGTCAATAACGAAGGTGAGGGTGCGTCCGGAGAGGCGGTGGCCACCACCGGCCGGTCCATACGCGAGTGCTGGCGGGCAAATGAGCTGACGACGGCCGCCAACCTTCATCCCCGGGATGCCGTCCTGCCAGCCCTTGATCAGGCCCGCGAGCGGGAACTCAATCGACTGACCGCGGCTCCACGAGGAGTCGAACTCTTCACCGGTCTCGAAATCGACGCCGAGGTAGTGCACGTCTACGGTGGCGCCCGGCTTTGCTTCGGCGCCCGTTCCCTCGATGATGTCGATGATCACGAGTTCTGTGGGCTCGGGGCCCTCGTAGAACTCGACTTCTGGCTTGGTCCGGGGTGCATCAGTCATGACACAAGTCAATCAGACATCGTGACGGTGATCGTGCGCTGCGGCTCTCAGCGCGGCGATGTTCTCGGACGCTTCCCCTGCGCCGAAGACAGCCGATCCCGCGACAAAAGTGTCGGCGCCCGCGGCCTTCGCTATGCCGATGGTCGAACGATCGATTCCGCCGTCCACCTGGAGCCAAACATCCGTCTCAGCGTCCCGAACGGCCGAACGCACGCGCTCGACCTTGGCCATGGTCTCAGACATAAAACTCTGCCCGCCGAAGCCTGGTTCGACCGTCATCACGAGGAACTGGTCAAACTCGGCGAGATAGTCGAGGTATGGCTCAACCGGGGTGCCCGGTTTGACCGCGATACCGGCCCTGCTTCCGAGCGACCGGAGGGTGCGCGCGAGTTCGATCGGGTGCTCGGTCGCCTCGGCGTGAAAGGTTACGGAGAACGCGCCAAGCCGCGCGTAGTCGGGCGCCCACCGGTCGACGTCGTCGATCATGAGGTGGACGTCGAGAGGGATGGGCGAAACATCCTGGATGCGTCCCACCATCTGTGGTCCGAACGTGAGATTCGGCACGAAGTGGTTGTCCATGACATCGACGTGAACGTAGTCGGCGGTCGCGATTCGCTCGAGATCCCGCTGCATGTTGACAAAATCCGCGGCGAGGATGCTGGGGTTGATTCTGCTCATGATCAGGCTTTCGTCAGGAGTTGGATGAACATCGCGTCGGTGCCGTGACGGTGCGGCCACAATTGCACATGCTCCCCCGGCGGCAGGTCGAGAGGATGCGAAGCGATCGACTCCAGTACCGCTGGCGTATTAACGGTCGAAAGGCCGGGAATCGTGCGCAGGGCGCTCGCGACGATCGCCTTGGTCTCGGCAGCGTGCGGCGAGCAGGTCACGTAGGCCAGAAGGCCGCCAGGACGCAGCGCAGCGACCGCGGACGAGAGGAGTGCCGACTGCAGGGCTCCGAGTTCAGCAACGTCGCTCGGCTGCTTGCGCCAGCGCGCCTCGGGACGCCGACGGAGGGCACCAAGGCCCGTGCACGGGGCGTCGAGGAGGATGCGGTCGAACGTGTCGGGGTGCTCTTCGCCGAGCATCCTGCCATCCTGCTCAAGAACGGTGATCGTCGGATCAACAGCGCGCAGCGCGTTACGCACCAGTCCGGCCCGAGCAGGAACAACCTCGTTAGCAGTGAGGGTCGCGCCGCCGGAAGCAGCTTCGGCGGCCAGGAGCGCGGCTTTGCCACCCGGTCCAGCGCACATGTCCAGCCAGCGCTCGCCTTCGCCGACGGGCCGTGCGCGCGAGAGCGCGAGTGCAGCGAGCTGGGAACCCTCGTCCTGCACGCGCGCGCGGCCATCCTTGATCGCTGGCACGCGCGCCGGATCTCCGGCATCGACACGCACACCGACGGGTGAGAATTCGGTGCGGCTGCCGGGAATTTCTATGGGAGAAGCAAAACCGGGAAGCGCGGCCGCCGCGATGCGCGGCGCGACATTGTCGGCGACGAGTGCGCCCTCCAACTCTGCCTCCCGCCCCTCCGCCGTGAGCACCTGGCGGATCGCACGGACCACCCACAGAGGATGCGAATGCTCGAAGGCGAGTGCCTCCTCGCCCGAGCGAGCGGTGGCAATCACCCGATCGCGCCACTCGAGCACGTCAGTTCTGCTCACCGTGCGGAGGACACCGTTGACGAAGCCCACCGCGGACCGTGAAACCCGTCCCTTAGCAAGCTCCACGGTTTCACCAACAGCGGCGTGTGCGGCGACACGCATGGAGAGCAGCTGGTGACAACCGAGCCTGAGAACGTCCAGGGCAGCCGCGTCGATGTCCTTCACGGGGCGGGCGGCGGCCAGCTCGATCACCCGGTCATAAAAACCCTGCATGCGCAACGTGCCATAAGCGAGCTCCGTCGCGAGACCCGCATCCGCCGACGACAGACCGGCAGACAAAATCCGGGCGGGCAGGAGCAAGTTGGCATAGGCATCGGACTCTCGGGTCGCAACGATCACGTCGAGCGCGACAGAACGCGCAGTACCGCCGCGACTCACGACGCCCTCACCGCGGTCGCGGCGGAGTCGATGCCACGCCACCATGCCGCGGCATCCATCGCCTTACGCCCCGCCGGGTGCACGCGGACTAACTCGAGCGCGCCGGCGCCGGTACCAACGACAACCGCCTTACCGCGAAGCTCGACCACACCCGGCGCTGGAGCGATTTCATCATGAGCGACAGCGGCTTCCAGAATCTTCACACGAACGTCGTCGATGACCGTGAAGGCTCCTGGCTCCGGCGTCACTCCCCTGATGATGTCGTGAACTCTTACGGCGGGCAGTGTCCAGTCGATTCGACCGTCCTCGAGAGTGAGCTTCGGCGCAAAGGTCACGTCGCCCGACTGCGGTCGGAAAGCCGCTGTTCCGTCCTCGAGACCGTCGACGCTGCGTACGAGGAGCTCTGCACCGACCTCCGCCAATCGCTCGAGCAACGCGCCCGCCGTGTGGAAGCGGCCGATCGGCTCGTCGATCGCCGCCACCACGTCGCCAGCATCGAGTTCGGGAACAAGACGGAACACCGTCGCACCTGTTGTGGCGTCTCCCGCCATGATCGCCCTTTGCACGGGCGCTGCTCCACGCCAGCGTGGAAGTACCGAGAAGTGCAGGTTGATCCAGCCGAGAGCCGGATCGGAGAGCAGTGGCTCGCGCACAAGCCCCCCATACGCGACGATAACGCCGAGATCGGCTCGAAGCGCCGCGACCTCGTCACGAACGCGCTCGTCGAGACGATTGGCCCGGATGACGCGCAAGCCGAGTTCCTCCGCACGAACTGCAACCGGGGTAGGTGTGAGCACGCCCCGTCTCCCCTGAGGCGAGTCCTCCCGTGTGATCACCGCGAGAATCGTGTGCTTCGACGTAGCCAATGCCTCGAGACTGGGGACGGCGGCGGCCGGGCTGCCAGCAAAGACGATCCGCATCCCTCCATTCTCCCCGACGCCCGACTGACGACCCGACATCACGATTCGAGGAACGGTTCGAGATCGTCGAGACGAACACGCAGCGCGGGGGTTGTGGGTCGTCCCCCGCGAGCGGCGCTGCGCCGGCCGGATGCACTACGGATGAGCTCCGAGCGAAGAGCGGAGGCAATCTCCGACCCGGCGGAGTAGTCGAAACGCACGATCGACCGCACGGTGGCTGAGCCGAGATCCACGGGACCCAGTACGTCTGAAGGCTCGACCGGCAAGTCCGCGATGGCTTCGGCAACGGCGGCGAGAGTTCCCGTGACCGTCGCCACGCGCACGGCTGGCGGGAAGCGCAGCATCCGTCGATCCCTCAGTTCACGCGCGGCGAAATCGGCTTGGCGCCACGTCGCCATCGCGGTCGCGAGTTCGCCGCCCACCCCGCTCAGCACCGAGACGGCGCCGGGGGCGGCCAGCGCGGCAGCATTCGACCACCACCGCAGGCAATCCTCCGCGACACGCAGGGACTCCCTCGCGATCATCTGCTCGCCGTCGAGGAGCAAGACGGCCCGATAGCCACCGTCTGCGATGGGTTCGGCGCCGCGAGTGGCGATCACGAGGGCGGGAGAGCTGCCGACATGTTCTATCGGATGCTCGCCGTCGGCGATGATCACCCTGACCCCCGGAAACGCTCGCCCCAGGTCCTCCGCTGTTCTCGTTGAACCAGCAGCGCCAACCAAACGAAGTCGCGTGCCGTCGCAGTGCGAACACGACCACGAAGTCGAGAGCATTCCGCACCAGCTGCAGGAGGGTGTTGAACCGGCGGATCGTTGAGCGAGCGGGCCAGAACACCTCAGACAGCGTGCTGTCTGGCCACAGTCGGCACACGCGAGGCGCGGCGAGTATCCGGGTCGAGCGACCTGCACGAGGACGGGGCCGTGAGCGACAGCTTCCCGAGCGGTGCGCCACGCGAGCGAGGGAATGCGCGCTCGCTGAGCCATGGGATCGTCGGAGAGCTGATGAGCGGTGGGCACAACTTTCGGGTGCGCGGCCCGGACAGGATCGACAGCAATCAACCAACCGAGCTCGACCAAACGTTGCACTTCGGAACTACGCGAGTGGGACGCAAAAATCAGCGCGCACCCCCGTTGCTCCTGGCGGATCAGCGCCGCGTCACGCGCGTGAACATACGGAGCGAGTGGTTCGGCGTGGAGGGGGTCGCCGTCATCCCACAGCGCGATGAGTCCAAGGCGTTTCGCGGGGAAATATACCGTCGAGCGATTCCCCACGACCGCGAGAGCGGTGTCACCCAAGCCGCGGAGGAATCCCCTGTAACGGTCTGGGTTGGATTGCCGGGCATCCGCCCTGATGATGAGTTCCGGCGGCAGATACTGCGCCAGCGCCGCCTCAACCTGATTCTGATCGCGGTAGTCAGGCACGACCAGTATCGCGGTGTCGCCACGCGCCACACAGGCTGCCGCGGCCTGGGCGAGAGTTACAGCCCAGGTCCTCACCCACCGACCGTCCCGAAGTTCGGTAACTCCCGGCACGGCGGACAGCGCGATTCTGGACCGGTCGGTCACAACCGAATCAATCGTCTCGCCGTAGTGCTGGACCGTCGGGCTTGCCACGACGGGTATTGGCTCAGATTCTGTTGCCCCGAGAAAGGTCTTTTCGACCCTTACCTGGCGACCGGGAATCGCCAGGCGAAGAATGTCGTTGGCCGAGCCTGCTGCTCGATCGGCCGCCTGCCGCGCCAGGCGCCACACCTCGGGCGTCAAGACAGGGATCGGGGACACGACGGAGTCGATTTCGCTGAGAGGCCCATCGAATCCGCCACGTTCAGCGACCTCGACCACGAGGCCGTCGGCAACGCGTCCCGCCGACCTCAGCGGCACCTTGACTCTCACACCGGCGACCACCTCAGATGCGAGCGCATCGGGTATCGAATAGTCGAAGAGTCGATCAAGTTGTGGCAGCGGCGAATCGACCACCACGCGGGCGATGGCTGATTCGGACACGATCAGAGTCCGGATGCGCTGCGCAGTGCCTCGACGCGGTCAGTACGCTCCCACGTGAAGTCGGGCAGCTCACGGCCGAAGTGCCCATACGTGGCTGTCTGCGCGTAGATGGGGCGCAGCAGATCGAGTTCACGGATAATGGCGCCGGGCCGGAGATCAAATACCTCGTCGATCGCCGCGATAATGGTCTCCTCCGGCACGTGCGCGGTGCCGAACGTCTCGACGTAGAGACCAACGGGGTGTGCCGTTCCGATCGCGTACGCCACTTGCACCTCCAGACGGTCAGCCAAACCGGCGGCGACGGCGTTCTTCGCGACCCACCGCATCGCGTAGGCGGCTGATCTGTCAACCTTCGACGGGTCCTTGCCGCTGAAGGCGCCACCACCGTGTCGGGCAGCACCGCCGTAGGTGTCGACGATGATCTTCCGGCCAGTGAGACCGGCATCACCCTGAGGTCCGCCGATCTCGAAACGGCCCGTCGGATTGATGAGGACACGCAGGTCGCGTGTATCCAGATCAGTACGATCGAGAACAGGACGGATGACAAGCTCCTCCATGGCGGCGCGAAGGTCCGGCGTGGACACCGACGGCGAATGCTGCGTCGAGAGCACCACTGTGTTCACGGTTCGAGGAGTCGAGCCCTCGTAGCCGATCGTGACCTGCGTTTTGCCGTCGGGACGGAGGTAATCGACAACACCCGTGTGACGTACCTCGGCGAGTCGCTCTGCCATCCGGTGCGCCAACCAGATCGGGAGTGGCATCAGCTCCGGCGTCTCATTGGTGGCATAGCCGAACATGATGCCCTGGTCGCCAGCACCCTGGACGTCACCGGCGTCCTCACTGGCGTGCTCGCGCGCCTCGTAGGCACTATCCACCCCGATGGCGATGTCGGGAGATTGGCCGCCGATGGAGATCGAAACGCCGCACGAACGACCGTCGAACCAGACATCGGAAGACGTGTAGCCAATGGAGCTGATTCGATCGCGCACGATGCTCGGGATGTCGACGTAACCGGACGTCGATACTTCGCCGGCGACGTGAACGAGGCCGGTCGTGACGAGCGTCTCGACGGCGACACGTGCGAACGGGTCCTCCGCGAGAAGGGCGTCGAGGATGCTGTCGCTGACCTGGTCACAGATCTTGTCCGGGTGCCCCTCCGTCACGGATTCAGAGGTGAAGAGTCGCAGCGGCTTGCTCACAATTGCTCCAGGCACGTCGGCGGTAGAAAGGCGGTCGGGAGGTCGAGGCGGTCCGTCATCGCTGACGACGAATGATCGCGTCGAGAATGCGATCGGCTACGTCACGCTTCGAGCCGCTCGCCTCGCCAACTATATCCCCGCGTGTATCGAGCACGACGACCTCATTACCCGAGGTTGCAAAGCCCTCGGTCCACCCCACCCTGTTGAGGACGAGAAGGTCGCTACCTTTGCGACGAACCTTGGCTCTGCCGAGGTCGAGGAATGCGTCAGGATTGCGTTCGGTCTCCGCGGCGAAACCCACAATGATCTGGTTGTTTGCGCGCGCTTCGACAAGCCCACGCAGGATGTCGGGGTTGCGCACGAGCGTGAGCTGAAGCGTGTCGCCCCGATCTTCTTTTTTGATCTTGCCCTCGGAGACCGTATCCGGGCGGTAATCGGCGACCGCTGCTGCCATGATCACAACACCCGCGTCGCGTGACTCGGCGTGCATGATCTCCCGAAGCTCACTGGCGGTTGAGGCGGGAACGACCCGCATCCCCTGCGGCGGTTGCACGTCGAGATTTGCCGCAACGAGTGTCACATCCGCACCGCGATCGCGTGCGGCTTCGGCCAGGGCGATGCCCTGCCGTCCGCTCGAGCGATTGCCGAGGAATCGAACGGGATCAAGAGGCTCACGTGTGCCGCCAGCACTCACGACAACTCGAACGCCGTCGAAGTCCCGGCTACGCGCGACGCGGGCGAGGGCCGCCTCAACGATGTCGTCAGGCTCGGACATGCGACCTGCGCCGGAATCGGTGCCCGTGAGTTGGCCGGATGCCGGACCAACAACGGTCACGCCACGCGACCGCAGAGTCGCGATGTTGGCGACCGTCGCCGGGTTTTGCCACATCTCAGTGTGCATCGCGGGAGCAATCACGAGCGGTGCCGTGCTCGCAAGAATGGTGTTGCCCAGGAGGTCGTCGGCGAATCCTCCCGCGAGTTTCGCGATCGTGTTCGCGGTCGCGGGCGCCACGATGATGAGGTCGGCCGACTGCCCGATCGCGACGTGCCTGACCTCAGCAACACCCTCATAGAGATCGCTGTGGACGAGATTGCGACTGATGGCCTCGAGGGTGGGGCGCCCGACGAACCTCAGGGCGTTCTCGGTCGCAACGACGTGGACGTCGTGCCCGCGCAAAACGAGAGCCCGTACGACCGATACAGCCTTGTAGGCGGCGATCCCACCGGTCACGCCGACAACGACGGTGAGCGAGGATGACACGGACGCGGTTCGAGCGCTCGGGGTTACTCGGAGAGGCGCTTCAGCTCGAGCTTGTCCTCGTTGATCTCGTGAAGAGCCACCGAGAGCGGCTTGTCTTCGATCGTCGAGTCGACGAGCGGCCCGACGTTATCGAAGAGGCTGCCCTCGTGGAGATCTGCGTAGTAATCGTTGATCTGGCGCGCACGCTTCGAGGCGAAGATGACGAGCTGGTACTTCGAGTCCACCTTCGAGAGAAGTTCGTCGATGGGCGGGTCGATGATTCCTGCGTGCTTGTCGGTCATAACGAACTCCTCGATTATCGTGGCGCCGAACCCTCGGTTGGGGTGGGATTCGGGCGGAAAGCGGTCGCGCCAGCGGGCGCATCCATCAATTCTACGACCTCCCGAGCCGCAACCCCGACGTCCGTGTTCACAACATGGGCGTCGAACTCGTCCTGAGCAGCCAATTCGACCTTCGCGGTGTCGAGGCGCCGCTGCTGCTCTTCTGCACTTTCGGTGCCCCGCCCGGTGAGGCGCCGCACGAGCTCCTCCCACGTCGGCGGCAAGAGAAAGATGAGTTTTGCCTCGGGCATGGCGCGGCGCACGGAGCGCGCTCCCTGGAGGTCGATCTCCAGCAGAACGCGGCGGCCAGCGGCCAGAGCCTGCTCAATCGGTGCACGAGGTGTGCCGTAGCGGTAGGAGTTGTGTACGGTCGCCCACTCGAGAAGTTCACCGCCATCGATCATGCGGTCGAACTCGTCATCGTTGACGAAGTAATAGTGGACACCGTCGACCTCACCCGGGCGTGGCGAGCGCGTTGTGGCCGAAACACTCAACTGAATGTCGGGGTAGTTCTCGCGGATGTAACTCGATACGGTGCCCTTGCCGACCGCAGTCGGCCCGGCGAGAACGGTGAGGCGTGCGGGCGGAGCAGGGGTACGACTGATCAGGTACTCGGTCAATCGAACCCGCTGACGCGAGCCGAGTCCGCCGAGACGCTTGCGCTCCGAGATTGCGAGTTCGCCAAGCGCACGGTCGACCTTCGCCGGCCCGAGGCTCGGGACGCTGAGCAGGAGTTCTCGCACGCGAAGCCCCGCTTCAGGGCTGGCGGGATCGTTCCACGCGGCAGACGCAACCTCGAGGGGCGAGCGAGTGCGATCCGAGACATCCTTCTTGATCGCCGCTCGCGCCCGGCGCGCCGCAACAGCCGCCTGCGAGGCAGCGGCACGGTCAACCGACGGTGGGGCAGGACGCGGCGTCATCGTGCCATCGCCGCCTCTCGAGCAAGAGCCTCAAGCGTTGACGCGAGTTCACGGGGGCCGCGACGCAGTGCTGCACGGCCCACGTTGGCGACAACCCCGCGCGAAGCGGCGCCGAAAGTGGTTTTTATGGCACTGAGAGAAGCACCCTGCTCGCCGTAGCCGGGCGCAAGAATCGGGGTGCCCGAGAGCGACTCAGAACTCAGCCCGAAACCCGCCAGGTCGAGGTTCCCCCCGACAACAACACCGATGGAACCGAGCGGCGAATCTGCCGAGTTCAACGCGCACACGTCATCGGCGACCGCGCGTGCGACCGGGGTGCCCACCCGCACACCCTCCTGAATGGCCGCCGTCTGCGTCTCACGCGCCTCCGGGTTGCTCGTCGCGGCAAGGATGAACAACCCCTTCGCCGCTCCCGTGGCGCGGTCGATCACGCCCTGAAGTGAGCCAACTCCCTGGTACGCGACGACGGTCATCGCATCTGCCTCGAGCGGAGCGCCCGAACTGAGCCACGCCTCGCCATAGGCCTCGACAGTGCTACCGATGTCGCCACGTTTTGCGTCGGCGATAACAAGCAGACCCGCGGCGCGGGCAGCACTCATGACGACTTCCAGAGCGGCGATGCCGCGGCTCCCGTGCCGTTCGAAGAACGCGACCTGTGGCTTCACGATGCCGACAACTCCTGTGGCACCCTCAACGGCCCGAAGGCCGAACTCGCGGACACCGTCGGCCGAATCCGCGAGACCCCATTCGGAAAGGAGGAAAGGGTGAGGGTCGATGCCGAGGCAGATCGGACCGACGGTGTCGAGCACCTGGTTCAGTCGCGATCCGAAATCAGACACGAGCAACCCGCTCCGCTCGGTCTCGCGCGTAGTCCTGAAGCGAGCGCACGTCGAAGCCATCCTGGATCGCCTCGAAAGACGCCACCGCTGCCGCGAGCTGCGCGATAGTCGTGAAGATGGGTTTGTCAGCAGCGACCGTTGCCGTGCGAATCTCATAACCGTCCGCCCGCGCGCTGCGCCCCGACGGGGTGTTGATCACCACGTCCACCTCGCCAGCGTTGATGAGGTCGACGATCGTCGGCTCGCCGGCATCCGCCTCCTGGCCCATGAGGTACTTGCGAACAACACGTGTCTCGATGCCGTTGCGCGCGAGGACCTCCGCAGTGCCCTCCGTCGCGAGGATGCTGAAACCGAGCTGGCTGAGACGGAGCACGGGCAAGACGATGGCGCGCTTATCGCGATCGGCTACCGACACAAAGACCGAGCCGCTCGCGGGCAGACCGCCGTAGGCAGCTTCTTGGCTCTTTGCGAACGCCTTGGGGAAGTTCGAGTCGATGCCCATCACCTCACCGGTCGACCGCATCTCCGGGCCGAGCACGGAATCGACAACGAGACCTTCGACCGTACGGAAACGCTTGAAGGGCAGTACAGCTTCTTTGACCGAGACGGGAGAATCGAGAGGCACGATCGAACCATCCTGTGCCGGAAGAAGACCGTCCTCCACGAGCGAGCGGATGCTGCGTCCGACCATCACGAGGGACGCCGCCTTCGCCAGCGGGATGCCGAGCGCCTTGGACACAAACGGCACGGTGCGCGATGCCCGCGGGTTGGCCTCGAGAACGTAGAGGATGCCCTGGCCGATCGCGAACTGCACATTGAGCAAGCCGCGAACGCCGATACCCTCAGCGATGGCTGCGGTCGCCTCGCGCACACGGTCGATGACGTCGCGGCCGAGAGTGACGGGTGGGAGTGTGCACGCGGAGTCACCGGAATGAATTCCCGCCTCCTCGATGTGCTCCATGATGCCGCCGATGTACAGCTCGGAGCCGTCGTAGAGTGCGTCGATATCGATCTCGATCGCGTCATCCAGGAATCGGTCCACCAACAGCGGCGAGCCCGGGCCGATGATGGCCTGGTCGCGCACCCTGTCGAAGTAGTCCTCCAACGAGCCGGTGTCGTACACGATCTCCATGCCGCGACCGCCGAGGACGTGGCTCGGGCGGACGAGAACGGGATAGCCGATCTCCTCGGCGATCGCGACGGCGCCCTGCTGATCGGTCGCCGTTCCGTTGCGGGGAGCAAGAAGTCCTGCAGAGTTCAGGATGCCCGAGAACAAGCCGCGTTCCTCCGCGAGGTCAATCGCCTCGGGGGTCGTGCCGAGAATGGGCACACCCGCATCCTTGAGTCCCTGCGCTAGGCCGAGTGCGGTCTGGCCGCCGAGCTGGACCACCACGCCGACGAGCTCGCCGGACTGCGACTCGGCGTGGATGATCTCAAGAACGTCTTCGAGCGTGAGCGGCTCGAAGTACAGCCGGTCGCTCGTGTCGTAGTCGGTGGAGACGGTCTCAGGGTTGCAGTTGATCATGATCGTCTCGAAGCCGGCGTTCGCGAGTGCGAACGACGCGTGGACACACGAGTAGTCGAACTCGATGCCCTGTCCGATGCGGTTCGGCCCAGATCCGAGGATGACGACCTTGCGCCGATCGCTCGGGGCGACCTCGGTCTCTGAGTCGTAGCTCGAGTAGTGGTACGGCGTGAGCGCGGGGAACTCGCCAGCACACGTGTCGACGGTCTTGTAGACGGGGCGGATGTTGCGCTCCCACCGAAGCGCGCGAACCTCGGCCTCCGACAGACCCCGGAGTTGCGCAATCTGGACGTCACTGAACCCGTGGTCCTTCGCCAGGAGCAGGGTTGCGTCATCGAGTTCCGCGGCTGCGGCAATGGCATCCGCCACCTCGTTGATGAGAGCGATCTGGTCGACAAACCAGGGGTCGATGCCCGTCGCGCCAAAAACCTCCTCGATGCTGGCACCCGCGCGCATCGCCTGCTGAACGACGACGATACGTCCGTCGGTCGGCACACTCGCGACGGCGAGGAGCTGCTGCTTATCACCGGGCTCGCCCTCCCAGTGGAAGCTCGAGCCACGCTTCTCGAGAGAACGCAAAGCCTTCTGAAGGGCCGTCGAGTAGTTGCGGCCGATCGCCATCGCCTCGCCGACCGACTTCATAGTCGTCGTGAGACGCACGTCGGCGGCCGGGAACTTCTCGAACGCAAAACGGGGTACCTTGACCACGATGTAGTCGAGGGTCGGCTCGAAGCTCGCGGGAGTGACCTTTGTGATGTCGTTGGGGATCTCGTCGAGGCGGTAGCCGATCGCGAGTTTTGCGGCGATCTTGGCGATGGGGAATCCGGTTGCCTTTGACGCGAGCGCACTCGAACGGGACACGCGCGGGTTCATCTCGATGACTATGACGCGTCCGGTCTTGGGATCGACGGCGAACTGGATGTTGCATCCACCGGTGTCGACGCCGACCGCGCGGATGATGTCGATGCCGATGTTGCGGAGCTTCTGGTACTCGCGGTCGGTGAGGGTGAGGGCCGGCGCGACCGTGATCGAGTCACCGGTGTGGACGCCGACCGGGTCGACGTTCTCAATCGAGCAGACCACAACCGTGTTGTCGGCGGTGTCGCGCATGAGCTCGAGCTCGTACTCCTTCCAGCCGAGGATCGATTCCTCCAGAAGGACCTCGGTTGTCGGGCTCTGGTGCAGGCCATCGGTGACCATGCGGACGAGTTCGTCGCGCGAATAGGCGAAACCGGAGCCGAGCCCGCCCATCGTGAAGCTCGGACGAATGACCAACGGGTAGCCGAGATCCTCGGCGTACTCGATCGCCTCCTCGAGCGTGTGCGCGATGTAGGAACGGGCGACATCGGCGCCGGCATCCAACACCAACTGCTTGAAGATCTGCCGATCTTCGCCCTTGTTGATCGCCTCGAAGTTGGCGCCGATAAGTTCGACATCGTACTTCTCGAGGATGCCGTGTTTGTGCAGGTCGATCGCGGCGTTGAGCGCCGTCTGACCGCCAAGGGTCGGAAGGATCGCGTCAGGCTTCTCCTTCTGGATGATCGTCTCGATGACCTCCCAGGTGATGGGCTCGACGTATGTCGCATCCGCAAAGTCGGGGTCGGTCATGATGGTCGCCGGGTTGGAGTTGACGAGGATGACGCGCACCCCCTCCTCACGCAGCACGCGGCAGGCCTGGGTTCCGGAGTAGTCGAACTCGGCCGCCTGACCGATAACGATCGGGCCAGAACCGATAACGAGAACGGACTGGATGTCGGTGCGCTTGGGCATTACTTGCTGTCCTTCTTGTGCGCGAGCACCATGTCGCGGAACCGGTCGAAGAGGTAGTTGGAGTCGTGCGGTCCCGCTGCCGCCTCGGGGTGGTACTGCACCGAGAATGCGGGGATATCGAGGGCGCGCAGGCCTTCGACCACGTTGTCGTTGAGGTTGACGTGGCTCACCTCGACCCGGCCGAAGCCCGTCGCGGACTCGAGGATTTCCCCGAGTTCTGCCTGAACCGCGAAACCGTGGTTGTGGCTCGTCACCTCGATTCGGCCCGTCTCACGGTCGAGTACTGGCTGGTTGATGCCGCGGTGACCGAAGGGCAACTTGTAGGTGCCGAAGCCGAGCGCACGGCCGAGCAGCTGGTTGCCGAAACAGATGCCGAAGAACGGAACATCGTTGCGCAGGATGCCCTGCAGGAGTTCGACGTGCTGATCCGAGGCTCCGGGGTCCCCCGGTCCATTCGAGAAGAACGCGGCGACGGGGTCCAACGCGAGAACCTCATCGAGAGTGACGGTTTGCGGGAGGACGTGGACCTCGAACCCGCGAGCCGCGAGGTAGTTCAGGGTCGACGTCTTGACTCCGAGGTCGAGCACGGCGAGGTTACCGATCCGCTCGCCCTCGGCGGCGATGACGTAACCATCGCGTGTCGAGACCTCCGCCGAGAGGTTCCGCCCCGTCATCTCTTCGCCGGAACGCACGAGCCTCAGTTGCTCGTCAGCGTCGAGTCCTGCATCCTCGCCGGAAAAGACGCCACCGCGCATGGCACCGGCATCGCGAATGCGGCGCGTCACGGCACGAGTGTCGATACCCGAGATCCCGACGATGCCCTGTTCGCTCAGCTGGTCGTCGAGGGATCCGTCAGCGCGGTAGTTGGACACGATGCGACTGGGATCACGCACAACGTAACCACTGACCCAGATACGTGACGATTCGGGATCCTCGTCATTGACCCCCGTGTTGCCAATATGCGGCGCCGTCATGACAACGATCTGTCCGGCGTAACTGGGATCGGTGAGTGTCTCCTGGTAACCGGTCATTCCGGTCGCGAAAACAACCTCACCGAGGGTTCGTCCGCGGGCCCCGTACGCGTGCCCGGCGAATCGGGTGCCGTCCTCGAGGACGAGTACTGCTGGGTCGGTGGCGACGGTCACGAAGCCTGCCTTTCGATGGGGAGGTACGGGGAGAGTGCGGCCTCGAAGGCCGCGGGGTTGTCGAGTCTGAGATAGGTCGCCACGGCGCGGGAGCCGAGCGTCCATTCGATGAGCTGGAGTCCCCCGGGTTCCACAACTCTGTCAATGGTCCACGTGGCGCGTTGCAGCGACAGCAGGTCAGCCCGGGGAATCCAGACATCAGGAGTGCCCGGACGAACGAGGAGCACGCCGGTGTCGCTCACCGTCACCGTCACCGCGCTCCGAAATCCGAGTCCGTGAACGGCGATGCGGTCGTACGGGTCGCCGGATGCCGTCGTCGCTACATATTTGCCGGCGAACGAACCGACGACGGTGCCGAGATCGGTCGGTGCCGAAATCGGGGCGACAACATCCTTCTGCCGACGCCGTCTGGCGTACCAGCCAAGCGGCAAGAGTGCCAGCAGCACAACGAGTAGTACGAGAACGAGAGCGAGCAGGATGCCCCTATCCATGCCGACCACCCACTATCTCGGGAGCGAGCAACTCGCCGTCCAGCACCGTGGGGCGCCCGTCATGAATGGTCGCGACGACCCTCCCCGGTAGCGAGCGACCCAAATAGGGAGAGTTGACCGACTTGCCTCGCAGGTCTGCCGTGGAGAAATCGCGGCGGGCGGCCGGGTCCACGAGCACGAGGTTCGCCGGCGATCCGACGTCAAACGGAGAGTCGTACCCATCCAGGAGCCCGATGGCCGCTGGCGCGCTCGACATGACCCGCGCCACGTCCTCCCACGCGAGCATCCCGGTGTCGACAACCGCCGCTTGGACCACCGAGAGGGCTGACTCGAGCCCGACCATGCCATTGGCCGCTTCATCCCACGCACACTCCTTGGCCTCGACGGGGTGCGGAGCGTGGTCGGTTGCCACGATGTCGATGGTCCCATCGGCGAGGGCGGCACGCAGTGCGTGGACGTCCTCGTCCCGACGCAACGGCGGGTTGACCTTGAAGCGCGAGTCGTATCCCCTGGCCAACTCCTCAGTGAGGAGCAGGTGGTGTGGAGTTACCTCCGCGGTGACCGAGATGCCGCGAGCTTTCGCCCACCGGATGACGTCGACCGAGCCAGCGGTGGAGACGTGGCACACGTGCAGCCGCGCTCCGACGTGTTCGGCGAGCAGTACATCGCGCGCAATGATCGACTCCTCCGCGACGGCCGGCCATCCAGCGAGACCGAGTTCGCTCGACAGGGCACCCTCGTTGAGCTGGGCACCGATCGTCAGGCGCGGCTCCTGGGCGTGCTGCGCCACAACACCCCCGAACGTGCTCACATACTCCAATGCGCGACGCATGAGAAGTGGGTCGTGCACGCAGAGCCCGTCATCGGAGAACACCCGGACCCGGGCGCGGGACTGGGCCATCGCGCCGATTTCGGCAAGCTTCTCCCCCGCGAGTCCGACGGTGACCGCGCCGATGGGGCGCACCGTCACGTACCCGTGGCGTTCGCCGAGCGATTGGACCTGCTCGACGACCCCCGCGGTGTCCTGTACGGGACTCGTGTTCGCCATGGCGAACACCGCGGTGAAGCCCCCGGCCGCGGCCGCGCGCGAGCCGGTCAGTACCGTTTCGCTCTGCTCGAAGCCCGGCTCCCTCAGGTGCGTATGGAGGTCAACAAGTCCCGGTAGGGCGATGAGGCCCTCGGCATCGATAACCGTTGCTCGGGCATCCGCCGTTTCGGCGAAACGACCGTCGACGATGTGGATGTCCGTGCGCGCTCCGCCCGGAAGCGCGGCTCCCTTTACCGTGATGTTCACGAGTCGCTGCCGGAGAGTAGGTGAAAGAGCACAGCCATCCTTATCGATACCCCGTTGGCTACTTGCTCGAGAACGGTCGAGCGGGCCGAATCGGCTGCGCCGGCCGATATCTCGAGGCCGCGGTTCATGGGCCCGGGGTGCATGACCATGGTATCCGCTGGCAGTCGAGCGACTCTGTCGTCATCGAGTCCCCACTGACGTGAGTACTCGCGCGACGAAGGGAAAAACGCGGCGTTCATACGTTCCGCCTGAATACGCAGCATCATGACGACATCCGGCGTTGTCGACAGTGCATCGTCGAGATTGTGAGACACGGCAACCGGCCACGTTGACGTCGTCACGGGGAGCAGGGTCGCTGGTGCGACGAGGGTCACCTCGGCACCG
The DNA here is from genome assembly GCF_020535405.1 of Antiquaquibacter oligotrophicus. NCBI lineage: Bacteria > Bacillati > Actinomycetota > Actinomycetes > Micrococcales > Microbacteriaceae > Antiquaquibacter > Antiquaquibacter oligotrophicus. The sequence goes on along the minus strand of NZ_CP085036.1, from coordinate 33,863 downwards.
AGAGTCGAGAGCAGCCAGACGTTGGAGCGGGCCACCCGGGAGTGGAGGATGTCGCCGACAATCACCACCCGCACGCCGTCAAGAGCACGGCCGCGCGACGCAACGCCGTGAATACGCTTGCGCATGGTGAACGCATCCAGCAGGGCCTGTGTCGGATGCTCGTGTGTGCCGTCACCCGCATTGACGATGGCCGCGTCGATCCACCCACTATCGGCGAGGACCCGCGGGGCACCGGACGCTGAGTGCCGGATGACGACGCCATCCGCACCCATGGCGGCGAGCGTCTGCGATGTGTCCTTGAGGCTCTCGCCCTTCGACACGCTTGATCCTTTGGCGCTGAAGGTGATGACGTCGGCGCTCAGCCGTTTGGCGGCCAGTTCGAACGACACTCGAGTGCGTGTCGAGTCCTCGAAGAAAAGATTTACGACAGTGCGACCCCGCAGCGTGGGGAGCTTCTTGACCTCACGGTTCGATACGTCGGCCATGTCTTCGGCCAGATCGAGCAACGCGATAGCGGAATCCCGCGAGAGGTCCGCCGTGGAGAGAAGGTGTCTCACTGGATTGTCACCTCTTCACGATCGTCAGTTTCCGCCAGACGCACATTGATGCGCTCCGACGCCGACGTCGGCAAGTTTTTGCCCACGAAGTCGGCCCGGATCGGAAGCTCGCGATGCCCTCGGTCGACGAGAACGGCCAACCGCACCGCTCGCGCTCGTCCGATATCACCGAGTGCATCGAGCGCTGCGCGGATCGTGCGCCCCGAGTAGAGAACGTCGTCCACGAGAACAACCGTCTTGCCGTCGATCCCTCCATCGGGGATCGCCGTTCTGGCGGGCGTTCGTGTGGGATTAGTCGCAAGGTCGTCGCGGTACATCGTCACGTCGAGGGAGCCCACGGTGCCGGACCCCGGTTCGATGCTGTCCAGGATGCGTCCGATGCGCTCGGCGAGGAGGACACCCCGCGTGGGGATGCCGAGAATAACGAGATCTGAGCCACCTCGATTGGACTCCAGGATCTCGTGGGAGATCCGAGTCAACGCTCGGGCGATGTCAGCCTGCTGCAGCACAACGCGTGCAGTCACTCTGACCTCCTTCCCCGCCTCACAGGACGGAACTTAAAGGATGTCGGTCACCCAACTATACCCACCGGTGCCGGGACCGGATGCCCGACATGTCGTGACGAAAGCCCCTCGTGCCCGGGACGACGGGCACGGGAGCGTGGAACCACGTCACCCTCCCGTTGAAAGGAATCACCGATGTCCCTCCACACACCCGTTCGCCCCGCGCCAACTCCCGACGCAGTCGAACCCACCGCACCGGCGAAGCGTCCCCCGTTCGCCTGGGTCGCGGACCTCGTCGATCTCACGATCGCCGTCATCAAGCCGACCTCCATCCCGCTCCTGCGCATTGCACTCGGCGTCGTCTATCTCTGGTTCGGTGTACTGAAAGTCATCGGCGCCACCCCTGTCGGTGACCTTGTCGCTGCCATGATGCCGTTCCTTCCCGCAAACGTCGCCGTGACCGGAATGGGAATCGTCGAGGTCATCCTCGGCGGCCTGCTCATCGCCGGCGTGCTCGTGCCCTGGGTCGCAGCCGTGCAGATTGCACACCTCCTCGGCACCTTTGCCGTGTTCGTGATCTACCCCGCAGTTGTCTTCACGGGCAACCCGCTTTTCGTCACGTTCGAGGGTGAGTTCATCGCGAAGAACCTCGTGCTCATCGCCGGCCTGCTTGTTGTTGCGGGTTACAGCACGGCACACGCGAAGCGTCGTTGACGCTCAAACACGTAAGGGGTCGACCGCGAGGTCGACCCCTTACGTGTCTCTGGCGGCGGTTAGCCCCAGCGCTTGAGCAAGTAACGCTCGAGCAGCCCGATGAGGGCATCCGTCGTTTTGCCGAGAACGGCAAGGATGATGATCGCGAGAAAGATGCGGTCGATACGGCCGTTGTTCTGCGAATCGACCAAAAGGAATCCGAGACCCATCGACGAGGCGATGAGTTCCGCGGCCACGAGGAAGAGCCAGGACTGCGCCAATGCTAGTCGGAGCCCGGAGACCACACTCGGGATGACAGCGGGCAGCTGTACTTGAGCCAGCAGCGACATCCGGCCGAGGCCGTAGGCGCGGCCGAGCTCCACGAGGTGCGGATCGACGTGACGCAACGCTCCCGACACCGTGGTGTAGACGGGAAACAGTGCGCCGATCGCGATGAGGGTCACCTTCGAGTCCTCATTGATGCCGAGGTACATGATGAGCAGCGGAACCCATGCGAGTGATGGCACGGCGCGAATGCCGCCAATAGTTGGCGAGAGGAACGCGCTCCCCCACCGTGAGAGTCCAACGAGCGCTCCCAACGCGAGTCCGACGATCGCGCCCGCGAAGAAGCCGAGCAGAACACGCTGAAGCGAGATCGCGATGTATTGACCGAGCAGTCCGCTCACGGCCAGATCGATGCCGGACTGGACCACCGCAACCGGGGTGGGAAGCCGGTACGACGGAACGAGGCCCGAGGTCGACAGGAACTGCCAGAAAATGACGAGTACAACCGGAAGAACGGCTCCTGCGGCGATGAACCAGCCGCGCCGGGACGAACGCGCAGCGCGAGTTGATCGTGAGCTGGTTGCGGTTCCGGCCGCGGAGTACCCGAAACTCGAGCTGTATTGCAACAGGCTCGCAGCCGACTCCTTCTCGGAGGAGTCGGCTGCGAGCTCTGACGGACGCTTAGGCAATATCAACCAAACCGTGCGGGGTCGGCGGCCTCGATGTACGTCGTGTTGAAGAGCGAATCGAGCGCCTCGTCGATGTCGTCTTGGTTCGCGACGTCACCGGACTCGACAAAGATCGGGCCGATAAACTCGAGCACCTCACGCTGCTTGTCGCCCGGGACCGGGTCGAGGTCGATGACCGTGCGGTCGATGAGAACCGCTTCGGCGACCTCGGTGTCGATCGCTGCGACCTCGGCAAGGATCGCGGCGGTCTCCTCAGGGTTCTCGATTGCCCAGGCACGAGCGTGCTCGTAGGCGTCGATCACGAGCTGGGCGAGATCGGGAGACTTCTCCAGGAACGACTCGGTCGCGTTGAGGAAGCCGTAGCTGTTGAAGTCGATGTTGTCGTAGATGATCTTCGAGCCGGCGGTCGCGACACTCGTTGACAGCAGCGGGTCGAGACCCGACCACGCGTCGACGGCACCGGACTCGAGCGCGGCCTTGCCGTCAGCGTGCTGCAGGTTCTGAACGTTGACGTCGGACAGCGAAAGACCCGCCTCACCGAGAGCCTGCAGAAGGAAGAAGTACGGGTCGGTACCCTTCGTCGCGGCGATCGACTTGCCCGCGAGCTCCTCGACACTTGTGATGGATGAACCGGCCGGAACGAGCAGCGCGGCCCAGTTCGGCTGCGTGTAGACCTCGATGGTCTGAATCGGCGAGCCGTTCGACCGTGCCAGGAGCGCGGCCGACCCTGCAGTGGAACCCACATCGAGAGCACCAGCGCGAAGACCCTCATTGGCCTTGTTGGAGCCAGCCGACTGGATCCAGTTGATCGTGACGTCGCCGCCGGTCGCCTCCTCGAGCCAGCCCTGGTCCTTGATGATGAGGCTCAGCGGGTTGTAGGTCGCAAAGTCGATGTTGAGAACATCCGAGCTCCACTCGGTCGTCGACGGCTCCTCGACATCGGTGGCGGAGCCCTCGCCTTGGACGCAGCCGGTCAGCACGAGTGCTGCTGCCGCGGCCGCCGCGAGAAGCGGGAAGAGTTTTTTGGTCATGGGTGCTGTGTCCTTCAGAAGGTGTGTGGTGGGTGATGGGTCGAAACGCCAAGCCCCTCGAGGAGCTGGACGCGAAGATGTGCGAGTGCCGCGTCGGAGCGATCGCGAGGTCGCTTCCCCGGCACTGTGATGACAGAACGGATGACCGCCCCGCTGTCGGAGCGATAACCTGCCTCGACGCCGAGCAGCACGACACGATCGGCGAGGTATAGCGCCTCCTCAACGTCATGAGTGACGAAGAGGATCGTCGCGGCCTCCGCGGCATGGATGTCGAGCAGGAGGTCCTGCATGCTCAAACGCGTCAGCGCGTCGAGAGCGCCGAACGGCTCGTCGAGCAGCAGCACCCCTGGGCCTCGCGCGAGGGCACGGGCGAGCGATGCGCGCTGTGCCATTCCCCCGGAGATCTGGCGCGGCCTGAGGTCAGCAGCATCCGTGAGCTGAACGAGCTTGAGCAGCTCTGCAACACGAGCCCGGCCTTCGGTGCGCGGCGTGCCGTGCGGGAGTCCGAGTTCGACGTTGTGCGCGATGGTGCGCCACGGAAGCAGGCGCGGCTCCTGGAACGCGACAGCACAGCGCTGATCGACTCCCACAAGCGGAGTTCCCCCGATGAGGACGTCCCCACTATCCGGGTGGTCCAGGCCGGAAACCTGGCGCAACAGAGTCGACTTTCCGCTACCCGAGGCGCCAATGAGGGCAACAATCTCCCCCGGAGCAATCTCGAGTGACACGTCACGCAGAACGCGTCGCGGGGTTCCACCCTTGGTCGCCGCGGGAAACGATCGCGACACGTCGTCGAGCGATACGCTCAGGGCGCGCGATACTACGGCGGTTGCGGGGGGCATAACAAGCACGTTATGCGTTCGGCGCCATCCTTCGTAATCGAGGCGTAACGCAGCGTTACATGACGAGCGTTAGCCGCGCGTTGCGGCGATTCGACCGAGCAAACCGTTGACGAAACCCGCGGAGTCATCGGTGCTGTGGATACGTGCGGATTCGACTGCCTCGGCGATAGCGACGCTGTCGGGAACCTCGTCGTTGAACAAGATCTCCCAAATGCCAATGCGCAGCAGTGCCCTGTCGACGGCAGGCATGCGCGCGATCGGCCACCCCTGCGAGTAGGTCTCAATGAGCTCGTCGATCTCGTCGCCGTGCTCGGTCACACCCGTCACGATCGTGCGCGCGTACTCCCACGACGCAGAGCGCTCGGGTTGGGCGGCGGCACGGAGCGATTCGGCACCGAGGACGGTGTTGATGGACTCTCCGCGCACGTCCGCGCCGTAGAGCACATCGAGGGCCCGTTTGCGGGCCTTGGTGCGAGCACTCACTTAGTCGTTCACACGCCCGAGGTAGCTGCCGTCACGCGTATCGACCTTGACCTTCGTTCCGGTCTCGAGGAACAGCGGAACCTGGATCTCGTAGCCCGTCTGCACCGTCGCGGGCTTGGTGCCACCCGTGGAACGGTCACCCTGGAGCCCCGGCTCGGTGTACGTGATCTCGAGGACAACGGATGCCGGGAGCTCGACGTAGAGCGGGTCACCGTTGTGCTGCGCGATGGTCACGTTCTGGTTCTCGAGCATGAAGTTCGCGGCGTCGCCCACCTGAGCGGGCGACAGGGTGATCTGGTCGTAGGTACCCAGGTCCATAAAAACGAAGTTCTCGCCGTCCTGGTACAGGTACTGGAAGTCCGACCGGTCGACCGTCTCGACCTCGACCTTGGCTCCCGCGTTGAACGTACGGTCGACGACCTTGCCCGTCATGACGTTCTTCACCTTGGTGCGAACGAACGCACCTCCCTTGCCCGGCTTGACGTGCTGGAACTCGATGACGCTCCAGAGTCCACCGTCCATGCTGAGAACGACTCCGTTGCGGATGTCAGCTGTTGAGGCCATGCGTATGTCAATCCGTTCTTTCAGGGAAACCAGCGGTCGAGTCTACCCGAGCCTGCGCTCGACGAGTTCCAGCGCCAGGAGATAGGAGTCGAAGCCGAAACCGGCGATGACGCCCGTCGCCACCGCGGAAATCACGCTCGTGTGGCGGAACTCCTCGCGAGCGTGCGGATTCGAAAGGTGGACTTCGACGAGAATCAGACCGGCCTTCGTCACGAGTGCGGCGGCGTCGCGAAGAGCGTACGAGTAGTGCGTGAACGCAGCCGGATTGAGAATCACCGGCGAACCGTTGTCCACCGCCTCGTGCAACCAGCCAATGAGTGTCGCTTCGTCATTTGTCTGGCGAAGGTCGATCTCATGGTCGCTGCGGGAAGCCGACTCGAGCGCCACACGCAGGTCTTCGAGGTTGCCGGTGCCGTAGACATCCGGCTCCCGTGAGCCGAGACGACCGAGGTTCGGGCCGTTGAGGACGAGGATGCTGGTCACGACGTCGAGTGTATCGGCCGTCGCATCCGCCCCACTCGACATCTCAGACCCCGACCTCCTGGTAGGCCGCGAAGAGGAGAGACTCATCTGGACCGGCGAGGACCGTGGGTTTGCCAACGGCATCGAGCACGATGAACCTCATCATGCCGGCCCGCGCCTTCTTATCGCGTTGCATTGTCGCCAGGAGCGTCTGCCAACGCCCAAGCGGGTAGTCGATGGGCAGGGTGAGAGACGTGAGGATGGCGCGGTGCCGATCGACGACCTCGTCGGAGAGTGACCCCGCGATACGACCGAGCTCCGCCGCGAAGACCATACCGACCGAAATGGCAGCTCCGTGGCGCCAGCGATACCGTTCAGCGTGCTCAATTGCGTGGCCGAGCGTATGCCCGTAGTTGAGGATTTCGCGCAGACCTGACTCTTTGAAGTCCTCACTCACCACTCGTGCCTTGAGTGCGATCGACAGCTCAACGACACGTCGGAAGGCGTCGCTCGTCGGATCCGTCGCAGCCTCTGGATCGGCCTCGATGATGTCGAGAATGTCGGGCTCGCCGATAAAGCCGCACTTAACGATCTCCGCGAAGCCGGCGAGGATCTCATTGCGAGGGAGCGTGTCGAGCAGGTCCAGGTCCGCGATGACGGCGGCGGGTGCATAAAACGATCCGACGAGATTTTTGCCCTCAGCGGTGTTGATCCCGGTCTTTCCCCCGACGGCGGCGTCCACCATTCCCGCGACACTCGTCGGCACCTGGATCAATCGGACTCCGCGAAGCCATGTCGCGGCGACAAAGCCGGCGAGATCGGTCGTTGCTCCCCCACCGAGACCGATGACGGCGTCGGTCCTGGTGAAGTCGGTCTGGCCCATGATCTGCCAGCAGAATGCCGCGACCTCCACCCTTTTTGCGTCCTCGGCGTCGGGGACTTCCGCGAGATAGACCTCGTATCGTTCGCTCAGGGCCTCCCGGAGGCGAGCAGCGCGCGCGCCGAGCGTCGGGGGGTGAACGATGAGCACCTTCGCGACACGGGTGCCGAGTTGCTGCGGTAGATCGGCCAGGAGTCCCCGTCCGACGAGCACGTCGTAGGAGTCGACTCCCGTCACCGGAATCACTGTCGTGCCACTCATGCTCGGTTCTCCAACCAGTCTGCGATCGTGTGCGCGACGCCGTCCAGGGGAACCGTGGAGGTGTCGATGGTGAGGTCCGCGAGTCTGTCGTAGATGGGCTGCCGACGAGCGACGAGGTCACTCCACGCCCCAACGCCGCCCCTCACGAGAGGTCGCTTGCCGCCGGCGATGCGGCGCTCGACGGCCTCCGCGGAGATGGTCAGCTGTACGACGGGTAGCCCTTCGAGATCGGCCTGAGTTTCGGAGTCGAGTACAGCTCCGCCGCCCAGCGTTACGATCGCGGGTTGCGTCAGCGCCTCCGCGACGGCTTCGCGCTCCCAACGCCGGAACACTGCTTCGCCATACGTGTCGAAGATGTCAGCAATGGGACCATGGCGCTCGACGATGACACTGTCCGTGTCGATGATCGGCACCTCGAGTAAACGTGCCAGACGTTTCCCCGTGCGGGTCTTCCCTGCCCCGGGTGCCCCGATGAGCACAACCGCCGGCGACCCGACCTCACTCACTCTGCGATGACCTGGCGGTCGTGAGTGCTTCGGGGATGCTCGCAAGATAGGCATCGAGATTGCGTCGGGTCTCGCCAACGGAATCGCCACCGAACTTCTCGAGCACCGAGTTGGCGAGCACAAGCGCGACCATCGCCTCGGCGACGACCCCCGAGGCGGGAACGGCGCACACGTCGGAACGCTGGTGGTGGGCATCCGCCGCGGCACCGGTTGCGACATCGACCGTCCGAAGCGCGTGAGGAACGGTGGAGATGGGCTTCATCGCCGCGCGAACCCTGAGGAGCGTGCCGGTGGTCATGCCGCCCTCGGTGCCGCCTGCGCGGTCGCTGAGGCGAGTGATCCCGTCGGCGCCCATGACGAGCTCGTCGTGAGCAACGGACCCACGCCTGGCGGCGGTGGCGAATCCGTCGCCTACCTCGACACCCTTGATCGCCTGGATGCCCATGAGCGCTGCCGCCAACTGCGAGTCGAGTCGCCGATCCCAGTGGACGTAGGACCCGAGCCCAGGCGGAACACCGTAAGCAAGAACCTCGACAACCCCGCCCAGAGTGTCACCGTCATCGTGTGCGCGGTCGACCTCGGCAACCATCTCGGCCGAAGTCGCGGAGTCGAAGCACCGCAACGGGTCGGCATCGAGGTAGGCGACATCGTCGTACGTGGGGAGAGCCGAGCCATCGGGAACACGGACGGAACCGATCGACAACGTATGGCTGAGGATGCTGATGCCGAGCTCAGACAGGAAGCTACGCGCGACGGCACCGAGCCCCACACGAGCCGCCGTCTCACGAGCACTCGCGCGTTCAAGAACATTACGCGCCTCAGGGAAGTCGTACTTCTGCATTCCGACGAGGTCGGCATGCCCGGGACGAGGTCGCGTCAGCGGCGCCCCGCGACCCTTCGGAAGAGTCTCCGGATCGACGGGTGTGGCGCTCATGACATCGACCCAGCGGGGCCATTCGGTGTTGCCGATGCGCAGCGCCACAGGGCTACCCATGGTCGCGCCGAAGCGGACTCCCGCCGAGATCGTCAGCTCATCCTGCTCGAACTTCATCCGAGCACCGCGTCCGTAACCGAGGCTGCGGCGGTGCAGATCCTCCTGGATGGACTCGGGCGAAACAGGAACACCGGCGGGAATACCCTCGAGGATCGCCACCAGTTCCGGACCGTGCGACTCTCCGGCCGTCAACCAACGAAGCATGCGTCAATCCTCCCACAGGCGCGCGGGACGGATGCTCCGTCGGAGCCTCAGTGGCGGCTCGCGACCGACTCCCACATAGCTGCGATCACACTCTCCTCGTCCGGGAGCGGACGCTCAACGTCTCCCGTCAGGAAGACACGGATCTGGCCGACCGCTTGGTTGATGAGGAGGTCCAGACCCGAGATCACTCGCCCACCGACGTCGGACCAGGCCCTGGCTAGAGGAGTGGGCCACGGGTCATAGGCGACGTCGAACAGGGTGGATCTGCTCCGCACGTCCTCCGGGAAGACGAGGTCGGCCGCGCCCTGCGGAATCGTGGAGATCACGGCATCCGGGACCGCGTGCGACCGATCGCTGATCCCCCACGGTCTGACATCAACGTCGATACCCTCACGAGCACCCAACACCACGAGGGGCTCAGCCCTCTCCACGGTGCGCGCAGAGATCAGAGCGTGGGTGGCTCCGAGTTCCACGGCGGCGATGAGCAGCGACGCGGCTGTAGCGCCCGCGCCGAGAATGTGCACGGAATCGAGAGTGGCCACACCAGCGCGACGAAACGACTCGACGGCGCCCCGAACGTCGGTGTTGAAACCGCTGACGAGAGAGTCGCCCAAGAGGACCGTGTTGGCGGCACCCACCCGATCGACCATCTCGTCACGTGCCGTCAAAAGCGGAAGAACATCGCGCTTGAGCGGCATCGTCAGCGACAGACCGCGCCACTGGTCATCGAGAGCCGCGACAAAGGATGCGAGTGACTCCCCCGTCACGTCGTGAGCGCCATAGTCCCACCCGGTGTCGAGCACGCGATATGCCGCAGCATGGATCGTCGGCGAGAGCGAATGGGCGATGGGCGATCCGAGTACCGCTAATCGCGTGCGCTCCGGATTACGCACAGTATGCGGCGTTCTCGTCGCTCTCGCGACACCACGCGCGAAGTTGTTCGGCGGCCGCCTCATGCTGATCCGCAGTTTCGGAGAACACGGTCTCACCGGTGGCGAGATTGATCGGCACAAAGAACAACCAGGGGCCATCGGCTGGGTTGAGAGCTGCCGAAATCGCGTCCTCACCGGGCAGGCCGATCGGACCAATGGGTAGCCCGGGGTTCGCGTAGGTGTTGTAGGGGTTGGACGCGTCGGCGCGCTCCTCCGGTTCGGTCCACACGGTGTGGAGGTTGCCGGTACCGTAGGCGACCGTGGCATCGGACTCGAGATTGATGCCCTGTTCCAGACGGTTCTCGAAGACTCTGGCCACCTTGTAGAAGTCGTCGACATTCCAACCAGCCTCGCGCTGGATGATCGATGCCTTCGTCAAAACGACGTGACGCTGATCGGGCGCGACACCGAAGGCGTCGAGGCGCTCGAACATCTCGTCCACGAGCATCTGCAAGATGTCTTGGGCCGTTTCGTCACCGCTCAACTCGTATGTAGCGGGGAACAGATAGCCCTCGAGCGAGGGCGCTTCGGCCGGTACCCCGTAGACGGTCGGGTCAGCCGCAGCGGCCTGCACCTCTTCCAGGGGGATTCCCGTGGTCTGCGCGATGATCTCGAGAGCGTCGGGAAGCACAGAACCCTCGGTCAAGAGCAATTCACTCGTGACCTTGTTCGCGGGATCCTGCAGAGCATCGATCGCAGACTGCGCGCTCATCTCCTCCTGCAGTCGCCAGTTGCCCGGAACAAAACCGATGTCCGGGTTCTCCACGAGGAGGTCGTAGACGGCATCAAACGTCATCGTCACACCCGCGTCGTGGAGAGTTTTGGCAACGTCTGCGCCGATGTCCCCCGATTGGATGGGGACGATGACTTCCACACCGTTGCCGGCGCCGGTGTAGTCGTTAGGAAGTTCCCAGCCAATGAGTTCTCGGATCTGGTCCTCGTAGTTGAGCCAGCCATAGGCCGCTGCACCGCCGAGTCCACCGACGATGAGCACGATGGGCAGCGTGATCCAGAGCCACAGAAGACGCCGCTTACGCGGAGTCCGACCATAGTTGCCGCTGTTATCGCGTCCACGACCACCACCGCGCGAGCCGCCACCTCCCGCCCCAGTCGCCTGACGCTCACGCGCTTCGCGTCGACTTAACGCCGGTGCCACCACAACGGGAGCGCTGGCGGGCTGAGGAGCCGCATTCTGGTCCGGCGCCGTGTCGCGGGGAGTGAAGATGTCCTCCCAGCTCGGTTCGTTCGCCACTTAGGCTCCTTCGTGCGGATCGATGAGCGCGCCGGGCGGGCGGCCGGACGCACGCTCGGAGTCGAGTGCGTGCTGAAGGATTATAACGGCGGCGACCTGATCGACGACTGAGCGGGACCCCTTCTCCCGCCTGCCAGACGACCGCAATGCGGCGTGCGCAGACACCGTGGACAGACGTTCGTCGACGACGCGGACGGTGGCCACGCCGAGGTCCGCGAGGCGGCCGGCGAATTCGCGAGCATCCGCCGTCGACGCGGTCTCATTGCCCGACAGCGCGATAGGGAGACCCACGATCATCTCCATGCACTCTGTCTCGGCCACAATGGCCGCGATTCGCTCAACGTCGCCTGCTCCGCGCGGGACAGTCTCGACCGGAGTCGCGAGCATTCCGTGCAGATCGCTCCGGGCGACCCCGATGCGCGCCGTCCCGACGTCGACACCGAGGCGAACGCCCGAACGCATCAGGAAGCGGCCTGGCTCACGACCGCGTCGAGCGCGGCACCAATGGCCGAAACATCCGTTCCGCCGCCCTGGGCGATATCGTCCTTGCCGCCGCCACCACCACCGAGGACGCCTGCGGCAGCCTTCGCGAGAACGCCGGCCTTGAGCCCATGAGCTCGCGAGGCGTCGTTGGTCGCGACGATGATCGCTGGCTTGCCGCCAACGTCAGCTCCAAGGGCGACGAGAGCCGGTTCCGACCCGAGTCGCTCGCGCACCGACAGCGCCAGCGAGCGGAGGTCGTCGCCGGATGCCACGGACCCGAGATTCTCGGCGACGATGGTCGTCGAACCGACGAGCCGGCGATTCTCGACGAGAGCGGGCACCCGCTGGGACAGGGCGGCCTGCTCGAACTGCGCGATCGTTTTCTCCGCGGCCTTGAGACTCGCCACCAGTTCTGCGATGCGCTCTGGAAGCTGTTCACGCGGCGTCTTGAGGCTCGACGTGAGCTCAGAAACGATGGCACGCTCCGTCGCGAGATCCCGGAACGCGTCGAGACCCACGAGCGATTCGATACGTCGGTTCGTCGCTCCGACGGAGGACTCGCCCACGACGTTGATGAGACCGATCTCGGACGAACGCGACACGTGGGTGCCGGCGCACAGTTCGAGCGACCACGGCCCCCCGATCTCGACGACACGAACCGTCTCGCCGTACTTCTCGCCGAAGAGAGCCATCGCGCCGAGCGACTTCGCTTCGTCAAGGGACATGATGCGTGTCGTCACCTCGAGGTTGTCACGCACCGCGTTGTTGGCGACTTCCTCGACCTCGGAACGTGTGGCCGGCGACAGGGCCTCGTTCCACGAGAAATCGAGACGCATGTAGCCGGCCTTGTTGTACGAACCGGACTGGTGAGCCTGCGGGCCCAAGATCTGTCGGAGGGCCGCGTGGATGAGGTGCGTAGCGGAGTGTGCTTGCTCAGCGCCACGGCGCCAGTCCGCGTCGACGAGTGTTGTAGCCGCATCGCCGACACCCACCTCACCCGAGGTGACCTGCACCTTGTGGCTGATGAGACCCTTCACGGGACGCTGCACGTCGAGGACCTCGAGCTCGTAGCCCGAGCCGACGATGGTGCCGGCATCCGCCTCTTGACCACCGGACTCCGCATACAACGAGGTCTCCGCGAGGATGATCTCCGCGATATCCCCCGCCGAGGCCTTCGTCACCGATTCGCCATTCTTGATAATGCCGAGCACGGTGCTGTCCGTCGACAGGTACTCGTAGCCGGTGAACGCGGTTTCGCCTTGAGCCCGGAACGCGCTGTAGACCGAAAGATCGGCCAGGTGCTGCTTCTTGGACTTGGCATCCTCCTTGGCAAGCGTGCGCTGGCGGTGCATGAGGGAATCGAAGGCATCCCGGTCAACGGAGAGACCAGCCTCCTCGGCAATCTCCAGCGTCAAATCGATGGGGAAACCGTACGTGTCGTGGAGCAGGAAGGCCGTGTCGCTCGGCAACTCGGCCGATCCAGCCTGCCGAGTCCGAGCGACGGCAACATCGAGGATGGTGGTTCCGCTCGCGAGCGTGCGCAGGAACGTCTCTTCCTCGGCCAGCGCCAATCGAGAAATGCGGTCGAAGTCGGTGGCAACCTCGGGATATTGCGCCTTCATGGCGTCACGGGATGCCGGGAACAGTTCGGCGAAAGTCGGCTCTTCGACTCCGAGGAGACGCATTGCGCGCACCGTGCGGCGGAGTAGTCGACGGAGGATGTATCCGCGCCCCTCGTTGCTGGGTGTGACGCCATCCGACATGAGCATGAGGCCGGAGCGCACGTGATCGGCAATCACGCGCATCCGAACGTCGTCGTCGTGATTGTGGCCGTAGTTGCGTCCGGACAATTCGGATGCCCGATCGAGGACGGGCCGCACCTGATCGATTTCGTAGAAGTTCTCTACACCCTGCTTGATGAAGGCGACACGCTCCATGCCCATGCCGGTGTCGATGTTCTTTTTGGGCAGTTCACCGAGGATCTCGAAGTCCTTGCCGCTTCCCTCGCCTCGCAGATACTGCATAAAAACGAGGTTCCAGATTTCGACGTACCGATCGTCGTCGGTCGCCGGTCCCCCGTCGATGCCGTACTTGGGGCCGCGATCGAAAAATATCTCCGAGCACGGGCCAGCCGGGCCGGGCTGGCCGGTCGACCAGTAGTTCGTGTCCTTGTCGAGCCGCTGGATCCGCTCGTCGGAGAGGCCTGCGACCTTCTTCCACAGGTCGATGGCCTCGTCGTCATCCTTGTAGACGGTGACCCAGAGGTCCTTCTCATCGAAACCGAGCCCACCCTTGGACTCCTCCGTCGTGAGAAGCTCCCACGCGTAGGTGATGGCGCCCTCTTTGAAGTAGTCGCCGAACGAGAAGTTGCCGTTCATCTGGAAGAACGTGCCGTGCCGTGGCGTCTTCCCGACCTCCTCGATGTCGAGGGTGCGGATGCACTTCTGAACGCTCGTTGCGCGTGGGAACGGCGCGGGTACCAGCCCCGTGAGGTAGGGCACAAACGGCACCATTCCCGCCACCGTGAAAAGCAGGGTGGGGTCGTCGCTCACGAGCGAAGCGGACGGGACCACGGTGTGACCGCGATCTCCGAAAAAGGTCAGCCAGCGGTTCTGGATATCGGCGGTCTGCATGGGTTCCTGAAAATGATGAGCGGGCAGTGTGCCCGCGGGTGATGGATGGCTTAGCGGGAGCGTTTGAGGTCGGCGATCGCCTCTTCGGCCTCCGCAACGGCGGCACGCAGCTCCGCCTCGCGGGCCTTGTAGCCGTCAACCACCGCGTTTCCGAACTCCCGCGCCTTCGAGTCGACGTCCTCGAAGAATCTCTTACCCTCGGGGGTTTTTGCCACCTGGTGTGCGACGACGAAGCCGACGGCGACACCTGCCAGTACGAGAAGAACGCCCTTCATGTGTGCTCCTTGAGTCGAAACGATCAGTGGAAGGCGACGCTTCTGGGCGCTACCCGCACCAAGCTTACTTCGTTCGTGACGCCGACTTGCGGCCAGGCCGGAGCCCTCCGATGGCCGCCCGAACACCTGCAGAGAACCCCGCGATCTTGATGAGCGGTCCACCTACGGTTGCCGCGAAGAGAGCGACAAGGGACGACGCGTTGCCGGTAGCCTCCTCGACGTTGCTCGTGATCGCATCGACCCGCGCGATCTGCTTGTTGGTCTCGCTGATCGTGGTCGTCGCCTCCTCGAGCAGCGGGGTGACATTCGAACTCAACTCGCGAATGGCACTGCTGGTCTCATCAAAAACGCGACCGAGCTTGACAAGTGGGATGGCGAGAAGACCCACGAGGACCGCGAAGATGCCCGCCGCAATCAGTCCAGCAATATCTCCACCGGTCATGAGTACTCCTTAAAGGCCGAAGCGGGCCACCCAGATGGATGACCCGCTCCAGCGTAAAGCGATTGTGCTGCTTAGCGCGCCGCGTAGTACTCAACAACGAGCTGGACGTCACACGTGACGGGGACCTCGGCACGCTTCGGACGGCGCACCAGGCGTGCCTGGAGCTTGTCGAGCTCGACCTCGAGGTAGGCGGGAACCTTGGGCAGCACGTCGGCGTGGCCACCGGCCGCCGCGACCTGGAACGGCTCGAGGCCCTCGCTCTTCTCCTTGACGTGGATGAGCTGACCCGGCTTGACGCGGAAGGACGGGCGGTCGACGAGCTTGCCGTCGACGAGGATGTGGCGGTGCACAACCATCTGGCGAGCCTGGGCGGTGGTGCGAGCGAAGCCGGCGCGGAGCACGAGGGCGTCGAGACGCATTTCGAGCTGCTCGACGAGGTTCTCACCGGTCAGACCGGCGGTCTTGCGGGCCTCGTTGAACTGGATGCGCAGCTGCTTCTCGCGGATGCCGTACTGCTCGCGCAGACGCTGCTTCTCGCGGAGACGAACGGCGTAGTCGCTGTCGGCCTTGCGCTTGGTGCGGCCGTGCTCACCGGGAGCGTAGGGACGCTTCTCGAGGTACTTCGCCGCCTTGGGCGTGAGCGCGATACCGAGAGCGCGGGAGAGACGGACCTTGCGGCGGTCCTGGGACTTCGTGGGCATGCTGGAGCCTTTCACTACATGGCCGCGGCGATCGCGGCTCACGAACGTGCATCGCCACACCGCTCCGGTTCGGCACGCACGTCGGGGCGCTCCGGGAGCAATACGGGGTGGGATGTGTCCGACATCCAGTCGAACCCCGCTACTTTACCAGAGATCGTGCCTACCGCTGGCGATTGGATCAGGTGCCGCGCAAAATCGCTCGGAGACGCTCCAGCCGGGCAGCGATGTCCCTCTCGTTGCCGTGATTCGTCGGGCTGTAGTAGGTCGTGCCCTCGAGTTCGTCTGGCAAATACTGTTGCGTCGCAACGCCGTACTCGGTGTCATGGGCGTAGATGTATCCCTTACCGTGCCCCAGTCGCTTGGCACCCGGGTAGTGCGCGTCCCGGAGGTGGGTCGGTACACGGCCAATACGACCGGCCCGGACATCCGCAATCGCGGCATCGATTCCCAAGTAGGCCGCGTTCGACTTCGGGGCCGTGGCGAGATACACGACAGCTTCGGCCAGCGGAATCCTCCCCTCTGGCATGCCGATGAGTTGCACGGCTTCGGCTGCCGCGGTCGCGATCAGGAGTGCCTGGGGGTCGGCCATACCGATGTCCTCGGCCGCGCTGATGATCACGCGCCTCGCGATGAATCTCGGATCCTCGCCCGCCTCAATCATGCGAGCGAGGTAATGGAGCGCCGCATCGACGTCCGAGCCGCGGATGGACTTGATGAAGGCGCTGATGACGTCGTAGTGCTCATCGCCCTGACGGTCGTACCGCAGGAGCGCTCGATCCACAGCGATCGAGACGGTGTCTTGGGTCACACGAGGGGAGGCCTCCCCCTCGTGCTCCGCCGCGGCGGCTTGAGCAGAGGCTTCGAGTGCGGTGAGCGCTCGGCGAGCATCCCCGGAGGACAGACGGATGATCGCCGCTTTGGCATCGTCATCCAGCTCAATCGCTCCCTTGAGTCCACGCTCGTCCACGAGCGCTCGATCGATGAGAGCACCGAGATCGTTGTCATCGAGGGGTTCGAGGGTCAGAAGAAGTGATCGTGACAAGAGAGGTGAGATCACTGAAAACGACGGATTCTCGGTGGTTGCCGCGACGAGGATCACCCAGCCGTTTTCGACTCCCGGCAGGAGTGCGTCTTGTTGCGCCTTCGTGAACCGATGTATCTCGTCAAGGAAGAGCACCGTCGAGAGCCCGTAGAGATCGCGCGCAGAGAGCGCTTCCTCCATCACCTGGCGAACATCGCGCACACCAGCGGTGACTGCTGACAGCTCGACGAACTTGCGCCCTGAGCTCTGGGCGATCGACTTCGCCAGCGTCGTTTTACCCGTGCCGGGAGGACCCCACAGGATGATCGACACGGCCGATTGGCTTTCGCTCGACCCCGCAGCGAGGGCCACAAGCGGACTTCCCGGTCCGAGCAAGTGGCGCTGTCCGACAACCTCGTCGAGCGACCGCGGACGCATACGGACAGCGAGAGGCGTCGCACCGCCGAACAACCCGCTCCCGGCATCCATCAGGCCATGGTATCCGCGACGAGCGACACGGTTTTGCTCAGTTCGCGGCGGTCGTCGTAAGGTTCACTGGTCCCCCCATGACGCGCAAGGAGCACCGTGGCCCCCAACAAGAGCAGCGCACGCGAAGCACGCGAGGCACGCGAACGACTTCGCCGTTACAACGCACGGCAGGCAGTCCACGAGAATCAACACAAGCGGCGGCGTCGGGACAACATTCTCGCGATCATCGGTGTTGTCGCTGTCGCGGCAGTAGCTGGCGCGCTGCAAATTTTCTACTTCTCCGGCGGCCCCGGCACGCCCACGCCAACTCCATCCGCTTCACCCTCGGCATCGGCAACGGCAACACCCGAGGGACAGAACGTCGGTGACGTGCCTGCCCCCGACTTCGCCGAACAGCGCCCGTACACCGGGAGCATCGTGTTCAACGGGGACATCAGCCTCGGTGTGGAGCTCGACCCGACCGTGGCTCCGCAAGCGGTCTCTTCGCTCCTCAAAGACGCGAACGACGGCTACTACATCGACAAGGCCTGCCACCGTCTCGTGACCAGCGAATCGGCAGGGCTGATCCAGTGTGGAGCTCTCGACGCCAATGGCACGTCGGATCTGACCTACAGCTTCGGCCCGATCGAGAATGCGCCGGCGGACGGGCTCTACCCCGCGGGAACGATCGCGATCGCGCGTGTCGGTGACGACGCGTACAGCAATGGGCACCAGTTCTTCATCGTGGTGCAGGACACCGTGCTCCCGGCCGACTCCGCTGGCGGGTACTCGGTCGTCGGCACCGTCACATCCGGACTTGACGCGCTCATCGCGAGCGTGACGTCGCAAGGCACCGCAGACGGTGCTCCGGATGGCGCCCCCGCCGTCCCCACAACCATCACGGGCTTCACGCTCGAATAGACCGACCGGCCACGGAACCGGTGCCATAGGCTAACTAGGGCCCACCGTATCCGCAGGGCACAGCAGACAGGGTGATCCACGTGACAGACGAAAAGGCTCCATGGGGCCGCGTCGACGAGACCGGCACGGTGTTCGTTCGGGAAGCTGACGGCGAACGTGCCGTCGGCTCCTACCCGGATGGCACTCCCGAAGAAGCGCTCGCATACTTCGAGCGCAAATATGCAGAGCTCGCCGGTCAGGTGACCCTCCTCGAGCAACGTGTTAAACGCGGTGCATCGCCATCGGATGTCGCCAAGGCCGTCTCGACCCTGAGCGCCAGCGTCTCTTCTGCGAATGCAGTCGGGGACCTCCCGTCTCTCCAGCGACGTCTCGAGGCGCTCGGTGGCACTGTGACCGAACTCACCGAGAAGCAGAAGGCAGAAGCGAAAGCAGCTATCGCCGCCGCCCTCGAAGAGCGCGAGAAGCTCGTTGTTGCGGCGGAGAAGCTCGCGGCGCAAGACCCGGCCAAGGCACAGTGGAAGGCGGTCTCGGCCGAGCTCGACGCCCTCTTCGCGGAATGGCAGAAACAGCAGAACGAGGGGCCGCGTCTCCCGAAGGGCGAAGATAGCGACCTCTGGAAGCGATTCCGGGCAGCACGGACGACGATCGAGACACATCGCAAGGCATTCTTCGCCGAACTCGACAGTCAGCACCGAGACGCTCGCAACGCCAAGCAGGCCCTCGTTGACAAAGCCGAAGCGCTCTCCGCACAGGGTGCTGCTGGCATCCCGGCCTACCGTTCGCTGCTCGACGACTGGAAGCGGGCAGGTCGCGCGGGCAAGAAGGTCGATGACGCTCTGTGGGCGAAGTTCAAGGCTGCGGGAGACGTGCTCTTCGCCGCCAAGTCTGAGTTGGACGCTCAGGAGAACGCCGAGTTTGAGGGGAACCTCGCCAAAAAGAAGGAGCTCCTCACCGAAGCGGAGGCGATTCTCGCAATCACCGATCGCAACAAGGCACGGGAAGCACTCATCGCTATCCAGAAGCGTTGGGATGAGATCGGCAAGGTTCCCCGCGACCAGATTCGGGCGGTGGAGGATCGGCTCCGGAAGGTCGAGAACGCCGTGCGCAAGCTAGACGAAGAGCACTGGCAGAAGTCAAACCCCGAACGCCAGCAGCGCGAGGAGGGTTTCCTCGGCCAGTTGAACTCGGCTATCGCCAAGCTCGAGCGTGAGCTCGACGAGGCCAAGGCCAGCGGAGATAAAAAGCGCATTGCCAAGGCAAAGGAAGCTTTGGAAGCTCGCAAGGCCTGGCTCGGAGCTATCTCCTCCTAGGGAAAGTGCGCGAGATCTTCACAGATCTACAGGCCAAAGCGCTCGACTCTCCCGGGGCGACGATGATGTGAGGATGCACGGCATCCTCGGCCCCGATCAGTTCCCTATCGCGGAGTTGTCGGCGATGGCTCTCGACGGCGAACTCGTCGCCATCGACCGCGGCTATGCCCGGTTCGACGAGTTCCCGACACCGAGGCTTCGGGCCGCGGGTATGCTCCTCGATCACGACAAACTCATAGCCGAACGGGGAACGGCGGCCTGGATTTGGGGCGCGCGCTCGTGTCCACCCGTGCCACACGAGTTTTGCACCGCACAGGAGGCTCGGATCGCGCATCGTTCCCAACCGCACGTCATCATTCGGGAGGTTGTGTTGCAGCCCTCTGAGGTTGTGCGAGTGGGCGGTGTCCAGGTGACCACTCCCCTGCGCACGACCGCCGACCTCGCGCGGTTCACCGATCGATGGACACCGCGAGACGAGACGACCGTGATCACGCTCATGCGGGAGTGCAATCTCAGCCTGGAAACCCTGACCGTGGAGCTCTCGCGCCACAAGCTCCCGCACAAGCGGCGAGCGATGGAGAGGGTTCTTCAGGCGTGGAGCGTGCTTAGCCAGAGTTGACGCGATAGACGTCGTACACGGCGTCGATGCGCCGCACGGCGTTCAGAACGCGATCGAGGTGCGTCGTGTCACCCATTTCGAAGACAAATCGGCTCAGCGCCAAGCGCTCACTCGACGTCGATACCGTCGCCGACAGGATGTTGACGTGGTTTTCGGTGAGTACACGAGTGACATCCGACAGCAGTCCGGGGCGATCGAGAGCCTCAATCTGGATCTGAACGAGGAAAACGCTCTTGGAGCTCGGTGCCCACTCCACCTCGATAATTCGCTCAGGTTCGTGCATGAGCGACTCAACGTTGTTGCAATCGGTTCGGTGCACGGAAACCCCGGCGCCTCGCGTGACGAAGCCCACGATGTCGTCACCCGGCACAGGCGTGCAGCATCGAGCGAGTTTGACGAGGATGTCGGGGGCGCCACGAACGAGCACACCGGAGTCGCTGTTCTTCAGCGCACGCGAGCGTGCTTTTGGCACGAATGTCGGATCGTCCTCCGTGTCGTCCTCGCTGACGAGCGCAACGACCTTCTCGATAACGGATTGAGTGGAGACGTGTCCCTCGCCGACTGCGGCGTACAGCGCGGAGACGTCGTCATACCGCAGCTGCGATGCTACTTCGGCGAACGAGTCCTGACTCATGAGCTTCTGCAGTGGGAGATTCTGCTTGCGCATGGCCCGCGCGATGGCATCCTTGCCCTGCTCGATCGCCTCTTCGCGGCGCTCCTTCGTGAACCAAGCCTTGATCTTGTTGCGTGCACGGGTGCTCTTGACGAAGCTCAGCCAATCCTGGCTCGGAGCGGCATCCGGATTCTTGGACGTGAACACCTCGACGGAGTCACCACTCTGGAGAGTGCTCTCCAGAGGCACAAGGCGACCGTTGACCTTCGCGCCCATCGTTCGATGTCCGACTTCGGTGTGAACGGCGTAGGCGAAGTCCACGGGAGTGGCTCCGGCCGGCAGACCGATGACTTTTCCTTGCGGTGTGAAGACGTAGACCTCTTTGGCACCGATCTCGAATCGGAGGCTGTCGAGGAACTCACTCGGGTCGTCCGTCTCCGCCTGCCAGTCGTTGATGTGCGCAAGCCACGCCATGTCGCTGTCCGTAGCGACGGCCGTCCCCGTGTCACCACGTCCGCTATTGACACGATCCTTGTACTTCCAGTGCGCAGCGACACCGAACTCGGCACGCTGGTGCATCTCGTGCGTACGGATCTGGATCTCGACCGCCTTGCCCTGCGGACCGATCACCGTTGTGTGAAGCGACTGGTACAGATTGAACTTTGGTGTCGCGATGTAATCCTTGAAGCGGCCGGGTACCGGCGTCCAGCGAGCGTGGATCGAACCCAGGACGGCATAACAGTCGCGCACGGACCCCACGAGGACTCGAATACCCACGAGGTCGTAGATCTCATCGAACTCGCGCCCGCGGACAATCATCTTCTGGTAAATCGAGTAGTACTGCTTGGGGCGGCCCACAACCGACCCCTTGATCTTCGATGCCTTTAGATCGTCGTTAACGGCGTCGATAACTTGCTGCATGAACTGCTCGCGCTGTGGGGTGCGCTTGCTCACGAGGCTCTCGATCTCGACGTAGAGCTTCGGGTGCAGCACCGCGAACGAGAGGTCCTCGAGCTCGAGTTTGATGGCCTGGATCCCCAGCCTGTGGGCGAGCGGCGCGTAAATCTCGAGGGTTTCCGTGGCCTTACGTGTCGCCGAGGCCTCCTCCACGAAGCCCCAGGTGCGGGCGTTGTGCAGTCTGTCAGCCAGTTTGATCACCAGCACGCGGATGTCCTTCGACATCGCGACTACCATCTTGCGTACGGTTTCCGCCTGTGCACTGTCGCCGTACTTCAGCTTGTCGAGCTTGGTAACCCCGTCGACGAGCATGGCGATCTCGTCGCCGAAGTCAGCCCGCAGCACATCGAGCGTGTAGTCGGTGTCTTCCACCGTGTCGTGAAGCAGGGCCGCCGCAACTGTCTTCGTGCCGATGCCGAGGTCGGCCAGAATCTGGGCGACGGCAACGGGGTGGGTGATGTACGGCTCACCGCTCTTACGCCGCTGACCGCGATGCGCACGCTCGGCTGCGGTGTAGGCGCGTTCGATGATGGCCGTATCTGCACGCGGATGGTGCATCTTCACCGTTTTGATGAGACGATCGACCGCCCCGGCAGGTTGTGCGCGCGAAAAGAGTCTTGGCAGAAGGCTGCGGAATGAGGCGGCGCTCTGAGTCGTCTCCGTCATGCACCCACCTCCTCACGCAATTCTACGCGGCTCGGGAGGTGCATCGATTCCGATCGGACGGGTCGAATCGGCCCTTAGCGAACCGCTCCCGACATCCGCGCCGACGAGGCCTTGCGCTCATCGTTCTTCCTCACGATCGTCTCGCCCTGACGCATCCAGGCGTAGAGCGGAGCCGCGATAAAGATCGTCGAGTAGGTTCCGACGAAGATCCCGATGAAGAGCGAGAGGGCGATGTCGCGCAGGGTGCCTGCACCGAGCAGGACCGATCCGATGAAGAGAATCGACGCGACGGGCAGAAGCGCAACCACCGACGTGTTTATCGAGCGCACCAGCGTCTGGTTGACGGCGAGGTTCACCGACTCGCCGAAGGTCCTGGATGAGCCTTCAGCAGTGTTCTCGCGGATCTTGTCGAACACCACAACGGTGTCATAGAGCGAGTATCCGAGAATAGTAAGGAATCCGATGACCGCGGCGGGGGTCACCTCAAACCCGACGATGCCGTAGACACCCGCGGTGAAAATGAGGTCGTGGATGAGCGCGATGATCGCCGCGGCCGACATCTTCCAGGTGCGGAAGTAGAGCGCCATCGTCGCCGCCGCGAAGAGCAGGAACACACCGAGAGCGGTCAGGGCCGATCGGGTGATGTCAGCACCCCACGTCGCACCGATGAACGAATAGGTGACCTGGTCCTCAGAGACGTCGTACGCGGCCGAAAGCGCGTCACGGATCTCCTGAGACTCCTCGGTCGACACCTGATCGGTCTGAACACGGATCGAGTCGCCACCATTGACGACGGAAACACGAGACGTCGAGCCGGGCACGATTTCTGCCACGGCATCCTGCGCGAGTGTCTGATCGACATCGGCGGGATTGCTGATGGTGAACTCCGAGCCGCCCGTGAACTCGATTCCGAGCACGAAACCACCGCGGAGCACAGTGCCACCCACGGCGATGATGAGCATGATGATCGCGGCCGTGAACCAGATGCGCTTTTTGCCGACAAAGTCGAACGAACGCTTACCGGTGTAGAGGTCGTTTCCGAACTGCGAGAAGCTGGCCATCAGGAATCTTTCCCTTCGCTCGAAGCTGAGGATCCCGCGGCCTCTGCCGCCTTCCGCTCCGCGATCGTCTGTCGGCGAGCCGCTTCCCGGCTGCTCTTGGCGCGCTTGGTCTCCGCAACACCCACGGGCTCGCGGAACTGCGCGCGACCGCGGTAGACGGCGCCAAGCGCCTTCGGGTCGAGCCCGCTGAAGCGATGACCTTCACCAAAGAACCTTGTTCTTCCGAGAAGTTGAAGCACCGGGTGCGTGAAGAGCGAGACGACGATCAGGTCGACGATCGTGGTGAGACCGAGCGTGAGCGCGAACCCGCGAACGTTACCGACCGCGAGGATGAAGAGGATCGCTGCCGCGAGGAAGTTGACGGCATCCGACGCGAGGATCGTGCGGAAAGCGCGCTTCCAGCCGGCCTCGACCGAGGATTCGAGGCTCTTTCCGTCTCGAAGCTCGTCGCGGATTCGTTCGAAGTAGACGATGAAGGAGTCCGCGGTGATACCGATGGCCACGATAAGACCTGCGACACCGGCCAAAGACAATCGGTAGCCCTGTCGCCACGAGAGAATCGCGATCAACAGATAGGTGATGAGCGCGGCGATCAACAGCGAGGCGATGGTGACCGAGCCCAAGGCCCGGTATTGGATCAGTGAATAGACCACAACGAGCGCGAGTCCAATCACACCGGCGATAAGTCCGCTGAGAAGCTGGGACGAACCGAGGGTCGCGGAGATCGTGTCGCGGCTCTGGATCTCGAATCCGATCGGCAGTGCACCGAACTTGAGCTGATCGGCGAGAGTCTTTGCGCTCTCCTGCGTGAACGAACCGGAGATCTGCGGACGGCCGTCCTGGATCACACCCTGCGTGGTCGGCGCCGAAATCACACTGCCGTCGAGCACGATGGCGAAGCGATTGCGCGGGTCGGGCGTGGCCGCATCCGTCGACAGGTAGCTGAAGAGTCGCTTCGTGACCTCGGCGAAGTCCTTCGTGCCTTCTTCGTTGAAGGTGATGAACACACCCCACTGGCCGGTGCTGGCACCCTGCGAGTTAGAGATCTGGCCGCTCGTCGCGTCGGAAATCTGCTCGCCAGTGACCTCAACGGGTCCAAGGATGAACTTCTCGATGCCCGAGGTGTCACACGTCACGAGCGGCTGGTCGGACGGTGCGACGTTGGCCTGGTTCTCCTCGATAGAGGAGCAGTCGAAGTTCTGGAACTCATCGAAGAGTGCTGGCGATACCCAACTCGGGTCGCTCGCGTCGGTGGGCGAAGCGGTGAGCTCCGTCGACAGGGGAACCGGAGTGGGCTCAGGAGTTGCAGTCGACGTGCTGCCATCGGCGCCGACTGCGCTGTTGGCCGCGGCATCCGTGTAAATGACAGGTCGGAACTCGAGCTTCGCGGACGACTCGATCCGTGCGATCGTCTGGTCGTCTGGCACACCCGGGATGGCCACAACGATGTTCTGCCCGCCCTGCGTGCTGATCTCGGCCTCGGAGACACCACTGGCGTCGACACGCTGTCGGATGATGGAGACCGCTTGGTCGAGCTGCTCCGCCGTGACCGTCTGACCGCTCTCGAGCTGCGGGGCCAAAATAATCTGCGTTCCACCTTCGAGGTCGAGCGCGAGCTTCGGAACCCAGGACCCGCCGCCCCACAGGACACCAGCCCCGTTGATGGCGATGAGTCCGACGATGATGACTCCGAGCCAGGTGAGAGAACGCCACGCCTTACGGACGGGAGTTGATCGTGCCACGGGGGTATCTCAGCTTTCTGTGCGTTGCGGACCGCTTCGTCGCGGACCCGCCGTGAAGTGCTGGCCCCGCATTGCGGAGCCAGCAACCTAGGCTAGTGCTACTCGGAGGCCTTCTTTGACCGAGGCTTCTTCTCGGGCTCGATGCGCTCACCGTACGCGGGCTCTTCGGTATCCGCAGCGGCGGCCTCAGCCGCCTCGCGCTCCGCTGCCTCACGGTTGGCAATCTCCATCGCCTCTTCAACCGAGCGCGGTTCACCGGGCTCGCCCTCGGCTTCTTCTACGGCCTTGGCGAGAGTCTGCTTGTGGACGGTAACAAAAACACCGGGGCTCACCTCGAGCACCGCCTCGTTCTTGATGTCGTCAACCGACACGAGGGTCGCGAACAGACCGAAGCTGGTCATGACGCGCACGCCCGGAACCATCTTCAGCGAGAGCTCCTCCGCCTGCTGCTTGCGCTTCCTGCTATTGCGGAACATGAAAAACACGAGCACAGCCAGGATGGCAAGCATTCCGATAGTTAACGGATCCATCAAGGACACCTTCCGGGGTGGGGGTTGTCGGCACTCTGCCGAGCCATGGTTCGCAGTCTACGGCGACGTAGCTGGGCAACCGCCCCAATTATAGGTCATCGTCGAAGAGGCCCGGCTGGGCACCGGATGCCGCGGGTGGTCGCAGCCCGAAGTGCTTCCACGCCTCACGGCTCGCCACTCGGCCTCGAGGTGTGCGCGTGAGCAGCCCGATTCGAACGAGGAACGGCTCGACGACCGACTCGATCGTCTCCGCTTCTTCTCCTACCGAGACCGCGAGGGTGTTCAGGCCCACCGGTCCCCCGTCGAATCTCATGAGCACGGCGTGCATCACGGCCCGGTCCAACCGGTCAAGCCCGAGTGGGTCGACATCGTAAAGCTCGAGCGCGGCCTGGACGGCGGCAACTGAGGCTCCCCCGCCGTGGACGAGTTCATAGTCGCGCACCCGTCGGAGGAGACGATTTGCGATTCGTGGGGTCCCGCGGCTGCGGCGGGCAATCTCTGCTCGCGAATCACCGGACAACTCAAGACCCAGGAGGTCGGCGGCTCGGGCTAATACTCGTTCGAGTTCGGGTTCATCGTAGAACTCCAGGTGTGCGGTGAATCCGAACCTGTCGCGGAGAGGATTAGGGAGGAGGCCAGCCCTCGTGGTGGCTCCGACGAGGGTAAATGGCGCGAGTTCGAGCGGAATCGATGTAGCGCCCGCGCCCTTTCCCACCATGATGTCGATCCGGAAATCCTCCATCGCGAGGTAGAGCATCTCCTCGGCCGAGCGCGCCATGCGGTGGATCTCGTCGATAAAGAGAACTTCACCGGGCACGAGAGACGAGAGGACTGCCGCGAGATCGCCAGCGTGTTGAATCGCCGGACCGCTCGACATTCGCAATGGTTTGCCGCTCTCGAGCGCGACGATGATGGCGAGCGTCGTTTTTCCGAGTCCGGGCGGCCCGGCCAGCAGGATGTGATCGGGTGCCCTGTTTTGCATCGCGGCAGCCTTAAGGAGCAGCTCGAGCTGACCGCGCACCTTCGTCTGGCCGACAAATTCGTCAAGAGATTTCGGTCGTAGCGCCCCCTCGAAGGCGAGTTCCTGGTCCGATTCGGGATCGGGGCTCGAAATTGCGTCGACATCCATGTCAGCTCCGCGGGCCCAGCGAGGCGAGAGCGATGCGCAGGAGCGCCGGCACGCTGTCCTTTTCGGCTGCGGATGCAACGGCGAGAGCATCCTCGACGGCCGACGCTGCAACGCGTTCGGGCCAACCGAGCCCGACAAGCGCAACCGCGACATCGTCGCGAGCCGAGCTCGGCGTGCTCGACACGGGCTCAGTCACGGTGGACGCGACCGCGAGTTTGCCGGCAAGGCTGACGATGATGAGCTTCGCGGTTTTGGGTCCGATTCCGGGCACCTTACGGAACGCGGCGTCGTCCTCGGCGTCGACCGCTGACGCGATCTGCGCAGGCGTCATTGTCGCAAGAACACCGAGAGCGCTCTTCGGCCCTACCCCGGTCACGCCTCGCAGTAGGTCAAAAACGTCGAGTTCGTCCTTCGTCGCGAAACCGAACAGCGAAAGGTCGTCTTCACGGACGATAAGCGCCGTGTGAACGGTAGCCTCCATGCCTACTCGCAAGGCAAGGGCGTTTTGGGGTGTCGTGCTGATCGACAGCCCGACTCCCCCGACATCGATGACAACGGTCGTTCCAGCACTCACGAGGACTGACCCGCGGACCGACGCGATCACGAGCGCACCGCTCTTCTCGACGCGACTTCGGCGTCACGCCACAACCGCTGAGCAGGCGTGAGCGTCGTGTCGCCCATGGCCGGTGCGGCAAGGGATCCGCGCCACGCGTGACACAGAGCGAGCGCGAGGGCATCCGCTGCGTCAGCCGGCTTCGGAGGAGAGTCGAGATGCAACACACGAGCAACCATCGACGCCACCTGACGTTTGTCCGCCGAGCCATAGCCGGTGATGGCCGCCTTGACCTCGCTCGGCGTATGAAGACCAACCGTCAGGCCCCGGGATGCCGCGAGCTGCAATGCCACCCCACTTGCTTGCGCCGTACCCATGACCGTTCTCAGATTGTGTTGAGCGAACACACGCTCAACGGCCACGGCGTGCGGGGCGAACTCCTCGAGGACCTCACTGATGCCCTCGGAGATCGCCAGCAGTCGCCGCTCTAGTGCGAGTTCGGGGGGTGTGCGCACCACTCCAACGAACACCAAGGACGCTGTGCGATCGGGCGCCACGTCGACCACTCCGACGCCACATCGCGTGAGCCCGGGATCGATACCGAGGACTCTGAGCGCCATGCTCCTAGTCTTGATCGAGTTCGGTCTGAACCTCGGGCGACACGGCGAAGTTCGAATAAATGTTCTGAACGTCGTCGGAGTCCTCGAGCGCGTCGATGAGACGGAACACCTTCCGTGCCGTCTCGGCATCGACGTCGATACTGAGACCGGGCACAAACTCGGAATCGGCCGAGTCGTAATCGATTCCCGCGTTCTGCAGCGCGGTCCGGGCCTCAACGAGTTGAGACGGGTCGGTGATGACCTCGAATCCGCCACCCTGGTCCTTGACCTCCTCTGCGCCGGCCTCGAGCACGGCTTCGAGTATGTCGTCCTCGGTCACTCCATCGGTCTTGGTGATCGAGATGACGCCCTTGCGGTGGAAGTTGTACGCGACACTGCCCGGATCGGCGAGTGTGCCACCGTTGCGTGTCATAGCGGTGCGAACGTCGGCGGCAGCGCGGTTCTTGTTGTCGGTGAGGCACTCGATGAGAAGGGCCACACCGTTCGGGCCATAGCCTTCGTACATGATCGTCTGATAATCGACGCTCTCACCGGTCAGGCCGGCACCGCGCTTGATCGCGCGGTCGATGTTGTCGTTTGGCACGGAAGTCTTTTTTGCCTTCTGTACCGCGTCAACGAGAGTGGGATTGCCCGAGAGGTCGGCTCCGCCGATCTTCGCCGCGACTTCGATGTTCTTGATGAGTTTGGCGAACGACTTGGCACGACGCTGATCGATGATCGCCTTCTTGTGCTTGGTCGTCGCCCACTTGGAGTGGCCTGACATGCCGACCAGTCTACTGAGATCGAACACGCGGGACCCTGCCGTACGATCGGCGGGTGGCCTCGCGCTGGTTCAGAATCTCATTCGCTCGTAACGCCTTCCTCCGGACCCTCGAGTCAGACGGGCGTTCGCTGGAGAGCATTACCGTCGCTCAGGGTGTGCACGCCATGGCCGGGTTCTTCAGGGACTTCCGCCCTCAACATTCCGAACTCGATGAGCTTGTGTGTTCGTGGGGACCCAACGCAGATCTCTGGGAGTTTTCGGTCGCACGGCGGATGCGTCGGCACGGGCATCCCGAGTCCGTTCTTGAACTCGCGTTCGGGTTTGCGAATTCCGAGAATAGGACCAGCAGCGGTACCGCGGCGGTGACCACCGAGCGTGAGGTGCGGGAGCTCGATGGGTACGCGTCCACGCGCGGAGCGCGTCCGAAATATCGCAGGCTCGACCAGCTATAGCTTCGTTGTCGGGACGACTTGCCCATCGGTCAATCGGATGCCGGACGCCTCCAGTTCGATGGCGGCAAGCTTGCGCATCACGGCTTCGTCCCCGCGCCGCCAGGCGGACATCGCGTCGGCATCGACAGTTGCGATCACCGATAGCCTCTGTGTCGCAAGAGCACGGAGGGCAAGAAGGTCAATTCCTCCGCTCGATGCGGCAATGGCGCCAACCCGGCCAGCGCGCCGCACAAATCGGGCGCGAGGGATGAGCCACAGCAGCAAAATCGTCACGATCGGCAGCACGGCGATACCCACACCCAGAGTGGTCGCCAAGAGTGCGACGGTCTCCTGCTGACTCTGGCCGGCCGCCTCGAGCGTTTCACCAGCACCGGAAGCGCCGTCAAAAGGCACCCGGATGCCCGGACCGATAAGCGGGATCGACCCCAGGTTCTCCCCCACCTCCGTCATGGTGTCCCGAAAACCCGCGCCCGCGTTCTCGACGTCCCGCCCCCACTGTGCAAGTTGGGCGACGAGTCCGTAGACGGTGACGCCGAGCCACACCCACGCTGCGATGAGCGCGAGGGCCGTGACATCCGCGAGGACCTGGCGCGTTCTGCGGGGAGCGAAGTCCGAGTACAGTTTCATACCCACATAATCGCCTACGGGCGTCGCGTGTGAGTCAGGCAGCGATGATGCGGTCGAGGAAGTAGCGATGGAATCGGACGTCACCGGTGATCTCGGGGTGGAACGCTGTCCCGAGTAGTGGGCCCTGCTGCACAGCGACGACCCTGCCGTCATCGAGCGCCGACAGCACGTCGACGCTGGGGCCCGTCGACTCCACGATCGGTGCGCGAATGAACACCGCGTGCACGGGCGGTTCGCCGAGAGCGGGGATATCGAGATCGGTTTCGAACGAGTCGACTTGCGAACCGAAAGCGTTGCGGCGCACAACGACATCGAGGCCGCCCAAGGTCTGTTGACCCTCGATAGCGTCGACAACGGTGTTCGACAGCATGATCAGTCCAGCGCACGTGCCGTACACGGGAAGCCCGGCGGAGATTGCATCGACGAGCGGCTCCGCGAGGTCAAACTGACGGCTCAGTTTGTCCATGACCGTCGACTCGCCGCCCGGGATGACGAGTCCGTCGACCTGAGCGAGTTCACTCGGGCGGCGCACGGGTACGGTCCTTGCGCCAAGTTCGGCGAGCACGGCGAGGTGCTCGCGATAATCGCCTTGAAGGGCGAGCACCCCTACTGTCGGTTTACCAGCCACGCTCGGCGAGCCGGTGCGGTGCGGGGAGATCTGCGACGTTGATGCCCACCATCGCCTCGCCGAGGCCACGGGACGCATCAGCGATCACCGATGGGTCGTCGTGGAAGGTCGTCGCCTTGACAATCGCCGCGGCACGTTTGGCGGGGTCGCCAGACTTGAAGATGCCGGAGCCGACGAAGACGCCGTCTGCGCCGAGCTGCATCATGAGCGCAGCATCCGCCGGCGTCGCTACACCTCCCGCGGTGAAGAGAACCACCGGAAGTTTGCCCGTCTCGGCGACCTCTCGCACGAGTTCGTAAGGCGCCTGAAGTTCTTTGGCCGCGACGTAGAGTTCGTCCTTCGTCTTCGACCGCAGAGCGTTGATCTCGCCCGTGATCGTGCGGATGTGCTTGGTCGCTTCGGAGACGTCACCCGTGCCGGCCTCACCCTTGGAACGGATCATCGCCGCTCCCTCGGTGATGCGACGCAGAGCCTCGCCCAGGTTCGTGGCCCCGCACACGAAGGGAACATCGAACTGCCACTTGTCGATGTGGTTCACATAGTCCGCGGGCGAGAGCACTTCTGACTCGTCGATGTAGTCGACCTTGAGTGCCTCGAGGACCTGAGCCTCGACGAAGTGGCCGATACGGGCCTTCGCCATGACGGGGATCGAGACCGACGCGATGATCTGATCGATGAGGTCGGGGTCGCTCATGCGCGCCACGCCTCCCTGGGAGCGGATGTCGGCGGGCACACGCTCAAGAGCCATGACGGCCACAGCACCGGCATCCTCGGCGATCTTCGCCTGGTCGGCGGTGACGACGTCCATGATGACGCCGCCCTTGAGCATCTCCGCGAGACCACGCTTGACGCGCGTAGTACCGAAACCGTCAGTGTTGTTGCTGTGTGAGCTCATGATCCTTAAATTCTACGTCTGGTGGTGGAGAGACTCGACGACGGAGTCAGTTCTGTGGCCACGCCGCCGCGATCTCGGCACGGACTTCGCCGAGAAGGCGAGGCACCGCCTTCGTCCCCGCCACGATGGGGAAGAAGTTCGAGTCGAGCGCCCATCGGGGCACGATGTGCTGGTGGAGGTGCTCAGCAACACCCGCACCCGCGATCCGACCCTGATTCATGCCGATGTTGAAGCCGTGGCATCCCGAGGTCTCTGTCAGCACGCGCATGGCCGTCTGAGTGAGGCTACCGATCTCCGCCACCTCGTCAGCAGTCGCCTCGTCATACGTCGCAACA
Source organism: Antiquaquibacter oligotrophicus (assembly GCF_020535405.1). Taxonomy (NCBI): domain Bacteria; kingdom Bacillati; phylum Actinomycetota; class Actinomycetes; order Micrococcales; family Microbacteriaceae; genus Antiquaquibacter; species Antiquaquibacter oligotrophicus. The sequence continues at coordinate 2,281 of NZ_CP085036.1, read as the reverse complement.
TGGCGGTACGGACACACGAGGAGATGACCGCTGTTGTAGGGGTAGAGATTGAGGAGCACAAACGCGTGCTCGCCCCGGTGAACGATGAGGGCCTTTTCGTCGCTCAGCGTCGGGGCGACACAGAACGGGCACCCCTCCGCCCCCGGTTCCTGTTCCGAATTCGCCTTGATGTAAGCGATGCGATAGGGAGTCCACAGTCGCTGGAAAGCATCAGGAACGGCCGCAAAATCCGATGCGGGCTCGGCCTCACCGAGATCCGTTCCGTCGTAGTCCCGCACTAGACCTGGGCCTTGGTCGCTATCGAGTCGAGGATGCGTGCGACCGCATCGTCCACGGGAATGCCATTCTCCTGCGAACCGTCGCGGAACCGGAAGCTCACGGATCCATTGGCCGAATCCTCGGCTCCCGCGATCAGCAGATAGGGGATCTTCTGCAGTGTGTGGGTGCGGATCTTCTTCTGCATGCGGTCACTGGAGGTGTCGAGCTCTGCCCGCACCCCGGCATCCTTCAGGCGACGGATGATGTCGCTCAGGTACTCCTCGTGCTCCTCCGAGACGGGGATACCCACAACCTGCACCGGTGCGAGCCACACCGGGAAGGCGCCGGCATAGTGCTCCAGCAGAATCGCGAAAAACCGCTCGATGGAACCGAGCAGCGCGCGGTGAATCATGATGGGCTGCTGACGCGTTCCGTCCGCCGCCGTGTACTCCAGCTCGAAGAGTTCTGGCTGGTTGAAGTCCAGCTGCACCGTCGAAAGCTGCCAGGTGCGCCCAATCGCGTCGCGAGCCTGCACCGAGATCTTCGGCCCGTAGAAGGCCGCACCGCCCGGGTCCGCCACGAGTTCGAGTCCGGAGTCGACCGCCACCTCGCGAAGGGTCTCGGTCGCGACCTCCCACTGCTCATCGGTGCCGACGGACTTGTCGGGGTCGCGAGTCGACAATTCGAGGTAGAAGTCGGTGAGCCCATAACCGCGGAGGGTCTCGAACACGAAATCGAGCTGACGCGCGATCTCGTCCTTCACCTGATCCTCGGTGACGTAGATGTGCGCGTCGTCCTGAGTGAGACCGCGAACACGTGTGAGCCCCTGGAGCGTTCCGCTCTTCTCGTAGCGGTACACGGTTCCGAATTCGGCAAGTCGAAGCGGCAGCTCGCGGTAGCTTCGTCCGCGCGCGCGGAAGATCAGATTGTGCATCGGGCAGTTCATGGGCTTGAGGTAATAGTCCTGACCCTGACGCGTGACGTTGCCTTCGGCATCCGTCTCCTCGTCCAAATGCATGGGCGGGAACATTCCCTCGCGATACCAGTTGAGGTGCTGGCTCGTCTCGAAGAGGTGCTTTTTGGTGATGTGCGGTGTGTTGACGAGCTCGTAGTCGTGGGAGCGAAGACGCTCGCGCATGTAGTTTTCGATTTCTGCGCGAATGATTCCACCCTTGGGGTGGAAGACCGCGAGGCCTGAACCGATCTCCTCGGGGAACGAGAACAGATCGAGCTCGGCACCCAACTTGCGGTGGTCGCGCTTCGCCGCTTCGGCCTGTCGCTCCTGGTACGCACGCAGCTCGTCCTTCGTGGGCCAGGCCGTTCCGTAAATACGCTGCAGCTGCTTGTTCTTCTCAGAGCCACGCCAATAGGCGGCGGCATTACGTACGAGCGCCCAACCGTTGCCGATCATGCGCGTATTCGGAAGGTGCGGGCCGCGGCACAGGTCCTTCCAGAAGACCTCTCCGGTTTTGCCGTCGACGTTGTCGTAGATCGTGAGCTCGCCGCCGCCGATCTCGACTGACTCGCCGTCCTCGAATTGCGCAGTGCCGGATGCTGCTCCCTTGAGACCGATGAGCTCGAGTTTGTAGGGCTCGTCCGCCAACTCTTGTCGCGCTTCGTCTTCGGTCACCACACGACGCTGAAAGCGCTGGCCCTGACGGACGATGCGGGACATCTCTTTGTCGATCGCCTTGAGGTCCTCAGGGGTGAAGGGCTCCTCGACGTCGAAGTCGTAGTAGAAGCCGTCCTCGACGGGCGGGCCGATGCCGAGCTTCGCCTCGGGGTTGATGGACTGCACCGCTTGAGCCATGACGTGGGCAGCAGAGTGGCGAAGGATGTTGAGACCATCGGGCGAATCGATGGTGACGGGTTCGACCGTGTCGGAGTCTGCGGTTGTCGCCGCGAGGTCCTTCAGTTCGCCGTTGACGCGCATAGCGACAACGGAGCGGTCGGTGAAGAGGTCGAATCCGGTCTTACTCACGCAACAACTTTAGTAGCGCGCGGCACACCCTTCGTCACGCGG